>CANIBP010000001.1 GCA_947466075.1 Verrucomicrobiaceae bacterium
CACGCGCATCTTCGCCCTCATCGCCAAGATGAAGCTCAGCGCAGGCTACACCGAAGCCATCGGCACCGACCTCGGCATCGTCGGCTCTGCCGAAACCGAGAAAGCCCTGCCAAAGTTCAGCGCGGACCTGCTGCAAGGCGGTGGCTGCCAATGCGTGAAGCTCACCTTCTACAAATACAACCACATGGGCGTCTATATCGAAAGCCGACGCGGCACCGGAGCCTGGGAGTTCCTCGCCATCGACACCGAAAGCCCCTATGAAGACGAGCGCCCGCTGCTCGTCGCAGGCACCCCCGAAGTCCGCGAATACCGCATGAGGTTCTGGGACAAAGGCACCCCCAACGGCGACTGGACCGATGTGGTGAAGGTGACTGTCAGTCCGTAAGGCCAAATCCAATCGACAGGAGAATGGGGACAGAAGAATAAACTTCCGAGCCGATCTTCATCCATTCTCCTGTCCCCATTCTTCTGTCGAACCCTTCAACGTTCCTGCGATTATGCCTTTCGATCCGACCAAACCCGCGAACAACTCGCCTGCTTCCAGCGCCGAGATGCGCAGCCAACTCACTTCGCTTAACGCCGACATCCAACAACGGGCGACAATCAACGACCTCAACAACGCCATCGCGAATGCCTTGGCCCAAACGAGCAACAACAGCAACGGCGTCGGCACGACGGGCATGGGTGCCGATGGCAGCTACAACCAACAGCAGATGCAGGATTTGATCAACAAGGTGGACGAGCTGATCAATGCGCTAAGAAGGTAGATTTTCAGCACGGAGGCCGTTAAGGATCGTCCGTCACGACGATTGCCTTTTGCCATGCTTTGGCCGGGCGGCGTAATGTCTCCATGGCGCAAACTTCGACTGCGATGGGCAGTCGCGAATGGAACGATGAAGCTCGGGGACATTTTTTGTTTCTGCCGGAGGTGTGACATTTCCCAGGCTGGCCCCTACTTCGACAATCACGTCTTTGATCTCGCCCATGACCCGCATGAAACCGCTCCTTGTTCTCCTCACATCTCTCCTGCCATTCGCCGCGCTCCACGCCGCCGAGCCGCCGCTCAATGTCTTGCTCATCACTGCCGATGACCTCGGCTATGAGGCAATGGATTTTCTTGATGGCAAGGTGCCAGGTGTCACACCGAATCTCAGCAAGCTCGCTTCCGAGGGCCTCAGCTTTCAGCATAGTTTTGTGAATGCGGCGATTTGTTGTCCGAGCCGTAGCATCATCGCTACGGGACGCTATGGGCATAACAGCGGGTTGTTTGGGTTTAACAAACTTCCCAAACCGATCCCCACGGTGTTTGGCACCTTTCAAAAGGCGGGTTATCTCACGGGCGTTCTCGGCAAGGTGAGCCACTCGACCTGCGATCCGGCATTCAAGTGGGACTATGTGCACGACTACGCGGAACTCGGCGCGGGGCGCAGTCCGACGAAGTATCACGACTTCGCGCAGGAGTTCTTCGCCCGCAGCAAGTCGGAGAACAAACCCTTCTACTTCATGGTCAACTCCCATGATCCGCATCGCCCGTTCTACGATCCCAAAGGGCGCAGCAAGAATGGAGAAGAGGTGCCGTCGCGGCTCTTCAAGCCCGAGGAGATGGTCATCCCCAGCTACCTCGCCGACCTGCCGAAAGTGCGCGAGGAATACTCGCACTACTTCAACTCCGTGCGCCGTCTCGACGACACCGTGGGCCGCGTGCTCCAGGCGCTTGATGACTCCGGGCTCGCCAGCCGCACGCTGGTGGTCTTCATCACCGACAACGGCTCATCGTTTCCCTTTGCGAAGGCGAACACTTACCTCGCGAGCAATCGCACGCCGATGCTCGTGCGCTGGCCGGGCGTGACCAAACCCGGCTCGGTGGACAAGACGCACTTCGTCTCCGAGGTCGATTTCTTCGCCACCTTCATGGACGCCACGGGCCTGCCCATGCCCAGCGGACTCGACGGACGCTCCATGGTCCCGCTCCTCAAAGGCGGCGAGCAGGACGGACGCGACTACGTCTTCACCCAGATCGACTACACCATCGGCGGCCCGCCCAAGCCGATGCGTTGCGTGCAAGACGCGCGCTACGGCTACATCTTCAACGCCTTCTCCGACGGCAAATTCAAATACAAGAACAACAACGAAGGCCTGACCTTCGCCGCGATGGAGGAAGCTGGCAAAACCGATCCCGCCATTCAGGCGCGCGTGGACATGTTCCGCTATCGCGTGCCCGAGGAGTTCTATGATTTGGAGAAAGATCCCGGCTGCACGAAAAACCTCATCCATGATCCCCAACATCAGGCTCTCGTGAAGAAGTATCAGGACCGCCTACGCCAATGGATGATCGAAACCCACGACCACTGCCTTGCATCCTTCGATGTCCGCGCCAATCCCACGCAACTCGCGCAAGCCGTTGCCAGCTATCCAAAGCTCGACAAATCAGGCGGCACCGCTACCGAAGCAGACGAGGAACCCGAAGCCAAACCCGCCGCAACCGACGACAAAGCCGCCAAGCGCAAAGCCAACCGCGCGATGAAGAAGGAAGCCGCAGCGAAGGATGTGAAATGATGCCCTCGGCAAAATGGTTCGACGTCAGAAGGGAATGCATACCGACGCACACACGACCAACAAAAGACGCTACTCAATGAAACATGCCCACACACTCATCGTAACCCTGCTGCTCGCTCCGCTGACTGCGCTTGCGGAAGTCAAAGCCTCAGCACAAAGCAACGGCCTCGCTCCCGAAGTCCCAGGGCTGAATCTGAAGGACAAGCTCTACCAGCTTGAGGCGCGGCTGCCGGACTTGGAGCAGCCTTACATCAGCGTCGCTCCGGCGGACAAACAGGACGGGTTCGTCGTGGGCAGGTTGGGCAAGGATGGAGGAGATCGTGCGATGATTGAAGCGTATGCCAATGAACTCGCGGCACCAGCCAAGGACGAGAAGGTAGGCCAAGTGGACAGTCTGTTGATCGGCTATCGCGGCAAGCTGATCTTCGAGTCCTACTTTCGCCGGGGACGCGCGAACTTTCCGCATTACCAGATGTCGATCACGAAGTCCTACACCGCGCTGGCGATTGGGCGTGCGATTCAGTTGGGGCTGCTGAAGATGGAAGACCTCGACAGGCCAGCGATTGGTTTCTTGAAGGAACTCGACACCACGAAGCTCGTTGCAGGCGCCGACACGATCACGCTCGCGCAGGCGATGCAGATGAGCTCCGGCATTCGGCTTGGCGACAAAAGGGCAAACGAATTGATGAAGGATCCAGCGAAGCTCAAAGGCCAGGCGGAGATTCAAGCGTATCTGCAATACAGCGCCCCGATCCCAGCGATGCCACGCGAGTTCAAGTATCAGGAGCCGGACACGGCCATCGCGATGCAAGTGCTGAATGCCGCCGCACCCAGAGGCGCGGAGGAGTTCATCAAGACCGAACTGCTCGGGCGCATGGGCATCACGCAGTATCATTGGGAACACGCCATCAGCGGCCTGCCGAAATCCGCCGCCGGCAGCAGCATCCTCTCGCGCGACATGCTGAAATTCGGCCAACTCATCCTCAACAAGGGGAAGTGGAACGGCCAGCAGCTCATCCCCGAAGCCTACCTCGTGCGGGCGACCACACCGAGCCAGATCAACGAGCGCTACGGCTTCTTCTGGTGGGTCGATGATTTCGCCGTAGGCGGCAAGACCTACCACAGCATCCAAGGTCGCGGCGCAGGCGGACAGTTCATCTTCATGTTCCCCGAGCTGGATTTGGTCGCCGTCGTCACCTCGCACAACAAAGGCATGGGCGACACACTGCAAACCCTGCCGCAACGGATCCTTCCGGCGTTCGTCAAGTAATACCAAATCCATGAATCCATGAAGCTCTTCACACTGCTCCTTTGCCTCCTCGCTCTCACGTTCATCTCCAGTGCAAGCGCGGCGGATGCACCGAAGCTGATGCAGGTGGAGATTCGTGAACTGCCGGAAGCGATCAGCAAGAACACGACGAGTTTAAATGCGAAGTTCATCGTTGCTACACCTGCCAACGCGGTTGCGACTGAGCCGCTGCCATTGCTCATCTTTCTGCATGGTGCTGGTCAACGTGGGTCGGACATCGAGAAACTGCGTGAGCAGCAGCCGCTCAAGTATTTCAACACGCAGATCTCGCAGCCCTTCGTGATCGTGATGCCCCAGTGTATGAGCGATCAGGGCGGCTTGAAGCACATCTGGGAAGTCGCGGACTTGGAGGTGTTGTTCGGGCATTTGACCCAGACGATTCGTTTCGATAGGCAGCGTATCTATCTGATCGGCTACAGCATGGGCGGCTATGGCACCTGGGCCTGGGCTTCGGCGCATCCTGAGCACTTTGCCGCCATCGCGCCACACGCTGGCGGACTCGGCCACGGCGGGCCAAAGGATGTCACGCCTGATCTCGAACAGTGGGTGAAGAAGCTCGCGCCCTTGCCGATTCGCATTGTGCACGGAGCGCAGGACAATGTCGTGCCGTCGGAACACTCGGAGCGCATTTACAAGGCGCTGCAAGCTGCTGGCGCGAAGGAGGTCGAGTTGCGAATGCTGCCGGATAGGGACCACGGGATCGGCTCCGCTTTGGCAGATGCAGAACTTTATGCGTGGTTGTTGAAGCACTCTCGGTCTGACTAAACTCATGCTGAGCCAGGAGCCTGCAAAAATAGCCCATCTGCATGGTTGCTGAATCAGACACAGGATTGGCCGAAATGAGTTTGCTGCTCTAACGTATCTTTATCTGCTTTTGATAAGAACCTTCTTCCTATGAAACACGCGATCACAATCCTCCTCACTGCTGTAGTTCTCCATTCACTCTCGGCGCTCCATGCAGCCGATCCGATTCGCGTCCTTGTGTGGGATGAACAACAGCCGCAGCAAAAGGAGGGCTACGGTGAGAAGTTCCTCGGTGAAACCATTGCCGCGCAGTTGGAGAAACAGCCTGGCCTTTCGGTGAAGACGGCGAAGCTCGACGAGCCTGATCAAGGCCTTTCCGATGCCACGCTGGATGCCACCGATGTGCTCATCTTCTGGTGTCATCGCCGTGTGAAGGATCAAGACAACGCCCGCATGGAAGCGGTGGTGAAGCGGGTGATGGAGGGCAAGCTCAGCTTCATTGGGCTGCACTCCACGCATTGGGGCAAGCCCTTTGTGCGGCTCATGCAGGAGCGGGCGAAGGCCGATGCGGTCAAGGCTTTGCCCGAGAGCGAGCGTGCCACGGCGAAGTGGGAGTTCCTCAATGACGCGCCGTATTACAAGGCTGTTGGCCGTGCGGCACGCATTACGCCTTTTGTCGAGAAGGGCGAGGGCAATCTGTGGAAGCTCGCTCTGCCAGCCTGCGTCTTCCCCGTGTATCGCAATGACGGCGCGCCATCGCATGTGACCACCCTGCTGCCGCAGCATCCCATCGCCGCCGGATTGCCCGCGCAATGGGACATCCCGCAGACGGAGATGTATGGCGAGCCCTTCCATGTGCCTGCGCCGGATGAGGTGGTGTTCGAGGAGAAGTGGGACAAAGGCGAGCACTTCCGCAGTGGCTGCGTGTGGCAGGTGGGCAAGGGCCGCGTCTTCTATTTCCGTCCCGGCCACGAGACTTACGGCATCTTCAAGCAAGCCGAGACGCTGCGCGTGGTGGGGAATGCGGTGCGCTGGCTAGCATCTCTAACAGACAAGCCATGAAGCACGCCCTCACCTTCTTCACTGCCCTTTTGCTATGCTCCGGCTCAACACACGCTGCGGAGGTGACCAAGCCCTCGCTTGCAGAGGCCGTTGAGCAGGCGAATTCCGAACTCTGGCGCAGGTTCGTCGATCCTCATGGCATCATTCGAGACTATGCCGGCGAACTGCCCACGCCTGAGGACTGCGCTTTGGGAAAGCCAAATGCCATCGGCTGGTGGAGCCCGATTGAGAACGGGCCTATGTTCACCGGTTTGTATCTACCTGCTGCCTGCGAACGCGCTCGCCGCAGCGGCGATCCATCCGACAAGAATCAAGCGCGTCGTCTGGCTCAGGGGCTTTTGAAATGCGCATCCGTCTCCGATGTGCCCGGCTTCATCGCACGAGGCATCGGCACCGATGGCGTCTGCCATTACCCGCTCAGTTCGGATGATCAGACGCATCCGTGGTTCCTCGGTCTTCACGCGTATTTCAAAAGCGACCTTCCCACGGCGGAGGAACGCCAAAAGATCGCCGCCAAGGTCAAGGAAGTCGCCGATGCGCTGGAGGCCACACACTGGCAGGTTCCTTGCGATGGAGCGTTCAAGGGAGACTTCCGTGGAGGATTCCAAGGACACCCCTTTCGCGATGCCGCCCGCTATCTTTTCATGCTCCGGGCCACGTATGAAATCACGGACGACCACACCTGGCTCGACCGTTATCACAAGGCCTGCGCCGAACGCCCTGCCGATGCCAACAAGACGCGCGTGCAAATCTGCGCCGAAGGCTATCCTTTCGACCGCGAAGCCATCCCGCACATCGATGAATCACAGCGCTGGATCTATGTCGGTAGCCAGGCTTCGCTAGCAAAGCTCATCGTGATGGAAGCAGATGAATCCATCCGCGCATCATATCGTGCGGGGCTGGCCATCAATGCTCGAAGCGCGCTATCAGCAATCAAGGCGCATGCGTCATTCGACAACAACGACACGAAAGTTTTTGGCAACGCGAACTGGCGCGCCCTTTATCCCACTTGGTTCCCGCAGCCCACCCAGGCCGATGCGAAGAAGCTCTCGGAGATCGCCGACAATACCAAACGCGGTGAGCGCAAACACTACGAGTCCCGCTTCATGAAAAACCCACTCGCAGGCGCTGCAATCATCGCCCAGCTCGGAGACGGAACCGAACGCGAAGCCATCGAACAAGCGATTCGCCAATACGACTACTCGAAGCTGAACATGGCCGAGTTCTTCTTTGCCGAGTGTGCATTCTACGCTCTGCCATTTGAGAGATAAGAGGATCAAAAGCTCACTGAAATCCGCCGCATGAAGTCCACCTTCTTTCCCCTCATCGCCCTGCTTCTCGCGCTACTGATGCTGTCGCCAGCGGGCGTTCAAGCACAGTCTACTTCCTCCACATGGGTGTCAGGAATCGGCCATTGGGTGGATTCTTCGCAGTGGAAGGGTGGCGTGCCGAGCGGGACGATGCGGGCGCTATTGCGAGGGCATTCGGATATAACGCTGGATGCTGGCAGGCAGATTGTGGGCGGCCTGTCGGTGGGTGCTTTTCCAAAGGAAGACGTGAAACTGCACATCCAAGGAGGAGAACTGATCGTGCGGCGCAACATGCTCGTGATTGGCGAGGAAGATCGCGGTTCAGGTGAAGTGGAACTCATGGCCGGGGCCTTGCATTGCGTGGGTGACACCAGCATCGCCGCCGCGAATGCCGAACCCGGTCGGCAATGCAAAGGCACGTTGCGCATCAGTGGCGGTAGCTTTGCCACACGTATCCTGACGATGGGCTGGGGGCCGCGAAGCGAGGCGACGCTTGCCATTGAGGGATCGCGGGCGGAGGCGGTGCATGTGCTCGATTACGTCACGCTGGGCGTTTACCAAAACCAGCCACCTAGCACTAGCACGTTCGCCTTCACGCTGGATGAACACGGCGCCACCCCCATCACCATTCAAAATCCTCGCAATGGCTTGAACATTGTCCGCAAGCCGCCGCACAATGTCTGCCGCCTCAGCATCAACCTGAGTGCTGTGCCACCGCGGGAGGACGTGACGCTTATCGCCGCACACGCGCAGCCGAAGGGCGAGTTCGATGATCTGCCCGAGGGCACTGAAATCTCCGCCTCGTTTCGCGGTCGCGAGTATATCTGGACGCTCACCTACCACGGTGGCGAAAGCGGTTGTGATGTGGTGCTCACCAACGTGCGAGGTCACAACGCTGACGACCTTATCACACATACTCGCCCATTGCCTCTGCCGCCCAATTTTTTATGGACTGAAGTGCCGCTTCGCGAGCCGCTGCCAACGGAGTATGCACCCGCATTTGATGGAGCTGAGGGCTTCGGTGCCATCGCTCAAGGCGGACGCGGCGGTCGTGAACTGACTGTCGAAAACTTGCACGACAGCGGCCCAGGCAGCCTACGTGCAGCATTGGAGGCGAAAGGGCCTCGCGTTGTCATCTTCCGGGTGGGCGGCACCATCTCACTCAAGAAGCTGCTCACGATTCGCGAGCCCTTCGTCACCATCCTCGGCCAAACCGCACCTGGAGCTGGTATCACGTTGCGAGATCACGGCATGAGCGTAATGACCCACGATGTCATCCTGCGCCATCTCCGCATCCGGCCCGGAGAGCAGTCGAAAGGCGACGATGCCATCGAGTTCATTGATGCGGAGCGTTGCATCGCGGACCACTGCTCCTTCGAGTGGGGTGATGATGAAACGTGCAGCATCACTGGCCTCAGCGATGCCATCACCATCCAGCACTGCATCATCGCCGAAGGTCTCAATCACGCAGGACACAGCATGGCCAGCATCTGCGGCGGCGAGCGCACCACCTGGCATCACTACCTGATCGCCCACTGCCGCACGCGGAACCCGCGCTTCGCCGATGTCGTTAACTGCGACTTCCGCAACAACGTCATCTACAACTGGGGCGACACCGCCGCGTATGGTGAGTTTGAGCGCGTGAACCTCGTAGCGAACTGGTTCAAACCCGGTCCATCCACCACGCAGAAGCCAGCACGTTTTCACATCGGGGAGACGATGGTTGCACCACGCACGCTCTTCGCCCAGGGCAACGTCCTCGAAGGTCGCGACGAAGCCACACGCGACAACTGGCTCGCCATCAGCTTTGGTCGCGAAACCGAGGCCCCGAAGCCCTTCAGCGCACCACCCGTGAAGACCAGCACTGCAGCCGATGCCTATGAAAGCGTGCTCACCGAAGCTGGCGCCACCCAACCGAAGCGCGACGCCGTAGACGAGCATGCGATTGACAGCGTGCGCAACGGCACTGGCAAGATCATCAAAACGGCACGCGAGGTAAGTCCGAGTCTCTGAAGCGCGACTAGAATCAATTACCGCGACATGATTCCCACCACCCCACTTCTCACCGCCTTGCTGCTCGCATCACTCGCTGCTTTGCGCGCTGACGACTCTACCGCGCAAGCCATCGCAAGCGGTCCGGTTCAAGTCGCGATGGATCGCGCGGCCAAGTGCTGTCTGGCCTGGCTGAATCCTGAGCAGCATCATTTGCCCACAGGCGGGTATGAGACCGCCCATGACACGGGACGCTGGTGGGATGCGATGCTCCGCTATGAAGCCGCCACGGGCGTTCGCATTCCGGCCGAGGCTGAGAGCACGATGATGGAGAACCTGCGCACTTTGACCGACAATCCGGCCGCATTGTTGACGGGCGACAAATGCAATCCGCACAATTTTCGGGAGTCGCTGCACGCCTACACGGCGCTCGTTCGTTACCGGAAAAATGGGTGGGCGGAAGAGCAAGGCCGGCGGCTCGTGGCGACGATGGCGAGCCTGATCGAGGCGGACGGACAGATGGACTACAGCGGCCTAGCGGCGCGCATCGGCAAACCCTCGACATCGGACAAGCTGATGATGCAGCGGTCGGCCGAGGGCGAATGGTTTAACTCGGTGGGCAGCACCGGAAGAGCCATCGAGGGCCTGGTCTGGTTCCACGAGGCGACTGGCGACGATGCGGCGCTGAAGCTCGCGAAACGGCTGGCCGAGGTGCATCTGCGGAACGTGATCGATCCCAGCGGCAAGGTCCGCGCCGAGCTGCTGGCACCTGACTGCGTCAGCCACACGCATTCCTACTGCGGCACTCTGCGCGGACTGCTGCTCTATGGCCTGGCCACCGGCGACCGGAAGTATATCGACGCCGTGGCGAACACCTACCGCAAGGGACTCTGGGGAACGGCGATCAGTCGCTCGGGCTGGACGCCGCACGATCAGGAAAAGCTTCGTTTCCTCAACAAGGAGGGCGATCCCATCGGCGAGCACGCGAGCTGTGGCGACGTGGCTCAGATCGCTCTCTGGCTCGCGCTTCGCGACGGCCAGACCGATCTGCTCGATGACGTGGAGCGTCTCGTCCGCGCCCGTCTGCTGCCTTCGCAGATCTCTGATCCATCGCAGCCGCGCAAAGATGGTGCGTGGGGAGTGTATCGCGACCCGTTTGGCCAGGCATCCATTCTCGATGTATTCGCCGCCGTGCTGCACTCCCTGACAGACATCCAGCAGAACATCACAACGACGACTTCCGACGGCACCTTGTCCGTGAACCTGCACTTCGACTCTCACACGCCGTCCGTCACGGTGCGCTCTCAGCGCGGGAAAGACGCCACGCTGCTGGTCACCTTGCACGAGGATCGCCCGTTGCGCATCCGCGTCCCAGGATGGGCCACGCGCGACTCCTTGCGCTTGTCGGCAGACGGCAAGGAGCTGCCGCTGCGCTGGGACGGCTCATTCCTGCTCATCGACAAAGGCACCGTTGCCAAGGGCAGCACGATCATGCTGCGGCACGACTTGCCGGAGAAAGAGACCGTCGAGGAGATGCCGGTGAGCCATCGCAAGTTCCACCTCACCTGGCGCGGCGATCAAGTCATCGCCTGCGAGCCAAAGGTGGTTATCTACCCGGCAGCAAAGAAGCCGTGAGCAGCCAAAGATCAGTCATGAAACGCACCCTTCCACTCCTCACCGCTTTGGTTTTCACATCATTTGCGATACTGCAAGCAACCGGAGTCGCTTCTGCGCTGACCTTGCAGTCGCCCATGGACTATCAAGTCTTCCAACGCCGCACCGCGGATGAGGGCAGCATCCTCGTGCGTGGATCAGCGGGTGTTGAAGTCGATGAATGGCACTGCCGTGTGAGTGAAAGCGGCGGTGATTCGGCGAAAGCAGAGTGGCAGAGCTTTAAGTCGGTCGCTTCCGGCAACAGCATTGCCTTCGACGTCAAAACGAAACCCATCGCCAACTGGTATCGCGTGGAAGTGCGCGGTGTGAAGAGCAGCAGGACCGTCGCGGAGGCTGTGGTGGAACATGTGGGCGTGGGGGAAGTCTTCATCGTGGCGGGGCAGTCGAATGCGGCCAATCATGGCTCGGAAAAGCAGGTGACGAAGACGCAGCGGGTGAGTTCGTTTGATGGCAAGCAGTGGAGCATCTCCAATGATCCGCAGCGCGGTGCCAGCGGCAATGGCGGCAGCTTCATGCCGGCCTTTGGCGATGCGATGACGGCTAAATTTGGTGTGCCGATAGGTCTCGTGCCCGTCGCCGTTGGCGGAAGCAGCGTGCGGGAGTGGTTACCCAAAGGCGTGCGCTTCAAACAAAACACGACCACTGGCAAAGGCGTGGTAGCGAAGGGCGATGAGTTTGAGTCGAGCGGTGTGTTTTTCGACAAACTCAGCCTACCGATGCAGGCGCTCGGCATTGGCGGCTTCCGCGCGGTGCTGTGGCATCAGGGCGAGAGCGATGCAGGTCAGGCTCGCGAAGGTCATCCTGCGGATCGTCAAATCAGCGGTGCGCAATACGTCGAGTTCATGGACAAACTCATTCGCACCTCGCGCAATCGTGCCGCGTGGCCGGTGCCGTGGTTCACGGCGATCACCACGTATCATCGAGAGCAGGACGTTGAGGACACCGAGTTCCGCAGCGCCATGAAAAGCCTCTGGAGCAAAGGTTTGTCATGGGAAGGACCGGACACCGACACCTTGCGCGCCGATCTGCGAGCAGGCGTTCATTTCAATGGCATGGGTCTGCAAAAACATGGTGAGATGTGGGCAGAGAAAGTCAGCGATTGGCTCGATGACCAACTCGCCAAGCCTCACGATGGCCCTCCCACAAAGGATTACAAACTTGTGTGGCGTGATGAGTTTGACGGCACCGAACTCGATACCACGAAATGGCAGCATCGCTCACTCGGCGAACGCAACGGAGCCTTCATCAGTGCCGATTGCTCGCAGCTGGATGGCAAAGGTCATCTCGTCATCACCGCTAAGAAAGTCGGCGACGAGTATCACGGTGGCATGATTGCCACGCACAAGACTCAGCTTTGGACCCGAGGTTATTTTGAGTGCAGCGTCAAGCTGCCCACAGAGCCCGGCATGAACACCGCCTTCTGGCTGCAAGGCGATCACGTCGCTGATCCAGATCGCGGCAAAGCCACGCCGGATGACACCCTGCACAACGGCACTGAGATCGACATCCTAGAATACATCGCCCGTCAGGGAGAAGTGGCGCACTTCAATTTGCACTGGAACGGCTACGGCAAAACGCATCGCTCCATGCCCTCCGACGCCTTCGTGCCCGGCCTACGCCAAGGCTTCCACACTTACGCCGTCGAGTGGACCGAGACCGGCTACACCTTCTTCATCGACGGCCGCCGCGTCTGGCAATCCACCGAAGCCATCTCCGGAGCCCCCGAATACCTCATCCTCGATTTAGAGATCAGCAAATGGGCCGGTGGCATCGAAACCGCCAAGCTCCCCGCAAGCGCCGTGTTTGATTGGGTGAGGGTGTGGCAAAAGAAGTGAGCGTGATTCAGAAAAGTCTCTGAAATCGATTCACCGCCATATTCTACTCTTTAGCAGAGACGCACGATCTCAGACTAAGTGAACTCCTGTGAGCCTACTTTGACTTCAAGCCCACCGTATTCACCGCGATCACGCGATATGAGTACTTCTTGCCTGACTCGGCCTTCGTGTCGGTGAAAGCCATTTTAACGAGCGGGTTCGTGGGTGTGTCGCTGTATTGCAGACCTTGAAATATGGGACGACCAAATGGGTTCACGGGTTTCTCTGGCACAGTGGTGATTTGCTGACCATCGCGTTCGATGATGAAATGTGCGAGACCGCTTTCGAGATCAGTTTCAGCTTCCCAAGTGAGTTCGTTGCCTTTCACTTGGATTTTCGTCGGCGCTGGTGGTGGCGTGGTGTCGGGCAGAGCGGTGTCTTTGACGTAGTGCATCCAGGCTTTGGCGATGGCTTCGTTTGGCAGCCAAATGGCTTTTTGTTTGTCACCTTTAAACTTGGCCGCAGCTATAGCCTCGGTACCGAGCAACGGTGCGAGCCACACTCCATCGCTTGGCATCGGATTGAGTAGAGCGCCGCTGTCTTTCGGCAGACGGAGGCTGAGGCATGCATCCAACCATGCAATGGCCATGTAGCGTTGATTGCCGCACTCATGCGCCGTGAACGGATCGACCGCCACGCCAATGAGACCGCCTTTACCGCGCATCGAGGTGAAGAACTCCTCGTTTGCTGGCCAGACACCGGCGAAACGGCCTTCTTTGACCGTGACGCCCTCTTTCGTGCCCGGATTGCACATCACTGGCACTTTCAGCGCGGCATTGGAAATGGAGTGCGTCTTAATCGTCGCGCGCGAAGCATTCGCCGTGAGTAGAGGCACACCAGAACGCAACCATGCGGCAGCGACACGCTCAGGATGCAGTAACGTCATGCCACCCGCCCAGTGACCACCGCCACTGTGGCCCCACAGTGCCCATGGCACTTTGGAAAGTTCAGGATGACCGCTTTTCGCTCCGAGATCGATGAGGCATTTCTGAAACGCGGCGCTCGAACCATTGCGAGGATCACACCACATCTGGCAGTCGGCTTTCTCTGGCTGCTCGTAGGAGGGTGCCAGCAAAGCGCAGTCGTGTTTCTTCGCTAGAGCCTGCCAGTGCAGATCATAGGCGCCCGTGAGGCCTGATTTGCATGATCCTTCGCCGCAGCCATGCTGATGCACGATGACGCCACGCAAGCTCTTCACGCCGGGCGGCACCCAGATGGTGTAGTTCACAGGAAAAATCAGCTCACCGGGCTGAGTCGAAGCTTCATATCGAACACGATAGTAAGGTGCCTCGGCAGGCGGAAAGACATCGTAGGGTACGTTTTGAGCATGAAGTGAAACCGCAAGGGCAAGAACGAGAAGGACAATGGAGCGCATGATGGAATTCAAAGGAGGCAACATAACGTGTCAAAGGCACGATTCTAATCAGGCGGATGCGTCTCATTCAATGATTGCCAGATCCGACACATTTTTTGCTGGCATGTTTTGAATGAGAGCGGCGTTTAACCACGCGCCCAACCATGAAAAAGCTCATCCTACTCTCTCTACTCGCCATTTCCGCCATCCACGCTCAGGACGGTTTCAAGCCCTTGTTCAATGGGAAAGACCTCACGGGTTGGGATGGCAATCCAGAGCTGTGGAAGGTGGAGAATGGCGAGATCGTCGGCACCACGACGGGGCCGGAGCAGCTCGCGTACAATCAGTTTCTCATCTGGCGCGGCGGTGTGGTGAAGAACTTCGAGCTGAAGGCGAAGATCAAGCAAGCGGGCAACAACACGGGCATCCAGTATCGCAGCAAGGAACTGCCGGAGAACGGCAAATGGTCCATCGGTGGCTATCAGTGCGATATTCATCCAGCGGCACCGAACAATGCGATGGTCTATGAGGAAAAAGGACGCGGCATCATCTGCCAAAATGGTCAGGGCGTCGTGATTGATCCCGAAGCGAAGCGTTGGCTCGCCTCCGAACATGAGCCGGTGAAGGTCGATATCGCCGAGTGGCACGAGTACACCGTCATCGCGCAGGGAAATCACCTCATTCACAAGATCGACGGCCAAGTCACCATCGACCTGCTTGACTTTGAGCTGGCAAAGCGCTCGCTGGAGGGCCTGCTCGCCTTCCAGATTCATCGCGGCCCGGCAATGAAGGTGCAGATCAAAGAGGTGATGCTCAAAGAGCTGCCAGAAGGTGGTGTGGTGCTTTTTGAGAAGTCTGCGATCCCGAGCGACGCACAGATCATTGAAGCCAAAGGTCCTGCTAGTAAGGCAAAAGGAAAAGGTAAAGCACCGCCACCTACTGCTGCGCCAACGCCTGCTCCCGCCAAGGATGCGCCCAAAGGAAAAGGCAAAGCCAAGGGAAAAGCTGAGGCGAAGGCCAAGCGCCCCGACGCAGTCGGACCTGCCATCGGCGCGAATGTGGCCACGCCGGTCACGAACATCAAAACGCTGCCGGATTTCAAAGTGGAGCTGCTTTATAGTGTGCCCGGCGGTGATCAGGGATCGTGGGTGAACCTCTGCACCGACGACAAAGGCCGCATCTACGCCAGCGATCAATACGGTGGCCTCTACCGCTTCGCCGCACCTGCCGCAGGTCAGCCTCTGAAGGCCAGCGACATTCAGAAAGTGCCCGCAGAGATTCGCGCGGTGAACGGCATGCTCTTCGCCTTCGGCGCGCTCTATGTCGGTGTGAATGATTACGAGAAAAAAGTGCCCAGCGGCGTGTATCGCATCACCGACAGCAACAACGACGACATGCCGGACAAGGTGGAGATGCTGCGCGAGTTCGACAGCGGCAGTGATCACGGGGTGCATGCCATCTTGAAGACGCCGGATGGCAAAGGCCTCTACCTCATCAGTGGTAACAATGCCGTGCTCAAAGAAGGTCCGAAGGCCGGCACGCCGGACAGTTCGCCTGTCGCCAAACTGTGGGGCGATGACCATCTGCTGCCGCGCATGCCAGACGGTCGCGGCCACAACCGCCACGTCATGGCTCCTGGCGGCATCGTGTATCGCTTCACGCCAGATGGAAAGACCTTCGAGATCTTCGCCAGTGGCTTCCGCAACATCTTCGACGGCGGTGTGAATCGCGATGGCGAGCTGTTCGTTTATGACGCCGACATGGAGTATGACTTCAACACCTCTTGGTATCGCCCCACCCGCGTGAATCACGTCGTCAACGGCGGCGAATACGGCTGGCGCAACGGCGCAGGCAAGTATCCCGAGTTCTACTATGACAACCTGCCCGCCACGCTGAACATCGGCCCCGGCTCACCCACAGGCACCACTTTTGGTTACGGCGCGAAGTTCCCTGCGAAATACCAGGACGCCTTTTACGTGCTCGACTGGAGCTGGGGCAAAATCTACGCCGTCCATCTGAAGCCCAGCGGCAGCACCTACACCGCCACGAAAGAAGAATTCGTCACCGGCGGCCCACTGCCCGTCAGCGATGCCATCATCGGCAAAGACGGCGCGATGTATTTCACCATTGGCGGCCGCCGCGTGCAGAGCGGGCTGTATCGGGTGAGTTACGTGGGGAAAGAGAGTACTAGTTTGGTTTCACCAGTCAAATTCCGGACTGCAAACTCCATAGAAGACGCCGCGCAGGACCTCCGCCGCTCGTTGGAAGCCTTCCACGGCAAACAAGACCCCAAAGCCGTCTCCACCGCCTGGCCGCATCTCAGCAGTGAGGACCGCTACATCCGCGCCGCCGCACGCACCGCGCTGGAGCACCAACCCGTCACCGAATGGGAAGCCAAAGCCCTCGCTGAAACCAACGTCACCGCGCAACTCGAAGCCCTGCTCGCTCTCACGCGTGTCACTGGCGTGTGCCCAACACATCGCACAGCCGATCACGTCGTGAACACCACCATGCGCGACAAACTCTGGGCAGCGCTGCTCAAGCACGACTTCACCAAGCTCACGCCGGAGCAACGCCTCGGCTACGTGCGCCTCACGGAGATCGTTTTGCACCGCTTTGGCAATCCCGACGACGCCACCGTGGCCGCGATCATCGCGAAACTCGATCCCGCGTATCCCGCCGACAATTTCGAGCTCAACTGGCTGCTCACCGAAACCCTCGCCTACCTGCAAGCACCGAACACCGCCGCCAAAGGCATGGCATTGATCGCCGCTGCTGAGAGCCAGGAGCCGCAGGTCGAATACGCCCGCAGCCTCCGCTTCCTCAAGACCGGCTGGACACCCGAACTGCGCAAGCAGCAGCTCGAGTTCTTCCTCAAAGCCGCCAACTACAAAGGTGGCAGCAGCTTTGCCATCTTCATCGAGTTCATTCGCAAAGACTCGCTCGCCACCTTCACTCCCGAAGAAAATACCCAACTCGCCGAGCTCATCGCCAAGAAGCCTGTGATCAAATCCGCCATGGAAAACGTCGGTGAGATGTTCGCAGGTCGCACGCCCACCATGTGGACGCTCGATGAACTCAGCGCCGCCGCCAAGACCGGCCTCAAAGGCCGTAGCTTCGACAACGGCCGCAAAATGTTCGGAGCCGCAGCCTGCTTCACCTGCCACCGCTTCGGCAACGCCGGCGGCATGACCGGCCCCGATTTGACCGGCGCTGGCGGTCGCTACAGTCCGCATGACCTCCTCGATCAAATCATCAACCCCAGCAACGTCATCAATGAGCAGTTCGCCCCCATCGTCGTGACCAAAGACAACGGAGAAGTGCTCACCGGAGTCGTAGTGAATCTCAGCGGCGATGGAGTCACGCTGAATACCGATCTCACCAATCCCGATCAGCGCGTCAACGTGGACCGCAAGACCGTCAAGAGCATCGAACTCAGCAAAGTATCCCCCATGCCCCCGATGTTGCTCGCCATGCTCAAGAAAGACGAAATCCTCGACCTCCTCGCCTACGTGCTCAGCGGCGGCAATAAGGAGAACGCGATGTTTGCAAAGTAGCTTCGACTGGCAATCGAAGCACTGTCAGAATGCAGGCCGAACCACCTTCTGAATATCCGCTTTCACCTTGGCCCAAGTCGTCTTGATCAAGGTTTTAGGCGTTTCAGTTTCCTCCGCGTCTTCAAAGTAGATCATGCTGCGCAGAGGGATCATCGGATCGTGGTTGGGAAATTTGCGGGCGTAGCAGTCCAGTACCTTCTCCAATCCCAGCTCCTTGAGCAGTGTGTGCAGGTCAAAGAAGTCTTTTTTGGCTCCACGATTGCTGATGGCTCCAAGCTTCATCGCAATCACATCCGGCAGGCTCATCATCCGCACGCCCTCGATCGTTTCATAAGGGTTAAGCAGCGGATACGGATAGGTCACAAAGTCAACTTTCACGTCCTCGATGAAGGCCATCATGCCGTTGCTATTGTCATTCGTGAGCTGAAAGGACGGAAAATCCGCCTCCAGAGACGCCGACACGATTTTGTTGTCGAACTTTTCCGGGCGGAAGAAATCGAGGTCTACCGAAATGCGATGCCCAAAACGAAGCGCCAACGAGGTGCCGCCTACAAGTGCGAAGCCCGCGGTGGCCTGATGGGCACAGAGCTTCTTCAATAGTGCCAAGGCGCCTGGGGGAACGGCTTCGCAGTGCAGCATCGAAAATCCTCCTTTCTGAGTCCAAGGGCTAAACAGAGTAGGGCGATGTTCTGCGGGCTGATGCTGCGAAGCTGTGTCACCACTGTGCGCAGACGCTCATCGCCGTAGTGTCGGCGGATGGCACGCCATCCTTCCAAGGTTCCGACGACCAATACTCGTTCAATGATCTGCTTGGCGTGCTTCTCAAGACTAAGCTTGGCCGGATCCACATCCCAAAACCACGAAGCAGGCAGCCCCAGAGGTGTTCTGGAACTAGTGTTTCGCAATGTGGGAGACTTCATTCCTAGAATGCTAACAGCCGGACGCCAAAGCTCAACTCTCGATCTACGACTTGTATGCGGAATAAGTCACACGTTTTGCTGGGAGAACGAAGAATCCTGCATCGTTACCAGTTAGTCATGAAACATGTCATCTTACTCTTCGCCCTCTGTGGCGCATCCCTAGCCGCTGAGAAGCCAGCGAAAGCCAAAGGCGGCCTCGGGGCCGATGCACCTGCTGGAAAGTCCTACATCTACAAGACCTCCGCCGGCAAAGAGCGCCAGATGGAGCTCTACTTTCCGCCAAATCACGATGCAGCGAAAAGCAAAGTGCCCGGCATAATCCTTTTTCATGGCGGTAGTTGGGCAGGCGGCTCGCTTGGCCAGTTCCGTATCGCCTGCGCTTACTTTGCCAGTCGTGGGCTCGTTTGCGCCACGTCTGAATATCAAATGCTCAGCAAGGCCGATGCTGCCAAGCTGCCAGCAGGCGAAACACGGAAGCGTGTCTGCGTCACCGATGCCAAAAGCGCCATTCGTTGGTTCAAGCAGCACGCGGCTGAACTCGGCATTGATCCGCAGCGCATGATCACTGGCGGTGGATCGGCTGGTGGACACATCAGCGCTCTCGCCACCATGAATCCCGGCCTCAATGACCCCGCTGATCCGAAAGACATCGACACCAGCGTTGTCGCTTATCTGTGGTTCAATCCCGCTTTTGCCATTGATGACGACAAAGACCCCGAGATCGACATCCTGCATCATTTGAAGGCCGATCTCCCACCTGCCATCGCCTTCTTCGGCGACAAGGATACCTGGAAAAAAGGTTGGGATATCGCCCACGCGAAATGGAAGTCACTCGGCACAAAAATCATCGAACTCAACATCGCCCCCGGCCAAGCGCACAGTTTCTTCAACAGTGGACCGTGGCAAACCGTCACCCTCATCGCCGCTGACAAGTTCCTCGTGAAACAAGGCCTCCTCACCGGTGAACCGACGAAGACGATGCCTGAGACGGGTGAGAATTTGATCCCCACTCCATGAAACGCATCCTCATCGCTCTCCTCCTCACCAGTTCGTCACTGGTCACTCCGTATTCGTCATTCGCGGCGCAGCCGAACATCATCCTCATGATGGGCGACGATCACGGTTGGGAGGAGACGGGCTATCACGGACATCCGCATGTGAAGACGCCAGTGCTGGATGAAATGGCGGCCACGGGGCTGCGCATGGACTGCTTTTATGCGGCGCATCCGAGTTGCTCGCCGACGCGGGCGAGTTTTCTCACGGGTCGGCATCCGAATCGCATGGGCACCTTCACCCCTGGGCGATCGTTTCGACCAGAGGAGATCACCAGTGCGCAGATACTCGCCAAAGCAGGCTATCAATGCGCGCACTTCGGCAAATGGCATGTCGGCGCGGTGAAAAAGGAATCGCCCGTGTGTCCCGAAGCGATGGGCTTTCACGAATGGCTCTCGCACGACAATTTCTTTGAGCTGAACCCATCCCTTTCGCGCAATGGCGGCCCGCCGAAGGTCTTCCAAGGCGAAAGCTCAGAGATCCTCATTCGTGAGGCCATCCACTTCATCGACCGCGCAAAAAAAGCCGACAAACCTTTCTTCACCATCGTGTGGTTCGGTTCACCGCATGAGCCGTACAGCGGCCTGCCGGCTGATCTCGCGCTGTATGACGATCTGCCTGCCAAATACACCAAGAAGGTTAAACTGACCTCCAACGAAACCGGTGGGCCCACGACGCGGCCTCAAGGCGAGGTGCTGCGCGAGCGCTACGCCGAGATCACCGCCATGGACCGTGCCATTGGCACACTGCGCAAGCATTTGGCTGCTGAAGGCCTGCGCGACAACACGCTCGTCTTTTACTGCGGCGACAACGGCACCTCGCCCGATGCCGCGCTCGGCTTCCCGCATCGCGGCGTGAAGGGTCAAGTGTATGACGGCGGCATACTCGTCCCTGGACTCATTGAGTGGCCAACGCGAATCCCGCAACCGCGCACCACCAGCGTCCGTGCCACCACAAGCGACCTCTTGCCCACACTTTGCGCCATCATCGGCCAACCGCTGCCTGCACGTCCCATCGATGGCATCGACCTCAGTCCATTGCTCGATGGCAAAATGACCGACCGCGCCAAGCCGCTCTACTTCTGGGAATACAACACGGGCATCTCCGACAAATCCGATTCCGAACCCTACATCGATCCCGAGCTGCAAGAAGGCACCACACCGCTCGCGAAAAATGCCAAAGGCAAAGCCACACGCGACTTCCGCAACTTCCGCCATCCCACCATCACCGAGACCGATTACCTCGGCGCACGAGCCATTATCGACGGCTCCTTCAAGCTCGTTATCCACGACAGTAAGAAAGGCAATCCCAAGCTTGAACTCTTCGATCTGAAGTCCGATCCCGCCGAGAAAACCAATCTCATCGAGCAGCAACCCGCCACCGCCAAAAAGCTCAAGTCACAGCTTCGTGAGTGGCAGCAATCCGTGCTGACCAGCCTCACTGGCGCGGATTACCAAAAGTAACATCACCCACAACGTCACCATGAAAATCTTTACCACCGCTCTCGCTCTCTTTTCGTCACTCGCCATTCCGCAGGTGTCCTTTTCGGCGCAGCCGAACGTCATCTACCTCATGGCGGATGAACTCGGCTACTACGAGCCTGGATTCATGGGCGGCGTGAACATCCAGACGCCAAACCTCGACAAGATGGCGAAGGAAGGCATGCGCTTCAAAAATCTCTTCGCCGGATCAGCGGTGTGTGCACCCACGCGCTGCTGCTTCCTCACCGGCAAGCACAGCGGCCACACCAGCGTGCGCTCGAATGGTGGCGGCACACCGATGCGTGCCGATGAAACGACCATCGCATCAATGTTGAAGCCACTGGGTTACGCGACGGGTGGATTTGGCAAGTGGGGCAATGGAGGCCGCGACTCGACCGGTGTGCCGGAGAAGCACGGCTTCGATCTCTTCCTCGGTTATTACGATCAAGTCCACGCTCACACCTACTACCCGCCGTATCTCATTCAAAACAGTGAGGAAGTGAAGCTGGAGGGCAACAACGGCGGCACCAGTGGCAAGACCTACTCGCATTACGTGATTCATCAGGCGGCGATGAATTTCATCCGCGACAACGCCAAGCGACCCTTCTTCGCCTACCTGCCCTACACGCCACCACATGGCAATTTCAACATCCCCGACAGCGATCCCGCTTGGGCCATCTACAAAGACAAGCCATGGACCGAAGATGCACGCCGCTATGCTGCGATGGTCACCATCATCGACACTCAGGTCGGTGAAATGCTCGCGCTACTCAAAGATCTCGGCCTTGATGAAAACACGCTCATCTTTTTCAGCGGTGACAACGGCGGCAACGACTACTTCAAGTCCGCCGAGTATCCGCGCGGCGTTCATCTTGCCAACAAGGACCCCAAGACCGGCGTCGAGTTTCGCGGCACCAAAGGCACACTCTATGAAGGCGGCGTGCGCATTCCTTTCTTCGCACGTTGGCCCGGAAAAATCGCTCCCGGTGGCGTCAGCGATCACCTCGGCTACTTTCCCGACATCTTGCCCACCATCGCCGAGGCCACGGGTGCCACAGCGCCCGCTGACATCGATGGTCTTTCCCTTTTGCCCGAGTTGACCGGACAAAAAGCCGCGCAGAAGCAGCACGAGTATTTGTATTGGGAAATCGGCACTTGGACCGCCATCCGTCAGGGAACATGGCGTGCCGTTCAGCCCAAGACCGGCAAAGCATGGGAACTCTACGACCTCACGATCGATCCCAGCGAAGCCAACGATATCGCCGCTGCCCATCCGGACATCCTTGCCAAACTCACCGCTCTTGCCGCCAAAGCACATGAGCCTGCACGCGAAGGCAGCTTCAGCAAAACTGACCGTCATGAGCGTGATCGCCGCGCCAAATTCGGCAAACAAGACGATACCAGTCTCGAAGGCACGCCAACAGGCGTGAAGAAGAAAGAGAAGTCGAAAAAATCGGCCACCGTGACGCCATTACCCGGTCAGCTTTCCAACCATGATTGGAAACTCGTTCGCTTTAGCAGTGAGAACACCGCCAACAAAAAGCATGCTACCAATGCCATCGACGGTGACCCCGATACCCTCTGGCATAGCCAATTCACTGGCACCGCCGCCAAGCCACCGCATGAAATGGTCATCGATCTCGGGGCTGCGCATCACATCCGTGGTTTCGTCTATCTTGGTCGCCAAGACGCTGGATGGAACGGAGCGGTGAAGGATGTCGAGTTTAGCGTCAGCGCCACCACGGACTCCTTTGGTCCACCTGTTGCCAAAACAAGTCTCGCAAAAACCAAAGAACCGCAGCTGATTAAATGTCCGGAGACCACGGGACGGTATGTGCTGATGCGTGCTTTGTCTGAGCAGAGCGGCGGAGATTTAGCCAGCATGGCGGAATTGGGTGTTGTTGGGGAGTAACGTTGCTAAAGTTCAGCGCAATTCACCTCGCTGCCTTAGCGTTTTCACCCACACCATGAAGCTTCTTCTCATACTAACCTTTCTCTCTGCGCTCAGCCCTTCGCTGTTCGCCGCGAAACCCAACATCGTCTTCATCCTCGCGGATGATCTCGGTTACTCCGACCTCGGTTGCTATGGCAGCGAGATTCAGACGCCAAATCTCGATTCGCTCGCGAAGAACGGCCTGCGCTTCACGCAGTTCTACAACACCGCCCGCTGCTGGCCCACACGCGGTGCTTTGATGACCGGTTTCTATGCGCAGCAGATTCACCGCGATGCATTACCGGAAGTCAGCGGCGGCGGCCAAGGCGTGCGTCAGTCATGGGCGCGACTGCTGCCGGATTTTCTCAAACCAGCAGGCTATCGCAGCTATCACAGCGGCAAGTGGCACATCGACGGCAAGGTGCTCGACGGCGGCTTTGACCGCTCACTCGACATGAAGAACCAAGGCAACTTCTTCACCGCCAAAGGCAACTCCATCGACGACGTGCCCGTCACACCGCCTGCAGATGAAAAAGGCTACTACGCCACCATCGCCACCGCCGACCACGCCATCGAGTGCTTGAAAGATCACGCTGCCAATCATGCCGCGAAGCCGTTTTTTCATTACATTCCCTTCATCGCGCCGCATTTCCCTCTGCACGCACTGCCGGAGGACATCGCCAAGTATCGCGACAAATACCTCGCAGGCTGGGATGCATTGCGCGCAGCTCGTTTTGACCGCCAAAAGGCCATGGGGCTCACCAACACGACCTTGTCGGCCCTAGAACGTGAAGTCGGCCCGCCGTATGCTTTTCCTGATGCCATGAAAGCACTCGGTTCTGGCGAAGTGAACCGCCCATTGCCATGGACTGAACTCAATGATGAGCAACGTCGCTTCCAAGCCACCAAGATGGCCATCCACGCCGCCATGGTGGACCGCATGGATCAGGAAATAGGTCGCATCCTCGCGCAGCTCAAAGAGATGGGTGCTTTTGAAAACACGCTCATCTTTTTTGCCTCCGACAACGGTGCCAGTGCCGAGATCATGGTGCGCAATGGTGGCCACGATCAGCAAGCATCCCCCGGCAGCGCCGAAACGTATCTTTGCCTCGGCCCCGGCTTCTCCAGCGCGGCAAACACACCACATCGTCGTCACAAAACATGGGTGCATGAAGGCGGCATCAGTACTCCCCTCATCGCGCACTGGCCTGCGGGCATCACCGCCAAGAACGAACTACGCACCACACCCGCGCACGTCATCGACATCGTGCCCACCGTACTCGAACTCGTCGGCATCGAGAAGCCCAAGGACTGGAAAGGCGAACCTATCCCCGCTGCGCCCGGCAAGAGCCTCGTCGCCGCCTTTGCCAAAGACGAAACCATCGCCCGCGACAGCCTCTGGTGGCTGCACGAAGACAACAAAGCCATCCGCATCGGCGACTGGAAGCTAGTCGCCGCTAAAGGCGATCCCTGGGCGCTCTACGACCTCAAAACTGACCGTGCCGAGCAAAACGACCTCGCCGCCAAGATGCCCGAGAAAGCCAAAGAACTCGCCGACGCATGGCAAAAGCAAGCCGATGACTTCACCGCACTCGCGAAGAAAACCCTCGTCGATCAACCGAAGGGCAATGCCAAAGGCAAAGCGGCCAAGAAAAAGAAGAAGTAAGCCTCACTCACACAAAGCGCCGCGCGATCTGCGTGTAGAAGGCCTGCGCGGCCTCCACCTCGGCGCACTCGACGTATTCGACCGCCGCATGTGCTTGATCAATACTACCGGGACCGAACAGGATCGTGGGAATTCCCAGACGTGAAAACTTGCTCGCATCGCTGCCGAACGGCACACCGCTGACGCCGTCTTCGCGTTTCATCTCACGCAGCACGCCACGGGAAAGTTGAACCAGCGGGACACTGGCATCGGTTTCGAAGGACCAGTCCTGCAGCATCGGCTGTTCCATCTCAGCGATCACGTCAGGATGTTTTTTCATCAGCGCATCGAGCAGCGACTGATAATGCGCGAGCACCGATTCGACCTCCTCTCCAGGCAACAAACGACGGTCAATTTCGATCACGGCCTCATCCGGCACGAAATTCACCTGCACCCCGCCATGGATGACGCCGACGTTGCAGGTGCCAGGACCCAGCAATGGATGCTGCACCTGCTGCATGCGTTCATGATCCTCCTGTAGTGCCAAAACGATGCGTGACATGGCAGTGATGGCATTGATGCCAAGATGCGGCTTCGAACTATGCGCCGCCTTGCCTCTGGTGCGAATGCGCCAGCGTAGAACGCCCTTGCTGGCGATGACACATTTGAATTCGGTCGGTTCCGCGACTACCGCAGCATCTGCTTTGAGGTCTTCGCAGAGTTTGACCACGCCACGGAATGAAAACTCCTCATCCACCACGGCGGCGAGCCAGAGTTCGCAGGGCGGCGGCTCACCGCTCGCATGAATGTCCGCCACCGCATGCATCATCGCGGCCAGTCCGGCTTTGTCATCGACGGAGCCGCGTCCATGCAGTTTCCCATCGCGAATCACCGAATCGAACGGGTCAATCGTCATCCCTTTGATCGACACCGTGTCCATGTGTGCCTCAAATACGATCCGCCGTGCTAAATCACGTCCAGGAACACAGGCGATGACATTGTTGCGCCCCGGAAACACCTCCTGTTCCCACACCTTGATGTCACGCTGTTCAAAGAACTGCCGCACATATGCCGCTACTTCTTTTTCTCCAGGTCCGCTTTCATACGCGCTATTGATGCTGTTGATGCGCACGAGGTCGGCAAGGGTCTGAAGCACGGGAGACATGCCGGAGCCTAGCCATATCGCCTCACACGGCAAGAAGCCCTCTGACTGACCGTATTTTTTCCACACATGAAGGCTACGGCATCCATCATCCTCATCATCGCATTGCATGCACGCAGTACGATGGCTGACGATGCCGGCAAGATTGCCTACTTTGAGAAGACGATCCGTCCGCTCCTCATCAATCGCTGCTACGAGTGCCATTCCGTCGAATCCGGCAAGCACAAGGGCGGCCTGCTGCTCGACTCACGCGACGCCGTGCTGAAAGGCGGTGACAGCGGCCCCGCCCTCATTGCTGGCAATCCCGAGAAGAGCCGCCTCATCGAATCCATCCGTTATCACAATGAGGATCTGCAAATGCCGCCAAAAGGGGCTTTGCCATCCGCTGAAGTGAAGGCACTCGAGGAATGGATCAAACTGGGAGCGCCTGATCCACGAGTCGCCGTGGCATCGCCAACACAAAAAAGCCCGCGTATCATCGACATTGCAGCAGGCAGCAAGCATTGGGCCTTCAGCCCGGTTTCAAAGCCAGCCGTGCCAGCCGGAAAGGCGGAGCATCCGATTGATGCCTTCATCATCACGAAACTTGCGGAGAAAGGTCTCGCGCTCGCTCCTCCCGCCGACAAACGCACGCTCATTCGCCGTGCCACCTTCGATCTCACCGGTCTGCCGCCCACAACACAGGAAGTCGATGCCTTCCTCGCCGACAACTCGCCTGACGCCTTTGCAAAAATCGTGGATCGGCTGCTGCGCTCGCCGCAATACGGTGAAAAATGGGGCCGCCACTGGCTTGATGTGGCCCGCTACTCCGATTCGAATGGCCTTGATGAAAACATCGCTCTCGGCACCGCATGGCGTTACCGCGACTATGTCGTGAAGTCGCTCAATGCGGACAAACCGTTCGACCAGTTCCTCACGGAGCAGCTCGCCGGTGATCTGCTGGAATCCAAAGACATCCCTACTCGCCACGAGCACATCACCGCCACGGCATTCCTCAATCTCGGAGCGAAAGTGCTCGCTGAGCCGGACAAGGACAAGCTCACCATGGATGTCGTCGATGAGCAGATCGACGTCATGGGCCGCGCCTTCATGGGTCTCACGCTCGGCTGTGTGCGCTGCCATGACCATAAGTTCGATCCCATCCCGCAGGACGATTACTACGCGCTCGCCGCCATCTTCAAGAGCACGCAAAGCTTCAGCGTGGACCGCATCGGCGCACTGAGCACCGCGTATGAATCGCCCATGGGGTCACTGGATGACTTCGCAGCGGTCAAATCCTCCGAGCGCATCCTCAAAGGGCAGAAGGAAGCTGTCGCCAAGGCGGAAGCGGCGGCAACCAAGACGCTGCGCGATGAAGTGAGCAAACATGCGGTCGATTACCTCATGGCTGCGGCCGAGCTGCCCGTGGCTCCCACGTTGAGTCAGGTGCAACCAGTGGCGGACAAATACGGCCTGCGTGCGCATGTGCTGCTGAACTGCCGCGTCTATCTCGCCGCCAACGAAACCAATTCATTCTTCCAACCCTGGCAGGATGCGCTCGAAGCCAAAGGCGATGTGAAGCATCTCCACGACTACTACGCCGCCATTTTTGCGGCGGCGGAAAAGATCAAACCAGACCCCAAGACCAAGGCTACCGACTCCCTGCTGCATCTCGCCCGTGCCGAACTGGACAAAACGGCCGGCTTCCTCGCGCTGCCGCCCGAGCCGATCATCCTCTATCCCAAAGAGATCGCCGACAAGGTCCGCGCCCTGAAGGACACGATGATGACCACGGAGAGCAGTCTCCCCGATCTGCCCACGACGCTGGCGGTGTCTGAAGCGCCCAAGATTCTCAAGGAACTGCCCATCCACATCCGTGGCAATCATCTCGCACTCGGCAAGCCGATCCCACGTGGCTTCATCCAAGTCGTTCAGGCCTCGCAAAAATCGAAACCACAGTTCCCAAGCGATCACAGCGGACGTCTCGAACTCGCCCGCTGGCTCGCCAGTCCCGATCATCCACTCACCTCACGCGTCATCACCAACCGCATCTGGACCTGGCACTTCAATCAGGGCATCGTCTCCACCACGGACAACTTCGGCCTCCTTGGCCTGAAGCCCACGCAGCCCGAGCTGCTTGACTGGCTGGCGCGCTGGTTCACCACCAACGGCTGGAGTTTCAAGGACATGCACCGGCTCATCATGAGTTCACGCACCTATCAGCAAAGTTCGACCGTCCCGGCACAGGCTGCGCTCGCCGATCCCGAGAACCGCCTCCTCAATCATTTCCCCGTGCGCCGCCTTGAGGCCGAAGAAATCCGCGATGCACTGCTGGATGTCGCGGGCAGCCTCGACACCACCATCGGCGGCAAAACCATTCCGCGCCGCAACCGTGAGTTCGTCTTCAACCATACTTCCAAGGATTTTACCACCTACGGCAGCACCCGGCGCGCGCTCTACATGCCGGTCATTCGCAACAACCTCTACGACCTCTTCCAGCAGTTCGACTATCCCGATCCATCGACCTCCACCGGTCTGCGCAACAGCACTGTCGTCTCACCGCAGGCGCTGCTGCTCATGAACAGCGATCTCGCCACCGATGCCGCGCAAACTTTCGTGAAACGTCTGTTCGGAACGTCCCCGGACAAAGAAGCACGCCTCCGCGCCGCCTATCGCATCGCCTTTGCCCGCGAAGCCACCGACAATGATCTCCGCCGCGCTGAAAACTATCTCACCGTCACCAACGCCGCGCTCAATTCCAGCCAGCAGGACTCCGACAAGCGCGAACAGCAAACTTGGGCCCAGCTCTGCCAAGCGCTCATGATGAGCAATGAGTTCATCTACCTGCGCTGAGCGTTCAGTGATTGAAACAGCGGCGATCTCTGGCAAGACATCGGCATGAGTCACGAGAAATCGCGCCCGCCCATGCCCACCTTTGCCGCAGCCCTGCGCTACTGGCTCAAACTTGGCTGCATCAGTTTCGGCGGCCCGGCAGGACAGATCGCCATCATGCACAAGGAACTCGTCGAGAAGCGCCGCTGGATCAGTGACGCGCATTTCCTGCACGCGCTGAATTTCTGCATGCTGCTGCCCGGACCGGAGGCACAGCAGCTCGCGACGTATCTTGGCTGGCGCTTGCACGGTGCGAAGGGTGGCATCGCTGCGGGGGCGTTGTTTGTGCTGCCGTCCGTCTTCATCCTCTTCGGCTTGAGCTGGCTTTACATGGCCGGTGGGCATCTGCCATGGCTCGCCGCCATCTTCCATGGCCTGCTGGGCGCAGTGATCGCTGTCGTGGCCGAAGCGGTGCTGCGCATCGGCAAGAAGGCGCTCAAAAGCCCCACGCTCTGGGCCGTGGCTGCGATGAGCTTCATCGCGATCTACTTCTTGCACCTCTCGTTCGTGATCATCGTGCTCGCCGCTGCCTTGCTCGGCTACTTCGGCAATCGTGCGCTGCCAGAGCAGTTCCCCGCCGGCAAAAGCCACGGCGCGGCCAAGGACACGGCTCCAGCCATCGAATTGCCACCCGCACCGCAAGCCTCGTGGTCACGCACCTTCGGCATCACAGCGTTGTGTCTCACACTTTGGTGGCTGCCGGTCTTCGCCATAGCCTGGTGGCTTGGTTGGAGCAGCACGCAGGCGCAGCAGGGCCTGTTCTTCAGCAAAGCCGCGCTCGTGACCTTCGGCGGGGCTTATGCGGTGCTGCCGTATGTCGCGCAGCAGGCCGTCGAAACACACGGCTGGCTCTCGCATCCACAGATGATGAGCGGACTCGCGCTTGCTGAGACCACGCCCGGCCCGCTGATCATGGTGCTGCAATTCGTCGGCTTCGTCGGCGGCTGGCAGCATCCCGGCGTGCTCAGCCCGCTCGCCGGGGCCACGCTCGGTGCCCTCATCACCACTTGGACGACCTTCCTGCCCTGCTTCCTCTTCATCTTCCTCGGCGCACCCCACATCGAAAAACTTGGCGAACAACCCCGCCTCAGCGCCGCGCTCACCGCCATCACGGCGGCGGTGGTCGGCGTCATTCTCAATCTCGGCGTCAAGTTCACTACCCATGCGCTGTGGCCCGCGAGCGGTGGCTTCGACGTCTTCATCGCCACCATCGCCGTGCTGGCATTCATTGCCATGCAGCGCTTCAAAATCGGCCTCATGCCCGTCATCGGTGCCTGCGCGGTAGCAGGCCTGCTTCAGCACCTATTGCTTGGCTGAGGCGGCGCATCTGCTTCAAACCACCGCACCAAACAACGCGCCCACGCCCGCCGTCAGTCCCATCGCCAGAGCGCCCCAGAACGTGACGCGCAGGGCGGACTTCAACACCGGTGAGCCGCCCGCACGAGCTGCCAGCGCCCCCAGCAGCGCGAGAAAGAGCAGCGAACTCAGCGACACCGTCCACCCCAGCGCGGACGCAGGCACCACCAGGACCAGCAGCAGAGGCAAAGCGGCACCCACAGCAAAGGTGCCTGCCGAGGCAAAGGCCGCCTGCACCGGCTTGGCGCTCAAGGTATCCGAAATGCCCAGTTCATCGCGTGCATGAGCCGTAAGCGCGTCCTTCGCCATCAACTGCGTCGCCACACGGTCCGCCAGCTCCGCATCAAGGCCACGGCCCACATAGATCGCTGCCAGTTCGGCATGCTCGTGTTCGCCGTCCTCGGCCAGTTCCTTGCGCTCACGCGCCATGTCGGCCTGTTCGGTGTCGGATTGAGAACTCACCGACACATACTCACCCGCCGCCATCGACATCGCCCCAGCGACCAATCCCGCAATACCCGCGACCAGCACGTTGCTTTGCCCCGATTCCGCCGCCGCCACGCCCACGATCAAACTCGCCGTGGAAACAATGCCGTCATTGGCCCCGAGAACGGCGGCGCGCAGCCAGCCGATGCGATGCGCGCGATGATTTTCAGAGTGTCTCATGCCGTCAGTCTCCGGTGCGTCGTCCCTGTGGCAAGCACTCGTTCCTGGTTGGAGCCATGGCCACATTCGATCTCTCAGCGCCGCAGCGCCAAGATCAGTTCACCGTGGCGAGTGAGTTTCTACCGGTAGCGCACGATTTCCTGCCGGTAGTGCGCGTGGTTCCGCCTGTGGCACGCGATTTCCTGCCGGTAGCGCTCGTGGTTCCGCCGGTAGCACGCGATTTCCTGCCGGTAGCGCGCGTAGTTCCGCCGGTGGATCGCGATTTCCTGCCGGTAGCACGCGTGGTTCTGCCAGTGGCACGCGATTTCCTGCCGGTAGCGCGCGTGGTTTCGCCGGTAGAACGCGATTTCCTGCCGGTAGCGCGCGTGGTTCTGCCGGTGGCACGCGTACATTCAGCGGTAGCGTGCACACAACCGACTGAAAATGAGCCAAAAGCGTGGGAAGCACCGTTTCTGCCCCCGAACCCAAGTCTGGAACTGCTTGGAATCTTCGCATAACTGTTGGTATGAACCGTCATGAAGGCCAGCATCGCCAGAGGCGTCATCCACTGGGTAGCCGCGTCCGAATGCGGACCGGGCGCGGCCGGTCCGTACCGTCGCGACCGGGATGAAGGCCGCGCCTGGCTGGCACTCTGCGGGGCCGACTGGCATGTGCTCCTGCCGCTACAATACCCGCGCCGCCATGGCGCATGCGCATCCTATACGCGGTTTTTGTCGTCTCCCATTCAACGCGGAATTCAACGTAAGTCATGACGTGAAGCTAAACGCCCGCCACATCGATGACCCGCGTCAGCGAAGGCTTGATCCCAGGCGACTTTTCCACTTCCATCAGCGCATGAATTTAAAAGCCACCCTGTTGGGGAACTACTCCCCGCTGCCCCATTTCAACCCCGTTATTCCACCGAAAAGTGTGGACAAATCAGATTCGTCCGCAGTTTAATGTGGCTAAACAACGTTCGGGAGAAATTATAAAGACATGATTCAACGCCATATTTTGAGAATACTTTTACTTCTCGCTTCGATCATTGCGTTTTCATCCTGCAAGAAGAATGTTCCACCCCCAGATCCAAAGAGTGATCTTTCCAGCATCGTTTCCGCTGCGAGGGATGGTGTGATCGGCCGCGTGATTAGCGTCCGCACGGAGCCTACAACCACGCCATCGCATTCTGCGGTTATCGAGGCTCGCCATAAATCGGAGGTCTATCGGTTTTCGGTTTTTTGCAAGGATGGAGTATGGTATTACGACAAGCCGATATCTATGGTTTCGGAGGGAGTTCCGATCACAGCTTTTGACATATCCAGAGAGGTCTCCATTATTGTCTATAAGTTTAAGTTCAAGCGATAAGGTTCCTGAGACACGCTACGGATTCGGTCTGTTTCAGACCGGTTCCCCCTTGATCCACTAAGAACAGCGCCACTGGAGAATAAATCCAGACAGCAATTACCGGCATCCGGCGCAGCACAACTTTCGCTAATTCTACAATATGAGTGAACATGGTCTTAATGTTTGGTGTTCGGATGAAATTTCTGATGAGCTAGAGACGCTTCTTGTTGCTCATGGCGTCACTTACAAGCGCGGAAGTCTTACGCAATTCAGCGACCAAGCCGAACAAGCGACGCTTCTCACTATCACCTATCTCATGGCGCGACAACTCTCCTCAGTGCTCATCGCCTACTTTAAAGACCGCAAGCGCTGTGTTACTTTTATGAAACCGGATGGAACGAAGCTCACGGCTGAGAATTACACCGCAGACGAGGTTGAGAGATTCCTCCGTGAGTCGCGTGACCTTTACCTCGAAGATGAAAAGAACTACCCAGATTGAGGATTGGGAATCGCCAATTTTTACAGTTATGAAACAGGACGAGATTATTGGAGCCGCTAGCGGCGGTATTATTGGATCAGCAGCCGGACTTGGGGGCGCGGCAGCGGCAGTTTCCGCCGCTGGCACAGCCGGATTATCTGCCGCCGGATTCACTAGCGGCCTCGCGGCGCTTGGCGCTGGCAGTATGTATGCAGGTGCCATAGTCGCCACCGGAGGCGTCGCCGCGCTCGCCATTGGCGGCACTATGCTCGGCGTATGGGTCGCGCGGAAGATGCGATGAACACGAAAGGGCCGTGACTCGATTCGTGACAGAACAGACATGGGTCCTTCTCAGATCTTGAAGAGCGCCAGCAACTGGGTTCAGCATTAAAGGCATGGCCGAATGACCTGAGATCTGCCGCAGCGGCATGCAGGCGTGTTTTTGCAGGTGTTGCTGAAGATGCAAGAGCGGGGACTTGCCAAACCACTTGTTCACGGTGGGCGTTGGGCTGAAAAATCCCCCGCCCCGCCAGCGCCGCGTGAAGGCGGTGACAGACTTCAACAAGGCGCAGCACGCGTTGAAGCGTGCGGTGGGGAAGTGATCAATACACCGGTCCTTTGACCGCCCAGCGCTTGAGCACGAAGCCGGGGCCTTTTTCGCGCCATTTGGCGACGTGCGGTGTCGTGTAGTGCAGATCAAAGGCGGCTTGATCGACGTAGCTTTCGCTGAGGGCGAAGAGATTCGACTCAGTGTTGTCGCGGCTGACTTCAAAACGCAGGCAGCCGGGTTCCAGACGCGAGGCGGCGGCGTTGGCGAGGATGACGGCGAGGAATTCGTCGATCTGCTGCGGATCGATCTCAAGGATGACAATGACGTTGACCATGAGCGCAAGAGAGAGTCGATTTTTGCTGAACATGCAACCTGCGTTCTGCGTATGATGGCAGTAGCATTATCATAGCCATGAAATTCCGTCTTGCCCTTCCCGCGCTGTTTGCCCTCAGCCTCCATGCCCAGGATGCCAAGCCTGCGGCGGCTCCTGCGAAGCCCGCCACACCGCCACCGGCACCTGCTGCGACGCTCAAGCCGGAGGTCAAGCCTGCTCCAGCGGCTGCGGCCAAGGTGGAAGTGAAACCGGTTGCTCCACCCGCCACGCCTCCAGCGCCCGCAAAGCCTGCCACGCCCGCTGCGAAACCCGCCACGACTCCTACGCCTGCTGCCGCTGCCAAACCGGCCGTGCCCGTTCCTGCACCTGTGGCTGCGAAACCGGCCACACCTCCTGCCAAGCCTGCGACTCCGACACCGAAGCCTGCCACACCCGCTCCCGCTGTTGCCGCCAAGCCGCCGCCACCGAAGCCGGTCGCGGTTTTCTCTGACAAGGCGCTCGAAGCGGCGGTGCGGAAGCAGGTGTTCGCGAAACGTGACAACCAGGAGGTGCTGACGGCGGAGGATGTGGCGACGGTTTCGATCATCGAAGGCAAGAAGGCGGGCATCAAGGATCTCAGCGGTCTCGAAAAATGCACTGCGCTGGCGTCGCTAACGCTGCCGGAGAACCAGATCACGAACCTGGCACCGATCAAAGGGCTGGAGCGTTTGCAGTTCCTTGATGTGTCGAACAATCAGATCAGCGACATCGCACCGCTGGCGGCGTGCAAGGCACTGCAATACGTCGAACTCACCGGAAACAAGGTGACGGATGTCTCCGCACTCAGCGGCATCCCGGCGCTTACATCGCTCTATCTGGCGAACAACCAGATCAAGGACGCGACGCCATTGTTCAAACTGCCGAAGGTGTGGACGCTGTATCTCGAAGGCAATCAAGTGACGAACATCGCTGGTATCGGCGGCATGAAGTGGCTGTCCATGCTTTCGCTCAAGGGCAACGGCGTGACGGACATTTCGCCACTGGAGCCGCTGACAGAGCTGCAGTTTTTGTTTTTGGAGAACAACCAGATCACCGACCTCACGCCGCTGCACCGCATGTGGAAGAAGGACAACGACGGCGCGCGTGAATGGGCACCGTATTGCCAGATCTTCATCGACGGCAATGCCATCGACGATGCCTCGAAGAAACTGGTGGATGAGATGAAAAAGGCCGGGGCGCGCATCACACCGTGAAAGTGGGCGCGCAAAATTCTTGCCGCTGAGGCCGCAACTCACAGGCTGGAATGGCGGGCTTTAGACTGCGGTTGCGCAGTGAGGAACGAACGCAGCCACCGCTTTCCGCAGGCCGACTGATTCTCGCAAGACGCACAACCCCTCGAAAGCGGCAGCTACCGCAGCCGCACTCCAAAGATGCTCGCATCAATGGCAGATATCTTTTGGACTGCGGTTGCGCAGTGAGGGACGAACGTAGCTACCGCTTTGCGCAGGCTGGGTGATTCTCGCAAGACGCACAGCCCCTCGAAAGCGGCAGCTACCGCAGCCGCACTCCAAATGCCTTGCATCATGCCTTGCTCCAGCAAATCATTGGCACCATGCCCAAGACCATCATCGCATGGCCGCACGCCCCGCCGCATCGTCTCACCGTCGGCGGCACTTACTTTGTCACGGCAGGCACCTATCAGAAGGCCCATCACTTCCGTGGTCGTGAGAGGCTGGAAGTCGTCCAGCGCGGTCTGTTGAAGACGCTGCAAGACGGTGGCTGGCAGCTCGAAGCCTGGGCGGTTTTTTCCAATCACTACCACTTCGTCGCCAGCGCCAGTGCTCCCGCAAACCTCGGCACGCTGCTCAAAACCTTCCACTCCAAGCTCGCCCTATGGATCAATCGCTTGGATGCCACACCCGGCCGCAAGGTCTGGCATAACTTCCGCGAAACACTCCTCACCTACGACGAAAGTTACTTCGCCCGACTCAACTACACGCACCACAACGCCGTGAAGCACGGCCTCGTCCCAGTCGCCCGCGACTATCCCTGGTGCTCCGCCCGCTGGTTCGAAGAAATGGCCGATCAAGCCCGCGTCAAAACCATCTACGGCTTTAAATACGACCAGGTGAAAGTCGAAGACGACTACCCCATCGCCCCCGACTGGTGAAGCGCTTCTGGACTGCGGTTGCGGAACTCCAGAGGAGTGCAGCTACCGCTTTTCGCAGGCCGGGTAGTTCACGCACACCACGAGACACTCGAAAGCGGCAGCTAGCGCAGCCGCACTCCAAAGATGCTCGCATTATTGCAGAAACCCTTTGGAGTGCGGTTGCGCAGTGAGGAACGAACGCAGCTACCGCTTTCCGCAGGCCGGGTAGTTCACGCACACCACTAGACGCTCGAAAGCGGCAGCTAGCGCAGCCGCACTCCAAATGCGCGGCGAACTGCGGCATCACCGTGGGCTGAATAGTTGGCCAAAATTCTTGCCGCTGAGGGCAGGCACGGCTTAGCATGGGGCATGAATGCATTTTTTCGTCTCCTTGCCCTCGGCCTGCTGTTTTCCATCGCGCACGCCGCCAGTCCGCCGCGTGAGTGGACTTCCAGCGATGGTAAATCCAAGTTTCAGGGCGATCTCATTGAGTTCACTGACAAGGAGGTCAAAATCCGCCACCGGAGCAACTTCAATCAGTATCGTTTGCCGCTGGACCGGCTCTCGAAGGAAGATCAGGACTACATCCGTGGCCTGCTGCGTGAGAAACGCCGTGATGCGGGGCTGAAAGAGGGTGTTTATGCGGAGAAGGTGACGGGGCAGTTGGTGAAGGGTGTCTCGAAGCAGGGGCTGAACTACCAGCTTTGGGGCAATCCCAAGCTCGATGGAACGAAGCGTTATCCCATCGTCATCTGGCTGCACGGCTCAGGCCAGAGCGGCACTGACAATGAATCGCAGATCGGTGGTGCGCCCAAAATCTGGACCAGCGAGGACAATCAAGCCGAGAGCCCGTGCTTTCTGCTTGCACCGCAGTGTCCGTCTGCCGACATCGGCTGGAAGAACCAGGTGGCGGACAACCTGCTCGCGCTGATCGCCGATCTTACGGAGCATCTGCCGATTGATGAGAGCCGACTTTACCTCACCGGCTCGTCGATGGGCGGCTTTGGCACCTTCAGCATCGCCGCGAAGTATCCGCAGGTGTTTGCGGCGTGTGTGCCGCTGTGTGGCGGTGGTGATGTCAAAAGCGCGGAGATTTTGAAGCAGACGCCGTTCTGGGTCTTCCATGGCGACAAAGATGACATGGTGCCCGTCGAGCGCTCGCGGGCGATTGTGGAGGCGGTGAAGCAGGCGGGAGGCGAACTCATGAAGTACACCGAACTCGCTGGCGCGGGCCACGGCATCACGGGTCTTGTTTATCCACGGACGGATCTGCATGAGTGGCTGTTCCAGCAGAAGAAACCCAACCCAGCTGCCAAGTAATGCTGCACCATCATCATTCCGCCACCTGTCAGCATCATGATGAGGATTCAGCGCGTGATCTGGCGGCCACGATGCTGGATCGAGCACGGGCAGCAGGTTTGCGGCGCACCAAGGCGCTGGAAAACATCCTTTCGATTCTGGTTCATTCCCATCAGCCGCTGTCGCTGGCGGACATCGCTGAATCTCCCGATCTCACGAGCGGAGCTGACAAGGCCACGGTTTATCGCGTGCTGGTGAAGCTGGAGGAACTGGGTTTCATCCGGCGGCTGGGCCTGCATGACCGCAGTGCGTATTACACCATTCTCCAGGCCGGCCATCATGACGACTACCTCATCTGCACGCAGTGCGGACGTATTCAACGGCTGGACATCGCGTGCCCGGTGGAGGCCTTGGAGAAGCAGATCGAGAAGCAATCCGGTTTCCGCAAGCTCTACCATGAACTAGAATTCTACGGGCTGTGTCCGAAATGCGCATGAGGAGACAGCGCAAAAAAATCCCGCATCGGAGTGCGATGCGGGATTGCGAAATTAGCTAAACTCCTCCCTGATCAAGGAGAGGTAACAGGTGGAGTAGTATTATTGATAATGGTACCACCAGTTTGACCGCCACCAGCACCGGACTGGCCACCTCCGATATTCATGTCACCGCCGCTCGTACCGCCGCCGGTGCCGCCGCCGGTGCCGCCGCCGGTGCCGCCGCCGGTACCGCCGCCGCTAGGAGGAGGACTACCGGTGGGGGCGGTATTTGTAACTGCGGTTTGCACAGCCGCTGTAATCGCTCCGGCATCTGATGAGCCACTGTTGGATGCCACTGTGGTGATAGCGGCAGCCGCTTGATCAGTAGTAACTCCCAAGACAGCAGCTACAACCGCAGCCGCCGTACCCGAGGTATCAGCGGAAGCGCCCGCTGGAGGGGTTGGTGAGTTAGTCACTGAGCCAGATGACGCAGCAGGCGCTACATTCAGAAGAAATCCGACCGGAGTCGGGGCTGTCGAAATGGCACCAGTACTTGATACATTGACCGTTGCCACCGTAGGCTGAGTATCTCCTGCAGGCGCCGTGTTAGGGTTATTACCCGTCAAAATTTGGATGCTGCCTCCTGATATATTTACGCCTGTGACCCCAGCACCACTATACGTGACCGAGCTTGCTGAGGGGCCCGTTCCAGTCGTGATTGTCACGGTCGCCTGAGCCTCGCTCGTTCCCGCTCCTACAGCTGGACCGGGGTCAACCGTCACTGTTACTGTCTGCCCGTTAACTGTGGTCGTCGTTGTCGTAGGCCCTTGAACGGAACTGACATTTCCCATCATGCCAGTTCCAGTAATAAGAAAAGCAGGAGGGTTGAAATCTGGCTCCCAGCGCAGTGCCAAATACCTTGTCTTTACCGGGCTGGCAGGCTTACCTTTGATTTGTCCCGTGCCAATTTTATCTTCAATGGCAACCACGGGTTGCTTGAGATTGAAATCCGAGGGATCGAAAGCCAAGCGACCTCTCCAGTCTTCTTTCTCCGGCAGTTTTTCAAAGGAGAAGACTTCAAAGCGGACTGGAGAAGGTGAATGCACGGAGGAAAACTCATTCAAAATACGGACCTGACCAAAGTCATAGATGAGCGTGCGGTACTTCTCGTCTGACTCAGGGAATTCAAACTTGTTGAAGTTGGCAGCGGTATCCAGGCCGTTGACGGGCTTAGGAGCGGCATAAATCAGACGAGCACCACCCAGACCGCCCACAAAATTCATGGGTTGGCCTTTTTGACCGGCCGGATCCTGCTTCAGGGCATAACCACGATCCGTGGCCCCCCCCATGACCTGCAATGCACCAATGCTCCCGCCTTTGGAAAGAATAAAATCGAACTTTAGAAATTTGGCCTGAATGCCCGCAAACTTGAACTGGATGTCACGATCCGCAGCTGTAACCAATTTTTCCTGCAGTACTGCCCAACCTTGTTTGTCAGCGCTGGCGGAAAGCGTGATTTTTCCCTCGATGCCATCATTAGCGAAGGAAGAAGTCGATACCATGACCGGCTTGGCAAAGCTCATGACAAAAAAACTTTTCCCCGCCCCCAAAGTGGCCGTGGCAGTAACCTCCACACCGAGAAGGTTGTCCACCTGACCGATGCCAGCGGAGCTGTCGATGCTGGTTCCCGTCTGCGGAGTCTTAACAGCAAGGTTCACCGGCTTTTCCTGCATCACCGGAATGCGTCCCCACTTTGCGTTTAGAGAACCGACGGACATCAGAGTGCCGAAGATGACAAGAATGGAAGCGTGCTTCATGATCGTTTATTGGAAATAGGGTGCCTTGGATCCAGTGTTAGGAAAGCAAAGGGTAGTCGATGTTCGTTTTTATTTGTTGAATCAGCATTATTTACACCACAAAGCCCGTGAGATGTAAACATTTTTTCTGTGTCAGGCTCGATGAAATAGAACTTGATTTATTATAATATCCATATAATTTATATTGATGAATTGTCCCCGCTGCCACGCCACCGCCTCACCGCCGCAGAACACCTGCGCTGCGTGTGGTTTTTCTGCCGCGTTGCTGCATGGCTATCTTGGAAATCAATGGGTTAGACTCGAGCGCATCACGGACGCCGCCCACTGTCTGCGGCTGGAGGACATGCGCCGAGATGAGGTCGTTTTGGATGATTTTGAGCGCATCTTCCCACAAGCGTTTTTCGCCGCTTACTTAGGCGTTTTGCCGAATAGCGTCAACGTCGCGGAATTGGGGTTCTGGCTGCTGAATCAAGGAGCGTTTAACACCCACTCATTCAGCCGCAGGAATGACTTCGGTATTGTGCTGGTGGTGGATCCCGTTGCCCAGACCGCCAGTTTGACCTTGGGCTATGCGATCGAGGGTTATTTCGGCGGTGGCGTGGTGGACCGTATTTTACAAACGACTGGAAGCCATCTAAAACAAGGAGCCTACGGGGCTGCGATCGAAAACGCCTGTGTCCGCTGCGGAGAGCAACTGCGGAAACATGCGCGCAGCATGGAATGGCAGCCGGATGCCACCACCGCAGCAGACATGGGACTACAACCGCTGCGTGGCGGCCATCAATCGTCCTCGCGGCCTCTGACAGGCATTTCCAACCCAAGACCGTGACACCTGCCTCCCACAAACCAACGGCGGGTGCCGAACTGCGCTGCAAATCTCTGGGATTTGCCTTGGCGCTTTGGGCCTGCCTGAATGCAACCGCCGAGGTGCCGCAGCCAAGCGCAGAGAAAATGGAGGACCGAGGACTGACACTGCCACGCTGGAGCGAGCAAGAACTCCGGGCATTCCGCGAAAGCCTGCCTGCTATCAGTGACCCTGGTGTCCTGCTGCCTGACAATGGTGGGACGATCACGGACATCAATGAACTGCTCCGCACGCCAGTGCCCAGCGGCCCGCGCCTAGATCATCTATTCAACACCCCTGATAGCGAGATTTCTCCACGGCTGCGATCCGAGGACATGCGACTCTTTCTGCCCGAGTCCATTCTGGGTCTGCCCACTCAAAGTCAGACAAAGAACGCGCAGATGCCCACCCCGCTGTCGGCACTGCACCCTGTGACTGCCGAATTTCTAGCGGCCTGCAACCTAGCACTGCCACAGGAATATCTCATTGATCCGGATCTGCTGGTGCCAGAAATGCAGAACCATGACCTGATGCGCTTCCTCGAATTCCATGCGCGTGATGCACGCATCAAGTTGCAGGTGTTGATTATAGCGCATGACCGCAAGCTCCCCGAGGATGCCGAACTGGGAAAAATCGCCTCTGGAAGCCTGCTGCAAACAGATGCCTGCCTGCTGGTTTACCCGCTGGGTGAGCCTTGGCGGGCACGTTTGTTTGTGAGTAAATCTGTGCACGATCAAACCTCCACCCAATTCCTCGCTGAAACGGTTCAAGCCTGCTTGCATGAATCCATGCAGGCCAGCGATGCCCACGATCAGTTGCACCGCTACACCGTGCAGCTCTCAACCCGTCTGTTTTGGCTGCAACGCGCACTGGGAAAGGAACCCACGACGGCCAACGAGAAAGATCAAGCACTCGCCGAAATCGCGCCCACCGCAACCGCTGGCAATCTCGGTGGCGTGAGCATTCAATCCACCGTGATGTGGAGTTCTGCGGTGTTGCTGCTGCTCGGCATCATTGGAATCACTGGACGCCACATTTACCGCCGCCTGCGGCTGCGGCGGCAAAACCGCGTGTGGATCTTGCCAGAGCCTGAAACCGTGCCTCGACTTGGCGGAGCTTTCACAGGCGGAGGCGGCGGAATGATCCGATATGCCTGATGGCCAACCTTAAAACGGCGACTTTTAGAACTTCGATTTGTCAAAACCAATCCTTGAATGATAATTGTTGAAAATGACCATAATGATTTGATGGGATGAATCCGGACATGCTCCAGTTCCAATGCGGTTTCTGCCGCACGACTCTGACAGTGCCTGCTGAAATGGCAGGTGTTTCAGGTCCATGCCCTAGCTGTGGGCAAACCATCACCTCACCCATGCCTGCGCCTGTGGTCTCACAGGCACCCCAGTGGTCTCAAGCACCTGCGGCCGCGCAAGCACCTGCACCAGCTTGGTCGCAGGCACCACAGCAGTCACCGTTGATGGGTGGAATGGCGGGGGCGGCAAACATGCCCTCAGCGCCAAGCACCGGATTGCCGCCAAAACGTGTGCAAGGACAGCCGCCACTCACCACGACACTCGCTGGAGCAGCAGGCCAGATGCCTTGGTCCTCCACGCCAATGTCCCCTGCAGGAATGCCAGTTTCAGGTGCTCTTAATATCATGGGAGGAAATTCGGGGGCCAATCCGCCCAATCAATCGCGGCTGATTCCCGGCGCCCACATTGCCTAACATGATGCCGGCAGGCAACGCCTATGGCACGACTGGGATGTCCAACCCCCATGCAGGGCCATCTCTCTTGGGCAGGGAAGTGCCGCCAGCCCCCGTGTCTCCCTCGACCACTGCACTTCATCCAGGAGGCCATGCTTCTCTCAGCCTAGGTGGTGCGCTCGGACAAGAGTCCTTTGCCGCTTCACCCGTCGTACAAATTCCCGCAGGCCGCAACATCGCCAGTCTGCGGGCCCCACGTGGAACCAACTTCATCCGGCTGGCCTTCGCCGCCATGTTCCTGCTGGGTTTCCTCGGACTCGTTGGATTCATGGTGAAGGATTATCTCCCAGACTTCTTCCCAACCCTCTTTCATCACGGTGAAATAGCGGAAGTCACCAAACAGGACGCCGGTATTCCGAAGACGACCCCTGCCCCAGTTCTCTCGAACCCTGCGCCTGAAAGATTTCTGCCATTATCCAACAACGAGAACGCGAAAAGTACTACCACGCCTCCTTCGCAGCCATCGTTTGCTGAAGCTCCCACCAAAACGGCCCTTTAACCGCAGGGTTTGATCCCACCGAGCCTGCTCCAGTGAAAATGGTGGAAGAAAGCGCCTCCGCAGCCTCATCCGCAAAGCCTGTCTCCCAAGGTGTCGCCGTCGATTCGGCCCCCAAGATGCCCGCAAATTCTGGCACACTCCTCGAAGTGCCCGCCACACCTGCCAACAATGCGGCATCACCTGCACCCGTAACGTCCACGCCTACCAGCCTCGCGCAGACGCAGGCCATGGAAGAAGACGACGCTCCGCCTGAAGCCAAACCCGCCGTAGCGGCGCTCAAACAATTCCTCGCCGCAACCTCTCTGCCAGAACGCCTGCAACACACCCTCGGCGCCGATCTTATGAAGCCGCTGATGGAGCGTTACTACACGCGTTCGGCCGATGGTCCCGTCGTCGTGGACCACATTCAGTTTGTGCGCATGGATCCCAATCCTGAACTCGGTTCCGGCAGACACTGCATCTTCAACCTTGAAAACAAAACCTGGGAGTTCCCTGTGCCGGTCATGCTGGAGGAGCAAGCCGACGGCTTCAAAGTGGACTGGCTCGCGTTTGTCGAATTCAAAGACCGTTTGCTGGAAAAGTTTTTCAAAACGTATCAGGATGGACCAGCGCGGTTTCATGTCGGCATCATTCGCCATCACTTCTTTGAAGATGGTGTGCCGAACTTGGACCGCAAAGACGCCTTTCGCGTCATGCCGGCTCCGCCCAATTCCTTCCAAGCTTCGGTCTTCCTCGACAAAGATGCTGCGCTAGCCCAAGAACTGCGGAGCCGCCTGCCGTGGGAAACGCACGTCTGGGCCGTCGTCGAACTCGAATGGAAAAAACTCGGCTCTCAGCAATGGGTCGAACTCAGCGCCGTTCCGCAGATGCACTGGTATTCTCTGCCGATGGCACCCAGACCCATCTCCACGTCGCAGAAAGCCCCCGAAGGTGAAGAACTGCCCCCGGGCATCTCTAAAAACGGTGTCAGTGGCAAATCTGGCTCTGCATCGAACGGAAACACGCCTCCTCCGGGCATCAGAAAATCCAGCCCAGACCTGCCTTCCACCATCAAGCGCCCTCTTCCAGTAGGACGTTAAGGCGAAAACGCTGACGTGGAGCAGCGTGAGCCTCAGCTCACTTCCAGTTTGCCGGTGCTGTCTCCCACCTTCTCGGCTGGCACGCCCAGGCGATCCAGCATCGAGAGATACAGATTCGTCATCGGTGTTTCGCCCGGCAGCACCACGCGTTTGCCCGGTGTGAAGGTGCCCCCGGCACGTCCAGCCAACAGGATCGGCAGATTGTCGTGATTGTGACGATTGCCATCACCGATACCGCCACCAAACACGATCATTGAATTGTCCAGCAGCGTCGTGTCGCCTTCTTTGACCGCTTTCATCTTGTCGAGGAAGTAACCGAACTGGCGCAGATAAAACTGATCGATCTTCGCGATCTTCTCCAGCTTCTGCGGATCGCTTTGGTGATGGGAAAGATAATGATGCGCGTCCGGCACACCCAGTTCGGGGAAGCTGCGGTTGCTGCCATCATGCGCGAGCATGAAGGTCGAAAGACGCGTCGTGTCCGTTTGAAACGCCAGCACCATGAGGTCAAACATCGTGCGGATGTGCTCCTCGTACGAATCAGGAATGCCTTCGGGGATTTTCACGTCCGGCATCTGTGCTGTAAACTTCTCCGCACGTTCGATGCGCAGCTCGATGTCCCGCACGGAGGAGAAGTATTCGTCCAGTTTGCGGCGGTCGCTCGGGTTCACTTTGCCTTGCAGGCTTTTCGCTTCATCCAGCACGGTGTCCAGAATGCTTTTCTGCATGCGCTTGGCACGTGCGGCCTCCTCACCTTTTCCCGCCGTCGCTCCGAGGCCAAACATGCGCTCAAACACCAGCCGTGGATCCATTTCCGGTGCCATCGGCATCGTTTCGTTTTTCCAAGCCAGATTGAATTGATAGGCACAGGAGTAACCCGAATCACACTTGCCCGAACTACGCTGCCCGTCCGTGCTCAGTTCCAGCGACGGTAAACGTGTCAGATGACCAATTTTCTGCGCTGCGATCTGATCCACCGAGATGCCGAGATGAATGTCTGCCCCCGCTGTTTTCTTTGGCATGCAACCGGTGAGGAAAGTCGCCGTGGCACGCGCATGATCGCCGCCACCATTGCCATGACTGCGCGCAAAATCCTGCATCAGGCCGGAGACCACCATGAAATCATCGCGGTGCTTCTCGATCTGCTTCAACGAAGGCGACATTTCATAACTGGTCCCCTCCCCTGTGGACATCCACTGCTCGACGTTCACCCCATTCGGAATGTACAGCCATGCAGCGCGTATCGGCTTCGCGGCAGGTTTGGCCGCAGCCAAGGCACGCGGACCGAAGGATTCCAGAAACGGCAGTGAAATAAGCGAACCGAGCCCCCGCAAAACGTGGCGGCGGCTAAGCGAATGGGCGGCGAGGGAGGTTTCGCGAAACTCGTTCATACAATAAACTACGATGAGGCTGGGAAGAAACTTTCGTGCCAGACGGCGTGCTCCATTACGTCACAACGGCGAAAGTAGTTGAAATTACGGGGCGACACGGCCCGATTAGTGCCTCCCCGTCAAATCCACCCATAAAAACATGAAGCACACCTGCCTCCTCCTTGCCTCCATCGCCGCACTCTCCCTTCCCGCCGTCGCGCAGGATGCAAGCGTCGCCATCATCGAACTCAAGCCCAGCGCGAATCCCGCCGCCCCCCTGAGCTACGAAAAGACCGAACTCAGCGTCAAGGCTGGCCAGAAAGTGAAGCTCACGCTCAACAACTCCGGTGGCGTGCTGCCACAGCCGCACAATTTCCTGCTCCTCAAGCCGGGTAAACTCGATGCCGTCGGCGCACTCGCCAACGCCATGCTGGCCGATCCTCAGGGCATGGCCAAGAGCTACATTCCTGAAGCCGCCAAGCCCGACATCATCGTCAACACCAAGCTCGTGCAGCCGAATGGCACCGAAACCATCGAGTTCACCGCCCCTGCCGACGCCGGCGACTATCCCTACATCTGCACCTTCCCCGGTCACTGGATGCTCATGCGTGGTGTCATGCACGTCACCAAGTAATCCCACCCACTAAACGCGCCCATCATGAAACACTTCTTCTCCGCCTCCCTCCTTGCCTTGATCACGCTCACCTCCGCCGTTCGTGCCGAGGATGAGAAGCTCGAAGTCGCCGGTCTTACCTTCAAATTCGCCGCGCCTTGGGCCTCGGTGCAAAGCACCGGCATGTTCCGTGCTGGCACACTTGCCGCCACCGTGGAAGGTGTGGAGAAGCCGATCGAGGCCGTCTTTTACAGCTTCCCCGGTCCTGGTGGTGGTGGTGACGTGGAAGCCAACGTGAAGCGCTGGCTCGGCCAGTTTCAAGGCACGCCAGAATCCAAGCGCGAGGAACTCGACGCCGGTGGCAAAAAAATCACGCTCGTGACCGCCACCGGCACCTACAACGACGGCCCGCCCATGGGAGCCAAGACGCCAAAGGAAAACTACACCCTCATCGCCGCCATCGTTCCCACCGAAGAATCCAACATCTTCGTCAAGCTCACCGGCCCCAAAGATGCCATCGCTAAACTGGCTGAGAACTTCAAAAAGATCGTCACCAGCCCGTTCACGAAATAAATCACCCACGCTAGAGCGGGAAGCCTCTCTGAGGTGACCCGCTTTAGCGAATGATGGGGTGCTGGGCGCGGTGCGATGCGGGCAGTTGAGCCCTCACTCCCCGCCAAACAGCTTCACCGGCGTGATCTCCACGCTGCGCTCCCCTTCCCCCACAAACAGCACGCCCTCTTGCAGCGTGATTTGCAGATCCATCGATCGCGCGGCCAATGCGCCCAGCGCTTGAGCCTGCTCCGCCGGTAGCTGCCACACCGTCAGATTGTTGACGCGCGCAAACCGTCCCGCCAGCGCCGCCCACCATGCCGGTGCCGTGTTACCGAAGCTATACACCGTCACCCGCTTCGCCCGTCCGCACACGCGCACCAGCCGCTTCTCTTCCGGCTGCCCCAGCTCGATCCAGTGCATCAGCAAGCCCGTCAGATCATGCTGGCTCAGCGCAGGTTCATCCGCCTCCCACATATCCTTGCCAAACTCCAGCATGCCCAGATCATTCGTCGCCGGGGCGTTGAGCACAAAGGCCAGCAGCCGCACCATCATTCGCTCTTCCGTCTCCGACGGATGCCGCGCGATCGTCAGCGTATGATCGCTGTAAAGGTTGCGGTCCAGATCGGAAAACGAAACACCCGCCCGGTAAATGATTGCCTTCAGTGCCATGCGGTGACGTAGAGGCCGGTCAAGGTGTGGTCAAGGGATCGGTGGTCGGTTCGCGGTTCACAGTTCGCGGTTGGTTCGTCCTCGTCCTCGTCCTCGTCCTCGTCCTCGTCCTCGTTCTCGTTCTCGTGCTCCTGCTCGTCCTCGATCTGGGTCCATGGGGTGTTGGAGCACGGGAGAAATGAATCATCGTCTGCGATCATGGAGCGGCAACGAATCGCCGCCTCGCGGACTCCTTGTTCTTGCCAGTTACCGCCACCATCGCCATCCTGACGTGCCTTCCCTTTCGACCGGCATCATGAAGCTTCCTACAGACAGCGAGATACACATGAAGAAACTGACGCACTACCTTCTGGTGCCTCGTTCGAAATCGGACAAATCGGGCTGGCTTGAGCGTGGCGGCTATACTCAGGATAATCCTCAACAGCTCGCCGATGATATTCGCTCGCAGTTGCTCATCCTCGATGCCATACCCTCACGCCAGTCACCCTTCGGCGAAACCTTCGAGATTCGTGGTCAACTGACCGGTCCCACCGGCGTTCCACTCCCTGTTCGGACCATCTGGCTGAAAGACCCCTTGTCTGGGAGGGTGCGATTTGTTACACTCATTCCGATCACCAAGCCCCAGGCATGAAACTTGAAATCTACAAAGAAGCCGTCATCACGAACGACTTGCCAGACCTTGGTTTGCGCAAGGGAGATGTCGTGACCTTGGTGGACGAACTCCGTGCGGTTGATGGTTCGTTGGGTTATGCCGTGGAAGTTTTCAATGCCGTGGGTGAAACCATTGATGTCCACATGATCGCAGCCAGCGCCGTGGAACCGCTCCACGAAGATGAAGTGTTCTGCATCCGCCGAATTGAAAAAGTGGCGGCGTGAACACATTGGCGGTGCGACTCCGCAGCCTTCAGGCAGGCCCCTGCCGCACCCCCAAGTCTCCGGCCCCGCACCCCACGAGCCTCGACGCCGCACCCCAGAGGCTCCGCTGAACCACCCCCAAGGGTATCAACGCCTACCCACAGGGCTGCGCCGCACCACCCCGTGAGGTGGCGTTTACCACCCTCTGGGGTTCGACGTGGCACCCTCTGGGGTTCGACGTGGCACCCTCTGGGGTTCGACGTGGCACCCTCTGGGGTTCGACGTGGCACCCTCTGGGGTTCGACGTGGCACCCTCTGGGGTCCGACGTGGCACCCTATTGGCTCCGGCTCGATACCTCAAGGGCTCCGATGAGCCACCCCGAAGGCTGTGACGCACCACCCTCTGGGGTCCGACGCACCACCCCACAGGCTCCGACGAACCACCCCAAGGGCTGCGATCGACCACCCCAAGGGGTCCCGTTGACCACCCCAAGGGGTCCCCCCTTCCGGCCTGACACCTCCCTCATTCTCAATCCTTTGCCTGAACTTCGGCAGCTCCAGCCCCCGCAGGCAATGAACGAGTGAGCCATCTGCCCACAGAAAACATCACGCCACTAGCTGGGCCGACTTGCCGCTGGATGGCATCCGGCTTATAATTTCCATAAAATTATCCCATTCACTGATGCAGCTCATTGTCCCCGATCCCGAAGTCCGTGTGCGTTATCGGAATGTCTATGCCTCAAAGCCTCTGTTCACCCCGACCGAGCAAGAGTTTTTCACCTGCCTTCAGCACCTCACTCAGGGGCGCTGCCTGCTCTTCGCCAAGGTCAACCTCGCCGACATCATCAAGCCACTTTCCGGCAAGATCGGAGACCGGAACCAGATCGACAAGAAGCACGTCGATTTTCTCATCTGCCGCCTTGATGACGGGATGCCTATGATCGGCATCGAGCTGGATGATTCCAGTCACAATGACCGCGGACGGTTCAAGGGCGACATGATCAAGAACGATGTCTTCGCCGCCACCGGCCTGCCCCTGCTACGGTTACCGGTGTCTGAGATGTACCAACTCGAAGAACTAGTGGCCGAGCTGAGCCGCGCCTGGCACCGCCGCTCAGCCCTATTGGAAGCCGTGCCCAAAGCTGCTCCGCTGCCTCCACTCAAACCTGTTCTAGCACCCGTGGCAAAGCCAGCCCCGGCATTGAATGCATCCTTCTTCGTCTCCTCGGTCCCACCGGAACAGCCTCTTCACGGAAGCTGGTTGGGCAAGTCCGTGCGCGAATTGGCGCAAGCGGTGGCCTGATGCGGCTTAACTTTGGAGGCAAAAACCACTAACTGGATTGCTCGGAAACAGAACACCCGGCGCAATCTTTTGGGCGAGATTTAATGCCTCGGTATAAGTGCGGCGGTCTGCGATGTGTTCGATCAAGCCGTCTGTCCCCACTCCATACAATGCGAATTGAGGCGGACCAAAGTTATCATCGAATGGATCGTCGTCCAAAGTGAACGCCTCGCAGAAATGGTCTTCAGCGAGTTCACGCACTGTTTGAATCCGAAATGCTGGGAAAGGCGAGTTCGGGACAGGATTGGCTGCCGTCAAGTCGATCGGAATGGGCAGATCGTCGCAGAGTTTGACTGGAAGTCGCAATCTCAACGCAACCCGAAGGCAATCAATGTCGTCAAAGTTATTGAAGTTCTCTGCACCCATTGCACTGACGCAAGACTCTCCGAATTTGTCCTCCAGCAAGTAAGGCCATACGTCGGTCAACTCATTGAACTCAATGTGCTCGCATGCCCACTTTTCGAATAACTCTCCGATTCGCATTACCTCACGCATCAGTTGATCCACTCCGTTATAGACTTCACTGAGATTGAGATTGGTTTGTCGTGATGCTTCTTGCTGGCAGGTCTGCCAAAGAGACAACGCGCAAGCAAACACGGCAGCGGGGTCGGCAACTTTTTTATTTTCACTCATGACTTCCCCGCAACGGCCAACCACTATACTTTCCTGGTATGTCTGCGCGAAAAAATTGGACCCGCCATGAGTTGCTCATCCTACTCAACGTGTATCACAAAATGACCTTTGGTCAGATGCATGAGCGCCAGCCAACCATCATCACACTAGCGAAGAAAATGGAGCGCACGCCGGGAAGCGTGGCGATGAAATTGTGCAATCTGGCGTCGCTAGATCCAGCGCTCAAGCTGCGTGGCATCAAAGGACTCAGCGGGGCGAGCAAGCTGGATGAAACCATGTGGCAGGAGTTTCATGCGAACCTCGAAGAAACGGTTCCCGCGAGTGAAGACGGACTCCGAGCACTGATGCAAGCTGGTCCGGATGCGGAAGTTGAAGTCTTACCAAAGCAGGGCATTCGAGTCGCAAAACGTCCGCCCTCTGGCCCAACTGACACGCTGAGCACGGTGAAAATCCGGCGAGGTCAGGATTACTTCCGCAACGCGGTCTTAAACAACTTCGGTGGACGCTGCGGGGTGACGGAACTTGGCATCCGTGAACTCCTCATTGCCTCCCACATCCTACCGTGGGGAACGCACGTGGAGCAGCGGCTCAATGTGCGCAACGGTCTTAGCCTCTCTCGATTACATGACGCAGCGTTTGATCGAGAGTTGATCGCTTTTGACGACAACCTGTGTCTGGTGCTTTCGCCGCGACTGCGAAAGGAACTGCCACAGCGTGCGGTGAAGGAAAATTTCGCAAACTACGAAGGCGAACCTCTAAAACTGCCATCCGATGCCGCCCTGCCCAATCTCGCGTTTCTCGCAGAGCATCGGAAGAAGGTGCTCAACAAGGCGGCGTGACGGTCGCTCAAGCAAACCTAATCTGACACGTAGTTGGCAGACGTTCTGCCCGAACTGATCGAGGACACGGTGGCGTTGGCTCATACCGACCACCTTGGACGATGAGTCTAGGGACGATGAGTCAAGTCAGGAGCTGTTTGAAGCCCAAGATGCGAACCCGCTAAGCTCAGATTGCACTCGTGGTCGTGGCAGCCGCAGCGGCTGCAGCCGCCGCCGCAGCAGCAAGCACATGAGAGCTGGAACTGCCATGGACAGAAACGAGGCTGGCCACGCCGGTGCCGAAGCCCACCATCTCGTTCATCCAGAGCTGGCGGCCGGTGAAGGGATCAAGAGCATACATGTAGCCGTCCACGCTGACGATGAGGCGATCCCCATCCAGCAGGAGGCTGGTGTAGATACAGCCGGCGGGGGCCTTCCACTGCCAGAGGATTTCGCCCGTGTCCCGATGCAGGGCGGCGACGCGTTTGTTGAAGCCGGTGAAGAGGAGGTCGGAGAGGTGCATGAAGAAGTTGGAAGTTACAGGTTTAAAGTTTCAAGTGGGTGACGGGCGTGACAGGAGCGGGGAGAGTGGCCGAGAGAGAGAAAAAATGTCAAAAGGCCGGATGGATTCTGCGCCCGCTCTCTTTTCTTCTCTTGCCTCTTTTTCGGCCATTCAGCCCAGGAGCCAAGTGGAAGTTTGGCGGGTGTTTGGAATCCGGGAATGGAAAGCCTACGGAACACACCGAAGACTCGGAAAAAAGACATTCATCTCCACACACTCGAAAGGTGAGGCATGCGACTTTGCCTGACTTTCCGTCTGTTCTGCGTGTTCCGTAGGCCTCAGTGACTGTTTCTCGGAGAGGCGGTTTAGCGGGTGTTTGGAACCGGGGATGAGCTGGCTGATCAAGCGAGTTGAAAACCGGATGAGAACCCGCCATCTTCTACCATGAGCGTTTTTGAATCCACAGCCGTGCTGGAAGATTCGCGGCACCTCACCTTGGGCCAGCCTGTCCCAAGTGGTCTGTCACGAGACTGCCGAGTCATTGTCATGTTTGATGTCGAGGCCGGAAAGGAATCGTGGCCGAAGGACTTCTTCGAGGAGATTCGCATTGATGATGCCGCCTTTAACCGGCCAGCCCAAGGCGCAGCTCCCTTCATAGCCGCCTTGGACGCATGAAGATTCTGCTCGATACAAACACCTGCATCGCGCTGATGAAGGGCCATGAACGGGCGGTGCAAAGACTCAGCGCACTCCAGCCTGCCGACTGCGCCATGTCCACGGTGACGTCCTATGAGTTGTTCACCGGCGTGTTCAATTGTCAGGATCCGAACCGCGAGCGCCAAAAGGTGCTGCGACTGATGGCCATGGTGCGCGTCCTTCCCTTCGATGACGCTGCGGCTATCAAGGCCGCCGAGGTGCGCGCGCATCTGGAATCCATCGGTAAAGTCAGTGGCCCCTATGACATGCTGCTGGCCGGACACGCGCTGTCGCGTCAGTTACGCGTGGCCACGAACAACGTGGGCGAGTTTTCGCGCATTCCAGGGTTATCAGTCGAGGACTGGCTGGCCTGATGAAGCGAGTCAGGGCAGAACCGACACCGCTCCACACAATCCCGCCTTTCTGCCTCTACCTGCGCTTTTTCTTTTTCTTGCCGGTGAGGATGGCGCGGGCGCGGTCTTCGTCGTCGAGGGCGGTGGTGTATTTGTAGCTGAAGCCGTCGAGCTTCCGACGCTCGATTTTCTGGCTGATGAGGCGCTCGATGGAGGCGACGTTCATGAGTTCGTCGGCAGAGAAGAGCGTGAAGGCATCCCCTTCTTTCTGCGCACGACCGGTGCGGCCGATGCGGTGGACGTAGTCTTCGGAATGCTCCGGCACCATGTAGTTGATGACGTGGGTGACGCCGCTGACATCAATGCCGCGGGCGGCGAGATCGGTGGCGACGATGATTTCGAATGCGCCACTGCGGAAGCCCTGCAATGCACGCTCACGGTCCTTCTGGCCGATGTCGCTGTGCATGACGGCGGCTTTGTATTCGCCGAGGCGGTCAATGGCTGCGAAGACCTGATCTGCCTGCGCCTTGGTGCGGGTAAAGATCATGACGCTTTCGAAATGGGTCTGCTTGAGGATGGCGAGGAGCAATTCCTCACGCTGATCACTGGCCACGGGATACATGTAGTGGCTGACGGTCTCTGCGGCAGAGAAGCGGATGCCGACTTCGACGCTTTCGGGGTCTTTGAGGGCGAAGTCCGCGAGGTTCTTGATCTGCGGCGGCATGGTGGCCGAGAAGAACAATGTCTGGCGTGTGGCGGGCGTCTTTTCCACGATGCGGCGCACGTCAGGGAGGAAGCCCATGTCGAGCATGCGATCCACTTCATCAAGAATGAGGACTTCGATGTTCCGCAGATCGGCGATGCCTTCGCCCATGAAATCGAGGAGGCGTCCCGGCGTGGCGACGACGATATCGACGCCCTGCTGGAGACCTTTGCGCTGCTTTTCATAGCCGACGCCGCCGTGGACGAGAAGAACGCGCAGGCCGGTGTGCTTGCCGTATTTTTCAAACTGCTCGACGACTTGGGCGGCGAGTTCACGCACCGGTTCGAGGACGAGGACGCGGAATTTGCCGGGGGCACCCATGCGGGTGAGTGTGGGCAGGGCAAAGGCAGCGGTCTTGCCAGTGCCGGTCTGGGAGGCACCGACGACGTCTTTGCCAGTCAGGATGATGGGGATGGATTTTTCCTGGATCTCTGTGGGCTTTTCATAGCCCGTCTCACGCACGGCAGCGAGAACAGCGGGGGAGAGGCCCAGCACTTCAAAAGCTTCCGGGAAAGGACCTTCTGGCACCGGTGGCGGTGCAGGTGGAGCGACGAGGGCGTGATTTTCACGGACGGGCTTTTCCTCGTGTGCGCCACGGTCACGCGGCGGACCGCGGCGGTCATCGCGCTCACGACCGCGTGGCGGACCACGACGGCCATCACGCTCAGGCGGGCGCTCACTGCGCTCACGGGGTGGGCGGGCGTCACGTGGCGGTCTCGGTGCATGCTCACGCGGCTTGTCATCATGGGGGCGCTTGTGGGCGTGGATCGTGGCCGGGTGGTGCGCGTGGTCTTTCGCGTGATCTTTGGCTGCCTCCTTCTTTTTGCCTCCGCCAATGACGCGTTTCAGGCCAGCTTTGAAGCGGCTGAACAGGGAGGGTTTTTTCGGGGCGTGGTCGGGGCGGCGGGGGGTGGTCACAATCGTTTCAGGAGGGATGGGCAGGGTCTATCGGCCATTTTAAGGGACAATGCAAATCCGCAGACTGCCGCCGCAGGGCCTCAGAGCTTCATCGCATAATGCACCTGCCGGGTGACTTCCTCGAAACCGCAGCTCGGGTAAAGGTGCTGGCCGATGGCGTTTGAGGCCATGGTCTCGATCTGGGCCAGCTTCATGCCCTGCTGGCACATGAAGTCGATTGCATGCTGAATCAGGCGGCGGCCCAAGCCCAGACCACGGGCGCTTTCCACCACGGCGATGTTCGGGATGCGGCCACGGGCGTTCACATGGTCGAGTCGCAGAGTGATGAAGCCTAGGATTTCTCCCCCACGCTCCGCCACAAAACAGCCCTCACGGCACTGCGCGACGTCGTCGTCGATGTGATCCGCCTTGCGCGCCTTCCAATCACGGCCATGCCAGAGGCCAAATTTGTGCTCCAGCATTTGCTCCAGGGCCACGCCGCCAAAGGATTCTACCGTAATGCGCCGAAGCTGGGTCAAATCTTGATCCTGATAGGGGCGGATGAGTAGCGGTGGATCGTCCATGGTGGGGATGAGTTGGCAATTGGCGCGGAATGGATGGCAGCCCGGGCGGTTGGGCAAGGCATCAATCGTTCATATGGCACGAGTCTTGCGAAATAGAAGGCTGTAAGCTGCCGTTGATGACTACATTAATTCGGTATTGCGAATATCTTGGTTTGTATCACTCTTGTAGGACATGTTGCTTTTTAGTCGGACTTCTCAGAACTCTCAAACCACACGCCTGCTCAAGGCCAGTGTGGTTGTGTTGCTGACCGGCCTGCTCAGTCAGTGCACCACGCCGCCAAAGGGCGATGTAGTGGTCAGCGTGAAGGACCAGAAGCTCGGCATCTACAGCGCGGGCAAGCTGACGAAGCAGTATGTCATCTCCACCTCGAAGTTCGGTCTCGGGGACCAGAAGGGCAGCTATCGCACGCCGGTTGGTCAGCACGAGATCATTGCCAAGATTGGTCAGGGACTGCCAGCCGGTGCCGTATTGAAAAGTCGGCGCTGGAATGGCGAGGTGCTCAAACCCAACGCTCCAGGGCGTGATCCCATTGTCTCGCGCATCCTTTGGCTTAGAGGCACGGAGCGAGCCAATAAAAATGCCGCCAACCGTTTCATCTACATCCATGGCACCACCGAGGAAAATCGCCTCGGCACTCCCGCCAGCTATGGCTGCGTTCGCATGGGCATGAAGGACGTCGTCGATCTTTTCAACAATGTGAACATCGGTGCCAAGGTCGTTATCACCAAGGGTGGCCTGCCACGTGGCGAGGCCGAGCAAGCCGCTGCTTCAGCCGCTGGTGACGATGGTTCGCCTTCGCTCAGTGTGCCTGCCTCCAATGCTCAGCCGATTGAAATCGCCAAGATCGTTCCAACGGAAGGCGAGAAGAAGCGTGCCGAGGAAAACGAAGCGAAGGCCAGAAAGAAGTTCGGACCGGCAACGATCCTCTACAGGGCTCCCACGGCGGTGTCCCGTCCCGAGGACAAGGTCGTCGGCCAGACCACGGCCAAAACCAAGGGCAAAGCCTGAAGCGCACCTCAGCCGCGCACGACCTCGAACGCAGGCATCGCTTCAAGCAACGACGGATTCGTCTCCCTCTTCATGCGGCGCATGATTTCCAAATCTCGCGGCGCAATGACCACCCGCTGTTTGTGAATGCCGCCGTCATAGACTTCACTTTCCACCCAACGCGGTGAATCTTGAAATGCCGACTGCGACGGGAAATAGACTGCGGTGCGGCCCACATTTTCTTCGATCAATCCACACTCCGCCTTTCCCGTGAGATGAGAGACGCCGACAATGCTTCCCAACTCGACCGCACGGGCAGAGGCACAACGATCCACACGTTCGACACCTAGAATCGTCTCGGTCGCACTCGGCACCAGCACCACATCGACGCCGGCACCACGCAGCCGCACACTGATCTCGGGTATCTCGATATCGAGGCAGATCACCACCGCAAAACGCAAACCCGCGAACTCCCAGAGGCGCAATTCATCACCCGATGCAAACGCTGACTCCCAGGGCGTGAGGTGCAACTTGTCCTGATGCAGAATTTGGTCTCCAACAAAGATCGGAGCCCGGTTATACAGCGCACCACGCTCCGCATCCCAAAACGGCACCGTGCCAAGCACGACCGCTTTGTCCGGCCGATTGAGCAACGAGCGCAGCGTCAGAAACAACTCATTCCAGAACACCTCCGCCACACGCTGCGGCGACTGCGGCTCCACCAGCGGCTCCAAGCCCATCCACGTGAACTCTGGCAGCACCACAAGATCCGCGCCCTCATCCCATGACGTCTCCACACACTCCACAACCGCCGCCGCAAACGCAAACGGCGACTTCGCGGCAATGCCGGGATCGAAAGTGCAGAGATCGAGCGTGAACATGCAGTCGCGCACTCTGCGCCTCATTTGCCACACCCGCAACTACCGCCGCATCCGGGCTTTTTCCGGCGTTTGGCCGCACGAGCGATGAACAGCACGACAGTGACGACGATAACCGCGATGGCGGCGATGGATTGCCAGTTTTCGTTCATAAGCGTGAGATCAATAACCCAAAGCACTGCCGATCTGGAAGATGAGCAGGCTCAATAGATACGCCGTTCCGGTCATGTAGCCGAGCTGAAACATCGCCCATTTCCAACTGCCGGTCTCGCGTTTGACGATGGCGATGGTGCTGACGCACTGCATGGCGAAGACATAGAAGACGAGCAGGCTGATGCAGACCAGCGGCGTGTAAACGAGACGGCCGTCGGGACGGCGTTCAGCGGCCAGCTTGTCGCGCAGCGGAGCAAGGTTGTCGTCATCTCCACTTTCGACGGCATAAACGACGGACATCGTGCTGTTGAAAACCTCACGCGCTGCGAAGCTGCCGATGAGGCCGATGCCAATCTTCCAATCGTAGCCGAGCGGCGCGATGGCAGGCTCAATGAGCTTCCCGGCGCGACCAGCGAAGCTGTGCTCCATTTGCTTCGCACTGTCATCTCCTGCGGTTTTGGGATAGGTGGACGCAGCCCAGATGAGGATGGAGATGCCGAGGATGATGGTGCCGGCTCGCACGAGGAACATGCGCGCGCGCTGCCACACCTGCAGCAGGATGGATTTGAGCGCCGGCATTTTGTAGGACGGCATTTCCAAGATCATCGGGCTGGCAGAGCCTTTCATGACGAACTTGTTGAAGACCCAGGCGAAGAAGAAGGCTCCGAGCGTGCCGAGTGAGTAAAGTCCGAGCATGATCCCGGCCTGCACGAAGGCTCCGACTTCACCGACCGGGAACAGCACGCCGATGAGTAGCGAGTAAACGGGCAGGCGTGCTGAACACGACGCCAACGGAGCAATCAAGATGGTGATGAGGCGATCCTTTGGGCTGTCGATGGTACGCGCGGCCATGACGCCGGGAATCGCGCAGGCATACGAGCTGAGGAAGGGCAGGAACGATTTGCCGTTGAGGCCGACCTTGCTCATCGCCCAGTCCATGATGAAGGCGAGACGCGACATGTAGCCGGTGTCCTCCATGATGCCGATGAAGAAGAACAAGATCAAAATCTGCGGCAGGAAGATGACCACGCCGCTCACGCCAGGCACGACACCGTTCACGATGAGATCACGAAAATCACCTGGCGACATCAAACCTTCCACCCACGCGCCAAACTGGCCGAATCCGGCCTCGATCCAGCCCATCGGGCCTTCGGCGACCTTGAAGATGAGAAAGAACAACAGCCCGAGTACGAGCAACAGATTCACAAATCCGAGCACGGGATGCAGCAGGATGCGGTCGAGCTTGGTGGTGATGGTTTCGATCTCTTGATCCGGCCGTTTCAAGACCTGCGCGCAGAGTTCCTCAATGCGGCGGTAGCGTTCGGCCACGAGCGCATCTTCCCAGCCGGGGAAATCAGTCTCCATGCGGCTGCGCAGCTCGTGGATGCGGGCGATTTGCGTGTCGGCGATGCCGTAGTGCGTGGGATCGTGATCGGAGAGTAGGTAAAGCGGCTCTAATAAGCTGGAGCGTGTGTGAATGACGCCAGCCTGACGCATTTCATCACGACTGTGCTCCAAAGCGGCTTTCACACCTTCAGGCAGCGCAGCGTTCTGCCACTTGGGCGGCGAGATGTCCTCGCGGCTGAGCGCGAGCTTGAGTTCGATGAGACCCTGACCGCTGATGGCGTTCGTTTTGACGACGGGAATACCAAGGATCTCGGACAACTTGATCGCGTCGATGCGCCATTCGCGCTGCTCCGCCACATCGACCATGTTTAGCACCAAAATCGTCGGCAGTCCGAGTTCGAGCACCTGACCAGCCATGTAAAGATTGCGCTCGAAGTTGGCGGAATCGAGCACACAGACCACACGGTCAGGACGCGGCGTTTCTGGCCGACGACCAAGCAAAACATCACGCAGCACCGCCTCATCCGGCGATCGAGCATTGAGACTATAAGCGCCCGGCAAATCGATCAGACGCAGTTTTTTGCCATGCTGGCTGTAGCACTCGCCGATTTTCTTTTCGACGGTCACACCGGGGTAATTGGCCACTTTTTGCTTCAAACCCGTGAGCAGATTGAAGAGCGTGGTTTTTCCGGAGTTCGGGTTTCCCACGATGGCGATGAGCGGTGTCTCAGGAGCGGCGGCACTCATGCAGCGGAGATGGCGATAAAGGCCGCCTCATGGTTGCGCATGGAAAGATGAGAGCCGCGCACGCAAATCTCGATGGGCTCACCCAGCGGCGCACGGCGTGTCACACTGACTCGGGTGCCAGGCACGATGCCCATCTCGCGCAAACGCGTGAGGCAGGAACGGCCGGTGGGCATGGCCTGAACGATGGCGCTGGAGCCAACGGGGAGTTCAGCAAGGGTGGCGGGCATGGAAAGGAAACGGTTCTGCAATTGAGACTCTGTCGCAAACTTTGATACGAGATTAACAAGAAGCGAGATTCTGGCAAATGCGGACTTGCAGCAGATTTTGCGCAGCAGCTCGGCTCAAGGCCTCAGTCGGTCGATCACGAACTGAGCAGCCATGGCGCTCATTTCGAGTTCACTGAGCCTTGGCGCTGGAATACCCCTGCCACAGCCACTCCAGGGCCTGCGGCAGGATCTGCGGCCTCGCAGGGCCGATGCCGTGACCAGTGTTGAGGCAATAGACATACTGGTAGTGGTAACCCTTGGCCTTCAAGACCTTGGCCATGCGGTTGTTCGCATCCACCCAGTCGTGCATGTCATCGCGCATCACGTTCGGGTTGAGCAGGTCGCGGTCGCCGACGGCCATCCAGAGGCGGATGGGCTTCACCGGGCTTTCAGGAATGATCTTGCTGTGGAAGTCCCACGCGCCGCCAGGGGTCTCGGGGTTGAAAGGCCACTGCTGGTTCACGAAGGTGCCTGAGGTGGTGAGCACGCGGTGATACAAGTCGGTGCGATACCAAGCCATAGCGAGTGCGGCGGAACCACCGGAACTGCTGCCCATCGTCGCGCGGCCTTCGGGGTCTTTGGTGAGTTTCACACCCACGTTTTTCTCCACCAGCGGCAGTACTTCGTTCTCGATGAACTCGGCATACAAGCCGGACATCGTGTCGTATTCGCGACCGCGCTCGTGGCCCTGTGCATCACCGCCGCCACTGGAGATCTGGATGGCGATCATCGCAGGCACGCGCTTCTGCGCGATCAGGTTGTCGAGGATGTGCGGCAGCGTCATGTCCGGCTTTCCGCGCGGGCCGTCGTGCCCCACGATGAAGGGGGCTGCTGTGCCAAGAACATATTGTGCAGGGACGTAAACAGTGACGAAGCGCTGGTAGTCGATGGGATGCGTCTCGACGATGAGCGTCTTCGGGTTCTTCGGATCAACGGTGCCGAAGACCTCGCGCGCAATGCCGGGATTGAAGAGCTTGCAATCCTTCGACTCCATCGTGAACTGCTGCACCTTCCCTTGAGGCACGCCTTCGACGACCTTCGTCTCCGGTGCTGCGACATAGTCAGGACCGATGACGAAATCACCCTCCGCATTCACCGGAGGATTCACTCCTGGCTTGCCGTCGAGCCGTGTAAACTTCGGTGTCCCCGGTGCATCCAAGGGGCGCGTCGGTGGCTGTGGGCGGTCAGGTTTCTTCGGCTTGTCAGCGCTGAAACCGGAGATGGAAGCGACCGTGAGACTGATAAGGAAAACGTGGCGGGGAAATATCATGGGGATGAAGTGGTTGATGGCGGCTTGGAAAACGTCACGAAGTCATCATACCGTTCATGAGATATGTGTTCTCCCCAATCCAGAGAAAACAGCCCGGCGGTTGCGCCTGCGCCGAAAGCCGTTACTCTCCGCGCCCTCGAAATTTATGTGGAAAGGCCGTTTTGCTCAGGAAACCAGCGCTCTCGTGCAGCGCTACGGAGAATCCGTGTCGTTTGACTGGCGGTTGTTCGCCCATGACATCGCCGGTTCCATTGCCCATTCCAAAGGACTGCTCAAAGCGGGTATTTTGACCGCCGAAGAGCAGCAGAAGATCGAATCGGGATTGTTAGAGATCCGCCACGAGATCGAGAAAGGAAATTTTGAGTTCAAGGAGTCACTGGAAGACGTCCACATGAACATCGAGTCCGAGCTGACCAAGCGGATCGGCCCTGCCGGTGCCAAACTTCACACAGCGCGGAGTCGGAACGACCAGATCGCGACGGATGTGCGTCTGTATTGCCGTTCGACGATTGATTCGATCCTCCAGCACACCCGCGCGATGCAGGCGGCGCTGATTGAATGCGCCGAACGTGGCAGCGATGCGGTGATGCCTGGCTACACGCATTTGCAACGCGGGCAACCGGTGTTCTTCGCGCATCATCTGCTGGCCTATGTCGAGATGCTGGATCGTGACGCAGCGCGTCTCGCAGATTGCCGGAAGCGGCTGAATGTGATGCCGCTGGGCTCGGGCGCTCTCGCAGGCAGCACGATCATCCTCGACCGTGAATTCGTGGCGCAGCAGCTTGGTTTTGACGGGGTGACGCAAAACTCGATGGATGCGGTCAGCGACCGTGATTTCGTCGCGGAACTGCTGTTCGCGATCTCCTTGCAGGGCGTGCATCTGTCCCGCTTAAGCGAGGATGTGATCCTATGGGCGAGTGCGGAGTTCGGTTTTGTGACGCTGAGCGATGCGCACACGACTGGTTCGTCTCTGATGCCGCAGAAAAAGAACCCCGATGTGGCGGAACTGACGCGTGGCAAGTCGGCGCGGCTGATTGGCAACCTCATGAGCATCCTCACGCTGCTCAAGGGCCTGCCGATGACCTACAATCGCGATTTGCAGGAGGACAAGGAGCCGCTGTTCGATTCCATCGACACTGTTTCGATCGCGCTGGAAGTCTTCACCGAGATGATCTGTGGCATGGACGTCAATCGCGCCAAAACGACCGCAGCAGCCAGCGATCCGATGCTGCTGGCGACGGATCTGGCCGATTACCTCGTGAATCACGGTGTGCCGTTCCGTCAGGCGCACGAAGTGATCGGCAAGCTGGTCGCTTACTCGATTGAGCAGAAGCGCGGTTTTGGTGAGATGAAGCTGGACGAGTTCCAGAAGTTCTCGTCGGCCTTCGAAGCCGATGTGACGGCCTGTTTGAACCTCGAAACCGCCATGGTAGCACGCAAGGGCATCGGTGCGCCGTCGCCGCAAAATGTAAAGACTCAGCTCGCCCGCTGGCGTGCGGCTTTGAACGCGTAACTGGCATGCTGATCCCGGACTTCGACCTCTACACTCCTGGAGCCGAGCCTGGCTGGGTAAAGACGCGCAGCGAGACGGCGTTTGAGAACCCGCACATCGGAGTCGAACGCGCCTGGTTTACAACGCCCAACCGCCATGAGGAAGTGCCGTGGATGGTGGTACAACGCAAAGCCGCCGTGGCGATTGCACCCATGCTGGAAGATGGCCGCTTCGTGATGGTGCATCAGGAGCGCCTGCCGGTGATGCAGACGATGTGGGAGTTTCCCGCAGGACAAATCGACACCGAAGTCACTCGCGAATCGATCATCTACACCGCTTTGAACGAACTACGAGAGGAATGCGGCTGCGCCCTGGACAACGAGCACGGCACGCTGGAGCCGCTGGGCTGGTATTTTCCCTCGCAAGGTTTTACCGACGAGATCGTTTATCTTTTCACGGCGAAGCCCGTGTGTGTCGTCAGCCGTCCTGAACCGGATGGAAGCGAGCACATCAGCGACGTGCGGTTTGTTAGCGCGGGAGAACTGCGTGGGATGATTGCTGCCAATGCGATCACCAACGCCCTGACGCTGGCACTCTACGCGCGGATCGCGGCCCAAGGACTGCCGTAGTCCCATTGCATCCGCAACTTTCCTTCCCCTCTCATTCCCATGTGGTCCGGCATCCTCCAAAAAATCTTCAAAGTTCGCGAAAAAGTCGCCATGAACCTCGGCGGCAAGGGCGATGAGGAAAAACCCTTCCTCGATCACCTCGAAGACCTGCGCAAAATGATCGTGCGCATCGTGACGACGCTGCTGGTTTCGACCATCGGCACGTTCTGTTTTTACGGGAAGCTGTTTGAGATCATCAAAATGCCGTTGTGGGCCACGCATGTGATCACAACGGAGGAACAGCTCAAGACGATGCTGCAAATCCTGACCCCGCAGGAAGGTTTCCTCATGGTGATGAATCTGGCGCTCATCGCAGCAGTCATCTTCGCGTTTCCGCTGCTGCTGTTTTTCATCTTGCAGTTCATCCTGCCAGGGCTGAAACCGGCAGAGAAGAAAGCCATTTTCCCTGCCATCGCCATTGGTGCGGGGCTGTTTTTGACGGGTGCCTGCTTTGCTTTCTACGTCGTGCTGCCGGAAGCGCTGAAGTTTTTCTACACGTTCAACAACGACTTGGGCCTCACGAACGGCTGGCGCTTGGACGGCTATGTGAAATTCGCCTCGCGATTCATCATGCTCTTTGGCGTCGCGTTTGAGCTGCCGGTCATCGTGATGGTGTTGGTGAAGCTGGACTTCCTGAACTACAAGCTGATGAGCACGACGCGCTCGTATGCCATCGTCGCCATCGCGATCTTCGCAGCCATCGTCACGCCGACGCCTGATCCGTTCACCATGATGGTGCTGGCCGGGCCGCTGTACATTCTCTATGAGGTGTGCATCTGGCTGGCCTATTTCATGGAGAAGAAAGACCGTGCCGCTTACCCCGAGTACTACGCTGACATCGACAAGGATGCTAAGGAGCTTGAGAAGCCAGGCGCAGACGACTGGGACAACGAGAACTACAATCCGTGGTCGTCCGCCGATGATGAGGAAGACCAGAAGGACGAGTATCAAGCCCCTGCCGCTACTCCGTCCGCTCCGCCGCCCGAGGTCGAAAAACCCGAGGAAGAAAATCTCGGCGAAGACCAAAGTTCAAAGATGCCTGATGAAGATCCAGCGGAACTCCCGACCAAGGAGATGACGCTCGAAGAACTGGCCCGTGAAGACGAGAAGCGGTCGGGTGATGCGCCGAAGTAAGCAGTTATAAGTTATGGGTTAAGCGTACGGTTACACCTCGCGCTTAACTCATAACCGCTCCCCCTTCCTGCGTTCCATCAGCGCTTGCGCGTGTTGCGTACCACCATCCACACGGTATAGCCGACCGTTCCCGCCACGGTTAGCAGCACGATGACAATGAAAGCGGCACCCTCCGGTTTGATCTCACTCAGCATCTGCCACAGCACGGCACCCATGGCATAACACATGCCCGTGAGAAACAGCCTCAGACAGCAGTCGCCGAAGGTGAAAAGAGGAAAGTTGGGCGGGGGGCGCTCGTTCATGGCCGCGATTCAACCACGGGTCGGAAGATGATGCCGTTGCAACTTCTGGCGGTGATTACAGACGGAACGGATGGAGTACCCGCTGGTTTCAATCCAGCCTGACACCTTCCTCCAGCAAACTCTCACGCAACGCCACCGCTTCGGCATCATTGATGCCCAGCACCTGGATCGTCGCGCGTGCTTTCGGCGTCTTGCCAAACAGCCACGCGCCCTGCCACTCGAAATGCTCCTGCCACACGTCCTGCCGGGGATGAAACAGCGGAATGATGCCGCCGCTCACGGGATCGACCCCGGCGATGTTCGGACCCTTGGCGGAATTGCAGGGATAACAGGCCAGCGCAAGATTTGTCTCATGCGTCGGCCCCTGGTGTTTGAGCGCGATGATGTGATCCAGTTGAAAGGGCAGCTCCGCCACCGACTCGGGAAAGTGGCAGTACTCGCAGCGGCCCGCGCCACGGTCGCGCACGCTGCGGGCGGTCGCTGGATCAGGCCGGCTCACGCAGCATTCAGCGATTTCAGGGACAGACGGGCGCGGGACTTCACCAGCTCCAGAAAGCGCCCCACATGGCGGTAGCCTTCCATCTCACGCTGCTCCTCGGGTGTCATCGCACCCGTGCCTGCTTTCTCCGCCAGCACTGTCGCCCGCTCCTGATCTTCCTGCGAAAATGACAGCGCCAGGATCGACTGCGCTGCCTCTGGGGACCAGCCTGCGCGTTGCGGGTCCACCACGCGGCGCAGCAGCTCGGCTTCAGTGTTCGGGAATGTGGAGGTCATACCGCAAGTATGCCGGGCGGCGTGGAAACTGGCAAGCGGGAGATTCAGACCTCCTGCCTCCCGAAATCAACACCGCAAGAGATTGGAAAACCGCAGAGTTCAGAATCTCATGCCTCTGTGCCTCTCTGTGATCTCGGTGGTAGAACAAAAGCCATCCGCCCCGCCCAGATTTCCGAGTTCACCACAGAGGTCACAGAGGACCACAGAGAATCTGAAACTCAGACCCCTGCGGCGCTCCAAACTCTTGCGGTGTAAGACATCCGGCTTGGCAGCCCGCATCACTTCACCGCATACAGCTCATCCTCACACCGCGCGCGGCCCAGCGTGACGAGGGTGTCGAGAATTTCTTCCACATCAGCGGGTTTGGCGGACTTGAACAGGGCGGTGACTTCTTCGGTGCGCAGCGGACGGGCGGCGGTGGCGAGCGTCGTGGCGATGAGGCGCACGCGCTCGGGCAGGGGCTTGGGCCAGAGGTGCTTGGCACGCGAAGGACGGAGGGCAGCGGGCGAAGGTTCGGCACCTTCGGGCAGGTCGAGATCACCGGTGGTTTCGGCTGGGGGTGGGGACACCCCCGCACCTTGGAACTCAGGGCGCAGCCAGCGGATGTGGCCGCGTTGTTCTTCGGCGGCGCGTTGGGCGTTGAGGTGGCAGAGGTGCGTGAGGATCGTGGCATCATCGGCATCATCGGGCAGGGCGTAGGCGGTGGCGACGGCGGCATCCAGCTCGTCGTGAAGCTGGAGTAGGACGGACAGCAGGCCGTGCTCGTGGGTGGTGCGTTCTTTGGCGGAAAGCTCATGCTGGCCGCGCAGCTTCTCGATCACGTTGTACATGTCCGTGAGCGTGAGGGCGGGATGCTGGGCCTGCTGGCGTTTGCGGTGCGCGTCGATGGCCTCGCCGAGTTCGCGGATGCGGGTGCGCTGAGGCTCGGTGGCGTCGGGGAAGGGGAATTTTTCGAAGCTGGCCGTCTTCACATAGACGGGATCATTTCCAACACCGAGCCTACTGCCCGTAGCGAGTGCCCAGACAACATGGATGCGACTGGAGAGCACACCGATGGAGTAAGCATCATCAAGAGCAATGTTAACCAGCTTGTGCGCAGGCAGAACAGTCTCATCCAAGAAGAAAAAAATGCGGTGTTTGGCTGTTTCGACTGTCGAGATGTAGCGCCTCAATCCTCGCAACATGTTGCGTAGCTTGGGAACATTCTCGTTAAACAGCCACCAGTTCAGCCTACGGCTCTCGCGATTGTTTTGATCGCGTATGGGCTTCACTTGAGTCAGCAACCATTGATAAACCTGTGGATGGCGATCACGTACCTGTTCAGCAGTCATCCCATACAAGTCGATGACGAAGGCATCTCGTGATCGTGCGGTGATGTCCTTGCCATTCAGAATAGGCTTCAAAAGCTTTGCTAGCTCCAAGTCTTGTCCAAGACCGAATGCGACAGCCTGCTCGCGGGTAACGATAAAGCCTTCACCTCCGGTGATAACGCCGTGATTGCTCAGATTCTCGTTAGCCTGGAGCTGCACAGCAGAAAGGACATTTGCCCCAATGGTCAAATCGGCGTGAATGATCCCACTTTGCTCGGCCACCGTGACGTCGATCTCGCCATCCTCTCGTGCGGTTTCACTGGTGACACGACACAGCGCACCTTCATCCTGACTTGAAACAGCCGCCGTCATGGCGATGCGCACCGCCGCGCCGTCCGCGCTATCGACCCAGGGGTGATCTGGGATGGCGAAGCTGATGGAAAGTGGCGGGGACGCAGGCGCTCCACTCAGATGATGCTCCAGCACGCGGCGGTTGAAGGTTTGCTTGAGGCTGTTGGTGGTGATGAAGCCGAAACGCTGCACGCGCCCTGCACGCAGCAGCAGCGCGGCCTTGTGCCACCAGTACATGACGAGATCGGCGCTCTCAGGCACGTCAGGATACGCATCGCGCAAGGTCTGCGTGTAGCCATCGCCAAGAGCATCGCGCATGCGCGCGGTGCCGATGAAGGGCGGATTCCCGATGATGTAATCGGCCTGCGGCCACTCGGCGGGACGCGGATTTTCATAGCGCAGCAGCGGCACGCGGGCGGCTTCATCCGGCACGGCCTCGCCGGTGACGGGATGCGGCTTGGTGGTGCGGCCATCCCAGCGGGTGATGGGATTGCCATCCGCATCGAGCACGGGGACGCTGCGGTCGCAGGCGAGCACGGCGTCGCGGCATTCGATGTTATGGAAGGCTTTGATGATTGGCTCGGGCGGCATGACGCGGCCACGCGTGCGGAAGTGCCACTGCAAGTAGCCGATCCACAGCACCAGCTCGGCGATGGCCGCGGCACGCGGATTGATCTCGATGCCGAGGAGCTGATGCGGATCGACACTGAAGCCGGCCATCTCAAGCTGCGCCTGCTCGTGGCCGAGAGCGTCGAGGAGATTGAGCACCTCGCCTTCGAGGCGCTTCAAGTGCTCCAGCGTGACGTAGAGGAAATTGCCGGAGCCGCAGGCGGGGTCGAGCACGCGCAGCTCACACAAATGGCGGTGGAAGCGCTGCACTTCGGCGATGGCATCCTTCGTTTTGCCACCACGATCAAGCGTGAGCGCGGCGGCCTTCACAGCATCCCATTCGGCGCGCAGCGGCTCAATGATGGTGGGCAGCACGAGGCGCTCCACATAGGCACGCGGGGTGTAGTGCGCGCCGAGCTGGTGGCGCTCCTGCGGATCAAGCGCCCGCGTGAGCAGCGTGCCGAAGATGGAGGGCTCGACCTCGCGCCAGTCAGCGGCGGCGGCTTCGCACAAGAGCGCAAGCTGGTCTTCGGTGAGCGGGAGCGCAGTGGCATCGGCAAAGAGGCCACCGTTGAACTTGAGGACGATGTGATCGAGCGCATTGGAGAAGCCGCCGGTGTTCATCTGCTGCCACAGCTCCTGCACCTTCGGCACGAAGGTGTCGAGACGGCCACGACGGCTTTCGAGCAACTGACGGAAGCTATTCTTTGGCAGCAGCTCCACATCCTCCGCGAACATGGTGAACAACGCCCGCATGAGGAAGGTGGCGACGGCTTCGGCGGCATGGCCGGATTTTTCCAGCATGGCGGCGAGACGCCCGAGCTTTTCCGCGATGTCGCAGGTGACACGCGCGCTGCGCCGTGAGGGATCGAGCGCGAGCGGGTCCACCCACGCGAGGCGCAGCATGGCGCGCACGGCAGGATCGGCGAACTGGTCGATCTTGATGCGATGGCTGCGCGGATCAGGAAACGGGATGTAAGCACCGCCGGTGCGCGTAAACTCGGCGTAGATCTCGATGCTGTGACCGACATCGACGATGATGAGCAGCGGCGGGCGGCCCTCGCTGGCTGGCAACGCGCGCGCATAGCTCTCCGCCTGGCCGAAGGCCTTGAGCATCATCTCATCCCACGCGGCGCTGCCACGCTGGCCGTGGCCTTTTTTGCCCGCTTTGGCCTTCGCCTTGGCAGACTCGGAGAGCGCGGCCTCGGCCTCGCGCTTTTCCACGCCCTGCTTCGCTTCGAGGATGAAGGCGGCACGCTTGTAGAGATCAATGCGCCCGGTGCTGCTGCTGCCATCCGCATGCTGAAAGGTGACGCCGCGCTCGAAGACGTAGGCGTTGTCCGCGTCATCGGGCTTCGTGGGGTCGGGGCGCGGCACTTCGAGCAGATCACACAGCTCCGCGAGGAACAGCGCGTAGTTTGCCCGCTCCGCCGCCCCGGAGGCGGACCAGCGGGCGATGAAGGCGGCGGGATCAATCATGCCTGTGCTATGGCGAGTGCGGGAGGGGAGCGCAAGCCGCCGGAATCATTTCTCCTGCGCACCTTCACAATCGAGCACGATCACGCACGGTGCATCGGCTTTGATGTCGAGTCTGCGCACGAGCAGGCGTGCGAGGTAGGCCTTGCCCCATTCGGTCTCGCGATCAAGAAAGCGGCCGAGTGGTGTGTCGCGTTCGACACAGGCAACGAAATGCGGATCGCTGCTGGCGGATACCTGCACATCAAAGGTGATGTATTTGCTGCGTAGTTCGGCAGAAATGTCGAGTCCGTGGCTGGGACGCAGGCCGACGTACATCCAAGCCGGCTCGGCGTTGGTGTTTTTGATGAGGCTCGCCAGTTTGCCCTCATGCGTTTCCAGGAACAGCGGCCAGTGGATGCGGCGTTTGCCATCGGCACCCGTTTCGAGGCGGATGAGGGCACCGTTGGAGCATTTCGAGGTGACGAGCTTGAAAACGGGCACCAGTTGACCACCGGGTAGGCTCAACGGCATGCCTGGAATGCGCGCCAGCATACGAATCTCGATTTTTTCCACCGCAGTCGTTCCAAACAACGCTTCGATCTCAGTACTGAATTTTTGCGCCTCATGAAAACATGCGGCACGACGCTCAGGTGTGTCCGCCGCAAACAGCTCTGAGACCAGTGCTTTCACTTCGGCGGAGATGGCTGTCACATCCGGCGGTGGAATCGCTGCGACTTCTATTTTGGGGGAGATTTGAGCCTTGCGAACTTCAGCCACGATCGGCGGTATAGCAGTGGTTTTCGACGCATAGGCCGGCTCATTGGCATGCTCCCACCACAGCCAAAGAGCCGCACCGCAGACGACTGCAAACGCCAGCAGGATGAAGGCATATTTCCACGAAGAAGTGCGCAGATGCGGTGGCGTGGTGAATTCCGTCGCTGGCGGTGGCGCACCCGTTGGCATGAGCGCCTGCGAGTGCTGCAACGTCATGCGAGCGACGGGTGCGGCAGGCGCTTGCTCCTGCATCGGCCATGCGGGTGGTGGCGGCGCATATTGCGGCGGCTGTATCATGGGTGCCGTCATGGTGGGCATAGGCTGCACTGGCGCCTCCCGCCGCCGCTCCTGCACGACGCCGACCACCTGCCCCTGGGTGCCAAACTGCGCACGTGATCCGCTGTGCGCACAATGCGGGCACTGCGCCACGCCCGCCATGCTCTGCTGCATGGAGAGAAACGCCTGCCCGCAAGCCGGGCAGATCAGACAGGCGGTGGTGCCAGGATTCATGGGTGCTAAAATTTAGCGCAGGCCGCGAGAAACCGCGAACTGGTTGTGCAAAGAACATGAAGCGGTAGATTTCACGCCCGCATGAGTCGCCCCAACGATGATTTGAAGCCCGTCCCCCGCCATATCGCCATGATTATGGACGGCAACGGGCGTTGGGCCAAAGAACGCGGCCTGCCGCGCACGGAAGGCCATCGCATGGGCGCTGAAACGGTGCGGCGAGTGGTGGAGTGCTGCAGCGAGATCGGTGTCGAGTTTCTCACCCTCTACGCTTTTTCCTCTGAAAACTGGAAGCGGCCGAAACGCGAGGTCGAGGCGCTGATGAAACTGCTGGAGATCTTTCTGCGCGGCGAACTGCCGCTGATGATGAAGCAAAATGTGCGGCTTCAGGCCATTGGCCGCCTGCACGATCTGCCACAGTCCTGCCAGACGGAGTTACATCGTTGCATTGAAACCGCAGCGGCCAACACCGGCCTCACGCTGATTTTGGCCCTGAGCTACGGCGGACGTGAAGAGATCGTCGATGGCGTTAAAAGCCTGCTGCAGAGCATCGAAAGCGGCCATCTCGACAAAGCCATGATCGACGTCGAGGTCTTCAGCAAGTACCTCTACACCCGCTATTACCCCGATCCCGACCTGCTGATTCGCACGTCGGGAGAGATGCGTCTGTCCAATTTCCTGCTCTGGCAGCTCAGCTACACGGAATTCTACATTACCGAGAAATTCTGGCCAGATTTCGCTAAAGACGACCTCAAAGACGCCATCCGGGCATTTCATGAGCGCCACCGGCGCTTCGGAGGCGTATGACGACAGTTGACCTTACGTCAATTTCCTGCGATAACCCCCGCCAACCCCTTGATCGCCAAAATGTCAGAAAACCCGGATACCCACATCATCATCGTGGATCCAGATACCGACTTCCTCGAATGGGCCACCACCCATTTGAAGGCTCCGGGTGTGACGATCAGTACTTACGAGCGTGGCGAAGACGCCTTGGCCTCGTATCAAAAGAAACGTGCCGACTTGCTACTCACTGAGGTCCGCCTCCACGGCACCACTGGCATCGAACTGCTCAAACGCCTGCGCCAGACTGATCCGCAGTCCATGGTCATCCTGTTCAGCGGCAGCGCCACCACCAGCCACGTCATCGAAGCCATGCGTCTCGGCGCCTACGACGTGCTGGGCAAGGAACGTCTGCCCTACGAACTGCGCACCGTGGTCGAAAGCGCTCTTACCTCCATCGAAGCACGTCGTGTCACACGCGCGCAAGCCGCTGAGGTTCCTGCGGAAACGATCCAAGAGACCATCATTGGCCGTTCTGCGCCGATGCAGGAAGTGTTCAAGCTAATTGGTCGTGTCTCGCGCTCCGATGCTCCGGTTATGATCACCGGTGAAAGCGGCTGCGGCAAAGAACTCGTCGCCGGTGCCATCCACAAGTTCAGCCCGCGCGCGCAGAAGGAGTTTGCGGCCATCAACGTCACCGCCATTCCCTACAACCTCATCGAAAGTGAAATTTTTGGTCACGAGAAAGGCTCCTTCACCGGCGCGGTGAACCAGCGCGTCGGACGCTTCGAGCAGTGCGATGGCGGCACGCTCTTCCTCGACGAAATCGGCGACATGCCACTCGCGGTGCAAAGCAAACTGCTGCGCGTGCTCCAGGAAGGCCAGTATTCCCGCGTCGGCAGCAATCAGACGCTGAAGACCGACGTGCGCGTGCTCGCCGCCACCAACAAAAATCTCGAAGACGAAGTCGCCAAGGGCACCTTCCGCGAAGATTTGTTCTACCGCCTCAACGTCGTGCGCATTCACATCCCGCCGCTACGTGAGCGCCGCGAAGACGTGCGCATCCTGGCAGAATTCTTCCTCCAGCGACAGTCCAATCGCCGTCGTGGGCCACAGATGCGCTTCACCGACGACGCGCTCGACATCCTCGATGCCTATGATTGGCCCGGCAACGTGCGTGAACTGGAAAACACCATCCAGCGCGCCTGCGCCCTGTGTAACTCCGATGTGCTGCTGCCCTCCGACATTCCGCTCGGCAGCAAAGGCTCCCGCCATCACCCCTCCCCCACAAGCACCGTCACGCGCATGCGCGATGCCTTGAGCATGCTCGTGAACGTGGCCGAAAAATCCCCCGACATCGAACTGATGCCTTGGGTGGAGCGCGAACTCTCACGCATGGCCTACCGTCACTTCCACGAAGATGCAGATCTCACGGCCAAATTCTTGGGCTTGAGCAACGCCACTCTCGAAAGCCACCTGAGCGCACCCGCCCTCAAAAAAACGGCGGCTATAGAGCTCCCGGTCGCGGCCCCTGCCGTGAAGAAGGTGAAGAAGGCCAGCTAGCCACACCGCTTGCAAGGATGCTGGACAGCACCCGCGCAGCGCTGTAAAACAGCGACCCTATGATCAACCACATCACTCTTTCCGCTTGTGCGGCATTGCTGGTGTCCGTAGCCAGCTTTGCTGCGGACAATAACGACGGCTGGATTTCCTTGTTCAACGGCAAGGATCTCACCGGTTGGAAATCCAACGAGGAAGTTCCCGGCTGCTTTACCGTCGAAAACGGTGAACTCAAAGTTAGCGGCGGCCGCGCGCATCTGTTCTACGTTGGTCCGAATGGTGAAGCCAAGTTCCGCAGCTTCGAACTCAAGCTCAAGGTGAAGACCACCACCGGGTCGAACAGCGGCGTTTATATCCACACCGCTTATCAGGACAAAGGCTGGCCCGATGCCGGTTACGAGTGCCAGGTCAACAGCACCCACACCGATCCCAAGAAGACCGGCAGCCTCTACGGCGTCATCAACATCCTTGCCCTACTCGAAGGCCAGAAGGAACCCGAAGGCGGCAAGCACATCAAAGTCCCGCTCGCGCCGAGCAAGGACGACGAATGGTTCGACTACAACATCAAGGTCGAAGGCAAGCACATCACCATCAAGGTCAACGGCGAGACCACCGTGGATTTCATCGAGCCTGAAGGCTGGGATCCTGCCAAAGAACTGAAAAACATGCCCGGCCGCAAGCTCAGCGAAGGCACAATCGCCATCCAAGGCCACGACCCGAAAAGCACGACCTACTACAAGGAAATCTTTCTCAAGCCGATGCCGTAAACGGCTGATTCATCCATTTGAATCGAAGCGGGCGTCTTATCGGACGCCCGCTTTTTTAATCACCCACTTTTCCCATGCGCCTCAATCACGACATCCATCTCGGCTACTGCACGAACATCCATCGCGGCGAGACGTGGGAGGAAACATGGAGCGGACTCAAGAACTACACGCTTCGCGTCAAAGACCGTGTCAGCGGCGGCAGGCCTTATGGCATCGGACTGCGCCTCAGCGAGCAGGCCGCACGCGAGTTGAGCGCCCCTGGCAAGATCGCCGAGTTCAAAGCCTGGCTCGATGCGAACGGCTGCTACGTTTTTACCATCAACGGTTTCCCGTATGGCTCATTCCACGGCACACGAGTGAAGGAGCAAGTCTTCAAGCCGGACTGGAGCACGCAGGAGCGGCTCGTTTACACCAATCTTCTGTTCGACATCCTCGCGCAGCTTCTCCCGCCGGGAGTCAGCGGTAGCGTCAGCACACTGCCGGGTTCCCACAAGACCTTTGGCGTCGGCGCGGATGAACTGAGCGCGATCTTCACGAATCTGCGTCTATGCCGCGAACATATCGAGAAAGTCGCCACGCAGAGCGGGCATGACCTGCATCTCGGCATGGAACCCGAACCGCTGGGCCTGTTTGAGACGAGTGGCGAGACGCTCAAGTTTTTCGGCCTCTACCTCGACCGCAATCCGCGTGATCGCGACTTCTTCAAAATCATCGGCCTCAATTACGACACCTGCCATCTCGCTATTGAGTTTGAGGACGCCAAGAAGGCGCTCGACCGCATCACTGGCGCTGGGATCCGGCTCAGCAAGCTACACTTCAGTTCCGCACTCAAATTGAAACCGACCGCCGAGAACATCGCAAAGCTTCACGCCTTTGATGAGCCCGTCTATTTCCACCAAGTCATCGCCAGCTACGGCAAGAATGAGCCTGTGCGTCGTTTCAAAGACCTACCTGATGCGCTGCATTTCGCTCAGACGAATCCACAAAGCCTCGGTGAGGAATGGCGTGTGCACTTCCATATCCCGATCCACGCCCAGCCCGGCGGCGGCTTTGACAGCACACGTGATCATTTGATCGGCACGATGGACTGGCTGGCCGCGAACCCGACGAAATGTCAGCATGTCGAGATGGAAACTTACACCTGGGAAGTGCTGCCTCCCGAGATGCGCAGCGGCGATGTCGTGGATCAGCTCGTGAAGGAGTATGAGTGGACACTGGGCGAGATGCGCAGCCGTGAACTCAGCTCGGCTTGAGGGGGTAAAATCCTCTTGCGCGAGGGCGCATCCATCCGAAGTCTGGCGCTCCCATTTCCCCACCATGCAATCCCTCTGGAACGACCAAGAAGCCGCCACTTTCGGCACCGATCTGCTCGGACAACGCGTTTACACTTCCCGTCTGCTCGGCCGGAATCCCGCCCTGGTCCTCCATGGCGGCGGCAACACCTCGGTGAAGGTCACGGAGCAGGATTTTTTCGGCGAACTGGTCGAGCTTTGCTACGTCAAGGGCAGCGGCTGGGACTTGGCGACGATTGAACGCGCCGGTTTCTCTCCTGTGCGCATGGCGGCGCTCATCAAGATGTCCCAACTCGCCACGATGAGTGATGAGGACATGGTGCTGCAGCAACGTGCAGCCATGACAAACCCGAACGCGCCCGCCGCGAGCATCGAGGCGATCCTGCACGCCATCCTGCCCTTCAAATTCGTCGATCACAGCCACGCGAACGCCATATCCGCTCTCACCTGCGCCGCCGATGGCAAAGCACGCACCAAGGAGCTTTTCGGCAAGCGCGTGCTCGTCCTGCCTTATGTCATGCCCGGCTTCGTCCTCGCGAAACAAGTGCACGAAGTGCTGCAGAAGACCGATCTCCGCAAAGAAGGCATCGAAGGCATCGTGTTGCTGAAGCACGGACTCTTCACCTTCGCCGATGACGCGAAGGCGAGCTACGAGAAGCACATCGAACTCGTGACGATGGCCGAGGATTGCCTCGCCAAGAAAGGCGCCAAGCCCGCCAGCGCTGAAGCCAGCGAAGACCTCATGGCCTTGGCAAAGCTGCGTCAGGCCGTTTCCAAAGTGAGTGGCGTCCCACAGATCGCCCGTCTCAACGCTTCATCCGAAGCCGTCGGCTATGCGAGCATTCCAAACGTCGCCACATTCGGCACACGCGGCCCGTTGACTCCGGATCACAGCATTCGCACGAAGCGTGCGCCCGCCTTCATCGGTGAGGACATCGACGCCAGCGTGCAAAAGTTCGCCGATGACTACGCGGCTTACTTCCATCGTCATGCCAACGGCCAGACCATGCTTGATGCTGCCCCGCGTTTCGCGATCTGGCCCGGCAAAGGTGTTGTGAGCTTCGGCGACACGTTGAAGGACGCCAAGATCGTCTTCGACATCGCCGAAAGCACCGCTGCAACGGTTCAGCTCGGTGAAGCGGTCGGCGGTTGGGAGCCGCTGCCGGAGAAGGACATCTTTGAAATCGAGTATTGGGATCTCGAGCAGGCCAAGTTGCGCAAGGGCCCGGCCCGCAAGGTGCATCAGGGCAAGGTGGCGCTCGTCACCGGTTGCGCTGCGGGCATCGGCTTCGCCATCGCGGAGAGTCTTGCGGAGCAAGGCGCGCAGGTCGTCGGCCTCGACATCGACAAGGACATCCCTACCATCATGGCGAAGATCGGCGGCATCGGCATCGTCGTGAACCTCACCGAGGACCAGCCCGTCCAGGACGCCATTGATTTCACCGTGCGTGAGTTCGGCGGCATCGACATCGTCGTCAGCAACGCCGGCATCTTCCCCAAGAACGATCATCTCGACATGATGGCCCAGTCCGATTGGGACCGCACCCTCATGATCAACCTCACGAGCCATCAGAAGCTCATGAACAAGGTCATCCCGTTCGTGAAGCAAGGCCTCGACGCCAGCATCATCTTCGTCGGCAGCCGCAACTTCAAAGCCCCCGGCCCCGGAGCCAGCGCCTACTCATGCAGCAAGGCCGCGCTCACCCAGCTCTGCCGCGTCGCCGCGCTCGAACTCGCCCCGCACAAGATCCGCGTCAACATCGTGCATCCCGACGCCGTCTTCGACACCAAGCTCTGGACCCCTGAGGCCCTGCTCAAGAGCGCCACGCGCTACAACATGACCGTCGAGGAGTACAAGACCAAGAACCTCATGAAGGTCGAGATCAAGAGCAAGGACATCGGCAACATGGTCGCCGCCATGGCCTCCCCGTTGTTCTCGAAGGTCACCGGCGCGCAGATTCCCGTCGATGGCGGGAATGATCGGGTGATTTGATCACAAGGTCAGCTCGCCGATGCGGCGCATGACTTCGTCAGCAAGAACCTGATAGAGGTCTTTGCCGGTCTGTGAATAGCTTTTGAGGTCGGGCTGCCAGAGGTCGCCGATGACGAGGGTGATCTGGCTGGGGCGGAGGGTTTTGGCATTGCGAGGAAAGGCTTCGTAAGCGCCGAAGAGTCGAACGGGGAGAACGGGGGCTTGTGTTTTAGCGATGAAGAGACCGACGCCGGCTGCGCCGGGCTGAAGGCTGCCATCGTGACTGCGAGTGCCTTCGGGGAAGATGAGAACTTTTTCACCGGCACGCAGGAGTCGAATGGTGGTCTTGAGGGCGGTGGTGTCTGGCTTGTCGAGATCGACGCCAAGCACCTGCCAACTGCGCAGAATCGCCCCCATGAGTGGTTTATTGAAGAGGCTTTTGCGGGCGAAGGAATGGACAACTTCATCAAAGGCAGTACCGACGAGGGGAGGATCGAGGAAACTGACATGGTTGCTGGCGATGAGGGCGGGGCCAGTGATGAGCAGTTTTTCAGCGCCGATGACACGAAAGTCGAACAGCCCACGGGCGAGTTCGCGGAAGAAGCGATGGCCGAGCCAGTAGCTGAAGTTCATCGTGGGTTCGCGGTGCGGACGTGCGCCGATTGAATCAAAGTTTGAGCGCTGCGATCACCTGCTCGACGGCCTGGTCGAGGGTGATGTGGGAGTTGTCGATGACAGTGGCTCCATCGGGGATGATGAGAGGGCTGTTTTTGCGCTGCTTGTCGAGGCGGTCGCGCTCGGCGATTTGATCCGCATGGCCCTGGGCTCCGCGACGGCTGGCGCGGACTTCCTCGCTGGCATCGATGTAGATTTTGTGGGGGCTGTCGGGAAAAACGACGGAACCGATGTCGCGGCCTTCCATGATGAGGGGGCCGAGGGCAACCAGGGCACGCTGGTCGGCAACAAGGCGTTCGCGGACTTCGTTGACGCGCGCGATGAGGGAAACGGCGCGATTAACAGGGTCGCTGTTGAGTTCGGTGTCGGTGAGGGAGCGACCGGCGATGCTGACCTGGGTTTTGCCTTCGACGACGGGAGAGTCGATGACGATGCTAGCAGCAGCGGTGCGGACGGCCGCGGCGTCCTGCGGGTCGATGCCGGTTTGCAGCACGGCCCAAGTCATGGCGCGGTACATGTTGCCGGTGTTCACGTAAGTGCGACCAAGGCGCTGGGCGACGAGGCGAGCGATGCTGCTTTTGCCGGAGGCGGCGGGACCGTCAATGGTGATGACAGAAGGCTGCGCACTCATGATTTGGCGCGATTCATCTTATCCACAAGCGGCTGCGGAACGGTGGACATAACGGGGATCGGGCGTGCGCCGGTGTCGCCGAGCAGGAAGAGGTCGAGGTGACGCTCGAAGCCGGGATAGGAGGTGGAGATGCACTCGCTGCCTTCAATCGTGGTGGTACCTTCAGCGAACAGGCCGGCGATCAGGAAGGCCATGGCGATGCGGTGGTCGCCCCAGCATGGCAGCGTGGCCCCCTGCAACTTGGCGCCGCCTTCGATTTCCATGCCGTCGGGATGCTCGGTGACGGTGACGCCCATGGCGCGGAGGTTCTGCGCGACAGCGGCGATACGGTCGGTTTCCTTGACGCGGAGTTCGGAGGCGTCACGGATGAGCGTTTTGCCACGAGCGAGAGCACCGGCGACGGCCAGAATGGGCAGTTCGTCGATGACGTTGGGGATTTCGCTGCCGCCGATGACGGTGGCGTTCAAATCGCCGCCGCGAATGGTGATGTTACCGCGCGGCTCGCCTTCAGCGTGGGTTTCGGAATTGGTGACGAGGGCCCCCATGCGCAGGAGGACGTTGATGACGCCGGTGCGGGTGGGATTGAGACCGACATTGTTGAGGGTGATCTGCGCGCCGGGCGTGGCGGCGGCGGCGACCATCCAGAAAGCGGCGCTGGAGATGTCGCCGGGCACGACGATGTCGGTGGCACGGGGCTCCTGGCCGCCATAGACGCTGACGCAGTCTTCCTCGCGCAGCCATTTGATGCCGAAGTGCGTGAAGAGACGCTCGGTGTGGTTGCGGGTGGGAACAGGCTCCACCACGGTCGTTTTTCCCGGAGCAAAGAGTCCTGCAAGCAGAATGGCGCTCTTCACCTGGGCGCTGGCGACGGGTAGCTTATAGTAGATGGATTTCAACGGAGCACCACGGATGGTCAACGGAGCGCAGATTTTCTCGCCCTGACCGGTGATCATGGCCCCCATCTGGCCGAGGGGATCAGCGACGCGCTTCATAGGGCGCTTCGAGAGCGAGGCGTCACCGAAGAGTTCGGTTTTGAAGTCCTGCCCAGCGAGAATGCCCGAAAGCAGACGGATAGTGGTGCCAGAGTTGCCGCAGTCGATGGGCTTCTCCGGGGATTTGAGCTTCAGGCCATTACCGGTGATGGCGAGTTTGACGAGACCGATGCCTTCGACTTCCTCTAGGCGCTCGACGGTGGCACCGAGAGCCTCCATGGCATGCACGGTGCAGAGACAGTCCTCGCTGGGCAGGAAGCCGTCGATGATGGTGGTCCCTTTTGCGAGTCCGGCGAACATCGCGGAGCGGTGAGAGATGCTTTTGTCACCAGGAACGGTGATTTCGGCGGGGATGCTTTTGAGTTTCTTCGACTTGAGGCTGGCCATGATGCTTCAGACCGCCGGAAGGAGATCGCGCAGGGCTTTGGCCTGCGTGAGGAAACGGCGGAGAGCTTCTTCGTCCATGGTCTGGAGCATTTCAAGAAGCTCTCGCATCGCGCCGGAGGCATCCTGGAGCGCGGCGATGACCTCGGTGCGATTTTGCAGGAGGATGCCGGCCCACATTTCGGGATCACCGCCAGCGACGCGGGTGGTGTCGCGGAAGCCGCCGGCGGAACTATCGAGCACGCTGGCGTCCTTACCAAGGGCGGCGAGAGTGGTGAGCACCGCCATGGTGTGCGGCAGGTGGGAGATGCGTGCGACGGTGCGATCATGCTCCTGTGGCGTCATCTCGCGCAGGCGGCAGCCGAGTTTGATCCAAAATGCCCGCAGGCGGTCGAGATGTGCACGCTGCGTGGTGGCGGTCGGTGTCAGCAGGCAGGCAGCGCGGTGAAAGAGATCGCCGCTGGCATGCGCCAATCCGGTGCGCTGGGAACCGGCCATGGGATGACTGCCAATAAAGGTGGCCTTGGTTCCCGCAAAGATCGGCTCCAAGGCAGCGACGACGCTGCCTTTTACACTGCCCACATCGGTCACGATCAAATCATCCGCGAGTTCACAGGCCGCAATCTGCTGCGCGATGCCCGGCATGTGCTGGATGGGCATGCACAAAACGGCGAGCGAAGCCCCACGAATCGTTTCAGCAATGCTGGTACTGGCAATGGCCGCAGGCAAGTCGCGCTTTACCTCCTTCACCGCTTCTTCACGCCGCGCCCAGATCCGAAGTTCCATGCCTGGCATGCGCTGCTGGATGGTTTTGGCAAGTGACCCACCCAACAGTCCGGGGCTGAGGATGGCGATGGATCGTTCGAGGGACACAAGACAGAGGGAATTGGTACAGGAATCAAATTAGATAAAACCCTTTGCTGCATCCAACTGCACCTGAGGCACAGGCCTCAGGGCACACGAAAGACTTTGCCGGTGTAAGGGCATTTAGCCTTCTGGCCGGACTGGAAATCACGCACGTCAATGGCTTGACCATTCGGATCGAACGGGCTTTTCACAAAGCCCGGCTTGCCCGTAATGCGCTGTGCAAAAGGAATCTCGGCAGGAGCAGGCGGAGGTGTGGGCGGATTAACCGGCGGCGGCGTGCTACCGGGAGGTGTAACAGTCACAGGCGGAGGCGCAGTGGTGGTGCCATTGACCGGTGGGGGCGTGACGTTGTCACCGGTCACGGGCGCATTGGGGTCTGGTGGTTGAACTACGGCAGCATTCGGGTCTGCCATGTTTACTCCATCAAAATACTGGGTCTGCTCTGGCGAAACGCCATAACGCGGCGGAATATCGAGCGAGCGGCCACGACCACCTCCGGGTTGAGGAGGTGTCGGGCCAAGGCATGCGGTCATGCTGACGGCGATCACGCTAAGCAAGGTGGCTTGCAGGTATATTTTCATGGAGTGATCAGGTTATGGAAGGAATCAGGCGTTCACGCGCATGGGCATGAGCACATAAAGGAAATTGGTGCCGCTGCGCAGCACGCCGGGGCTGATTTCATCAATGAGGTGCAGGTGAACCTCGTCGGCGCTGAGATTGCGCAACGGAGCCATCGAGAATTCAGGATTGAAGGCGATAGTGATCGAAGCGCCCTTGTAGTTGATGGCAAGGGATTCACGCGCCTCGCCAATGTCAGGCGAAGTGGCGACAATTTCGACGTTGCCAGGCGTGAAGATGAATTTGATCGAGTTTGATTTCTCAGTGACAAGCAGAGACACACGTGAGATCGCACGAAGGAAAGCCTCGCGATCAAGCGGGATACGCTCTTTGGATTCACCGGGAATGACTTGGCGGTAGTTCGGGTAGTTGCCGTCGATGAGCTTGCTAACGAGCAGGCTGTCGCCGAGATCGAACCCGACCTGAGAGCCGGTGACGCGAATGGCAACTTCTCCGGAATCGCCGAGCAGACGGGATAATTCGTTCACAGCCTTGGTGGGCACAATGATGTCGATTTCCTGGCTCTGCGGGAACTCCAACTCCTGCTCAACCATCGCAAGACGGCGGCCGTCGGTGGCGACCATCGTCAGGGCATTGTCTTTGAAGGAGAAGAGAATGCCATTGAGCACGTAACGAGTTTCATCGGTGGAAATGGCGTAGCTGGTCTTGCGCAGGCAATCCCGCAGCACGGATTGCTCAATGCGAAACTCGCGCGCATCATCGAACCGGGGTAGCGCGGGGAATTCCTCACTCGTGAGGCCAAGCACCTTGAAGAAACTGGGGCCACTGCGAATAGCAGCGACGTTTTTTTCATCGACCTTCACCTCAATCTCCTCCGCTGGCAGTTCGCGAACGATGGTGGCTAGACGGCGAGCCGGGAGGGTAGTGGCACCGGGCTCATCGACCTCGGCAGGCACGGAGCAGGTCACTCCAACATCGAGATCGGTGGTGGTGAGTTCCAGCCTGCCATCCTTCGCCCTGAGGAGGACATTGGATAGAATGGCGAGTGTGGTACGCGAACTGACCACATGTTGAACCTGGTTGATGGCGTCCAGGAAGGATTCCTTGCTGATGGTGAACTTCATAAAATTGCCTGCTTGGGGCGATTTGTTAACAAACCCCATTGAAACGGCAAGGATATTGAGCGGAAAATTAAGGGTGTCTAACTGCAATCTGACTTCCTTCGCATTCAGGGAGGGCTGATTTTTCGCGGCGCAGACTCAAATTGAGCGGGAACGGCGGTGCCAAAGACCTGCGGATTGGGCAGCACAGCAGATGAAGCCTCAGGGGCGAGATGCTTGAAAAAATCGTCAAACCGAAGGCTGCATTGCAGACGACGCTGGCTGCTGTCGATCTTTGGATTCACCTGGATGACGGCTAAAGTGAAGGGCGGCTGTGATTTGATCTCTTGAGCACGTTTGCGTGCCTCCTCTAGGCTGAGGGACTTGTCCTTGACGACGCCGTTTAGCCTGTCGAGATCGGCCTCCGTGACTGGTAACCATAGTTTTTTCCAGTTTTCAGGTGCCACAGTCACCGCCTGAACATTGGTCCAGCGCTTTTCTGATGGCGTTACCTGTTCCCAGAAGCCGACGATGAGCAGAAAAGTCTCGTTGATCTCAAACTGCCGCATCGCATCGCCCAAACCGATGGGCGTACCGTGCTTGGTGGCCTTAGGATTCACCGGAATGCGACCGTGATCCGGATTGGCAGTGGCGGGAATATCCCATTTCTGTGTGTAATTTTGCGGTTTATAGCCGCCAAAGAAGGTGTCGCGCAACCATTGCTCAAACAGCAGTCCGTGGCTCTGCACTTCGCGTGCGGGAGAATGCAGTGGCAAACAAACTGCCATCATTATAACGAACAATAACATCAGGTGCTTCATGGCGGTGATCCTGTGTGAATTTGGTGGAGCATAGCGGGTTCGAACCGCTGACCTCCTGCATGCCATGCAGGCGCTCTACCAACTGAGCTAATGCCCCGGAAATAAAAAACCGGCTCCCCTGTTTTGGGGAGCCGGAGACTAGCAAAGCGGTCTATTTTGACAAGCGCTTATTTGCTCTTCTTCGAAGCTCCACCTTTTGCGGGAGCAGCTTCAGGAGTCGTAGCGGCAGCAGGTGCGGCTGCGGCAGCAGCCTGTGGCTTCGGCATCTTGTCGTAAATCTTCTTGGCTTCTGTTTTGTCAGCTTCTTTCATCTTGTCCTCAAGCTGCTTGATGACGTTTGCAGTCACATCAATGTCAGCCTTGTTGCCGCTATTCTGAGCGACGTCGTCGGCTTGTTTGGCATAAGCCCAAGCTTTGGGGAAGTCCGGTGTGCCGGGAACCACACCGACGGCATAGAGATTGGCAAGGCGGAGCATGGCAAGAGCCACGCCCTGCTGGGCCGCGTCTGAATAATGCCCCATGGCCACGGTGCGGTTCTGGCGCACACCAGCACCCTGCTCATACATGATGCCAAGAGCAATCTGCGCTGGAGCGAAGTTCATCTCAGCAGCCTTCTGATACCAGCCAGCTGCAGCCACCAAATCCTGCGTGGTGCCGGTGCCATTGGCATAGAGGCCAGCAAGGCGGTTCATGGCCTGCACAATGCCAGCGGTGGCGGCCTTCATGTGGAAGGTGAATGCCTTGGCTGGGTCTTTGTCCACTACGGTGCCGGTTTCATAATAAACACCAACGTTGTAGAAGGCTTCGGCCAGATTGTTCTGTGCGGCGAGGCGATAGAGGTCGAGGGCGCTTTTAGGATTCGGTTGGATAAGGATGTTGCTCGTGTCGTCACGCTTGCCCTTCGGGTCTTTGACGATGCCGGTTTCAAAGGCATTACCAAGGCGGAAGAGTGCCTGTGGATCCTTACCATTTGCTGCCTTGGTGAAGTAATCAAAAGCCTTCGTCACGTCCTGTTTCACGTCTGCACCATCAGTGCCGACACCGTTTTCATAAATCTGACCGAGGATGCGGTTTGCAGCAGCAAGTCCCTTGTCGGCGGAGTCATTGAACATTTTGAGCGCAGCGACCACATCCTTTTTCACCAGCTTGGGGCTTTCCTTCGTATCAGGGTCGCCATTAAGGAGGCGGGCACCATAGGTGCTGAGAGCGGTTGCGTTGCCCTGCTTGCCAGCTTCGATCAAATAATCGAGCGCCTTCTGATGATCCTGCGGGACGCCTTCCACGCCTGCGGAGTAAAGCTGAGCCAGACCAAGCGTGGCTTCGCCGTCGCTAGCCTTATTGCCTTTTTCGAGGAGTTCTTTGGCCTTGGCCACACTCTTTTCGACCACCACGACTCCCTTGTCACCTTCGGTGACTCCCTGGAGGTGCAGTTGAGCCAACATACGACGAGCGACCTTGTTGTCAGCGGCTTCGGCTTCCTTGATCAGTTTGATTGCTTCCTTAACAGCATCTGGATTCTGCGCTCCAGCCTGCATGAGCACCTGAGCGAGCTCAGCTTTGGCTAGAACCTGACCTTTATCAGCAGCCTTGCGGTAAAGAGCAGCAACTTCATTGATGTTAGCACCGCTTAGAACGCCCCAATGCGCCAGCGCATAGGTTGCATCAGGATCATCCTTCTGAGCCAATTCGCGCACCTTGGCGACGGCGTCATTGAATGACTTGTTGATGTCGGTGTTGTTGCCACCGGGGTTCTGCTGAACTTTATCCTGTTCGGCTTTGAGAGTTTCAAGGATACTGACGAAGTCCTTCGATGCGGAGGGCATGTCGGCAGTATCGATGCCGGCGACCGCGACGAGGGCCACGAGTTTGAGTTTAATTGCTGTGAGTAACATATGGGTTGGTTAATGGAGGGGCGTTTGACCCGGTAATTCCGGATGTGTTCATTTTTCAACTGCAACACCATACACATCAAGCTTTTGATGAAAGTATATTATTAGGCATAACACATTCACACACACAAACTTCAAAACGTGCGGCGTTGACGCAATTCCTTGAGCCTGCCATTCTGAGTGCCCTCCATGGCCGAAAACCCCATTCCCTCCGCGACAGACTCCACACCGCCAAGCGGTGGCACCAAACCTGCGCCAAGCCGCGAGAAATTTAAAAAACGCAACGAAATCCCCAGCGCCGAGGAACTGCTTGCCTCATTCAATCGCGCCCTGCCTTTCAGTGATGAAGCGGAAAAAGGAGTGCTTTCCTGCCTGCTCCAAGACCCCGTCGAGCGCCTCAGCGAGTGCCGCGTCACCCTGCCGGCGCTTGCTTTCTATCACGACGCGAACCGCACCATCTACGAGAAACTGCTGGATTTTTACGATAAAAACCTTCCGGTCGATCCCGTCACGCTCACCCATGCGCTGCGTGACCAGAACCTCCTCGACAAGGTCGGCGGTGCCGCGGCAATCTCGGAGCTTTTCGCATTCGTCCCGATCCCCTCGCACTTCCCGTACTATAAAAAGATCGTCTTGGATAAGCATATCCTTCGCGAACTCATTCACGCCAGCTCGCTCAACATCCATCACGCCTATGAGCATGGCAAAGAGCAGATGGATGAGAACATCGACACGGTCATCGACCATGCCGAGCAACGTGTTCTCGCGGTCCGCGAATCCGTCGGCGCTCAGGAGGGCATCAAATCGCTCTCCACGCACGTCATGGATGCCATCGACAGCATTCAATACATGCTGGAGCACCCCGGCCAGCTCCGCGGCCTTTCCACGGGCTACAGCAAACTCGATGCGATGAGTTCCGGCCTGCAAGGCGGTGAAATGTTCGTCATCGCCGCCCGTCCTTCGATGGGAAAAACCTCACTCGCCATGAACATCGTCGAGCACATCGCCGTGGACTGCAACACGCCCTGCGCCGTCTTCTCGCTCGAAATGAGCGCCACCATGCTCGTTCGTCGTCTGCTCGTCTCACGTGCACGTTTGAGCATGCAAGACCTCTCACGTGGCCTGCTCTCACGTGCGCAGCAGGACGCACTGGCCAAAGCCACGCGCGATCTTCAAAAAGCACAGATCTTCATCGATGAAACCCCCGGTCTCGACATCATGGAGATGCGCGCCAAGTCTCGCCGCCTCAAAAAACAGCACGGCATCCAGATGATTATGATCGACTACCTGCAGCTCGTCACCAGCGGCAGCCGTCGTGCAAAAGACAACCGTCAGATCGAAATCGCCGAAATCTCCGCCGGCATCAAAGGCCTCGCCAAGGAACTCAACGTTCCCATCATCGTCCTCGCCCAGCTCAATCGCGCCGTCGAATCCCGCAAAGGCCAGCGCCCCGTTCTCTCTGACCTGCGCGAATCCGGCTCAATTGAGCAGGACGCCGACGTCGTCGGCCTTCTTACCCGTTCTGATTACGCCGGAGCCAAGATGGAAGTCGAAGACGAAGAGGCCGAAGAAAAGAAAAAGGGGGAGGCCATGCTCATCATCGCCAAAAACCGCAACGGCCCCACCGACGACGTCCTCCTTCGCTTCATCGACCACGCCATGCGTTTCGTCGAGCGCAACGAAGAAGCCGAGTCGCCGTAGCGCCTTACTTTTTCAGCAGATCACGAATCTCAGTTAGTAGTACAATGTCTGCGGCAGGCGCAGAGGGCGGTGCCTCAGCCTCCTTTTTCTTCGTCATCGCCATCAGCTTGTTGATTGGTTTCACGATCACAAAAAAGACGACAGCCGCCGTGATAAGAAAGCTGATCACGGCGCCAAAGATGACGCCAAGATCAAGCTCGATGATCTTCTTTACCATTTCCATCACCGCCTTGCCGTTCTCCATGACCGGTTTGCCATCCGCACCCAGCTTCGCCACCTCGATCATCGTTTCTTTGATCGGAATCGTCAGCTTGGGACTCGGACCGCCACCGGGCAGGGCCAGGATCGGCTCCACGATGCCCTTGGTGAAAGCGGTGACGATGCCGGTGAAAGCCGCACCTATGATTACACCGGTTGAGAGATCGATGACGTTACCTTTGAGGATGAATGCTTTGAATTCTTTGAGCATGACAGTGAGTGTTTGAAGTGGATGTAACCGGGTTAAAAGAAACCCAGTCACGCTTTTACTCCAACTAGCACCAGTCACGCCAGTTCAAATTTCCTGCGCCACCTTCCAGCTCTCGGTGTCGATTCCCGCCCGCAATTTGGCAAAGCTCGCTGCCACTCGCTCGCGGGTCATTTGGCCGAAGAAGCGCACCAAACGGACGAGTTTGCCGATGTCGACTTCATCCATTGACGAGTCCGTGAACTTGGATTGAGCGTGAGCCAGTGCGCAACTCCACACAAACAACTCCGCTCCGAGATCGACGAAGTGCCCGAGCAAAATCTGGCGCTTTTCGAGTTTCGGTCCATTGAGGGCCATCGCGAGGAACAGATCACGCGCGAGTTTGCGGCTCAGTCGAGCCACCGCGTCCAGATCAGCCTGCAAATCGGGATGGAGTAGTTCTTTAGCATCGCCAGCACCCAAGGGCAGCCATTTTGCTGGATACCACGTCGAGTAGAAGCGTGCCGCACGCATGGCCGACTTCGCGCGCGTCTTCCACGGCAGTGTGGAGTTCACTGCCTCAGCGCCGAGCTTCAAATGCGGCTCCAAAGCCTCGCGGGCAATGAACAAGCGCATGATCTCGCTGCTGCCTTCAAAGATCGTATTGATGCGCGAGTCGCGGAACAAACGCTCCACCGGCTCTGGCGACTCACCGCGTGCTTTGAGAGATGCCGCCGTTTCAAAGCCGCGGCCGCAGCGGATTTGCATGGTGTCGTCCATGATGCGCCAGGACTTCTCACTGCCCCAAAGTTTGCCAATCGCAGCTTCAAGCCGCACGTCAGCATGCTTATCGCGATCCACCAGCGAGGACACATAACGCACGATGCTTTCCATCGCGAAGGTGTCAGCGGCCATACGGCTAAGTTTATCCGCTACGGCCGCGTGGCGACCAATCGGCTGCCCCCATTGCTCACGGCTGCGTGCCCAACGCGTGCTGATGTCCAGGCAGCGTTGGGCCAAACCGGTGCAGGCAGCAGGAAGCGTGATGCGGCCTGTGTTTAAGGTCGTCAGCGCCACCTTGAGGCCACGACCGACGCCACCAATAACATTCACTATAGGCACACGCACATTCTCAAAACGAATCACTCCGTTGTAGAGCGCTTTGAGCCCCATGAAGCGGCAGCGGTTGATGATTTCGACTCCGGGCCAGTTTGTTTCGACGATGAAAGCCGAAGTCGCATGTGGCTTGCCTGGCAGTGGTGTTTTTGCCATCACCACGATCATGCCGGCCTTGGTGCCGTTCGTGCACCACAGCTTCTCGCCGTTGAGAATGTAGTCGTCACCATCGAGCACCGCCAGAGTCTTCATCTGCGCAGGATCGGAGCCGACCTCGTTTTCCGTCAATGCAAAGGCACTGATCTCGCCACGCGCACAGCGTGGCAAATACTTCGCCTTCTGGTCCTCGGTGCCAAACAAAATGAGCGGCTGTGGTGCACCGATGGACTGATGCGCTGACAGCAACGCTGCCAGATTGCCACAACGACTGCCGAGCAGCATTGCTGCACGCGAGTAGTTCGTCTGCGACAGCCCGAGTCCGCCATACTTGACCGGAATCTTGATACCAAAGGCACCGAGCTTCGCGAGTTCACTCAAGAGCACGTCAGGAATCTCGCCCGTGGCATCAATGGCATCCGGATCGGCATGCTTGTCGAGCACAGCTTCAAGACGATGCAAAAAAGCATCGCCCTGATCGCGATCTTCAAAGCTCTGCTTCGGAAACGGTAGCAGCGAATCGAACTTCGGTTCGCCAAAGAAAATGCCAGCAGCAAATCCGGTGTTGCGACGTTCATCGCGTGCGCCTTCCGCCATTTCCAGCGCGGCGCGTTGCCCCGCATTCATGCGGGAGGTGTCGATGAGAGATTTGGGTTCTTCGAGTGTGGTGTTCATGGTCGTGTCCTCCGATTCAATAATCAATGATACCCGTATCCCGGGCGAAAGTGATGGGGCCACCGCGAAATGGCGGGTAGCCAGTGCCGAGCACCATGGCGAGGTCGATGTCGTCGGCGTTGCGGGCGACGCCCTCTTTGAGGCACTTCATCGCCTCCTGACTGAGGAGCAGCGCGAGCTTCGATTGAATGCTCTCGTGGCTGGGAAGCTTCTCATGGGCCTCTGGGGCGATCTCTTTGCCGTTTTCATAACGATAGAAGCCCTGACCGCTCTTTTTGCCGAGATGACCAGCTGCGAGCATTTGATCAAAAGCATCGGTCTTGGCGACATGCGTGGCCACATCGAGACCGATCTCATCCAGCAGACGCATGGGGCCCATTGGCATGCCGAATTCGAGCATGGCTTCGTCAATGTCGTGCACCGAGATGCCGCTTTGATGCAGATGCACAGCCTCCATGAGGTATGGCACGAGAATGCGATTCACGAGGAACCCAGGGCTGTCTTTGACGACGATGGGCGTCTTACCGATCTTCTGCACAAAGGCAATCGCAGTGGCGATCACATCGGGCGCGGTCTCGGGCAGTGTGATGATCTCCACCAGCGGCATGCGGTGCACGGGATTGAAGAAATGCAGACCAATGACACGCTCAGGATGCGGCACGGTCTTGGCGAGTTCAGCAACAGAGAGTGCGCTGGTGTTGGTGGCGAGAATGGTGTCACTCGAAACACGAGCAGCGAGATCGGCGAAGATTTTTTTCTTCAAATCCATGCTCTCGGTGGCAGCTTCGATGACGAGATGATGGCGAGTCAGCGGCACTGGCGTGCAGGCGGTGCTGATGCGGTCGAGCGTGTCACGAGCCTGGACTTTACTGACGAGCCTTCTGCGCGCGGCATCTGAAACGAGGCCATGAATCCGTTCCAGGCCACGCGCGAGGCTGTCGTTGGTGACGTCCGTCATGAGAACCCGGACGCCACGCGAAGCGAGTGTGTGAGCAATGCCAGCACCCATCACGCCAGCGCCGACAACGACGGCATCATGGATGGGAATGGCGGTCCCGACGAGTGCGGGCCGCTTGTTGGCTTCTTCACGCTTGAAGAAAAGATCGATGAGCCGCGAAGTGTCACGGCTCTTGATGAGTTCCGCTACGGCTTCGCGCTCCAGGAACAAGCCATCGTCAATTTCGCCATGCGCTGCATGCGTGACGACCTCGATGGCTTTGATGATGGATGGATAAAGACCACGTGTTTTTGCCAGGGCCTTCTTCTTGGCAAAATGGCAAATGATTGGCGAGAAGAGGTTTTCGAGATGGAATCGCGCCATCGGCCGCTTTTCACGCGCAAGACGACGTGCGAGCGTTTCGAGATGCTCGGGAGCCACCACATGGCTCACAAGACCCGCATGTTTCGCGGCGGAGGCATTGAGCAATTTGCCACTGGTGATGAGATCGAGCGCTTTACGCACGCCAATGAGACGCGGCAAGCGCGTCGAGCCACCCCAGGCTGGCAAGATGCCAAGTTGAGTCTCTGGAAGGCCGATCTTGGTCGAATCATGATCACTGGCGATGCGCCAATCACATGCGAGCGTGACTTCAAATCCGCCGCCCATACATGCACCATGGATGGCGGCGATTTTCGGTATGCGCAGCCGTGCGAGACGGTCAAACACCGCCTGACCGAGCCAGATCAGATCATTCACTCGCGCATGCGGCATGCTGCGAATGGCTTTGAGGTCAGCACCGGCCACAAAGATGCGGTCTTTGGCACTGCGCAGCACAAACGCCTTCACGCGAGTATCGTGCTCGATGGTTTCGAGGTGATGATTGAACTCCCGCAGCGTTTCCTCATTCCAGACATTCACCGACGACTTCGGAGAATCAAAAGTCATCCAAGCGATGCCATCGTAATCAATCTCGAGCTTAAAATGCTTTGGCGGAATGAGGTGACCATGGATGATTTTCTCCAACACATGTGGAGGATCGTGAATGACGGAGGGGCGATCGAGAAGGAGCGTTTTCATAATGGTTTGGATGCAGTTGGTGCAGCGAATGTTCAGAGAGATTCAAGACAGGCGGCCATCCCTTGACCTCCACCGACGCAGAGGCTGACGATGGCGCGTTTAGTGTCGGTGGCTTGAAGCTGATTGAGCGCGTTGAGTACAAGTCTCGCGCCACTGGCTCCGACAGGATGACCGAGGGCGATGGCGCCGCCACAGGCATTGATCCTGGCAGGATCGATTTCACCGAGAGGGCCTTCCAAACCTGCGCGGCGGGCGCTGGCGGGATCGGCGAGGCATTTCATCACGGCGAGCACTTGCGCGGCAAAGGCTTCGTTGATCTCGATGACATCGGCATCACCGAGTTTCCAGCCACTGCGATGCAAAGCGGCATCAATCGCACGCACCGGGCCAAGTCCCATGCGGGATGGGTCGCAACCCGTCGCCGCATAACTGACGAGACGGCCCAGCGGCTTCCAATTGTGTGCCGCAGCAGCTTCCTCAGTCGCCACAAGCAGCGCCACGGCTCCATCGGTGATCTGAGATGAATTTCCGGCGGTGACACTGCCGACGGTGGTGTCGAAGAGCGGTTTGAGCTTCGCGAGTTTTTCGAGACTGGAGTCGGCGCGGATACCGTTATCGGTTGCGATGACAGTTTTACCGAGAATGGGCGCGATTTCTTGATTCAGCAGATGATTCGCCTGTGTGGCGCGGAGATGGCTGCGCATGGCAAAGGCGTCCTGCATGTCGCGAGTGATGCCAAACTCACGCGCGAGCACTTCAGCAGTCTGCCCCATGTTCAAATTCGAAACAGGGTCGGTGAGGCCGAGTTTAAGGCCAATAACAGGCGCGAAGTCAGCTAAACGGAAATGCAGCGCAGCCTTGGCACGGCCCGTGAAGTCGCGTGCACGGCTCATGGTGGCAAATTTAGCCACAGCGGGCTTTGAGAAGTAGAACGGCATGTTGCTCATGCTCTCGGTCCCGCCGACGACAAAAACCTCCCCCTGCCCCGCGCACATCTTGGCATGCGCGAGCGTGAGCGCTTCCAAACTGGAAGCGCAATTGCGATGCACCGTCATGGCGGGCTTTGACTCCGGCAGCCCGGCCCGCAGCGCGATCACGCGGGCGATATTCATGGCCTCCGGCGGCTGTCCAACACAGCCGATGATCGTTTCATCGACCAGCATCGGATCAATGCCGGTGCGGGTGAGCAAGGCGGCGACCGCATGGCGACCCAGCTCGACCGCATCGAGATGAGCGAGGTCTGAGCCAGCGCGTGTGAATGGCGTGCGAACAGCAGCAACGATGACGAGGGAGGGAGTTTTCATGAGCTTAGGGCGGGTTGGAGGGCATTCGATTTCGGGCGGTGATCGACCAGCTTCTCTTCTTTGAGGAGGCGGCCGACGCCGAGTTGCTCGCGCATTTCAGCAAGCGTGTGAAAGTGAAGTTCGTTGGGCCTGATCTCGGTGGCCTCGTAGAAGCGACGTGTGACGGCGAGTTCGGGATCGTCTTCCCGCACACCGGGCTCAGCACTGAGATGAAGATGCACTTCATCGGTTTCAAGCGGGTCGTTGTGATGCTTGCGCAACTCGATCTGCCAGGCGGCGATGCCGCGTTGATCATCGAGCAGATGCTCAAGCATGTTGAAGTTCACCAGCGTGCCTTTGAGCTTGTCGAAATGAAGTTCCCGCACCTCACTGACACGAGAGATGGGACCGAGCAAGCGTGGGCAAGTGCGACCACAATTGGGGCATTTTTCCCAAGTGAGTCCGCCTTCCGCGATATCTCCCGTGCGGTAGCGCAGGACGACGGTGCCGCGTGAATCAAGCGGCGTGAAGACGATCTCACCGGGATGACCATCGGGAACGAGTTGGCCCGTTTTGGGGTCGATGATTTCGATGAAGCCAAGATCAGGGCTGAGATGATAGCCGTGTGAATCGTGAGATTCGCCAACGCATTCTGGGAAGGCCATTTTGGCCTCGGTGAAGCCGTAAGTCGCCATGATGTGAACGTTCGAGCTGCCGAGCGCGGCAGCGAGGTCACGCAGGCGTGCACGGAGGCCTGCGGCGAGTTTTTCACCGCCAAGCACGATGCGTTTGAGGTTGGTCCAGCGTTTGCCGGACTCGTTGGCTTCACGCATGATGTGGTAAATGAAGGTGGGCATGCCGATAAGGATGTCGGGCTGTATTTTATCGATGAGCTTGATGTTCCCATCGGTGCCAAGCGTTTTTCCACCGCCGGTGCTCAGCATGAAGGTGCCGAAGCCGAGCCCCGCATGATGCGCCAGCCAGAAGGCGAGATGCGGCGCATACGGGAAGAGGTTCATGTGCCGAAACTCACGCTGCGAGCGGCCTGCGAGCATCAAGCGCGTGCCACTGATGTCGAGATTGTGCAGATCGTGCTTCGTGTAGAGAAACGGCACAGGCTCAGCACTGCGGCCAGTGGTGCTGGTGAGCAGAATGGGCCTGAATTCGGCTTCTGCGTGCTCCTTGGCGGCATTCCGACCATGCAGCAGCGCATCAAAAATCATGCCGGGTTCGCGACGCAGCACGGCTTCATTGGGCATGAGCACGAAGTCACGCGGATTGCCGAGATCCTTCTTCGAGGTGAAGGGAACGTGGCTCCAATCATCGAATGACTTGATGTCGAGTGGGTGGATGCCGTGTTCTCTGAAGACGCGGCTGTAGTGCGTGCTGAAGGGCACGACGCGACGGTTCAGGTAGTCGCGCAGTTGCGCGAGCTGCCAATGTTTCCAGACCTCAGGCGGCGAGGCATTCCATTCGGGTATGTGATGAAGAAGTTTCATGGCTGATTGACTCCTGGTTGATGGTTGCGGGATGAAGCAGGGCACGGATGTCTGGCAGCGCTGCGGTCGCGGCATCGCGTCCGGCCTGGAGGTAGTGCCCGAAATTTTCAAAGTCGTGCCAGGTCGAGGCAACGAAGCGCGGATGGATGACGACGTCCGCAGCCGCCTCCTCCTTGGCAATGAGGCGAAGCTGAGCGGCCATCAAAGCACGCCGGAAGGTGTCCAACACATTGCCATAGGCGAGGAGGTTCACTTTGCGGAAAAGGCGGGCAAAGAAGCGCTGCGAAACCCTGCCTGCAGCCGTTTTCTCGACCTCAAAATCCTCCGATGTAGGCATGACATTCACCGCAATGATGGAGTCGAGATGGAAGCGTTTTTTGAGCAGCGAAATTGGGAGCGGCTCGGAGGTGCCACCATCGGTGAAACGACGTCCATTGAGATGAACCGGGGCACAGATGGCCGGGATGGCGGCACTGGCATGAACGGCGTGTGAGACCGATCCAGAGTCGAAAATGTGCGGGACCAAGCTGTCGAGATCTGTTGCGATGACTAGCAGTGGCTTTTCGAGGTCGGCGAAGGTTTTCGAGCCTAGATCGCGCTCGAAGTGCTGGCGGATTTTTTCACCGCGAATGAGGCCCTCGGAGGGCGGAATGACATAATCGAGGAGTGCCTTGAGCGCTTTGCGGTCTTTGATTTCTCGTGCTCTGGCCTCTAGCTGTGCCCCATTGAGTCCGGCTGCCCACAGCGCTCCCACATAGGCCCCCATGCTGCAGCCAGCGATGGCGGCGATGGGAATCCCCTGCTCTTCAAGGACTTGAATCACTCCGGCATGTGCCAATCCGCGGGCACCACCGCTGGAGAGCACTAAACCGATGCGAGGCGCATTTCCTCCCCCTGAGCCGTGTTTGCTGCTTTCTTCGGCACGGCTCCAGCCTTGTGAAGGAAGGCGGAGGTTGGCGTTCATGGCCTGCGGTGGTTGTTAACTCTTTAGAGGCGGTCCACGGCTAAAAGATTCAATTATTCAGGCGAATTTTATTGGAGCGCGTTGGTTGAGAGCGAATTCCAGGAAACTGGCTGAGTCTGTATTGGTGCGAAGTTCGTAGTCAGGCTCATGTCTTTTTCATCTTCCAACGTGGCAGGCTTCTGTGCTCTCTTGTTCATTTGTTCTTCTACTGCGTGGGCAGCGGATTGGAATCAATGGCGTGGTCCCAGCCGAGATGGGCAGGTGCCCAAGTCAAAGTGGCCTTCATCACTCGCGGAAACGACTCTCAAGCAATCGTGGCGGGTCGAACTGAGCCCGAGCTACTCAGGGCCTATTGTCGTAGGTGAACGCGTCTTCACCACTGAGACGGTTGATAAAGAAACGGAGACGGTGCGTGCTCTGGACCGCAAGACCGGCAAGGAACTCTGGAAGCAATCTTGGGCGGGCTCAATGTCGATGCCGTTTTTCGCCAAAGCCAATGGTGACTGGATTCGCGCCACTCCAGCATGCGATGGCGACAGCCTCTATGTCGCTGGCATCCGGGATGTGCTCGTTTGTCTCGATGCCGCCACAGGTGCGGTGCGCTGGCGTGTGGATTTTGTGGAACAGTTCAAATCAGCGGTGCCAGCCTTTGGTTTTGTCTCGTCACCACTCGTCGATGGCGGTTCGGTTTATGTGCAGGCCGGTGGTGCGGTGCTAAAGCTCGCTAAGGCAACCGGCAAGGTTCTCTGGCGTGCGCTGGATGATGGCGGCGGGATGGGTGGCAGCGCCTTTTCCTCCCCAATCATCGCCGAAATTCGTGGTGTGAGGCAGATGGTGGTGCAGACACGCGAAAAGCTCGCAGGCCTGTCGCTGGCAGATGGCAAAGTACTCTGGGAACAAACGGTGGAGGCTTTTCGTGGCATGAACATCCTCACACCGGTCATCAGCGGCAATTCGATCTTCACCAGCACCTATGGCGGGCAGACACTGCTTCACGACATCACCAGCAGCGAGGGGAGCTTCAAAGCGAATACGCTCTGGTCCCTCAAAGCGCAGGGATACATGTGCTCGCCTGTGGTGGTCGATGGAGTGGCCTATGAGCATCTGAAGAGTCAGCGCGTGATGGCCGTGGACTTGAAGACCGGCAAGGAGCTTTGGGCCACTGACAAGAGTTACGGCAAGTATTGGAGTCTCGTTGCCAATGGTGACCGCATCCTGGCTCTCGATCAACGCGGCAGCCTGCATCTGATCAAAGCCAACCCAGCGATGTATGAGGAGATCGACCAGCGTAAAATTTCTGACGAAGAAACGTGGGCGCATTTGGCAGTTTCGGGCAACGAGATCTTCATTCGTGAACTCAATGCCCTAACGGCCTGGCGCTGGTCGGAGTGAGCTAGCCAAACTTACTCAACGAACTCCAGAGTGCCATCGGTGAGGCGGTAGAAGGCACCCACGATCTTGATTTCGCCTTTCTCTTCCATCTCTTTGAGGATGGGACTCTTCTCACGAATCTTGGCGAGAGTGAGACGGATGTTGTTCTCGTTCACGCGCTTCATGAATGCCGGATTCGAGGAGATTTTCTCGCCCTGGAAATCCTGACTCGCTGCGACCGCAGGTTTGAGGTTGGCAAGCATGGCGGTTATGTTACCGAGCTTAACATCGTCAATGGCTCCTTTGATCGCACCGCAGTGCTGATGGCCCATGACGAGGATCATTTTGGCCCCGGCTACCTTGCAGGCGAACTCCATGCTGCCGAGCAGGTCTTCGTTGACGAAGTTACCTGCCACACGGCCCACGAAAACATCGCCGATGCCTTGATCGAAGACGTCTTCCACGGGCACACGACTGTCGAGGCAGCTCAGGACCATGGCTTTCGGATACTGGCCCGGCGCTGATTTGCGCACCTGCTCGCTGTGATTGCGCCGCGTTTCGTTACCGCTGTGAAACCTTTGATTGCCTTCTTTGAACTGCTTCAAGACTTCATCTGGTGTGAGCTTGGCCTGCTCTTCGGCAGTCGTGACGTGACTGTCGAGAATAGGCTCTTCACTGGGTTTGCGGGCAATGATGATGGCTGTCAGGCAGAATATGGCAGCTAATATAACAACGGGTGATTTCATGGATTTGGATGTATTGAATTGGGTTAGAATTTCTCTGGCCGCATGACGCGCACTTCGGTTTCGTAGGCGACCATGGCGTAATCTTTGAAGAGTTCGCGATGCAGGCGCTCGAGCACGGCTTCGGCGACGGCAGGCTTGACGATGACTTCGACTTGGACGTTGCCGGTTTCGACGATGTCAGCGCTGCGGTCGCCCTGACTGCCGCTGCCGCGCACAGAGAAGGCGGTGTGGCCGTGAGTGCCGCAGTGTCGGAGGATTTCCACCACGCGCTCCTCAATGAGAGCTTCACAGATGATGGTGACGAGTTTCATGGTATGTAGGTTCATGGCGGGTGTTTAGGAGTGGAGGTATTTGGCGATTTCAAAGAAGAGCGGCACGCCGACCGTGATGTTGAAGGGGAAGGTGATGGCGAGTGCTGCGGTGAGTGAGTAAGTCGGATTGGCCTCAGGCAGCGAGAGTCGCACTGCGGCAGGTGCGGCGATGTAACTCGCGCTCGCAGCCAGCACTCCGAGCAACGTGGTGCCGCCGATGCTCAGACCAACCCAGGTGCCGAGCAGCACACCGAGCGTGCCATGGATGAGCGGTGCCGTGATGCCGAAGATGAGCAGGAAGACGCCTACTTTCTTGAGATCACCGAGCCTGCGACCTGCGACCATGCCCATTTCGAGCAGGAACAGTGCGAGCACACCCTGGAACGGTGTCACAAAGAATCCCTCGACCATGGTCATGCCATTCTTGCCGCTGACGGAGCCGATGAGCATCGAGCCGATGAGCAGCAGCACACCTTTGCCGAGCACGGCGTCCCGCAGAGCATGACGGATGCCTGCGTCGCCGAAGGAGAACTTACCGCCGAAGGCACCTTTGCCCAGCATGACGCCGACGATGATCGCCGGAGACTCCATCACCGCGAGGAAGGCTGAGGCATAGCTCTCATAAGGCTGATTGATGCTCTTCAAGAAGTTCGTCGCTGCGATGAAGGTCACCGCGCTGACACTGCCATAGTGTGCCGCGACGGCCCCGGCATCAGCAACGCTGAATTTGCCGACCTTGCGTAGCACCGGGTAAGTCCAGAGCGGTATCATTGCTCCGAGAACCATCGCCGCGAGCGCGGGCAGCCACACGACGCCGATACCGGCCGCGTTGATCGCGACACCACCTTTAAAGCCGATGGCGATGAGCAGGTAGATCGTCAGCGTGGTGTAGAGCGACTCGGGTATCTTGAGATCACTCTTAGAGACAGCGGCAAAGATGCCGAGCACGAAGAACAGAATGGCGGGGCTGAGGAGATTGGATTGTATGGCAGTGAGAAAGTCCATGAAGGTATGTGGGTTTCAGGAATGGGTTCGGGGGTTTGGAATCGCCTGCTAAACGGGCGGTTTAAGCGGGAGCCGTTAAGCGGGCGTTTTCATCAGACTCATTGCCAGACTTCCGAGGAATCCAGGTGATGCGGCGTTTAACTTCAGCAGTCCAGCCAATGAGATGACGCAGGCTGTCACGAGAGCCACCGCATTTCCGGACATGATCATCGCCGTGACCAAAAAGAGGCCGGCAATGTTCCAGCACACGACGTTATCTTTTACCGGTTCAAATGCGTAATAGCTTGTTATGCCTTTAGCTATCAGCAGACTGGTAAAACTCACCGTCAAAATCAGCATTGCTGGTAGCAGGCCAAAAGTCAGACTCAGCACAAACCCGGCGACTTCCACTGTTTCGAGTTTGAAGGGACCCACGACCAGCACGGCCGCCAAGGCTAGTAAGGCGGCGCAAAGAGCCGACTTGGCTATGGTTATGGCGTTTTGCGCCACCTGTCCGCCGTTGTCGAGGAGGGCGTTAATCGAAGCCAGAAGCAGGACAGCCAGTGGAGCTGCGAGCGCGGGGGCGGAGATGATGTGAAGAGTGGCAAGTGTGTGCATGGAGTTCATGATGTGTGTTTGTGTGTTATGGCTTTCTTGAGCCGCACCATGCATCGTGGAAAATATTTCTTCTCTCCAATTCATGCTTTGGCATTTATCGTTCGCTTTGCTATAAGTGAGAATCCATGGCCTTCCTGAACTACCACCACCTCCGCTACTTCCGCGCTATCGCCACCGAGGGCAGCCTGACGAAGGCGGCGCAGCACCTCAAGCTCTCGCAATCGGCGCTCAGCGTGCAGCTTCGCAGTTTGGAGGAAAGCCTGGGGCAGCCGTTGTTTGAGCGGAAGCATAAGGCTCTGGCGCTCACGGAAGCAGGCCGCATCGCGCTGGAGTATGCAGACTCCATCTTTCGTAGCGGCGAGGAACTCGCTGACTTGATGCAAAACCGCGCCAAGCGCAGTCGTGGCTTCCTGCGCGTCGGCGCGGCATCCAATCTCTCACGCAACTTCCAGCTCGGTTTCTTGCGCCCGTTGATCACTCGCGATGACGTGGAGCTCATCATTCACTCCGGCACGCTGCGAGAGCTTTTGGCACAACTTCAGACCCATACACTCGATGTGGTGCTCTCGAACACACCCGTGCGCCGCGATGCCGAAACGGGCTGGCACAGCCATCTACTCGATGAACAGCCAGTAAGTCTCGTCGGGCACAAAACACGCGGCATGAAGCCCTTCCGCTTCCCCGAGGACCTGCGCACGACGCCCATCGTGCTACCGAGCCTCGAAAGCAGCATCCGCGCGGCCTTTGATGTGCTCATGGATCAAACCGGCATCCGTCCCGTCATCGCCGCCGAAGTCGATGACATGGCCATGCTGCGACTCATGGCCCGCGAAACGAACGGCGTCACCCTCGTGCCTCCCGTCGTCGTCAAAGACGAGCTGGAAAACGGCGTACTCGTCGAACGGCACAAATTCCCGCAGATCAAAGAAAGCTTTTACGCCATCACGCCAAGCCGGCGGTTTCCGAATGCGATTTTGCGGGAGCTGATGGCGAAGAGGAAGTGACGTTGATCACCGCGTCAGCTTCGCCGGTGCATCCGCTGCGATCGCAGCTCGGTAGTTGGCTTGGGCGCGGAAGTAGTCGGCTTGGGCTTCGACTTCGAGGACTTGGCCATCAAAGGTGGCTTGTTCGCGAATTTGGAGGGCTAGTAAATCTGTTGCGCCTTGTTTGAGGCGCTCGTTTTCGGCGGCTTCGAGCTGTCGGGCGAGTTCGACATTTCTGCGCGTCATTTTGAGCGCGTTGTAAGCGGCTTCGACGGCACTGTAGGCATCACGCACATCGGCGGCGATGCGGTCGCGGGCGAAACGCTTGTCGTTGTTCAGGCGCTCGATGAGCGCGTCGGCGACATCGACGCGGCCTTTGGCCTCACGGCGTTGCAGGGGGAGTTTGAACTCGATCTTGGCTTCGACTTCGTTTTGCTCGAGGTCTTTGGGGCGGTTGCCGACGGATTGGCCGGCTTCGACTCCGATGTCGATGTTCGGCAGAAGGTTGTTCTTCGCGAGCCTGCGGTCGATCTCGGTTTTTTCGACGAGGAGTTCGATGCGGCGGATTTCGGGACGAAAAACAGCTGCTTTGCCGATGTCGGCGGTGAGTTGGCTATCGTCGAGCCGTGGATGAGGCGGGAAGGCTTTGGGCAGGCGTTCGCGTTTCGCGATGATGGGCTCGGCTTTGTCCTGCGTGCGGAAAAACAGCGACATCTCAATGGAGGCAGCCTGAAACCGTCGCACGGCCAGCACGGTGGCGATTTCACGGCTGACGACGAGGCGTTGGTTATCCACCTGCACGATGGGCGCAGACGCGCCGCGCTTCACCTGCTCGGCGATGGCGCTGTCACGATCTTTGGCGATGCGGAGCAGTTCTTCGGTCAAAGCGAGACGCTGTCCCGCAGCGAGCCAGGTATAGTAACTGATCGTCGCTGAGCGAATGAAGTCGAGATACTGCCGCAAGATGATGGGATCGGCGAGTTCCTGGTCGATCTGCGCCTGCCACAGCGAGGCGCGGCGGCGGTCGATGGTGCCATCACGCATGAGCGGGATGCGAAAGCCGAGCACGCCTTCGCCATCGACGCTGGTGCGGTCCTTGTTGTAGTTCGGCAGGAAGCCGCTGCTCAAGCGGTAGCCGCCATAGACACTGCCGCCCCAAAAGGGCAGCGGTTGCTCCAGCATGGCGTAACCCGTCTGGCCATCGTAGTAACCCGCAAGGTTCATCGTGCCGCCTGCATTCAGATTGAGGTCAAACGAACCCATCGCCTGCCGCACGCGGCCGTTGGCGATGTCTTGCTCGATCAATGCGGCGAGGTAAGGCGGGTATTGCGTTTGAACACTCGCGAGGACTTCAGGAAGAAGCAGCGGCTTCTCCGCGGCGAATGACGAAACCAGCATCATGCAGGCAGCGAATCCACAACGGAGAACGGAGAACGGAGAATGGAGAACTGTCTTCATTTCTTCGTGGGATCGAGTTTGCCATCCTTGTCTGTCACGACGGGTGGGAAGCCGTTGATTTGACGCCAGATTTCATACCACAGCGGGACTTGGTTGAGCATGACCCAGGCGTTGGTGCGGGCACCTTGGCGGAGCCAGCGGTCTTTGTCGGGCCAGCCGACGGTGACGGGGCCTTTGCCATCGCCGCGATCGACGATGTCATCGGCTGGGCCAACAACGACACGGAATTGGCCGGTGCCGTCGTCGGTGGCATCCACGAAGACAACTTCGCCGCCGAAGGTGCCGATGGCGAGCTGCGGCCAGCCGATCATCTGCACGGCGGGCCAGCCTTCAAAGGCGAGGCGCACGGGACTGCCAGGCTGGCCGTCTTTGCGTGAATGAATGAGCGGCATGTCGTTTCCATCGACATGGATCTCGACAAAGCGGCTGTTGGTTTCGGGAATGATGACGCAGATGAGTGATCCGGGCCGCAGGTAAGTGCCATCGGTGGCGGCGACATTGAGGACGATGCCATCACGCGGTGACTCGATGATCTGGCGCTCAGTTTGACTGATCTGCACGTCGATGACGGAGAGATCGCGCTCAGCAGTGGCCACTTCGCTCAACGCAGTGCCTTTGGATGCATGCGTGGACGCGATACTGGCATCCATGTCATTGCTCGTGCGCTTCAAAGCAGCGGCAGCGGATTTTAACTCGGCGCCAGTGGAGTCGCGTGAGAGCGTGGCGAGCTCGAGATTGCGCTGAGATTCGAGCTGCTTGGCGTGGAGTTCCACGGTGCGGGTGTAATTCAACAGCGCGGTATCGGCGGCGATCTTGGCACCGGCGACACGCTGCTCAGCGCCGTCAATGGCCTGCGCTTTGGCGAGTTCCTGCTGCGTGATCTGCGCAATGAGTGACTCGACACGGCCCTGCGCGAAGTCTCGGCGGCTTTCGATGGCCTCGCGCTGCGCTTTGAGATTGTTGAGGAGATTCGGGTCGTTGTCTTGAATCTCGATGATGAGCTCCCCTTTCTTCACGCGCTGGCCTTCGGTGACGTGCAGGTGCTTCACACGGCCGGAGACCTGCGCTTCGATGTTGATGCGGCGGTCGAGCGGATTGAAGGCAATCACGCGGCCTGATCCGGCGACGAATTGCCGCCACGGCAGAAAGCAAAGGGCGAGCACGAGCAACACGAAGCCGACGAGCAGCAAACGGCTGAAGATGCGCGTGAATTTAGCCGATCCAGCGAGCGACAAAGCGGGAAGTGGGGGTGCGGTGGAAAGCGCGGTCATTTCGAAGTTGGGGATGTGCCATCGCTCAAATGGCAGGGCGCGAGTTCGATGAGCTGGCCACACTTTTTCGTCACGTCGTGATCACGCGTGGTCAGCACGACGGTCCATGGCAGTGACTTGTCGAGGATGGCGGCGGAGAGTTTGGAGAAGGACTCGGCATCGAGACCGTCGAGAAGTTCGTCGATGAGCAGAAGTCGCGGACGCTGGACCAAAGCACGAGCGAGTAGCAATCGCGTGCGCTGATTGCCACTGAGCGGAGCGCCGCCGATCTTGAGACGGAGATTCAGGCCTTCAGGACGATGCAGCAGATCATCGAGCAAGCCGACACGGGCGAGTGCGATGCGGATTTCATCCATGCCGATGTCGTTGCGGCCAAGACGAAGGTTTTCGACGATGGTGGCATCCACGATCTCGTCGCGACGAAGAAGCATCACGCTCTCTCGCAATGCTTCAAGATACCAACTGCGCAGGTCGAGGCCGTCGATGGATACAAAGCCGCCGGTGGGCTGGCGCAGACCAAAGAGGATGTCGAGCAACGAACTGGCCCCAGAGCCATGCGGACCGACGATGGCGGCACGTGAGCCAGGCTGAATGGTGAAATGGCGATCGTTGAAGAGTTCGACGCTGTCGTAGCCAAAGGTGAGAGCGCTGGCGTTGATGAGGACGCCGCCTTCACGCTTGGCGGGCTGCTCGCCGTCTTCGCGTTCGATTTCGAGATCGAAGATGTGGCCGAGCTTGTCCATGGCGGCCATGGCATCATACCAGGCCTCGAGTTTTTTGCCCATCTTGGCCAAAGCGGCGACGATGGAGCCCATGATGAGTTCGCTGGCGACGAGCTGGCCCAGCGTGATCTGCTGGCTGATCACAAGATAACCGCCCACCGCGAGCAAAGCGGCTGCGGCAAAGACTTGCAGCGTCAGCAGTCCTGCAATCTGGCGCATGAGCACACGGAAGTGTCTGCCACGTGCATTGACGTAATCCGTGGCGAGCTGGTTCGCACGCTCATAGGCCAAGCCGTAGCCGCCGGGGCCTTTGAAGAGGAAGGGAAAGTGCGCGATCTCTTCATACCAGTTCACGAGATCGTATTTCATCATCGATTCCTCAATGCTGGTATCCACCGCACCTCGCCCGAGCAACCAGATGATGAGCACGATGAGGCCAAGCAGCACCGCCACAAACAGCAGCAGCACCGGATGATACAGCGCGAGCAGCAGCATGCCGATGAGGGTGCTGAAGACGAGATTCACGCCATCAAGCAGCAGTAGCGAGGTACTCTTCTGTGCGGTGACCACATCGAGGAAGCGATTCACCAACTCCGGCGCATGCACGCCATCCAAGGACTCCGCTTTGACGCGCGGCAGCCGATACGCGAGGTCCGAGGCCGTGCGGACGAAGATGCGGCGCTGGATGATGTCGGAGATGTAATACTGAAATCCAGTCACAACGGCCTGCAGAGCCAAACACGCAAAAAGCGCAAGCGAGAGAACGATCAAGGCCTGCACATACGGCTGCGACTGCCCACCGAAGGCCAGATTGCTCACCACCGCGTCCACCGCGAGCGGCGCGGCGAGATAGAGGATGCCGGCGAAGATGGAGAAGATCAGCAGCGTGCGGATGTCCTCCTTCTCAGCCTTCAGCAGGCCAAGAAAGCGTTTCGCCGGGCTCATGTGCTCAAGTCCATCAGCGTGCGAGCTCATTCCATGTGCGGGTCGTTCTGGATGCACGATTCCTGCTTCGACGACTTCATTCACGCTGCTCAATCCGAGCATGCGAACGAGTTGCGTGCGAGACACGGTAATGCGGTGTGTTGGGTGATCCCCATCCGCCAAGCGCAACCCGAACCAGCCGGCAAATGTGATCACCACCCAGCGCGCTTCATTCTTATTCCACACAACGACCGGCGTATCATGATGCGCCTGCCAGATCGCCTCTGAAAGCGGCAGGCGCACTGGCGAGACACGCATATAAACCTCCGCCGCTGCACTGACTAGTTGGCTAAGCGGATCAGCGGCCGCCTGAGCCGCATTTTGCACCGCAACACGAGCACGTTCATGATCAAACTCACTGCCAGTGATGGCAGCGAGTTGGGCGAGAAGTCGGGAGGTGAGTGAGTCTGGGGAAACCGGAGGGGATGTTGCAGGCATCGTGAATTCAGTAGCGCGATTCAGTGGTGAAGTCATGTCCTAGGACCATAAACAGGCATGTCGGTTCCGGCTTCATAGGCCCCGAAATCAGCCGCCTTGCCGTTGAATGTGCCATTTACGTTTGGAATGGGTGCCGAGATGTCCTGGATTGCAGATTCGGGTTTGAGGCGCAGGTCTGGCGGATCATAGACTTTGGCCGGATCTTCGGGGAAAATGGGCTGCGTGAGCACATCAAGTGCCACCTGCATGCCGTGGGCCTCAAACTCGGTGCCGGGAAGTTTGTTGAAGGTCCAAGAACGGATTTTGCCTTCGAAAGGCATGCCATGGCTGGCGTAGGCATTGAAGTCGATGATGCAGTGATCACCAAAATTCTGCACATCGACTCCGCGACCGCGTCCTGGGCTGTAGCCACCGTATTTCAGGCCCTCGGGTGTTTTGCCACCGATGAAGAGATTGTTTTGGATCAAGGCGTGATCAAACGGCTCGCTGGTGTAATTGCCGAAGCCGTCACCGGCTTTGACGACGGTGTTGTGCAGGATGACGTCGCCGATGCTGTAGCGGTGCAGTTTGAAGGCACTATAGGTGAGATTTAACATGACATTGCGGATGAAATAATTCGGTCCTCCGAGACCGGGCTGTGAGCTAATGCCGACAAAGCAGTTGGTGAGGCGATTGCGCATGATGCGGCAGTTACTGAGGGCAAAGTCGGCCTCGATGCCGTCGTCCAGACCGGCGCTGATGTCGTTGTTGAGGATGTCGTTGCACATCTGCTGCTCGGCGCCGTCGTCCTCCATGTGACTGATGCAGTCGCGGAAGCCGGAGACGAGGTTGTGGCGAATCACATTGCCACTGCCGGTGAACTGAATGCCTTCGCCCTCGTTATCACCGCCTGCGCCCATGATGGCAGGGTCCCACTTGCGTATGCCAGTGATTGTGTTGTCCTCGATGCAGGCGTTCATCATGCCCGGCTTGTAGGCCTTGATGCCGAACTGCGCGTTGATGATGCAACGCCGAACTGCGCAATGCTCCGTGTCGTTCAAACGCACCGGACCATTCACCGTGACGCCTTCTAAATACACCCACTTGCGGCCAGTGAGGCTGATCTCGCTGAAAACAGCCTTCCCACTTGTGCTGCGATACACGATGGGATTCCCCGGCTCGCCATCGCGATTGAAGGTCGCCTGGCCGTAATCGCCATCGGCCAGCAAAAGCACTTCGCCGGGCTTCACGGCGTTCAAATCGGCCTTGGTGCCGTTTTTGATCAGCGCATCGGCCTTCGCGACCGCTTCAGGCCGTGTGGCTGCTTTCACGATTTTTGTCGTATCACCGCCATCGGGGTCGTGAAGCTTCAATTCGATCTCGTAAGCCGTTCCAGGCAACAAATCAAACACACTGCCGCTAAGCCGATTCGTCCAAGTAAAGGGCTGCGAGGTCTTCTGACTCGAACCCGCTGGCACTCGCCGCAGCGGCATCCCACTGCGCCATTCAGCCGCACCGACTTGGCGAAACTTCATCTCGCAAGTCGCATCAAGGTCGTCATCGCCCTCGATCTGCCATTCGACGGCGAGATTCGTTATCGTGGGAAATGGTGTGCTGACTTCGCCAGGCGTGGACGAATCTGCAGCGTGGAGTGCGGCAGCAAGGAGGATAAAAAGAGGAGTTCTCATCGCGTCGTCAGGGGTCCCATCTTCACGACTTCGAAGTCCTTGCCCTTCACTTTGCGAATAGCGGTGAGTTCTTCATGCACCCAGCGATCATCAGGTGCGCCGCTGATGTACCAGTCGCCACCGTTATCAGCGAGGATCATGCCGTAGGTTTTGAGACCTTCGATGATGACTTTGGCAGGACCGGTGAACTTGCTGGTGTCGAAGTCCGCTTTCAAACGCACGCGCATGCCCATCGGTGGCAGGTTTTCGTCTTTGTGCGGGCTGGCAAAGTGGGAGGCGGGCGGCACATAGGCTTTGCGGCTCTTCTTCACGGTGAAACGCAGAGCATGCGTGAGCTTCTTCGTGCCGCAGATTTCATCGTAGCGTGCAAGTCCCGGCAGGATCGGCAAGCCAGCGGCATCGGCACTGGTCCAGCCTGCGGGGCGGGGCTTTGGGGCTTTAAGATTAAAGATGGCTCCACTGCTACCTTTCCAAGTCTTGCCGCCATCCAGTGGGAAGGCGCGATAGACCTCGTAGAGCTTCCAGTTGTCCTTATCGAGCACGAGCACATGGCGGTCGCCATCGCTCTGCGGGCCGCCTTCGATCCAGGCGTCTGAAGGAATCGGGTAGGGGCCGGGATCGCTCTCGTCTGCATACTCAAAAGTGATCGGAACCTTTGGCTGTTCACCACTCACAACATAATAAGGAATGCCGCCCGGTGCTCCCTGCCAGACGAGACCGAAGTCTTCATGCAAGCCTTTATCGATGCCAATACTGCCGATGATCGCCTCGCTGAGCGGATCGACCGCGTCTTTGGAGACATCGCGGTTCCACTCGTCATTTGGTGGCATGAGCAAAGTGCCACCGAGATCGGCATTGGGACCCGTTTTGAGTTCAGGATGCTGAGCGAGAGCACAGACGGCCAGTGAACAGAATAGAGAGGTGGTGATCTTCATGGTGGTGATTTTGGCGCAGGGTCAGTTTTTAACCAACAATTGTCAGCCATGTTATTTGTTCGTCTATTTCAATGTTTCGAAGCCAATAGTTCGTGATACTCTAACTATGGGCCATGACACTTGCACACCTCAACTATCACCATCTTCGCCTCTTTTGGGAGGTGGCACGCAGTGGCAGCCTCCGAAGCGCAGCGGCGCGGCTGCACCTTTCTCAACCGACAATCAGTGCACAGATCAAGTCATTAGAGAGGTCGCTGGAGGAGCCATTGTTCGAGCGCTCGGGCCGCAGGATGAAACTGACGACCTCTGGACAACTGGTGATGGAATGCGCGGGACAGATATTCTCCTTGGGCACGGAGATGATGCGCTCGCTGCATGGACAAGGCGGAACACGCAGCCTGCGGCTGAACATTGGCATCACCGATTCGCTACCGAAATTGGTCGCGTGGCGATTGATTCGGCCTGCGATGAAGGCGTATCCGAATTTGCAGCTTTCCTGTGCGGAGGGCAATGCGCAGGAACTATTAGGCCAGCTCGCATCGGGGAGGCTCGATGTCGTATTGTCAGATGAAGCAGCTCCCTCATCGCTGCCAGTGAAGGCGTTCAGTCATTTGCTCGGTGAATCGCCTGTCGTTTTCTGCGCGGTGCCTGCGCTGGCCAAGAGGCTGAGCAAGAGCTTCCCCGCATCCTTGAAAGATGCCCCGACACTGCTGCCGGCCAGCCGTACAGCCTGGCGGCGCGAGCTTGAGCGCTGGTTCGACGCACATAGCATCCGCCCGCGCATCGTGGCGGAGTTTGACGATGCGGCGCTGATGAAAACAGCGGCGGCAGATGGTCTCGGCATCGTGCCCATCGCATCCGCCGTTCTGACCGAGGCGGTAGAGCGCTATGGCTTAAAAGCCATCGGCAGGCCCGTGCATTGCGGCTTTTCCTGTTTTCTCATCACCCTTGAGCGTGCCATGCGGCATCCGGCAGTGGCGGTGATCGCGGCGGAATCGAAGGATGTCATGCGTAGCGCCCGAAGTCGGCAGTCTTAGTACTTGCTGTGCTCTTTTTCGCCCAAACCGAGACCAGTTTCGAGCTCATGAGCCGCATCCTCGCGCCAGTGGATGATCTTGCTGGGCATGAGGCCGCCGAAGATGAGGAAGACGACGCAGGCGGCTAAGGGCCAGCGTTCGCGGGGGAGGGCGTCGGGAATGTCGATGACATGTTTTGGCAGCACTCCGAGGAAGAGAATGCTGAAGAGGCGCATGAGGTTGATGGCATTGAAGGCGGTGGCGACGGGGAGACAGAGACCGACCCATGGATGATTTTCAAGAGCCCCATGGAAGAGCAGGTCTTCGGCGCAATAGCCGAGTGTGCCGGGCAGGCCGATGAGCGCAAGACCGCAGACGAGGAAGAAGGTGGCGAGGCGCGGTGCTTTGGTGGCGAGGCCGAGATGGCCAGAGGGATCATCAATGACGCTGAGGCGCACTTCGAGCACGCGGACGATGCAGATCAGACCTGCTGAGGCGGTAGAAACGACGAGCCAGTGAACGAGCGCACCGGTGATGCCCTCCGCATTCGCGGTGGCAAGCCCAACGAGGATGAAACTTGCTTGGCTGAGGCACAGATAGGCGAGCAGACGGCGTGGCTTTTTTTCAACCAACGCACGCACGCTGGTGATAAGCGTCGTGGCGAGAGCGACGAGGCCAAGGATATCAAGCGCATGCTTCGCGGTCTGCGGCAAAGCGGTGGTTTCAGAGCGAGCTATCAGAAGAGCGCCGAGGTGACCGTTGAAGAGTAGTGCAGTGGGCAGCAGCGGTCCATTTTCAAAAGCGCTAACCATCCAGCCATGCAATGGGAATACGCCTTTGCGCATGATGACCGCGAGGATGATCAGACCAAACGCCAGCATCGAGGTGTGGGAGAGATCGTCGATCTGCGTGGTGTGCAGTACTGTGATAGCGGCAGTTAAAGCAACACAACTGCCGATAAGGAATCCGTTGGCATATTTTTGACCCGGATACTTGCCAAACATGCCGAGCATGAAGGGCAAACTGGTAAGCCACCAACCGGTGGCGAGCACCGCCAGATTGGAGCCGGCATAGGCGATCTGAGTGGCGGCGGAAATGATGAGCATGCCTGCGAGGGCGCTACCATCAGCATCGCGCTTCGGCGCAAGGGTGACGAAGATGGCAGTCAACGCGGCAAAGAATGCCATCGGTACGGCATCAAGGCCGTCGGCATCGAACCAAGAGAGCAATGGGTCAAACAAACGGCTATGCCCTGCAGCGCCAACCTCACGTGTGGCCAGCAGAAAGCATAGGAGTGAGATGACCGTGCTAAGAATGGCTGTCTGGCGCGGGTTTTTACCACGCAGCGAGATGAAAGCGCCCACGACAAGCGAGGCGATGCCGATAGAAAGAAAGGGAAACGAAAGGTTGTGCATGGGACGGCTCAGGAGGCTGGGGTTTTCACCGATTCAGCAGCAGGCTTCGTGGCAGTGGAATTGGGTTCAAAGATGGATAGAAAACGGGCGATTCCCTTCACGGGGGCAATGATGAAGCGATCGACAATGGCATCGTAAAAGCCGCGACCAATGGCGACACGATAAAGCCAGATTTGCACCGACTTGGGTAGCAGTGATTCGTAATGCTCTCCGGTGGGATTGATCTGCCCACCCGCCGCAGAATGCACGCGGTGGTAGTCGCGCAGCATGGAAGGTGTACGAAGAAACTGAAGCGTTCGCAGCATCGCGTGGCTGACCATGTGAATGATGGCAAAGGTGGTCCAGCCAAGGCCGATTTCGGCAAAGATCAGACCAAGCTGAGTTTGTGAGGCGTAAGCGAGCGATGTTTTGGCGTCGGCACAGGTACGGTGAACGAGCGTGCCGAGGAAGGCGGTCGTAAGGCCGATGAAGACAACGAGGCTGGTAGCGATGACCGAAGAATGGATCAATGGCTGAACGCGCAGCAATAGGTAAGCACCAGCGTGAACGGAAATAGCACCGTAAAACACGGCGCTGGAAGGTGTTGGGCCTTCCATTGCGCGTGGCAGCCAGCCGCAGAACGGACCCTGCGAGGATTTGCCACTGGCAGCAAAGACGAGCAGCACGGCAATGACTGTAGCGGCCGAACCATCAAGTTTGTTCACATGACCGGGCCAGTCGCCATTGAACATTCCCTCCCAAGAGGCAGTGCCAAACCAATGGTGCGCGAGGAAGACCGCGAGCAGCATGAACAAATCGGCAATTCGATAAGTACCGAACACTCGTAGCGCATTACGCACAGGGTCGGGACGGTATTGGAAGAAGCCAATGAGCAGTACCGAGGTGATACCAACGAGTTCCCAGCCGCCGATGAGCAAGTCGAGCGAATCCGCCGTAAAGACAAGCAGGGCACCGAAGGTAAAAAGATGTAACAAGAGGAAAAACCGGAAGAAGCCCGGGTCACGATGCAAGTAGCGCACCGAGAATGATCCAACGATACCAGCGAGCACGACAGTGATGCCGACGAGCGGCAACGAGAGCTTGTCGATGAGCAGTGAAAGTGGAAAACCGTAGTGCGCGACGGTGAACCAATTACCAAGTGAAACGCGCACGGTAGTCACCTCCCCTGACCACATCTTCCAGCCGATCATGGCGGTCATGATAGTGAGAAGCGTGTAGGCCAGCTTGGTAGTGCGTGACATGGCACGCTCTGAAACGTGGCCGCCGAGCAGCCAGACGATGCTCAACGCTAAAAAGAGCAAGCCTGGGACGGCAATGAGGAGTGGAAGAAGTGTTTGGAGGGACATTGGAAATGACGAATGCAGAAATGACTGGTGTCGAGAGGATCAGGCAGCTTTACCAGCCTTGGGATCAATACGGGCGAGCGCGAGGTGTTCCATTTTGCCGCGATACCACGCCATAGAGTTGTGCGCGACGGGCAGCGGTTCCTCGCTGCCGGTGAGTTTCTCGAAGACACCGTCATGATAAACTTCCATGTGGCCATCATCCGGGTCCATGGTGGCAAGGCGGATCCATTTGTTGCAGACGAACTCAGTGAGTTCGGGGTTCGCCTTGATGACACTCATCAGACGCTCAGGTGTGGACTCAACGATGAAGAGAATGCGTACCGGTTCGTGAATCTCGACCGTTTGGACTGGCAGTCCTGTGCGCAGATCGCCTTGGTAGCCGTTCATGACGCCAACGAGTCCGGAAATGTTGTGCGGCAGCTTGGTGCCACTGCCGTAGGTTTCGTTATCGACCGTAGAGAAGTAGTATTCAAGGCTGATACCCCCACAGACGGGAATCACAGCGCCCAGCACACGTCCAAGGGCACCATTGTCAGGGTCTTTGGTCGCATCATAGGAAATGAGAAACGCACGACGATCCATGAACAGACCCCGCGTAAATTCACGACGCCCGACATAAGCAACGGCGTTTGTGCAGTGACCATACTCTGGCCGCGGCTCGCCAATGTGCTCCGCACGTTCCTGAACATGGCGCAAGCCAAGTTCAGGCGTGAAATCGAAGCTAGCGGCCTCGAAGCGACGCGTGCGTTCGTGGGCACTCAGGGTACGGGCTTTATCGAGCGACTGCCGCACACGCACGAGATCACTGCGATGAGATTCAGGCATGAGATCGACATCAAAGAAATCAATGTCATCGCTGCAAGTGTCGTGATAACCACCGAGGAACCAAGTGTCTTCGGGAATGATGACTCCTTTGGCCCGCAACGCCTCACGCACGGCAGGACGATTCGCAATGATGGCAAACAGACGTGCGTTTGGAGCACCGGTGCGGCCACCACATGCACCGCAGCAATACGCGGACTCATACGGATTGTTTAAACTCGTGGAACCATGACCGAGAATGACGACAAGACGCGCATGGGCTTTATGCAGGCCGGCAGGTCCGAGCACAGCATAAACACGATCCGCCTGCTCCTGCGTGGTGAAGCCGCGCATCAGGCCCGTGGTGGCATCGCGCGAGGCTTCATCATCCCGCATATAGGTGAACTCGGTCTTCGGCTCCGGCAGGAAGGCGCGGTTGAGACGCTTGATGAAACGGCCGTAACTCAGCGGTGTAAGCACGCGAAGCACGAGCGGGAATAGGCTAAGGAAGCCGAGGCAGGCAGTGCTGATCCAGCCGCGCACAAGTGTGCGGGAAGAAATGAAGCCGTTGCGTACCACCTTGGCCCAAGCACGGCGCAAGCCCTGACGTTTTTCATGAATGTGCGAATGCTCATCGACAGCGACTTCGCGCACCGAGTGCGCGGGCTTCACGACGACCGGACAAAGCGAAACACCATCGGCGTCATCAATGCCGGCGTAGTTGATGGCCACACCGAAAAAGCCAGCGGCACCAACGGTTTCGATACTGGGATCAACTTCTTCGAGAGCGCGGCGAATGGATTCTTCGCGTTCATCAATGCAAAAGACGACTTGGGCGACAAGACGGTCACTGTCCGGCTCGATGCGCGGCATGGCGCGATGTTTGGCGAGCGGAATGAGGATGCGGCGCTCGTGACGACGCTCATAGGCGATGTGGAGCAAGCGGCGGCGCTCCGTTTCGTTGCAGGCAAGGATCTCGTGGTCCAGACGATCTAGCTCATCTTCTGAAAAAGATCTAATCATGTCGCTGGTGATGCCCAGAAGCTGCGCGACATCAAACACACGTGCGATGTGGGTCAGCGGATCAAATCGTGGCGCGGGCACTTTGAAGGAATGCCAGGACTTGGTATTGCCTGCGATATCTTGCAGCGCCGCCACGGTATAGGTGAGGCGCAATGCCAGGAATTCCATGATCGAGCAACGAATGCGGTCATGCGGGGCCAGCGTGACATCATTTTCCAACATGCGGATCATGCCGCCCCAGCCACGTAGGGCCAGTAACTCTTCTGTGATGTATGCCTCCCATTGATCGGGAGCCACCGCGAGTTGTTCCAGCGCTTCCAGCGCCACGGCTTCGGCGTCCATGTTTTTGGCCTCCTGCCGCAGGAAGGCATCATGCGCACCTCCAAGCCGCGCCGGGAAAATCGCCAACGGCTGGGGCATGATCTTGCGCGCGGCCTTGAGCAGACCTTCTTCACGCAGCGGCATCGGCCAATAGGCAATGCCTTGATCCAGATAGGCACCCGTGAGGCGAATGAGCGGTGGATGAATGAGCAGATCCATGTCGATGCCGAACTTGGCGAGTACGGCATCACGAGGACGTTTCGGTTTGCCTGGATCAGGAGCAGGCTGTGGCTTGACCCGGGCGAGACAGGCCTGCCACAGCGCCTTAGGTGTATCCGCACCCAGCATATTGGCGGCATTGATTGGCAAATCGCGGCGGAATGACTCCAGCCAGTCGCCTTCCTCCATCTGCCAGGAAATATTGATGCCATTCACACGGCGTACGCCTGGAATAAGCATCACACGTCGAAGCTGGCGTCGTGTGAGCCTGCCAGGAAGGATGTCGGCATCCGGCTCGCGATTGATGGTGTCATCAATGTCCTCATCGTGGATGCGCTGGCGGCCACGCTCGGCCTGGTAGGTCTCTTCGGACAAGAATGGCTCAGCACCGAAGAGGTCGGCACCTTCCACGACGGCCTGCTCAAAAACTTTGCTCTGCAGAGAGTGCAGCGTGTTGTGATGCACGAAGACCCCGATAGGTCCCTGCGTGGGCAGAAAGTGCGCTACGTGATCCACCACATGACGGAGGTGCTCCAACTGCTCTCCGGGCGCGTGGGTGTCTTCATGCGAGTGATCGTGGCCACAGGAGGCGGAATGGGTATGCGTGCTCATCGAGGATTTGTCCTCAATAAACGCCAGCCGCAACAACGCCACCATCCCTTTGAAAGGGGGTATTCCGTTACGGATGACGGGGGTTGTGCCCGTTCAGGCGGCTTGCGAGCTATTTTTCTCCTCCAAACGGTCCAGCAAACGCAGTAATCCATCGAGAATCGTCAGCGGGTGCGGCGGACAGCCGGGAATGTAGAGATCGACGGGCACGATTGAGTCGGCGCCGTTGTTGATTTGCGGATGGCCGACGAAGGGTCCTCCTGCGATTGCGCAGGCTCCGGTGGCGATGACAATCTTCGGATCTGGCACCGCATCGTAGGTTTTCTTCAAAGCCAGTTCCATACCCTTCGAAACTGGGCCGGTGATGAACAAACCATCGGCATGACGTGGCGAGGCGACGAACTGAATGCCGAAGCGGCCGAGATCCCAGCCAATGGTGCCGAGCACGTTGGTGTCGGCCTCGCAGGCGTTGCAGCCGCCGGCGCTGACTTGGCGCAGACGTAGCGAGCGGCCAAAGAGTTTGCGCAATTTTTCATCGAGCGACTTTGCGAGGCGAAGCTCTTCTTTGCCGGGGTCACCGAGAACGAGATCTTCGCGATGGCGCACGGCCATGCGGTAGTCACCAGTTTGTATGATGGCATCTTGAGGACAAACATCGACACAAGCGGCGCAAAACACACAGCGGCCGAGATCGAGAGCCATGGCCTTGCCAGGTTCACGCGTGATGGCTTGCGTCGGGCAAACGGGTACGCAGGCCGTGCAACCGTCAGCACATTTGGTCGCATCGGCTTTGAGTGAGCCGCCGTGACGATCTGGCAGCGGCGGTGGCGGACCTTTGGGGTAGGCCATCGTCTCGCAACCGCGTTTGAGGCGGTGAATCAGGGTATTGTGGACGAACATGGCGGTGAATCGATTTAGAGGTCAAATCCGCAGTAAGAGAGGTTGAAGCTCTTGTTGCAGATGGGGAAATCGGAAATGGCGGTGCCACGCAGTGAGAGGGCGAGGCCGGTCCAATTGTGAAAGGACGGGTCGGTAATCTTGTAGCGGCGGAAACGGCCTGCGGCATCTGTGATGGCCACATGGCAGACCTCTCCGCGCCAACCTTCCACCATAGCGATGGCAAGTGTGTCTGGCGCAGGCGCTGCAATTTCCACTCGCAGTTCACTCTCGGTTTTGGCAAAGATTTGTTGGCAAAGGAATTCGCCTGAGCGCTCGATTTCGAGTGCTCGCACATGGCCTCGTGCAAACACATCGCCTCCAGGCCAAATGGCGGCTTTTGTGGGTGCTTGGCGGTGCCATCCGGCGGGGTGATCTGCACGCACATCCCGTGTGAGCCCACTGGCACGTGCAGATGGACCGACAAGGCCGACTTCATCGGCCTGAGCCATAGAAACGACACCGAGGTTTTCAAATCGCGCGCAAACCGAGGCGGAGTCCCACAGCCAGTTGGCGGCTTGAGCTACATCGACGAGCGCTGTCTTGAGGCGATCCAGAAAACGCTGAGCGCGCTCGGGTTCGAGGTCAAAACGGCAACCACCAGGCCGCACAAAGCCGCGTCCGAAGCGATTACCGCAAAGCAAGGCGGTGAGATTGAGGAAATCACCACGGATCTTGCCACAAGCGGCCGAAGTCGGAATAAAAGCCACATCATTGGCGAGTGCGCCGAGATCGCCAGTGTGATTGGCGAGGCGTTCGAGTTCGAGCGCGATGGCACGCAGCCATTGCGCACGCGGCGGAGCTTCCGTTCCTGCGAGAGACTCGAGAATCGTGGCATACGCGGTTGCGTGCGCGATGGTGGTATCACCAGCAATGGTTTCCATCTGAATGAGCGTCGCACGGTGCGGACCGCCAGTGAGTGCCGCCTCAATGCCACGATGCTGATAACCGAGGGCGATCTCCAGATGCATCACTTCCTCGCCCACACATTGAAAGCGGAAGTGCCCAGGTTCGATCACACCAGCGTGCACCGGCCCCACGGCCACTTCATGCACTTCGGGGCCTTCCACGCGGAAGAAGGTGCCGTTGGCAGGAGCGTCACCATTCGTGCGGCGCACGGGCTTGAGCCACGGATGGCCTTCAGGAACGAGTCCATGCTGCTCCCAAACCTCGCGCTCGAACATGTGCGCCTGCGGATGCTTTACGGTAAGTGACGGATACGATCCGGTGAACGCTGCGCTACGCGCTACGGCGAGTGTTTTCTCCGAATCGAAAGCCAGCACGGCCACCAAGCACACGGCATCTCCTTCAGGCACACCGAACCAGGACGATAAACGCGCACCGCGACTCAATTCGGATGCGGTTGCTCGAACAAGCTCCTCTGCAGGCCATGCCGGCACGTCCGCCCATGGCAGCGTGGCTGCATTGGCAATCCGTTTGAATGGCGTGGTGAGGCTCATGATTTAGGGAAGAGCTGAGCAACCGCTGCAGACCATGCGTCCTGCAACACTGTCGGCGTGAACAGGCCAAGCCATAACGATAGGCAGAGCAACAGCAGCGGCGGGATAATGATGCCAGCGGTCTCGACGAAACGTTTGCCGCTCTCTTTGACAATCTTGCTCGGACGACCATCAACGATGGGAAAAACGACTCGCGTGAAGCCTAGGAAAGCCAGCAAGAGACAACCAAGAAACACCGCGACAGCAGTGCCATGACCTCCAGCGAAGCCCGCACGTACAATGCGCAACTCGCTAAAGAACGGACCAAAAGGTGGTGAGGCCGTGACGGCGAACATGCCAGCGACAAAGATCGCGACCGAATATGGCGCACGAACGACCATGCCGCGCACTTCATCCATGGAAGCGGAACCCGCAGCACGCCGGATATTGCCCGCACTCATGAACATCGCGCCTTTAGTGAGGCTATTGCTCCAAACATGAAACAACGCCGCCGCCACGCCTGCTGGCCCCAGCGCCGCACCGACTGTGAGGATGCCCATGTGCTCGATGCTTGAGTAAGCGAGAACGCGTTTGTAGTCACGCGTCGCCAGCAGGAACAAGGCAGCTACGAGCATCGAGAACAGGCCGATGGCGAGCAAACATTGATCCGCAATGGCACTGGCACCCGCTGCACCGACGACGGCACGCACACGCAGAATCGCGGTGAAGGCCACCGTCGTGACGCCTCCAGCGAGCATCGCTCCGACGATGGCGGGCGCTTCCCCATACGCGTCTGGCTTCCAGGTATGCATGGGTGCGAGACCGAGCTTCGTGCCATAACCCACGAGTAGCAGCACCCAGGCGATAAAAACCCACGAGTGTGACAAACCCGCACCCTGCTGCATCAAAGCAACGAAGGTTAGATTGCCATCGCCACCGCCATGCAAGGAGGCGTAACCGAGGCAAAATGTGCCTAACAGCGACAAGGCGATGCCGGTGCCACCGACGACGAGATATTTCCATGTCGCTTCAATCGAGCGTGCGTTACCATTGAAGTGAATCATCGGGCCAGCAGCGAGTGTGACAGCTTCGGTAGCGATCCAAAGGATGCCCAGATGCCGCGCTTGAAGCCCAGCACTCATCATGCCGACAACGGCCAGCATGGAGGTGACGAAGACACGGTTGGGTCGCTCATCACGAACTTGCAGATACGTGAATCCATAGAAGGAGCAGATCAGATACAGCAATGAAACCACTGGCAACACCGCACGCGCCAGGGCGTCAAAGCCAAGCCAATCTTCCAGCACCACATTCGGCGGATCGAAAAAGAGCGAGAGTGTCAGCAGGCTGTGAAGAATGCCAATGATCGGCAGCAAAGCCGGACGTGTGCGATTGCTCGGCCAAAGCGCCGCAACCACGGAACCCACAATCGGCATCAAAATGAGCAGTATGGATCTCATTCTCTGAGTGTGGTGAGATGGCGGGTGTCCAGCGAATCGAAGACGGTCTGGATTCGGTCCACAACGATGCTGATGATGAAAACACTGACAGTAATGTCGAGTAGCACACCAGCTTCGACGAGAATGGGCATCGCCTTCAGCAGCAACAAGCCGAACACGTAAATGCCATTTTCCAAAATCAAATAGCCGCAGGCCTGCGAGATCGCCTTGGCACGGCCGATGAGCAGAATGAAGCCGGTGAGAATCGTCGCCAGCGCAGCAGGCACCAGCACCGAACCCGTATGCTCAGGCAACAACGGCAACTGATTCACCATAGCCAATGCAGCGATCGTGCCGCCTGCACCGAGCAGAAGAGATGGCACAAAACCAATGAAGGGCTCGAGTTCGCGGTCTGTGTGTGCTTTGCGCATGGCACGCCGCAGCAGCAACGGAATCACCATGCCTTTGCCGAAGACAGTGGCCAGTGCGATGAGCGCGAAACGCCAGTCGAGATCATGCTCCATGACCAGCGGCATGAGGCCGAGGATGACTCCTTGCAGCGCCATCACACGAATGAGGGTTTGCAGGCGGCTACAGGCCAAAGAGACAAGATTGAGACCCATCGCCACATCGAGCAGGAGATTGAGATTGTGATTCATGCGACACCACCTTTCCAAGCTACCAGCAGTGCAAACACACAGAGCAGGAACGCGGTAGCTAACTGCAATGGCACGCGGCGAAAGGCCAGACGGGCCATCAAGGACTCCACAAAGCCTACACTGACCGTTACGACAAAAACACCGGCCACCAGCACGCAGGCAGAGCTGACAACGCCGAGTTTTCCCATCGGCAAGACGGCTTGAGTGAGCAAGACGGCGAAAAACAGCAGCTTCATCGAAGCACCATGCAAAATCACGGCAAAGGGCGGACCGCTGTGGTCAAGCACCATGACTTCGTGGATCATGGTGAGCTCCAGATGCGTGTTGGGATCATCAAACGGCACACGGCAGTTCTCCGCGAGCAGCACGATGAACAAACCCGCCGCCAGCAGCACCGCACCGGCTCCTACTGTGGGAGAGAGCATCGTCGTGAGGGTAAGGCTGTGAGTTTGCACGCTAAGTGAAAGCATGGCCGCCACCATCGCGGCCTCCGCCAGCACCGCATAACTGACCTCACGCACGGCCCCCATGCCTTCAAAAGCTGAGCCGGTTTCCATCGCGGCCCAAGCCGTGCAGAAACGTCCAAGACCCAGCAGGTAAAGCATGAGCACCACATCACCACGAAAGCTCAGACCCGCACCCGCAGGCCCTAGTGGCATCAACATCGCCGCTGCGAGCAAGGCGACCCACGCAACAGCAGGCAGCACGACAAATGCTGGCGAGGCGAGCGTGCTCATGACGACACTTTTTTTCCACAGACGGGCGAGGTCGTAATAGAGCTGCAACACCGGCGGACCACGACGACCTCCCACCCAGGCTTTGACGCGATTGATGATGCCCGGCAGCAGCGGTGCCAGCAGCAGCCAGCAGGCGAGACGCAGCACGATGTCCACGATCGTATTCATTTGCCACCTCCCGCGATAACGATGGCGGCCAGCGCTGCGAGGCCGATGAGAACGTAGAACACGTAAGCTTGCACATGTCCGTGCTGCAACCGGCGTGCGATGAGCGAGACGCGCATGATCAGATTGGCAAAGGGTGCGACAACGCGTTCCAGCACCGTTTCTGGTGTGTGTTCCTCGAAGCTCGCATCATGCGGCAACGGACCTCGGGGCCGGTGCATGTGCCGCACGGGCCGCAGGATGAAGGCAAACCATTCAGTGATGATGCCAGCAAAAGAACCGACGGTGTACTGCATGCGTGCGGATGGTTTGGCGTAGCCGCAGTCCCAAGTCAGTTCACGCTTCAAGCCTTGATGCTTCACCCGCCGCCATAGCAGAGCGGCGGCGGTAATCGCGAGCACAGCGAGCGCCACATGCACGCGGCCGAGCGGTGCCAGTGATTCGGGTGCCTGCACCACCTTCCACGCCGGATGCCAGGTGCTCGCCGCACGCGCAATGGCAGGCCAGAACACAATCGGCGCGAGTCCAATCGCCACGCAGCAGCCGGCCAGCAAGCACATCGCGCTACGCATCGATTTGCCGCACTCATGCGCATGAGCAGCAGCCTCTGAACGCGGTGCACCGAGGAACACAATGCCACAGACTTTGATAAAGCACGCCAGCGCCAGTCCGCCGGTAACGCCGAGTGCAATGGCGGCCGGAATCGCCTCCCAGGCTGAGGATTCATGCAAAATCGTGGCATCAAACAGCCCGAGATATACCAACCACTCACTGACAAAGCCGTTCAACGGCGGCAGACCGCAGATCGCCACCGCACCGAGGCCAAACAGGCCCGCCGTCCACGGCATGGTGCGCCACAAGCCACCGAGTCGGCTCATCTCGCGAGTGCCCGTCGCATGCAGCACAGAACCAGCGCCGAAGAACAGCAGTGCTTTGAACAAACCGTGATTCCACACATGCAGCAGTCCGCCCGCGAGAGCGAGACTGCCCCAGGCGGCGTTGCCATGCTCCACCGAAATCATGGCAAAGCCGAGGCCGATGAGAATGATGCCAATGTTTTCGACGCTGTGATAGGCGAGAAGCCGTTTCATATCATGCTGACCCAGCGCAAACGCCACGCCGAGCACCGCGCTGACCACGCCGAGGATTGCCACCACCGTACCCGCATTCTCAGGCATTGGCAGCCAACCGCTGAAGCGCACGAGACCGTAAATGCCCAGCTTGATCGCCACGCCCGAAAGAATCGCAGAAACATGGCTCGGCGCATTGGCATGCGCGGACGGCAGCCAGATGTGCAGCGGAAATAGTCCGGCCTTGAGACCAAATCCGACCAGCGCCAGCCAAAATAAAGGCGACAGCGCCGCCTGATCACGCATCGGTCCGAATTCCCAGCTTCCCGTCTGAGCGGCGAGCGACGTAAAGAACGCAAACAAACACAACGTGCCCGTGTGTGAAGCAGCCAGATAAAGCCAACCCGCCGCACGCACCTCACTCCGCTGCCGATCCAGGGTGATTAAAAAATAGGCACTCAGAGCAAACAATTCCCACGCGATGAGGAAGTGCAGCCCATTAGACATCACGAGCACCAGGCCCATGCTCAGCACCAGCATGCTCCACCACAAGCGACCCGATCGTGCTGAACGCGGATGCTCTATTTCGGACCAATATTCACTGCCATAAACAGAGCCTGCGCCGCCGACCACACACAGCAACATCATGAACAGGGCGCTGATCCCATCCAGCCGCAGATGCAGCAGTTCACCGCCTACTGTGAATCCGCTGCGCCATTCCCAATCAGCTCCGTTTAGCACCGACAACGCAGCTGTGGCGGCGGCGACCACTCCAACCAACGTTGTTATCAACCAAATCCGCGCCGCTGTTCTGCCAGTCATGATTCCCAGCAGCATTCCAGCGGCGGCAACAACGAGCGCGAGGCTTGTGTTCATGGGTTTGGTTTGGTTTGGTCAACGACTGAATTACCCTGATTTGTTTCAATCATTTCACGTCCCGCTGATTTTATCTATGCAGAACTGACCGCAGCGCACCAATTCGCAAAACCTGCATTATTCTTCCCAAAACCCGCCCCCCCGCCATCGGGAGGTAGAATACCCTCTCAAGGCGATACACAATCGGCTCCTGGATTGAGTAATCTTCGTCACCATGTCAGCACCCGCTCCCACCCAGAAAGCCACCGGCCCAGTGCCAGTCGGAAACCTCGTCGGATTCAAAACATTCCTCAGCAAGGATATTCTGTCCGGCTTCCTCGTCTTCTTGATCGCCTTGCCGCTCTGCCTCGCCATTTCGAAGGCAAGCGGCTGCCCGCCGATCGCAGGTATCTTCACGGCGATCATTGGCGGTATCTTGGTTCCCTTTTTCAGCAATTCAGAACTCACCATCAAAGGCCCCGCCGCCGGCATGATCCCCATCGTCGCTGGCACCGTGGCAGCCTTCACTCCCGCTCTCACCGGCGGCATGACAGAGCCTCAGGCGGCGATGATCGGCTATCAGTGCATGCTAGCCGTTGGCGTCGTTGCAGGCGTCATTCAGATGCTCTTCGGTTTGCTGAAGATGGGCAAATTTGCCGAGTTCTTCCCTGTAGCGGCCGTGCATGGCATGTTGGCTGCCATCGGCGTCATCATCATTTCGAAGCAGGTGCACGTCATGCTGCTGGGCAAGGCGATCAAGGCCCACCATCCACACGGTGAAGCCTTCGAATTGCTCGGCCGCATCCCCGAAAGCATCGGCACCATCAATCAAAGCGCCGCCATCATTGGCCTAGGTTGCTTGGCCATCCTTTTCATCCGTCCATTCATCAAAATAAAGCTCGTGCAAGTCGTGCCCGGTCCTGTGTGGGCACTGCTATATGCCATCCCGATGAGTTTCTACCTCAAGCTCGACGCCGCCTACCTGCTGAATCTGGACGCCGACATGACCAAAGGCATCCACGGTCCGGATTTCTCGCGTGTCTTCACCAGCACTGGCATTGGCTGGATCGTCATGTTTGCCCTCATCGGCAGCCTTGAATCTCTGCTTAGCGCTAAGGCCGTCGATCTGCTCGATCCTTGGCAGCGTCGTGCTAATTTGAGCCGTGACCTCCTCGCCGTTGGTGGTGCGAACACACTCGTCTCTTTCATCGGTGGCCTACCGATGATTAGTGAAATCGTCCGCTCCAAGGCCAACATCCAGAACGGGGGCCACACGCGCTGGTCGAACTTCTGGCACGGCACCTTCCTCCTCGTCATGGTCGCCAGCATCCCGCTGTATCTGAACAAGATCCCGTTGCCCGCACTAGCTGGCCTTCTCGTTTACACAGGCTGGAACCTCGCCACGCAGGACATCAAGCATATGTGGGACATCGGCAAAGGCCAACTCATCGTCTTCCTCACCACGCTGGCCGCCACACTCGCCACGGACCTGCTCATCGGCGTCGCCGCTGGCATCGTGATGAAAATCATTCTCCACATCGTCGCTGCGAAAGTCGGCATCACCAATCTCTTCAGCCACAAAGCGCAGGTCCACACCGATGGCGACCATCCTGTGGTCAAAGTCGAGCAAGCCGCCATCTTCAGCAATTGGCTCGGCCTCCGCGGACGCCTATTGAGCCTGAGCGAGCACAAGAAAGTCACCATCGACCTCTCCGGCACGCATTTTGTCGATCACAGCGTCATCAAGAAGCTCGAAGAAATGGCGCAGGACTGGAAGCTCGAAAACCGTGAGCTACTCGTCACAGGCCTAGATGTCCACAAGCCCGTCTCCAGCCATCCTGAAGCTGCACGTATTCTCCGCGCTTAATACAGTTTTTGTCATGCTGAATCTTGCGGCGGCGAACCGGGAATCGCCGCCGCAACCCTTACCCACCTATAATCCTCATGTTCACACACCGCTCCATCCTCTCCTTGCTGGCCGTGTTCACCCTCTGCGCCTCGGCGGCCTCGGCCGCGCACATCATTGACTCCAACGGCAATGCCTGGTTTAACTATGTCGGCGATCATCCCTTCGGCAACGGCCCTTGGGGTATTCACTTGGAAGCGCAAAACCGGCGTGCTGAGGAAGGTGCCAAATGGCAGCAACTCCTGCTGCGCACTGGCATCAACTACACCGTCAATCCTTCGCTGATGCTCACAGCAGGCTACGCCTGGGTGCAAACCTATCCGTATGGCGACTATCCTGCCTCCCACGACTTCCCCGAGCACCGTATCTGGGAGCAGGCGCAGATCACCCAGAAGGCATTGGGTCTTACTTGGACGCACCGCTTCCGTCTTGAGCAGCGCTTCATTGGCGAGGAAAAACAGCAGCCAGATGGGGGCTTTTCCGTGAACAACTGGCGCTACCAAAACCGTGCCCGTTACATGCTTGGCACCACCATTCCGATCAGTGCAGACAAAAAGTGGTATCTGGCGGTGTGGGATGAAATCTTTGTCAACTTTGGCCCACATCGCACCACCAACGTCGCGACGGCACAACACAACGCCAGTTGGTTTGACCAGAATCGCGCCTTCATTGGCATCGGGCGTAAACTCAGTGACACCACCAATCTAGAGATCGGCTACATGGAGCAGTCCGTGCGGCACCGTGACGGCGCCGTCTATGAGGCTAACCACACGCTCAGCGTCTGGTTGAAATCGAAGTGGGCAATCAAGTTTTAACGACTCTCACCGACTCACACCTCCGTCCGGTGCGGCTGCAGCCGCACCGGCACGACGGCCTCGATAAGCAGGCCATGAGGCACCACATTGCTAACACTGAGTTCACCGCCGGACTGCCGCGCACGTGCGCGCATGCCGACCATGCCGAGACTGGAGTTTGGCAAGCCGCTTTCAATGACGGGCGGGAGACCTTTGCCATTGTCCTCGATGCTCAAATGAATTTTTTGACCAACGCATGAAAGCATGACTTTGACCTGCGTGGCCTCGGAATGACGGGCGACGTTGGTGAGTGCCTCTTGGGCAATTCGGAACAGGTGCGTTTCAGTTTCATCGGCAAAACGGCCTGTGCAATCCGAGTCATAGCTCACCTCAAGCCTTGCCCGCTGGCCAAATTTCTCCGTGAGCCAACGCAGACCGGCATCCAGGCCAAAATCATCGAGAATCACAGGCCGCAGCAATTGCGAGAGTTCGCGCACATTGGTGATGGATTCATCCACGAGGTGCAGACAGTCCGCACGTAGCGATTCAAAGTCACGCGTGGCTCCTTTGGTCAAATTGGAGCGCACGGCCGCCAGCGACTGACCCAGTTCGTCATGCAGCTCATGGGAAAAGCGCCGTGCTGTCTCCTCCTGCGTCTGCAGCATGTGCCAGGAGACGCGGCTAAGTTCCTCCGATTGCCATTGAATGCGGTGGATGCTCTTGCGTGCGAATCCGACGGTCAGGAACGCACAAATCGCTGCCAAGACGAAGCTAGAGCCCAATAGCAGCGCCGCATCATCACCGAGATCCTGAGATTGTTGCTCGATCTGCCGCTCCGCTGCAGCAAGGCGGTCAGAGCTGGCCTGGATGAGCTTGTTTACCAGCTCGACGACATGATCATGATACTTGAACAACGATTCCAAATTCTCTCGAGGCACCACCGCGTCCGTTTCCAGCACGCGATGCGCCTCACGCGTGAAAGCCTTCACGCTGGCTTCCAAATCGAACCAAAGCTCCTTACCCGCAGCTTCCTGCGCTTCGCTGGACAGACGTGCGAGCTGTTTGTCACTCTTATCGAGATCCCGTAGCAGCGAGGCGTGGTCCGGCTGCTGCGGCTGAAACTGCGCGAGTTGGTGCAGCACCTCGGTCATCGCATTCTCCTCCATCTGCACATCATGCACGAGTCGGGCAATGAGCAGCTGATCGCGCGCGAGTTGCGCCACACTTTGCCTGATACGCTGGCTCTGCCGCACTGCAATGAGACCTGCAGCGCCTAGCAACGTCATCACCAGCAGGAATCCCAGCGCCAGCACGCGCAGCACGTTGCTCTCGGTGATGCGAAAGAAAGTGAACATTAATCAATGAGGCCGTTGCGGATGGAGAAGCGCACCAATTCGCCGATGGAATGCAGATTGAGCTTTTCCATGATGCGACCACGATGTGCCTCAATGGTGTAAACACTCAAACTCAGCGCGGTGGCGATTTCCTTGTTCGTTTTGCTTTCTGCGATCATCTGAAGCACCTCGCGCTCGCGCGGCGACAGCAGATCAATCGGATTGGTCACGTGCTTGCGGTAGTCGTCGAGAACTGCGTCACTGACCTCGGGACTCAACCAACCTTTCCCAACCGCCACAGCACGCACAGCAGCAAGAAAGTCGGCTTCATTACAATCCTTGAGCAAATACCCCTTTGCGCCAGCTCGTAGCATCTCGCGCACATAGACACCATCCTTCTGCATCGACAGCGCGAGGATACGTGTCTTCGGCTGCGCTTTGGTAATCTGCCTTGCCGCTTCGATGCCATTAAGCTCCGGCATCGTCACATCCATCACGACGACATCCGGTTCGAGTTTCGCAGCCATTTCCACTGCCTCACGGCCATTCGAGGCCTCACCGACGACTTCCATGTCCCACTCAGCTGCCAATAACATGCGGAAGCCGTTGCGCACGACAGCGTGGTCATCAGCGAGGAGTATGCGGGTCTGTTTGGTTGCCATTGGAACGCGAGGATAGACTCGGGCCCGGCAAAGATCAAAATCTGCCGTCATTTCATGAGATCACCCCAAACCGATCGTGCTCCGAGCGCGGCTGTTTTCGCAGCGTGGATAGCCGCTGGAGAACATTGCCGTGAACTGAGGCTGGTTCGTCATCTCCTCAGCATTTCAATTTCAACACATGTTTCATACAATCAAATGACACACTTGATTTTGCTCATGTTTAAGAAAGGTCGCATCTTTGAGTTGTGAAAACAACAATCGCCTCGGTCCACGCCCTCGCTGCCCTCTTATTGCTGGCATGCACCACACACAGTCTTGCTGTGACGGCGCTGCCGCTCGACCCTTATCCCTATTACCGCCCGTTGGGCCAGCCACCCGGTCAGACGTATGGCATCGCGGGCATGTATCGCATCGATCCCACGAAGACTCCGGACCCTTTCCAAGGAGCCACGCTCCTGGGTGCCAATCCAAATGTAAACAACGCGTTCCCAGGAGGAATTGGCGTTTATTCTCCTGACATACGGGATTTCGGAATCGGCCTTTACAGCTCGGGCAACACCACCCAGTCCACCGGGCTGTTCATCCAATTTGATAAGCCCGTTTTGAGTAGCGGACTGGGCGTGACCTTGGGAGGCTTCGGCCTGAATTCGCTCAGTGGCGGTTTCGATCCAGGTCGAGTGGCTCCGATGATCTCCATCTATGGCGTCACGGGCTCACTGCTCGGTAACTTTGACGCCCGCGCCATCTTGGCTGGTAATGCCATGTCGCTCCTCACGTCAGGCAATCCGCTCGATCCGAGCTACGATTCCATTTTCAAGGTCGATACTTGGAAGTTGAATCTCGATGCCTTGGTGGGTCCTACAGCACAGATCAAATCGTTTGCTCTCGCCGCAGACACTCGCAATGGCCTGGGCTTAAACACGACGACCAGTAGCAACCCCTACTACCTCATCTCCGTGAACAGCTGTGCGCCAGTTCCGGAACCGGGTTCCGGGTTCCTCATTCTGACTTTTGCTCTGGGAGCTATCATCATCAGGCGCCGTCGTCTGTAGTTCAGATCGTACGGCTTAAGCAAATCGAGGCCAGCTATTCGAAGCTCCTATTCCTGGAACTCCTCACGGTCCGGGATGCGCGTAAAGGCGATCTTTGTGCCCGAAAACGTGCGCACCGTGTCGGGTGTGAATCCAATCACCACCGAATCGCGGCCATGCTTTTGATTGATCTTGTCGAGCACGCGGCTGAGGTGCTCGCGTTGCTCACGTGGCGCGGTTTCACCCGAAGCGGGAAAAAGTTCGAGCTGCTGTGGCCGGGCTTCCGCCTCCAGGCCCATCAATGTCACGGAAACTTTCTTCACGCGCTGCCAGCGGGCCTGTTGCATCACGCGCTGCCAGAGTTCCGCCAAACAGCGTGCCAGCACGATGCTGTCGCACACCGGCTCAAACTTCGCCTGTGCCTCACAGCGCGGACCGTCTTCCGTCCGCACGCTCAAGTGCAGATGCGTGGCACGGTATTCCATGCGGCGTAGCCGACTGGCCGCCTTCAGCAGCAGACGCCGCGCCACGATGCCCGCCTGTGGCGGCGTGCGCAGCTCCGGTGCCAGCACATGGCTATGTCCCAGAGTGCGATGCTGTGCAGGTAGATCATCCTCGGATGCCCCGCCATGCAGCGCATGCCAGAAGCGATCCCCACACACGCCGCCCCAGGCCCGATGCAGTGTCTCGCGCTCCGCCGCCCATAGTTCCGCCAGCGTGCGGATACCGCAGGCATGCAGACGCGGCTCCATGCGGCGGCCAATGCCACACAGATCACGCAATTTCAGTTCGAGCAGTTTTCCAGGCAATTCCTCCGCGAGCAAAGTGACCAAGCCATCCGGTTTCTGCATGTCTGAAGCGACCTTGGCTAGAAAGCGATTTGGTGCCAGACCCACGGAGCAGGTGATGCATTCGCCCACTCGTTCTCGCAATCCGCGTTTGATGCGGTGTGCCAAATCCACTGCCACATTGAGTCGGCGGCGTGGCGCATCCAGCTTGCAGGCCATTTCGTCGATGGAGCAGATCACATGCACGGGGAAATGCCGCTCCACCTCCGTGATAATCCGGTGATGAAACTCGACGTACACATCGTGACTCGCCATCACGGTGATCAGTTCTGGGCAGGCACGGCGTGCATCACCGATGTTCGTGCCAGTCTTGATACCAAACTTCTTCGCCTCCTGACTCGCCGCGATCGCACAAGTCGCATCCGTGTCCACCGGCACCACTGCGACGGGTTTGCCCCGCAATTCTGGCCGCAACTGCTGCTCCACGCTGGCGAAGTAGCTGTTCAGGTCGAGAAACAGCCAATCCACGAGCGCAGCGTGAGTATTGGAAATAGTGGCAGGCATGAGGTCGGCCGAATCATGCCCCAACAAAAATAACTGTTCAATAGAACATTCACAATCGGCCAAAAGAGATCATTTCTTGGCCTCAACACCATTGAGTGAATCAACAGTTGCAGTTTTACATAATTTCCATAACAAGGGACTCATGCAGTCCCTTGCGCTTGCTCCTGACGCCGCTCCCGACCTAAAACCTTCCACCCTTCCGCTGCTAACCCCTGCCGAGTCTCTGTTTCACGCCTGCCTCGAAAGCCTTACCTGCCACCGCTGCCATATTCAATGCAAGCCGCGCCTTGCGAATGTCCTCCAGCACGAATCCATCGCCGGTTTCCTCAAACTCTGCCAGCGCCACATCGATTTCCTCATCTGCCGCAAGGAGGACTGGCTACCCATGCTGGCCATCGAGTTCGATGAGGACGACGGCAGTGCTGACAGCCGCAAGTCGCGTGACCGACTGTTGGTGAACGACGTCCTTCTGGCCACTGGGGTTCCGCTCCTGCAGGTGCATGCTAGGGAGCTCAACCAAGTCGAAACCCTCGTCCACAAACTCACTGCCGCCTGGCTGCAGCGCAGTGTCGCCTTGGCGGCCAAACCTCCTGCCGCCCCTGTTGACGATCCCAAACCGCCGGCCACGTCGCAGGCAACCAGCGCAGCCATGAACCGCCTGGGAAAATCCTCGGTTCATTCAGCTCCGGGCTGATTCGCCTGTCATCCCCTGCTCATCCCTCCGGGCCATCACTTCAAACTCGCCGTCTTCATGGTTCTAAAAAACACCCCAGACCCACCGGCCTGCTTCTCATCCGTGTCATAGTAGATCGTGCCGAGCGTCTCGGCGTCGATCTCCACCGTGCGCGGGCAGGCACGTCCGCCGATGGGGCGGCCTAGGTTGTAGAACTCCACGGGATGCGCCAGATCCCAGGTTTGCCCATCATCGCGCGAGACGATGAAATGGATCACGTCACCCCCGACACCCGGACCGACGATTTGCGAGGCGAGCAGCCAGCCGTTGTTCAGGCCCATCATCTCATGCCGCCAGCCTTGCGTGAAGACATCCGGGAAGGGCTTGATCGGCTGCCAGGTCTGGCCGCCATCGGTGGAGCGCTGCCCTTTGCCGCTGATGAGCGTCCCCGCAGGCGTGCGGACGAACGGCACGAGACCGTGGCTGGTCCCGTCGCCAAAGGCGGTCTCCTTTCCGGTCTGCGGATCATAGACCACCGTGCGGTCGGCCAGCGGCAGCAGCCACGCGGTCGGCGACAGTTCGACGATGGGATGGCGGATGACACTGTGGATCTTCGGGTCGGCATTCTTCGCCAGATTCACCGGCGCGCTCCACGTCAGGCCATCGTCGCTGCTCAGCGAGAAGGCCACGTAGCGCGACTTGAGCTTCTCCTCCGGCGCAAACCACACATTCCAGCAGTGCAGCAGCCGCCCGTCAGCCAAAGTCGTGAGCGAACCAGGGTAGATCGCAATCTTATCCGTCGGCGGGAACAGCGCCGGCGACGACCACGTCCTGCCGCCGTCCGTCGAGCGCGTGATGAGATGCGGCATGAATTCCTTCTTGCAGAACGTGGCCACCAACGTGCCCTTTGTGCTGCGACACAGCGCCGGATGAATGTGCCCGCTCACACCGGATTCGAGGCGCACCGGAGTGGAGAGTCCTGTGTCCTGTCCCATCACCGCCGTGCAGAGCAAGGCAGCGGCCACACATGCGGCTGAAAAACTTCGACGCGCGTGACCGATGCGGAGTGAGGGAGGATAGTTCATGCGTCGAACAGGTACGCCGCGGGTGAGTGTACTTCTTCGGCAAGTACCTAACGGCGCGGACGTGAAGATCGAACTCTCCATCGCTCCGCCGAAGGCGCCGAAGAAATGACCGCGAAACTCTGAACCTCTGTTTGAAGATGCTGACGATGCGGGCACCAGTGCCTCATGAGCCAATATTCTCCCGTAAATGCCGAGCGGCGCTCCTTTGTAGACCTTGATCGGCACTTCCACGAGTTCACCAAGGAGGAACTCGCTGACGAGGAGCTTTTGGCGGCCTACAACGAGGAACATAGTTGGCACCCGTCCTTGTCGTGGGACGAGCTTTTGAAGCGGAAGCGAATTATTGTGCTCGCGTCTGCGGGTTCGGGCAAGACGGAGGAGATGGAACAAAGGAAGAAGAAACTCGAGAGTGAACGGAAGCATGCTTTCTATGTGCGACTCGAAGAGTTGGGGCAGGACGGATTCGTGGATCTTCTGAAGCCGAACGAACGTCAGCAATTCCACGAATGGCAATCAGCGCCATCGACTCCAGCTTGGTTCTTTCTGGATTCCGTGGACGAGTTGAAGCTCACTCAACGGACTCTGGAGAGCGCGTTTCGCCATCTGACTCAGGCTTTGCATAAGGATTTGCATAGGTCACACATCATTGTGTCGAGCCGTCCAACGGATTGGCGTCCAGCCTCGGATGAAACCAAGTTCCGGGAGTGGCTACCATTGCCAGCAGTCCTGGAGGAAAATCAGGCATCTGCTGATGAGGTGTTTTTGGCGGCGCTGTCCCGAAGAGGACTGAATGACCATGAAAGCAGAAAGACTTCTTCCGAAGCGCAGGATCAGAGGGTAACTACGGTTTTGCTTTTGCCGTTCGCTGAGCGCCAGATCAAAAACTTCGCTCGTCAGTGGAATGTCACAAATCCAGATCAGTTTTTTCAGGAAATAACCAAGAACAATGCGTGGTCTTTTGCCAGGCGGCCGCTTGATCTCATTGAACTGATCTCATTGAACTGATCTCATTGAACTGATCTCAATGTGGAATTCGAAAGGCAGGTTGGGAACCAAGCAGGACCAGCATCTTTTCAATGTTGAGGTTAAGTTGAAGGACGTACCAGACCGTCGTGATGCGGGGTTGCTATCGAGTGCCCAAGCCGAGGATGGGGCCGAACGCCTTGCACTGGCTATGGCGCTGACCAGAAAGCGAGCAGTTAAGACCCCCGACCAGCATGTGGCCGTCGATTCCGTCGAAACGGTCTTGGATGGATCAGTGGTTCTACGTGGTTGGGCTCCCGATGTGGTGGGGGCATTACTTCGCAGGGCGATGTTTGACCCTGCTACCTTTGGTCGGGTGCGGTTTCACCATCGGTCGGTCCAAGAGTTCTTGGCGGCTCGACGACTGCTCAAGCTCAGAAAAAAGGGTATGACCGTGCGTGCAATGTTCCGTTTGTTCTTCGCTGAAAAATATGGTGAGAAAGTGGTCATCCCATCAATGAGACCTATTGCTGCATGGCTCGCTTTTTGGGACACTGATGTATTTCGAGAGCTTGTTTCCACATCTCCCGATGTGCTAATTGAGCATGGCGACCCAGGATCGCTCAGCATTCAGCAGAGGGCATCAATCATTGCAGAGTTTGTGGGTCGCTACAAGTGTGGGGGATGGAGAGGTTTCCAATTTCCAGTGGATCAGTTGAGCCGCATCGCCAGCCCAGAACTAGCGCGCATCATCAAGAAATCTTGGGGAGCTGGACCTGAGAACTCGGAAGTGCGCGAGCTTTTGCTGGAGTTGATCGGGAAAGGGCCTGTGACGAAATGTCTGGCTATAGCCAGCGGCGTGGCTATGCGGCGTGATGAGAAACTTAATCTTCGAGTGGACGCAATCCGAGCTCTTGTTGCTTGCTCTGCTACAAGCCAGTTGAAGAAAATCGCGAAGCTGGTCCTCTCCAACCCCGTCGATTGGCCAGCCAAGTTGGTTGCAACGGTTCTTCCCGAGCTGTTCCCCGCGCACCTAACCATCGATGAGTTGCTCACCCTGCTTCAAAGACACAAAGCGCGAGATTTGGGCGAGTCGTCAGACGGATTCGAGTGGACTCTTAGACATATAATCAACGAAAACCTAAGTCATTTTGACCAAAGTGAACTCCGAGCCAAGCTGGCACGCATGATACAGTCTGGTGCCAAGCGAGTGGAGAGCTGGCACCAACTACACAGCCGCTTCCGTAGCTTTTGTGGTCCGCTTGCATTGATGTGCATGCGTGAACTTGAGCTTTGTGACCGAAGGCCAGACAAAGAACTCGTCGAGTCATGCGCGATTGCTTATCACATGTGCGGGCGAGAGATTGTTGGCGACGAAATCAAAGCACTCCACACATGGTTCGAGGAGAGGGCAGAACTACGGCCAGAGGTTTTTTGGATCGAGTTGGCTCTCATGGATGAAGTGACGCTCTCTGAGGACTCGTGGGACCGCTTCTACAGCGTCGAGCATCGCTCAATGATTGGCTCCATCAGAATTAGCGACCGGGACTGGGTTGAAGCTGCCTTGCGCGATGATCGCAATACCGGACGGCAGGATGTAGCGCTACAGGCATGGATCAACATTTGGGCCATAGATGGGTTGAAACGTCGACAGCTTTCGGCCATGCAAGCCAGCCTGCGAGACAATCCGCGCCTCCTGGGCATTCTCCAGAAGCGGACGCAGAAATCGAAAGATTCAGCCAAAGTGCGCCACTACGAGTCTGAGGCAAAGCGCAACCGCGCAAAGTGGGCTGCCAAAGAAAAGCAGCGTTTGGCCAATTGGAAGTCGTGGCGAAAGGCCCTGAAACGTTCGCCTGCGGAGCACTTCACGCCTCAGCGAGTTCGAGGAACCATTCACGATTTGTATCATTGGATGAGTCAGCATGAGGCAGCCAGCAGTTCTCACGGCGTGTGGAATTACCAGGCTCTGGTGACTGTGTTTGGCCGAACAGTGGCAGATTTGGCGAAGAAAGCGTTTATGGACCAGTGGCGTCAGGTTAGTCCTGAACTATGGAGCGAACGAGAACCGAATGAACATAACCGCACCCCTTACGTCTGGGTCTACGGGCTTTGCGGTGTCATGGCGGAGGCGGAGGTGCCTGGCTGGACAAAGACGCTTAATACTGCTGAGGCTAGCCTAGCGACTCGATATGCCACCGTGGAGATGAACGGCTTCGCTCCGTTCATTGCGGAACTCGCCAAGACGAGACCCGTGGAGGTTGATCAAGTGCTGGGCACTGAAGTGGTGTCAGAACTGAACCAAGGAGCATCTCACTCATACCTACCTGTGTTACAGAACTTAACACATGCAGATGCAGCTTTGAAAACTCTGCTCATGCCTCGTTTAACGACTTTCCTTACAACGGGAAGAAACTTCAATGTGATAGGCGATCAGAACCACTGGCATCATAATCTGGATCAGCTTTTCGGCATCCTGAGAGAGACTGCCACGGAAACCGATTCGACAAAGATTGGCCAATTCTGCATCAAGCAGGTGAAGAAGACACGCAAAGGGTCGTTGCCTCTAATCTGGCTGCGAGGCGTGTTCCGATTTGCCCCACAACAGGCTCCAGAAGTACTCGTCAATTGGTTCAAGGGAAACAGAGACCCCCAGACGAAATCTTTGGAACTACAGGTAATCGCAAACCTGTTTGGTGATTTGAGTGGCGTGGGTCTTCAAATCAAGGATCACGACCAGCGGGCCAAGGCGCTTGGAAAGTTAATCCGGTTGGCCTATCGGATCGTGCGTCCTGAAGACGATGCTGTGCATGAAGGCTCCTATTCACCCGATACCCGCGACGACGCCGAACGCGGACGTAGCGTCTTGCTGTCCTTGCTACTGGAGACCCCGGGATTCACCGCACAACAACTCATCGTCGAACTTTCCCACGAAAGGAATTTCCGCCACTTTCCTGATCGCCTTCGACAACTTGCCAGTGAACGTGCTGCCAAGGACGCGGAGTTCGAAGCATGGACCTGCGCCTCGGTCGCCGCACTCGATCAGAGTCTCGAAATGCCGCCCAAAGGCAGAGACGAGATGTTTCAGTTGATGATCGACCGCTTGGGCGATCTTCAGCACGACTTGGATAACAGCGACTTCTCGGATCGAAGAACACTACAGACGATCCGTGATGAAACCGAAATGCAGCGTTCCATTGCGCAAAAGCTCCAAGCGATGGGGCGCGATGCTTATGCGCTGGATCGTGAACCTGAGGTGGCGGATCGCAAGAAGCCGGACATCCGTTTGCGGTCCAATGCCGATGGCACAAAAACAGCGATCGAAATCAAAATTGCTGATAATGGCTGGTCACTGAAGGACTTGGAGTGGGCTCTCAAGACTCAACTGGTGCGCCAGTATCTGCGGCACGAGAGCTGCAGCGCAGGATGCCTGCTGCTAACATTCAGCGGAAAAAACAAGCGTTGGAGACTCTCTCCAACCAAATGGCTCAACTTTGCAGGGCTGGTAGTTCATCTGAATCAGTTGGCTCGAAAGATCGAAACCCAGAGTAAGGGCCAGATACGAGTCTCGGTTGTGGGGTTACTTCTCAACCAGCGATAACTGCTGTGGAATGTACGGCCAGAAACAGACTCCAAGTAAGTGACGTCGCTGATGGTGCCACCAAAGGCAATTTCGACGGCAGCACTGTTTGAATGCTGGGCGTTTCCTCGTTCATTGAGCGATGTCTTCCTCCTCTCGCGTCCGCTACCGTGTGGTCGGCTTCATGCTGGCGCTCGGGGCTGTCACGTACCTTGACCGCGCCTGCATCGCCACGCTAGCACCGGACATCCGGCGCGATCTCGGGCTGAGCAAGGATGAGATGAGCTGGATCTACAGCGCCTTCGCCATCGCTTACGCAGCGTTTGAGATTCCCACAGCCTGGTGGGCGGACCGCATGGGCACGCGCCGGGTGCTGACGCGCATTGTGTTGTGGTGGTCGGCGTTCACGATGGCCACCGCTGCAGCGTGGAGTTTCTCCTCGATGCTGGTGATCCGCTTTCTGTTTGGGGCCGGCGAGGCGGGCGCGTGGCCGAACATGGCGCGGACTTTCTCACGCTGGATCCCACGCTCCGAACGCGGCACGATCCAGGGCATCTTCTTTGCCGCCGCACATGTCACGGGCGGGCTGACGCCGCTGATCGCGCTGGCGGTGGCGGGCCTGTGCGGGTGGCGGTGGACGTTTGTGCTCTTTGGCGTCCCCGGCATCGTGTGGGCCATCGCGTGGCACCGTTGGTTCCGGGATGATCCTGAGGACCATCCTGCGGTGAATGCGGCGGAGCTGGAAAAGATCGTCGCCGGTCGTGATCAGAGCACCGGGCAGCACGAAGGCTGGGCTTATTGGAAGCAATTGCTGAGGCACCGCAACACGCTGCCGCTCTGCCTGATGTATTTCCCGAACAGCTTTGGCTTCTACTTCTGCATCACCTGGCTGCCGGATTATCTCCGGGAGCAGCACGGCTTTGATGCGATGCGGCTGGGCTTTTTCACCGGTCTGCCCCTGCTGCTGAGCCCGGTAGCTGACTTGCTCGGGGGATTGACCACGGATGCCGTCACCCGGCGCTTTGGCCTGCGCCTCGGGCGTGCAGGCGTCGGTGCCGCATCCTATCTCGTCGCCGGCAGTGCCATGCTGCTGGCCACGACCACCACACAGCCAGAACTCGCGGCGTGGTGCATCGCCACCGCCGTGGCGGCCAGCATGTTCACCCTCGGCGCCTCCTGGGGGACGGTCATCGACGTCGGCGGCAGTCACACCGGCGTGGTGGGGGCCGCGATGAACACCAGCGGCCAGATCGGCAGCGTGATCTGTCCGCTGATCGTGATCTGGCTGCAGCAGCACTATGACTGGAATGCCCCGCTGTATCTCATCGGCGGTCTGTTCCTGGTGGGTGCCGTCGCCTGGGGCTTCATCAATCCGCACCGGAAGATCTTTGAATAGCGGCGGCAGGGCGAGGGGAAGAAAGTACGATGGGCACTCTTGCCCGTCGGATATTCGCGGAGCTTTGGGATCGACGGACAAGAGTGTCCGTTCGTACGTTCAGCACTTCGTGCTCCCTTCGCTACCGCACCTCAAACTTCAGCAGGGACAGCTTCGCAGGCTGCACCGGCAGATCACGATCCACTTCAAACGGGCCGAGGAGGTTGTTCCCGGCGAGGTCTTCGAGCAGCGGGTCGATGACGATTTCGTAGCGGCCGGGCGGCCACTCTTTCGCAGGGATCAACGACCACGAACGCGCATCAGGCGCAACATGCATCGCACCAGCAAGCCGCGCCTTGCCACGGTTCACACTCAACGCCGAGACGAGCATGGCGGGATCAAGTGCCTCATCGAAGGTGATCGTCAACGTGCCTCGCTTTCCCGCCTTCGGCGCAGTAACCTTCCAGCGCTGCGGATCGGGGCACTGATGGTCTGGCGCGGTGGCGATGATCACGAACGTGCATGGCTTTCCCAACGCCACACCGGCGGCGGAACGCCAGTTCGCGGCGAGCTTCAGCGTGTAGGTCTCCCCTTCCCTGAGCACCGGACCTTCATCGGTGTTGAGATTTACGCCGGACTTCTGCCGGCCGGGATGCAGCCAGAGCGTGAGGCGTTTCCCATCCGGCGACCACAGTTCCGTCTCGCGAAACGCGCCACTCACGACACTGCCATCCAGGCGATGCAGGCTGATGCGTTCGAGAAACACGCCCTGCTCCATTGGCTGGCTGAAGTGCAGGTAGAACTTCAACGCGTTCGCCGGAAACGGTGTGTCGGAATGCAGCATGGCGGCGGTGGGCGCTTCGGCCTGCGGCAGTTCCATGCGCAAACGCTGCGTGCTCCAGGTGCCGTCGCTTTGCTGAAACTCGACGCGATAGCTTTCGCCCGGCACGAACGGCAGCGCAGGCGCGAAGCGAACGGTATCGCGCTCCTTCGACACGCTGCCGAACAACGGCGTGGCCGCATCGCCACGAAACACGCGCACATCTCTGCCCTGTGCCTCGATCTGTCCGGCTTTGTTGATGCGAGCCTCTTCAGCGCCACACCAAGACCCGGTGAAGAATAAAACCGCTGACATGACGCTCACGAAACGCTGATCCAAACATCTCATCAGCGTCATATCAGCGTCCCATCAGCGGTTAAAAACTCCTGCCTCACGGCAACGCGGCGACTTCGAGGCTCAGCGTGCCTTCGGTGTCGCGCAGCACGATGGCCTCGGTGTTGCTGAGCTTGTCCACCTGCACGGCACCGAACAACGAATCGACGATCTCGATGCCTTGCGGGCCTGCGTGTTCTTTTTCATCGCGACGTGCGGCGTTCTCATTCGTTTTGTCGGGTGCCTTGGCGTCCAGGTAGTCCATGCTGATGCGCGCGCCCCACATCTTGCTGGGACCAAAAGCGTTCTGCTTGAAGCGCTGGGTATGGACGACGAGCCACTCCTTGCCGCTCTTGTCCTCGTAGCTGAACAGATCGAGCGGACGATTGCCGCTGCCGAGCTCCACCATGCTGACGCCTTTGACCTGCGCACCGCTTTGAATGTCATCGACTTTGAACTTCGCCACCGGCGTGCAAGCGAACGCTCCGACCACAAAGGTGCCTTCCTTCGACGAGTACGAGATGAAGCTCTGGATCGGGGCCTTCGTCTCCCACTTGCGATGCGCTACATGATAGGTCTCCGCGCTGAACACGCTGGCTGTGGCTCCGTTTTTGATCGGCACAGGAATGGTGAAGATGCGGCTGGCGAATTCTTCGTTGCAGGTGCCGGTGGCAAACACGCGGTCCTTGTCGAAGGCCACGTCGGTGATGTTGGTAACCTTGCTCGTCGTGCCGCCGGGCAGTGTGACGCGCACCCAGGGCAGCGGTTCGAGATTCAGCGGGGCGATTTTGCCCTCGGCATCGACGCTCACAATGAGCACAGCATTGTCAGGACGACGCTGCACGGCGAGGTACACGCGGCCGCTGGCCTGATTCACCGCGAGATCCTTGACGGTGATGTCCTCCTTCTTCGCACCGAGGCCGTCGGCAATCGCCCCGCCGACATCGGCCACGGTTTTCTTGAGCACGGCCTTCGTCGCTCCGGTGTCACCGGTTTGAATGGCGAGAATGCTGGCGGTGCCTGGTTCGGCGACGAGCAGCAACCCCTCGGGGCCGAAGCTGATCGAGCTGAGCGAGGCCAGCTTCAAACCGCCTTTCTGCGGCGATTCGATGAGCGCGGCGGACGCACTGAAGGTGGTGGCAAACACGAGGGAGAGGCAGAGTGCTTTCATGGCAGTTGGGTTGAGGTTCGCGGGATGGTACGGGAACCAAAGGACGAATGTCACGCACAATATGAAATAGAAGTTCACACCGAGTTCATCGTCTGAGGCTTGATCTTTGGCCTAAAACCAGCGACCCGATGCCTGTCCCATGAAAAAAGCGCCTCCTGAAACCCGCAAGCCGGCGAAATCAACTCTGTCGCGTTGGCAGTCGTTCAAACGGCTGGCGATGATTTCCGTGATGGGCACTTCGCTGTTCTGCACGGTGACGGCGGCGATAATCATCGGCGTTTATAGCCATCTGGCGAAGGCCTACGATCTCACCCAGCTCGGCCAGATGCCGGAGCGCACGATCGTGATGGATTATAAAGGAGAAATCCTCGGCCGCATGCACGGCGAGAACCGCATCATCGTGCCACTCAGTGAAATTTCTCCATGGTTCGTCAAAGCGCTGCTAGCGCGTGAAGATGCACGCTTTTACGACCACGGCGGCATCGACTACAAAGGCGTCGCTCGCGCGATGGTGCGCAATCTCAAGGACATGCGCGTGGTGCAGGGCGCGAGCACACTGACTATGCAGCTCGCACGCAACAGCTTCCCCGATCTCGATGATCGCAGCATACACCGCAAGCTGGTGGAGATGATGCTGGCCCGCCGCATCGAGAAAGCCTGCACCAAGGACCAGATTATCGAGCATTACGTGAATCGCATTTTCTATGGCCCCGGCATTTACGGCGTGCAGCGTGCCAGTCAGGTGTACTTCGGCAAACATGCCAGCCAGCTCAATTTAAGCGAGGCGGCGATGATCGCGGGCATCATTCGCAGCCCGGTGCGCTTCTCGCCCTTCCGCAATTACGACGGCGCACTCAAAGAACGCGATGATGTGCTCAAACGCATGCTCGTCACCAAAGCCATCACGCCGGAGGAGGAACTGGCCGCACGTTATGCCGACATCGCCCTGCACGCGCAGCCCGCGTTTCAAAACCAGGGTGGCTATGCACTCGATGCGGTAAGGCGCGATCTTGATTTGATTTTGGAGCAGCAGGAGATCGAAGACGGCGGCTTGCAGGTATTCACGACTTTGAATAAAGAGCTGCAGGACGCAGCCGATGAGTCGGTGGAAAAGCGTTTGAGCGCGGTGGAGAAACAGAGCGGCTACCAGCACCCCAAGAAGGCCGATTTTGACAAGACCTGGGATGGCACGCACGAGATCACCTCGACGCCTTACCTCCAAAGCGCGCTCATGATGCTCGACAATACCACCGGTGGCATCCTCGCCGTCGTTGGCGGTCGTGACTATCATCACAGCAAATACAACCGCGCCATACAAGGTGAACGCCAGATCGGTTCGACGGTGAAACCCTTTGTGTATGCCGCTGGTGTCGCCGCAGGCTTTATGCCGGGCACTTTTATCAATGACGCTCCGATTCAGCCCGGTGAAATCGATGGCTCTGATCCCGGCTGGAGTCCGCAGAACTCTGATGGCAAGTTTCTCGGCCTCGCCACGCTCACAGACGGCCTCGTGAAAAGCCGCAACACGATGACTGTGCGCCTCGGCAACTACGCCGGTCTCGATCGTGTGCTCGATCTGCTCACCAATGCCGGTTTCGCCCGGCCTGCAGAACGCACGCCCCAAATTTTCATCGGCAACATCGGTGGCAACCCACGCCAGCTTACCAGCGCGATCAGCATCTTCCCGAATCAAGGCCTGCGCAGGCGGCCATTCCTGATCGACCGCATTGTCGATAAGGCAGGCAACGTCATTTATCAGACTCCCGTGCTCGAATCTGAGGTCATCACCCCCAGTGTGGCCTATATGATGCGGAATATTCTGGCGCAGGTGCTGGATCGCGGAACCGCGGCATCATTGCGCAGCACCTACGGCTTCAAGGAACCCGGCGGTGGCAAAACCGGCACCACCAACGATTACAAAGACGCCTGGTTTGCCGGTTATACCGATCGCGTGAGCTGCGGTGTGTGGGTGGGCCTCGACAAACCGCAGACGATTGTCGAGGAAGGTTACGGCGGCACTCTCGCTTTGCCGATCTGGGCCGACGTGATGAAAAAAGCCCTCGCTCTCGGCTACAAGACGGAGGTGCAGAAAGCGACACTGCCGCTGTCACGTGTATCGTTGTGCCGCGTCACCAGCCAACTCGCCACCGACGGCTGTGGCCGTGCCGGCACCGCGTATGAGGAAGCCCTGCCCTACGACCTCGTGCCGCAAAACTTCTGCATGGAGCATCAAGGTTACGCCGCTCCGCCACAGCAGATGCAGCCACCGGGCCAAGAACGCGGCCTGTTCGACCGGATTCGTGGATGGTTCAGGTGATCCTGTATTTTTGGTATGGATCTGAGATGTCAGCTCCCCACCAGCGTTTCATCATCACTCATGAATCCAATCCTCCGCTCCACGCTGCATGGCAGTCTTGGTTTTGCCGTTGTCAGCATTGCCGCCTATTCGATCTGGGCCTTTGTGCCGCGCATCGCGGGCAGCGAGGTCGGCATGTATGCGCTTATTGCGCTGGTTTATCTGGGCGGTGCTGGTCTGGCGCTCTGCGGCCTGCTTCACGGTGAAAATCGTCTACGCCGATTTTACCGACTGTTTCTGCCTGCGTTCTTTGGTTACGCCTTGCTGTGGAGTTTAGCGTGGTTTGTGATCAAAGGGCGGCCCGGCGAATGGGTTGGCGCGATGGCAGGCACACTGTTCTTTGCTTTCGTGGCCTGGAACTCACTCGGTCGCGCTCGGGGCTTCTGGATCGCAGCCCTGATGTTGTTCGCCATGCACACTTTGGGCTATTTTATCGGTGGTAAATGGATGTATGGCATACTGGCCTCGGGCATCGAGGGTTGGGCAAAGCCACAAGTCGCCATCGTGGCCAAATTGGGCTGGGGATTCTTTCACGGCCTCGGTTTTGGCGCGGGAATCGGCTTTGCGCTCGGTTGGTGGCAGCGCACGCCATTCAGAAAGTAATTCCACCGGTTGCACTCCTTCCTTCACCTGCCAAAGGTGGGCGCTCCTTACCAATGAGCGACCCCATCAGGCACGAGTGCGGCATAGCAGTAGTGCGGCTGAAAAAGCCGCTGGGATACTACTATCAAAAATACGGCAACGCGCTCTACGGACTCGATGCGTTGCAGGCGCTCATGACCAAGCAGCGTAATCGCGGTCAGGATGGCATCGGCATCGGCTGTAGCAAGCTCGGCATGCCCGCCGGCCTGCCCTACATGTTCCGCGTACGCAGCACGGAGAGCGTGGAACGCATCGCCCAAGTCTTCGATGACGAGCGTAAAGAATTCAAACGCATCGCCCGCCGCATCGACAAGCAACGCAAAGATGAGCGCGATCAGGAAGGTCGCGAATTTGTATCGTTTGAGGACGATCCCGAGGCCATCAAACGCGAGTTCGAGATGGCGGGCGAGATTTACATCGGCCACCTGCGCTACGGCACCAGTGGTGATTTTGGCAAAGGCGCGCTGCATCCCTACATGCGCCGCACCACCTGGCCCACGCGCACGCTCATGGTGATGGGCAACTTCAACCTCACCAACACCCGCGAACTCAACGAAGTCATGATGAAGCGCGGGCAGCACCCCGTCTTCGGCACCGACACACAGAGCGTGCTCGAAGAGATCGGCTTCCAGCTCGATGAGGCACACACAAAGCTCTATCACGTCCTGCGTGACTCCGGCATGCCCGGTGAGGACATTCCGCAGCACATCAGCGAGCAGCTTGATGTCACAGCCGTCGTCAAAGAGTCCGCTAAACGCTGGGATGGTGGCTACAGCATCGTCGGCGTCATCGGCAATGGAGATCTTTTCGCCATGCGCGACCCCAGTGGCATCCGCCCCTGTCACTACTACGAGAACGACGAAATCTTTGCCCTCGCCTCCGAACGCGTCGCACTCATGTCGGTTTTCGGCGTATCCGAGGCCGATACACGTGAAATTCCTCCCGCCCACGTAGCCGTGATCAAGGCCGATGGCGGCATGACCATCCAGAAGTTCACCGAACCACGTGTGTTCATGCCCTGCTCCTTTGAGTGCATCTACTTCTCACGCGGCAATGATTCCGCCATCTACCGCCAGCGCAAAGCTCTCGGCGAGCAACTTGTGCCGCAGGTCGTGAAGGCCATTGATAATGACTTCGAGCATACCGTGCTCAGTTTCATCCCCAACACCGCTGAGACTGCCTACTTCGGCTTCCTCGACGGCCTGCGCAAAAGCCGTCGCGTCATCGTCAAAGACGCACTGATGGACATGCTCAAACGTGGTGAACTCGATGAAGCGAAGCTCGACGATCTCGTGCTGCGCAACTGGCCGCGTGGTGAAAAAATCGCCCTCAAGGACATCAAGATGCGCACATTCATCGCGCAAGAAACGGGCCGAGACCAACTCGTATCAGGCAGTTACGACATCACCTACGGCGTCGTCACGCCCCAGGACAATCTCGTCGTCATCGACGACTCCATCGTGCGCGGCACCACCTTGAAGAAAAGTTTGCTACGCATTCTCGCGCGCACCAATCCACGCCGCATCATCGTCTGCTCCACCGCCCCGCAGATTCGCTATCCCGACTGCTATGGCATCGATATGGCCGAACTCGGCAAGTTCATCGCCTTCCAAGCTGCCGTCGGTCTGCTACGCTCACGCGGCATGGCGCACATCGTGCGCGAAACGTACTTCGCCTGCCAAGCCGAAATGAAAAAACCCAAGGAGGAAATGCGCAACGCCGTGAAGGCCATTTACGCGCCCTTCACTGACGAAGAAATATCCGCCAAGGTCGCCCAGTTGATCCGCCCCGAGGATACGCCGTGGCATGGCGAAGTGGAGGTCATCTACCAGAACATTCCCAATCTCCACCGGGCCTTGGGCTCCGAATACGGCGACTGGTACTTCAGTGGCGACTATCCGACCCCCGGCGGCTACTCCGTGGTGAACCAGTCCTTCATTCTCTACTGCGAGGCCAAGGACGGCAGAGCGCACGAAGCGTTGCTATAAAGTGCGACGGACACTCCTGTCCGTCGATCAACGCCCCGCCACACCCGACGGACAGGAGTGTCCGCCGTACTACAGGCTGCCAAACGCGCACACCTCGTTCTTGTTCGCGGTCAGACGTTTCAAATGAAACTCGGCGCACAACGGCGCGGCATCACGTTTGAGTGTTTCGAGCAAAGCATACTCGTCCTGGCCTTTGAATTTGATCGTCACGATGAAGTTCCGCATGCGCTTTTCGCGCAGCCATTCCATTAGCAGGTCGATGCTGCGTTGTGGTGCGGCGATGACATCGCAGACGAGCCAGTCCACCGTCTGCGGCGGCTGATACTTGAAGGCGTCGGCGGCTTCAAAGCGCAGACGCGGGTTAAGCATCAAATCCTCACGCAGTTCGGAGCGATCCACGGCGATGACATGCGCTCCACGCTGGATAGCCACATAACTCCAGCTTCCCGGCGATGCGCCGAGATCAACACAGGTCTCACCACGCTCGATGCGTTTACCAAGACGCTGTTCTGCCTCCACCAGCTTGGTAAAAGCGCGTGAAGGAGCGCTTTTATCATCCGCCAGCGGCACTTCGCCAAATGGATAACTCGAAACCAAACCGCGCAGAGCAAAAGCACGCGGTGCAATCGTTGTAGAGAGCCAACCGGTTTCAGGAGAGGTAAGAATGCACTGCACGAGCGAGGTTTGCGCATCAAACGTGGCATCAGAGTCAATCAGAGCACGCAGCAGATGCCTGCGCCGTTTTTTCAGGCGTTCCAATAGGCTTGCATGAATCAACTCGCAGCGATGCAATCCAGCACGGCCTTCGCCATACTGCGGCCATAGGTGCAAGCGCCAAGGCTGGTCATCAGGCAACACACCAACGACAGCATCAATGATACGGTCAGCCCACGCATTGATCGAAGCGGCCTGAACTTCGGCCGCATCAGGCAGTGTTTGACGTGCAAAGGCGAGCAGCAGGCCATCGAGATTTACTTCCGCCGCGATTCCGAGACCTTCGATTTCGTGCACACTCGCTTCCGGTGCAGCACGCCGTAGTTCATCCGCGAGAAACGGAGCTGTATCGGGATCAGCGAGAAAAAGATGCACGCTCGTCTCGAACAATCACGGTTTGGCAGGCTTCACAGGCGTGGCTTCCTTGAAGGGTGATACCACTCCAATCGTGGACGGCAAAAAGTCATCCGTGCGGAAGCATGAGGCGGGCAGGCCCTCGGCATTGATGAGATTCGCGCCTTCGGGCCAGCTTACCCACGCATAGCGCACACCAACTGGCTGTGGCACCCCTTCGCTCCAGACGACGACTTCATTGCCTTCGATTTTGGCCTTGGCCCACACCCACTTCTGATCGGCTCCGGTGATCTGGAATTGCTTCAGTTCACCGCCATCGCGTGTTTTCAAACCAGTGCCGTTGTGATCGAACTGAATGCGCACTTTATCGCCCTGCACCACGGAGGAAACATACACCGGACCACTGAACTCGACGCCGGTCTTGCCGTAGTCCTTCGCCAACGCCCACAACGCGAGCCGCCGACCCACCTCCTGCTTGTTCTTGGGGTGGATATCGTTCTGCTCACCGATGTCGTTGATGATGGCGATACCGCATTTGTCCAAAGTCTGGGCTGTGAGTGTCTGCGCTTCCTGAAGTTCGACCCAGATATCGGCGACGCCGGGATCTTTTGTCAAAGGCTTGCCATTTCCAAAGTTGGCGAGTTGCACGATGTAGAACGAGAACGCATCCACCCACTGCTTGCGCCAATCATTGATCATCGTGGGCAGTAGTTCCTGATATTGGAAAGCACGGCGCTGGTTGGATTCACCCTGATACCAGATTGCTCCCTTGATGGCGTAAGGAACGAGTGGTGCGACCATGCCGTTGAACAAGACGCTGGGATGATGCGGCGTTTTGGTCGGGTCTTCGGGCGGACGCGGTGCTTGGGGCTTCGTCTGCTTTTTATCGGCAGGCAGTTTCGCGTTTTCTTCATCGATCTTCTTCACCTGCGCCTGCCAGTCGGTCTTGCGCTTCTCAAAGGCGGCCTGCTCCTTCGCGCCATCCCATTTCGTGACCGCATCTTTCCAGTCGGCGAGCATTTCCTTGGCACAGGGACGTTCATCCAGCGCCTCATGACTCGTCCATGCTTCGATGCGTGTGCCGCCCCATGAGGTGTTGATCAGTCCAACCGGCACTTTCAGCACCTGATGCAGGTGACGACCAAAGAAGTAACCCACGGCGGAAAAATCGCCCACATTCGCGCTGGTGGCCTCCTTCCACGCACCTTTGCAGTCGCTCTGCGGCGTCATGCTCGGTGTGCGCTCGACATTGAACATGCGAATCTGCGGATGATTCGCGGCGGCGATTTCTTCTTCGGCTTTGCCAGCCTGCTTCACTGTCCACTGCATGTTTGACTGCCCGGAACAGATCCACACCTCGCCAACGAGCACATTTTTGAGCGTGATCGTGTTTTTACCCGCCACGATGAGATCTGCCGGTGTGGCGTTTGCATTCATCGGATTCAGAATGATCGACCATTTGCCCGTCGGGTCCGTCACCGAACTGTGTTTTTGATCGCCAAAGCTCACCTTCACATCCTCACCGACTTCGCCAGTGCCCCAAACGCGCACAAGCTGTGCCTGCTGCAGCACCATGCCGTCGGAAAAGATCGTGGGCAATTTGACCTCGGCATGCAGGCTGGCAGTTAGGAAAAAGCAGAAAATGAGATGGCGTTTCATGGCAGAATGTCGTTGAAGGGCTGATTGGGGCAAGTAAGCCAAATGTCACAGAAGTGTGCTGTCATCCGCACGTTCGAGGCGGCCGATCTTCTTTTTGATCGTCTCCAGCAGCACGGTCATCTCATGCACGGAGCGGAAGCATTCCTTCTGCGTCTCCTCATCTGCCAGACCGGGCACGGCGGGATGAATCTTCATGAATTGCAGGGCGATGTTTTTGCAGGCTTCGCGAATTTGAGCGATGGCGGCGGGGCGTTCCATGTGGGCAGCGTAGAGCGTCCCACGCACCGTGCAAGATGCGGATCAGTCCTCGTGCCGCTTCCGCACCCGCAGCGAGTCCTTGAGGCTCACGAAATCGGACAGCAGGAAGATCACGGTGAAAAAGGCCAGCAGCACCTCCATCATCGTCACCAGCTTGGCCGGCACGGTCTGCGGTGTCACATCACCGAACCCGAAAAAGGAGAAGTTCAGCACGCTGAAAAAGAAGAACTCAAAAATCTGCTCTGCCTGGCTCCAGGCCGCGTCGATGGCGCTGAAACTGGCCGGTTCCGCCGTCTCCAGGCACCAGAAATCCATCGCGAATGACAGCGTGATCTGCGCCATATTCACTCCCATGAGGCCGAGCACACGGTGGTAGGGCATGTTGTCCCGAGTGGCCATGAGGATGTGCTGAAGGTTCTCCACGAAGAAAAACGCCGTCTTCGTAAACGCCACCGCCAGCACCACAAGGCAAAAAGCATGCCCACCCATCCACCCCCGCCCCCACACCGCCTGTAAACCCAGTGCAACGGCAATGATGACCACGACTTCCCCGCCTTGGCGGACGATTTGACCTGCGTTGCTCGATTCGTTGCTCATGCACCCGATTTGAAACCGCCTGACGCATCCTGTCGAGCACGGAATCCCAGTTTGACCCACCGTCGTAATCCTCGACACATTGATCATTCGTTCTTTACTCTAGGCCACATGAATCTCGTCTCCACCTCCATCCGCTACTTCACCTTCATCCTTGCCGCCGCTGGTGTGATCGCCATGGGATTCGTGCTTCAGGCAATCCGCAGCCAGGAGGTCGCTATTCCGCCGCCACCCGTCGCTCCACCGCTAAAAAATGCCCCCAGTGACATCGCCGCCACCGGCATTCTAGAAGCGCAGGGCGAAAACGTCGCCATCGGCGTCCCTTTGCCAGGCTTAGTCGAATCAGTCAAAGTCGAGGTCAATCAAGTCGTCAAAGCAGGTGATCCTCTGCTCATCCTTGACAACATTGAACTGCGTGCCACTTTGCTCAAGCAGGAAGCCGCTATTGCCGTCACACAGGCCAACCTGGAGGTTTCCCGCGCACAACTTGCCAAGGTGCAGGACATGCTCGATCGGCTCAAATCCGTGACCGATCAGCGTGCCATCAGCCAGGATGACCTGCGCAACCGCAGCAATGATGTTCTCGTCGCCAAAGCCCAGCAACAGGCTGCCGTGGCCCAACTCACTGCCGCACAAGCCGATGTAAAGCAGACCCAACTCCTCATCGACCGCCTCACCGTCAAAGCTCCGCGCAACGGCACCATCCTCCAGGTCAACATCCGCGCCGGGGAATACGCCTCCCCTCAGAACAAACAGCCCGCCCTCGTGCTGGGCGACATCTCCACGCTGCACGTGCGTGCCGATGTCGATGAACAAAACGCCATGGGCGTCGCCCCCGGTCTCGACGCCACCTTCTCCCTCAAGAGCGATTCATCACGACAGTTCAAAGTGCAGTTCGTCCGCATCGAGCCCTACGTCATCCCCAAGGTCTCGCTCACCGGTGCCAGCACCGAACGCGTGGACACCCGCGTCCTTCAGGTCATCTACAAACTCGAGAAGCCCAAGGATCAAAACCTCTACGTCGGCCAGCAGGTGGATGTATTTATTGCGCGAAAAAAGCAGTGACTAAAGCCAAACTCTGGTCATGTGATTGATCTGATTCATGCATTACATCTCCACCCGCGGACAAACGAAGCCGCACACGTTTTCTGAAGCCGTTGAAGCCGGACTGGCACCGGATGGCGGGCTGTTTTTGCCTGAAAGTCTGCCGTCCATCGCGGACAAGCTGCCGGCATGGTCGAAGCTGACGTATCCGCAGCTTGCAGCGGAGTTTTTCACGCTGTTTGCGCCGGAGATCAGCAACACGGAGTGGCATCAGCTCACGGCGGAGGCGTATCGGCGTTTTGATTCGCCAGACGTGGCACCGCTGCGCAAGATCACAGAGAAAACCTATGTGCTGGAACTATTTCACGGGCCGACGCTGGCGTTCAAGGACTTCGCGCTGCAACTGCTGGGCCTGCTCTACAAGCGGCAGGTCGAAAAGACAGGCAAACAGCTTTCTGTACTTGGTGCAACCTCGGGCGATACCGGTTCAGCAGCGATTCATGGCTGCCTAGGCCGTGATGGCATCACGATTTTCATTCTCTATCCGAATGGCCGCGTGGCCCCGCTGCAGGAGCGCCAGATGGCCTGCACGGGTGCGGACAACGTATTCGCCATCCCCGTGCCCGGCACCTTTGACGATGCTCAGCGTGTGGTGAAGGACACATTTGGCGATACGGCTTTCGCCAACTCGGTGAATCTCTCTGCGGTGAACTCGATCAACATCGCCCGCGTGCTGGCGCAGTGTGTGTATTACATCTGGGCCTGTTTGGAACTGCCGGAGAACGTCCGCGCGACCGCCGAATACGTCGTGCCGACCGGCAATTTCGGCAACGTACTGGCCGGCTGGCTGGCGCAGCAGATGGGCATGCCTGCGGGCAGTTTCCGCGTGGCGACGAATCAGAACGACATCCTGCACCGCTTCTTCACCAGCGGTGATTACCACCAGAGCGACGTGCATCCGAGCCATGCGCCCAGCATGGACATCCAGGCCGCGTCAAACTTCGAGCGTTTCCTCTATTACATCCTCGGCAAAAACGCCGAGCGCGTACGCGAGGTCATGGCACAGATCAAATCGGGTGCGCCATTCAAGATCGACCTGCCGAAGACCAGTCTGCGCTCCACGCGCATGGATGACGTGCAGATCGAGCGCGTCATCACCCAAATGTGGCAGGACTGGCAGTATGTGCTCGATCCGCACACTGCTTGTGCCTTCACCGACATGGCGCAGGATCGCGTGAGCGTCGTGCTCGCCACTGCCAGCCCGGCAAAGTTCCCAGACGTGGTGAAACAGGCCACCGGCAACGAACCGACGCACCCAACGCTCGAAGCGTTGAAATCAAAACCATTGCAAACTTGGCCGCTGAAGGCGGACGTTGCAGAGGTGAAGGCTTTCATTCGGAAACACACCAGTCACGGAACGAGTGCTTGAGTTCCTGACGACCGCTTGGTTTAATCAATTGCCGCTGTCATGAATTCATTCTCCCCCCTCCTCGCTGCGACCTTCACCATGCCGGATATCTCCCCGTTGCTGACCAAGGGCAGCGACGCTGGCAATGGAGTTACTCTCATGATCGGTGATCTTTATACTTGGGGTCTTCTTGGGGGCGGTCCGCTGCTGATCCTTGCGGGCTTAGCCATGGTGAAAATCATGTTTGCACGCGTGAAGTTCTTCGCGCTGGAATACGGCAACGGCGGATTTTGGGACCGTGCAAAGATCATCACGCCATTCATCACACTCGGCTCGCTGCTGTTGTTGATCGGTGCCACAGCCATCGTTCTCGGCTGGCTGGGCCTTGGCTACTCTGTGACGCTCAACACCACAGGCCTGACCGAGGTGGCACGATTCCAAACAACTCGCTATGCTTGGACCGATGCCAGCGCGGCCGCAGAACGAATCAAATCGACCGAGTTCTGGATTGCCTTCGCCCAGGATGATCGCAAATGCCGCGTGGATTTTCAGCAGCGCTACATTGGAGAAAAACTCCAGGACAAGGCCATCGCGATCACGGAAAACTCGCTTGGTTCCAAGGTGCCGCGACAATAGCAGTGCTACTTCAGCGCCTTGACGAGCACCTTCGAGTTACGACCACTCTTGTCGTATTTTTCGCGGCGGCTTGAAGGCAGCGCATCAGGTTCAGTGACGGTGTAGCCCATCTTCTCTTCGAAAAAGCGGAATGCCTGCGTGCTGAGAGCCACGATGACTTCACAGCCGCGTTGTTTCGCGGTTTCCTCGGCAAAAGCGACGAGTTTACGACCATGGTTCTTGTTCTTGTGTGAGCGACGCACAAAGAGGCAGGCTAGTTCGGCAATTTTCCGTCCTTCTTCCTCATACGTATGAATGGCCACGGAGCCGATCGGGTGACCGTCGAGTTCGAGCACGAAGAAATCTTTGATCTTGGCTTGAATCTGATCGCGCGTGCGCGGCACGAGAGCCGCTTCGTCCACACTCTGCTGCATCATGGAAAGCAGTGCGGGCACGTCGGAGGCCCGCGCTTTGCGGATCTGCTGGTATTCGTCGCCATGAATCATGGTGCCAACACCTTCGTTCGAGAAGAGTTCGGCTAGCAGCGCCTCATCTTGCGTGCCATCGACGATATGCACACGCGGCACGCCTTCCTGGCAGGCCAGCGCGGCGTAGCGCAACTTCGAGAGCATGCTCACATCATGCTTGGGGTCTTTGGCTTTGTACATTTCCTTCGCATCGGCCACAGAAATCTGCGCCAAACGCGTGCCATCAGCGGCGGTGATGCCAGCTTCGGCCACAAAGATGACTTTGGCAGCTTGAAGAGCGATGGCGATCTCCACCGCGACAGCATCGGAGTTCAGCCGCAGTGTTGCGCCTTTACCGTCGTAACCAAGCGGCGGCAAAATGGGGATGATGTCGGCCTTGAGTAAGGCACGCAGTGTTTCTTCATCCACACGCTCGATGCGACCCGTGAATTCAAGATCGACGCCATCAATCACGCCTGCTGGATGCACCGCGAGCGCATTGGAAACAGCCACGGGCATCTCTAGCGCGGTCAAATCGGCCACGAGGTCGTTGCATTGCCGCATGATGGCATCCACAGCGATTTCGATGCCGGCAGCATCCGTGCGGCCCATGCCGTCGTCATTGTAAAGCGTGATGCCGCGTTTCACCGCCAGCGCACGGACTTGAGCCCGTGCCCCGAAAACAAGCACGACTTCGATGTTCAGTGATTGCAGCACCGCCACGTCTTGCAGAATGCTGGCAAAACCCGGCTGCGTCATGAGCGCACCATCAAACGCGATCACGAACACCTTCTGCCGGAACTGCGGCACGTAATGCAGGATGCCACGCAGGTCTTCGAAGCGTTGTTGGGGTTTGGCGGGGTCGTTATTCACGGTTTGAGCCATTAAGATAGCACAACTGTGGCGATCTCATCCCAAAGTTTGTCGATCTCTTTTGGTCCATGCGAGGGTTTGCCCGCCTTCGCGAACCAGTAGTCCGCATTCCATTGATCGCCCTCGATCACATGGAGCAGCGCATGAATCCACGAACCCATTTTTGAGGAAATATCCTGCGCAATGTTGTGCGCCGCATCCCAATTTCCTTGCTTGGCATGCCATAACGCGAGCGCTTCGGGTGAAACGGCCTCCGCCGCGGCCTGCGCAGCTTTTTGCAATTCAGCAGCAGTCATGTGGCTCAATCCTCTGGCAACGGCTTGCCCTTCGTTTCTGGAGCGAATGGCAGAATGAAAATACCCATGAGGAAGATGACGCACATCGTCATCGCCGCATAGCGCAGCGGCAGTGCGGGGTCTTGAGCGGCGTATTTGCCATACACGCCTGCAGTAAGCGTAGCAGAGAAGAAACTTCCGCCAGCGGCAGCAAAACGGCCCAGGTTGTAGCAGAAACTCGTGCCCGTACTGCGCAGCTTGCTGGGGAACAACTCTGGCAGATAGATGGCAAAACCGGCGAACACGCTGAGCTGAGCCATACCCATCAGGAACATCATCCAGCGCGCTGAGATGGGATCGCTCATCTTCCAATAAACGAGGAATGTCGCCACGAGCGCGGCACTAAAGCCGATGAAGAAGGCCAGACGGCGACCAAGTTTGGCAATGTTGGTGAAGAGAGTCATACCCACGGCGGCACCTAGCATGTTGAAGAGATAGGCCACCGAGATGGCGTTGTTCACTTCTCCTGTAATCTTATCTGCCGCCACACCGGCTTTCTCGAAGTACTGCTTGAAGACGACCTTCTGCAAATCCACCGCATATTCGCCGATGGCCCAGAGGCCGATCACACCCGTGCTGGCGATGACGGCACCGATTAGCAGATTTTTTCTCCAGCGGGTGTTCGCAAGCAGACTGGCATAAGGTGCAAAGATACTGCCTTTGGGCAGTTGGTTGCTGTCCTTGAGGTGCTGCCAGGAGGCAGGTTCCTTCAGATAACCGCGGGTAAAGATGATCATCAGCGCTGGAGCCGCCCCAATCAGGAACATCCAGCGCCAGCCAGACCCAGCAACGATGGTGTGATTCGCTTCGAGCGCATCAATGCCGATTTTGGCAAAGCCGGCCGAGATATTGCCGATGGTGGAGAGAATCTGCAGCAGGCCGAGGCATTGCGTGCGTGCGCCATTGGGCACCGTTTCAGCAATCAGGGCCACCGCGAGCCCGAAGACACCACCAACGCCCACGCCAGTGAGAAAACGGAAGATCGTGAAATCCAACTGCGTGCGGCTGAAATAACTCAGACCCGTAAAGGCCGAGTAGATGAGAATCGTCAGCGTCAGCATCTTCGCACGACCAAATTTATCGCCCAATGCACCAAAGATCAGCCCACCGATGCCCCAGCCGATGAGGAAGCAGGCTGTTACCACTTTACCGAATGCCTGTAACTCTGGATTCGACGGCGGAAGCTTCATGAGTTCTGCCAGCGCAGGGACACGGGCCAGTGAGAACAACCGCTGATCCAAACAATCGAAGAACCAAGCGGCAGAGGCAACGATCAACACAAACCAGTGGTAGCTGTTGAGTTGCTTGTACCATGGGGCGTTTGGATCAATAGGGGCGGAGGTGCTCATGAGGGGCGGATGTTGAATGACGTAGAGGAAGATGACAATCCCGAAATCACAGGAATCATGCCCGCCTCATGGCTAACGAATCTTTCACCGTCATCGGCGTCGGCGCGGCGACGCTCGATGCACTCTCCATCGTGCCCGAGTTTCGCGCCGACGAGCATGTGACGCAGGCCATCGCCTATGCCGAGGAAGGCGGCGGCCCGGTAGCGACGGCGTTGTGTGTGCTGGCGGCGGCAGGACACTCATGTGTATTGATCGACCGCTGCGGAGATGATGTGACCGGGCAGAAAATCCGCGCCGGACTGGAAGAGTTCGGCGTGAGCACCCAACATCTGCGAGTGATGCTAGGTACGCGCTCCGCCAGCGCCAACATCCTCGTGCGACAGCGTGATGGTGCCAGACAGATCGTTTATGCGCCTTCCACGGCCGGTGAACTGACGCCCGACGAGGTGGACGCCGCTCTTTTCAATAACGCACGGCTGCTACATCTCAACGGACGCCACGAAAACGCCGCACGGCATGCCGTGAAACTGGCCGAAGCGCATGGCGTCACGATTTCCTTCGACGGCGGGGCCGGTCGCTGGCGCGAATCACTGCGTGATCTCGTTGAAGCGAGCCATATCCGAATTTTTGCCCGTGAATTCGCGGAACGCTGCACGGGTTTGAGTGATTTGCAGCAAATGGCGGCGGCGCTGTTGCGATCACCGGCGCAAATCGTCGTCATCACCGCCGGGACAAGCGGTAGCCATGTTTGGACCGCCGATGGCACCTATGTTCATCAACCAGCCTTTCGAGCCGATCCGCTCATCGACACGACCGGGTGCGGGGATGTGTATCATGGTCGATTTTTACACAGCTGGCTCAACAATTGGCCGTTGGAAAGGTGCGCCGAAGCCGCCAGCCAACTGGCGGCGCTAAATGCACAAGGGTTAGGCGGCCGCTATGCTCTGAGGCAGAAACTTTGAAGCTTGCACATTGAACTTTACCCCTGAGACGGTAAACAGTCTCATGCGCAAGCACGTTGCCCTCCTACTCCCGCTCACACTCGCCGTCATTGTCGTGGCCTGCGCGACGTATGATGGATCACGCGTTGCTCGCTGGGAGTCACGTTTTCATGACAGCTCTCTCGGCACGGTGACCCCGGATCAATTGCTGGCCGAAGCACGCATCAAGCTCGACCTCATTCCCTCCGGCACCGTAGGTCGCCGTTATTATCGGCCGATGCAGCCACGTTACATCACCATTCACAGCACACAGAACTACACTGGCAATGCCTACCAGCATGCGCTGGCGCTGAAACGCGGTGCACTGCGTGCAACGAAGCGCAAAGGCGGCAACCGCATCGGCTTCCTAACCTGGCACTTCACCGTGCAGGATGACCTCGCCATTCAACATCTCCCATGCCGCGAGCAAGGCGAGCACGCGGACTTCGATGGTCCGGGAAATAACTACAGCATCGGCATCGAGATGTGTGAGCACAATGGCAACGACATCGCACTCACCATCGACCGCACGGCACGCCTCGCAGCGTATCTCATGCGCGCCTACGACATTCCACTCGACCACGTGGTGCCACACTATCACTGGGCACGCGCAAACGTCTCGCCGCCACACAAGGACTGCCCGCACTTTCTGCTCGAACACGGTCGTCCCGGCCAGACTTGGCGCTGGTTTCAAAATCGCGTGATGATGCATTACAACCGCATGTTGCCTGGACTGGCAACGCCACTGGGTTGATTCATGAAAACCCGCGCTTTTTTATTCGGCCTTGGCCTGTGCTTCACCGCATTCGTCCGCGCAGACAATGCACCCAGTTGGCCGGAGAAACCTGTGCCGAGCACCAGCGAGCGTGTCGCGATTCTCGATGACAAGCGGATCAAGGAAAGCTCCGGCCTCGCTCTGGGGGTGAGCGATCCCTCAATCTTCTGGACGGTGAACGACTCCGGCGGTGAGCCTTGCGTCTTCGCCATTGATCGCAGCGGTAAGACTCGCGCAAAAGTCCGTGTGCGTGAAGCCGCCAACTTCGACTGGGAAGATCTGGCCTGCGGCAAAGACGATCAGGGAGCCCCTGCGCTGTTTATAGGCGACATCGGCGACAACTTCCAGATGCGCCCATCGCTCCAGGTGTATCAAATCCCCGAACCAGAAATCACCGCCGCTGACAAGCCCATCGCCGAAACCGACAGTCCCGTGCCGCATCTCTGGCGCGCAAGTTATCCTGACGGCAGCCACAACGCTGAAAGCTTGCTCATTCATCCGCAGACCAACCGCCTTTACATCCTCACCAAGAGCGAGGACGGCAAAAGCGCCCTCTATGCCTTTCCGCAGCCATTGCAGGAAAAGGTAGGCATGACGCTGGAAAAAGTCATCGACCTCACCTTCCCCAGCTTGATTCGCGCTGGCAAACGACCACACGACAACTGCATGACCACCGGTGCTTGCTTCTCGCCAGATGGCACCCGCATGGTCGTCGCCACCTACAGCAGCCTGTATGAATGGCTGCTGCCAAAGGACAAACCAATCGCCGAAGCGCTGCAACAAGCGCCGGTTCGCATCGCACCCGAATTACTGCGGCAGGTAGAGGGCGTTTGCTATGATAGTGACAGCCTCACCTTGTGGATTACCAGCGAACATCTGCCAACGCCGTTATTACGAGTGAAACGCTGAGTGGGGTCACTTCACCCACTCAAAGAAGCCCATCGCTTCGAGTTCGCCATGCAGTCTGTCCTTCTGTGCCGCAGTGAGTGTCGTGTTCGGCAGTCTTGCCGGTCCGACATCGACACCCAGCATCGCCATCACGGCTTTCGCAGCGCCCATGTAGCCATAGCTCGCTAACAGGCTGATGATCTGCACACCACGAAACTGCTCCTCACGAGCAGCGGCGAAATCGTTCTTTGCGAATGCAGCGAGCAGTCGTGTGTATATCGGCGCAGCGAAGTTGAAACCGCTGCCGACGGCCCCTTTGGCCCCCATGGCGAGTGCGCCGAGCATATGCTCATCGAAACCAAACGGGATGTCCCACTTGCCACCTTCGGCACGCAGACAGTATTGGTAGGACATGAGATCTGAGTTGGTGAACTTGATACCCGCGAGCGTGGGAATGCGGTCTTTGGCCTGCTTTAGAAATTCCGGCATCGAATGGGACGTCCCTGTCAGCACCGGGATGTCATAGTAATAAAAGGGCGTTTCAGGAGCAGCGGCAGCGATCTGCTTCATCGTCTCGACAAGGACTTCGACATTCTTCGGTTTGAAATACATCGGCGTCAGTGCCGCGATGGCCTTCGCGCCAAGATCTTCCGCCTGCTCGGCCAGATATTTCGCATCCTCGACGCAATTCGCTCCCACATGGACGATCACACGCATCGCCGTTCCCTTGGTGACCGCCATCCAGCACTTCGCGAGCAAGTGACGCTCTTCCAGGGTCAATGAATGACTTTCGCCGGTGCTGCCGCCAATGAAGACAGTCGTTACCTGCTTTGAAAGCAGAAACGCCGCCTGTTTCTCCACGACATCAAGGTTCAACGAACCGTCAGCATGAAATGGCGTGTGCGTGGCGGTCACGAGACCATGGAGTCGTTGGGATTCGGGCAGATTCATCATGGCGGTGAACCTGCGAGGCATGAAATCGTCTGCAACATGATTCACGCTGGTGAGTTTGTTTGTCCATGCGCCTGCTCTACCTCCTTATCCTTAGCTCAGCTCTTCGTGCCGACGATTGGCCCCAATGGCTCGGCCCGCAGCGAGATGGCGTATGGCGTGAAACCGGCATCGTCGAAAAGTTCCCAGCAGGCGGGCCAAAGGTGCTCTGGCGCATGAAGATCGGCGGTGGTTACACCGGTCCTGCCATTGCGAACGGCAAAATCTATCTCATGGACCGAGAGGTGGCTGCGAATTCGCCAAGACCCGGCAATGCTTTCGCACGCGGCATCATTCCCGGTAGCGAACGCGTGCTGTGTCTTGATGCCGCTAGCGGCAAACAACTTTGGGAACATCGCTATGAGTGCACTTACACGATGAGCTACTCCACCGGGCCACGTTGCACGCCGTTGGTGAGTGGTGGCAAATTGTGGACGGTCGGCGCGGAAGGAAATCTGTTCTGTCTCGATGCCGAGAACGGCAAAGTGCTCTGGTCGCACGATTTCAAAGCTGATTTCGGTGCCAAAACACCGCAATGGGGCTTCGCTGGTCATCCGTTGCTCGATGGGCAAAGGCTCATCTGCCTTGTGGGTGGTCCTGACAGTGTTACGGTGGCTTTTGACAAGGACTCCGGCAAAGAAATCTGGCGTGCACTCAACGCCCGCGAGCCTGGCTACTGCCCACCGACGATGATCGAGCACGCAGGCACAAAGCAACTCATCCTCTGGCATCCACAGGCCGTGAACTCGCTCGATCCGACCACGGGGAAGGTGTTCTGGTCTTATCCGTGGGAAGTGCGTTCCGGCCTCACCGTCGCCACTCCGAGGCTTGCGGATGACTTACTGCTGCTCAGTTCCTTTTACACCAGCTCGAAGTGCTTCAAGCTCGATGCCACCAAACCTACCGCCACGCTGCAATGGGAAGGTAAGAGTTTCAGCGAGATGAAAACGGATACGCTGCACAGCCTTATCAGCACGCCATTCATCGAAAACGGCCACATCTACGGCGTGTGCAGCTATGGCCAGCTTCGTTGCCTCAAACTCGACACCGGTGAGCGTCTCTGGGAAACCTTCGCCGCCACCACTGGCGACAAGCCCGTGCGCTGGGCCAATGCTTTCATCATCAAACACGCCGACCGCTTCTTCCTCGCCAACGAACAAGGCGATCTCATCATCGCCAAACTCTCGCCACAAGGCTACGAAGAAATCAGCCGCGCCAACCTCCTCAAACCCACGACAACCGATCCACGCCGTACCGTGGTGTGGTCACACCCGGCGTTTGCAAATCAATGCGTCTTTATGCGCAATGACGAGGAAATCGTATGCGCATCGCTGGCGAAGTGAAGGATTGAAGTCTCAGGAAACTCCGGGCATCATTCATCGTGATGAAAATCGATCTCATAATTGGATCCTTCCTGCTTGTGGTCGGCTCGGCGAATGGGCTGGCCGAAAGCCACGCTCCCGGCAAATTTGACCCGGATGTTAAAAATTGGCAGGCCGTACCAGTGCCGTTGGAGTCCGACGAAAGTGCGTATAACAAATTCTACGGAATCTTCACGACCGGAGATTGGCACGATGATTCAGTCAAGTGGACGGTGGAACTTAAAAAAGGACGCACTCATGCATCGGTTACAAGTAACCCACATCTCCGGTCAAGCACAAAGGGACCTGAATTGGGACTCAAGCTTGCTGATGACTACAAACCATGGGTGCCGTTATCCTTTCAACGCGTTGACGATGGTTGGTTGGCGGCGTCCAATCGAGGAGAGTTCGGCTCGGATGTTCTCTGGATTTCAAACGATGGGAAAACAAAGCGGCATTTGTCGACTCACTATGTGTGGCAGTTTATCACGCTCAATGGTCGTCATTTTGCAGTCGAAGGGATCGAACATGGAGCGTCGTGTGAAGGATCTGTAATCGAATTCACAAAGTACAAAGGTCAGTGGAAGGTTCAGACCCTTGTGAAACTACCCCGGATGGCGATGACCGCCACTGTGTTGGGCGACGACCTCTGCGTGGTGACATCGTCACAACTGCTTTCAATTTCAACGAACAAGAAAGTGGTGATTTTGGCTGAGGGACCGTAGGAGGGCTTTTACCCCAACTCTGTCGTGATTGATACAAATAGCGGTTATGCTTACATCGGCATGCGGCAGTTTGTAGTGAGAGCCAATCTTTGGGAAACCGGTCTGAAACCTGAGTTTCTGGTTCCCAGTCTCGAGTTCTACAAGAAGGGCGGTGGTTAATGCTCATCTGGAGTGCCCATAAAGCCCACGACTTTGCACGGCACGCTCACTACCAAGACATTTCGTGATTTCTATTTGTGCTTTAGTGCGACATCTCCTCACATCCCTTTCGGCATCCATGCATCCAACTTGCTCACTTCGGCTTTCGCCGAAGAACTCACCGGAATGCCCCAGGCATCAAAGAATGGGCCGAGATTTTTGTTGGTGATCTTGGAGTAGCGAATGAGGAACTGATCACGGCGCTCATCGTCGCCTTTGGGTGTGGGGCCAAATTTATCATCGGTGAAGCTGTGGAGATACTTGCGCCAGCTTTCCCAGCCGAATTCCTGAATGAGTTGGATGTACGTGGTGAGGGCCAAGAAGGGGCTGCTTTTCCAGTCCTGCCACTTGTTGCCGGACTTCTTGATTTTCTTCACGTTTTCCTTCCGCTCCTCATCGGTGATCGCCGGATGGCCGATGAGCCAGTCTTTTTTTAACACGGCCTCATAGCAGTACATGCCGATGACATTGTTCGTGACTTCGCCGGTGCCATCGAAGGTGAAATCACCGCGTTGATGGTTGTGGCCGATCTCATGGTAGAAACCCCAGCCGGGGAACTTCAGTTTGCCAAACGTGACCATTTCCGGTGCGGCACTGGTAGGAATCATGATCGGATAGCCGCTGTGCATGTAACCAGCGCTGATCTGCACGTCAGCCACAATGCGCTCGGGCCGCGTGCGCTCAGCGGTTTCATTGGAAACATCGTCCTGCGCTTCGACGACCTTCTTCCAGAAGGTCATGAGCTCAGTGGGGTTGTTCACAAGGCGGCCGACTTCGGTGGGAAAGGAGATGATGAGCTTATCGCAGGCCATTTCGGCCCATGGAGCCGGGCGCTGGCGGATTTCTTTCCACTTCGCATCATCATCGACGCCCAGCACAAAGAGCGGAGCAGGCACGCCGTTTTGGATTGTCGCGGTGAAGGGTTCATCCTCCTTCGCGCGTCCTGGAACTTCGACATAGATCAAACCACCGAAGGCGCTGGCCGTTTTGGTCGTCGCAGCGGTCAAAGGCACACTACGCGTGATGTCGGGAGCGCGTTCCCACTTGTCGAGATGATACAATGTGTCGCTGTGACAGCCGATGCGCACAGCGTAGCCTTTGTCGGCCAATTTCTCGGGCAGGATAACGGTAATGGTCTCGCCTGCCGCCGCATACAGTCCAGTGCTCGTCCAGCCAGAAATGGAAGGCGTCACTTTGATCTCGCCAGTGATACGCGGTGCGCCCGCAGGCACTTTGCCGGGGAAAGTCTCATGTGCTGGATGCGCGGTCACACCTTCACCAGCGGCAAGACGCAACACCCGCGTCTCCATGCCAAGGCGCAGACGCTGCGCAGCGTTTTTGTCGGCCGTGAGCGGGTTTTGTGGCGTAGGCACGACCGCATCAGCTCCGGCAGTGCCCAGCGCAGCGAGCACGGCGTTCTTTAAATTGCTGCGATCCGGCGGTTGTGCTGCCATGGCGATTTGGATCGCATTGGTGCCCTGTTTCATCGCGGCAGCGTCGAGCGGAGGTCCGCCTTCGCGTTGCTTTTTGATCGCGGCGATAGCCTCGGAGGCGTTCATCATTTGCGGAAGCTCGATCCGCGCATCAAAACCACGAAGCTGGTCAAACGCACTCATGTCGGTGATCGCCACACCGGCGGGCATTAGTGCCTGGTTGAGTCCATGCGAGACCGCGAGATCCTTCCCGCCACTCGTCTGGCTGAAAGCCCAACCCGTCATGCCGCCGATGAATCCGCCGCCGCCTTTGACAAACTCCGCCACCGCCGCGCCTTCCTCATCACTGACGACACCCTGCATGTTCATGATGACAACATCGTAGTCGTTGAGATTCTTCTTCGTCACTTCCGTGAAGACCTCGGCGTTGAAGCCATGCTGTTTGTAGAGAGCGGCAGCGTTCACACCTTTAAGGCCGACGCGTGGTTTCTCCTTGTTGCCCGCCCACTTCACGCAGTTCTCCATGAGTTTCTCATGATCACCACCCTCGCCACCCCCGAGGTAACTGTTGTGACCAAACAAGATGATGCGCCCTTTCGCATACGCCGCAGCGGCGCCGACGGCGATTTCGACCCCTTCTTTGTCAGGCGCAGAGAGAATCGGGAACGCAATATTTCCCCAGATCCCGATCGGCCCCGGCGCACCCGCCTTCGGCACTGATTTGACGCCGTCGAGGATTTTAGCGCGTTCCGCGTTCACGAGCGCAGGCGGCATCTGCGCCTGAGCGATGGCGCAAAACAGGAGGGAGATGAGGATGGTTGGCTTCATGGTTGGTTGGAAAAAAGTTTAGCGGTAAATCACGACAAGAAACACCAGCGCATCGGCCTTGCCTGTGTTGACGATGGCGTGGGGCACGTCGGCGCGATAGGTGCCGGAGTCACCCTTGGTCAGTTCGTCGGTATCCTGGTCAGATTCAATGCGGACGCTGCCTTCCTCGACGGTGAGGAACTCGCGCGTGCCTTCAAAGTGCGGCTGCGAACGCAAAGCGCCTCCCGGACGGAGTCGGACCTCGTAAAACTCGACATCTTTCTCCAAATTCAGCGGTGAGAGCGTGCGGATTTCGTGTTGCTTGTCACTGCGAAAGACTTGGGCGCGGTCACTGGCACGGATGATCTGGATTTTCGACGCGCTAGCTTCTGCACTTTCGATTAACTCCTGCAACGTCAGCCCAAAGGCGCGTGCAATGCGAAACGTGACCGTGAGCGTCGGATTCGCCTTCTCGCGCTCGATCTCACTGAGCATTGATCGACTCACGCCACTAGCACTGGCAAGTTCTTCGAGCGACCATCCGCGATCTCCCCGCAGCTTCTTCACCCGCTTGCCGAGGTTCTCATTGATCGCCTCGGGGCTGGGTTCGACGGGGACAGATTTGGGTTTGGCGGGCATGAGTGTCGATATAACGGAGTTATGTCCTGTAAATTAGAATTTTAATCACATGCTCAAATCATGATGCGTTCATATGTTGGTTGACCTGCCCAGCTAGGGAGCTAGTTTCGGGCATGCCTTCCCGACCCAATTGCCGCAATGAACTCGAAGCCGCCATGCGCCAGCGCATTCTGGTGATCGATGGGGCGATGGGCACGACGATTCGTGAGTATAAAGCCAAAGGGCTGCTCAGTGAGGAGATCGCTCGTGGTACGCGCTTTGCCAAGAGCGAGAAGGACCTGCTCAACAATGGCGACATCCTGAGCATCACCAAGCCGGAAATCATTGAGGACATTCATCGCCGCTTCCTGGAAGCCGGAGCGGACATCATCGAGACGAACACCTTCGGAGCGACCTCCGTGGCGCAGAGTGATTTGTTCATCGAAGACCCGCGCGATCATGGTGGGCGCAAGGACCCGGCTTTCTACCAGAGCGTGATCGAAAACGCCTACGTGAATGAGGTCGCCTGGGACATCAATTTCATGTCGGCGCAGCAGTGCCGGAAGTGGGCGGATCGCGTGGCGAATGACACGGGTGTGAAGCGCTACGTGGCCGGTGCCATCGGGCCGATGACTGTGTCGCTGAACTTCCAGGTGGATGCGGATGATCCGGCGTTTCGTCCGATCACGTTTGATCAGGTGAAGCAGGCTTACATGCATCAAATCCGCGCTTTGATCGCGGGTGGGAGCGACACTCTGCTTGTCGAGACGATCTTCGATTCGTTGAACGCCAAGGCGGCGCTGTTTGCCATCCAAGAAGTGTTTGCGAAGGACAACGTCGAGCTGCCCGTGCAGATCTCCGCCGCGATGGTGAAGGGCCGCACGCTGGTGTCTGCGCAGGATGTGGAGGCTTACCTCAATGCGATGATGCACGTCAAACCACTGAGCATCGGCATGAACTGCTCGGCGGGTCCTGACGAGATGCGCCCTTACATTGAGGAACTGGCGGCGAAGGCGGGCTGCTTTGTGTCGGCGTATCCAAATGCGGGTCTGCCGAACGCGCTCGCTCCGACCGGCTTTGATTTGCTGCCGCATCACATGGCTGAGTTCGCCACGGATTTCGCCAAATCAGGCTTCATCAACATTATGGGCGGCTGCTGCGGCAACACGCCAGCGCACATCGAAGCCATCGCGAAAGCGGTGAAGGGTATCGAGCCGCGTCATGTGCCGAGTCCCGAGCCGATCATGCGTTTGTCCGGCACGATGGCCTACAATCACACGAAGCTCGCGAACTACCTCATGATCGGTGAGCGCACGAACGTCGCTGGCTCGCCGAAATTCGCGAAGCTCATCAAAGAAGGCAAGCTGGAGGAAGCAGTCAGTGTCGCACGCCAGCAGGTCGAAAATGGAGCCAACGTCATCGACGTGTGCATGGACGAAGGCCTCATCGACGGCGTCGAGATGATGACTCAATTCCTCGCGCTACTGCAAACCGAGCCTGAGGTGACGAAGGTGCCGATCATGGTCGATTCGTCGAAGTGGGAAGTCGTCGAGGCCGGATTAAAAATGCTGCAAGGCAAAGGCATCGCGAACTCGATCTCGATGAAGGAAGGCGAAGAAGCCTTCCGTGAACGTGCCCGCACCATCAAGCGCTATGGCGCTGCCGCCGTCGTCATGGCCTTTGATGAAAAAGGCCAAGCAGCGACTTACGAAGAGAAGATCCGCATCTGCGAGCGCGCCTACCGCATCCTCGTCGATGAGGTCGAGTTTAATCCGCAGGACATCATCTTTGACCCGAACATCCTCACCGTCGCCACCGGCATGGAGGAGCACAACAACTACGCGCTCGACTTCATCAACGCGACCCGTTGGATTAAAGAAAACCTCCCCGGTGCCAAAGTCAGCGGTGGCGTGAGCAACATCAGCTTCAGCTTCCGTGGCAACAACAAGGTGCGCGAGGCCATGCACAGCGCCTTCCTCTTCCACGCCATCAAAGCCGGCATGGACATGGGCATCGTCAATGCCGGGATGCTTGAAGTGTATGAGGATATCCCGAAGGACATGCTCACCAAGGTCGAGGATGTGCTTTTGAATCGTCATCCCGGTGCCACCGAAGCGCTCGTTGATTTTGCCGAGCAGTTCAAAGGCGTCGCTGGAGCCAAGCGTGCCGAAGCCGACCTCTCTTGGCGTGAAGCCAGTGTCGAGAAGCGTCTGGAGCACGCTTTATTAAAGGGCATCACTGATTTCATTATCCCCGATACCGAAGAAGCGCTCACCAAATACAGCGTGCCACTGAAGGTCATCGAAGGCCCGCTCATGGACGGCATGAAGGTCGTCGGCGACCTCTTCGGCGAAGGCAAAATGTTCCTCCCGCAGGTGGTGAAGTCCGCCCGCGTGATGAAGCAGAGCGTCGCCGTGCTGACACCAGCAATGGAGGCCGAGAAGCTCAAAAATCCCGTCTCCAAAGGCGCGGGCAAATTCCTCATCGCCACCGTCAAAGGCGACGTGCATGACATTGGCAAGAACATCGTTGGCGTCGTGCTCGCGTGCAATGGCTTCGAAGTCACCGACCTCGGCGTAATGGTCTCGTGCGATAAGATCTTGGAGAAGGCCAAGGAGATTGGTGCGGATGTCATCGGACTCTCCGGCCTGATCACGCCATCGCTTGATGAAATGACCCACGTCGCCTCTGAGATGGAGCGCTTAGGCTTTACGGTGCCGCTGCTGATCGGCGGTGCCACCACCAGCGCCGCGCACACCGCGATCAAAATCGCGCCGCATTACTCCGGCCCCGTCGTTCATGTGCTCGATGCTTCACGCTCCGTGCCTGTGACGACTTCCTTGATCAGCGAGGAGCACAAAGCAGCCTTCGTGGCTCAAAATGAAATTAGGCACGACGAAATGCGTGCCAAATACGGCCAGAAGAAGGCTCGCGACATTCTCAGCATCGACGCCGCTCGTGCGAACAAGTTTACCTGCGACTGGAATACGGTAGAAATCGCCAAACCAAAGAAATTGGGCGTTGAGACCATCTTGCCTTCCCTCGAAGAACTCCGCCGCTTCATCGACTGGTCGCCCTTCTTCCACACCTGGGAGCTGCGTGGCCGCTGGAACACGAAGGAGCTAACTTTCTCCAGTGCTTGGGACGAAGCCGACAAGAAAGCCGGCGCCGAAGCCGAGGCTGCCAAGCTCTACCGCGATGCGAATGCGTTGCTCGACCTCATCATCAAAGAGAATCGCTTCACTCCAAAAGGCGTTGTCGGCTTCTTTGAAGCCAACAGCGTCGGTGACGACGTCGTTCTCGCCAATGGCACCACTTTGCACACGCTGCGTCAGCAGCAGATCAAGAAAGACACGCCGAACTACGCCCTCGCCGACTTCATCGCGCCGAAGGACAGCGGCCGCACCGACTACATCGGCGGATTCGCCGTCACCATCCACGGTGGTGATGAGTATGCAAAAACCTACGATGACGCGAACGACCCGTATTCCAGCATCATCGTCAAAGCGCTCGCCGACCGCTTCGCCGAGGCCTTCGCCGAGTGGCTGCATCAGCAAGCCCGCTTCCAATGCGGTATCGAAAAGCCCGGCGACCTCAGCAACGAGGAACTCATCCGCGAAAAATATCGCGGCATCCGCCCAGCGCCCGGTTATCCCGCCCAGCCGGACCACACCGAGAAAAAGACCCTCTTCGCCCTCCTCGACGCCACCACCGCCACCGGCTGCGAACTCACCGAAAGCTACGCCATGCACCCCGGTGCCAGCGTGAGCGGTCTCTACTTCAATCACCCGCAAGCCCGCTACTTCGGCATTTCCACCGACCTCGGCAAAGATCAGATCGAAGACTACGCCGCACGCAAAGATATGACCTTGGCCGCGACGGAGAAGTGGCTGAGTCCTTGGCTGAGCTATTGAAGTGCTTCGTGACAGCACTCTGCAGGCCACTATTGCCTTGCAGCTGAGCCCGCATGCTTCAATCCTCGTGCCATGCGCTTTCATCACCTTCTTCTTGCCGCAGCATTGCTGTCATCCGACACGCTGGCCGACACCTTCGACTGTCGGCACTGTGACAAGCAATTGCTGCCTCAACCGATCAAGCTCATCCCAGGTCGAAAGTATGCCCGGGATCGTCGGGTGGATGTGCTGCATCTGAAACTCGATGTAACGCCGGATTTTGCGAAACGCACGGTTTCAGGCACAGCAACCATGCGATTCAAGCCGATCGCACTGCCACTGGTAAAGCTGGAACTCGATGCGGTGGATTTGAACATCACGCAAATCACGGCAGAAGGCGCGAAAGTGGCAGAACATGAGGTGACGAATGAAAAATTGATCATTACGTTCGCTACGGCGATTGCGCCGAATAGTGAGGCCACGATCACGGTGAAGTATTCGGCGCAGCCTGAGCATGGACTGTATTTTCGAACGCCGGAGATGGGATATAAAGCAGGCGATACACAGGTATGGAGCCAAGGTGAAGCAGAACTACATCGCTTCTGGTTTCCGAGTTACGATTATCCAAACGAGCGTTTCACGACGGAAGTGATCTGCCATGCGCCAGAAGGCATGGAGGTCGTTTCCAACGGCACATTGCAAAGTCAAAAGCCAGAAGCAGGTGGTCTTGTGGCGTGGCATTGGTTGCAGGACAAACCGCATGTGAACTACCTCATCGCGCTGGCCTGTGGTCATTTTCACAAGCTGGAGGACAAGGCGGGCAAACTGCCGCTGGCACTGCTGGTGCCACCATCGTTGTCAGCGCAGGCGGCGGGTGCGTTTGCAGACACACGCAAGATCATTGAGTTCTACCAGAAAGAAATCGGCGTGCCGTTTGCGTGGGACAAATATTACCAGGTCTATTGCCTCGATTTTGAGGCCGGTGGCATGGAGAACACGAGCTGCACGTTTGAGCACGCTGGAATGCTGTTTAACGCGGATACGGAGGAGCTACGCACATTGCACCAACTCGATGCGCATGAAACCGCTCACCAGTGGTTTGGTGATCTCGTCACCTGCCGTGACTGGGCACACCTATGGCTCAATGAGGGCTTCGCCAGCTACTACACCATCCTCTATGAGGAGCAGAAACTCGGCGTGGATGCGATGAAGTACTCGCTCTGGCTGGAAGCACAGGACGTGTTTCAATCCAACGACACACGCCCCATCGTCTGGCGCGATTACGGCGATCCGATGCAGCAGTTTGATTCGCGGGCCTATCCAAAAGGCGCATGGGTGCTACACATGCTGCGCAGCCAACTTGGTGCGGATTTGTATCGTCAATGCATCAAGACTTACCTCGAACGCCATCGCAATGGTATTGTGAGCACGGATGACTTGCAGGACGTGGTCGAAGAAGTCAGCGGGTTGTCATTCGATCAATTCTTCGATCAATGGCTGCATCACGGTGGTGTGCCGGAGTTGAAAATCGACTACGCCTGGGATTCAGCCACCAAGCAGGTCAAAATTACCGTGCGCCAAACGCAAAAGCTCACGGAGCAGGTGAGATTGTTCCGTGTGCCACTGCCAGTGAGCTTTGCGGTCGCCGGACAAAAAGAACCGCTGCGTTTCACGATGGATGTAAGCAAGGAAGTCGAAGATTTTCAGTTCGTTGTGCCCGCACAGCCAGAACTCGTGCGTATCGACCCGGATTTCACGGTGCTGGCCAAAGTCAGCTTCACGCCACCCGGCCCGATGCTGGAAAAGCAGCTCCAATCTGACGTGATCGGTCGCCTGCTGGCTGTGCGCACGCTGACAGACAAAAACATCGACAAGCTCGCCAAAATCCTGCGAGAAGACCCGTTCCATGCTGTGCGCTCAGAAGCCGCCAAAGCACTCGCCAAGATCGCCGAGCCTGGAGCGCGTGTGGCTTTGATCGCTGGCAGTGCAAATCAACCGCAGGCGCAAACACGTAAAGCTGTGGTGCAGGCGGTCGCTGCGCTGAACACCGCCGAATCACGCGAGACGCTGTGGAAGATGGCGCAATCTGAGAAAAACCCCGAAATCCTCGCCGCCATCATCGAAACGTGGGGCGCCAGGCCCGGCGAACCGCAGATCGCAGAAGCTTTGCGCACACACCTGCGCGGCAGCAGCTTCAACGGCACATTGCAACAGGCTGCGATCAAATCTCTGCGTGCGCAGGATGACGAATCCGCCGTCGCTGATGTGCTCGCGCGTCTTCAAGCGCCACATGATCTGCGCGGCCGCGATGCAGGCACCGCATTCGATGCCTTGGCCTTCCTCGCACGCCGTCCCACCAACACGAGCCGTGATGCTGTGCGTGATTTTCTAGCCGCCAAACTCAGTGATCCGCGTCGTGAGTGGCGTGTGGCCGCTGCGAAATCCCTTGGCACGCTACGAGACCCCAAGGCGCTAGGCCTGCTCGATCTGCTTCTAAACATCAGCGGAAGCGACCGGATTGACCCCGTTTACGAAGCCGCCGCCAAATCCACCCAAGACATCCGCGCTGGTCTCGTAGGCCCAGCCGAGCTTAAAAATTTGTGGGATCGCGTGCAGCAGCTTCAGAAGAAAGCGGAGCAGCAGGAGAAGGAGATCGAAGCACTTCAAAAGAAGCCGCAAACCGCGAAGAAATAGTCCGCATGCGCATTGAACGTCTTTTATCCGTCGCCACTAGCGTGGTAAAATCCACACTGCTCTCGCTGCCACCCAAACTTCGCCAAGAAGCCGCCGACTGTCGCATCGAATTCTGTGAGATGGATGCGATGATTGACCTCGACGAGGATCTCGATCCCGACTTGCTCGGCCTTTTTGAAGGCAACGCACGATGCGATCCCCTGCCCGAAGCGCCTGATGAAATGCCACGTATCCGTCTCTTCCTAGATAATCTCTGGGATGATTGCTCGGGTGATCTCCAAACCTACCGCCACGAAGTACGGATCACTTTCCTGCACGAACTCGGGCACTATCTTGGCCTGGACGAAGATCAAGTCTCAGAGCTGGGACTCGCGTGAACAAACCAGCTATCGTCAGCACTTTACCACCACCGTGTCTGCGATCAGGTCATGCAGGCAGCGCTGATCTTCGCGAAAGATGAAGCAGGCATCGACAATGCTGTAAAACGGCACCACCTGGCAGATGATGGTATTGACGAAGGAACGCAGCAGAAAAGCCTTCACAAATCCGGGGTTCTGACCATCGGGCTGATTCACAATGCGAATGCCCAACCAACGTTTGGCGATGGTTTGACCGCTGTTCGTGAGCAAGATGATGTTGTAAATCGTCAGGCCGAGGAAAGCGAGTCCGGCAATGATGAAGGAAACTATCGCAGAGACTGGAACTTCGTTGCTAGACTTTTCCGCACCACTCAACATTGCTATGCCGGCCACAAGTGGCAGCCCCACGGCAAACGCTCCCACCAGCACATCGAGTAAGGAAGCCCCAAGCCGACTGCCACGCGACGCCAGCGCGTGTTGAGGCTTCATCGCTGCTGAGACGACGTTTGATTGCGGAGCTGCATACGGATTGAAGCCAGTAATGGTCGGGAACTGAGGTGACGCGGCAGCTTGCATAGATGCAAAGCGTGTGGACACAGGCTGCCAGTCCGCCATGCCTTCGGTCCAATACAGGTCATCTCCAACAAACTGTCCTAACGTGATGCCGGTTTGAATCTCCTGCTCGGCAAAGACACCAAGCTGCTGCCGCTGCGTGCTATGTGAAACTGAGTCATGCGGATGAATGAAGGTTCAGAAAGCGACTGTCGAGAAAAAATCTAACTCATGTTGCGCCGCCCATGCAGTGCTTGGTAGAGCGTTAATTCATCGACATGATCGAGATTGCCGCCAGCGGGCATACCTTGGGCGAGACGGGTGACGGAGATGCCCGCAGGGCGCAGTAAATCGGCGATGTAGCTGGCGGTGGCTTCGCCTTCGACATCGGAACCGAGGGCAATGATGACTTCCTCAGTGTGCAGATCACGCACACGATGCACAAGGGACTCCATGCGCAGGTCTTCGGGTGTCACGTTGTCGAGCGGCGATAACCGACCACCGAGCACATGATACAGGCCCTGAAACGCACCGCTGCGCTCAAGCCGCAGCACATCGGCGGCCTGCTCGACGACGCAAAGCAGGCGCTGCTGACGCCGAGGATCGCGGCAGAGCAGGCAGGCGCCATCGCTTTCAATGAAGAAGCCGCAGTCGGGGCAAGGGACGATGCGATCCTTGGCTTCGTTGAGGGAATTCGAAAGTGAGGTGATGCGCTCATCGCGCATTTGCAGAAGCCAGATCATCAGACGCTCCGCGCTGCGCGGACCGAGGCCGGGCAGCGACTTCAGCTGGGCAATGAGACGCTGGATAGCGGGTGGATAGTCGATGCGCACGACGAGAATGACGAATCAGGTGGCGGCGAGTTTGCGCGCGTGTTTCGGCGTTTCCTTTTCAGGAACAGATTTTTCTTTCAGCGCAACCTCGACACGATCCGTGAAGTATTTAAGCGGCGTATCGTCGCGGCCTTCGATGGTGGCGTTTTTGAAGCTTTCGAGTGCCTGTTTGAGGTCACCTTTGCGATACTGCACCACGCCCTGCCAGAACGCATCGCGCGCGCGGGTATCCTGCTCGTGCAATGTGCCTTTTTCGGCGAGAAGTTCATAAACTTCGCTCATCTGACTGGAGCCGGCCGCGCTGACCATCTCCATCGGTCTTACCTCCGCGTTGTCCTTCACAAGTGCGTAGGTGCGCGCGCTGATGAGAACTTTGCTGCCGTATTCAGCATTCAAAGCACAGAGCTGTGCGGAAAAATCGATCACATCGCCAATGGCGCTGAAACTTTCAAAGTGACTGACGCCAAACAGACCACACACCGCCGGGCCAGTGCTGAAAGCCACACCGATCTGCGCCTTTTTACCAAAACGTTGCTCAATCTCCCGCGTCACGACGCCTAGCTGAGTGCGGAGCACTGCCGCCACCTGCACGGCATGCAGCGCGTGATGTTCATCCGATAGCGGGAAACCAAAAAACACGCGCACCTGCCGCGCATCACAGTCATCCAGATAAGCACCGCGGGCGATGAGGAATTCGGTGACGCTGCGCTGAAAGTGCGTAGCGAGTTCTTCGAACTGCGGAGCCTCGATGCCAGTGCTAAGCTCAGCGTGATTGAGCAGTCGGCAAGTCAGCACGGTGATTTCACGACGCTCGGTCATCTTCGCGGGGTTGTTTTGATCCGCCAGCTCCTCAAACAAGCGTGTTGAAAGCCTGCCAACAAAATACTCACGCATAACGTGGCAGCGATAACCGCTCACTGAACTACCGACGGCAATGCCCGCAATGCCAGCAAACCACATGGCCAGCGATCCTGACACTGGCTCAAACAAAATCCCGCTCATCGACATGATGCAGGCAAAGGTGATGGTGAGAAAAGTTCCACCCAATAGGAAGGCCAGACGCCGCCACTGGGAAATCATCTCGATGCACACCCAGGCACTGACGAAGGCCATGATCGTGTAGTATCCATATTGCAGCCATATGATCTGCTTCAATCCACCTTTCGGCAAAACGAAGTCACGAGCAAACAGTCCAGCAAACCAATCGGCGGTGCTGATGAAAAATCCAAAGTGATACAAGGCCAGCAGTGGGATGCAGACCAACACACCAATGAACATGGCGGCGGCGTGATTACGGTTCATGGGCAGGAAGATCGGGGGTGATGTCGATGATGTTTGAAACGGATGGTGCTTGCTGGTTGCGGCAGGCGCTGACGACGAGGTCACTGACAAACCTGTCGGGATTGGCAATCGCATCCGGTGTGATGCGGAAACGTGTCTCGTTCGTGCTGCGAGTGACGAGTTTCAAGCCAAAGGGATAGTCCTTGAAGAGCTTCACACACAAGGCTTCGACATGCATGCCCTCACGCTGCGCTCTGGCGGCCACGGCAGCGATGGCGGCGCTATCAAAATCGAGCGTGAAGCCGTGCTCACGCTGAAAACGCTCGGCAAAAGCACGCACTTCGCCGGCATGTGCCGCGCCGAGTTCCGTGACCATGCTGGCGGCGGCGGAGCGACAGAGTGCGAGCGTTTGTTCAGGATTTTTGACCAAGGCGCCGTCAATGTGGAGCTCTGGCAGGCCGAGACTGGGCATTTCAAATTTAAAATCACGCAGCACACGCTCCCAAACGGTGACAAGACCGCGTGCGCCGGTTTTTTCCTCCTCGGCACGGCTGGCGATCTCCCGCAACGCATCGTCTGCAAACAGCGCCTTCACGCCATAAGCGGCAAACTCGCGCTCATACTGGCGGATGAGGCTGCCTTCGGAGTTTTTCATAATCTGAAACATGTCGTCCGCGCTGAGCGGATCACACACCACACGCACCGGCAAGCGGCCGATGAATTCGGCTTCGAAGCCGTAGTCGATGAAGTCCTTCGTGCGGGCTTCGCGGAACAGATGCTCGGCGGCAGTGCCTTTCGAGTCGCTGGAGACAAAACCGATGGCTTTGCGATTCGTGCGTTTCTCAATGATTTTGTCGAGGCCGCTGAACGCACCGCTGACAATGAACAAGATGTTGCGCGTGTTCACGACCTCGCGGCCTGTGCGGCCTTTGCGTGTATCGAACATCATCTGCATCTGGCTGCGCATGTCATTCGGCGCATAGAGTGGCACCTCAGTTTCTTCCATGAGCTTAAGCAGCGTGGTCTGCACGCCACGCCCGCTGACATCGCGCCCACCACGGTCCGGGCCGCTGCTGAGTTTGTCGATTTCATCTAGGTAAATGATGCCGTGCTCGGCCAGTCCGATGTCGCCATTCGCTTTGGCCACGAGATCACGCACGAGATCATCCACATCTGCGCCGACGTAGCCTGTCTCGCTGAATTTGGTCGCATCTGCCTTCACAAACGGCACGCCAATGAGATCGGCGATGTGTTTGACGAGATAGGTCTTTCCGACGCCAGTCGGGCCGATAATAATGACGTTCTGCTTCGAAAATTCGAGCCGCGGTCCTTTGGCATCTGCTATGCGATCCTCACGTAGCATCTGCGCGTGATGATAATGATCACACACCGCCGTAGCTAACACCTTCTTGGCCTCGTCCTGACGAATCACGAAGCGATCGAGATGGGCCTTAATATCCGCTGGCTTGTAATTGAATTCGAACGCCTCGCCATCGTCCTCCTTTTTCTCCTCGGCTGGCTTCTCCTCACCATCAGCCGAAGGCCGTGTGCCATGTCCTTCCACACGAGTGAACAGCACCTGACCGCCGAGCGTGTTTTTGATGAAGTCCTCCAGCTTGCGCGTGATATCCTCCGGACTACCGGGCGCTTTGGGTTTTTCGATCTCTGGGGTTTCTGGCGTGGAGTCGCTCATGGGGGCGCTGATTGTGCGCGAGGCAACGCCCGCTGACAAGCGGCACGATGTGTGCTGAAAAGGATGCAGAAATGACTTTTTTCAGAGTTGCACAGACCTTGGCACCCCCCATACTCCGCCCCCCCGCACTATGTCCGCATCTGTCAAAGTCGCCGTCGTTGGAGCCAGTGGTTATTCAGGAGCCGAGCTCCTGCGCTTGCTGTTGCGGCATCCAAATGCACAACTCGTGGCGGTAACATCCCGCTCACTAGCTGGTAAAGCACTCTCCAAAGAGTTTCCGCGCTTCCGTGGTGTCGGCGTGGCGGATTCACTGACCTTCACCGCACCTGATGCTGCCGCCTTAAAAGCCGCTGGCGCTGAAATCGCCTTTCTGGCCGTGCCGCATGGTGTCGCATCCGAATACGCGAAACCACTGCTCGAACTCGGCCTCAAAGTCATCGACTTGAGCGCTGACTTCCGCCTGCGCAGTGCCGCGCTGTATGAAGAGTTTTATGGCCACGCTCACCCGGCGCCTGAATTGCTTGATGAAGCGGTCTATGCGCTGCCTGAGGTGCGTGCGGAGCAAATCAAGTCTGCGCGGCTCATTGCGTGCCCTGGCTGTTATCCCACGAGCATCTTGCTGCCGCTGATTCCGCTGCTCAAAGCGGGGCTGTTGGCAGATTCACCGCTTTCCGTTGCCAGCATGAGCGGCGCGAGTGGTGCGGGCCGTAAGGAAAGCATTCCGTTGCTCTTTTGCGAGGTTCAAAACAGCGTTCGCAGTTACAGCGTGCCTCTGCATCGGCATTTGAGTGAAATCGGCCAGGAGTTGGCCATCGCGGCTGGTCGCGAGGTGAAGCTGTCTTTTGTGCCGCACCTCATGCCGACGCACTCGGGCATCTGCACCACGATTTTTGCGCAGCTGAAGCCCGGCGCGACCGTGGAGCAAGTCGGCAGCGCTTTGCACGCTGCGTATGATGCGCAGCCGTTTGTGCGTTTGCTCGGCGTGAATCAGTCTCCCGACACCAAGAACGTCACCGGCACCAATTTTGTCGATATCGGCTGGTCCTATGATGCACGTGCGGGTCAGCTCATTTTGATGAGTGCAGAAGATAACATCGGCAAAGGCGCCTCGGGCCAAGCCGTGCAAAACATGAACCTGATCTCCGGCTTCGAGGCCACCGCAGGTCTGCTTTACGTCTGATATGCCTACCAAAGTCACCGAAGAACGCGAGTGCCGCGTGCCATTTAAAATCGTGCAGGGTGGCGTGACTGCTGCCAAGGGCTTTCGCGCTGGCGCTGTGACCTGCGGCATTAAAAATCCAGACGCCACACGGCTCGACCTCGCGCTGATCGTTTCGGATGAGCCGACCGTGACGGACGCCGTTTTCACCACCAATAAAGTCCGTGCCGCCTGCGTGCGCGTGTGCCAGCAGCACATCAAGGAAAGCGACACGCGTGCGATCATCGCCAACAGTGGCAATGCCAATGCATGCACGGGCGTCAAAGGCATTCAGGATGCCAAGGCGATGACCAAGGCCGTCGCCGAAGAACTCGGTGTCAAAATGCGCCAGGTGCTTGTGTGCTCCACTGGCATCATTGGCATGCCAATGCCCATTGAGCGCATCATTCCCAAGGTGCCCGACGTGGTGGCCAAGCTGAATCCTAAAGGCTCGGAAGACGCCATGCGTGCGATCATGACGAGCGACACACAGCCAAAGACCTTTGCGGTCGAGGTGCCCTGTGGCAAAGGCAGCTTCCGCATCGGCGGCATCGCCAAAGGTGCCGGCATGATCTGCCCGAACATGGCTACGATGCTCTGCTTCATTACTACTGACGCCAAAGTGGCCAAGGACGAGATGCACCGCGCCATGCGCTACGCTGTGGAGAAGAGTTTCAACTGCATCACCATCGATGGTGACACCAGCACCAACGACACGGTCATCGTGATGAGCAATGGCGCGAGCGGCATGCCCGTGATCAAAAAGAACACGCCCGAAGCCGAGTTGTTCCGCTGCGCCTTGCACAAGGTCATGCTCGAACTCGCCAAGATGATCGTGTGCGATGGTGAACGCGTGACCAAGTTCGTCGAAATCCGTGTGCGCAATGCCCGCACCCAAGCCGATGCACGCAAAGTGGCCGAAACCGTCGCCAAATCCTTGCTCGTGAAGTGCAGCTTCCATGGTTGTGACCCGAACTGGGGCCGCATCATTCACGCTGTCGGCTATTCCGGTGCGCGGATTCGTGAGGAACTCATCGACATCTACTTTGGCGGCCTGCTGGCTTGCAAAGGCGGTCTGGTGACGAAAACACCCGTCACCGAAATGGAGAAGGTCGTGAAGGAGCCCAAGTTCACCGTCACCATCGACCTCAATCTCGGCACCACGGGCTACACCGTCTATACGAGTGACCTCTCCGAAGAGTATGTCGATTTCAACAGCGCCGAATACTCTGCCGCCGTGCACGCGAAACGTCAGAAGGGCTTCGCATGAACTCTCAATTCGACAAATCCGCCGTCCTTCTCGAAGCCCTGCCTTACATGCAGAGCTTCCGTGGCTGCACGTTTCTGATCAAAGTCGGCGGCAGTGCCATGGAAGATCCTGTGCAGGTCGATTCGTTCCTGCGTGACGTCGTTTTCCTCGAAGCGGTGGGCATCAATCCCGTCATCGTGCATGGCGGTGGCAAGGCAATCTCCAAGGCGATGAACGAGGCGGGATTGCAGGCCAAATTTATTAGTGGCATGCGCGTCACCGATGATGAAACGATCAAGATCGTCGAGGATACGCTCGCCCGTGTCATCAACCCGGAGATCGTGACCAAGATCAATGCCTTCGGTGGCAAAGCAGTTGGCATTCCCGGCACGGAAGTGTTTCTGGGCGAGAAAATGAAGGGCGATCTCGGCTGGGTTGGCGAAGTGAATGACTGCAAGCTCGGTTTGATCCAGGCGGCTGTGGCAGGCGAGTTTGTTCCCGTCGTTTCGCCAGTCGCCCGTGAACTCGCATCCGGCAGAACGCTCAACGTGAATGCCGACCTCGCGGCATGTGGCCTCGCCAAGCGGCTAAAGGCCACCAAGCTCATCTTTCTCAGCGACGTGCGCGGCGTGATGCGTGATCCGAAAGATGACTCCACGCTCATCCCAAGCCTCGACGAGGCTGCAATCGCCAAGCTGAAGGCCGAAGGCATCATCAGTGGCGGCATGATCCCTAAAGTGGATTCGTCACTCGATTCGCTACGCGGTGGCGTCGGCAAGGTGCATCTCATTGATGGCCGCCTGCCACACGCACTGATCCTCGAAATCTTCACCGACGGCGGCATCGGCACGGAAATCCATTTGTAACAACGAGATGAGAACGAGTGATCAACTGATGCAGGAATTCGTCCTGCCAAACTACGGCCGTTACGACGTGTGGCCCGTGCGTGGCGAGGGGCCGTATGTTTGGGACCGCGACGGGAAGAAGTATCTCGACTTCGCGGGCGGCGTGGCTGTGTGCCCGCTCGGTCATTGTCCGCCGCCGGTCGTGAAAGCACTCACGGAGCAGGCGAACACGCTCATCCACGTCTCGAACTGGTATTGCATCGACAAACAGGCCGAACTGGCTCGCATCTTGGTCGAGGAATGCGTGCAGATTCCCGGTAAGTGCTTCTTCTGCAACAGTGGCGCGGAGGCGAATGAAGGCCTGCTCAAGCTTGCACGGAAATACGGTCAGCAGACTGGTGGTCGCTATGAGATCATCACTTTCACCGGAAGCTTCCATGGGCGCACGTTCGGCGCGATGACGGCGACTGCGCAGGAGAAGATTCACGGAGGCTTCGGTCCGCTGCCGCCAGGTTTTGTCTATGTGCCATTCAATGATGCCAAGGCACTCGAAGCTGCGATTACGGACAAAACCGTCGCCATTTTGATGGAGCCGATTCAAGGCGAAAGCGGCGTGAATGCCGTCACACCAGACTTTTTGCGCACAGCGCAGCGTTTGTGCCGCGAGAAAGATCTGTTGCTGCTCTTGGACGAAGTGCAGTGTGGTTTTGGCCGCGCGGGTGAGATGGCTGGCTGGCGCAGCATCATCCCTGGCGATGAAATTCAGCCTGATGGCATCAGTTGGGCCAAAGCCATCGGCAGCGGTTTCCCGCTCGGCTCATTCTGGGTCAATGATCGGCGTGATTTGAGCAAGGTGCTCGGCCCAGGCACGCATGGCACGACGTATGGCGGCTCACCGCTCGCCTGTGCCGTTGGCATCGCCACGTTGCACACCATTTTGGACGAGAAGCTCTGTGACAACGCCAAAACACGCGGCGCAGCCATCGCGGCGTCTGCGCGCGGCTGGAATCATTCGCTGATCAAAGAAGTGCGGCAACTCGGCCTCTTCATCGGCTTTGAATTTAATGCCGAAGCGATCTTCGCGAAGTCAGGCGGCAAACTGCCATCCATCTTCCTCGCGCAAAAACTGCTCGATGCCGGCATGATGGTCACGCCTGCGGGTCCAAACGTCGTCCGCTGGCTCTCACCGCTCAACATCACCGAAGCACATGCCGCTGAAGGGCTATCCATCTTTAAAGGCGTGCTCGATACGCTCGCCTAAATCCGAACCGACATGAAACATCTCCTCTCCATCGAAGAACTCAGCGGCGCGCAGATCGAAAAGCTCGTCGATCTCGCATGCGTGCTGAAAAAAGACCGCAAGGCATCGCCGCAAGTGCTCAATGGCCAGCAGTGGGCGCTGATCTTCACCAAATCATCGACACGGACCCGCGTGAGTTTTGAAGTTGGTATCCGTGAGCTTGGAGGTTCGGTCATGTTCCTCTCTGGTGCCGATATCCAACTCGGCCGTGGCGAGCCGATCAAGGATACCGCTCGCGTCATGGGCCGCATGATTCACGGTGCCGTCATCCGCACCTTTGCGCAGCAGGACGTCGTCGATTTCGCTCAGTATAGCGGCATCCCAACAATCAATGCGCTGACCGATGACGAGCATCCCTGCCAGATTTTGGCTGATTTGCAGACCATCAAAGAGCGTCTCGGCGGCTGGAAGGGCAAGCGCGTGTGCTTCCTTGGCGATGGCGACTGCAACGTGGCCCGCTCATGGATCTGGGCTTCAGCAAGACTTGGCTTTGACCTTGTGATCGGTGCGCCGAAGGCATTCCAACCACAGGAAATCTTCATGCAACGCGTTCCCGGCAACAGCGTCAGCGTCGTCGATGATCCCGCCGAGGCCGTGGGTGCCTGCGATGTCGTTTACACCGACGTGTGGGTCAGCATGGGCAAAGAAGCCGAAAGCGCCGACCGCATCGAGACGCTGAAGCCCTGGCAGATCAACGCCGCCCTCATGAAACACGCCAACCCCGGCGCTCTCGTCATGCATTGCCTACCCGCCTATCGCGGGAAAGAAATCACCGACGAAGTCATGGAAGCGCACGCCGATGTGATCTTCGATCAAGCCGAGAACCGCCTGCACGCGCAGAAGGCGGTGATTGTGGAGATCACGCGGAAGATTTTATAACCGCTTCTTACCTTCTGTATGCAAACTCTTACCCCTGTGAGGCACTTCGCATTCGCCATGGCGATTGCAGCGCTGTTTTCTTGCTCATCGTCTACGAAACCGGATCGCTGCATAAGTGATGCTCTTGTTTTTTCTGATCGAGAAAAGCTGCAATTGGCACTCAAAGCTCTGAAAAATTGGGATTCCAAAGCAGCAATTGAATTGGGCAATCATTACGATGTCATTGCAATGGATTCTATTTCCGCCGCTGCTTGGTACAAAATCGCCGCTTCATTGGGTGATGATGTCGGCAAGCACAATTTGAAGTTAACACTTCAACATCTTGAAACAAAACTGAACTTCCTATTAAAAGAAAAAACTGGAGGTTCAACCAGATGAGCACTCCCGTCACCGCCAACAGCCCGCTGGGCGTTTTTGATTCCGGCGTGGGCGGTTTGACCGTGGTGCGAGCTTTGCGGGATTTGTTGCCGAATGAATCGATTGTGTATCTCGGTGATACGGCACGCGTGCCTTATGGGTCGAAGTCGCCGGATACGATTCGACGCTTCTCGATGGAGGATACGCAGTTCCTGGTCTCGCATGGCGTGAAGGCCGTTGTGGTGGCGTGCAACACGGCGACGGCGCATGCGCTGCCTCTATTGCAGGCGACGTTTCGTGTGCCGGTGATCGGTGTGCTGGGTCCAGGAGTCGAGGCGACCCTTTCCGATGCGAATTGTGAGCGCGTGGGGATTATTGGCACAGCGGGGACGATTCGGAGTCACGCTTATCAGCATGAGATCGCGATGAGGCGGCCGGATATCTTGATCGAGGCACGGGCGACGCCGCTCTTGGTGCCGTTTGTCGAGGAAGGCTGGATTGATCATCCGGCGCTCAAATCCGTGCTGCGTGAGTATTTGAAACCACTGCTCGACAAGGGCATCGACACGCTAGTGCTGGGTTGCACGCACTATCCGCTGCTCATTCCGGTGCTGAAACGCATGCTGGGACAGAAAGTGCGGCTGGTGGACTCGGCGAGCACCTGTGCGGAGCATGTGAAGGCGAAACTGGAGCTTGATGGCCTGCTGCGGACGGTGAAGTCAAAGCCCTCGCTGGAGATTTTTCTCACGGATCACTCCGAACAGGCGGAGAACATGGCGAAACGCTTTTTGGGCACAGATTTCGGCAAGGTGAAGAAGGCGGTCGTCTGAAGCGGACTATGGCAATCTCAAATTGCCCGGCGGTGACATCTCGCTAGCCTCGCGGCACATGTTTCCGCGCATCTTTGACCGCTACCTCGGCCGCCAGGTTGGATCAGCCACGCTGATCGGCGTGGCGCTACTCAGTGGCGTGATGGTGCTGGGCAATGTTTACCGGAAGCTGGATCAACTGCTAGGTAACACGGAGCTGCCGCTGTCGGTGATCTTGGAATTCGTCACGCTGGTGATTCCGTTTTCGCTCATCTTCACCATACCATGGGCGTTCCTGACTGGCATCCTGCTGGTATTTGGCCGTCTCTCTGCTGACAACGAACTGGTGTCGTTGCGCATGACGGGCATGTCGATGCTGCGGATCTGCGCTCCCGTGTTTGTGCTGGCGGTGGTGATGAGCGGTGTCTGCCTATGGGTCAATACGATCGTGGCCCCGGCGGCGAAGGACCGCATGAAACGACTGTTTTATCAGGTGGCGGTAAAAAATCCTGAAACACTGTTTCAGGAAGGACAGGTGCTGGAGCGTGTGCCCGGCTACCGCATCTACACTGGCAAGCGTGACAACAAAACGCTGCTCGACCTGCACATCATCAAACTGGATAATGATGCGACGGCTGGCAGTTACATCCATGCACGTCGTGGGCTGATCGAAACCGTGCCTGGCAAGCTGGATTTCACGATGCTACTGAAGGATGTGAGTATTGAGACCATGCCGAACAAGGTAGGGGACACGACCCAGCCAATGATGCCGAAACCACTCGGTATGGCAGAGTTTCCCATCGATTTCCCACTCTCCTCCATGCAAAAGGACGCCGTGCGCATCAATGCGAGCATGAAAACCACCAGCGCTCTGGCCGAAGAAGTAAACACGTGGAAGGACACGGTCACCGGAGAGCAACTGACCGATGTGACGCGCTCGCTTTCACGAACCGAACTTAACAAACGCTATAGCTTTTCGCTGGCTTGTTTCACCTTCGCGCTGGTGGGAATTCCACTCGGGGTGACGGCGCAACGACGTGAAACTTCCTCCGGCTTCGCTCTGAGCTTGATTACGGCCACGGTGTACATCGTTTTCATCATCTTGGCAGACACGCTGAACGACAAACCAGCGGCCATGCCGCATCTCATTATGTGGGTGCCCAATGTGATCTTCCTCAGCATCGGCGGCTGGCTATTTTATAAGTTGAGTAGGAAATAGTGCAGTCGACTCCATTTTCCTTGTCTCAGATGCAAGCGGGACGCTTGCGCTACGAGAAAGGGCGTCCGTTGCCGGACGCCCCGAGATTCAGGCTACATGATGATTGCGGGCAATAGCGCCCGCATCACTCAGAGGTATTCGTTCACAAGATTTTCCATCATCTCCTGACGACCGCTGCCTAGCAGAGGTTCACCGTTGGCGAGGACGTGAGCTTCGAGTTCGGCGAAGCCGACTTCGCCTTTCTCGATCTTCGCACCGATACCGGTGTCGTAGGTGGCGTAGCGCTGCTTGATGAAGGCGTTGATACGACCGTCATCAATCATCGCGTGGGCGATCTTGAGGCCGCGGGCGAAAGCATCCATGCCGCCGATGTGGGCGTGGAAGAGATCGACGGGTTCGAAGGATTCGCGACGGCACTTGGCGTCGAAGTTCAGGCCGCCAGTGGTGAGACCGCCCATGCGGAGGACTTCCATCATGATCTCGGTGGTGAGATAGATGTTCGTGGGAAACTGGTCGGTGTCCCAACCGATGAGCGTGTCGCCGGTGTTCGCATCGACGGAGCCAAGCGCATTGGCAGCGATGGCGACCTGCATCTCGTGACGCATGCTGTGGCCAGCAAGTGTCGCGTGATTGGTTTCAAGGTTCAGCTTGAAGTGGTCGAGCAGGTTGTGCTCGCGCAGGAAGTTCAAGCAGGCGGCGGCGTCGGAATCGTATTGGTGCGTGGAGGGCTCACGTGGCTTCGGTTCGATGTAGAACTGGCCTTTGAAGCCGATCTTCTTCTTGTAATCGACGGCCATGTGCAGCAGGCGGGCGAGGTGGTCGATCTCGCGCTTCATGTCGGTGTTCCAAAGCGTGGCGTAGCCTTCGCGACCACCCCAGAAGGTGTAGCCTTCACCGCCGAGGCGATGCGTGACATCCATGGCCTTCTTCACCTGAGCGGCAGCGTAGGCGAACACGCCAGCGTTCGGGCTGGTGGAGCCACCCTGGCAGTAGCGTGCATGGGAGAAGAGGCAGGCGGTGCCCCAAAGAAGTTTTTTACCGGTCTGCTTCTGCGCTTTTTCGAGTTCGTCGGCGACGGCATCGAAGGCTTTGTTGCTTTCGGCCAAGGTGTCGAGTTCAGGAGCGACATCGCGATCATGGAAGCAGTAGTAATCGACACCGAGCTTGTCCATGAACTCGAAGCAGGCCCATACGCGTCGCTGTGCATTAGCGACAGAGTTGGTGCCGTCATCCCACGGCCGCTGGGCAGTGCCGCCGCCGAAGGGATCAGAGAGCGTGTTGCGCATCGCGTGCCAGTAGGCGACGCCGAAGCGTAGATGGTCACGCATCTTTTTGCCGCCTACGATTTCGTCGGCGTTGTAATGCTTGAAGGAAAGCGGATTGCGGCTCTTGGGTCCTTCGAATTGGATTTTCTGAATGTCGGGGAAGGCTTCGTTCATGGTAGGGAAGGTAAAAGAGGCGGAACACAACGAAGTGCAACTGGTTCGTCAGGTCCGATTGGACACAATTTGGGCCAAATTGGACGCGGAGCACGGCCTCACAGCGCCTTCTTGTTCGTCTCCTCCGCCAGCCAAACGGAAATCAGCGTGATTGCGGCCATGCCAATGAGATACACTGCCACCGACCACGGTTTGCCGTGGCTTTGATCCAGCAAGGCGGTGGCAATGAGTGGGGCGAGTCCGCCTGCCAGCGGTGAGGCGAGTTGATAGCCGAGGGAGGCTCCGCTGTAGCGCACCCGCGTGCCAAACAGTTCCGAAAAGAAAGCGGCCTGCGGGCCATACATCGCAGCGTGTCCGATGAGGCCGATGACCACTGCCAGCACAACGAGCACTGTTTGCCGTGTTTCGATCATCCAGAAGAACGGGAAGGCGAATAGCATCAGAAAGAACGCCCCACCGAGATATACCGGCCGCCGACCCACGCGATCCGATAGCGCTCCGAAGCATGGGATCACGATCAACTGCACGGCGGAGCCAATGAGCACGGCATTGAGCAGAGTCGCCTTGGGCATACCAAGCTGCTGCGAGCCGTAGCTGAGCACGAGGACGGTGAAGATGTAAAAGAACGCGTTCTCGGCAAAACGTGCACCCATCGCGAGCAGCACGTTGCGCGGATGATCACGCAACACGGCCATGATCGGCACCTTCGGACCTGCGTCTTCCGTTTTAGCCTGCGTGAAGACCGGACTCTCGATGATCTTCAAGCGAATGAACATGCCGACACCCAAGAGCAGCACGCCGAGAAGAAACGGCACACGCCATCCCCAGGACAGGAATGCTTTCTCGTCCATCGACGAAGCGAGCATGAAGACTGCATTCGCGAGCAGCAGTCCCACCGGCACACCGGCCTGCACCCAGCTCGCATAGAAGCCACGCCGTCCTTGATTGGCATGCTCCACGGCCATGAGCACCGCGCCGCCCCACTCGCCGCCAACACCGAAGCCTTGGATGAATCTCAAGAGTACAAGCAAAATGGGAGCCCAGACGCCGATCTGTGAATACGTTGGCAGCAGGCCGATCAAAACCGTCGCCACACCCATCAGCATGAGCGTTGTCACCAGCATCGACTTACGACCAATCTTGTCGCCAAAATGCCCGAAGACGATACCACCGAGCGGTCGCGCAAAGAATCCGACCGCGTAAGTCGCAAAGGCGATCATTGTACCGGTCAGTGGCTCGTAGTTAGGAAAGAATAGTTTGTTAAAAACGAGCGCCGAGGCCGTGCCGTAGAGGAAGAAGTCGTACCACTCGATGGTGGTGCCGATGAAGCTCGCAATGACGACGCGACGGGTGCTGTTGGCAGTGGACATGCGCGGCTACTTCGTTTCAGCAGCCTGCTTCGGTTTCGCGGCGAAGATTTTGCGATCCCAGTTCTTCGCGATCTGCTCTGGTGTCGCTTCAGAAGCAACGCCAGTCGCGGAAACTTCGAGCTTGGCACTCCACAGGATGCCATTTAGCAACAAACGGCGCTGATTCGCCTCGGCCCAGTTTGCATGCAGGTCGCAACCAGTGAAGCCGAAACTGCGGCCGCCGTCTGAGCGCTCGTAGCTCCATGCGACGGTTTCAGCGCGACCGCTGTGCGCTTTAGCGTCCTCGGTCTTGCGGCTGCTGTCGGGCATGGGGCATTGCAGGAGATGCGTCACGCCTTTGTCGGCAAAATGGAGGTTGTAGAGCCAGCCGTCTTTGAGCAGCGGGAAGGGCTTCACGCCGTTGAGGATTGGATGTGTCGGGATGCTGGTGAAATCGACATCCCAGTGGCCGCGGCAGCCGATGTCGCTCTGAAACGCAGCGCCGAACATTGCTTTGAAATCAGCGGCACGCTCTGGCTTGCAATCGACACCTTGATGCAACAGGACGAAGCCCGCGCCTGCTTTCGCCAGTGACTCCATCTTCGCCCAGCGTGCGGGTTCGAGGAAGGAGTGCTTGTCACCGCCGTCCATGTAAAGCAGCACGCAACGTGCGCCATCGAGCACAGCCTCGTTTTTCGGCCAGCCTTCGGCCACCATCACGGGAGCGACAGCGGGCACTGCCTTGAGCCATTCCATGAGCAGCGCACAACCGGCGAAGTACTCGTGCTGTCCCGGCTTGTTGCTCGGCACACCGGCGATGAGCACGATCTTCGCGGCCTTGGCATCAGCGGGCGCTTGTTCCAGCGGCACCTGCTGCTGTTCGGCGGTGAATTCGGCATGAAGGGATGTAGCGAGGAAAAAAGCAAGAATGTAGCGGGTCATGATGGTCAGGCTGAAGGGTTGGAGAGCGCAACACAAGACGAAACGCCAAAGCAAGCTCTTACAGCGCACCCAAAACGCACCTGTGGTGTTTGAAAGCACTACCATGAAGACAACCATCCTCCTTGCCCTGGTCTCCCTCCTTGGCGCAGCCACGCTGCGCAGCCAGTCCACCGACACGCCCATCGACTTCGACAAAGTACGCCAGCTTTTCGAGAAACGCCAGAACGGTGGCACACTCACGTCCGATGAGGAGGCTTACATCGAGAAAGCGAAGGCTGCGCATGATGCGCATGATGCGCAGATGAAAAAGCAGGGCAGAAGCGGCGATCTGCCACCGCAGGGGCAGGACGGCATCGATTGGGAAAAAGCGCAAAAACTCCATCAGCGCGACAACGCGGGCGAAAAACTCACCGAGGATGAAAAAGGTTACCTTGTTAAAGCACGAGCGGCTTTTGCAAAGCGCAATAGCGGCGGCTCAACACCTCAGCCTAGCAGTTCCGGCGCACCCTCAACCGATGCCATCGATTGGCAGAAGGCGCAGGACTTGTTCCGCCGTGAACAAAACGGTGAGAAGCTCAGCGAAGCCGATCAGAAGTATCTCGATCACGCCAAAGAAGTCCGCAGTCGTGGCGGCAATCGTGACGGAGGTGGAGGCGGCACCGCTGGCCAGCGCAAGACTCCTGCATCGCTCAAACCACTCTCCGACATGACCGCCGATGAAGTGTATGAAGGCGAAGAGGGCGGCCTTTATGGCAAGGGCAGCAATGAGCCGCCCGAAGCGCTCAAAAAATCTGCCGCCGAGGCACTCCCGCAGATCAAACCGCTCGATGCCGAGGGCAAACCGGCCGACAGCGGTAAGATCGTGCTCATTTCCATCAGCATGTCGAACGCCACGCAGGAGTTCTCGTTCTTCAAAGGCATCACCGATGCCGACAAACGCAAATCCGACAAGCTCACCATCGTCGATTGCGCGCAGGGTGGCCAGACCATGGCCGCGTGGGCGCCACCCGAAGGCCGCAATTGGGATGAGGCCATGAACCGCCTGCAGCGGGCCGAAGTCACGCCGCAGCAAGTTCAAGTCGCGTGGATCAAGCTGGCCAACGCCGCTCCCAATGGCTCAAAGACCGATCATCTCACCAAACTCGAAGCCGACACCACCACAGTGCTGCAAAACGCGAAGAAGCGTTTCCCCAATCTGCGCATCGCCTACCTCGGCAGCCGCATCTGGGCCGGCAACGCCAGCACCGGCCTCAATCCCGAGCCGTATGCGTATGAAGGTGCCTTCGCTGTGCGCCATCTCATTCAGAAGCAGATCGGCGGCGATGAAGCTCTCGCCTCCAGCAAATCACCGCTGCTCATCTGGGGCCCCTATCTCTGGGCCGAAGGCGAGAAAGGCCGCAAGCTCGACGACCTCAAATATGTCAAAGACGACTTCGCTGGCGACGGCACCCATCCCAGCAATAGCGGACGTGAAAAGGTCGCGAAGCAACTGCTGGAGTTCTTCGCGACGAGTCCGTTGGCGAAGGGGTGGTTTGTGGGGAAATAAGCGTCATGTTGAACCATGACATTAAAGCACACTCTCTACACAGATCTCAACTCCAGGCAGCGCGAGATATACAACTTTCAAAAAGTCGCCGCCATCCTCGCGGATTACGGCTTCAATTGCATCAAGCTGGCGGATGACTGGCAGGGAGCAGACTTTCTTGCCTACCGCTTCGACGGCAACAACACCTTGAAGGTTCAGTTGAAGGGGCGATTGAGCATCGAGAAAAAATACAAAGGCAAAAATCTATTCATGACCTTCCCATGCAAAGGTTCGTGGTATCTCGTCGAGCATGATCAATTGGTCGATCTCGTCGAGCAAAATGCCAACTGGCTCAACACCACATCTTGGAAAGACCGTGGCATCTACAACTCAGCCGCTCCGAATAAACATCTCCTGGAGGCACTAAAAAATTATAAGCTGGAGGCGCTTCCGTATCCAGACTCCCAAGTTTTATCCTTGGTTGAAACCGAGCCTCCTTCTGATTAAACTCTCCCCATGACTGCCGCCGCGATCAACATCACGAACATTCTTCAGGACGTTTTGTCCCTACCGCTGCCTGAGCGTTCCTACATCGCCGAGCGATTGATCGTCAGCTTGGACGATGACGGCGAGCTGTCGCCTGCGTGGCGGGCCGAACTGGACGCACGTGTGAAGAGACGTGAGAGCGGGGAAACGCGTTCTCACAGCCGGGAGGAAGTGCATCAAGAGATCGAAGCCATCCTCGCCTGATGCGCCTGACTTACACGGCGGAGGCACGACTGGAACTGGCTGAAGCCGTCAGCTACTACAAGAGCTGCCGCAAGGAACTGGGACGTGAGTTCTTCCAACGTATTGAAGATGCCGAAGAGGACATCATCCGTCACCCGCAGGCTTGGCGCAGTCTTGGAGAGCCGTATCGCCGCAAGCTGTTAAAGCAGTTCCCTTATGGACTAATCTACCACCTGCCCGGGCATGATTGGATCGAAGTGGTGGCGGTCATGCATCTTCATCGAGAACCGGACTACTGGCGCAAGCGAGTGGAGTGAGATGCTTGCCGAGAGATCCTGATATCTCACGCGTTCTCGCAGCATGAAACACCTGCTGGCCGCGCTTCTCGTCAGTTCTACCCTCCAGTCTGCCATCCCCGCGTTTCCGGGTGCGGAAGGCGCAGGAGCGCAGGCGACGGGCGGTCGCGGGGGATCGGTCTTCATCGTCACGAACTTGAACAAAAACGGCCCTGGCTCGCTGGCCGATGCAGTCAGTGAATCGAACCGCATCATCGTCTTCGCGGTTTCGGGCATCATTGATCTCGACGGCGGCAAACTGGAGATCGAGAAGCCGAACCTCACCATCGCCGGTCAAAGCGCGCCAGGAGAAGGCATCTGCTTGAAACACGGCACGCTGAGGATCAATGCGAGCAATGTGATCGTGCGCCACCTGCGCGTGCGACGCGGTTTCATCGAGGAAAGCAATGCGGGCGATGCGGTGGAGATCAATTATAAGGATCCCGGCTATGTGAAGCCAAAATTCAAAGGCACAGAGAAGGAGAAAAGGAATGCGCCGAAGCCTCTCGGCGCTGATTTCAAACCGATCACCGACATCGTGCTCGATCACGTCTCCGCTTCGTGGGCCACGGATGAAAATTTCACGATGTCCGGCCACATCGACCGCGTGCATGCGCAGTATTGCCTCATCGCCGAAGGACTCGACTATCCAAACCCGAAGCAGACGCCGAACCAGCATGCGTTCGGCTCGCTGCTGGGCGGCGCGGGCTCAAATTCATGCGTGGGCATGCATCACAGCATCTTTGCCCATCATCGCCGCCGCACGCCGCAATGCAGTGCGGGCGATGGCAGCGGCGATCCGCCCGTGGTCGTCGATTTCCGCAACAACATCGTCTATGACAGCATCGAGGTCTTCTCCCACACCGGCGGCCATCCCATCCGCCTGAACTTCATCGACAACTGGTACAAAGCCGGTCCAAGCACCCTGCCGGAGATTCGCGGCCACTGGTTCACGTTTCAAAAGAGCGATGAATCGCGGCTGCATGCGAGCGGGAACGTGATTTACGGCGACTACCCCGATCTCAAGACCAACCCCAATCTCGATAACTGGAACGGCATTCTTTATGAGAAGAAGGTTCAGTTTTCACCTAAGCTTGTTTCACAACAGCCCTTCAATGTGCCGATTGTCTCGACACAAAACGCTGCAGACGCATGGGATACCGACTTGCGGGATGCCGGAGCCACCTTGCCATCGCGTGATGCGGTGGATGTTCGTGTGGCGCAGCAAATCCGCACAGGTACTGGCAAAGTCATCGGCAAGGAAACCGATCTGCCTGAAGCACAGCGCTGGCCTGACTATCGCAGTCTGCCGCCATTACCAGACTCGGATCTCGATGGTTTACCCGATTTTTGGGAGCAGCAGTTTGGTCTGAATGAAAAGGATGCCAAAGACAGCGCCAAAATCGCACCCGATGGTTATGCATTTATCGAACACTACCTGAACAATACCTCACCTATTCGCGGAGATACGCGTCCCATCGTTCACACTTTCGCGGTGGTCTCGAGAATGAAGGTGGGAACACGTGGCATTATCCACATGTCTAACCTCCAAAGCATCGATCTGTCTGCTCGTTATCGTCTCACCGGTGACGCGTCTGCAGATGACTATCGGGCGCATGAACCCGATGGAAGCATGGCCATCTTTGAGCCCAAAATCGGAGCCAAGAAAGGCCGCATGGTCGTCGTCGAACTGCTACCCGATCCAGCCTATCACATCGGCTGCCCGTCACGGGCGCTGGTGGTGATTGAGTGACGTAGGATGAGTGTGGCTTTAGCCCGCTCGTCTCTTGGCGTTTTCGCAAGCGCGGTGGCGCACGAACGCCCCAAGAAGCCGGGCGGTTCGGCGAAGATAACCCAGGTGATTACAAACGCGTCATGCGCCGAACAAACCCAGCCTACATATCACGCCCTGCCCGTCAGGCGCTTCCACAAGCCGCGTTCGGCGGCTTGAGTCTGCACCACGCTTTGCGGCCTGGATGGCGGCGGGTTCGAGGACGGACGGCGTGAATCATTGGGCCGCGCGGCTGGGCCACGCGCATCGCGACGATCACCACCCTGGCCGCCTTGACCACCCTGCCCTTGCGGACGGCGCTGCTGTTGTTGGAACGGGCGTTGATTGCGGCGTTCAGGCCGGTCATCGCTCATGGGCTGCGGGGCGGCGTTGTAGTTGAAGCCTTCGGCTTTTTTGCGCACGAGACCGCGGTTGATGAAGCGCTCCAGTTTGCGCACGTCGTCCTGTTCATCCGGGGAAACAAAGCTGATCGCATCGCCAATCGCGTGCGCACGGCCGGTGCGACCGATGCGATGAACGTAATCCTCGACGATGTGCGGAAAGTCGAAATTCACGACGTGAGAGATGCCGTCCACATCAATGCCGCGTGCGGCGATGTCGGTGGCGACCAAAACACGCACCTTGCCCGTTTTGAAATCATCCAGCGCACGCAGGCGCTGGTTTTGCGAGCGGTTGGCGTGCAGCGTGGCGCACTTCACGCCGGTTTGTTCGAGCTTTTTGGCGATCTTGTCCGCGCCGTGCTTGGTGCGGCTGAAGACGAGCACCATCTGCAATTTTTCATCCACCAGCAGATGCGAGAGCAACGGCATTTTGAGGTGCTTATGCACTTCATAGACGAGCTGCGTCACTGTTTCGGCCGGATTCGCGCGTTTACCGATCTGCACGATCTTCGGACTGCGCTGGAATTCATGCGTGAGGCTTTCGATCTCTTTCGACAGTGTGGCGGAAAACATCAGCGTCTGGCGCTTCTTTGGCAGTTGCTGAAGAATGCGGCGGATGTCGGGCAGGAAGCCCATGTCGAGCATGCGGTCGGCTTCATCGAGAACAAGATACTCAAGCTGGGAAAAATCCGCGCAGCCCTGTCCCATCAAATCCAGCAAGCGACCCGGACAAGCGACGACGATGTCGCTGCCGGCACGCAGCGCGTCCTTCTGCGGCTTCTCGCCGACCCCGCCATACACTTTGGCAATCTTCAGCGGCAGATGCCGCGCGTAAGCGAGCACGTTTTCCTCGATCTGCGCCACGAGTTCACGTGTGGGAGCAAGCACAAGCACACGGGTGCGGCGACGCTGGCCTTGGGGAACTGGATGCGACGTCAGGCGGGTGAGGATCGGCAGCGTGAAAGCAGCGGTCTTGCCCGTGCCCGTCTGCGCGATGCCGATCACGTCCCCGCCTTGAATAACCACCGGAATCGCTGCGGCTTGAATGGGCGTAGGCTCCGTGTAACCGGCTTCCTTGATGGCTTGAAGAATGTGGGGATCGAGACCGAGGGATTGAAAAGACATTCCCTGCCCATACGCGTGCGTTAGGGAAGAAGCGAGGCGTTTAAGTGGTCCAGTGACGGCGCAACTGGACTACTTGGCGGCGTCTGCGGCGCGCCAAAGATACCACGCGGCCAGCGTGCGGTGCGGCTGCCAGCGCTCCGCCAGCAGGCGAAATTCCTTCGGTTTGGGCATCTCATCGAGCTTCTTGGCAACGCGCCAGCCGTTGCGCACACCGTAATCGTCGCTGGGAAATACGTCCGACCTGCCGAGCGTGAAGATGAGGAGCATTTCCACCGTCCAGCGCCCCACGCCACGCACTTCGACGAGACGCTCGATTAATTCGGCATCGTCCAGCTTTATAGCCGCCGCACGCGTCGGGATCTGGCCGCTCAGAGTCTTCGCGGCGATGTCGCGAATTGCGAGCAGCTTGCCCATAGAAAAACCGCAGCCGCGCAAGCTGGTTTCCTCGGTCGCAAGCACCTGTTCGGGTTTCGGGAAGCGATTCTTTGGAAACAGCGACTTAAAGCGGCGCAAGATTGCCTCAGCGGCATTCCCATGGAGTTGCTGGTGTGCCACGGCGCTAATGAGCGCTTCATAGGGCGAGCGCATCTGCGGCACGAGTTTGCAAGGACCATGCGCCTTAATTAATCGGCGCATAACGGGGCAGCGTTTCGACAGATGGGCTTCGGCTTCAGTATGCATGACGGTCAAGAGAGCATGGATGGTCTTGTGCGCATTCGACAAAAGCTTGATTGATTCCGCACGCCAAATCGAGTTTGCTGTCAAAAAAATCCACCGGTAAAAATTGGCGCACATCCACATGGCAAAACTCACCTTTGTTCTCGAAGACGGTCAGGAAATCGAGGTTTCGCTCGCGGAACGCATCACCTTGGGGCGCGGAGAGGATAATGACGTGGTGGTCGATGATGACCGCGTCTCGAAGCACCATGCCGAACTGGTGCGCAATGCAGATGGCAGCGTTCAAGTATTCGACACAAACTACACCGCAGGCACTTTCGTCAATGGCGAGCGTGTGCGCAGCCACACCATCCACCATGGCGACAGGCTTGCCTTTGGACCGCTGACCGCCGTTCTCGACCTCGACGAAAACGCCAGCAATGGCAAGACGACCGTGCCAGAAAGCGGTCCGAAAGCAGCGAACGGCAAACCAGTCAAGGCGGGCAAGATCGGGACACGCAAAAAGGATCGAACCACAAAGAAAGACAGCGGGTCAGATAGCAAGACTACCCTGCCTCCCGAGGAAATCTTGGCACGATTGAATGCGGAACAGCAAGCAGAAGCCGCATCTCTTGCCGATGAAAGTATGCGACTGAAAGTCGAGGTGGAGACTGTGCAAAAGGACCTGCGCGAATGGCAGACGCGTACTGAAAAAGAACGCAGCATGCATAACACGCGTGTGGAGTCCCTCCGTGCCGAGGAGGAGCGTCTTGCCCCCATGCAATCTGCCATGAAGGAGGCCGAAGCCGCGCATGGTGAGTGGCTCAAGTCTATCCAAGTTCTTTGCGCCGAGCATGAAGCGAAAACAGCCGCATTTGAACGTCTTGCGGCCCAGCATGACGATAAAGCGGCCGATTTGCAGCGACTTAGGGATGACGAAGCCGCCGCACGGCATGAACTTCAAAACCTTGCCACGCATCGGGATCAGGAACTCGCCCACCTCCAGCAGATCCGTGCCGAAAGCGCGCATGACGAGGCCGTTCTTGATGAAAAGAGGCGGCAGATCGCCGAACTCGAAGAACGCTATCAAGAAAGCCGCGAACTTGCTGAAGCACGCGAGGATCAGGTGAAGACAGCGGAGAAAAAACTCGAGCTACTTGCCCAACGCCGCACGCAGATCGAGGCGCACATCAAGGAACTTACCGGTGCTGAAGAGCAATTGGTTCAGGCGCTGTCCCGATGCCATGAGGCGGAGGTACAGCATGGCGCGCTTACGGCCACCATTGCTGCGCTAGGACATGAGCAGCAGCACTCCGAGGCTGTGGTCAAGGAACTCGAATCCCGCATAAGCGTCTTGCAGGAACATCACCAGCAGGTCACCACCACCACGGACGCGGCCCGTGCCACACAGCAGCACACTGAGGAATCACTGCACCGTGTACAAAACGAACTAGCAGTGTGCGAAACAGATCTCGCCACCCGTAGTGCCGAACTAGCCGCCGAAACTCAGCGCCTGGAACAAACGCGGGCGCGCCGAGCCGAAATCGAGCAGCAGTGCCAGGAACTCTCCGCTACAGAGCAAAAGCTGGCGGACGTGAAACAACAACACACCGCATGCGAGAAACAGCTCGAGGAAGTGAGGGAAAGCATCAAAACCGATGAGGCGCAGATCGTCACACTCAAGGCGTCTGTAAAAAGTCTCGAAGGTGACGAAGGTGCTGCCAAAGGTCGCATTGAAGTGCTGCATGCTCGCGAGAAAGATCTGCGCACCGAACTTGCCAGTCTCGCCTCAGCGGAACGCACCGAGCGCACACGCTTCGAGGAAGTTCGACAGCTTGCCGCCGAGGCGGAAAAAGGATATGCCGCGCAGCAGCAGCAACTTGCCGCCACTCTTGACTCCACTCGGCGTGAACTGGCGGACCTCGTCTCCCGACTCACCCCGTTGCGCGAGTGGAAGGAATCCATGGACCAACTCTATGCGCGCCTTGCCACACTGCCGCAGGATTCTCCCAAGGCGCGCGACCTCTGGCACGAAATCGAAAAAGAAAAAGCCGGCCTTCACAGCCTTATCAGCACCTCACACACGCAGGTGCGGGGTGTTTCGCTCCGTGAGGCCGTCCGCCATACTGGTGGTGCCGCAACGGTTCATGTTTCTACCGAACAGCGTTCCAGTGCTGGCGCCAGCCAGGAGTCCACGCTGCGTTCCCGGCTCAATCACCTGCGTGAAAGCGTCCAACGCGAGGAATCACGCCTTGAATCCTTGCGCAAAGACCGCACCCGGGAGGACATCCGCCCTCGCTCAGGCGCTCCCGCAGCAGAAGCCATGCTGCGCGAGCAGAGTCGGCAATTGGAGGCCAAAATCCGTCAGGAAGAGGAACGCCTAGCCGCCATGCAGCGCCATCTCGAGGCTACCGGCATGGAAGAAGAAAAACGGCGCGAAAAAATCACCGAAATGGAGCGGAAGCTCGCGGAGCTCCGTGCCGACATCGTCGAAGCCGAACGCCAGCGCAGTGAGCTACGCCAGCAGGCCAACCTCGCCCAGACCGAGCTAAAAAACTACGAAGCCGCCGTTGATCGTGTTATGAAGAAAGCTTCCGAAGCTGACGCCGTCGTATTGTCGCAAATGCCCAGTTGATTCCAGTGCAGGTATCGACATTGCTGGCACTGTCCCTGCGACAACACGCACCCCATGGCAAAACTCACCTTCGTTCTCGAAGACGGACAGGAAGTGGTGGTTCCCCTCACGGAACGCATCACCATTGGTCGTGCCGAAGACAATGACGTGGTGGTGGATGACGAACGCATCTCCCTGCAGCACGCCGAATTGTTACTCAATGCGGACGGCAGTGTGCAAGTCTTCGATTTAAAGTCCGACTCCGGCACCTTCGTTAATGACGAACGCCAAGTGAGTTGTACCCTGCTGCAAGGCGACCGGCTCGCTTTTGGGCCACTCTCCGCCATTCTTGATCTCGAAGAGCAACTCGACTCCAAAATCGCTGATACTGCTCCGACAGAAAGCCCCCCGGTAGTCTCGACGCCTGACACAGCCCATGCGGAGGCAACCGCTCATCTGGAAGCAGAGAAGGCACGCTTGAAGGCTGAAGTGGATGCCTTCGAAAAGGAGCTGCGTGACTGGCAGCAACGCGCCGAGAAAGAGCGCGCCATGCACAACGCACGGGTGGAATCTCTCCGCGCCGAGGAAGAACAGCTCGCACCATGCAAGATCTCCGTGGAGGAGGCCAAAGCGGCACACCACGATTGGCTAGAGGCCATCGCCACTCTCTCCGCCCAACACGAGGAAAAAACCGCTGCTCTCGAGACCCTCAACACTCAGCATTACGAGAAATCCACTGAGGTACAGCGCATTACCACTTCCGCCGCCACCCTTCAGGATGAAGTGGACACTCTCAGCTCACGACTCAAGCAGGTGCGTGATGAATGTGAGCAGGACGAGGCTTTATTGAACAGCCTACGCCAGCAAGTTATCGAGATGGAAGCCCGCCTAAAGGAGGGCCAGGAACTTGCCGCCGCGCGCATTGAACAGGTGCAGACGACGGAGAAAAAGATTCAGCAGCTTGAACAACTCGCCCAGCACCTAGAAAAGGTCGAAGCTCATATCGAAGAACTCAGTGGCAGTGAGGAAAAGCTTGAGCAGGCGCAAGCCCGCTGCCAGGAGGCGGAACATCGGCATACCGCGCTCACCGCCACTCTTGCAACCTTGTCCAAGGAACAGCAAAACGCTGAGACCGCCATCAATGAACTCGCAAACCGCCTAGCTACGTTGCAGCAGTCCGCCACCGAGGCCGGGGCCACGCTTGCTAACACGCAGACAAAGCTCGCTGCAGAAACTCAGCGCCTCGAAGAAACCCAGGCGCGCCGCGCTGAAATCGAGCAGCAGTGCCAAGATCTCGCCGCCACCAAACAGCAGCTTGCTGATGCCAGACAGCGCCTCGCCGCCGTCGAACAGCGCTTCCGTGACGTACAGAACAACAGCACTGTAGGCGAGCAACAAATCGCCAAACGCAAGGAGGCTAAAACTGAGGAACAAAAAGCCGCTGTTGAAAGAGATGCAGCGCAATACGCTGATCTCTCGCGCGAGATCGAGACTGCCCGGCGTGAATTAGCCGAATTGGAAACCAAGACTGCTGCTCTTCGAGATTTGCAGGCCAATCCGGCCCAGCACCCTGCCGTCGTTAGCGAAATCGGCAAAGATCAGACCACCGCAAACGTTTCCGAGGCACATATCGTCCACGTCGATGCCATCCGACTCAGGCCCATACCAATGAAGTCCGAAAGCACCCGTGTTCAAAGCACGGATAAATCGTCAACTCCAGCAGCCAAGCCTAAGGTCAAATCAACGAAGTAACGGGGAGCGTGGAGCTATCCGCTGATACTATTGCTCGCGCGCACGAGACTTGCCAGATGACGAGAATGGGCTGACAATTCGTGGTCCTCATAAATCGCTGCCAATTCGGCATCGGCTTTTTGATGGGGACAAGAACGCTCATTCGTCATGAAAATAAGCAGTCTGCTAGACCCAACCTACTGGATAGGGATGACGATTGTCATGGTGATCACCTTATCCCAGGCTCAAGCCACTAGTCCACCGGTTGTCAAAGTGCTCGAGGCCCAGCGGCGCATGAATGCCGCCACACAAGGAAACACCCAACGCATCGCCAGACCGCGGACGCTCGAAAAACAGAATCGCGCAGCAGATGCCGCAAAACAGCAGCCCAAAGTTCCCAAATCGGGTTCATTAAAATAGCTGACCCACTTTGACACTACCTATGCGTAAAGTGGGTCTGATTCTTCTAATTTACAGCATACCGCTGATGGAGAGTGTCGCTTCCGCCGCTCAGGTAAAGCGTTCGAGTCGGATCGAATCGTTTCGTCGCCAGCTCCTCCGAGGACGTGGCTATTATCAACGGCTTGGAATGGTCGGAGAGCTGGAGAGCCAGTCAATCGCCGCTGCCACCGGTGAATCGCCGTCGAAATTTGGGGAGTGGTATCAGACGCTCAGCGAGGTGCTGTCAATGCAGTTCCGCGCGAACACCATGTTCTTTGCTTCGGACAACATCTTCAACACCCAGGAGGACAAGGTGCGGGACACGCAGTACGCGCAGTTTGCGGGAGTTTCCCTGGATGCGCAGTTCAACAAGCACTGGTCGTTCTCCAACAGCTACGATGAGGCGTGGTTCTATTACGGCAAGGCGGACAACGCCGTGAATGACTACACCTCCAGCACCTTCGCTCAAACCCTCACGTATGAACGGCAGCTCTTTCACAACAAGGCCACCCTGACGCTGCCATTCAGTTGGGGGTTCACCCGCCTGTTCGACCGTGCCACCGGTGCCCGCACCCTGGACACCTACACTTATGCCGGGTCCGTCGATCTTTCCTGGCTGCTCAAGGACTGGTGCATCCCGGACTTCAGCTACATGTACAATTACATGGACTCCGGCAGCACCACCGGCCCCGTGCCTGACAAACACCGGCATATATTCAATCTGGGCATCACCTTCGTCCCGCTAAAAGGCCGCAAATTCTACCTCACGCCCTCCTTGCAATACTACCAGGAACAGTTCATCGGCGTTGACCGCAAAGACAACGCCTGGTCGCCGACAATGACCGTCAGTTGGCAGCCGCTGAAGAATCTCGCCTTTGACGTCATCGGGAACTACACGGATTCCAAATCGACGCTGCAAGATTCTGGCTACAAAGTGCTCAATGGCACGCTGTTCATGCGGTTGTTTTTCGACTGGTAGCGCTAGCTGAGGTGCTTCTTCAAAAAACTGACGAGCCCCTGGGCCAATGCGCCGACTTGTTTGGCCGGACGTTCCTCCTTGAGCTGCCCGGCAGCATCGAAGGCTTCATATGCCTTTGGCAACGCGACTTGATCCGGCAGGACGATGACACCGATGTTCCCAAGAATGGCCCGCAGATGCACCAGACCGCGCATGCCACCAAGCGCACCGGGCGAAGCACTCAGGAGCGCGGCGGTCTTGCCACGATAAGCAGACAGGGCAGGCTCGTCGTCAGTCTCACTGCGGGAGGCCCAGTCGATAGCGTTCTTGAGCACGGCAGTGATCGAGCTGTTGTACTCCGGCGCTGCGATGATAAAGCCGTCATGGTCGCGGAACAGCGCCTTGAGCTTCTTGGCGTTGTCAGGCAGGCCGTGCTCGGTCTCGAAATCTTCGTCGAACAATGGCAGTGGCAAATCACGCAGATCAAGGAAGGTGACTTCAGCACCGGCGGTGCGTGCAGCGTCGGCGGCAACGTGGGCAAGCCGCTTGTTGTAGGAGCCGGTGCGCGTGCTGCCGGCGAAGACGAGAATTTTGGGAGTGTTCATGCGCATGGCATACGCCTGCCGAAAATATCCGGGTGATGAGAAACTTCACGAACGGCTCGCAAAGCACGGGCAGCTTTCCCCATTGTAAACGGTGTCGTTTCTGCGGACACTCGGCTTCACCATGAAGATCGACGCCCTGGCCCGACTCGAACGTTATGCAAAACGCATCGCGGAAATCGCCGCCGTGCTCGGCAAATACGGGCTGGCGGACTTGTTCGGCGGTTTCAAATACGCCTGGCTGCAGGACCGGCTCAAAAGCGCGGACGGTCACTCACTCACCGAAGGCGTGACGCAGGCGGCCCGTGCGCGCATGGCGCTCACAGAGCTGGGCACCACCTTCATCAAACTGGGCCAGATGCTCAGCACCCGCGCTGATTTGCTCGGGCCTGAGCTGACCGAGGAACTCTCCCAACTGCAAGCCAACGTGCCGCCCGATGCCGCCAGCGTGGCACGCGCGACGATTGAAAAAGAACTCGGTCATCCCATCGACGAACTCTTTGCCAGTTTCGATGACGAACCACTCGCCGCCGCCTCCGTCGCGCAAGTTCATGCCGCATTGCTGCGCACCGGCCAAAGCGTGGTGGTCAAAGTGCGGCGTGCCGGTGTCGCTGAACAGGCCGCGACGGATGTGGAGATCGTCCAGGCACTCGCGGAGCTGCTGGAGACGCATTCCCCGGCCTTGCGTGCCTATCAGCCGTTGGCCGTGGTGCGCCAGTTTCGCCGCACGCTGCTGCGCGAACTCGACTTCACCTACGAGCGGCAAAATCAGGAAGAATTCGCCCGCAACTTCGCCGACGACCCGACGGTGTGCATTCCGGAAGTCTTCAGCGATCTCTGCTCGCATCAAGTCGTGACCATGGAGCACCTGGAAGGCATCATCGGCGTGGACATTGAAACGCTGAAGCAGTCCGGCGAAGATCTCGGCGAGTTCGCCAAACGCGGGGCCAACATGTATCTCGAAATGGTCTTCCGCGACGGCTTCTACCATGCCGATCCGCATCCCGGCAATCTCATCCTGCTGCCCGGCAACATCGTCGGCGTCATCGACTGCGGCATGGTCGGCCGCATTGACGAAGACCTGCGCGATGAAGTCGAGGCGCTGCTGCTCGGCATCGTGGAAAACGATTCCGAACTCGTGGCCGAGCAGGTGCTGCGCCTCGGTGCCGTGCCGTCTGACTGCTCGCGTGAAAAACTCCGCGCCGACCTCCAGGACTTCATGGCCGACTTCACCGGCCACCCGTTGAATGAAATTCACGTTGGCGCGGCCTTGAGCAATCTCGTGGAGATCATCCGCAGTCATCACATCGTCCTGCCCCCGGCCTTGGCGCTGCTGTTGAAGACCATCATCGTGCTGGAAGGCACCTCACGTCGTTTCAGTCCGGACGTGAGCCTCGCAGCACTGATCCAGCCCTATTGCTCACGCCTCATGCTGCGGCGCTTCTCCCCCGGCCGCATCGCCAAGCGTGCCCGCCGCACCTTCCGCGTGTGGGACCGCCTGCTCACGGCACTACCGCGTGATCTGACCGATCTGCTCGCCCGTTTTCGCGATGGCTCACTCACGGTGCATCTCGACCACCGCCATCTCGATCCCATCGTGAACCGTTTGGTCCTCGGCATCCTCACCGCCGCCGTGTTTCTCGGTTCCAGCGAACTCTGGAGTCGCGAGTCAGCGCCGCTGCTCTATGGCGTATCTATCTTCGGTGCGCTGGGCTATGCGCTCGCGCTCTATCTCGGCTGGCGTCTCATGCGGGCCATCCGCAAGTCCGGGAACATCCAGTCGAAGGATTGATAGGACGTAGGTCGAGCTTTCAAGCTCGACGGTCTGACGAGCATATTCCACTGCTCTTTTGGCGCCGGAGCGGCCTGATTATTATCTCGTATTTCAGCCGCCAATTCGGTCTAATTGCAGCGGATGCAGCTTAACCCCTGTGTCCATATAACATAACATCATAACCAACCTATAAACATACACATACCCATGAAAACGAAACGAAACCACGGCTTCACTCTCATTGAGTTGCTGGTGGTGATCACGATAATCGCGATTCTCGGGAGTCTCGCGATGTCGCAGTCCAACACCTCTCAGAGGACAGCCAACCAGATAAAAGGCGTCAATAACGCCAGGCAGATCATCACCGCGCTCAAACAGTTCGCGGTGCAAAACAACAACCAGTATCCAGACAATCTTGCCACCGCAACTGGCGGCGGCATGGCAGCATCCTCCAACGATGCCTTCCGTAACATGATTATCGAAGGCGTCGTCACCGATGAGCGCATCTTCGGCTGTCCGGCAGGCTACAGCTCCAAAGACAACAACAGTCTGGGCATCGCTCCCGGATTCGCTCAGGCGCTGTTGCCCGGTGAAAATCATTGGGCCATGACGCAGGGGCAGACGGATACGTCCGTTGGTAACATGCCCATGGTGTTTGAAAACCCAGTGTCGCAAGGCTGGCCACCGCAGTGGAACATCGACAAAGCCGGTCAGATTGCTCCTGGCCGTGCTTGGGCCGGTGGACAGATCATTGTCGGGCGCAACGACGGCAGCGTTGAAGTCATCAACCTCAATGCCAAAAAAGGCATTGCGGGAGCCAGACAAACCAACGGTCAGGACATGTTCACTCAGGCTTCCCAAGGACAGCCCCTGAGTGTTCTCAACATCCTCGTTCCAGGTGTAGGGCGGTCCAGCGACTCAATCAAAGACACACCCCCGCCTGCGCTCGGTCAACAGACCGGGTTAGGCGTGCCGCCTTCCCCGCTGGGCCAGCCAAGTGGCCAGCCGCCATCTCCGCTGGGAAATCCATGACGCGCTGATTTGATTTCAGCCTCTGACGCCGCCGGGTGCGCTCCACCCGGCGGCTTTTTGTGCCCTGACGGAAGTTCGCAGGCAAAAGCTCCATTGGTTTGGGATTGCAGCCGCCGCCAATTTTTCGCAAACTGCTCATGAATATCCTCCTCCCCATGGAACCACCACCCATTCCCAGCAAGGATGCCGAGCACCTGCGCACGCTCGCCATCTGCCACTATGTCGTCGCCGGTCTGTCAGTCTTCGGCATCGGCTTCCTGCTGCTGCATTACTCGTTCATGAAGATGTTCTTCGCGAATCCCAAGCTCTGGGAGGAACAATCAAAAGCCATGGAGAAGTCCGGCGCGGTGATGCCCTTCAATCCGGCGGAGCTCCTTCAGATCTTCCAATGGTTCTATCTCATCGCTGGCGTCTGGATCGTGGTCAGTGGCGTGCTCACCTTCATGTCCGGCCGCTGCCTCCACCGCCGCACGCATCGCACCTTCTCCATCGTCATCGCCGGGCTCAACTGCCTGCATTTTCCCTTCGGCACAGCGCTTGGCATCTTCACCCTCATCGTTCTGACCAAAGACTCCGTGTTCCAGCTTTATGCAGTCTCAAAACCGCAGACTGCGTCGGTTTGAACCTTGAACTTTGAACCAACTCGCCGACAACCCTCCCCACCACCCCAACTCTTTTCCAAACCATGTACTTCCTCGGCATCGACAGCGGCACGCAAAGCACCAAGGCCATCATTCTCGACCTCGACAGCGGCAACATCATCGCCACCGGCCACAGTTCGTATGATTTGATCGAAGGCCTGCCGCCCGGCCATCTCGAACAGGATCCGCAGTCATGGCTCGATGCGGTGGATGAGTCCGTTCGTCAGTGCCTCGATCAAATCGGCAAAGACAAAGCGAAGATCGCCGGCATCGGGGTCAGCGGTCAACAGCACGGCCTCGTTGCAATTGGTGCAGACGACAAACCGGTGCGGGCGGCCAAACTGTGGTGTGATACCTCAACTCAACCGCAGTGCGCGGAGATCGCGCATCATTTTGGCGGGCAGCCGGGTGTGATCGCTGTGGCAGGCAATGCGATGCTGCCGGGCTACACGATTCCGAAGCTGTTGTGGATTAAGCAGAACGAGCCGGAGAACTTTGCGAAGACAAAAACCATCCTACTGCCGCATGATTACATCAACTTCTGGCTCAGTGGCGTGAAGCGCATGGAATACGGCGACGCCTCCGGCATGGGCATTCTCAATGTGAACACGCGCCAGTGGGCCTACGAGATCTGCGACTACATCGACCCCACTGTGCGAGCGATGCTGCCGCCGCTCGGCTCCTCGAAGGCCGTTCACGGCACCATCCGCAAGGATCTGGCCGTGCAATGGGGTCTGAACTTCGATGTCATCATCAGCGCCGGTGGTGGTGACAACATGATGGGCGCGATCGGCACCGGCAACATCAAGCCCGGCGTCGTCACCGCCAGCTTCGGCACCAGCGGCACGCTGTATGGCGTCGCTGGATCGCCCGTGGTCGATGGTCAGGGCGAAGTCGCCGCGTTTTGCGACAGCACCGACCAATGGCTGCCACTCGTCTGTACGATGAACGTCACCGTCGTCACCGAGCAGGTGCGCGAAATGTTCCGCTGGGATTTGCGCCAGCTCGAAGCTGCGGTGAAATCCACACCTGTTGGCGCAGATGGCGTGATGTTCCTGCCTTATCTCAATGGTGAGCGCACGCCCAACCTGCCCAACGGCACCGGGGTCATTCATGGCCTGCGTCCGACGAACATGGCACCCACCAACATCGCTCGTGCCGCCGTGGAAGGCGCCACACTCGGCCTCGCGTATGGCTTGAAACGATTCCGCGATCTCGGCATGAACCCGACCGAGATCCGCCTCACCGGCGGTGGCAGCAAGAGCGCCACCTGGCGTCAGATCGCCGCCGACTGCTTCAATGCCGAAGTCGTCACGCTGAACACCAGCGAAGGAGCCGCGCTCGGCGGTGCCATCCAGGCCGCGTATGCCCACGCCAATCAAGGCGGCAGCGAACGCGTCAGCTACGAAACACTGTGTGCCAAACTCGTCACCCTCGACGAATCCACCCGCTGCAAACCAAACGCCGAGAATGCCGCGTTGTATGCTGTGCAGCTTGAGAAGCAGATGGAATTGACCGGCCGCCTGAATCAAACTGGTTGGCTTTGATCTTTTCACGGTTGAGCTTTGCGCATCTCCATGAAACCAACTCTTCGCACCCACCCAAACGCCGTCGTTATCGAACTGGAGGGCGATGCCGACCTCGCGACGGTGCCTGAGTTTCAAAAACTCGTGCGCGAGCAAATGAAGGCCAAGGTGAAGCGGCTCATCATCGACTTCTCGAAGGTCACCTTCGTCAACACACCGGTCTGGGCCGTGGTGGTCGAGTATTACCAGCATGCGAGCGGCGCTGGCAGCGAGTTCGCACTCACTGGCATCCAAGGACGCGTGGAAGCCTCGTTCAAGATCGTCCGCCTCGGAGATTTCATCCTGCATCTACCGACAGTCGAGGAGGCGCTGAATGCCACCGACTTGAAGAGCAAGCGTTAAGCTTTCGTCCCACCGCGCATGATCGAAGCCTTCCGCCAATACTTCGCATTGTGCGGCAGCCTTCTCTACTGGCTCTTCGCGGCGCCGTTTCGCGGCAAACCGTGGCGCATCGGCCACACCTTTGCGCAAATCGTCCGCATCGGTGTGCATGCAGTGCCGATGTCGGCGCTCACGGCATTGACCATCGGCGTTGTACTGGCGATGCAGTCCGCCGCCCAACTCGCGAAACTCGGTGCCACGGTCTATGTGCCCGGACTCGTGTCCTCCAGCCTGATTCGCGAACTCGCACCTCTGGTCACAGCTGTGATCGTCATCGGGCGTAGTGGCTCCTCTGTCACGGCGGAACTCGGCACGATGAAAGTTTCCGAGGAGATCGAAGCGCTCGAAGTCATGGCCATTCCGCCGATGTCTTATCTGATCATTCCGCGTTTCCTTGCCATGGTCATCATGATGCCGCTGCTCACCGTGTTCAGCATCTATGTCGGTCTTACCGGTGGCTGGTTGATCGGCCATTACTCCTTAAACATGTCCACCGCCTACTTTGTGAGCCATGCGCTGCAATACGTAGAGCTGAGCGATGTCGGCATCGGCCTGCTGAAAAGCGGCATCTTCGGCGTGTTGATCGTCACCATTGCCTGCAGCATCGGTTTGAACGTCTCCGGCGGTGCTGAGGGTGTGGGACTCGCCACCACACGTTCGGTCGTCGTCTCGCTATTGAGCGTCTTCATTGCCAACGCCGTGCTCACTGCCTTGTTCTTCTTCTGATGACGCCCAACGCACCAGATTCAGCCGCCGAACCTCTCATTGAGGTCAATTCGCTCGTGCGGCACTTCGGGAAGCAAAAGGTGCTCGATGGCGTGAGCTTCAAAGTCTATGCCGGTGACACCTTCATCATCATGGGCGGCAGCGGCTGCGGCAAAAGCACGCTGCTACGTCATCTCATCGGCACCGAGAAGCCAACCTCCGGCAGCATTAAGATTTTTGGGCAGGAAATCACCACCATGCGTGCTGAGGCACTGCAAAAACTACGTGGACGCTATGGCATGCTGTTTCAATCCGGTGCGCTGCTGCAATCGCTCACGGTCGCCGAAAACGTGGCACTCCCGCTGGTCGAACACACGCAGCTTGATGCCGGCTTGATCGACACCGTGGTCAAAATGAAGCTGGAGCAGGTCGGATTAACTGGTCACGGCCATAAAAAGCCCTCCGAGATCAGCGGCGGCATGAAAAAACGTGCCGCACTCGCCCGGGCGCTCGCGTTGGACCCGCCGCTCGTGTTCAGTGATGAACCCACCGCCGGACTCGACCCCATCATGACCGCCGTGGTGGATGAACTCACGCAGCGCCTCACGCAAAAGATCGGCGCTACGGTCGTCGTCGTCACGCATGACATGAACAGCGTCTTCCGCATCGGCACACGCATCATCATGCTCGGCACCGGTCCGAATCAGGGCAAGATCATCGCCGCCGGCACGCCGGAGGAAATCAAAGCGCATCCCAATCCCGCCGTGCAGCAGTTCATCAACGGTGATCCCGAAGGTGACGGCACCGATGACTCTGGCGAACTGCTGTATCGTGAAACACTGCTTGGCATCAACGACACCGGCAAGTATTCACGCTCTGCCATCCAATCCTCCAAGCCATGAAAAACAAGAATGACGCCATCGTGGCCACCTTGGTCATCCTTTGCTCGCTGGTGCTGCTCGGCGCGCTGCTGTTCGCGATCTCCGGTGATCCCTGGCGCAAACCGCACCTGCGCTTCTCCGTGGACTTCGAAGACGTGACCGGCATCCGCCGCAACACCGCAGTGCTCTATGCCGGTGACAACATCGGTGTCGTCGAACGCATCGAACACCTCGCCCCAGCCGACCGCCTCGTCTCCAGCCGCACCGTGCGCGTTCACATTGAGGTGTTTGAGAAGGCCCCGATCCCGGCGAATGTGAATGTCCTTATCAGTGCCGAATCCATTCTCGGTGAGAAGCACATCGGCCTCGTCCGAATGGATGACAAAGGCGGTCTGCTGGCCGATGGCGCGAAGCTCACGTCCTCCAGCCTCGGCGGCCTGCTGGAGGTGATGCTACCCGGTGCCGACGCGATTTTCGCCAACATTCGGGACATCACCGCCGACCTCAAAAAAATCACCAGCCCGCTCGGCAAAGGCGATGCCGCGCAAAAGATCACCGATTCGCTCGCAAACATCGAATCGTTCACCGAAGAACTGAAAACCGTGTTCGCTGGCGATGGCAAAACCCCCGGCTTCGGTCAGAAGCTCAAGGACGTTGCCACCAAGCTCGAAGAAACCGCCACCGGCATTCAAGAACTCGTCAAAGGCCCCGCCGGAGCCACTGACAAAGGTTTGGCGAAACGAGCCGATGTCATCCTCGCGAACCTCGAAACCTTCTCCAACGAGCTAAATCAAACTATCACCGGCTCTGCGGATGGAAAGCCCGGGCTGCGGACGCGCATCGAGGAAATCACGACCGACTTGCACAAGCTGCTCGCCGGTGGTGAAGGTGCCTCTGGCCCCGGTTTAGAAAAGAATCTCGACACCACCATGCGCAAGGTCCACACGCTGGTCGAGGAGATGAGCGCCCTCGTCGTCTGGGGCGAATACATCACCGGCACGCTGGCCGAAAAACCCAGCCGCCTGATCTTTGGCAGCAAGGAAAACGAAGTGCCAAGCAAGGAGCAGATCATCGAGCACATGCGACGCACCCAGACCCCGTATCCGGTGCGTATCAAAGAACTCGAATCCGGCGCGAAGCCTGCTGCCAGTAACAGCAGCGGCATGCCGCCTGAAAGCGCCACGCCGGAGGAAAAGAAAAAAGGCATTCTCAATTTCTTCAAACGCCGTGAGTAACCCGCAGCCCATCGCATCGCGTCAGGCCGTGTTGATCGACGTGGCACGTCGTTTGAGCAGCACGCACGATCTCGTCGAACTCGTGAATCACATCCTCCAGCGTTCACGCGAGGTGATGGATTGCGAAGTCTGCTCCATCCTGCTGCCGGAAGGCCCCAGCGAAGACTTACTGATTCGTTCCACGCTTGATCCCATCAATTCGATGGAAGTCCGAGTGCCGAAGGGCAAAGGCATCGCCGGTGATGTCTATGCGACGAAAAAAATCGTCAACATCGAGGACGCGCTCAACGATCCCCGGCATTTTCGACCTGCCTCGGACAAATCCGATCTCGTCACGCGTGCGATGCTCACGATCCCGCTACTCGATGGCGAGTACTGCCTCGGCGTCATGCAGGCGATCAATCCCAATCACAGCGCCGCCTTCACAGCGCAAGATGTGGAGATGTTTGAAACCTTCGGCAGCCTCATCGCCGTGACACTGATGCGGCTCGAATCGCAGAAGAAGGCCATTCGCGAAGCCGAAAACCGCCAGCAGCTCTCGTTGGCGACCGAAATCCAAAACTCCTTCCTGCCAGCGCCGCAGGTGCGCCTGGGCGATGTCGCCGTTGAAACCTTCTATGAACCGGCCAGCGAAGTCGGCGGCGATTTCTACTTCTGGCACCAGATCGACGACGGCAAGATTCTTCTCGGTGTCGGTGATGTATGCGGCAAAGGCCTGCCTGCCGCGCTCGATATGGCCCGTGGCACCACGCTCATTGCATCGACTGCACACTTGTGCGTTTCGATGAATCTCGCCGAGTGGATGACCACGCTGAACAAGCGGCTTTGTGGTGTCATGAAAGCGGGGCGCTTCATCGCCATCAACGCTATGCTCGTCTGCCCGAACTCTCGTCGTGTGCATCTTTGCTGCGCTGGATTGCCCGGTGCGCAGGTCTTCGACGGCAAGGCATGGAAAGAAGTCCCCGCCCCCGGCAATGCGCCGCTCGGCATCGCCTGCTCCGCACGTTACGAGGAATGCGTGCTGCCCTTCAGCACCGGCCGCCACTGGATGCTCTTCACGGATGGCATTCTCGAAGTCCAAAACAGCGCGGGCGAGTATTTCGAAGACAAAGCCTTCGCCGCCGCCATGCAGCATACCAACGGCGGTGATGGTTTCCTAAACCATCTCGTCGAGCAATGGCGCACTTTTGCGCACGGCGCGAGCTACCAGGACGACGCCACCGTGCTGACGATCACCGATCACTCCACGCCGCCGCCTTGCGAACTCGACCTCTCCTGCCATCCCGACACGTTGCGCCTCGTACGTGAATTCATCGAGGCGTGGGCTCGCTATCACGGCCTCAGCGATGCCATCACCGGCTTCATCGTGCTCGGCTGCGATGAAGTGATGAGCAACATCTGCAAATACGCCTACTGCTCCACCAGCACCGAGCGCCCCGCCTGCTGCCGCATCGAATCGGACGCCAGCACAGTTCGCATTCTCATCGAGCATCACGGTGCCGGCATCACCAACGCCGACTTCCAAAAACTCATCGCTCCGCCCTCCACCGGCCAGCGCATCGGCGGCCTCGGCCTCCACGTCATCAGCGAGATCTTCGACCGCGTCGATTTCCGCCGGGAAGCAGGCAACTCGGTAATCGAACTCGTGAAATCGACCTCAACTGCATCGCCGGGTTGATGTAAGGGCGGATCGCGCCAAGGATGCGCGTCACATGGCCAAAATACGGATCAAGAACGTCGGCAAGATCATCGCATGGCTCATGCGCGGCATTGGCGCGACGTTAAGCTGGGAGGTTCGCGATGATGCGGGCGTGTTCGATGCCACGCGCAAGGGCTGGATCTGGTCCTTCTGGCACAACCGCATGTTTCTCATCCCCTGGCTGCATCACGAGTGGTTCGCCAACGTTCTCGGCACCATTCTGACCAGCCCCAGCGGCGATGGGCAGATCATCGCCGATGTGTGTGAGAGCTTCGGCATTGAGGCGGAGCGTGGATCGAGTTCCAAACCCGAGAAAGGCATGAGTGCGCTCATCGCTCTCGCCAAAAAATCCAACGAAGGCTATGAGATCGGCATTACGCCCGATGGACCACGTGGCCCACTGCATCGGGTGCAGCCCGGGATTGTGAAGCTTGGTCAGCTCACTGGCACTCCGATTATCCCAGTGCACATGCATTACAGTCACTTCATCCAGTTCAAGACCTGGGACGAGTTTCTGCTGCCGCTCCCCTTTGCCAAGGTCACGATCGTCTTCGATAAACCGCACCACATCCCACGGCGGATGACCGAAGATGAGTTTGAGCAAAAGCGGGCCGCATTGGAAGATGTGATGCGGTTTGGAACCACTCTTGAAAATCTCCAGCCCTCCCGCTAGCCTCGCGGCATGGAAACACTCTCTGTCCGTTGCAATCACTGCGGTGCCCCGCTTCAGGTGGCCGAGAACACCCGCTTCGTCACCTGCCAGTTCTGCCAGAGCAGTCTGGAGGTGAAGCGCACGGATTCTTCGGTCTTTACGGAGGAAGTCGCGAAGATTGCCGAGAACACCGGCAGAATGGCGGAAAGTTTGGAAGTGATCACGGTGCAGAATGAGATCGAACAACTGGATCGCGAATGGGGCATCGAACAGGCGGATTCCATGGTCAATGGGCGCAATGACACCCGTTCTCCCGGCAACCCATTGTTTGGCCTCGCGTTTGCCGTCTTCTTCGCGGTGGTCTGCTTTGGCATGGCCTCATTCTCGGGTTCGTTCGGTGCGCCGGGCATCTTCCAGCTTGTTCCCATCGGCATGGGCGTGTTTGCATTGGTGGCCGGCGTCATGGGCACGGTCAAAGGACAAGCTCGCGATGAGGCGCAGTCGCGCTATCAGCAACGCCGAACTGAATTGACACGCCAGCTTGAAGCTTTGAAGCAGAAGTAATGCTCCTCGCCTTTCACAAGCCTTTCGATGTGCTCTCTCAGTTCACGCAGGAGCATCCGTCGCATCGCACCTTGGCCGAATTCGGCTTTCCACCAGACGTGTATGCCATCGGTCGTCTGGATCGCGATTCTGAAGGTCTCCTTCTGCTCAGCGATGAAGCACACTGGAACGACCGCCTCCTCAATCCCCGCCACGCTCATCCGCGCAGCTACCACGCTCAAGTGGATGGGGAAGTCACCGAGCCAGCCCTGCGGCAGCTTCGATCCGGCCTCGACTTAAAAGATTTCCGCTCCCTGCCATGCAAAGCGCAGCACCTCGACGCCGACCCAGCGCACCCACCGCGTGATCCACCCATTCGTTACCGCAAAAATATTCCCACAGCCTGGATCGAACTTACCCTCACCGAAGGTAAAAACCGCCAAGTGCGCCGCATGACCGCCGCTGTCGGCTTTCCTACTCTAAGGCTCATCCGGGTGAGCATCGGCGGGCTTAGGTTGGCCGATCTCGCTCTACAGGCCGGTCAGTGGCGTGAATTATCCTCTGCAGAGCAGCAAAGGCTGCTGCTTTGACGCAATTTCCCTGCTTGCGCCACCGGTTCAGCGTGCCATTTTCCGCGCCCTTTCCCAACCCAAGCATGGCCCTCATCGTCCAGAAATACGGCGGCACTTCCGTCGGCAATCCAGAGCGAATCCGCAATTGCGCACGTCGCATTCTAGAAACGCAGCGTGCGGGCAATCAGGTCGTCGCTGTGGTCTCTGCCATGTCTGGCGTAACGGACACGCTCATCAAACTGGCGAAGGAAGTCTCCCCAGAATGCGAACCCGTCGAGCGTGAAATGGACGTGCTGCTCGCCACAGGTGAACAGACCACGATCGCTCTCACTGCCATGGCCATCAACGCCCTCGGTGGCAAAGCGGTATCACTCACTGGAGCACAGGCTGGCATTTCCACCGACCGCGTCCACACGAAAGCCCGCATCGTCAACATCACGCCCGATGCCGTGCATAAGATGCTGGATGAAGGCAACATCGTCATGCTCGCTGGTTTCCAAGGCGAGAGCGCCAGCGGTGAGATCACCACGCTGGGCCGTGGCGGCAGCGATCTGACCGCCATCGCCATGGCCGCCGCCATTAAGGCCGACCTCTGCCAGATCTACACCGATGTGGATGGCGTTTACACCTGCGACCCGCGTGTCGTGAAGACCGCGCAGAAGATCGAGGAGATCAGCTACGAGGAGATGCTCGAGATGGCCTCCTCCGGTTCCAAGGTGATGCAGAGCCGCAGTGTCGAGTTTGCCAACAAATTTGGTGTGCGCTTTGAAGTGCGCAACAGCATGAACAACAACCCAGGAACCATCGTGAAAGAAGAATCTCCCGGCATGGAATCAGTCGTCGTCCGCGGCGTCAGCCTCGAGCGCAACCAGGCCAAGGTCACCATCGACGACGTCGCTGACCGCCCCGGCATCAGCGCTGCCATCTTCGGTGCCATCGCCACCGCGAACATCACGATCGACATGATCGTGCAAAACGTCAGCTTCGACGGCATCACTGACATCTCCTTCACCCTCAGCGCCGCCGATCTGCCCAAAGCGGAAGCTGCACTCAAAGCCGTGCTTCCCGGTCTCGGTGACAAAGCCCAGCTCCGCACCCAAAGCAGCATCGCCAAGGTCAGCGTCGTAGGCATTGGCATGCGCAGCCACAGCGGTGTCGCCGCCAAGATGTTCAAGGCCCTCGCGGACGCAAAGATCAACATCCAGATGATCTCCACCAGCGAGATCAAGACCGCCGTCATCGTGGACGAAAGCGAAATCGAAAACGCCGCCCGTGTGGTGCATACGGCGTTTGGTTTGGATGCGTGAGGAGCGCGGAATTGTATTCCGCAGCACTCCGCAACAACCCAAACCGCCGAATTTTTTCAACGCGCTACATTCCTTCGACCACCTGCTGCGGACTAAAAATCCGCGCTCCAGTCACTTCGCATGCTTCGCGATGAACTCGACGATCGGTGTCGAGTCCTCCAGCCCATGCGGATGATGCCCCACGCCGGGTTTGCGAATCATGGTGATCTCGCCACCCAGCGCCTTGTAGCGTGATTCGATCAGGCCGGTGTTTTCTTCCCACGGCACGACATCATCGGCATCGCCGAAGACATGCAGCAATGGCACATGGTTCTTTGCCAGTGGGGCAAGACTGTCCACAGGGTTGCCTTTGTAGGCGAGTGCCTCGGCCTCGTCTTTGAAGCCCCAGAGCTTCAGCACGAAGCCCCAGTTCTTCGAATCGCCCTTGCCTTTCCCTTTGCCACCGGGCCAGCTCTTGAAGTCGCACACGGGCGCGTCGCCATAAATGCAGGAAACTTTATCCGGGTTCGACGTGGCCCAGTTGTAGCAATACAAACCGCCGCGGCTGAGACCGACGAGCGCAGGTTTCTTGCTCATGCCGTAGCTCGTGGTGAGTTCCGCATAGCATTGATTCCAAAGCTTCACTGCATCAGGGCAGCCGAGCATGTCGTTGATCTTCATGTAAACGATGTGAAAGCCTTTGCCGAGCAACGCGATGTCTGGCGCGGGCTTGTGGCCGAAGAATTCGCCATGCCACAGCCAAGGTTTTCCCAGAGCAGCTTCTTTGGGTGAAACAACGGTCACCATCTTACCCGCAATCTCGAACTCATGCTTGGGATAGCCGTTCCACTCACTGGTCTTGCCAGGTAAGAGCACGGCCTTCGATTGGGCCAGTTTCCGAGCTTCAGCATCAAACTCATCCGCTTTAGTCTTGGCTTCATCCATCGGCAGGCCGGGCGCATTGCCGGGACGCTTGTGGCCGACATAGCTCAACCACGCAGGACGTAGGATCGCGTGCTTCTTTTTGATCACAGCGAGGATCGCCGCGCCATTCGGATGATCGGGCGTACCATCGGCGTTCACCTTGAGGCCCCAGGCATCAAGCACCGCATGCGCCATGAGGAGGTGCCCCTCAGGGCCGGGATGCACGCCGTCTTTGGAGAAAGTGAACGCAGGATCACTCTTCCGCTTTTCAGCAATGGCGGCATTCATCGGCCCGTGGATGTCGTAAACGGCCCACTTCGCCTCGTCGCGCATGTCGAGCAGCCAGTCGCTGTAGAAGTCGAGCACCTCGTTGTAACCTTTGAAAGGATGCGAGCCATCAACCTCGTCCGCTTCTACCACTTTCTGTGCAATGGGCACCGGATCAAACACCGGCGGCGTGAGATGGATGATGCGCGCACCGGCAGCGGTGACTTTGTCATGCAGCTTCTTCATACCATCCTGGAAGGCCTTCGTGCGCACGGCACCGAGCGGGAGGTAAATACCGTCGTTCATGCCGTAGCACGCGAAGACGAGTTGGGGCTTCGCCTTTTCCAGCACGCGGTCGAGTCGTTCATGCAAATCAGGTCGCGGAAATTTGCCGCCCGCATGCCCGTCTTCACTCAAGCCACTCACGGTCTCGCTGCTCAGACCGAGAGGGATGATTTCTTTCGTCACCTCTGGATGCTGAGCAATCAATGCGGCCTCGATAATCTCAATGTAAGCTCCACCTTGTGTGATGCTGTCGCCGAGAAAGACGATGCGTTGTTCTTTGGGGAGTTCAGCCGCGCTAGCGGTGACAGCAATGAAAAGAGCGGAAAGCAGATGACGCATGGGTGTAACAAGTCGGATCAAACCTGCCAAGTTTATCAACAATGGTGCAGCTTGTATTGATGCTTAGGCACTGGCTCTCTTGTGCAGGAAGTATCTGAAGCTATTCAGAACTCTTTGACCGACTCTGAAACGTCGGCAATCGCAGCCGCCAGCGCATGGCGGCGAGTCTTAACACCAAGATGACCGCCATGCCGATGTAGCGATGGCTTTCTGACGCTGGCAACCACTGCCGCAGTATCACAAATACCAGCGCACCGACAAATACTGCCGTTGCATACAGGTTCACGTCAGGCTGAAACACCAGCGGCAACTCGCCACGAAGCACATCACGCAAAATACCACCCGCCACACCGGTGACGATGCCCAGCAGGATCGCCACGATGCCCGGTGTGCCAAACGCGAGTGCTTTTCCGTCCCCGCGATGCCAAACAGCGCCAAACCGAACGCATCTGCCACATCCAGCATCCTCGCTGGCACATGAACGAACCGCGCCTCCACAAACGTCACTGCCGCCGCGATCAGTGCCGTCCACACAGCCTGTGGTTGCTCGATCCAGAACACGGGCCGCACACCGAGACACAAATCACGGATGGTCCCGCCACCCACTGCCGTCACCAGCGCTAAGACCATCACGCCAAACAAATCCATCCGCTTTCCCTCCGCTGCGAGCACGGCAGAGATCGCGCACACGGCGACGGCGAAGTATTCGATCCAGGCGGGCATGACGTTAGTGCTTCAGATAATACTCAATGCCATTAAGAAACATCTGAACGGCCACCAAGACCAACAGCATGCCCATTAGGCGCTCCACGGCCATCGAGCCCTTTTCTTTAAGAACTCGCGAGATCGCCGGTGCGCATAGCAGAATCGCGGAGGTAATGGACCAGGCACAGAGCAGCGCAGTGAACCAACGCCAGATCAACTCCGGCTGCGTGCTCACCAAAACCAGCAGTGTGGCGAGCACCGACGGACCTGCGATCATCGGTATGGCCAAAGGCACGATGAAAGGCTCCATCTGCTGCTCGTCAGCCTCACGCCGCGACGGCGGGAAGATCATCTTCAGCGCGATCAAAAACAGCACAACGCCACCGCTGATGAACAGCGCCTCCTGCTTCAAATGCAAGAGGCCCAGTAGCCGCTGGCCAAGAAACAGGAACGCGATCAGAATTCCCAACGCGATGACCATTTCACGCGCAATCACCCTCAATCGCTTCTCCACCGGCACGGGCCTTAGCGCGGACAAGAACGTCGCCACGTTGCCCAGCGGGTCCATGATCGTCAGCAAGAGCAAAGTGACGGAGAGAGTGTCCATGCTCAGTTCGAAAAGGTTTTTGCGAAATCAGCCCACAACTCATCCACCGTCTTACCTGTGTTCAACTGCCACAATTCTTCGTGATACTTCCCCGCACGCAGGGCCGCGTTCAGTTTCACCGCCAAGCCGGCTCCATGTTCCTTCTCGCACCATTCGAGAAAGATCGCCGTCGTCTTGTAGGCGTCCTTGTAGCTCGCGAGGCGTGTCACCTTCGGCCTCGGTGCCTGCGGCTCGAAATGCACGATGCGCACCCAATCCGCGATGCCCTCCACGAGCCATCCTGGACCACCTGCAGGATACGCTTGCACCACATGAGTCAACTCATGCACCACCATGCCCCAGTCATCTGAATGTGCCCGCACAAAGGCCGCTGAGATCGTGATCTTGCCATTCGCCGCATGCGCCACGCCCTTCATCGCTGGATCAAAATACAGCGCCACCTCCTTCGGCGATGTAAAGCCTTCCGACGGCAGCAACGCAGCAATTTTTGGGAACCACACGACACAAAGCGTGCCCGCCTTGCCACCCCAATCCTTCAAGTCAGCCGCGTCATTCGTGTCCACAAGCGCGGTGGCATCCTTCGAACTGATTTTAGATACCGAGCGCGTTTTGGAACCAAGCACCAAATCATGCCGCCGCTTTGCCTCATCGCGTTTAAAAATCGGGCCGACCTCCACGACGCAGTTTTCACCCTCCGCCTTAACCCATGCGCAATCCGGCGAATCCGGCCCGCCTTTGTCAGGATAATAGGCGTGCACCTTCTTGAGTGGCACCTTCTGCCCATTCAGTCGCGGCCAGCCAAAGGTCACATTCACTTTCGGGATGCCAGAGTTCGGAATCTTTGACGTGCTATACACTTCCACGAAAGCCGAGTGCTTTTCCCAAAAGGTGAAGTCGCTACCTTCGAAACGCAGACTACCCACCTCATACACCGCGCCCTTGGAATCGCGAATCGTGCAGTTGAACCACGTGTTCTCACCTTCAGTCGCACCCTTGGTGATACACCAAGTATAAGTTCCCTTCGTCCAAGCATACGGTCGCCGCACACTCGCGAACTCGCCCTCGTAGCCCGCGCTCTCCACAAGGCAATCCTCGGCCACCGTGCGCACATGATCGAGGCCGATAGGTGTCGTCTTATCGCTCGACCACCGTGAAAAAATGCCGCCCTTGCCGCGATGCACTCGCTCGCGGCTCTCCTTCGTGGCCCAACCGTTGATGTTGGTCTGAATGCCGCCGTAAAACTGCAACCCATTGATCTTCGCGATGCCGCAAGGCGAGATGTAGAGGTTGTAATCGCTCGGCACATCACGGTCGATGGTCACATCGACTTCCAATGAAGTGAAATGCTCCACCGGCTTCTCAAAGTCCCACCAAATGTTCGCCACATGCCAAGGTGACGGAGGCAACTTCACGCCAGCGTCTTTCGCCATCTCCTCCGGCGATGGTTGTTTGCACAAATCCTCGGCAAAGGCAGATGCGCCGAGCATTCCAATGAAGATCAGTGCTTTCATGGCTTCCTTTCGCTGGCTTTGAGGAGTTTCGGCTGCGGGCGCTTCTTCCATTCCGACACGTCCTGTTTGAGCACCTCCACCGCCTTCTCGAGTTGGCGATCGGTCTTGTCACCGGGTTGTGGCCAGACGATGTGATCGGGCTTTGCGCCATTGAGTTCCATGTCCTGACCGTTGGAGAGCACATACCAGCCACGGAAGGGCAGACGCAGTGTGCCCAGATCCATGATGGCAGCAGAACCTGTGCTGATCACGCCGCCCGCAGTTTGCACACCAACGAGTTGGCCGCGCTTCAAGGTCTTGATGGCATGACTAAAAACCTCCGCATTGCTGTAGCTGTTCTGATTGCACAGCACGACGATCGGCTTCTGCCACGTCGCGTAGATGATGCGGTCTTGAGGATAGCCGGGGTTCTTGCTGCCACGTGGGACGGTGAGGGCGTGCTGCGGTTGCATGAGCGCGGTGAGCAGATGGTCCGTCGTTGAACCGCCGCCGTTCTCGCGTACGTCGATGGCGAGACCGTCTTTGCCTGCGCCTGCGTGGTAAAGCTCTTCCTGGAACTTCTGGAAGCTTGCGTCGTCCATAGCGCTGATGTGGAGATAGCCGAGCGTGCCGTTCGAGGCCTTTTCGACTGCATGGCGGTTTTCGTGAATCCACGCGTCGTAGAGCAACTTGCGTGCGCTGAGGTAGCTGATCGGGCGGAGCGTGACGTCACGTGTTTTATCGCCGTTTTTTACGGTGAGCACGATGTCGCGGTCCATCGGCCCATTAAGCACGCTGCTCACATCGGTAGCAGGGGTCACCTCTTTGCCATCCACTTTCAAAACGATCTCACCCATCGCCACGCTACTGTTTTTATGGCTTGCAGGCGATTTGGCAATGACATCACGCACTTTCCAACCAGGTCCCGCAAAGGTGGCATCAAAGCGCAGTCCGAGATGCGCGGTCTCCTCGCGCCAACTGGCATTCAGAGTCGTAGCGCTACTGCTCCATGAAAAACCGAGGTGCGAGCCATTCAGCTCACCTAGCATCAGCCAAACGCATTCGCCTGCACCGTTCATGTCGGGTGCTTCCGCAGCCATGCCGCGATATTTCGCACGCACAGCATCCCAGTCTCGATTGCCATGGCGTTCGTCGTAGAAGTCATCGCGCATGACCTGCCAGCATTGGTCAAACACCGCGCGTTGTTTTTCCGAGCGGGAATAGCTCTGCTGCGCACGAAACGCGATGGTCTTCGGTTCACCGCCCTTGCCGGAAAGCGTCGCGGGTTTGCCGTCGAGCAAGCCGGTGATCTGGTCGCCCTCCTTCAGCCACGTGATGTTCGTCAGTGCCGCAGGACTAAACGACTTTGGCGTCAGATCGTCCGGAAAATCGACGGAACGCGTGCTCTTCTTTTCTTCAAACTGCGATTGGAATAGCAGCTTCTTCGAATCCGGCGACCAGACAAGCGAATGCTCAAACGTGCTTGCGATGCGAATACGATGAACACGCTCGTGAATGTCATCGAAGTCTATTTTGAGCAACTCGGGCTTCTTCAGCTCCGGTTTCTTTTCTTCAGGCTTGGGAGCCTCCGGCTTTTTATCCGCAGGTTTTTCCTCTACGGGCTTCGGCGCAGCAACTTTGGGTTCCTCGACCTTCGGCGGAGCTGATTTTGGCTCGTCGGGCTTCTTCGCAGGTGGCGGAACAGCGGGCTTCGACTCTTCTTTTTTCGGTTCCACTTTCGCTGGCTCGGGTTTCACCGCTTTTTTGAACTTCTCACGCACCTTGGCCAGCGTGCGCTCACGCTTCGTCTTCTCCTCGTCCTCGGCGAGCAGGTTGACATAAAAGATATCAGCCTCATCGAGTTCGCGTTGGCCGGTCCATGCGATCATTTTGCCATCCGGTGACCAATGCGGCCGCGTGTCGTCATCTGGATGCCGCGAGAGGTTGAACGGCGGCTTCGAGCCATCCACGGGCATCAGCCAGACGTCGTCGTTGAATGACTCATCCTCCTTTGAATAGACTAGCCAAGTGCCATCGGGTGAAAACTCAAAGCTCGGCGCGCTCCAGGATTCAATGATGCGTTTCACATTCTTGCCGTCGGAGTCGGCAAGCATCAAATCGCCATGCTCGCGCAGCCAGGCAATTTTTTTGCCATCACGGGTGAACTGAGGCCTCGCCTCGGTCTGCGCATCATTGGTGATCTTTGTCAGCTTGAAGCTCGCATTCTCCCACCACGGCTTCATGTCATCGGCGGGCACCGCGTTCCAAAGATCCGTCTGGCCCTGCGCATCGCTCACAAACACCAGCGTTTTGCCATCTGGCGAGAAAACCACTTCGCGCTCCTCCTCAGCCGTCTGCGTGACAGGGTGTGGCTCCTTGAGTTCCGTATCCATCACCCACACATCCCCGCCGCTGATGAAAGCCATCTGCAGGCCATCGGGCGTGAAATGAATGTCCGTGGCTTTTTCGAGAACGACACGACTAATGTCAGGTGTGGCGTCCGTGACTGCCTCAATGGCGATTTTGGTCGGCTCCTTATCGCCTGGATGCCAACGATACAGATCAAAGCGCAGACGAAACACAAGCGTCTTGCCATCCCGCGAGATCGCGGGGAAAACGACGAGATCGTCTTTGTACTTCGTGATCGCCGAGTGCTTGCCGCTGGCGAGATCGTGCTGCCAGAGGTTGCCGTTGCGCACAAAGTAGAAGCCCTTGCCATCCGGTTTCCACAGCGGCCAGCGGTTCTCGTTTTCATCACTGATGACCTGCTTGAAGCTGCCGTCCGCACGATTGAAGAGCCAGATTTGCCCTGCACGCGATCCCTTGAATCCCTGCCGCCACCACGACTCCGAGCCCTCACGCATGAAGAGCACCTTCTGCCCGTCCGGCGATATCACGCCATCGAATCCATAGTCATCAAAGAGCACGCTATCAGCCTTCCGCTCGTTCGCGTCGATGATTGCCATGCGGGCAGCCCGCGACTCCCGCATCCACGAAAAATCGCGCCCCAGCCCAACAAGCAGCCCTTTGCCATCCGGCGTCCACTCGCGCAGATCACAACCATCCGTGTGAAAGTTGAGTTGCTTCGGCTCTCCACCGCCTGCGGGCATCGAGTAGAGCAGTTTGGAGCCCTCGCGCTCACTGTTGAACGCGATTAGCTTTCCATCTGGCGAAAAAGCCGCGCCCGAGTCCAGCGCAGCATGCGTCGTCAGGCGCGTCGCCCGACCACCTGCGGTGGGTACCGTCCAAATGTCACCCTGCCAGCCAAACGCGAGCACTTGGCCATCTGGCGACAGCGCAGGCTCATGAACGAGGCGCACGGGTTCAGCACAAACAAACGAGGGAAGGAGGAAAAGCAGGAGGCGTTTCATGGCATAACAAGACGCTTCACCTCGACAAAAGCCTTCACGGCCCTTCCCAAATCTTCGCGTGTATGCGCGGCGCTGATCTGAGTGCGGATGCGTGCTTTGCCCTGCGGCACAACAGGAAAGCTGAAGCCGATGACATAGACACCGTGCTCCAGCATGGCGTCGGCGAACTTCGAGGCCAAGGCGGCGTCAACGAGCATCACAGGCACGATGGGATGCTCTCCGGTCGCGATATCGAAGCCTGCATCGGTCATCGCGGTGCGGAAGAAGCGTGTGTTCGCCTCCAGCGTGTCGCGCAGCATGGTGGACTGCTTGAGCAGATTCAGCGCGGCAATGGATGCGCCAGCGATGCTCGGACAAAGCGTGTTCGAGAACAAATAGGGCCGCGAACGCTGCCGCAGCAGCTCGATGATCTCTTTGCGACCGCTTGTGTATCCTCCGCTGGCACCGCCGAGAGCTTTACCGAGCGTGCCGGTCAAAATATCGATACGTCCCATCACGCCGCAGTGCTCATGCGTGCCGCGACCCGTCTTCCCCATGAAGCCGACAGCGTGGGAGTCATCCACCATCACCAGCGCGTTGTATTTATCCGCCAAATCGCAAATCGCCTTCAGCGGCGCGATGAATCCATCCATCGAAAACACGCCATCGGTGGCGATGAGTTTGAATCGAGCACCTTTGGTGTCGGCGGCGATCAATTGGGTCTCCAGATCGGCCATGTCGCAGTTCTTGTAGCGATAACGTTGCGCTTTGCACAGACGCACGCCGTCAATGATCGAGGCGTGATTGAGTTCATCGCTGATGACGGCATCCTCGGGGCCGAGGATCGTCTCAAACAGGCCGCCATTGGCATCGAAGCATGATCCATAGAGAATCGTGTCTTCCGTACCAAGAAAGTCGCACAACGAAGCCTCCAACTCCTTATGCACGCCCTGAGTGCCGCAGATGAAGCGCACGCTGGCGAGACCGTAGCCCCAATGTTCCAGCGCCTCATGCGCCGCCTGCCGCACCTTTGGATGCTGCGCGAGGCCGAGGTAATTGTTCGCGCACATGTTCAGCACAGCCGCGCCGCCGTTTGCACGCACGAGCGTGCCCTGCGGTGTGCTGAGCACACGCTCACGTTTGTAAGTGCCTGCGGCACGAATGGCGTCGAGCTGGGCGGTGAGATAAGTTTGGAAGGCGGAGGTCATGGCAGTTTCAGAGTCGGAGGCTCATTCGTGGCAGGGCGCTGAAATGGATCTCCAAATTTAGTGAAGCCTTCAACAAAACCGCCTTGTGAGAGGAAGAAACGACCGTTTTCAACGCCCATGAAGCGATCAAGACGGTTTGCCTTGCCCGTGGGATCGTGGCTGAAGGTCGCGGTGGTTAGCTCGATCCATTTGCCATCGGCATTCGCGATCCATTGCGGGCCATAGAGCACCTTGCGCTGTTGATGGCCGTTTTGTCCGCCGAAGTTTTCGCTGAAGGAATGCAGACCGCGCAGGTAGTTGCCGTCCTTCGGCGCACGGAAACTGGCGATGAGCATCCAAGCCTTCTTTTCCGGATGGAACCAGTAGCCGCTGTAAGTCGTGTGATCGCCCTCGGGCTTCACGGCGACGACAAATTTCTGTGCCTCTCCGGTTTTCCACGGATAAACGAGATGAGAGTGCCCGCCCGTGCCCTCGTTGCCAAACACGCTCGCCTCCACACCCGCACCTTTCGCGATGAGCTGCGTTTGATCATCGGCAGAGACATTCGTGCGATCCTTCGCATTCTGGCCGCTCCCAGCGTCCCACACGGAGAAAATGATGCGCCGCTCCGCGGCTGAATTGATCTGCATACCGAAGTAGCCGCGTGAAAATCCGCAGGCCATGTAGAAGGTGTAGAGCGGCTCCTTGACCGCCGTCACCTCGTTGTAAAACATCGCGATCTTTTCGTCCTTCGGCGTCGGATAAGCCAGATGCACGGACGCCGCATTGCGTCGTGGATCGAGATTGAAATGGGCGTCCTTCACCGCAGATCCATCGAGCACCAGCGCATCAATCACGCCTTTGCTGTCGGCATCTCCGCGCGAGACGAGATCAAAGCAAACGTAACCTGGCTTCGCAATCTCAAATTCGCCGAACGAAGCCTCGCCTTTCTTCACTGTGGCCTCACGGCTTTGCTCCGCGACTGTGAGACGAAGTATGTGACCATCGTTGCTCCTCGCTTTAATGACAGCGGTGAGCTTGCCCGTTGATTTCAATTCACCGAACCATAGCACGCTCTGTTCCTTGTCCTTCCACCCGGTGATGCCTTTTTCTTTGGAAATCTCGACGCCTCGGAAATCGGGTTCTGTGTAAGCCGTGAAAGCAGGTACGCTCAATTGAGCGTGAGCAATGGAGGAAATGAAGGCGAGGGTGAGTAGGCAGGATTTCATGTTGAAAGTTATTTGGACCAATCGAGCACGACTTTGCCGCAGTTGCCGCTTTCCATCGCGGCGAAACCTTGCTCGAAGTCGGTGTAGTGGAAGCGGTGCGTGATGACAGGTGCGATGTTCAGGCCGCATTCGAGCATCACACTCATCTGATACCAAGTTTCATACATCTCGCGGCCATAGATGCCTTTGATGGTGAGCATGTTGAAGATGACCTTGTTCCAGTCGATATCGATGCGCTCACTCGGGATGCCAAGCATGGCGATCTTACCACCGTGAGCCATGTTATCGACCATGTCGCGAAAGGCCGCAGGGTTGCCGCTCATTTCGAGGCCGACGTCGAAGCCTTCTTTCATGCCGAGTTGCTTCTGCACATCGGCGAGTTTCTCCATCTTCACATTCACCGCACGCGTCGCACCCATCTTCCGCGCCAGATCGAGGCGATACTCATTCACATCGGTGATGACGACATGTCGAGCACCCGCATGTTTCACCACAGGAATGGCCATGATGCCGATGGGGCCTGCGCCAGTGATTAAAACATCCTCGCCCATGCATTCAAAGGCTAGCGCGGTGTGAACGGCATTGCCGAAGGGATCAAAGATGCTCGCGACTTCCTCGTCCACGCCTTCGCGGTGATGCCAAACGTTGGTCATCGGCACGCTGATGAATTCGGCGAAGGCCCCAGTGCGATTCACACCGATGCCGACGGTGTCTTTGCAAAGATGACGTCGTCCAGCAAGGCAGTTGCGGCAGCGACCGCAGACGACATGGCCCTCAGCGCTGACGATCTCACCTGGATGGAAATCATTCACGTTCGAGCCGACGGCGATGACTTCGCCCACAAACTCATGCCCCACGACCATCGGCACCGGAATCGTCTTCTGCGCCCAGGCGTCCCATTTATAAATATGCAAGTCAGTGCCGCAGATGCCGGTCTTGCGGACCTTGATGAGGACATCATTGATGCCGACCTGCGGCTCCGGGACATCCTGGAGCCAGAGTCCGCGTTCCGAGCGTGCTTTGACGAGTGCTTTCATTGTTGTCGGTATATTGGATGTAAATCCATTAAACTGGCAACAAGATTTTTTGTTTATGCCAGCACCTGGGGAATCACATGCCCGAAATCACGCTCCAACCGCTTGCGACCCGGTATCTCCAATTGGTGCGGATCGAGCCCGAGAAGCTGCATGATCGTGGCATGCACGTCGGTGACGTAATGCGGATGCTCCACGGCATGAAAGCCGAGTTCGTCGGTGCTGCCGTGGATGGTGCCGCCTTTCGTGCCGCCACCGGCCATCCAGACGCTGAAGCCATACGGATGATGGTCGCGACCGTCGCTGCCTTGCGAGCCGGGAGTGCGACCAAACTCGGTCGCGAAGACGACGAGCGTGTCATCAAGCATGCCGCGTTGCTTGAGGTCTTTGAGAAGGCCCGCAATCGGCTTGTCCACCTGCTGTGCAAGCATGGAGTGATTCTTCTTCAAACCGGAATGCGAATCCCATGCACCCGCAGCGCCATCGCCATGCTGGAGCTGGATGAAGCGCACACCACGCTCTGCGAGACGGCGAGCCACGATGAGCTGCCGCGCAAACGGCTCAGTTACTTTGTCGTCGAGGCCGTAGAGCGCTTTCGTCTCGGCGCTCTCCGCATCGAGATTCATGGTCTCTGGCACCGCGGTCTGCATGTTGTAGGCGAGCTGGTAGCTCTTCATGCGGGCGGCGAGTGTTTTGTCACCGGGATACTGCTCGGCATTGAGCGCGTTGAGTTTGTTGATGAAATCAAACTGCGCTGCCTGCTCAGCTTTGCCGACAGCAATCTCGGGTGAAGCAAAGGTGAGCGGGTTCTTCGGATCGACCTTCAAATTGATCGCGTCGAAAGCGGGGCCGAGATAATGGCCATCACGCACATCGAAGTAACGCGGCCCCATATTGACGAAGGACGGCAGGTTGTCCGACATTGAACCCAGTCCATAAGTGACCCACGCGCCGATGGTCGGCACGCGCGGCTCCAGCATATGGCGACCACTGGCAAACTGGACCTGTGCACCATGATTGTTATCCGTCGTCCACATGCTGCGGATGAAGGCGATCTGATCGGCGCATGACCCGATGTGCGGGAACCAGTCACTGATTTCGATGCCACATTGGCCGTAGCGTTTGTAGCCGACTTGCAGTGGGTAAATGACATTGCGCTGCTTGCCGTTGGCATCGTTCACCACGACGACTCGCACATTCTTGAGCTTCTCGGGTGACAGCACGCTCTTATAAGGAGTCTCGTCGATGGATTTGCCCGCATAGGTATTGATTGCCGGCTTTGGATCGAAGCTCTCCATATGGCTGACTCCACCGCGCATGAATAGCCAGATGACGCGCTTTGCTTTCTGTGGGAGCACCGGAAGTCCACTCGGTGCGTGCCATGTTTCCTCGGCCTTCAGCATGGACGCGACTGCAATACTACCAAGCCCGCCGAGGATGTCGCGGCGAAGGAAGGGGGTCGGCTGATGCAGTGAGTTCATCGCAATGTGACGAAGTCGTTGTGGTTGATGAGCGCCTGTAAAAATAGGCTTCGGTTCTGTTTCAATGCCTGGAGGCCTTCGATACTTGCCAGCCTCTCACCTTCTGAAGGCAGTCGTCCGAGAACGGTAAGAAAGGATCGATTTATAAAAGTCTTCTCATCGAGTTTGCCAAGTTTCGTGGCTAGGGCATCAGCGCATTCACGGCTGAGCCGACTGTTGGTCAAAGCCAGTGCTTGCTGCGGCACGATACTTTCATTGCGGCGATAGCACTCGAGGACATTGGCATTGTCAAAAGTGGCGAGGAAGCGGTGTTCGACGTCAGCATTCTGAGTGAAGTACAACGAGCGACGCGGACTCGTCTCCAATGACGCTGGATCGAGACTCGGGCCACCGAGCGTGAGATCGAGTTTACCGGCAATCTGCAGCAAACTGTCGCGCACCACCTGGGCTTCCATGCGGCGTGGGTTCATGCGCCAGTAGTTCGCGTTGTCGGGATCGGCAGCGACGGTGGCGGCATCTGCCTCCGCATTCGAGGAACTGCGGCGATACAGCTCTGACAGCAGCATGGCACGATGCAGTTGCTTCAAGCTCCAGCCATTGTTCATGAAATCGACCGTGAGCGTGTCGAGGATGTCCTGGTGCAGCGGTGCCAGTGATCGGCGGCCGAAGTCATCCATATTCGCGACGAGCGGAGCGCCGAAGTGCCGCATCCAGACTTGGTTGACGAGAACGCGTGCCGTGAGCGGATTGCGCTTGTCGGCGATCCATTTGGCGAAAGCGAGTCTTCGGCCCGTGCTGGTGTCGGGAAAGGTCTGCACGGTGGCGTTGTTGTTTTCTTCGGGGCCTTCCTGCGCTTTTAAACTCGCAGATAATGACGTGTAAGCTTCGCCTGGAGCTGCGGCATTCTTCTTGGCCTTCTCCATGGCTTCGTTGGCTGACTTGACCTTCTTGGCTGCATCTTTGGCCTTTGGATCAGCCTCGGCTTTGACAAGATCGACTTCAGCCTGCGCCAGCTTGTAGTTCGCTTCGGCAGCAGCAGCGGCTTGGGCGAGTGATTTGTCCGGCTTAGCCTTATCCGCAGCGAAAACGGCGCGAATCATCGCGGGTTTAGCCTTGTCGGCAGCGAGCTGCTTTTCGGCGAGTGTCACGGCGGTTTTGGCATCCGCTAGTGGCACAGATTTGTCTGCCGCAGGTTCACGCAAAACAGCATCGGCGGCCAGTTCGGCGAGCTTGAATCTGTGAAACTCGACATCGGCATCAAAAGCTGTGAGTGCCACACTACCTTGGCGACGTTGCTGCGGCAGACGAAAAACGAGAACTGGTTCGTCATTGATGCTGGCGTTGATGAGTTGGCCGCGCACACGCAGATCAAGTGTGTAGCGCACATCTTGCAAGATCGTGTGTGCCGTTGAGCCACTCGTTGAATAACTAGTTTTGCCGCCGTTGGCCAAGGCTACCTGGATTTTCGACCCGCCACTGACGGCACTCATGTAAACCATCACATCGTCGCCGCCCGCACTGTCGAACACGATGCCGACGGATTTCCATTTCTGCCCACCACGAATGGTGAAACTCAAACTCGCCTCAAAGTCCGGAGGCGGAGCAGTTTTCAGCCGAAGAGAGCGGCGCTCAGCACCAGTTTCATGCTGGCGTACGCCGGTCGGTGAATGCTTCCAATCGCCTTTGAGCATCTCCCACTGGTCGGGCTTCGCGACGGTGAAGTCATCGCTGATGATGATCTTGGGCGTCGTGACCGGCTTGGTGGGTGGCTGAGGTGCTTTGGCGAGCACTTGTCGTGCTTTCTTGAGAGCCTCTTTCGCGGCAGTGATCTCGCGCTCGGCTGCGTTGAGATGATCTTCGAGAACAAATGGCAGCAGCACCGGCTTGACGGATGTAGGCGGCAGTTTGACGGACGTTGGCTGGAAAGAGGCAAACTCCAGCACTTGAGGAATGCCAGGTGTCATCGGTTTCGACTTATCCTCGTTCTTCTCGTCGCCACGCACATGACGAAAGGTCGGCGTGTCGAGATGGAGGTCATAGACGCGCGGCAGGCCGTTCTTTTCAAAGTCGGTCTCGCCCTGCCACGGATCGAGGCGCACGTGCAGCGGCTCGAAGATGGCACGCATGCGATAGTAGTCGGTCTGCTCGATGGGATCGTATTTGTGCGAGTGGCACTTCACACACTGCATCGTGAGGCCGAGGAAGGCGCGACAGGTGTGCTCGATGGTTTCATCAAGCCAAGTGGTGCGATTGAAGAGATAGTAGCTGCGAGCGAGGAAGCCAGTAGCGCGCAGGTTGTCGCGATCTTTCGGCGCGAGTTCATCGGCGGCAAGCATCTGCACGATCATCTGGTCATAGCCTTTGTCAGAATTCAGCGACTCAACGATCCAGTCACGCCAATGCCAAATATGCTTCTGCGAATGGCGAAGCTGTGCGCCGAGACCATACCAGTCACAGTAGCGCCAGATGTCCATGAAGTGCCGCGCCCAGCGCTCGCCATACTGCGGCGTGCTAAGCAACTGATCCACCACGCGCTGACGTGCTGGCATGGTGGTGTCCTTCAAAAACGCCGCGATCTGCTCCGACGATGGCGGCAGGCCAATCAGATCGAGATAGACGCGACGCAGCCAGATCTCCGGCGCGGCTTCGGGCTGTGGCTTGAGTTGCTTCGCAGCAAGTCGTGCTGCCAGCAGCGCATCCATCGACTTGCCGGATGATTTCGGCGGCTGGTAGGCCCAATGCGCACGCGGATCAGGTTCCGGCACTTCGCTCACAGGGCCGGTGGCACCGGCGGCAAGCCATGCCTTGACCTTGGCCACCTGTTCCGGCGTAAGCAACGATCCTTCGCCCTCCGGCGGCATGCGGTCATCTTTGTCAGTGGTAGTGACACGCTCCAGCAGCAGCGTGTGGTCGGCGGTGAGAATGCTGCCATTGTCGCCGCCGGTTTTCATCGCGGCTACGGTGTCCAAACGCAGACCCGCCTTCTGCTTCAAGGCACCGTGACAGGTGTAGCAGCGTTCTTTGAGCAGCGGCTTGATGTCCTTTTCATAATCCACCGCCATGACCGGCAGTGCGATCCAGCAGAGCGCGAACACTCCTCGTGTCAGGAGGCAACGAAGTGCTGGATGGAAGTTTTTTATCTTCATGAACAATGCGGTAGAAACATTACGCCGCCCGGACATGAACTCTTTGCTGTCCAAAAACAGACTCCTCATGCCTTAGAGAGTCTATTACCATTAATTCATCCATCATGCGCACTATCCTTTCGCTACTCGCCATCTCGTTCTCATCAGCTATTGCCGGTGACGCCACCGTCATCGAAAAGACACCTGGTCTCGTGGGCTTCTGGACCTTCGGAGAGGAAGCGGGGCAGAAACGTCTCTCGCAGGGAACCAAGGAAGCGCATCCGCTCAACGAAGTAAACGGCCCGATCCAACGCGTCGCAGGCGGACCCTTTTCCGGCTATGTCGCTGATTTAAACGGGCATCAGTATTTTGAAATCAAGCACAGCGAAACGGGCGATCTTAATATCAGCGGTAAAGACGCGCAGGTCAGCCTGTTCGCCGTCGTGCGCATCGTGAACCTCAAGAAGAGCAAAACCATCGCCGGCATGTGGAGTGAGGGCAAAGGCGCGAACGATGACACCGGCACGCGACAGTATGCGCTACTCATGAACATGCCGACCTATGGAGGCAATCGGCAGCTCACACCACACATCAGCGCCGAGGGTGGCGTGACGATGCGTGCCGACGGCACGAAGTTCCCGTGGTGTGCCGATTATGCCGCCACGAAACTCGAAGTGCCGGAGGAGCAATGGTGCACACTCGCTTTCACCTATGACTCAAAGTTCATCCGTGCTTACATCAACGGTATTCTCGACGAACGGCAGCTGGACGCCATCAAAGACAAGCGTAACGACCCATACTACACCAAGGAAGGTCCCGACGGCAAAGATCGCGGCATGAACCCCTACTACCACGGTCGCGGCATCTTCAAATACGACCCGGCCTTGCACGCGAAGACAAAGATCGCGCCGTCCGATTTCACCGTCGGTGCACGCATGGCCGTGGGTTCGATGACCGGTGAGGCGACGATTGGCCGGTTTGGCGGCCTTGCGGTTTTCAATCGTGCGCTGAGCGATGCGGAGATGAAGAAGCTGCATGAAGCAGCCGATGTGGGTTCAATTCAGCCGAAGCCATGAGGTTTCTGCTTCTGGATTAATCGGATTCGTTGGCTATGAGTCAGCGCATGTTTCGCCGACCACTCCTCGCCTACTTTGTCATTCTCACCTGCGGCTTCATTCAAGCACAAATCGTCGTTCCAGTCGCGGCGCCGACGATCAAGCGCGATGACAAGGGCATCGTAACGCTCAAGAGCAAATCGCCGGTCACGACCATCCTCTACACACTCGATGGCATGATCCCGACCTCGAAATCGAACCCCTACCTCGTACCAATAGAACTTGCCTGTGGCGGCCAGGTGAAGGCGCGCACGTTTTCGACCGACCGCATAATGATGAGTGATGCCGTGCATGTCACCTTTGAACCGCTTCCCGGCCACGAAGCACTTCCCAGCACGGTCGTGCCCGTCACGCAGGACCGGAGCTGGCCCAGCTACGACTGGCAGAAGCGCCACGAGCTCACCAGTGCCGCCGTGAAGCGTGCGAAGCCGCAGATTCTCTTCATCGGCGACTCCATCACCCATTTCTTCGGCGGCGAACAGTTCGACAGCTACGCGCTGCGCGGACAGCAAACGTGGGGCGAGTTCTATGCGCCGCGAAATGCTGGCAACCTCGGCTTTGGCTGGGATAAGACGGAAAACGTCCTCTGGCGGCTCCAGCATGGTGCCATCGACGGCATCGCGCCCAAACTCATCGTCATGATGATCGGCACTAACAACACCGGCAACTGCTCGGTGCCTGACATTGCGCTCGGCATCGAAGCCATCGTGCTAGAGTTCGAGAAACGTCTTCCAAAGTCGAAAATCCTCCTTCTTGGCATCTTTCCACGCGGTGAAAAACTCGAAGCGCCGCGTGTTAAGATTGCCGAGATCAATCAAATCATCGCCAAGCTCGACGGTAGCCACAACGTCACCTTCCTCGACATCGGCACCAAATTCCTCACGCCCGAAGGATTGATCACCAAAGACATCATGCCTGATTTCCTGCACCCCAACGAAAAAGGCTACCGCATCTGGGCCGAGGCGATTGAGCAGACGGTGAAGAAGCTGATGGGCGATTGATTTCGCGGTTATGAACATCATTAAACTGAAATGATGCTGGCTAGATGATTTGCCTCGCTAACGTTCATCCCATTACATGCAGAAGATCCTCGCATTTCCAAAAGAAACCCAGGCGGGAGAAACGCGTGCTGCGATAGTTCCTGATTTTGTTGGCAAACTGATGGCACTGGGCGCGATGATCGAAGTGGAAGCCGGAATCGGGACCCACTGCGGTCACAGTGAAGCGGATTATATCAAAGTAGGCGCAACGGTGTGGACAGATCGTGTGGCGATGATCCAATCCGCCGACGTCATTGTACAAGTGCGCAAGCCATCCCTCAGCGACGTGAGCATGATGCGCGAGGGCGCGGTTTTCGTCGGCCTGCTTGATCCATTTCAGTCGCCGGAATTGATTCAGGCGCTGGCGGCTCGTGGGGTGAGCGCCATCAGCATGGAGATGGTGCCGCGCAGCACGCGGGCCCAGAAGATGGATGTGCTGTCGTCTCAGGCGAGTCTGGCCGGTTATGCTGCGGTGATCGCGGCGGCGGAGCAGTCGGGTAAAATTTTCCCGATGATGATGACGCCAGCGGGCACCATCAAGCCGGTGAAGGTTTTCATCATTGGTGCGGGTGTGGCCGGCTTGCAGGCCATCGCCACGGCGAAGCGACTCGGCGCTAAGGTGGAGGCCTTTGATACGCGGCCCGTTGTCGAAGAGCAGGTGAAGTCGCTCGGTGCAAAGTTTGTGAAGATCGATGTGGGCGAAACTGGCCAGACCGCCGACGGCTATGCGAAGCCACTGACCGAGGAGCAGATCAAACTGCAACGCGAGGGCATGAAGCGCGTGTGTGCCGAGTCGGATGTGGTGATCACCGCTGCGCAGGTTTTTGGCAGACGCGCACCGATTTTGCTGACGAGCGAAATGCTCGACGCCATGAAGCCCGGCAGCGTCGTGGTCGATCTCGCCGTCGAAAGCGGTGGCAATGTCGAAGGCGTGGTGCCAGATCAAATCATCGAGCGCAAGGGCGTGAAAATCGTCGGTATCGCCAGTCTGCCGTGCTGCGTGCCGGTTCATGCGAGCCAGATGTATTCCTCCAACGTTACTGCTTTGCTCACGGAGTTCTGGGACAAGGAAACCAAGGCGCTGAAGCTTAATCTGGAGGACGACATTCTTAAAAGCTGCCTCGTCACTCACGGCGGCCAAATTGTGAACCCTAAACTCGCCGCCACCTGACATGCCATGAATGCCGACATGCTCATCTTCTTCATCTTTGTGTTGTCGATCTTCCTCGGCTTCGAACTCATTTCCAAAGTGCCGTCGATGCTGCACACGCCGCTGATGTCCGGCACGAACGCGATTCACGGCATCATCCTGCTCGGCGGTATGTTGGTGTTGGCGAGCGCTGAAGGTTTTATCCAGCATGTCGCTGGATTTTTGGCTGTGGTGCTCGGATCAGCGAATGTGTTCGGCGGCTTCATGGTGACTGACCGCATGCTCCAAATGTTCAAGCGCAAGAAATGAGCACGCTCACCTCCATCGCCTTTCTCATCGCCTCGGTGCTGTTCATCGTCGGTATCAAACTGCTCGCTTCGCCAAAGACGGCTCGTAAGGGCAATCTCGTCGCGGCGTTGGGCATGTTGATCGCGTTGTTTGCCGTGTTGCCACTGCTGCACGGCCCGCATGGCACGAGTGTTTCGTTTTGGAAGCTGCTTCTCATTCTCGTAGGCATCGTGATCGGACTGATCGTCGGTGCGGCGGGTGCGTATCGAGTCAAGATGACTGGCATGCCGCAGATGGTCGCACTTTTCAACGGCGCAGGTGGTGGCGCGGCAGCGCTGGTGGCTGGGATCGAGTTTGCGCATGTCACGCGGGCATCGAGCACGATGTTTGTCGTCTCCATGCTTTGTGCGGCACTGATCGGTGCAGTGTCGCTATCCGGCAGCATCATTGCTTACTTCAAGCTCGAGGGTCACTTCGACAAACCCGTGACCTATCCTGCGCAGCAGGTGATGAATGGCTTGCTGTTCGTGATGAGTCTGCTGCTTGGCCTCGCCATGGCCGCAGGCTCTCATAGCATGGTGCTCATGGCGCTGTTCCTCGTACTGGCGCTGGCATTGGGTGTGCTCATGGTGCTGCCCATTGGTGGTGCGGACATGCCGGTGGTCATTTCGCTGCTGAACTCCTTCACGGGTCTCGCTGTCGCTGCGGATGGTTTTGCCATCGAGAACATCGCCATGATTATCGCAGGCACTTTGGTCGGGTCCTCCGGCACGTTGCTCACGCTAACAATGTGCAAGGCGATGAACCGGCCCGTGACGAATGTTTTGTTCAGCGCCTTTGGCAAAGTGGACGCCGCCGCCACTGACGCCGCCGCTGTGTCCGGCAGTGTGCGCTCCGTGCAGGCTGATGAAGCCGCGATGCTGCTTGGAGTGGCTGCGCGAGTCGTGATTGTGCCTGGTTATGGTCTCGCTGTTGCCCAGGCGCAGCATCAGGTGCGACAGCTTGCGGATGAACTTGCCAAAAAAGGCGTCGAGGTGAGCTACGCCATCCATCCCGTCGCCGGTCGCATGCCCGGCCACATGAACGTGCTGCTCGCTGAAGCCGATGTGCCCTATGACCAGCTCATTGAAATGGAAGCCATCAATCCCGAGATGGATCGCGTGGACGTATGCCTCGTCATTGGCGCAAATGACGTGGTGAATCCCGCCGCACGCGAAGACAAATCCAGCCCGATCTACGGTATGCCCATCATCGAAGCCGAAAAAGCCGGCACCGTGATCTTGATGAAGCGCAGCATGGGCAAAGGCTTCGCCGGCATCGAAAACGCCCTCTTTCTCCGCGACAACTGCCGCATGCTGTTTGGTGATGCCAAGGCATCGCTACAGGAATTGGTGACGCTGGTTAAAGCGGGCTAATCACGTGCTTGGCTAAATAACCGGTTCAAGCCGCGTATGAGTGCCGATGCCATCTCCCGATCATTCCTGCTCCGGGCACAGCGATCCGCATGCGTTCACGTTCATGAATCCGCGTGTGCGGGATGGCGTCGTTGTGCATGGCAGGCGTTCGGTATTGAAGACAAGCCTCGCTGGTCTCGGTAGCCTGACTTTGCCGGGACTGATGAAGCTGCGAGGAGAAGGGAAGGTCACAAGGAGCAATAAAGCGGTGATCCTGTTGTGGATGACGGGCGGCCCCTCGCAAATCGACACCTGGGATCCGAAGCCGGACCGCCCCATCGAGAATCGCGGACCGTTCAAGACGATCCCGACGAAGCTGCCGGGCACGCACATCTGCGAATACCTGCCGAAGCAGGCCGCGATGCTCGACAAGTTCACCATCATTCGCTCGGTCGATTGCCGTTTCAGCAATCACGAGCCGAACATGGTCATGCAGACCGCGAATCTCGCCAACGAGCCGCGCACGAACCCGAAGGCGAAGTATTACCCGTCCTTCGGCAGCATCGTGGCAAAGCATCGCGGCTCGAATCATCCGTCCATGCCGCCCTACGTCGTGCTGAACATGAAATCACGCTCGCATGTGGCCTGGGGCGGTTATCTCGGCACGCAGTATGATCCGTTCGACGGCAACAGCGCCACGAAACTCTTCCAACTGCCCTCCGGCCTCAGCATGGACCGCCTGCATGCCCGCCAAACGCTCAGCAAGCAGATGGACGGCCTGCGTGCCGAACTCGATGCCAGCGGCATGATGAGCGCGATGGACAGCTTCGGGCAAAAAGCCTTCGACATCGTGGCCGGTGGCCGTACGCAGGAGGCTTTCGATTTGTCCAAGGAACCGCAAAAAGTGCGCGACCTCTACGGCGAACATGATTGGGCGAAACAAGCACTGCTAGCGCGTCGCCTCGTCGAGCGCGGCTCATCATTCGTCACCATTGACCTCAGCAATCACAGCGCCTCCGGCACCTGGGACAACCACGGCGACAACATCCCGCCCTACGGCGGCATCTGGAATGGCCTGCGTCCGTTGCTGCCCGTCTTCGATCACGTCATCACCACGCTCGTCAGCGATCTTGCCGAGCGCGGGATGCTGAACGACACCCTCGTCATCACCATGGGCGAATTTGGCCGCACACCGAACCTCGGCACCCAAGGCAGCACCGACGGCCGCAATCACTGGCCCCATATCATGTCGATGAGTCTCGCCGGTGGTGGTTTCCGTCACGGCCAGGTCATCGGCGCATCCGACAAAACCGGCGGCGAAATCGCCGAGCGCCCAGTCACCCCCGGCGACCTCGCCGCCACTATTTACCACCACATGGGCGTGCCGCTCGACGCGACCTACACGGATCATCAGGGTCGGCCGAATTTCATCGTGGATCAGGGTGCTCCGATCAAAGAGATGATTTGATCGCGCCAGCGCCTTCGTGACAACCCGGCACTCCCCTACACCCATGAGCCGAAGATCGCTTGTTTTCTTCACCGTGCCGTGGCAGGACACGCAGCAGTCGTTCAGATAGACGATGGGTTCGCTCATGGGATGGGAAACTGCCAGAAAAGCTCCTCCGGCTTCAAATACTCGTCCACGAGGCCATCATGCACGGGCGAGGTGCCCTTCGTGTGGTCCATCAGCGCCGCTTTCTTCGTCTCGTAGGCCTGCGATGAAAGTTTGAGCAGCAGATCCGGCTCGCGCGCCAATGGACCGCCATGCACGACGAACGCCAGCAGGCGCACCTCCACCTTCGCGATCTCCAACGCCTCCCGAGCAAACCAGAACGCCGCGCGATGATCCCCATGTTTATCAGACTCGTGGGAGACAAAAACCTCCTGCGGTCGGCGTGCACGGATGATCTCCGCCAGATCGGCCACCACGTTCGCTTTTACATACGAAGCCGGTTTGCCATGCGTGGCCGTATGATAGTCCGGCGCGGTCACGCCATGCGTTTCGCGCTTCTGCGTGAGCATCTGACGAAACGCCGCGCTGCCATCCATCTTCCACATCTTCTCCAAACCACCGTCGGGATTGCCGAGGAAAATCAAATCCTCGCGCGGCACGCCCAGGCGCTTCATCGCAGCGATCGAATGACTTTGCCGCAACGCGCCTGCCTTGATGAAATCCTCTGGCACGAGCTGCTCGCGCTCCTTTTTGGCCACCGCAGCCGTCAACGCCACGTGACCGTCACCATTCGTCAATAGGACGACCGTGACACGCTTCTTCGCTTCCAGCGTGCGCAGGATCACGCCCGCGCAGCCGATCACCTCGTCATCCGGATGCGGCGCGATGACGAGCACATCGCCCACTGTCTCCGCGAACACGACGGAGACGCTCATGAGCAGGCAAAGCAGGCGAATCAGCACGCGACTCATACGCGCCGATCACGGTGCCTCTCGCGATCAAAGCCTGCTCCTCGTCGCGTAGTGGTCAGTGATGAAGACCGCTATCCTTTTCCTCGCGCTCAGCCTGCCGTTGCTGGCGCAAACGCCGCCACTATCCGATCTCGAGACGCTGCTAGCGCATCCGATTCTCGAAAAAGGCCAGCCGGAGCGCGAGTCGCGTGCGTTTTGCGACCCCAAGGTGCCGCGCATGCCGAAACTGACCACGCTCGATGACTGGAAGGAGTTTGCCGACAAGGCGCGCCGCGACGCACTCGAGAACATTGTCTTTCGCGGTGCATTGGCAAAGCAGTGGCGCGATGCAAAGACGAAAGTCGAGTGGCTTGACACCATCGAGGGCGGCGCTGGCTACTCGATCAAGAAACTGCGCTACGAGGCGCTGCCCGGCCTGTGGATTCCCGCACTGCTTTATCAGCCGGACAAACCGGCAGCAAAGATGCCCGTGCATCTCGCGGTCAACGGCCACGACGCCAATGGCAAGGCCGCTCCTTATAAACAGATCCGCTGTATCAACCTCGCCAAACGTGGCATCGCCAGCCTGAACGTCGAATGGCTCGGCATGGGCCAGCTTCGCACCGATGGCTTTGTGCATGCGCGCATGAACCAGCTCGATCTCTGCGGCGTCAGCGGCCTCGCGCCGTTCTACCTCTCGATGTCGCGCGGACTCGACATCCTGCTCGCGCTGCCGAAGGCCGATCCCGCACGCGTCGCGGTCAGCGGCCTCTCCGGCGGCGGCTGGCAGACGATCACGATCAGCTCGCTCGACACCCGTGTGACGCTGGCGAATCCGGTGGCCGGATATTCATCCTTCATCACGCGCGCCGAGCACGGCAGCGATCTTGGCGACTCCGAACAGACGCCGAACGATCTGGCCACCGTGGCCGATTACTCGCATCTCACCGCGATGCTCGCTGGACGCGCTGCGTTGCTCACCTACAACGCCAAGGACAACTGCTGCTTCGCCGCCGATCACGCCCTCCCACCGCTGCTCGATGCCGCCGAGCCCATCTTCAAACTCTACAGCCAGCCAGAACGCCTGCGCTTCCACATCAACACCGATCCCGGCACGCACAACTTCGAGATCGACAACCGCCAGGCTCTCTACGGCATGATTGGCGACATTTTCTTCCCCGGCGAGGCAAGTTTCAGCACGAAGGAGATTCCATGCGAAGCCGAGGTGAAGACCAAAGAACAGCTCGATGTGCCGCTGCCAGCCGATAATCTCGATTTTCATCAACTCGCCCTCGCCGCTGCGAAAAACCTGCCACGTAATCCCGCGCAGGCTTCACGCGAAAAACTGCGCGAAATCGTCAAAGCGCAGAGATACGATGCCGTGGCCGAAAAATCCGGCGAAGAAACACGCCGCAACACCAAGGCCACATTGTGGCGACTGCGCATCGGCAACGACTGGACCATACCGCTCACCGAACTCACGCGAGGCGAAGTCAAAGGCGCCGCCATCGTCATCGCCGACGCCGGACGCAAATCCGCGGCCAAAGAGATCGAAGAACTGCTCGACGCAGGCCATCGCGTGCTCGCACTTGATCCCACGTTCATCGGCGAGGCGAGCATAGGCGGCCGAACGTATCTCCACGCGCTTCTCGCCGCGACAGTGGGTCAGCGTGCACTCGGCATCGAAGCCGCTGAAGTGAATGCAGTTGGTCATTGGGCGGCCCAGACATTCAAATCAACGCCTGCGGTGCATTCCATCGGTCCGCGAACCAGCCTCGTCGCCCTCGTGGCGAAGGCGCTTGAGCCCAAGGCCTTCGGAGAATTCAAGCCTGCGCAGCACATCGAAGACCTGAACGGCATTCTGCTCAACAACTGGACTGTGAGTGACAAGCCCGAGATGTTCTGCTTCGGCCTGCTGGAGCATTTCAACGTGGCTCAACTCAAGGCGCTGGCAGCATCCGCGCAGTAACCCCATCCGCCTGAAGATCACACCTCCGGCAGCTCAAAACCGGCGGCGTATTCTTCCTGGCAGAGCTTGTTGGCCTCGGCGGCGAATTCACCGGTGAATTGATTGGTGGCGGGATCGTAGTCGAGCCACGGACCGGCGATGATCTGCTGCGCAGCGGTGTCGATGTTGTTGTTGGCGAGGTTCTTGATGAACTCGGTGAAGAGTTCCTGGCCGAACTTGTCGCCTTCGAGGCGCTCTTTGACCTCGTCGGTCTTCATCGCCTTGCCGACACGGTAGGAGACGTTCGCCATGTGCGACAGGCATGCGGCGTTGTGGCCGTGGCGGATGTGCAGCACGTCCTTGGTGTATTTGCCGGCGCGGACGGAGTCGATGAAGTTCTTCATGTGATCGGGGCCAGTGAGGAAGTTTTCAAACTTCGTGATCGCTTTGCCCTCATTGTCATAGGCCTTCGATTCGGCCACGTAACCGCCTTCGCAGTGGATGATGTTGCCAGTGCGAATGCCCTTGTAAGGCGGTTCGCCGGATTTGGGATCAAGATTGCGCATCGGCAGGCCAAACATGTCCATGATGAGCGGTACTGGCTCATACGGATGAAACGCGATCTGGCAGTTCGCGCTCTGACCGTCATCCACATAACCCCAGCGATGACCAAAACTCATCACACGCTTTGGCAGCACATCAGGATCGCCGAGCGCCCAGCGGGCCACGTCGTATTGATGCGGCCCCTGGTTGCCGATGTCACCGCCGCCATATGGCCACTGCCAGTGCCAGTCGTAGTGAAATTGTTTCCGCATGATCGGCAGTTCAGGACGTGGTGACGACCACAGCTTGTAATCGACGGTGGCAGGTGGCTGCTGTGGCCCGTCCACTTTATCAATGCTCATGCGCAGACCATGAACGAGCGCGTGAGAGAGCTTGGTCTTGCCGATGTGGCCTTCCTTCACCCACTGCATCGCGGAAGCCCAGCCTTCATCAGATCGACGCTGCATGCCATGCTGCACCACGAGTCCCTTCGCGGCGGCTTTGGTGGCAGCGGCCATGAGCTTGGCGCTTTCGATGAGATTGTGGCTCACCGGCTTCTCGACATAGACGTGCTTGCCATGCTGCAAAGCGGTGAGCGCAATGAGCACATGGCTGTGATTCGGCGTGGCGATGGTCACGGCGTCGATGTCTTTGTCGGCGCAGCACTCGCGGAAGTCGCGATAGGTCTTCACCTTCACTCCCTGCTTGTCGAGATCAGCCACTTTCTTGTCCACGACGGCGGAATCGACATCGCACAACGCCACCAACCGCACGCCGGGCACTTTCATCAGCTCCTTGATATGACCGCCGCCGCGACCGCGAAATCCAATCACCGCGACACGCACATCGCTGTTGGCACCGAGCGGTGCGGCCCAGGCAGGCAGTGAGACGGCTCCAGCGATGGAGGTTTGCAGAAAGCGACGACGGGAAGTGGCGGGCGTGTTCATGGTGCGACTCATAACGCGGCGAGCGGGCTTGCCTTTGCGAAGATCGTGCCTAGCCGTGTCACATGGAGCCACTGCCAACCCTCATCGAAATCGAAGCCGCCAAGGCGCTCATTCGTCCTCACATTCACGAAACACCCGCGTATCGCTGGCCGCTGCTGGAAGCGGGCCTCGGCTGCGAGCTGTGGCTGAAGCATGAGAATCACACACCCGTCGGCGCTTTCAAGATTCGCGGCGGCCTCGTCTATATGGATGAGCTGAAACGCCAGCAGCCGGAGGTGCGCGGCGTAATCGCGGCCACAACGGGCAATCACGGCCAGTCCATCGCGTTTGCGGCCAAACTCAATGGCCTTCGCGCTGTGATCGTCGTGCCACACGGCAACAACCCGGAGAAGAACACGGCGATGCTTTCGCTCGGTGCCGAATTGATCGAGCATGGCCGTGAGTTTCAGGAAGCGCTGGAGTATTCACGCGAACTGGCCGCCAAAGAGGGGCTGCATGCCGTGCCGTCGTTTCATCCGTGGCTTGTTAGCGGCGTGGCAACGTATGCGTTGGAACTGTTTCGCGCCGTGGCTGATCTGGATGCCGTTTTTGTGCCCATCGGCCTCGGTTCCGGTTTCTGCGGCATCGCAGCAGCGCGTGAGGCGCTCGGATTGAAGACGAAGATCATCGGCGTCGTATCTGAGCATGCACCGACGTATGCGCTTTCGTTTCAACAGCGGCAACTCGTTGAGCAGTCGAGCACGACGCGGGTGGCGGAAGGCGTGGCATGCAAAACGCCGAACAAAGATGCTCTCGAGTATGTGATCCGTTACGCGGATGCAATCCTGACCGTGAGCGACAAAGAAACCGTCACTGCAATGCGTGAAATCATCCAGGCGACGCATAACATCGCCGAAGGCGCCGGTGCGCTGGCCTATGCGGCAATCAAGCAGCAGTGCGAACACTGGCAGGGCAAACGCATTGCCGCCATCCTCACCGGTGGCAATGCGAGCATGAGCCTAATGGTGCAGGCTTTGGCCTAGCAAATAGGTTGATCACTCCGCGAGCAGTTTCGCCACTGCCGCTTCGAGTCCACCGCGAGCATCGGTGCTGACAACCATACCCTTCTTGTTCAACAGCCACATGGCAGGGATCGACTCAATGCCGTATTTGGAAGAGATTTCATTCTGCCAGCCTTTGCCGTCGAAATACTGCGGCCATTCCATGCCTTTTGCCTTCAAAAAGGCTTCGAGTTCGGCCTTGTCGGAGTCAAGTGAGATGCCGACAATCTCGAAGCCCTTCGGATGCAGCTCTTTGTAGGCTTTGATGACGTTGGGAAGCTCAGCCACGCATGGTCCGCACCAAGTGGCCCAAAAGTCGATGAGCACGACCTTGCCCTGAAGCTTGCTGACATCGACTTCCTTGCCGTCCACGGCGGTGAATTTCAGTTCGAACGGCTTGGTCTTGAGATCGGCGGTGGCCTTGATGCTCTTCACTTTGCCTTCGACCATGCGGTTCATTTTCTCGGCAGGGAAAGCCTTCAGATGTGCCTCGGCCTTCGCCATCCATGCGGCAGTGTCGCCGCCCGGGCCTTCAGCCGCTTCAGCAGACTCCATGATGTCAATCAGGCTCGCCTGAGATTTGGTTTCTGGCTTGGCGTCTTCGGCTTTGAGAATGTCCGCAAGGGTAATCGCTGCCTTCGCAGGAGCAGGCACTCCGGCGATCTCGCGCGCACGTCCGACCATGGACTCGAAGAGCGCTGCTTCCCAGCGAGCGGGGTTGGTGGGGGCGGCTTTCATGGCTGATGCATAGGCGGCATCGAATTCCGTCAGTCCCTTTTTAAGAGCCGCGATCGCTTCTTCACGCGACTTGGGCTTCTCCTTCGGATTCTTGATGCCTTCGACGACATCATTGACCTTCTGCCATTCGGCATCGCCGTCAGCAGCACGAATAGAGGAGGAAACGGCCAGGACAAAAGTCGTGACCCCGATGCAGAGAAGGCGATGTGCGTTCATGGATCAGCCTAAACGGGGCAAACCGCCGCTGGCAATCGTTTAAGCGAAGATTTCCGTCACAGCCTTCCCCTTCCCGTCTTCCGTGACGTAAAAAGGACGCCCTTCGATCTCGAACTCGGTCTTCGGGCTGATGCCCATCGCCGTCATGATCGTGGCGTGCAGGTCCATGACGCTGACGGGGTTCTTCGTGGCGATGAGCGGGCGTTCGTCGGCGGTTTCGCCGTAGAGGAAGCCTTTCTTTACGCCGCCGCCGAAAGTCATGACGCTGGTGCCGCCGGTGAAGTGACGGTGCAGGCCGTAGTGCTTCATCTCGCTGAGCGTATCGACCTTGAAAGTCGTCTGATCGTTCGCGGTAGAGCCGGGCTTGCCTTCCATGAGGGCATCGCGGCTGAACTCACTGGCGATGACAATGAGCGTGCGATCCAGCAAGCCCTTCGCCTCCAAATCGCGCACGAGCTGTGAAATTGGCAGGTCGATCTCTTTGTGCATGGCCTCGACGGTGGTGTGGCCATCCTTGTGCGTGTCCCATTGGAAGAACGGCACATACTCGGTCGTGACCTCGACGAAGCGCGTCCCCGCCTCGACGAGGCGACGCGCGAGCAAACAGCCGCGACCAAAGCGACCAGTGTCATACTTCGCGTAGCTTTCCTTCGGCTCCAGCGTGATGTCGAAGGCCTCACGTTCCTTCGCGCTGAGCAGACGGTACGCGTTGTCCATGCTACGGAGCATGGACTCCTGCTGGTAATCGCTCATAAACTCACGCGGCGGGCTTTGATCGACCAGTTTGCGGAACAAACGGTCGCGATTGGCAAATCGGTTCGCGTCCATGCCCTTCGGCGGCTTCACCGACTGCGCGGCTTCTTCGGGATAAGGCAGATTCATCGGCCCAAACTCGCTGCCGAAGAATCCGGCGGTGGTGAAGGCCTTCAGCTCTTCGCTTTCGCCCACGCCTTCGAGCCGCTGCCCGATGTTGATGAACGCGGGCATCACCGGATTGCGCGCGCCAAGCACCTTGGCCATCCAAGAACCGATGTGCGGGCATGCCACCGTCTGCGGCGGCACATAACCCGTGTGCCAGTGATACTGATGCCGTGAGTGCAAAATGCTGCCGAGGTCCGGCTGCACCGCGCTGCGGATGAGCGTGCCGCGGTCCATCACCTGCGCGATGTTTTCGAGCCCCTGGCAGATTTTGATGCCATCCACGCTCGTGTTGATCGCCGGGAAGGTGCTGAGCATCCGCTTCACTTCGAGACCCTTCTCGAACGGCAAGTAACGCTTCGGATCAAACGTGTCTGGTGCCGCCATGCCGCCGGCCATCCAAAGCAGGATGCACGCGTCGGCCTTCGCGGGTGGATGCGTAACTTTATCGCTCGATTTGGCCCAGATTGCCTTCGGCGCACCCGTCATCCACGCAGCGGTGCCGGCGGCAGCGAGTTTCTTCAAGAAATCGCGGCGCACGAGGTGCTCGGGAAGATTAGGGTCGAGATCGGAGAACATGGTTCAATAACGCGGACAAAGAAGCCTAGTATTACAAGAATCTGGCGAGCAACTCACTCTTGCACCCCAAGATTCCGCGATTGACGGACGTCCAGTCATCGCCATCTCCATAACCGTGCTGATCAGTCTCCACCACCTACTGTTTCTCCTACTGCCCGTCGCTCTGGCGACGCGCATGGTCATCAAACCAAGGCCAGCGACACTCGATGTGGCGCAGGGCATCACGCGGTTCTGCCTGGGTTTTGGCAAGTGGGTGCTGCTGGTGGGTCCGCTGTGGCATCTTTCGGCAATGGTATTGCGTGGCGGGCCGGAGAGCTTGAGCAAGAGCGTGGCGTGGATGGGATTTCTGGCGCTTTTACTGAGTCTGCATTTCATCCTCACTGCCGCAGGCGATCTTTTCGCCGGCCTCGGCGGCATGCTGGGATTTGCTGTGCCGGACAAGATACAGGAAGCGCTCACACTAAAGCGTTTCACGCAAGGAAAGCTCATTCGAATGGTGGTGGTGTTGCTAGGAATGACCGTACTCGGAGTGCTGCTGCAAACGCAGTCATTGGGTGATGCCTGGCTGCATTTAGAGGCCATGTTTGTGCCACCAGCCAGAACGATTGCCACGGTGTTTCAACAAGCGCGGGTATGGACGGATTATCACGCGGTTACGATGTTTGCCGCGCTGGCCTGCTTCATCGGTCTGCCGCACTCACGCGACTTTCTACGCGTTCCAGCGCCGTGGAAGGGAACGATTTGTTTGAGCGTGTTCCTGCTTGCCATAGCGATGCTTTGGACCCATGCCGCACCAATGTCATGAAGCCGACTCCTCCCAAGATTGATCCTGCGAAGCGCACGTTCGTGGCGCCGGAGCCGGAATTGAACCTCAAGGGTGCGCAGAATATTATACGCGTGTTTGTGTGCCTGCTGTTGGTGCCATTGCTGTTTGAAATCGCGGCACAGTTCACCGCCTCGAAAACGAATCTGGCAGCCGCGTGCGTACGCAGCGGTATGCAGTGGGTGCTGACGCATGCATTGCACGAAGGCAACCGCGCGGTGTTTCTCGGGCGAGAAGGCTGGTTGTTTGATCAGCGTGAACTGGACCGACTGGTGCAAGCGAAACGTGATGGCAACGAACTTCATGCCGGTTTGATCAAGCTGGCGGCCCAGTTGAAGACGCAGGAGGCACAACTACTGGTGATCGCGATTCCTAGCCGCTTGGCGCTTTATCCAGAGCAGATCCGGCCCGGCAATTATGCAGGGGCAGTGCGGTTGAAGAGTGAAGCCGCCAAGTTCGATGAACTGAAGGCAGCGGGCATCGACCTGATGGACATGACGGATGCGCTGTGGGAATTTCGCGAAAGGGAACCGGTCTATTTCACGCAAGATAGCCACTGGACGCCAGAGGCGATGAAAGCGGTCGCCCTAGCGGTGAACAAGCATGTGCGTGAAAAATTTCCGCGCCTAGGAAACACCGAGACGCCAATCATCAATGCCACGATCCTCGAACACTTGGATGCAGGCGATTTGGCGCGTGAACTTGATCCTTTATTTCCCTCGAATCTGTTAGGCGATGAAGAAGCCAATCTGATTTCGATCCAAGGCATCGAGCCGAGCGCCAAGTCGCCAATTGTGCTGCACGGCAGCGAACTGCTGCGGGTGTTTGATGATGCGAAGCTCAGTTTTAGCGGCGCTAAAGATCCGCATGCCGGCTTTGCCACACAGCTTGGCACATTGTTGGGCCGCTCACTGGATGTGCGAGGCCTGCCGCTGGCCGGTGAGGCCTACGAAGACAAAAAACTTGTCATCTGCCTGCTGCCGATGCCGGAACTGGTGCCATAGTTTGCATTTCTCATGCTGAGACTGCTTCTCCATTTCTTCTTCGGCGGCGTGTTTGTCTATGCGGGCATTCTGAAGGTCGCGGACCCGATGTCGTTTCTTGATGATGTGCGCAGCTTTGACCTGATTGGCGATCCATTTGCTGCATGGGTGGCAATGGGCCTGCCGTGGCTGGAAATCTTTGCCGGACTGGCGGTAATGAGCGGTTTTTTTCGTTCTGGCGGTATGCTGATCCTGAATGGCTCGCTGCTGATCTTCCTCGCTGCGATCAGCATCTCTTGGTGGCGCGGCATCGATATTCACTGCGGTTGTTTTGGTGCCAAGGAGGCGACTTCCAACTACCGCGACCTGATCTTGCGCGATCTGCTGCTGCTTGCTGCTGGCATCGTGCTGGTATGGCATGGCAAGCCCAAACTTAAATCATGAGCGTCGAATCCAAATACCACTTCGCATCCGACAATACGTCCGGCATCTGTCCTGAAGCGTGGCAAGGCCTTGAAGAAGCGAACGCGGGCTACCAGCCATCCTACGGAGCCGATTCGATCACGTCCGATGCGTGCGAGACATTCCGACAGTTTTTCGAAACGGACTGTGATGTGTATTTTGTCTTCAACGGCACGGCGGCCAATTCGCTCTCGCTGGCGACTTTGTGTCAGAGCTATCACAGCATCATTACTGCGCAGGAGGCCCATGTGGAGACGGATGAGTGCGGTGCGCCGGAGTTTTTCAGCCATGGGTCGAAAATCCTGCTCGCCCGCAGTCCGCTGGGAAAACTTGATCCAGCAGATGTCGAACGACTGGCAACGAGCCGCAATGATGTGCATTTTCCGAAACCGCGTGCGTTGAGCATCAGCCAGAGCACGGAACTGGGCACGGTGTATCGGCCCGGTGAGTTGAAAGGACTCGGTGCGCTCGCGAAACAGCATGGGCTGGCGATTCACATGGATGGCGCACGATTTTTCAATGCACTGACCGGTTTGAACTGCGCTCCAGCTGATATCACCTGGCGTGCCGGGGTCGATGTGTTGTGCTGCGGCGGCACGAAACTGGGCATGGCGGTCACGGAGGCCGTGGTGTTCTTCAACAAGGAGCTGTCGCAGGAGTTTGCCTACCGCTGCAAGCAGGCTGGGCAGCTCTGCTCGAAGATGCGCTTCATCTCCGCGCAATGGCTGCGCATCCTCCGTGATGAAACGTGGAAGCGGCATGCGCAGAATGGCAACACGCTGGCGAAGCGTCTCGCTGATGCGCTGGGCCATCTGCCCGGCGTGCAGATTTTGTATCCAGTGGATGCGAACGCGGTCTTTGCCAAGCTGCCGGAAAAGATGAAGAACGGCCTCAAAGAGCGTGGCTGGATCTTTTACAGCTTCATCGGCGGCGGATCGCGCCTGATGTGCTCGTGGCGCACGTTGGAAGCCGATGTGGACGCGTTTGTCGCGGATGCGACGGCGTTCGCGTAACGTGAATCAGACACCTTCCGCAGCTTCATCGGCAGCGATCTTTGCCATCGCGGCGGCACCAGACGAGTGTTTGAAGTGCAATTGCAGCACGCGACGGAGGTCGGCTTTCGTGGTGGTCACTTCGTAGTCTTCGATGGTGACCTTTTCGCCGACCTTGGGCAGATGGCCGAGAAGATGAGTGACGTAGCCGCCAACGGTGGTGACTTCATCGCTGTCGAGGTCGATGCCGGTCTGATCGGCGAGTTCGTAGAGGTTGTAGGTGCCTTCGACGGTGAACTCGTTCTCGTTGATGCGGCGGAATTCGCTGATGTCGTGATCAAACTCGTCTTGGATGTCGCCGACGATTTCTTCAAGCACGTTGTCGAGCGTGACGACACCGACAGCACCACCGAATTCATCAACGGCCAGTGCGACATGGACGTGCTTGTCGAGGAAGAAGCGCAGTAATTTGTCGATAGGCATCATCTCCGGCACCATGTGCAGATCGCGTTTGATTTTGCGCAGGTCGGGCTGTGGTTTGCCGATGAGTCCAAGGAGATCCTTGATGTGGATAATGCCAATGGAGTGGTCGAGATGGCCTTCGACGAGCGGATAGCGCGTGTGCTTGGAATCAATGGCGACCTTGAGATTGACCTCGAAGGTCTCGTCGGCATCGAGGGAGATGACCTGATTGCGCGGAGTCATCACATCGCGGACACAGCGGTCGTTGAGGGCGAGAGCGTTGAGTAGGATGTCCTTCTCGGTTTCTGTCACCTCCTTCGATTTCTGGCTCTCGGCAACGATGTGCCGCAGTTCTTCTTCGGAGTGGGCGAGTTCACCTTCAGACACGGGGTCGATGCGGAACAAGACCTTCAAAGCGAGGTTGGACGAAACGTTGAGCAGCACGATCGCCGGTTTGAAGATGATGTAAAAGATATGTAGCGGACGGGCGATGAGCAACGCCGTGGCGAGCGATTTGCGGATGGCGAGCACCTTGGGCGTCTGTTCACCGAGAACGACGTGGAGATAGGTGACGACGGCAAACGCGAGCGTGATGGAGACACCTTTGATCCAAACCTCGTTAACAACGCCCAGCTTGAACATGAGCGGCTGAATGACGGCGGCCACGTAAGGCTCGCCGGCCATGCCGAGCGCAATACTAGCCAGGGTGATGCCAAGCTGGCTGGCAGAGAGGTAGGCGTCGAGATTGCGTGTGACGTGCTGGGCGAACTTGGCACCAGCCGTGCCTTCGTCGATTTCAGCCTGAAGCTGGCTGTCGCGCACTTTGACGATGGCGAACTCGGCGGCGACAAAGAACGCGTTCAGCAACACAATGCCCATCACGATGCATGCCTGCCAGAACAGCTCGGTGGCGGTAAAATTCCACTCGTGCGCGAGTTCGGCAGAGGCGTTGGCAAAAAATAGGGGCATCAAAGTCATTTCAGGGACCGCAGAGCGGCATGCTCACAGCTTCTCATAGTTACCATCGCAGCGTTTTTCGAGGATGGTGAAGCCAGCGGCTTTGGCGTCGGAGACGGACAGCGGCTTGGTGAGTTTAGGCGTGTTGAAACCAGCGATAAGTTTCTTCACCGGTTGCTTGCACAGCGGGCAGACTTCGAGGGCAGGTCTGCTCATCGGGCGGCGCAAGTCAAACCCCCTGCGGCAAGCAGGGCAGCCTTTTTCGGCATCTTCCGCAATGTAGGAGTAGGTCGGCATCAAATGGATGATTGCCCCTCTTCTCCATGCAGCCGGAGAGCAAATGTCCCGTCTGCAAGTTCGGACGGGAATACTACCAACTGGACTTCGTCACCCCTGGGATCATACCCTGGGAAGCGAGTTCACGGAAGGTCATACGGGACATCTGGAAGCGGCGGATGAACGCGCGACGACGGCCAGTGACGCGGCAGCGGTTGATGAGACGCGTCGGGCTTGCATCACGAGGAAGCATGGTAAGGCCGACATAGTCGCCCTTCGCCTTGAGTTCAGCGCGCAGCTTTGCGTACTTTTCGACGGTTTTACGTTTGCGCTTGTCGCGCTCGAGCCAGCATGTTTTTGCCATAGGGACGCGCACTCTGGCCTGCGGTCTTGTTTTCGCAAGGAGAAATTTTCGCTAGCAGTCGTGAAGTTTCACGCTAGATGACCTCCCCTATGGTCATCTTTTACGGCATGTGCATCGCAGTCGGGTTCCTTCTTTGCGGAGTGGTGGTGTTCACCTACCTCGTAAAAGGCTGATCCGTCGGCTATTCTACCGATAGAGAAACGTCGTCAGCGGACTGGTGGCGGCGGCTTCGGCAGCACTTTCGGTAAGCCCAACCTCAAATGCGCTACGCCCAGCCTCCACGGCCATTTTGAAGGCCTGCGCCATGCGCACGGGGTCTGAAGCCACGGCGATGGCAGTGTTCACAAGTACAGCGTCAGCACCTATTTCAAAGGCTTCGGCAGCATGGCTCGGTGCACCGATGCCAGCATCCACCACCACAGGAACCGTTGCTTGGGTGATGATGATTTCGATCATCCGACGCGTCGCGATGCCCTGATGCGAGCCGATGGGCGATCCCAAAGGCATCACCGTAGCAGTGCCCACGTCTTGGAGGCGGCGGGCCAGCACCGGGTCGGCGTTGATGTAGGGCAGCACGATGAAACCCTCCTTCACGAGGATTTCGGCCGCCTTGAGCGTCTCAATCGGGTCGGGCAGTAGGTAGCGTGGGTCAGGATGAATCTCGAGCTTCACCCAGTTCGGCAGACCGGCCGCCACGGCCAATCTCGCGAGGCGCACGGCCTCCTCGGCGTTCATCGCCCCGCTGGTATTTGGCAGCAGCAGGACGTTCTTTGGAATGAAATCGAGGATGTTGGCAAAGGGGTCTCCTTTCCCAGTCAAATCTGCCCGACGCAGTGCTACGGTCACGATTTCCGTTTCAGAAGCGATGATGGCATCGCGCATCAGCTCGCCACTGGCAAATTTGCCCGTCCCCAGCATGAGACGGGAGCGGAACTGACGATTGGCGATGGTGAGGGGCTGGTTTGGCACGGGCCTTGAGCAATGAACCAAATCCCGCCTCACGCAAGCATCACCCGCGCCAGCAACTCGTTCGTGGGCGGTTGGATGCCGATGTAGAAGTCGCCGAACTCGCCATACTGCGTGGTCACTTCATCAAAACGCATCTCATAGACGATGTTCTTGATCTGCACCATGTCGTGCGCAAACAGCGTCACACCCCACTCGTGGCTGTCGAGACCGGTGGAGCCGGAGATGAGCTGGCGCACCTTGCCAGCGTATTTGCGGCCGGTTTTGGCGTGACCGCCCATCAGTTCGCGGCGTTTGGCAAAGTCGTTCGCATACCAGTTCGCGCCCACGTTGCGGCGCTTGCTCATTGGATAGAAACAGAACACCTGCCAGTCCGGCATGTTCGGGTAGAGACGGTCATTGAAATACTTCGTCATGTGGGTCTTCCACTCTGCCACCCGCTTGTCGAACGCTTCGGTGCCGGGCGTCAGGTTTTCAGCCTTCTCAATCTGCGCCTTGAACTCGTCCTCGCTCTGTGAGTACTCGGTCCACTCCGTCATCGAGAGGTAGCTGTAGGCCGGCGTCAGCGCATCCGGGCCAAGCGCGAGGCTGATCTGCTTCTCAAAACGCTGCGAGTCATGGAGGTCCGGCGTAAGCAGCATGAAACCGAGTTCGGTCTTGGGTGAAACCATCGCAAAGGCAAGCAACTGCGTGCCAGGATGTTTGCGGATCGAGTCGATGGTACGCGTAAAGTTTTCGCGCCGTTCTTGACGCTCCTCCGGCAGCAAAGCAGCCCAGTAACCGTGATCGATGTTGAAAAACAAATGCTGCACGACCCAGCCTTCTTCAGAGATAAGCGGTTTCGATTCAGCAGGGCCGTTGGAAGTTGGAAATGTGGTCGGGATGAGCATGATGGTGGGGTTGCGTTTCCCATACGCTGGAAAAGCGGCGGCTCAATAGCTGAAACTTGTCATCTGCTGCGCCTCACGCTGGTATCCCCGACAGGAATCGAACCTGTATTTAGAGTTTAGGAAACCCTCGTTCTATCCATTGAACTACGGGGACTATTCATTTTCAGCGTTTTATGCCGATTACCTTGCCGGATAGGCTCAAAGTAAGAATGAAAGTAAGAATACATCCACTCATTTCCACTATTGTCCTAGCCTGTGCATTGTCCAGCGGAACGACGGCTTGCCACGGAACGGGTAAACGATTATTCTCTTCCACCATGTCCACCCTGACACTCGATCAAACGACGCCGTTTGCCAGCCTCCTTTCGGCTGGCGAGGTGGTGTTTGTGGTGAAGGGGGGCAAGAAACTGGGAGTCTTCCTTCCGACCGCACCCAAGCCGCAAAGCGTCCCGCTCCCTGATTTCCGCGCCCGACTGCGGAAGACTTGGGGCAGCCGCGTTTTCAGCGATGCGGAAGTGAAGGAAATGCGCGAGGCGGAGCTTGAACACTGCCACGGCTGATGCACTGCGCAGACACGTCCTTTCTGTGCTCGCTCTACCGGCAGCAAAGCCATTCAGAACGCGCCATTGCCACACTGGAGGCCATTGGCGGGCCGATTGTGATCTCTCCCTTGCTGGCTTACGAGTTCCGGCAGGCGGTGCGCTTCCAAGTGTTCCTGCGCTCCCGTGATGCGAAGAAAGGCTATCTGGAAACGGAAGCCTTGGCGATGCTGGCTCAATTTGAGAACGATCTGGAATCCGGCGTGGTCATCGAAGCCGGGGCTGACTGGACAGAGGTAGCGGTAGAGGTGGAGCGCTTGAGCGAACGGCACACGATGCGGCGCGGCGCACGCTCCTTTGATCTGCTTCACATTGCCACGGCGCTGAAATGGGAAGCCACGGTGTTTCTGAGCTTTGACGATTTGCAGCGGGAGATTGCAGAGGCGGAAGGCTTGAACGTGCTGCCAATGCGCTGATGAGCCGATTCAAAGGGCTGTTTGTCCGGTGAGTGTGAGTGATGACTTGTGAGCGATGGTTGGCAGCCTTGTAACGAATTCCCAGCATGGAGACACCAACGCTCTACATCGTGAACGGCCAGTGCGTGAAGCCCCGCGTCGAATCCTTTCGATTGAAGCCAAAGCGCGTTCGTTATCGTTTCACACGAAGGATTCCCAGCCCGCCGACAACCGGCAGCTCCTCAAGCGGGGTGAAACAGGGTAAACGCTGAGATTTTACACCGCATCGCGGCTGACTCCGCCGAATACTCAGGGTTCAATCAGGGTGCAAGGTATCCCAAAGGTATCCATAAGGTTTCGCTAAGGGTTCAAGCCTTCACTCTCCAGCTCCTCACCTCTCTGAGACGTTGGATGATGGCGCTAACGGTTCGCGGCATTGGCTCATCTCGCGGCACATCACCGTCATGGCGTGCATAATGCCATGTACGGGCGGCCTTCACGTCGTTGCGGCGTCTCAGGCGGCTAGCACTGGCAGCGGCGGCATTACGCTTTAGAGCGCGAGGATAGGCGTGCTGGTAAATATCTGTGGTGCATGGCAGGCCAGGCCCCAAGCGGCTCCCACGGTGCATCCCACAAGTGGAGAGCATAGCAAAGCGGGCGTGCCGGATGCTGATGGGCTTCTCGATCTGCCAGCGATACGGCGGCAGTTTCGCGGTACAAGGTTTGCTAACTTCGCGAACAATGCGAGACGGGCGGCCTGTGCGTGGCTTGCGAGTCTCGATCTGAATCCAGCCAAGCGCAGCGGCCTGCTCGATCTCCCATTCCCACACGCTGAACGAGCGGGCAAATTCACGCACGGTCAAAGTTCCAGAGTTCCTCGTCAGAATTCGGCGAATACGGTCGAGACGTTCGCGGCAGAGGGGTAGGGGAGGCATGTCTTGACTTAAATCTTGATCGGTGAGATTAATGGTTGTCATGAAAATACCGCCATTGCCTGCAATTATAAGCCTTGCTGTTTTCTTGGCCTCCTGCGCTTCTCCCGTCAGATACACAGACAAAGAGCTTACAACTCTCGATAAAAACACCAAGTATCGAATTGATGCTCACAGCGCTGGCTTCACAGCCACGATGATCTATTCTCGATACCAGTTTGTGCCGGAAAGTAACGCAGTGTCTGATGCAGCCAAAAACAATCTGATGGCATTGTGTCATGATGAAGCCTCAAAAAGAGGAAAGACCATTTTACCGATCAATGAGCAGGCCATTAGGATGTCGATGGGGCGTAACGGATTGACCGGAATTACATCCTGGTCTGGATCTGTGAGTGTTAATTACAGATGAGCTACGCATGACATTTTCTTGCTCATTTGCAAACCCTCATGCGATGGATGCGGTAAAGACGTTCGCGGCAGAGGGTGAGAGGGCGCATGGCGAACGTTGATAATCAGCCTGCCAAATTTCAAGTGCGGAAAAGTTCGGCATGATGCTGCTGGCTCGTTTGCTGCGTGGGGCATGACCGCGAAGGAAGCAGCGGCGGTGGATTTGAAGACGTTGTGACTTACTTCACGATCTCATACGGAAATGTCCGTTTTGATTCTGCTTCCATCTGCAAGCGCCGCGCTTTGTCTTGCTCCTCTTGGAACTGGTATTTGTATTCGTTCAGTGACTCCTTGAGATAATCTCTCGGCGCTGGCTTGTTGTACATCCTGATCAAATTCAGAGCGATGAAAACAGCGGGAACTCCAATGATGAAGAGTTTTTTCATGAGCGTAATGCAGGGTTGATGATGAATCGGTAAACGAGGATCATTCCCACCATGGAGACGATGAAATATGAGATCATCCATTTCACAGTGAGATCCCGCTTTGTGAACGCAGAGTGACCGGCTGAAAACAGCCCAAAGAAAACGAGTATCACCGCGCCATTAGCAATATCGCTGTCCAACAGCCATTTCAAAAAGGACATACCGCACCCTATCCCGAATCTCCGCTCGTCAAACGGCAATCCCACTCACGCCGCCAGCGTGCAAGGTTTGATGCGCGCCAGCATGGGTGTGAATGTCAGGCCTTACGGCGAATGATTTTCCCGCCTCCTGGGCCGCTGGTTTCGATTTCGATCATGGGGGCTAGTTCGGCAAGGGCGGCTTCGATTTCCGGCTTGGGGGCGTTCCTGCCGAAAAGTTCATGCACCTTGGTCATGGTGAGAGGGCCATTGCCAAGGGCTTCCCATATCTTCGCAGCTTTTGGGTCTGCAAAGGTGCCAGCAAAGATGTGAGCTGCGCTGGCTTCGCAGTAGCGCCAGAATGCCAGCGCGGCTTCAAGGTGCTGTTTGCCTATGAAGTCGGCTCGATCCAGCAGGGCCAGCAGTAAAGCCATGCGCATGACCTGGGCTTCGGCGCGGGAAAGAATTTCGCCCATTCGCCCCGGTGGTGGTTCGCTGAGTTGTGCGTACATCTCATGCCACAAGTTACGGGCTGCAACATCCCGCTGAACCTCGCCACGGGCGCGGGCTGCTCTCACGGCTGCGCGGAGCGATTCAGTCAAGTCTGCTGTGTCTGGCGTACCGCCTCCTTCTGGCAGGAGCTTGGAGCGGTCGGCATGAATCCAGAGGCAGCGATTGGCTAGGCCGTTGCTCATTTCCACGCTGGCAAGCAGACGGCGAAGCTCTGGCAAGGTGACGTGGCCTATCATGCTGATATGTGCGCCTTCAACCTTGATGGGGTCTTTTCGGCGTAGGACGGCGATTCGTTGCCCATCCCATGCCTGACGCAAGAGAACGGATACCGTGTTGCCCTCGCGCTTCATCACTTGCAGGACTTGGGCAAACTCGCCTTCAACCAACAGCAGGCGTTTGTCTCCATCGTCGTCAAAGACTTGGGTAATGCCTTCGCCGGATACGATGCCCGTCTCTACACGGCTGGCGAACCAATCGGGATCAACTTCTTCAAGGATGTTCTTGGCCTGTGCCCAAGAGGTGCCTTTCCTGGCCTTGGCTGTGCGTCCGCAGATGATGGCAAACAGATTAGCGCGGTGCCGCGAGCCATCGGCTACGAAGTAAGGGGAAGCGCCTATGAGATTGCCAAGGCCGGTGAGCAACTGCGCATAGAGCGCGGCGGGGTCGGCTTCGGTATGAGGCAGGATGCGGCGCACGATCTCGCCAGCGGTGCCGTAAAGGGCGGAGTCTGGCAGGGCTGGCGGTTTGCTCGTGCCATACGAAAAGGACGAATTGCACGAAGGGTCTGCCGTCGGGAGGGGGGAGTTTTCGTAGTTTTCGTGCTTTTCGTTTCCGTGAGTGGCTGCAATGCTCGGTTTGAAGCTGGCACGCTGGCGGAGGGAGTCGGCAAGTGGCTTCATTGGAAAAGGGCGTTGAGGGTTTCGTGGTGGGATTCACCAGCGGCGATGATTTCGCCCAAGTCCTTGAGGCCAGCGGGTAGCGCCATGGCATCGGCACGAACGCCAGCGGCTTCCAAGTCTGCCAGCCATGATGCAGCGGCATCCATTCCGGCTTCATCCGCATCAGGGATAATGCGAACGCTTCGCCCCTTGAGGCGTGCCAGCAATGCAGGATCACGGGCAAAGCGTGAGCTGGCGCTGCTGGCAGCAAGGATGCTCCAGCTTTCCTTCATGTTCACCAGCGCGAATGCGGCGAGGGCTTCAAGGAGTCCAATGACACCCTCCACAAGCAATACGTTCTGTGCGTCTCCAAGCCATTCCTGGCCTATAAATGCACCGGTGCTGCCTGGCAGATTCTTGGCCTTGATCTTCGTGCCATCGCTGCGCGTGAAGGGCTGGCCGTCCAAGCGGCGGGCCTGGGCAAAAGTGCCTTCGTGAATGATGAAGCAGCGCTGGCCTTCGATCTCCGCGCCGCTCACGAATCCCCAGCGGTGCGCGAGGTCAACGGCATCGGGCAGCATGCGGCGGAGCGCGGCAACGGTAGCGATGTCATCGGGTTTGAGCTGCTTGAACTCAGGCCATGCTTTGCGCTGGCGTGCTTTCTTCTCTGCCTCGCTTTCAAAGTCGGGCGCGGTGCTGTCTGGCCGCGACGCTGCTTCATTTAACAGGTAGCCTAGCGGGCGTGTGGAACTGGCTGCACTGCGTAGCTTGTGTCGGAGTTCTGATTCCGTCCAGGGCGGCTGGCAGTGCGTTTGGTTCCATGCCATGAGCAGCGGCAAGGCGTTCTGCTCTGTCATGGCAAAGCCACGAGTGAGAGCAGCAGCGGCGTTGAATGTGGCGGAGTGTCCGCCACTGCCTTCGATGGCAGGCGGCATGCGCTCCAGATAGGCGGCAGCGCGTTCGGGGATTGTTTGCATGGGTGCAAGGGTTTGGTTGCGCCACTGCTTCCCTTGGCTACTCTCCACGCATCATTCACGAGCGCGGGCCATTGGCGAAAGTCAGTGGCTCGTTTCGTCATTCGGCCTGGGCTGCGATGAACTCGCGAATGCTGGCGCAATCAAACAGGCGGCGGCCTTTGAGCGCCCCCGGTTTACGAATGCTCACAGAGCGGATTTTCCGCTCTCCTGCGAGATTGTAGAGATGCGATCTGCTAAGCCCGAACAAGGCGCGGGCGGTGCGATGATCTGCAAATTCCGGCAGTGCTGTGACTGCCGCCGATTGTGGGGGAATGGATATAGCCTTCATTTGAAGGCTCCAATTATTCACCCACGTATCAGGGTGTCCGCCATGTTGCCAATCAATCCGGTTTGATTGGCAACTTATGCCTTTCGCTGCGTGCGGTGGTGAGCGGTCCGCGAGTCACCAGACTGCGGTCGAAGCCTGAATTTGTCAAAGCACTTTGAAACGTTGTCCTTCGTGAAGGTGTACCCGGCCTCCTTTAGTAGCGTCATGACCTCCTTTTGGGAAGGCGCTTCGCCCCCTCTTCTTTTCAAGATGAAAAAGCCTACTAGAACCAAGATCATTCTCGCATCCTGCCTCCGCCCTCCTACGTTTTTGAACCGCTTGCCATGAGACAGATTCAACAACCCCTCCGATAATGTGCGAATGCTCGTCCATTTGCCTTGGGTAAGTAGCGCGGCAATTTCTTTGCTGATTCGTTCGGCCATAAGGGTCGCCACGTCACCCTCTCCAGCTTTGCGCGCCCTCAACAGCACAATGCAAAGCGTTTCCATTCGCAACTCCCAAGGTTCCATGTGCTGAAAGGCGGCAAGGAACTCCGCTGGAATATTAAGCGACATGAAAAAATCGCTAGGCCAAAGACAAGCACCACTATTTTGAGCAACTCGGCAGGCTATCTCATAAAGCGCTTGTGTTAGATCAGCCTGGCCTGCTTCAAAATTACTTTGTTCCCATGTCGTGCCAGCGCGTGACAAGAGGGTGCCTTTTTGTTTCACACTCACGCCACCGCCCTCCAAAGACGCGGAGCTTTCGCCACCACGCGGGATTGTGCTTCCGTATCGAGGTGAACGTAACGGCGGTGTGCTTCATCAGTGGAATGCCCGCTCATGGCCTTGGTGACGGCTTCTGGCGCGTCGGAGTTCGCCAGCCGGGAAATCATCGTGTGGCGCAAGGAATGGAAGCTCAGAGCGCTGAAACGGCGTCCCTTGCCTTTCCGCGCCGCGCCTTGCTCACGATCAATGCCCGCCTTGTCCAACAGGCGGGCAAACGCATTCGACAGCCCACCAGCACTTCCCGACTTCTTGCCGCAAAGTGAAGGGAAAAGTGGCGCATCCTTCTTCATCGGAATGGGCAAGCTCTTGAGATAATCGCGAAGATCGGAGGCCATCACGACAACGGTTTCGCGCTCACTGGCGCGTTGCTTCCGGTGCGCTGTCTTTGCCTCGCGGAAGCGAAGAAGTTTCCCGCCTTCGATGTTCTGGCGTGAGAGATTCGCGGCATCGTTCAAACGAATGCCCGTGTGATAGGCGAACAAGATCATGCCCTGCCATTCAACGTCCGCCACGGCGAGCAAGGCTTTCACCTGTTTGTTGGTGAAGGGGCGGCGTTCCTCGCTCATAGAGCTGGCGAGCGGCTTCACGGCTTGAACCGGATTGGAGAGAATGACGGCCTTTCGGCGTGCATCCTCGAAAACACCATTGAGCACTTTGAGCGCAAAGCCTGCGGTGCCTGATGTCTTGCCCGCCTTCATTTCGGCATCACGGAAGGATTCGATCTCCTGCGCTGCCACGCTGGCAATGCGGGCGTTGGCGCGCGTCTCGCCAAGATGAGCAAGGAACCCGTCGAAAATGGGGCGGTAGCGTTTGAGCGTGCCGTCTTTGGTGCCGCGTGCCTCCAAGCTGGCAACGTAATCTGTGAAGTGCTCACGGGTGGAACGAGTGTCCAGCCCTTCGCCGTGCGTGCGTTCCATGAGTTCATTGAGCACTTTCACAGCGGCGGCGCGGGTGAGTTCTGCCGCCTTGCCCTTCTTAGCGGCTTCCTCGAAAGCCTCCGCTGCCTTCATCGCCAGCTTTCTGTCTTCCAGCTTCGTGGAACGCTTCACCTGCCTGCCCGTCTCATCGGTGAAGCAAGCCGTCCAAAAGGGGGAGTTCGGGTGTTTCCAGACAGAAGCCATATTCAATGCCGAAAACAGTAAGAATAAAAGTAAGAATGTCCACCCCTGTTTTCAGGCGTCCATTTTTGTCTTTCTCCTAGTGAAATGCATTTTCAAAAGGGGGAGGATAGAAACCCTCGTTCTATCCATTGAACTACGGGGACCACGAACGCCCTGCCTTCTTCACCGGATCGGACGATGATTCAACTTCGGATTGCAGGTTGCAACCGGCTGTAACATCTCCTTTTCTGCGGCGTTTCTGCCAACCGCATCCAACCCAGCCTCAACTTATGAACTCCAGCACGCTTTCACGTCGTCGTTTCCTCTCCACCTCCGCCGGACTCGCGGCGAGTGCTTTCACCGGTCCAAATCTCCTCCTGCGTGGTCAGGATGCTGCGGGCAAGCGGCTGAATCTCGTCCAAATCGGCGCGAACGGCAAAGGTCTGGCCGACACGGGCATGGTCACGCTCTATCATAACATCGTGGCGATGGTTGATGTGGACTCGAAGCGTCTTGAGGAGGCCGCCAAAAAGCGTGAAAAGCATCATCTCGACTCCAGTCAGCCTGCGCCGCCTGCGCCGAAGCTCTACCAAGACTTCCGCAAGATGTTCGATGAGATGGCAAAGGACATCGACGGCGTCATCGTTTCCACGCCCGACCACACGCATTACCTCGCCGCGATGCATGCCATCAGGCACGGCAAGCACGTGTGCGTGCAGAAGCCGTTGTGCAATTACATCTCCGAAGTGCGCGACCTTCATCGTGCAGCCAAGGAAGCGAAGATCGTCACGCAAATGGGCAACCAGGGCCGCACGATGGACGGCCAGCGCATGGCGAAGGAGTGGATCGAGCAGGGTGCCATCGGCACGCTGAAGGAAATCCGCCTTTGGACGAACCGCCCAATCTGGCCACAGGGACCGATCAAAAAGAAGCTCATCGAGTGCCCGTCGAATCTGAACTGGGATCTCTGGCTTTCCTGCGAACCCAGCGAGCCTTACTTCGAGTTCGATCTCGACGAAGCCGCGTCCAAGAAAAACAAGCGCAGCCCCGGCCCGGCTCCCTTCAACTGGCGTGGCTGGTGGCAGTTCGGCTCCGGCGCACTGGGTGACATGGGTTGCCACATCATGGACTCCACCTTCAGCATCCTCGGCCAGCTCATTCCTGAAAAAATCGAGGCCGAAAGCGGCCCGATCAGCGATTTGAACGCCCCGATGTGGAGCAAGCTCGTGTACCACATGCCTGCAGGCAAACATGCTGCCATGACGGTCTCTTGGCACGATGGTGAAAAAGACGGTATGCCGAACAAGCCCGAACGCCATCCCGACATCCCCGAAGAAACTTACAAAAAGGCCAGCAGCGGCATGATGTTCATCGGCACCGATGGCGTCATCTTTGAAGGCGATGCCTACTGCAAGAGCCCGATCATTTATCCGCTCGACAGGTACACCCAGGTCCGTCTCGACATGAAGGCGGGCAAGATCAAGCAAACCGAAACCCGCAGCGTCATGCCGGACAATCCGCAGGGCGAATGGGCGCACCATATCGTCAATGGCGGCCTGCCCAGCTCGAACTTCGACTACTCCGCCCCGCTCACCGAGTTCGTCCTCCTCGGAAATCTCGCCATCCGCGCCCAGCAGGCCGTTCAGTGGGACAAAAAAGCGATGAAAGTCACCAACGTCGAGGCTCCAAACAAGTTCATCACCCGTCCGTCGCATCGCGACGGTTGGAAGGTGAGCTGAACCGAATCGAGAGCGATTTAAAATCCAAACGGCATCGGGGCAACCCGGTGCCGTTTTGTTTTACCGCAAATTCACCGCGCCACCGTCGATCTGATAAGAACTGCCGGTGACGAAGGACGCCTCGTCGCTGCACAGATATAACGCGAGTGATGCAATCTCCTCCGGCTTGGCCATGCGGCCGATGGGTTGGGCTTCGCTAAGCTTTTGGAACATCTCGGCTTCCTGGCCGGGATAGGTTTTCGCCAAATACCCATCGACAAAAGGTGTGTGGACGCGTGCCGGGGCGATGCAGTTGCAGCGGATGCCCTGCTTGATGAAATCCTTCGCAATTGAGTAGGTCATCATCAAGACAGCCCCCTTCGTCATCGAATACGCAAAACGATCCGCCAGACCCATCTGCGCCGCGATGGAGCACATGTTGAGGATCACGCCCGCTTTTCGCTCGGTCATGTGAACCAGAGCGGCCTGCGCGCAGGCATGCACGCCCTTGATGTTCACACGGTGCAGCCGGTCCATGTCTTCCTCCGCTGTGGTCAAAGCAGTGCCAATGTGCGCGATGCCCGCATTGTTGACGAGAATGTCGATCTTGCCGTGCTGCTTCGCCACATCGTCAAAGATGGCTTTCACCTCGCCATAGCTGCCCACATCACATGCAGAGCCACGCGCACTGCCACCCGCGGCCTTGATTTGATCGACGGTGATCTGTGCTGAATCCTGTTTGAGATCGAGCACTTCGACATGAGCGCCTTGTTTGGCGAAAAGAACGGCGATTGCCTGACCGATGCCTGATCCGGCTCCGGTGATGATGACGGTTTTGTTGGCGAGTGAGAACATGAGTGGGAGAAAACTGCGGTCGGCGGCCTTTTTTTACTTCTTTCCTTTGTTTCGGGCGGCGGATTCCACAAAACCGGGAACAAAGCCCGCGAACCGGCTTTCGAAGCGCTTCGGGATCACGCATTGAATCACCGCACGACCGCTTTCGTAGTCTTCGGTGAGCACCTTGCCCTCCTGATGTGCCAGGGCGACGAGATCCATACGATCCAGCGGCAGATCCAGTTCAAGACGCACCACGCGGTCGATCAAAAATTCGTCCAAGCGATGCAGCAGATCGTCCATCCCCTGCCCGGTCTTCACTGAAATGGCCAGGGCTTCAGGAAACTCACGTCGCAGTTCCATCAGCCGCGCATCATCCACCAGATCGACTTTGTTTAGCACCAGCAGCACACGCTTGTCGCCCGCACCGAGTTCACCGAGCACCTTCGTGGTGGTTTTATAAAAATCGACGGCCTGCATGGAGCTGGCGTCGATGACATGGATGAGAAAATCCGCCTGTGTGGCCTCTTCCAGCGTCGCACGGAAGGATTGCACCAGATCGTGCGGCAGATTGCGAATGAAACCAACGGTGTCTGTTACGAGCAGTGCCTGGCCATCGGGCAATTCCATGCGTCGCGTGGTCGTATCCAGCGTGGCAAAGAGCTTGTTCTCCACATAAGCGTCAGCGGCGGTGAGTTTGTTCAGCAGCGAAGACTTGCCTGCGTTGGTGTAGCCGACGATGGCCACATGCGGTACAAACACTCGCGTGCGATCCTTGCGCATCGTGTCACGCTGCTTTTTCACGTCTTCGAGATCGGCACGCAGTTTATCGAGTCGCTTGCTGGCTAGACGACGGTCCACTTCGAGCTGCGTTTCACCTTCACCACGCGCCGCACCGGCGCCACCCTGACCACCACCTGCACCACCGCCTTGTCGGTCCAAGTGCGCCCACATGCGCGTCAGTCGTGGAATCGAATACTCCATCCGCGCCAGTTCCACCTGCAGCCGCGCTTCACGCGTCTTGGCACGCATGTTGAAAATATCGAGAATGACCTCATGGCGGTCGATCACGCATATATTGCCCTCGCTTTCCCACGCCCGTTGCTGTCCGGGACTAAGTTCATTGTCCCACACAATGCAGTCGGCGCCGATGTCCTTCGCCTGCTTCATCAGTTCCGCCGCCTTGCCGCTGCCGATGAGATAGCGGGCCGTGTGCTCGCGGGAAAAGACGAGTTCTTTGCCGATGATGTTGATGCCCAGCGTTGTCACCAGTTCGGCCAGCTCTTCGAGCAAATCGAAGCCCTCCTGCTTGTTGCGGCGGTCGAAGTAGGCCCCGATGAGGAAGGCGTTCTCGACCATGTTGGGTTTTTCGCGAATGTCGAACATCACGCGATCATGGAGAGCGTCGGCGTATTGCCAAGCTGCGTATTCCATGCCATGAACACTCACATGACACGCCGCCTCCTTTTCATCAGCCTCTGCCTCGGTCTCGCCGCCTGCGACTCCTCCGACACGGCTCCCCTGCCCCTCAATCTCTATGAATGCGATGCTGGTGAGACCGCGCTGCGTCATCTCATCACCCAACTGCCCGATCTGAACCCCAGTGTTGCCAAAAGCTACGCCATCGTGCTCGGTGAAATCAACCGCGACGGCATGACTCCCGCCAGCGATGGCTTCACCAAACGCTTCAGCGATCTAAAGCTCAAATTCATCAACGCGCAGAACCTCAAGGACATCGACCCCGACCACACCATCGTCGATGCCGAAACCCGCCTTGCCGCATTCATTCTCCAACTCCGCAAACTCCAATCCACCAGCGCCACCACCTGGGACGCTGAAGTAGGCTGGAGCTACAAAAAGGAATTCGGCCGCCTCAAGCTGCGCATCGAAGTCAAAGACGGCAAGGCGCGTGTCGTTGGCGAAGAGAAAGTCGGCACTTGAGCCAAGAAGATTACTTCAGTGCTCCTTCATCGTGATTGTCCACGTCAAGTTCGCGGACACGTTTGCGATCACGTTCGGCCTGAACGGCGGAGCGTAGTTTTTCGCGCACCTGTTCGGCTCCAGGAATGGCTCTCATGGCAACGGTGGGAGTGCTAGCGTCAGAGGTTACCATGGTGACGTTGCCTAGGCCGACTAGACGCAACATCAAGGGCTGCTCCATGGCGTAGTCCTTGACGCGATAGAGCTCTAGTTCATCCACACGCTTATTGAGGACACCGGTTCGCATGCGCAAACGCTGGGTCGTCAGCTCATAGGTGGTGCATTTCGTGATCCACCAGCGTATGAGCCACATGACGAGCGGAATGATCAGAGCGAGGTAAGCCAAGCCGCCAGTGAAAACCGCAGGTATGGTGGCTGCGAAGGCAATGCCTACGGCGAGTAAAATACAAAGGAAGTAATACCAGAAGTGAATCCACTGAGAGGTGTGCCCGGTCCAAAGCACGGTTTCTGAGGCAGCGGGTGCGGTGGGAGAGTCGTCGGTAAGCATGGGTTGCAGGGTGTTTGAGTTGAGTGGGCGGTTGAAAAATCAGAGCAGGGAGCGGATTTCTTCGAGCGCCTGCTTGGTGCGCTTGATGCCTTCGATCTCGGTGTGCTTATCGCCTTCGTATTCGATGCCGATGTAGCCGTTGTAACCGGCTTTGACGACGATGTCGATGAGGCGCTGGAAATCGAGGGTCATCTCGCGGCCTTCGCGTCGGTCTTCGGTGTAAAATTTGCCGGCACCGGTGTCCCAGTCGTAGGCCTTGGCGCTCATGCCTTTCTTCACCCATGGCATGAACTCACGCAGGCCCTTGTAGGGGTTGTATAGTTCGCCTTTGACACGGTCGGTGTAGAAGTTGCCAAAGTCAGGCAGGATGCCGACGCGGGCGTGATCGGCGGCTTTCATGACGCCGGTGAGCCAGAGGCCGTTGCTGGAAAGACCGCCGTGATTTTCAACGACGACGAACAGGCCGCGTTTGTCGCCTTCAACACAGAGACGATGCAAGCCATCGGCAGCGAGCTTCATCTGCTCCTCCGCGCTGAGTTTCGGATCGCTGGCGGCGTTCACGCGAATGCTGTGGCAGCCGAGCGTCGCAGCGGCATCGAGCCACTTGAGATGATTCTCGATGGTCTTCGCCCGCTTGGCTTCATCGGGGTCGCCGAGGTTGCCTTCGCGGTCGCACATGATGAGCAGGCCCTTCACGCCTTCGCCTTCCTGGCGCTGCTTCATTTCGCCGAGATAGGCGGCGTCCGCAGCCTTGTCGAAGAACATCTGATTTACATACTCGACGCCGTCGATGCCGAGGCTGCGGGCGATCTTGGCGAAATCGAGGTGCTCATGCGGCGCGGCGTTGCCTTTCTTGAACATGCCTTTGTTGAGCGACCATTCGGCGAGCGAGATCTTAAACGCCGGCTCCTTGTCAGCAGCGATGACGTTGCGTAAACCTGCGGCGGCGATGGCCGCGGTGGCGAGTTGAAGAAAATGGCGGCGGGAGGAGGGGGGAGTGCTCATGGGCGAATGGCACGCATTATGGCGTGCGATGCCACGAATGCTCCAGCAGAATTTTAGCCCCAGCTTTGTAACAACGACCTACGCCGCCTTGCGCTCGACCCGTTTGCGCAGCATCGCGGCGCGCTCGCCTTTGACGACGCCTTCGTTGATGGTGACGCCGCGCACATCCATGCGGCTGGGCACGTCATACATGACATCGAGCATGATGCGCTCGAAAATGCTGCGCAGACCGCGTGCGCCGGTGCCGCGCGTGACGGCTTCCTTCGCCATGGCCAGCATGGCATCGCGCGTGATGGAAAGCTCGACACCGTCCATGTGCATGAGCTTGGCATACTGCTTGATGAGCGCATTTTTTGGCTCGGTGAGCACGCGCATGAGTTCTTGCTCGGTGAGCGCTTCCAGAGAACAAATCACAGGCAGACGACCGATAAATTCCGGGATCAGACCAAACGAGAGTAAATCTTCGGGCTCCACTTCGGACCTGATTTTCACCTGCTCCTCCGGTTTGTCGTGTGAATTGACAAAACCCATCGTTTTGCGACCACGACGGCGCTCCATGAGCTTGTCGAGGCCAACAAACGCCCCACCGCAGATGAACAGAATGTTCTCCGTATTCACCTGGATATACTCCTGCTGCGGATGCTTGCGCCCACCCTGCGGTGGCACGTTGCACACGGTGCCTTCAATGATCTTCAATAGCGCCTGCTGCACACCCTCACCCGAGACATCCCGCGTGATGCTCACGTTCTCCGTCTTGCGGCCAATTTTGTCGATCTCGTCGATGTACACGATGCCCATCTCGGCACGCGAGACATCGTAATCGGCGGCCTGAAGCAGCCGTAGGATGATGTTTTCGACATCTTCGCCGACGTAACCGGCCTCCGTGAGCGTGGTGGCATCCGCGATGCTAAACGGCACGTTCAAAATGCGGGCGAGCGTCTTGGCGAGTAAGGTCTTGCCGCAGCCAGTGGGGCCGAGAAGCAGCACGTTGCTCTTCTCGATCTCGACATCATGCGGATCGGGCAGTGTGGCTGTAATTTTTTTCTGGGCGCTGCTGCTACGGGCGGCTTGCTGCTGCGTGTGCAGGAGGCGCTTGTAGTGATTGTGTACCGCGACGCTGAGCACCTTCTTCGCCTGTGGCTGACCGATGACATGCTGATCGAGCAGTGCGGCGATGTCTGCCGGACGTGGCACCAGCAAAGACGGCCCGCCCTCAGAATCCTGCGAGGACTCCTTGTCGAGGATGTTTTTACAAACGTGGATGCAGTTGTCGCAAATGTACACACCTGGCCCAGCGATGAGCTTTTTCACCTCCGCATGGCTTTTGCCGCAGAAGGAACAGAGAGTGACGTTGGAACCGCGAGCCATGATTTTTTTGGAGTGTGTGAATGTCGCACGAAAGCGTGAGTGCCGTCAAGGCATCGCTTCAACAGAACTTAATACGACCTGTCCTTGGCCATTCCGTTCGTAACGAGCGTTGATTATTAATCCCGCCGGGGCGCGGGCGGTCAAAATGTGGTCACGTCTGTCCCACTCATGGCCGTGAACACGCTCAAGTTGATCCCACGCCGTGATGCCGAGACCGTGAATCACCGCACCTGACGGCACTGGCGCTTCATCCATGATCCAAGCAGCCGGCACGATGGCTTTTAGCGCCGTAAAGTGCTGCTGACGCAATTCACTGCTCCAAAACGAACGCAGCGCCGGCAGATGCAGCAGCGCATGCTCTATAGGCGATTCTACCAGCGCCATACTGCCGTCAGAAATCCGAATTCCTTCCGAAATGACATCAAACGTTAGCTTCCACTCTAGCTCATTGGCGGCTGCTTTAGTCGTGGGTAGCCAACGCGCTAAAAAATCACCCAAAGCACCGGTGATGCGCCCCTTGCTGACTCGCGCTTGCAATACCTCCCGAGCATTTTCCCAGCGCAAGACGCGATAACCCGCTGATTCGATCGCCTCTCGATGGATGCGTGGCAATTGCTCCAGCTGGATATGGTTCATGCGTATGGGTGTCCTAGACTCAGAAGCCCAAAGATTCAAAACGAGACATTGCGTCAATTGGTAACTTATGGTAATTATAAAGACATGTTACTCGTTTCCAGCATCCTGCGCACCCGTTCCTCATCTCGAGGCATTGGTGGTTTTTCGCTGCTGGAGATGCTCGTCGTGATCTGCTTGATCGGCATCGTTGCTGCCGTGGCCGTCGGCTGGTACGGAGGGGCGCACAGAGATTTGATTGAGCGCGTGACCAACCAGCGCAATGCGCAGGAAATCGTTTCACTTGGCGTCTGTGCAACCGTCAGCGGTGCAGATTTTGTTGTGCCAGGCAACAAGCAAGCCACCGTTGAAAACCTCATCGCCGGCACCGTGGGTCGGCACGGCATTTGGAAAGGCAAAACCTTCCGGCTTACGAGCATGCAACTCGATGCCCTCCCCAAAGCACTCCCCTTTGTGAAATTCGACGCCGGTCTGCTGCTTTACGAGCCCTCCGGCGGCCAACTCTGAGCCAATTCAGTCGGCTTTGACTTCCAAGATCAGCGTGGCAGGCAGTTTTAGCGCCTCCGCAGCATTCTTTGCCGCCGTCTCGTCCGGAAAAATCACCACGATCTCACGGATGCCACTCTGGGCTTGGGGTGTCGGCTCCTTCAAAATCCACTGCTTTACAAACTTAGCCACAGACTGCCGGCTAGCCTCGCGCACACTACGAAGCTTGCTTGGCGCCCCTGCACGCGCTTCGAGAATCGCAGTCAGGCCCTTCTCAAGCGTCGCCAGATTTTCCACCGCGTTGAAGCGCATCCAGCCCGCAGCGGATTTTTTCTCCATCGTCTCGGTTCGAATCGCTGGCGGCAGCGATGGCCGGATGAGCGGTGCCACAACGATGCAGCGCCCATCCTGAACCTCCAGATGCCACTCTTCGGACAGCTTCAAATGGTAGCGATAGAACACCATGCTGCGGATTTCGGACTCCGTGGTCCCAAGGTAAACCACATCAAACAGCGTCTTTGAGTCGAACTTCGTGATCGTCTCCTCGCTCTCCAATGTCGCCAGTTCCAGCACGTCACCATTGGTCGAAGCGATGCGTTTCACATTCTCACGGAATACCTCAGTGATAGTCTGCTTTTGAAAATGCTCCGCAAGCCACTTGAGGCCAAAGCCCGAATCCACCACTTTCCAAAACACGATCCCGCCAATGATAACGGCGGCAAGAAAGGTCAGCGCCATTGTGGCAAAGCATCCGAGCCTGCGACGTGGAGCAGGAGAGGGTGTGGCATTAAGTTCAGACATGACGCAACGAACATGCCCTGCGCGCACGCACTGCCAAACACGAATCTGGCGAAACTTACTGCATGCGCTGCCAGTGGGTCATGTCGAGATTAGGGGGTAATAATAGGCCTTGATTGATCACCTTCCGTGGTGGCATCTTTGCTGCTGTCACAGGACAGTCTCCCTCCCGGCCATGAAATCTCCGCCCCGCTCCCTCCCTGCCCGCTTCATCTGCGGCGGCAGTCTTGTGCCCATTCTCATTGTCGTTGCAGCGCTTGCGCTCAGCACCGCTATCTTCTTTTTGTTTACCAAGAAAAAGATGCTGGCAAAGCAAGACGCCGCACCACCAGTGGTGGCGGATGCCAAAACTACCGCGCCGGGCAAGGAAGCTGCCAAGGACGCACCATCGAGCACTCCTACGCCCGTCACGCCGCCGAAACCAGCGCCAGCGATGCCTGCTCCAACTCCTGTTGCCTTTGGCTTTGCCCGCCCGCTTGATCTTGGCAAGCAACTCGTCCGCAGCCTCGCCACGGGTGACTTTACCACTGCTGGCAAGCTCGCAGCCACTGCCGATGCCGCGCAGTCGGACAGCGCCACGAAGCTGTTTGAAAAACTGGCAAGCATGGGCTTCAAGCCCGGCACAGAGGACCAGGTGGAACTCCTCGGCCTCGTCGAAAACCGCACCCGCATCGCCGTTCCCTTCACCAAGCCCGGCACCAACGAGATGGTTCGCATCCAGCTTGATCTCGAACGTGACGAGCGCATGGGCTGGAAGATCGCCAAGGCCACGCTGCCGAAGGAAATGAGCAGCGCCATCGCTGGGATGCCTGCCATGATCTCCCCTGCTGCTGGCATGCCACCTCCTGCACCCGGCACGCTCGCGCCTGCCGCACCGATGAAGCAGCTTTTCACCGTCGAGGACGGTACAGACGCACTCGCTTTTGCCAGCGACTTCGTACGTCTGCTCCTGAAACATGATTTCGCCGCCGCCCGTGCCTTTGTGGATGATGCCAAAGTACCAGTCGAACGCCTCGTTGGCCTCTGCATCGTGTTTGAAGAAGGCCAGTATGCACTGAACACCAGCAAGCCACTCATCGTCACCATCGCCAATCCCGAAGTTTCCTGGGTCATCGCCCAAGTGCAATCAGAAGCGCTGCAGCAGAACACCGAGTTTGGCGTCGAGCTCAAGCGCGGCGACATCGCGCAGCCATGGAAGGTCGTCGGCCTAAACCTCTCCGATATCCTCGGTGCCTTCGCCAAAAACGCCTCCAAGCTTGGCGTGCCTTACACGCCCATCGTGAAGAACCCGAAAGGTGGCGAATCGCTCGCGCTCTACTTTGAATACGACCGTGCTGAGTTGCATCCGCGGGCCTTAAAGCAGCTCGAGGTCATCTCTGCACTGATGCGTTCTGACCACTCCAAAAAACTGCGAATTGCTGGCCACACGGACGAAAAAGGCCGGGACGATTATAATGTAGGTCTTTCCCGGGGTCGTGCCGAGGCTGTGAAAAAGCAACTCGTCGCGCTCGGCGTTCCGGCTGATCAGGTGGTGACCACCGGCTTGGGCAAAGCGCAGCCGCTCAGCCCCAATAAAAAATCTGACGGCACCGACGATCCTGAAGGCCGCAGCCACAACCGTCGCGCAGAGATCTATCTCGATTTCTAATTCTTCGACGTGCCTTGCACCGTTGTCGCGTCCGCCTAATCTGGCGCACGCATGAAGAAAAACGCTCCGCCAGCCCCCACACCACCATCGTCTTGGCACGCTGGGATCGTCATCGGTGGTGGTGCCTTGGCTTTGGGTGCGTTAGTCGCCTGGGCTTTGTGGCCGCAGAAAAAATTCACTCCAGTACCGATGACGCTTTCGCTCGCGAAAGCCACGCCATTCACCATGCCGGACGAAAAAACGACCTTTTCTCAATACGCTGGCTCGCAGAGTTGCCAAGAGTGCCACGCGGATCAATTCACCAAATGGCAAAGTTCGCATCACGGCCTCGCTGAACGCAAACCAGACCCAAAACTCGACGATCCTGCGTTTGTACCTGAGCGCACCTTCACCCACGGCACACAAACGACTGAAACACGTAAAACCGGCAGCAACTACGAACTCATCGCTCTCGGTTTTGGCGACAAGATCACACCCTATCGTGCCGAACGTGTCATCGGCCACGATCCACTGCGCCAGTTCCTCGTTGATGGCGGTAACGGCCGTCTGCAAGCCATGGAAGCCTGCCTCGACCCGCGCAAAAACGAGTGGTTTAACGTGTACGGCAACGAAGACCGCAAGCCCGGCGAATGGGGTCACTGGACCGGCCGCGGCATGGTGTGGAATCAAATGTGCGCCACCTGCCACAACACTCGACTGCGCAAAAACTACAACGCAGGCACTGACAGCTACAAAACCACCATGGCCGAGATGTCCGTGAGCTGCGAATCATGCCATGGGCCAATGAAAACGCACAACGAGTGGCAGCACGCCAATCGTGGCATCAAAGGTGATCCCACGCTCGTGAAATGGTCACGTGACCAACACACCGAAAACTGCGCAGGCTGCCATGCACGACGCAGCGAGATCACCGGCGACTTCGTGCCGGGTGAATCGTTTTGGGATCACCATCAGCTCACCATCACCGATCAGACGGATACGTTTTACCCCGACGGTCAAATTCGCGACGAGAACTACGAGTTCAGTAGTTTCTTCAGCAGCCGCATGCACAACGCCGGTGTGCGCTGCATGGACTGCCACGACATGCACAGCATGAAAACGATTCTGCCCGGCAATCAGCTCTGCATGCGCTGCCACACCCAGGGAGGCTTCCCCAACGCTCCGGTCATCATGCCGGAGGCGCACAGCTTTCATCAAACCGCCAGCACCGGCAATCAATGCGTGAACTGCCACATGCCGCAGACCGTGTACATGCAGCGCCACCCGCGCCACGACCATGGCTTCACCATTCCTGATCCGCTGCTTACCAAACAGTTCAACGTGCCAAACGCCTGCAACAAATGTCACACCGACAAGACCACCGACTGGGCGCTCGAAGCCACGCAGAATTGGTGGGGCGACAAAATGAACCGCAAAACCCGCACGCGGGCCACGCTCATCGCCAAAGCACGCCAAGGCGATGCTGAAGTACGAGACGGCCTCGTTGACCTCCTCGGCAGCGATGAAATTCCACATTGGAAAGCCAGTGCCACACTGCTGTTAGATCGTTGGATTGATCAATCCAGCGTACAAACCGCCGTCACCGCCCAATTGCAGCACACCCACCCCTTGGTGCGCCAGAACGCCATCCGCACGCTCGAAGCTGTGCTACAAAGTAACTCCATTCGCTCCAGCATCGAACCTTTGCTCAATGATTCCGTGCGTGGTGTTCGGGTTGCTGCCGCCTGGGCCTTGCGTGACTCGCTCGATCTCGAATCCGCCGCAGGGAAAGACTTGCAGCACATGCTCAACCTCAATGCCGATCAGCCCAGTGGCCAGATGCAGCTCGCACAGTTCGATTTTGCCCGTCGCAACGCATCCTCTGCCATTGAGCACATGGAAACCGCTATTCGCTGGGATCCCAACTCACCGCCGTTCCATCACGACCTTGCAATGATGTTCAGCACCACCGGCCAAACGCAGCTCGCCGTCGCCAAGCTTCGCGATGCTATCAAGCTCGCACCCAATCAAGCCGAATATCACCACGAACTCGGCCTCGCCCTTAGCGAAACTGGCGATATGAAAGCCGTGATCGCCTCGCTGCAAGAAGCCGTGCGTCTTGATCCTTCATTCGCCCGGGCTTGGTACAATCTCGGCATCGCTAAAAACGGTTTGGGCGATGTTCCTGGCGCTCTCGAAGCCCTGCAACGCGGCGAACTCGCCAATCCCCGCGATCCCGGCATTCCGTATGCGCGTGCTACGATCCTCGCTCAACAAGGCCGCAAACCGGAGGCCATCGCCGCGCTTGATCGTGTCCTGAGCATCGCCCCCGGACATGGCGAGGCATTGCAATTGCGCACGGCACTGATGCAGCGTTGAACCGGCGGCTCACCCGTCCGCCTTCTTCCATTCCTCGCCCTCTTCGTCGTCATCATCGCCGAAGCCGTCGTCATAAGTTTCATCATCCTTGCCGGTGCTGATGCCGGCGATGGAGTTGATATCCTCATCGCTCAGTTCCTCGATGTCGTCATCATCGTCATCGCCCTCTTCCTTGGTCGTGTCGGCAGCTTGTTGTGCCTCAAGGCCCTTCTTTTCGATCTGCGCGAGCGTTTCACTCACATCCTCGACAGTCTCCCAGACTTTTTTTGCCACAAAGATCGGCGCACTCTGCTGCACTGCCATCGCGATGCTGTCGCTGGGCCGGGCATCGAGTTCGATCATCTTGCGGGTCGTGTGCAGTTCGTTCTCTGCGGAAATAATCAGACGCGCATGGAACACGCTGCCATTGATATTGTTGATGATGACCCGCTCCACCTTCGCGCCGAAGGCCAGAAGCAGATGCCCGACGAGGTCATGGGTAAGCGGGCGTTCTTTTGACACGCCGCGCATGAACATCGAGATCGCCGTGCCAACCGACTCGTCGATGTAGATCACGAAGACCTTGGTCTCATTGCCCAGGAATACAGCAAAGCTGCCTTCCAGCGGCAACACCGCGCGCACCTGCACTTCGACAACATCCTTGTTCATGGGGCCAAACTAAAACCGCGTGCGTGCCGATGGCAACATGCGCCGTGGGTTTTTCTGCGTCTAGAATGGCTTGCCTAGCGCCTTGATGGCCTCACCGCCAAGGCCCAGTTTGAGGTAGCGTCGGGCTAGCTCAACGTACTTGAGAGCCAGCTTCGCGTTCGCCTGCTGTTCTTCGAGCGAGAGCGCACGCACCACACGTGCGGGCGATCCGAGAACGAGCGATCCTTCGGGAACGCTCATGTTTTTCGTCACCAGCGCCCCGGCGGCAATGATGCTGCGCGCGCCGATCTGCGCCCCGTCAAGAATGATCGCCCCCATGCCTACGAGCACTTCATCGCCAACGTTGCAGGCATGCACCACCGCGCGGTGCCCCACGGTCACGCGCTCGCCCAACACGCAGGCATGATCATCGCTTACATGCAGCACGCTACCATCCTGGACATTGCTTTGCGCACCGACGATGATGCGATTGATGTCGCCACGCAACACCGCACCATACCACGCACTGGATTCTGCCTGCATCTCCACTGCGCCAAGCACGATGGCTCCATTGGCGATAAAAACGCTCTGCGCGACGGATGGTTCCGACTCGGTAAGCAAGAACTTTTTGAGTATTTGATGGTCTTCCATGCCCTTTAGAATCTTGGGTTAAATATTTTTTATGTTTGAGAAATCAAGGCGATAGTGCCATAAAATCACGCCGCTTAACCTGATCTTTCTGGCGCAGACCCGTATTCATTCCAACAACGAATCCACTCACCCTCTCATGAACAAAGCAGAACTCATTGACGCTGTGCAAAAAAATCTCGGTGGCGACACCTCTAAGCGTGCCGCTAGCGACGCCCTCGACGCCGTCCTCACCTCTATCGCCAAAGGCGTGAAGACCAGCAACGTACAGCTCATCGGCTTCGGCACCTTCAAGGTCGCCAAGCGTGCCGCCCGCACCGGTCGCAACCCAAAGACCGGCGTGGCCATGAAAATTAAAGCCTCCAAGACCGTGCGCTTCGTCGCCTCCGCCGCGCTCAAGAAGTCGCTGTAATCAGCCTCCGTTCCTTTCACCCGCGTTTCGTCTCACGGAGCGCGGGTTTTTTATGCCTCAATCCTTCAGTTCCTGCTCCATCCGCTCGCTCAGCCACTGCTTGATCATGCTTTGGTAGTTCAGGTAACGGCGACGCGCCACGCGCTTGATGCGGCTCAGCATGCGCGGGTCAAAACGCAGCGTGATCGTGGTGGACTCGCGCACATCGGCACGGTGGATGGAGGACTGCATCAGCCGGGCATCGAGCTGATGCGCTACCCAGAACTTCACCTCCGCATCCTCAGCATCAAAGGCAGGCACGTCCTTCCAGGCGCGAATCGGTTTCAAATCAGGTGATACGGTGTCCATGGTCGTGGTGGGTGAACTCAAATATCCTCCGCCTTCTTGCGCTCAAAGAAATCATGCTCGCCTGGTGTCATCAGCCGCGCGAAGACGACGCGGTAGCGTTTGCCGTCCGTCCAGAATACGCTGAACACCGGCTTGCCCTGCAATGACTTGCCCAAGTGGTAGTAGCGAGCCTCCGCCTCCTCGCTCTGGCCATCGGGCAGGAATTTGAGGGCGAATGGATCCTCGAACGACTCCTCGATGTCCTTCGGCGGGAGTTGCGAAAGATCAAAAGCAGCGCCGAGCCAGTCAAAGTCCATGAGGTTGGTTGGGTAGGATTATTTCCGGTATTCGATCAGTTCTATCTCATAACCCTCAGGGGCGTCAATGAATGCAAACACGCCGCTCGAACTCGGCGTCGGTCCATCAGAGAGCGGATAACCAAGCTCGGCAGCATGTTTCGCAAACTCTTCGATGCTCTCCACCTCAAACGCCAGATGGGTCAGATCGCTGCAAAACGTCACCTGCCCGCTGGCCGGATAGCTGCAAATCTCGATGAGTTCTTCGCTGTTCGGCGTCTGCAAGAACACCAGTTCCGAGCCACGCGGCGACTTGTGGCGGCGCACTTCCTTCAGGCCGAGCACCTGTGTGTAAAAATGGATCGTCTTTTCGAGATCGTTTACCCGATAGCGGGTGTGGAGGAGTTTTTTGACCATAACTTACCGTTTATGCCACAGCCTGTCGGCAATGACAAACATCGAATGCCCGTTTAACTCTGTCATCCCACCATGATCTCCATCGACCTCAAAGGCAAAGTTGCCCTCATCACCGGCGCATCGCAGGGCATCGGCTCTCAAGTCGCCCGAACGTTTTATCGTGCGGGCGCCACCGTCGTCCTAAATCACCTCGGCACGCCGAGCACCACGGCGGATGCTCAATCACTCGCCGATGAACTCAACCTCGCTCGCACCGACAGCGCCAGCATCATCGCCGCCGATGTGGCGCAGCCCGAGCAGGTGCAAACCATGATGGGTGACGTCCAAGCACGCCACGGCGGCCTCGATTACCTCATCAACAACGCCGCCATCATCAAGGACCGCACCATCGCCAAGATGGGACTCGAAGAATGGGATGCCGTCATCGACGTGAACCTCTCTGGCGTCTTCTACTGCTGCAAATACGCCCTCGAAATTATGCGCGATCACGGTGCCATCGTCAGCTTCGGCAGCATCGCTGCCATTCAGGGTTTCTTCGGCCAGGCCAACTACGCCGCCGCCAAATCCGGTGTGCAGGCCATGATGCGCGTCCTCAGCCGCGAAGCCGCCCGCAAGCAGATCCGCGCCAACGCCATCGCTCCCGGCGTCATCGACACCGCCATGGCAGCCACCATTCCCGAGAACGTCCGCGCCGAGATGCTCAAAAACGTCCCGCTCAACCGCTTCGGCACCACCGAGGAAGTCGCGAACGTCGTGCTCTTTCTCTGCTCACCGCTCGCCAGCTACGTGACGGGCCAAACGATCGAAATTAACGGCGGCTGGAGAGGCTGATGCGTTCTCCTGCCCACCTCACCACTGCTGACGAAGCCGTCGCCGCCATTCCGAGCGGTGCCACGGTGGCGGTGAGTGGCTTCGTCGGTGCCGGGCATGCGGAGATGCTCACCTCGGCTCTGGAGCGCCGCTTTCTTCAAACCGGCACGCCGCGAGACCTCACGCTCTATTATTGTGCGGGTCAGGGAGATCGTGCGGAGCGCGGCATGAACCACCTCGCTCATCGCGGCATGCTCAAACGCATCGTCGGTGGCCATTGGAACCTCGCGCCAAAGCTCGGCGCACTCGCGCTGGCGAACGAAGTCGAAGCCTACAACCTGCCGCAGGGTGTGCTGAGCGTTCTGACGCGTGAGATCGCCGCGAAACGGCCCGGATTGATCACCAAGGTCGGCTTGAACACCTTCATCGACCCCATCCACGGCGGCGGCAGACTCAATGCGCGCACCACCGAGCCGCTCGTCGAGCGCATCGAGCTGGATGGCGAAACATGGCTGCGCTACAAGCCGATGCCGATTCATGTGGCACTCATTCGCGCGACGTATGCCGACGCACGCGGCAACCTGAGCATGGAATGCGAAGGCTTGATCAGCGAGCTGCTGCCCATGGCGCAAGCGGCGAAGAATCACGGCGGCATCGTCATCGCGCAGGTCGAGAGCGTCGTGGATCAACTGCCAGACCCGAAGTCCGTGCGGGTGCCTGGCCTCCTCGTCGATTACATCGTCACATCCGCTGGCATGCAGCACGACCAGACCTTTGGAGAAGTCTTCAACGAAGACTTCGTCGTCACAGGCGACGGGAACTTCGAACTACCCGTCATGCCCGAGTCCGAGCGCAAACGCATCGGCACACGAGCGCTGCGCGAAATCCGTGAAGGCGACATCGTGAACCTCGGCATCGGCTTGCCCGAAGCGGTGGCGATGGTTGCCGCAGAAACCGGACGCTTGCAGGAGTTCACGCTCACGGTCGAAAGCGGCCCCACTGGCGGCGTGCCTGCGTCGGGCCTCAGTTTCGGCTGCAGCCACTTCCCGGAAGCCGTCATCGACCAGCCATCGCAATTCGACTTCTACGACGGCGGCGGACTCGACATCGCGGTGCTCGGTGCCGTCGAAGTCGATGCCGAGGGCAGCGTGAACGTCGCCAGCTTCGCGGATCGCTTCGCTGGTGTCGGCGGCTTCGTGAACATTGCCCAAAGCGCCCGCCGCCTCGTCTTCTGCTGCACCTTCCAGGCAAAGGGGAATGCCAAATTCGTGCGCAAGCTCCAGCATGTTTGCTTTCACGGCCCGTCCGCATTTCAAAACGGCCAGCAGGTGATCTACGTCACCGAACGCGCCGTGTTTGAACTCACGCCGCATGGCCTGCGCCTCATCGAAATCGCCGCCGGACTCGATTTGCAGCTCGATGTGCTCGATCACATGCAATTCGCCCCGCAACTCGCCGAAACCATCCGCACCATCCCATGAAACCTGTTTACATCATCGAAGCCAAGCGCACGCCCATCGGCCGTTTCGGCGGCGGCTTAAAAGCACTCACCGCCGCTGAACTCGGTCACGCACTCGGCGACGCGATGCTGCCGCAAGAACTGCGAGCACACATCCAGCAAGTCATCCTCGGCCAGGTGCTGCAAGCTGGCACCGGCATGAACGTGGCGCGTCAAATCGGCCTCAAGCTGGGCATTCCTCAAGAAGTGCCCGCGTTCACCGTAAACATGGCTTGTGGCTCGTCGCTGAAGGCCGTCGCGCTCGCTGCCGATACCATCCTCAGTGGTGAAAACGATCTCGTCCTCGCTGGTGGCGTCGAAATGATGAGCCGTGCGCCGCATTACGCCATGGACCTGCGTTTCGGGAAAAAACTCGGCGATTCCTCTCTTCAAGACGCCATGTTCGTCGATGGCCTGACCGACCCCTTGCTCAAAATCGGCATGGGTGAGACTGCCGAACGCATCGCCGACAAACACGGCATCACCCGCGCCGAGCAGGACGCCTTCGCCGCACTCAGTCAGAGCCGCGTTGCCGCCAGCCGTGCTGCCTTGAGCCGCGAAATCATCCCAGCGGGCGATTTGACCGAAGATGAGCATCCACGAGCCGACACGACCGTCGAGTCGCTCGCTAAACTCAAGCCCGCCTTCCGCAAAGACGGCACCGTTACCGCCGGAAACGCCTCCGGCATCAACGATGGCGCTGCCTTGGTCCTGCTGGCCAGCGAGGAGGCCATTTCGCTTCACGGTTTGAAACCGAAAGCCCGCATCATCGCCAGCGCCGCCGTCGGCTGCGATCCTGCTCTCATGGGTCTCGGCCCCGTCGGCGCGATTCAGAAAGTGTGCACTCAAACTGGCTGGAGCCTCGATCAGGTCGATGCCATCGAGATCAACGAAGCCTTCGCCGTCCAAACCCTCGGCTGCGTCAAGGAACTCGGCCTCGACACGGCCAAGGTTAACCCACGTGGCGGAGCCATCGCCCTCGGCCATCCCATCGGAGCCAGTGGCGCACGCGTTTTGGTCACGCTGCTGCATCATCTCGAAGACCATGGCCTGCGTCGCGGCATCGCCAGCCTCTGCATCGGCGGCGGCATGGGCATCGCGATGGCGATTGAGCGGGCTTGAGACAAGATCGCAGCAGTGATCCGCAAGGAAATTTGCACACCCGGCTTGCACGGCGGCAGCGTATCTCCATGATGAATTCATCCCCACATGAGCGCTGTTTTTGACTCCCTTTCGCGATTTTACGCCTCCTCCATCGGCAAGAAGATTTTGGTGGCCCTGACGGGCCTCATGCTGCTGGGGTTTGTCCTTGGCCACATGATCGGCAATCTGCTGATTTTCGTCGGTAAAGACGCCATCAATGAATACGGGCACATGCTCCAGACCATGTTGCACGGCGGTGGTGTCTGGATCGCCCGCATCGGCCTGCTGGGGGCGGTTGTCGTTCACGTTGTGGCGACGATTCAACTCACCCAAGCCAACCGGGCAGCGCGCAAGGATGCGTATGGCATGCACAAGGCCCAAGTAAGCGGTAAAGCCTCGCACACGATGATCTGGAGCGGTTTGACGATCCTAGCGTTCATTATTTATCATCTACTGCACTTCACCGTGCGCAAAAACAACGACTACGACACCTACAAAACCGTGCTGCACGGCGAAACGGTGCATGATGTGTATCGCATGGTCATTGCAGGCTTCTCCTGGGCTCCAGCTTCGATTTTCTACATCATCGCGATGGTCCTGCTCTCCAGCCATCTGAGTCACGGTTTCAGCAGTCTCTTCCAGACGCTGGGAGTCGCCACGGATAAGACGGAACCGCTGTTCAAGAAGCTAGGGTATGCCTTCGCCGGTCTGATCCTCGTCGGCAACTGTTCCATCGTCCTTGCCGTCTGGCTCGGCTACGTCCGCTAATCTTTTCCGCGATTCGCCATGTCACTCAATTCCAACATTCCCTCCGGCCCGATGGCCATGAAGTGGTCCAAGCACAAGCAGGACTCGAAGCTCATCAATCCGAAGAACAAGCGCAAGTTCACGATCCTCGTGGTCGGCAGCGGTCTTGCAGGCTCTTCGGCAGCAGCGACGCTTTCGGAACTGGGCTACAAGGTGAAGTGCTTCTGCTTCCAGGATTCACCACGGCGTGCGCACTCCATCGCGGCGCAGGGCGGCATCAATGCGGCGAAGAATTATCAAAACGACGGCGACAGCGTGCATCGTCTTTTCTACGACACGGTCAAAGGCGGCGACTTCCGTGCACGTGAATCGAACGTGCATCGTTTGGCTGAGGTCAGCGTGAGCATCATCGACCAATGCGTGGCGCAGGGTGTTCCCTTTGCGCGTGAGTATGGTGGCATGATGGCGAATCGCTCCTTCGGCGGTGCGCAGGTGAGCCGCACGTTTTATGCGCGTGGGCAGACTGGACAGCAGCTTTTACTCGGAGCGTATTCTGCTTTGAACAAGGAAATCGCTGCGGGTGGCGTGCAGATGTTTCCACGCACGGAAATGCTCGATGTGGTGACTGTGGACGGCCATGCGAAGGGCATCGTGACGCGTGATTTGGTCACCGGCAAAATCGAATCACATGCAGGTGACGCGGTGCTGCTTTGCACCGGTGGTTACGGCAATGTTTTCTATCTCTCCACGAACGCGATGGGCTGCAACGTGACCGCCACGTGGCGTGCGCACCGCAAAGGCGCGCTCTTTGCCAATCCGTGCTACACGCAGATCCATCCGACCTGCATCCCCGTGAGCGGCGAGTATCAGAGCAAGCTCACGCTGATGTCTGAGTCGCTGCGCAATGATGGCCGCATCTGGGTACCGAAAAATGCTGCCGATGTCGGCAAGCCTGCTGCGCAGATTCCAGAAGCGGATCGTGATTACTTTTTGGAGCGCAAATATCCGAGCTTTGGCAATCTTGCCCCGCGTGACATTTCCTCCCGCGCGGCCAAAGAAGCCTGCGATGCAGGTCTCGGCGTCGGTCCCGGTGGACGCGGTGTTTATCTCGACTTCGCAGAGGCCATCGGTCAATTCGGCCAGAAGACGATCGCTGAGCGCTACGGCAATCTTTTTGCCATGTATGAGAAGATCACCGGCGAAAACGGCTACAAGCAGCCGATGCGCATCTATCCCGCCGTGCATTACACGATGGGCGGCCTGTGGGTGGACTACAACCTCATGAGCAACCTCCCCGGCCTGCATGTGCTCGGTGAGGCGAACTTTTCCGACCACGGCGCCAATCGACTCGGTGCCAGCGCGCTCATGCAAGGCCTTGCGGACGGCTACTTCGTCATCCCGACGACCATCGCGAACTACCTCGTGCATCAGAAGCCCGGCAGCGTGACCACCGAGCATCCAGAGTTCAAGAAAGCTGTCGAAGTTTGCACCGCACAGACAAAGCAATTCCTCAACAATAAGGGCAAGCGCAGCGTGGACAGCTTCCACCGCGAACTCGGCCTGCTCGTTTGGGACAAGTGCGGCATGGCACGCGACAAAGCGGGCCTCACCGAGGCACTCAAACGCATCCCGGAAATGCGCGAAGAATTCAAGACGAACGTGGTCGTTCCGGGCAGTGGAAATGCCTGCAACCCCGAGCTCGAAAAAGCAGGACGCGTGGCCGATTTCATGGAATTCGGTGAGCTTCTCTGCCTCGACGCCCTGAATCGCGAAGAAAGCTGCGGTGGTCACTTCCGCACCGAGCATCAATACCCCGATGGCGAGGCGAAACGCGACGATGAAAACTTCAGCTACGCCGCCGCCTGGGAATACACCGGTGACTTCAGCAAACCCACGCTCAACAAAGAGCCGCTGATTTTCGAAGAAGTCCACCTTGCCGTCCGCAGCTACAAATAACGCCTTTTTCAACGTCCCATGTCCCAACTCAATCTTCACCTCAAAGTCTGGCGTCAAAACGCAGGTCAGCCCGGTCACTTCCAGGACATCGAAGCGCCGGAGATCCCGGATCATGCCTCATTCCTCGAAATGATGGACATCATTAACGAGCGACTCATCGCGAAAGGTCAGGAACCCGTCGCTTTTGACCACGACTGCCGCGAAGGCATCTGCGGCATGTGCTCCATGCAGATCAACGGCGTTCCTCACGGCCCGGAAAAAGCCACCACGACCTGTCAGCTCCACATGCGCAAGTTCCGCACGGGCGACACCATCTGGGTCGAGCCCTTCCGCGCGAAGGCCTTCCCAGTGATCAAAGACCTCGTCGTGAATCGTGGCGCCTTCGATCGCATTCAACAGGCTGGTGGTTTCGTCACTGTGCGCACCGGCGCACCGCAGGACGCGAATGCATTGCCCATCGGCAAAGAAGTTGCGGATGCAGCCATGGACGCCGCCGCATGCATTGGCTGCGGTGCCTGCGTAGCCGCGTGCAAAAACGCCAGTGCCATGCTGTTCGTCTCCGCCAAGGCAGGCCAACTCAATCTGCTACCCCAAGGCCAACCAGAGAAAGATCGCCGCACCCTCGGCATGGTTCGCCAAATGGACAAAGAAGGCTTCGGCAACTGCACCAACCAATACGAATGCGAAGCGGCCTGCCCGAAAGAGATCAGCGTGCGCTGGATCACCAAACTCAACCGCGACTATGCTGTGGCAGCAGTCAAAGATGCCTTTGGTAACACGCGCAAAGAAGCGGGCGGCGGGGATTGACCCGCGTTACGGCTTCGCTTCGGCAGAGGGTGTCTTTTCCTGCTCCGGCGGGCGACGAAAACCATCTTTGGATTCCGGCTTCTCACGGAATTTCATAAACTCCTGGCCCGCAACTTCACGATAGGTGTCACGCAGCTTTTTAAAGGCTTCAATGCGCTGATCCGGCGGTAGTTGCTCCAATTTGGCTAGCGCTTCTTTCACCCGAGGGAACTGCATGATGCGATCATGAAAACGCCGTGTCTCTTCGCGACGTTCGGGATTGGAGATAGACATCATCTCAGCGCCCAGACGAATCGCCGCCATCCGGCCAAACTCTGGTGAATCCGGCTTTGGCATCTCCGGCAGGCCGCGTTGATCCATGGGGAAGGGCGGCTTGATTTTCTCCAGAATGCCCACGACTTCAGGATCAATTTCTTTGAGCGCCTTGTGCAGTGTGGTGCGCAATTCTTCGTTCACTTTCATCGCCTGATCGCGTGACGCGATGACCTCGGGTCGCTGCCAGGCTTTTTCAAAGGCCGCACGCACCTTGACACGTTCTGCCTCAGAGAGCTTTTCAAATCCATCGAAACCTCGTGACGGCTTACCGCCCATGCCTGGCATCATTCCCTGCGGGCCTCGACGATCACCTTCACGATACACCTGCCCCTCACCCGGCTTGGGTGGTGGCTGCTTAGTTTCTTCCGACTGAGCGGCGGCAGTTGTGATTAGAGCTAGAAAAATGGCCAAGGGGCGCATGGCGGGCATGTTCCGCCGCTGCACTGCTTTGGCAACCTCATAGCTGGACTCTGTGTTCATCTCTAACTCAAACCTGCCTCAGCACGAAAAGTTGCATCTACTTGAGTCGCTCCAGTTTCAGCAGCGGTGCCGAAGGTGAGGCAAACTGTGCCACATAGAGGCTTCCATCCGCATCCACGGCCACGCCATGCGGATGGATGAAGGTCTTCCCGTCACTCTTCATCGGCTGCAGAACGCCGTTTTCATACACCGCAGGCGGACCGCCGATGTTTGAGACGATCTTCCACTGCGAATCGACGATGGAGATGAACCCCGGCGCATTCTTGTCCTTCGGCCAGTTATCGCCAAGATGAGGAATGATCGTGTGCTGGCCGAAAATCACGATGTCACGCGGATTACCGCCCAGGAATGGCATCTGGTCGATGAAATGGCCCTCCGGCGTGAACCGGCGGATTTCCTGCTGGTCACTCATGCCTATAACGACACGCGGTGTGCCGTCGCGCTCATCCAAGGCACCACCATGCGGCCCCCAGTGCTTCAATTGGTCACGTTGGTCGCCAATGTTGCCACCCCAGGCTCGAAGCAGCGTGCCGTCGGCTTTGTAGTGGAAGATGTAGTCCTTTCCATAACCGTCGAACACGGCGAACTCGCCATTGGGAAAATGGATCGTCTTCGAGGGTCGGTATTCATTGGCGCTGGCATGCAGCTTCGCCGTTTGTGGCCACGGAAACACTGCCAACTCCTCCCCATCGAGCGTCAGCTTGCGCACCTCATGCAGTTGCGTGTCGGTGATGAACAATACTTCACGTTCTCCTTCACGCACGAGGCTCATACCGTGTGCTCCCGGCATGCGGGCCGTCCACTGCTTGATCAATGCGCCCGTCTTCGCGTCGAGAATGATCACGTTGTTCTTCGCATCGTCCGTGAGGAACAGCAGCCGCCCCTGGCCATCAATGGCAACAGCGTGACCATTTTTCACACTCACCTGCGCCAGCGCCTCGCGCCCCCAGTTCGGCACAATGCGATAGCGGAACTCGCCCTGGCCCAAAACATCGTCCGCGAAGGTGGGAATGGTCGAGAGCAGGCAAACAGCAAAGAAAACAACGCGATCAGTCATGCCGCCATGCAATCATGCCTAGCTGGCAGATGCAAGAACACTGCACACTCGAATTGCCTGCCCGCGTATTGCTGCGAGGGTGCGCCCGCATCTTCTCATGGTCTTTCTTATCCTCATCGTGGTTCTCGTCCTCGGCATCGGTCTCAGCCGGTGGGCACTGGCACGCCACGAATCCATGATGCTCAAAGGCTTTCGCGCCAACTCCCCGACAGCGCACACGGGCGGCGAGATCGCTCTCATGTTCCTCAAATCCGAAGGCGTTGAGGATGTGCAGGTCGTCGAGCACAACGCCGTCGTCACCGATTACTTTGATCCCACCCGCCGCCGCTTGTTCCTGCGCAAGGACGTGGCGCAGGGCACCACGCTTGCGGCCTGGGCCATCGCTCTGCATGAGGCTGCACACGCACTGCAGACCGGCGACAGCCTCGGCGAACTCAAATGGCGTCAAAGTTGCATCCGCATGAGCCGCTACCTGCCTATGGCCAGCGTTTTCGTCATCGTCGGCCTCATGATCGGCCGCATCCTCATCGCCAAGAACGCCTTGTTTGTCGCCGCCGGTGTTTTCACGCTTCTGCTGCTCATGAATCTCGGCAGCGTGCCGCTGGAGTTCAACGCCAACAAGCGCCTGCGCCGTTTTCTCGACGAACAGCTCAAAGACCACGGCCAGGCGCACACCCGGCTCGACGAACTGCTGTTCTGCATGGCTATCCGCGAGATCGGCGACCTGCTGCGTTCACCGCGCTATTTCTTCCTCAGCGCCCTGCCTGGAACGGGCAAGATGCGACCGCGCTGAAAGTGGCAAGAGCATGCCGATTTTGCGCTGCTCTTTTGGTGCCCACAAAATGCGGGCCGCGTAGAGCAAGCAAGGCGGAGCGTCGGTAATTCATCCAGCCATAGTGCCGCAGCGTGAGCCACCGCTCCGCATCGCACCATGGAAGTCTTCGCCGTCACCATCTTCGTCAGCCTCATGTTCGCCGTTTTATTCGCGGCGCTCTATCTGGCGGAGCGCACGCAAAAGCGGCGCGGCAGCATCGAGCAGGACGCCCTCCTGCCTCTGGATGACTCCGGGTGCATGCCGGCGGCCATTTCCACTCCCTCTAGTTCCCATGACCAGCACCTCAGCCACTAAAGTACCCATTGAGTTCAACGACAAGGTCGTCCGCCAGTTCATGCTGGCCTCGATCATCTTCGGCGTCGTCGCCATGCTCGCCGGTGTGTTTATCGCCAGCCAGTTGAACTTCCATCAGCTCAATCTGGCCGAATGGCTCACCTTTGGCCGCCTGCGTCCGCTGCATACAAACGCCGCCATCTTCGCCTTCGTGGGCAACATGATGTTCGCCGGTGTCTATTATTCCACGCAGCGTCTCTGTAAGTGCCGCATGGGTAATGACACGCTCTCCAACATCCACTTCTGGGGCTGGCAGCTCATCATCGTGGCCGCCGCCATCACGCTGCCGCTCGGTCTCTCACGTGGTAAAGAATACGCCGAGCTGATCTGGCCCATCAACATCGCTGTGGCGGTGATCTGGGTCGTGTTCGCGGTGAATTTCTTCCTCACACTGCACAAGCGCAACGAGCCAAGCCTCTACGTCGCCCTGTGGTTCTACATCGCGACAATCATCACCGTGGCGATGCTCTACATCGTCAATCATCTCTCCATTCCTACAAGTTGGACGCACAGCTACGGCATCTTTGGCGGTGTGCAGGACGGGTTGGTGCAGTGGTGGTACGGTCACAACGCCGTCGCCTTCTTCCTCACCACGCCGATCCTCGGCATCATGTACTACTTTCTGCCGAAAGCGGCGGAACGTCCGGTGTACTCGTATCGTCTCTCGATCGTGCACTTCTGGTCTCTGGTGTTTCTCTACATCTGGGCCGGACCGCATCACCTGCTGAACACGGCACTGCCGAAATGGCTCCAACTGCTCGGCATGTTCTTCAGCCTCATGCTCTGGGCACCGTCCTGGGGCGGCATGCTCAACGGCCTGCTCACACTGCGCGGCGCTTGGGACAAACTACGCACCGATCCTGTGATCAAATTCTTTATCGCCGCCGTGACTTTCTACGGCATGGCGACGTTTGAAGGCCCGCTGCTCTCCATCCGCGCAGTGAATTCACTCTCGCACTACTCCGACTGGACCATCGGCCACGTTCACAGCGGCGCTCTTGGCTGGAACGGCTTCATGGCCGCCGGTCTCTTCTACTGGCTGGCACCACGGCTTTGGAACACGCGCCTGTATTCCGTTCCCATGGCGAACTTCCACTTCTGGATCGGCACCTTCGGCATCCTGCTCTACGTCGTCGCGATGTGGATCAGCGGCATCATGCAGGGTCTGATGCTCAATCAGGTCACCGCCGATGGTCTCGCGATGAAGAACACCTTCCTCGACACGCTTCAGGCCATCCGTCCGCTCATGGGTCTGCGTGTCATTGGTGGTGGCATGTTCCTCCTCGGCTGGATTGTGATGTGCATCAATCTGTGGAAGACCATCCGCTCTGGCACACCCTACAATGAAGTGCGCGAGATCGCCGTCCTGCAGCGCGGCACGGCGGACACGATGGGCATGAAGGAGACCTTCATCAACGACCCGCTCACCTACACCGTCGGTGGTCTCCTCCTCGTCTTTGGCTGGATCTTCCTGCCACCGGGCGCCGACATCGCCTCGCTCATCTGCGCATGCATCTTCGGTTACATGGCCGTGCGCCGTTTCCAGCAGACCAGCAAGTCCTGGGCCTTCTGGTATGAGAAGCTGCTGCACAACTACCTGCCGTTCACGGTGCTCACCTTTGTCGCCGTGGTCATCGGTGGCTTGATCCAGATCATCCCCACCGTCACCGTCAACAGCGCCAAGAATGTCGAAGACCGCATTCAGAAGCTCTACGAGCCGCTCGAACTCGCCGGGCGCGACATCTACGTCAGCGAAGGTTGCTACAACTGCCACTCGCAGATGATCCGCACACTGGTGCCCGATGTCATGCGCTACGGCGACTACTCACGCCTCGGTGAAAGCATCTACGACCATCCGTTTCAGTGGGGCTCGAAGCGCACCGGTCCCGATCTCGCCCGTGAAGGCGGTGCGCGTCCCGATTCCTGGCACTACGAGCACATGATGGACCCGCGCTCCATGTCCCCGCAGTCAAACATGCCGCCGTATGCGCACCTGAAGGAGAAGCCCTTCGATCAAAAGACGCTGCCGAAGAAGATCGCCGTCCTGCGTCAGCTCGGCGTGCCCTATCCGCCCATGGATGCCACCGAGATCAAGATGAAGGCCCTCGAAGCCGGTGTGAAGATCGCCGAAGAATTCAAGAAATCGAACATCGTCGTGCGTCCCGACTGCGAACTGGTCGCCATCATCGCCTACTTGCAAAAGCTTGGCCAGTTCGACCCCGTCGAGGAAATCCTCAGCAAAAATGGCCAGGGCATCCCCTTCCCGCTCAGTCCCGTCATCCCGGACGAAGCCCGCAGCGCCGCCGTCACGCACTAACCCCGCACCTGCCTCCACCTCATGTACAAGCGCATCATTTACGAAAACTGGCACGTCATCGTGCCGCTGCTCTCCTTTGCCACCACCGTTCTCGTCTTCGGCATCATGACCATCCGCGGCATGCTGCTGCGCAAGGACAAGGCCGAGCACATGTCCCGCCTGCCACTCGACGACTAACCCGCCATGGACCCGAACAAGCCCACTTCCTCCAACGAGCCAACCCTCCGCGATCACGTCTATGACGGCATTCAGGAGTACGACCAGAAGCTGCCCAACTGGTGGCTCTTCACCCTCTACATCGCCATCGTCTGGTTCGTATTAAACTGGGTGTTTTACTACCAACTCGGCTTTGGCAGCAGCGACACCGCCGTCATCGACCAGGCCATGGCCGAGATGCAAGTCGCACGCGACAAGCAGATGGAAACCATCACCGACAAAAAGCTCTGGGAAATGTCCCGTGACCCCGCAGTGCTCGCCGCAGGCAAGGCCACCTTCATGACGCCCGGCATGTGCGTCACCTGCCACGGCACCGAGCTCAACGGCATGCTAGCGGGGGCTAAGCTGCCAGGCCTGCCCCTCGACGACCAACAGTGGAAATACGGCGGCACGCCCACCGAGATTTTCAAGATCGTCCGCAAAGGCTCTCCAGACATCACCAAAGGCATGGCCGCGTGGGAAATCGTACTCGGGGTAAAAAAAGTCAGTGAAGTCGTCGCATACGTTCTCAGCCACCACCATGAGGGCGAGCCCATCACGAAAGCGCCCGACTCCCCGCCCGCTGGTGGTGCTGCGGTTGCTCCTGCCGCTCCAGCTACTTCTACCACGCCAGCATCACCCGTGAAGTAACCGCCAACAGTTCACGCCGCCGCTTTCCTACCTCCAGTCGCTGTATTCCAGCACTGGAGGTTTTTTATCGAATCGAATAGAGAAACCCAACAATCAAAAATGCTTCGCCAAACATGCGCATTTCAACCATCCGCAATATCCAGCATGCCATACGCAACTGGGGCTGAGATTGGCATCCGGTGCTATGCCATGTTCACGCCTCAGAATGAACGCGCTTAACCTTGTTTCCCTTGGCTCCATCAATCAGGATGGCAGCAAGAAGACGCTGCATCCGGCAGATGTGTCGGGAAAATTCACGCGTGCCCGTCGTTTCGCCGCGCTGCTGTTGCTCATCGTTTACATCGCGCTGCCGTGGATTCCGGTGAACGGCTTCCCGGCGGTGTTTCTCGATGTGCTGAACCGCCGCTTCCACTTCATGGGCCTCACGCTGGCCGTGCAGGACTTGTGGGTGGGCTTTTTTCTCGTCACGGGTCTCGGTTTCTCGCTGTTTTACGTCACTGCCCTGTTTGGTCGCGTGTGGTGCGGCTGGACCTGCCCCTACACCGTGTTTCTGGAACACATCTACCGTCGCATCGAGCGCTTGATCGACGGCGATGCCTCTGCGGGCCGCAAACTCGACGCCGCACCATGGACGGCAGGCAAAATCACCCGGCGTGTGATCAAGCATGCGCTCTACATCTTCAGCTCGCTCGTCATCGCGCACATTTTCCTCAGCTACTTTGTTTCGCTCAAAGGGCTGTATGAAATGATGCATCATTCGCCGCAGGCGCACACCGTCGCGTTTGGCGTGGTGATCTTCCTCACCGTGGGACTTTATGGCGCCTTCAGTTGGTTCCGTGAGCAGTTTTGCGTCATCATGTGCCCCTATGGCCGCATGCAGTCCGCGCTGGGCGATGATCATACCATCAACATCGGCTATGACAAAAAGCGCGGCGAGCCACGCGGCAAGGCGGGCACGACTGGCGCAGGCGATTGCGTGAACTGCACGCGCTGCGTCCAGGTCTGCCCCACCGGCATCGATATCCGCAACGGCCTCCAGCTTGAGTGCATCGGCTGTGCCGCATGCGTGGATGCCTGCGACAGCATCATGCTCAAACTCGGTCGCCAGCCCGGCCTCGTGCGCTATGCCTCATTCACCGCCTTCAACGGCGGCAAGACGCGCCTCATCCGCCCCCGCATCATCTTTTACACTGGGCTGCTGTTCCTCGGCGTGGCCGTGTTCGGCTTCTCAGCCAGTCGTATCGAGCCACTGCGTGCCAATGTGCTGCGCATGCAAGGTTCGCCGTTTTATGTGAGCAACGGCGTGCTGCGCAACCAGTTCCTCATCCGCCTCATCAACAAGCGCAACGAGCCGCGCACCTTCACACTCGCCATGCTGGGTGATCTGCCTGCCGAACTCGTCTGCGCCGGTGCCGATGCGCCGGTCACCATTGCCGCGCAGGCCGAGGACTTGAAGCCGCTCATGATCACCCTGCCCGAAGCGGGCTACCAAGAACCTTTCAAACTCAGCATCCGCGTCACCGACACGAAAGACGGCAAAACCTACACCACGAAACCCTTCGAGTTCACCGGTCCCGATCCACGCCTCAAATCCAATGACTACCTCGACCCCAAGCAATACCTCCAAAAGTGAGCCCACCGCACCGACAGGATGGCTCGCCCGCCGTCCATGGCTGTGGGTCGTCCTCGCCTTCGTCGTGCTGCTCAGCGCGTGGAGCGCGCTGTTCTACGTCGCCATGAACAACCAGCCGGAAACCGTGCCGCTGGTAAATCTCTCCGCCGCACCCGCTGCATGATGCCGATCGACACCAGCGCCGCTGCCTTCATGGCAGGCATCGTCACCAGCATCCACTGCGTAGGCATGTGCGGGCCGCTGTCGTGTTCGTGGGCGGTTTCACGCGATGGCAGCTTCATGCGCAACACCGCGCTGTATCACACCGGACGCCTTACCGCATATGGCCTCGTCGGAGCCATCGCCGGAGCCATCGGCATCATGCCACTGAGCTTTTTCCAGCACGGCGCCGGCATCGTGCTGCCGTGGCTGCTCGTGCTCGCCTTCGCCATCGTCGGCATGGGTCTTGATGCGTGGCTGCCCAAGCCAAAATTTCTCTCCCGCGGCCTGCGCCGCATTCAAACCGCTGCCTTCAAACTCAATAGCAGCCTGCGCGCCACCATCCTCGGCCTCGCCACGCCGCTGCTGCCCTGCGGGCCACTCTACATGATGTTTGCCCTCGCCATGGCCAACGGCAGCGCTTCGCGCGGCGCTGAATTCGCCTTGTCCTTCGGTCTCGGCACGTTGCCGCTGCTGTTTCTCGCTCAAACACAACTCCACTGGCTCGGCGGTCGTCTCCAGCCCGCCACCATGCGCAAAGTCCAGCGCGGCCTCGCGCTCGTCACTGCGGTCATCCTCGCGTGGCGGCTGCGCGACACACTCGATTTCAACAGCGATGCCGTGCCGAGCTGCTGCCATGCCCTCAACTGATTCTTGCCATGTCCACCACCTGCCAGCACTGCGGAACACCGGTTCCACCATCACGAAACGACGGCTTTTGCTGCGCAGGTTGCCGCTTTGTGCATGACATGCTGAAGCAGGAGGGCTTCGAGCACTTCTACGATCTCAAATCGAATCAAAACCTCCCGCCCGTCTCGCCGCAGGCAATGCGTCAGCAGGATTACGGCTGGCTTGAGGCCAGCACCATTGCGGCTGAGGCCACACGTGAGAATGAATCCGTCGCCGCTGAGCTGACAGTGTCGGTGCAGGGCCTTTCGTGCATGGCGTGCATCTGGCTTATCGAACGCGTGTTTGCCAAACAAGGCGGCACGCAGATCGATGTGGACATCACGCGTGGTGAACTGTGCATGGCCTGGCAGCCTGGCACCTTCCAGCCAGTTGAGTTCGCACTCGAACTGCAACGCTTCGGCTATCTCCTCGGCGTCGCGCGTGCGGATGCCGGACAGGCCACTGACAACAACCTGGAGCGCCGCACTGGCGTCTGCGGTGCTTTTGCGATGAATGCGATGGCGTTCTCACTGCCCGCCTACTTTGGCATGCCGGCCGATTTCCCCTTTGCGCGCTGGTTTGATCTCGTCGCTGCCGCTTCGGCCACGCTCGCGTTGTTTGTCGGCGGCAGTTACTTCGCCCAACGAGCGTGGCATGCCTTGCGCGCTGGTGTGCTGCACATCGACACGCCGATCACACTCGGCATCCTTGCCGCTTACATCGGCTCACTGATTGGCTGGGTCAGTGGTGCGCAGGGGCTCAAGTACTTCGACTTCGTGGCCATGTTCATCTTCCTGATGCTCGGTGGCCGCCTCGTTCAACAGATGGCCGTCGCGCGCAATCGCCGCCGTCTCTTGCGCGATCCCTCCATTCCCGATGCGGAGATGCTCGACTCACTTAAAGCAGGCGAATCCTTCGTCGTGAAGCCGGGACAGGCCGTTCCCGTCGCCGCGAAGCTCGACGATGCGCACGCCAGCATCAGCCTCGAATGGATCAATGGCGAAAGCGACTCCTGCACCCGCACCAGCGGTCAGTTGGTGCCTTCCGGTGCTTTGAATGCTGGAACTCGCAGCCTCAACGCCACCGCGCTCGAATCCTGGCGCGACTCCACGCTCTGCCAGTTGCTGGAAGCACGGCGCGGCAGTGACAATCGCGATCTGCGTCTCGAAAAACTCCTGCGCGGCTATCTCATCGTCGTCGTGCTCGCTGGCGTCATCGGTGCCTTCTGGTGGTGGCAGCACACCAGCGACTGGACCCGTGCCATGCAGGTCATGATCTCCGTCTTCGTCGTCTCCTGTCCCTGCGCTCTCGGCGTCGCCGCTCCGCTGGCTGATGACATCGCCGCGAGCCGCGCCGAGCGTCATGGCGTCTTTGTACGCACGCTTGGCCTCTGGAAAAAACTCACACGTCTGCGGCAGGTCGTGTTTGATAAGACAGGCACGCTCACCCTCGAAAACCCCGTGCTCATCAATCCTGACGCCCTCGAAGCTCTCGATGCCTCCGCACGTCAGGCCCTGCGTCATCTCACCAGCGGGAATCTCCATCCCGTGAGCCGCAGTTTGTTTGATGCGCTCGGCGGCACGGCAGAAAGCCCGCTCAATGCCGAAGTCATCGAAGAACCCGGTCACGGCCTGCATTTCAAAGAAGACGATGGCTCCGTGTGGTCGCTCTCGCGTCCTCAAGACCAGTCTGCCGACGCCATCTTCACTCGCGATGACCAGTTGATGGCCTCCTTCCGTTTCCGCGATGCCCTGCGTGCTGAATCACTCGCCCAAGTCGATGCGCTGCAAGCACGCGGCCTGCGCGTCAGCATCCTCAGTGGCGACCGCGAGCCCAAAGTCGCCGCCATCGCTGCGCAACTGCACCTCGCACGCGATCAATGGCAGCACAGCATGACGCCTGATCAAAAAGCCGCGTGGATTGCCAATCACGAACCACAGGCAACGCTCTACATCGGCGACGGCGCCAATGACAGCCTCGCTTTCGATGCGGCATTGTGCGCTGGCAGTCCCGTCACCGGTCGCAGCTTCCTGGAGCACAAGGCCGACTTCTATTTCCTCGGTCACAGCATGCGTTTCATGAGCAGCCTGCTCGACATCGCCGCCACACATCGCCGTGCCGTGCATGCCGTCTTCGCCTTCTCCGTCACCTACAACATCGTCACCGTCATCGTCGGCCTCATGGGCCACCTCAGCCCGCTGTGGGCGGCGATTCTCATGCCGCTCTCTTCTGTGGCCACGCTTTCACTCGTGGCGCTCATCTTCCGCACTCAGTCAGCCCGCAAGGCATCTCCTAGTGAACCCGTTATGCTGGCATGGTCCGAATTACCGCACTCCTCCTAGCCACCACCTCCATCCTCTGCGCCGACACGCAAACGCCTGCGTCCTACAGCGGCGATTTCGTCATCAAGGTCAACTACCGCTATCTCCAGTCGCTTCCTGAAGGCTACGAGGCAGACACAGCGAAGAAATGGCCGCTCGTCATCTTCCTGCACGGTTCCGGTGAGCGTGGCAGCGACCTCGAACTGATCAAAAAGCATGGTCCGCCCAAATTGATCGCCGCCGGTCAGAAGTTCCCCGCGGTCATCGCCAGTTTGCAGTGTGAGTCGGGCAACTTGTGGAATCCGCACGGCGTGAAAGCAGTGACGGATCATCTGGTCAAAACCCTGCGCGTCGATCCGGCTCGCGTTTATCTCACCGGCATCAGCATGGGCGGCTTCGGCACCTGGGAGACCGCGTTTGAGTATCCCGACACCTACGCGGCCATCGCACCGATCTGCGGCGGTGCCGGTGTGCGCTGGGTCACGGCAGAACGCCTCAAGCATCTGCCCTGCTGGATTTTCCACGGCGACAAAGACGGCGCTGTCCCCGTCGAAAACAGCCACAAGATCCACGATGCCCTCAAGAAGATCGGCGCTCCGGTCAAACTCACCATCTATCCCGGCGTCGGTCACGATTCGTGGACGCAGACGTATGCCAATCCCGAATTCTGGGCCTGGCTCTTCGAGCAGAAGCGCTCATGAACGCACAAATAGGAAGGTAATATTGACACGAGCGTGGCATAAACAAACTAGTCGTTTGACGCACTCACCCATGAAACGCCTTTTCAATCGATCCATGATCATCGGACTCATCCTCACACTGGGAGGATATTTGCTGGCATACCATGTAGGGCCCGGCTTGGCTGATTCGGTGGAGGCACCAAGCTCACAGACGGACAATCTCCTCTTCGCGCTGCCACTGTTTCTGGCCAAACTACTCTTTGGGCCAGTGATGGTGATGATTGTCGGAGCGCTCAGCGCTTTCATCGGCGGCATTTACCTCCTCATCGGCCTGTTCCGGGCCATCTGGCCGAAAAAGCAGGCCGCACCGCCGCCGCTGCCTGAGAATGCGGCCCCGTAACACAGAAGCGGTAACTTAAACGGAGAGCCGGGCAGGCTGGGTCGCGTATTCAAAGTCATGCGCACACTCCTCGCTCTCTTCCTCACCGCTTCATTGCAGGCGCAGATTCTTCCGGGCACGAAGCCGCTGGAACCAAATCCCGATTTTTCGGCCACGATGGTCGCGGGCGTCGATAAGTTCGCGTTGCGGCTCATTGATCAATCAAAAGCTAGCCGCAAACCCACACGCGAGAAGCTGAAAGCGATCATCGGTGTGGTGGACGAACGTCTGCCGATCAAGGCGCTCGAATTCGTCGGCGACACGGAATCACCGGCGCTGCTCATGGAAACAGAACAGTGTCGTGTCTTCCGCGTGCGCTGGCCCGTGCTCGAAGGCGTGCATGGCGAGGGCATTTATGTGCAGCCGAAGGCGAAGCCGCATGCGCGAGTGATTTACCTGCCTGATGCCGGCGGCACGCCGGAAAAGCTGGTGGATGAGTTTTTGCTCACCACCGGCTGCGAGATCGTCATTCCAACGCTCGTGAGCCGCGATTCGGAGTTCAGCACGAATGACAAGTTCGGCGTGAAGACGAACATCCCGCATCGCGAGTGGATTTACCGCCAGTCGTATGAGCTGGGCCGCCACATCATCGGTTACGAGGTGCAGAAGGCGCTCGCGTTGGTCGATTGGTTCAAGACGCAGCCGGAGCAGGTGCCACTGCTCATCGCCGGTGTCGGTGAAGGCGGCATGCTGGCGCTGCATGCGGCCGCCATCGACGAACGCATCGACAGTGTCTATTCCTCCGGCTACTTCGCGCCACGCGATGGCGTGTGGGCGGAGCCGATCTACCGCAACGTCTTTGGCCTGCTGCGAGATTTTGGCGATGCTGAAGTCGCCAGCCTCATCGCACCGCGTCCGCTGGCCTTGCAGCACTTGTTTTATCCGAAGCTCGCCGGCCCACCTGACGCGAAGCAGGGCGAGCGTGCCATCGCCGCGCCCGGCAAGCTCACCGCGACTGAATTGGAGAGCTTCAAGGCCGAGGTCGAGCGTGCGAAGCAACTCGCGCCCAGCAGCCACATCATGACCTGCACGATGGAGACGATGAACGACCAGATCATTCGCCACCTCTTTCCGCAGGCGACGGCGGACGCGGCGTTGAAGACACTAAAGGTCACGGGCGCCACCTTTGGCCTCAAACCGGATGCCACACGCCAGAAACGCACGGTGCGTGAGCTGGAGACCTTCACGCAACGCCTGCTCGTGAGCACGGAGATCGAACGTAACGAGCAGTTCTGGAAAAAGCTGCCGCTCAAGTCCGTCGAGGAGTTTGAGAAGCACACCGCCGCCGAGCGTGACCGTTTCTGGAACGAAGTCATCGGCCGCCTGCCTGATCCGAACCTGCCGATGAACGCCAAGAGCCGCTTCGTGCGCGAGACGGACAAGGTGCGCATTTATGAAGTGACCCTGGATGTGTGGGACGATGTGTTTGCCTGGGGCTGGCTGTGCCTGCCGAAGGATCTCAAGGAAGGCGAGAAACGTCCCGTCGTCGTATGCCAGCATGGGTTGGAAGGCATTCCCGAAGACACCATCACCACGGACGAGACAAACCGCGCCTTTGGAGCCTACAAGGCCTTCACGCTGCGTCTCGCGGAGCAGGGATTCGTCACCTTCGCACCGCACAATCCGTATCGAGGCATGCACTCCTTCCGCACGCTTCAGCGGAAGCTCAATCCGCTCGGCCTCACGCTTTACAGCGTCATCAACGGCCAGCATCAGCGCATTCTCGAGTGGCTGAAGACGCAGAACTTCACACAGCCGGACAAGATCGCCTTCTACGGCCTCAGCTACGGCGGCAAGTCCGCCATGCGCACGCCTGCGGTGCTCAAGGATTACTGTCTGAGCATTTGCAGCGGCGATTTCAACGAATGGGTGCGCAAGTGCGTGAGCACCGACATGCCGATGAGCTACGTCGCCACTGGCGAGTATGAAATCTGGGAATGGAACATGGGCCGCACCTTCAACTACGCCGAAATGGCCGCGCTGATCGCCCCACGGCCCTTCATGGTCGAGCGCGGTCATAATGACGGCGTCGGCAGCGACGAATGGGTGAACTACGAATTCGCCAAAGTCCGCCGCCTCTACAACAAGCTCCTCATCGGCGACCGCACCACCATCGAGCACTTCGACGGGCCGCACACGATCCATGGTGTGGGCACGTTTGAGTTCTTGAAGGAGAAGCTGAGGTGGAAGTGAAGATCACAACGCCGCGAGAATCTTCTTCAACAGGATGCCCGTCGGCTGCACTGGAATCACATCGACGGGAAAGAGCGCATCCTCCCAGATAAGGATGTTGGCAGGCTTGGCATCGAAGACGGCGATGTTCTCCTCGCGGTGATACCATGCCATCGATGGGCCAACGGAATGGCTGAGGTGGAGCTTTTGATAGCCGCGCTGCTGAAACCAATGCTCAATGAGGCGCAGCGGACGTTTGGGGCTGTCGTCACGAGTTTCTTCAGTGAGGGGCCTGCCAGGAATGAATTGCTGGCTCGTGACAGTGGTGAACTGCCCGTGAAGGCGGGTGAAGCCCTCCAGCCGGTAGCTGAGTTCTGGAAAGAGACACCCCATGAGCAGCAACCGGGTGAAGTATTGCAACGGAGTGCCTGGACTGATGTGAAGGATGGGATGCGCCTGCGGATAGAAACCGCCGCCGTCTTTGGTGACACGCATGATGCGCTGCGGATACGCATCGCCCACGAGCTTGAAATCGTGCTCCTGTCCACCGGTTCGAAAATCACGGCATCCATCGGGATCGAGCCAAAGCCCCCTCTCTCGCGCAAAGACCTCAATGACAGCTATCTCGTTGGCACACTGAGTGGGAACCTCGGCGACTGACCAAGATTCCGTCGAATCGAGGCATAAGCTGCTTCGAAGGAAAGCCGCGGCATTCTGGAGATGACTATCTGCGCGTCCTCTTGCGTCATCCACGGCGTCACGGGCCGGGAGTGGGCCTCGGTCGCTTGATAAGTCGCCGGAGTCTCCTGGAGGCATGCGGTGGATGTGACTGGATCGTTCACAGGTGGAAGCTACCCGCGTGGCCGCTGGTGGCAAGCACGGTCTCACGGTCGAGAGACCATTGCATTCCCCGCATCGCCCGCTACGATCGGGACGTAAACCCAACGCGCATTATGCAAACACCCAAAATCACTGCTTACCTGAAAACCTACTGTGGCTGGAGCGAAGGCATCCGTGCCATCTTCCGCAAATACGATCTCGCCTACGAGGAGAAGGACATCATTAAGAATCCCGCCTTCCGCTGGGAGATGGAACAAAAGAGCGGCCAGCCGCTGTCCCCCTGCGTCGAAGTTAACGGCACCATGCTGGCCGACATCAGCGGAGAAGAAGTCGAGCGCTGGATGACCGACAACGGCCTGCTCAATCTCAGCGATGCTCCTGCTGACGCCCCAACAAATTCCGCCTGCACAGATGCCCAGCACGCCGCGATGGCGGCAGGACAAGTCGGCACCTTGAAGTTTGTTGGCTGATTCCGATGAAAACCCGTTTCTTCCTTGCCACGCTGGCATTGTCTCTCTGCTTGCAGTTCGATCTACTACTCCGCCTGGGAGAAGCTGGGCTACGAGAAACGTGATCTGCTCAAGAGTGCGGTCAAAGCCGCGCGTGGTGAGCAGAAGCAGGCGGGCAAGGAGTTTCAGGATGCGCTGACACAGCTCAAAAAGCTGACCGGTTATCAAGGTGGCAATCTCGAAAGCGCCTACAACCGCTTTAAAGGTGAATACGAGGATTGCGAGTCGCAAGCGACAGCGGTACGCAACCAAATTCGCGAAGTGGACACCGTGGCGCGGGATCTGTTCCGTGAATGGGAAGGTGAAATCCGCGAGTATCAAAACCCATCGCTCGCCGCTGACAGCCGACGCAAGCTGGCGGACACACGCAGCCGCTTCGAGCAGCTCTCAAGCTCACTCCATGCGGCTGAATCGACGATGGAACCCGTCTTGCGTCAGTTCCGTGATCAAGTCCTCTACTTAAAGCACAACCTCAACGCTGCAGCCATCGGTTCGCTGCGTGGACAGGCCGACAACATCCAAGGCGAAATCCAACGTCTGCTGGAACAGATGAATCGTTCCATCGCCGAGGCGGATCGTTTCATTCAGGCGCTTTGACGAAGTACGACAGACACTCTTGTCTGTCGACTCCCTGCGCTTACGCCTCGCCCAACAGACAAGAGTGTCTGTTGTACTTTCAAGGCCTTGCAGCAATCGAGAGTTCGATGATGCGTGCGCACAGATCAGGAAACTCGATGTCCACGGCCTTCGCGGCTTTCGGCAGCAGGCTGCTGCTGGTCATGCCGGGGATGGTGTTGACCTCGAGCACGAACGGCGCCTGGTCGCTGTCGCGCAGCATGACATCGACGCGGCCATAGACTTCCGTGCTGCAGGAGCGGAAGGCTTTCAACGCAGCTTCCTGCACGGCCTTCGTCACCTCGGGGCTGAGATTGGCAGGGCAGTTGTAGTTCGTTTTGCCGGTGCCGCCCATCCATGGGTACTTGTTGTTGATGTCGTAGAAGCCTTCGACCGGCTCGATGTGGATCACAGGCAGCACCTGATCGCCGAGGATGCCGATGGTCAGCTCTTTGCCGGCCACGTAGTCCTCAATGAGCGTGTCCGTGCCGAACGTCTTCGCGTCCTCAATGGCGGCGTCGAACTCATGCTGATGATGGCAGATGTGAACGCCCACGCTGGAACCTTCGCGCGGCGGTTTGACCACGAGCGGGAAGCCAATCGCGAGAGGTTGGCTGCCATCGAGCGGATAAGTCTGCGAACGCGGCGTCGGCACACCAGCGGCGATGAAGCACTCCTTGCTCAGCAGCTTGTCGAAGGCCACACGGCTGCTTTCGACGCCCGCACCGGTGTAGCGAATGCCACGCTGCTCCAGAATGGCCTGGATCTGACCGTCCTCGCCAAAGGTGCCGTGAATCAGGTTCATGGCGATGAAGGTGTCCGCTGGAACGTCGAAATCCGGCCCGGTCACATCGATCTCGGTGACGATGGCTCCCTTGCTGCGCAGCGCTGCGGCGACGCTTTCGGCGGTTTTGAGCGAGACTTTGCGTTCGGAGCCGGGTCCGCCCATCAGGAGAGCGATTTTCTTGTTCGTGAGGTCGAGCATGGTGCTCAGATATGGAATGTGGCGGCTGGATTGGCAAAGGAATCCTGCCAGTGTTCGGTCCATGAATTCGCGCCAATTACTGCTTTTCGCTTTGTTATTCACTCAGGCCGCCTGTGCGGCAGATTTTGACCTCCTCATCACGAATGCGCAGATCGCTGACGGCAGTGGCGCACCGCTGGTGCAGGGCAGCATCGCGGTGAAGAACGGAAAAATCGGCGCGGTCGGAAAAATCGAAGGCACGGCCGATTCGGTCATCGACGCAGGCGGAAAAGTGGCCGCGCCGGGCTTTATCAACGTTCATACGCACTCGGAGGACATTTGCCTTGTTCCAGCGGCGGAGAATTTTCTGCGCATGGGCGTGACAACAATCATCACCGGCAACTGCGGTCATTCGCGCACCGATGTGGTGAAGTTTTTCGAGGAAATCGCTGAGTCGAAGGTCGCCATCAACGTCGCCACACTCATCGGCCACGGTTCCGTGCGTGAACAGGGCATGGGGGGCAGCTTCATCCGTGCTCCGAATGCCGAACAGCTCGCGGTGATGAAAGGGCTCGTCGATCAGGCGATGCAGGACGGTGCAGTGGGACTTAGTACGGGATTGATCTACGTGCCTGGTTCCTTTGCCAAGACCGAGGAACTCATCGAACTGGCGAAATCCGCCGCTGCGCACGACGGCATTTACGTCAGCCACATGCGCTACGAAACCGTGCGCATCTTTGACGCGCTGGATGAGATCATCCGCATCGCCAAAGAGGCAAAAATCCGCGCTGAAGTCTCCCACATCAAACTTTCTGGGCCCACTGCTTGGGGCAAAGCCGATCAAGTGCTCGCCGTGCTCGACAAGGCACGCGCATCAGGTTTGAAGATCACGCACGATCAATACGCTTACACTGCCTCCAGCACCGGCTTGCGCCAAACACTTCCCGATAGCGCCTTGGAAGGTGAACGCGAAGATTACATCGCCCGCATCGCCGATCCGAAGCAGAAAGCCGACATCATCGCCAAGATGGCCGAGATGCGCGCTCGCCAAGGCCGCAAGGACTACAGCTACGCCGTGATCGCCCGCTGCAAGGCCGATCCATCGCTCAATGGCAAGACAGTTCCCGAAGCGGCGAAGCTTAAACGCGGTGCCGATACGCTAGTTGATCAAATCGAGTTCATCCTCGATCTCGAAGCCCAGGGCGGTGCCAGTGCCATCTTCCACGGCATAAACGAGGACGATTTGCAGACCTTCCTGAAGCATCCGCTCACCATGATCGCCAGCGACGGCGGTCCGCGTCGATTAGGCGAGGACGTGCCGCATCCACGAAGTTACGGCAACAATGCGCGCGTGCTGTGCCGCTATGTACGCGATTTAAAACTAATCAGCATTGAAGAAGCCGTGCGTCGCATGACATCGCTGCCTGCCAAGACGTTTCATCTCAAAGATCGCGGCTTGCTCAGAGCGGGCGCTTTTGCTGACATCGTCATCGTTGATCCCGCCAAGGTGAATGATCCCTCCACGTTCAACGATCCACATCACTACGCCGAAGGCTTCAGCGATGTCATCGTGAACGGCGGCTTGGTCATTCGTGATGGCAAGCTGACCGAGGTGCGCAGCGGTGGGCCATTGCGCATGTCAAAGTAGCTATCACGGCTTGCTCGTGTCAGCGCCGTGGTGGCCGTTGCGAAACAGCCAAGAGGCCGATTGATAAAGCGCAATCGTGTCATCCAGCACGCTCTGAAGCGCATCAGACTTGTCCGGCACGAGCGAGCCGAGCTTAAGATCAACCTTACCAAGTGTGAACTCCTGTTTGGGCTTGAGCATGCCAAGGTTGCCGCCGGTGACATAGGCGATCTTTTGGTAGTTCGCGACGAAGACGCGCTCGCGGTCAGGCGTGTAGCCGGGGGAAAGAACATCCTGGCCATAGAAGCGTGAGGTGTAGCTCCAGTTCATCCAGCCGAAGAGTGTGGGCATCATGTCGATCTGGCTGCACAGGCGATCAAAGCTGCGCGGTTGCACGAGCTTTGGATTCCAGATAACGCAGGGGATGTGATACTTGGTCACGTCCAGTTCCATCCTGCCGGCGCTGCTGTGACAGTGATCGGACATGATGATAAAGATCGTGTTGTCGAACCACGGCTTCGATTTCGACTTCTCCAGGAAGTCGCCGATGCACCAGTCGGTGTATTTCACCGCCGACTCACGCGTGCCGGTGGGCATGTCGATGCGGTTTGCGGGGAAGGTGAAGGGACGATGATTCGAAACCGTCATCACATGCATGAAGAAGGGTTTCTTCGCGTCATGATTGGCATCCGCCTCCTTGGTGGCCCAACTGAAGAGATCCTCGTCCGCCACGCCCCAGGCGTTCTCGAAGGTGACGTCGTTCTTCGTTTTCGCGAGGCGGTCGATGACGCGGTAGTTGTTGTTGCTGAAGAAAGAGCCCATGTTGTCGAACAAAGCGTTGCCGCCATAGACGTAGCTCACATCGTAGCCGCGATCACGGCACACGGAGCCGATGCTGAAGAGGTTCGCATTCTTCTCCCGGCGCCAGACGATGGACTGGCCGGGCGTGGGTGGCACGCACAGCGTGATCGCCTCCAGCCCGCGCACCGTGCGTGTACCCGTGGCATACATGTTGGTGAAGAAGATCCCTTCGTCGGCGATCCTGTCCATGCAGGGCGTGAGATAGCTCCTGATCTTGAAGTTGATGCCGAAGTGGCTCATGAAGGCCGCACTGAAGCTCTCCACGGAGATCAGCACGATGTTGTGGCGCTTCTCCGGCCCGTCGTGTTTGATAAGACGGCGCAAGTCACTCGGATCGGCGCTCGCGGGTGGTGTGTCGGAGAGCGTCAGCAGCTCCTTCGCCCGTTTCATCGCCTTGTCCTGGTCGAGCTTGCGATAGAAGCGCTCAAAGTCGATCCCGCTCCAGAATGCGGCGCAGAACGCATACGGACCGTCCTTTGCCAGCTCACGGTTGAACTCATTCTTGAACAGCGGGAGCTGCGACTCCGAGAACACGTTGGCAATGCCCACGGTGACCACCGCGATCCCGACGACCGGCAGAGCACGGTGCTTCCATGCTGCATCACCGCCGCAAACCCACTGCACAGCCCCTTTACACCGCGCCAGCCATCCCGCTGCCACACCGAGCAGTCCGAGACCGGCGAAGATCAGTGGCATCGGGTAGGACTGCTTGATGTTGTTCACGACCTCCTGGGTGAAGACGAGGTAATCAACGGCGATGAAATTGAACCGCACCTGAAACTCATCCCAGAAAAGCCACTCCGCGACACCGATGAAGATCAGCACCACCGCATAGAGTCCGATAAGCGTCGCCACGACCCAGCGCATCACCGGACTGCGCCACAGGATGGACGGCAGCAGGCTGGTGAGCAAAAACCACGGCACCAGCGCGAAACAAGCCGCCTGCAAGTCATACCAGAGGCCGAAGCCGAACGATCCGAGCAACGAGAGATCCCATGCGATGTCAGATCGGCCTTGGATCATCAAAGCCACACGCGTGAGGAAGGCGATGCTGAGGTACATGCCGCCCAGCAACGCAGCGCCACGTCCGAGTGTGGAGCGTGGCAGCAAGCGTTGGAGGCCTGCCTTGCTGGAAGGTTTGTCGGTGGTGGTTGGCATGGACTGGTTGGGTGGTCGCGTCAAAAGACCGCCCAGTATGGGTGGCGGTCATCGAAAAGCGAACGGGGAGATGTTTACCAGGGATGAAATCTCTGTCATCATTTACTGCGTTGAGTCGAAACTATGACAGCCTCTTCATTTGGAGGCGATGCCCTGCCGACGAGACAACGCCATGCACATCCTTATTGTCGAAGATGACCGCAAAACGGCCGCTCTGCTCAGCACCACGCTGAAGCAGGAAGGCTTTGAGGTGTCGTGCGCGACCAATGGCGAGGCCGGGCTGAAGGAGGCGCTGAAAGGCGGCTGCGATGCGCTGCTAGTGGACATCATGCTGCCAAAACTCGACGGCCTCAGTCTCGTGCGTGCGCTGCGCACCCAAGGCCACACCACGCCCGTCATCATGCTCTCTGCTCGTGGCGAGGTGGAGCAGCGCGTCGAGGGACTGGACGCGGGCGCGGATGACTACCTACCCAAACCTTTCGCCATGTCCGAGTTGCTGGCTCGTTTGCGCTCACTGGTGCGGCGCAACACGCAGCTCAAGCCGCCAGTGCTCACACTGGCCGATCTGACCTTTGACACCATCAAGCGTGAAGCGCGGCGTGCGGGCAAACGCATCGATCTGTCATCGCGTGAGACTTTACTGCTGGAGTGCCTGATGCGTGCAGAAAGCGCCGTCGTCAGCCGCCGCGACATCATCAGCACCGTGTGGGAGTATGATTTCGATCCAGGCACCAATCTCGTCGATGTCTATGTGCGCCGTTTGCGCGAGAAGATCGACCGCGATCACTCCCCTGCCCTCATTCAAACGGTGCGCGGCCTCGGCTATGCACTCCGACTTCAGTCATGACTCTGCGCCGCCGCATCCTGCTGTATTATTCCATCACACTCAGCCTCTCGCTGGTGATCGTGGGTTTCTGGAGCTGGTTTGAATTCCATGAGCAGCGCAATGTAGCGTTGCATGGCGGTGTCGAAGCCGCAATGAAGCATGATCCTTTGCTGGAGACCTTTGAGATCATCCTGTTCGGCGGACTTCCTGCTATTTTGCTCGGTATCATCGGTGGAGGACTGCTCATGCGACGTGCCTTGCGCCCGATTGAGGATCTGACGGTGGTCCTGGAGAAAACGGATGCTTCAAATCTCGCAGAGCCCGTCTCACGCAGCGGCAATGGCGATGAACTCGACCGCATGGCCGCTGTGTTCAACGGCATGAAGCAGCGACTCGGTGTGTCATTCACGCAAGCGCGTGAGTTCACCTTGCACGCCTCGCACGAACTCAAAACACCGCTCACCATCATGCACGGCACGCTGGAGCAGATGCTAGGCGATGCCGACACGCCAACGGCGCACCGCGATCGCGTCGCCTCCATGCTCGAAGAAGTGCAGCGCCTCTCCAGCATCGTCGGACAGCTTGCGTTTCTCGCCAAGGCGGATGCCGGACTGCTTACCTTTGCGCATGAAACCGTCGCACTCGACGAACTTGTGCGAGATCTCACTGAAGAGGCCACCATGCTCGCCGCTAACGCCAACATCATCGTCACGCTCAGCCATTGCGAGCCAATCAAAGTCAGCGGTGACCGCATGCGCCTGCGCCAGCTCCTGCTCAATCTCGCCGACAACGCCGTGAAGCATAACCAACCCAGCGGCAGCATCACCCTCAGCCTTCGATCTCAAGATCAGCACGCCGTTTTCCAAATCACCAACACCGGCCCCGTGCTCGCACCTGAGTTAAGAGCGCGCGTCTTCGAGCGCTTCTTCCGTGGCGATGTCGCGCACGGCACGGTGGTCGAAGGCAGCGGCCTTGGCCTCAGCATCGCGGAATCCATCACTCAGGCTCATGGTGGCAGCATCGTCATGGATGCCACCTCTGATGGCTACACCCGCATCACGCTGCGTCTTCCGCTACTGATGAGCGCGAGTTCCTAAAGCCTCAAAACTCTTGACGTTGGGAGTTCGGACCGCCTTAATCGGTTTCACCGTGAAGTCTCTGCCGACCTATCTTTTGCTCATCTTGTTCCAATGCTGGACGCATTGCTCGATGACTCAATATGGGGCCTACATGGAGGATAGCGACGATGAAGGTTCCGGCTGCGTGGTCTGCGACCTGCTAACTGATGGTGCCACGCTCACCGCTAAACTGACGGTCGCTGCTCCGGCAGTGGTTTTATTTGATGAACACCCTCTCACAGCTCCAACCGTGACTTTGGTGGCTGCGCAGGCATTCACACCAGCGCATCCATTGCCACCACCACGAAGGCGATTGTGCGAGGTTTTAGCCAGCACGGCATGTCCCGTGCACGGTCCTGCGCCCCTTCAGGCTTGAGTTCAATCGGCGGTCCTTAGGCCGCGCAAGATTGACCTCATCATCCGTCATCACGGCCAGCCATGGCTGTGCCTGCTGCTCTTTGTTTCTGAAACACCACGCTTATGAAATCACTCCCTTTTGCTCTGCTCTTCTGCTTTTCACTATCGGCCACGGCCGCAGATAAACCGTCCCCTGTTTCCATCGAAACACTCGTGGCCAACACACTGGCCGGAAACCCCGAACTCAAATACTACGAAGCGGAAATCGTCGCCGCCAAAGCGGGGCGACGAGAAGCGGCCAAAATGGGCAATCCAGAACTCAATGTCGATCTTGGCCGTATGCGCGTGGTCAATGGCTCCAGCGCCACTGAAGACTTGAGCATCTCGAATGGCTATGGTTACGCTGTAACCCTGGCGCAACCGATTGAGTGGCCTGGACGACTGGGATTGCGCAAAGCGATTGCGAATCGTGATATCACGCTTGCTGAGTTAGGGTTGGCAAAATTTCGCAGCTTCCTGGCAGCGCGGGTTCGGGCGCTGGCCTATGCGCTGGCGATGCAGCAGCTGGATGCGGCCGCTGCGGGTGAAGTGGCAGAGCGCTTTGCCGCCGTGCGTGCCGTATTAGTGCAGCGTGATCCCGGCGGTGCTGCGCCACTGCTGGAGGCCCGTATCATTGAAGCCGCAACGGTTGGTGTGCAGCGCCGTGCCGGCGAGACCGCAGTGGTGATGCAAAAGACACTGCTCGAGCTGAATTTTCTGATGGGTAAGCGGGCCGACACGCCACTCATCGTAAAGCGCGTGGACTTTGCTCTCAGCACGCTGCCGCCGCTCGGCGTCTTGCTAGCCCAATCGGCGCAGCACAACTATGACCTGCGGGTGAAGCGTGTGGAGTTGGAACAGCAGGGTTTGAAGGTTGATCTCGCCAAGAACGAACGGCATCCCACCTTCACCGTCGGTCCGGTGATTCAGGATCAACTTCCTGGTGGACGTCAAACCTTGATCGGCATCAACGTCAGCATGCCGCTACCATTTTGGAACACCGGCAAAGATAAAGTCGCCACCGCGGATGCGCGCCGTATGCAAGCTGAGGCGATGCTGAATAATCTGCTGCGCGAAACCGAGCGCAAAGTCACCGAAGCCATGATCATCCTGCAAACGCAGCGCCAACGCCTCGATCTTTGGCCAGCTGAACTCATGAAGACCTTCAGCGACGCCGCAGCACTGGCGGATCAACATTACCGGCTCGGTGCTGTGCAAGTCTCTAGCTATCTCGACATGCAGGACCGCTATCTGCAAGCTCTGGAAGCCATCACCGCCACGAAAATCGAAGCGCTACAAGCGGCGCTCGATTTGGAGCAACTCATCGGCTCCTCGCAGCCCTTGGTGAAGACTGCCGCCGAAGAAAATGCCAAGCCTTGAGCCATGCTGAACTTCATTCTAGAAACCGTCTTGCGTCAGCGTGCTGCTGTGCTCGTGGGCGTGCTGGTTCTCATCGCTGCTGGCCTATGGTCTGCACTGAAGCTGCCCATGGATGCGCTTCCAGACATCACCAATGTCCAGGTGCAGGTGAATACCGAAGTGCCCGCACTCGCACCCGAGGAGGTGGAGCAGCAGGTCACTTTCCCCATTGAAAAGCATCTCATGGGCCTGCCGGGTCTCATTGAATTCCGCTCACTCTCAAAGTCCGGTCTCTCGCAGGTGACGCTGGTCTTTGCCGATGGCACCGAGATCTACCGCGCACGCCAGATGGTCAGCGAGAGATTGGCTGACGTGGGCGAAGATATTCCACGCGGTCTTGCACCACGTCTCTCACCAGTTGCCACAGGTTTGGGCGAAATTTTCTACTACACGCTCGATTACACGCGGGAGGCCAAGCGGCCGGTCAGTCGCCGTGATCAACTCATGGAACTACGCCTGCTGCATGATCTCACCATCAAGCCGCTGCTGCTGCAAACGCCCGGCATCGCCTCACTCAACACGACCAGTGGTTATGAAAAGCAGATCGTGATTCAACCCGATCCTGTGAAGCTCATGAATGCAGGCGTCACGTTGCCTGAGTTGGCCGCCAAGATCGCTGAGAACACGCGCAATGCCGGTGGCGGCTCCGTGGAGATCAAAGGTGAGCAATTCACCGTGCGTGCCAACAGCCGCGTCACGACAGTCGCCGAGATCGCCCAACTGCCGCTGAAGTTTGGCGCAGGCGTGAAGCCACTCGTGGTCAGCGATCTCGCAGAAGTAGGCATTGGCGCAGGCAGCCGCACCGGAGCAGGCACCGTGGATGGCGATGAAGCTCTGGTCTGTGCTGTCATCATGCTTGCCGGTGAGAACACACGACTCGTCTCACGCGCCGTCGCTGATAAGCTGGCAGAGATTCAAGCCAAGCTGCCGCCCGGCTTGATGCTGCGCACGCTTTACGACCGCTCACACCTCGTGAATCGCACGTTGCACACCGTGCGGAAAAATCTGGCAGAAGGCGCACTGCTCGTGATCGTGGTGCTGTTTTTGCTGCTGGGAAATCTGCGCGGCGCCATCATCGTGGCATTCGCCATTCCACTCTCCATGCTTTACGCCGTGGTGGGAATGACGTATTTCGAGGTTCCTGGCAATCTCATGAGCCTGGGAGCCATCGACTTCGGTCTCATCATCGATGGAGCCGTCGTGATGGTCGAAAACATCGTGCGTCATCTTGGCGAAAAGCAGCACGCACTCGGACGCAAGCTCAACCGCAGCGAGCGCCTCGATGAAGTGCTGCGCTCCGCCAAGGAAGTCGCCAGCCCGATGTTTTTCGGCGTTATCATCATCACCCTTGTCTATGTGCCCATCCTCGCCTTGCAGGGCATTGAGGGGAAAATGTTTCAGCCCATGGCCATCGTGGTCATGCTGGCTCTCGGAGGTGCGCTCGTGCTCGCACTCACGCTGACGCCTGTGCTCTGCGCCTTGCTACTTAGTGGTGACATGCGCGAGCGCGACAACCTGCTCGTGCGTTGGTGCAAGCGGCTGTATTCACCGCTGCTGGGCTTTGGGCTTAGGCATAAGTGGTTCGTGGTAGTCCTCACGTTGGGCCTATTTGGCAGTGCCATCGCCCTATTCAATCAACTCGGCGCTGAACTCCTACCCGAACTCGATGAAGGTGACTTCACCGTCTTCATGGTCAGGCCCGTGAGCACGGGCTTATCTGTCTCCATCGACACGCAGTGCCAGACCGAACGCGTGCTGCGTGAAACCTTTCCTGAAATCACCCACTGCTTCTCCCGCATCGGCACGGATGAAGTCGGGACCGATCCCATGGGCGTGAATGTCAGTGACGCCTATCTCATGCTGCGACCGCATGAGCAGTGGCGGAAAGAAAACGGCCAAACCATCAGCCGCGACCGTCTGGCCGATCTTATGAGCGAAGAACTCACCAAGCGCATTCCTGGACAAAGCTACCTCTTCTCCCAGCCGATCCAAATGCGCTTCAATGAAGTCCTTGAAGGCACACGAGCCGATGTCGCCGTAAAAATCTATGGCGAAGACTTCGCCAAGCTCGAAGAGACGGCCGGAGAGATCAGTGAACTCCTTGAAGACATCCCCGGAGCTTCCGATGTCGAATTTGAAGCCGTCGGTCAGGCACCGAGCCTCGAAATCACGCCCAACGCCGAAGCCTTGCATCGCTACAACCTGCACGCTGAAGATGTGAACCTCGCCGTCGAGATCGCCATCGCTGGAAGCGAAGTGGGGCAGATTAGCGAAGGCAACCTCCGCCATTCCATCGTCGTTCGTCTCGCAGAAAAAGACCGCGCCAGCCTACAAGCCATCGAAAGCCTGCCTATCGGCTCTACCAGCGGCAGTCTGCTCACTTTGGGCAAGGTGGCCACGCTCAAGACCGTGCCGCAAACCAGCATCATCGCCCGCGAAAACACCCGCCGCCGAGTGGGCCTGCTCGTGAATGTGCGCGACCGCGATCTCGCCAGTTTTGTCGCCGAAGCCACGGCTGCCATCGAAGAAAAAATCGATCTGCCGCCAGGCTTCGAGATCGAGTTCGGTGGACAGTTTCAAAACTACCTCGCCGCTCGACAACGCCTCGCCATCGTTGTGCCATTGGCGCTCGCACTGATCTTGGCGCTCATCTTTCTCTGCGTACCACTTGCCGTTACCGGCGGCGTGGCAGCACTCTGGTGGCGTGAGATGCCCTTCACCATCAGCGCAGGCATCGGCTTTATCGCACTCAGCGGCATCGCGGTGCTCAATGGCATCATGTTGATCAGCTTCATCAATCAATTGCGGTTAGACGGCAAAACACTGCGTGATGCCATCACCGAAGGCACACTCACCCGCCTGCGCCCCAAGCTCATGACCGCGCTTGTCGCCGCCCTCGGCCTACTTCCCATGGCACTCGCTACCGGAGCTGGTGCTGAAGTCCAGCGCCCGCTCGCTACGGTCATCATCGGTGGCATCCTTACCTCCACATTTCTGACGCTGCTGGTCGTGCCTGTGTTATTTGAGTGGATTGAGCGGAACAAGCCATCCACATGAACACACCCACCACTTCCCGCTTCAAGATGCCCCCAACCGTCTGGGCGCTGGGCTGGGTGAGTTTTTTCACCGATGTCTCCACCGAGATCATCTATCCGCTGCTGCCGGTGTTTCTCACCGTGACACTCGGTGCCAGCATGGCCTTTGTCGGACTGATCGAAGGCATTGCCGAATCCACTGCCAGCTTGTTGAAGATCGCCAGCGGCTGGTGGTCAGACCGGGTGCGCAAGCGCAAGCCACTCATGATTGCCGGCTACGGTCTCAGCGCACTGACCCGTCCGCTCATTGCCCTGGCAACCACCGGCGGACATGTGTTCGCCGCCCGCTTCATCGACCGCATCGGCAAAGGCATCCGCACCTCACCACGCGATGCCTTGCTCGCTGCCTCCGTGCCATCAGACCAACGCGGTGCTGCTTTTGGCGTGCAACGCATGATGGACAACGCGGGCGCGGTGGTCGGTCCGCTCATTGCGTGGAGCTTGCTGCATTGGTTTACCGGCGATTACCGTGTGCTATTCTGGATCGCTGCGATCCCCATGATCGGCGCGATGGCGGCATTGATCTTGGGCGCGAAGGAGCAGGCCGAGGTTCCTAAAGCCGTATCAGCAGAAGATGTGGCATTCACGGTTACACCCGCTTTCAAGAGCTACCTCGGCGCGGTGCTGCTCTTCACCCTTGGGAACTCCAGCGATGCCTTTCTGCTGCTACGAGCTCAAGCCGTGGGCGTTCCCGTCAGCACTCTCCCCTTGCTCTGGATGGCGCTGCATGTGGTGAAGTCTGCCAGCAGCTACCCCGCCGGTGTGCTGAGCGACCGCATCGGTCGGCGCGGCCTCATCGTCGGCGGCTGGTGTGTGTATGCGCTGGTCTATCTCGGTTTCGGTTTCGCCTATGAAGCCTGGCACATCTGGGCGCTGTTTCTCGTCTATGGACTCTTCTTTGGCATGACCGAATCTTCAGAGCGGGCCCTAGTCGCCGACTTCTACCCTGATGCCCAACGGAGTCGTGCGTTTGGCAGTTTTAATTTCATCACGGGTATCGGAGCCCTTCCTGCCAGCCTGCTCATGGGTTGGCTGTGGACCACCTTTGGACCTGCCGTTGCTTTTGGAACGGGAGCGGGACTGGCTCTTGGTGCCGCTGCGTGGTTTCTCTTCATGGTGAAACCACAGACAGTCTTGCGTGCGTAAATTCAGCGGTTCGTCCAGAGTGGAATGACAGCTATTTCATGATACTCCTCGCGTTAGACTGCTAATGAAGGCCTGCTCCCAAATGAAGTTCACTCTCTTAACAATCCTTGCTCTGCCATTGCTGCTAAGCTGCTGCGTGAGCTACAAGTCGCGTCCGATTTCGGCTGAAAAAACCAGCGAGGACTTTGCGGGGCGTTCTTTAAGTGATGCAGGTTTGCGCAGTTTCCTGGCTGAACAAAAAGCCAGTGGCGGCACATGGAACGTGGATCGTCTTTCACTTGCCGCTGCCTACTATCATCCCGATGTCGCTCTGGCGCGTGCAGAGGCCGATGAATTGGCAGCGAGCATCAAAACAGCTCAAATGCGGCCGAATCCGGTCTTCACCTTTGGTCCGCAGTTTGCCAGCAATCACGTCAACACCATCACACCATGGTTTTTAGCTGGAGGACTCACTATTCCCATCGAAACCGCAGGCAAACGCAGCCGCCGCACGGAACAAGCTCTCGCTGCTGCCGAGGCGGCGCGCTGGCGTGTGTCATCGCGTGCCTGGACCGCGCGTTCACGAGTCCGCGCTGCCATGCTGGAACTCCACAGCGCCCGCGAAAACATCCGCCTGCTCGAAACGGAACAAAAACTTCACGATGAAGCCATCAAGAAACTCACCGCGCAGATGGAGGCAGGTGATGTGTCCCCCTTTGAACTGACGCAAGCACGTCTCATGCTCAATCGCACGCGTCTCGCGCTGCAAGATGCCCAGCGTCTCGCCGCCACCGGCGAAGCTAAACTAGCCGCAGCCGTCGGCGTGCCTCTCAGTGCAGTCCGCGCGGTGAATCTGGACTTCGCGGCCTTTCATCGCCTGCCAGAGCCGAGCAACAGTCGCAAACGTGCTTTGACTCAGCGTGCTGATCTGATGGCCTTGCTCGCTGATTACGCCGCGTCGGAATCCGCGCTGCGATTAGAAATCGCCAAGCAATATCCTGATGTCCGTCTGGGGCCTGGCTTTGATTACAATCAGGGACAAAACCGCTGGCAGCTCGGCGTGAGCTTGGATCTGCCCATCAATCGCAATGCCGGCCCCATTGCCCAAGCCGAAGCCAAACGCAAAACGGCGGAAGCTAAATTCCTCGCCCAGCAAACCACGATCCAAGGCGAGCTCGACATCGAGCTCGCCGGCTATCAAGCCTCACGCGCCAAAGCCACCACTGCTGCAATGCTCGCGCAAGAAGCCGCCGACGCCTCCAACACGACGAAGCGCATGGTTGAAGGCGGACAGCTCTCCGCACTCGAATACACGCGCCGACAAATCGAAGCCAGCACCGCCAATGTCGCGCTCATGGCAGCGAACATTGAGGCACAAACCGCCGCCGGAGCACTCGAAGATGCCATGCAGGCCACTTTACGTTGATTACACCATGAAACGTCTCCTTTTCCTCTTCATCGCCACGCAACTCCACGCCGCTGACTCCGGCGGCTCTGCGCCAGCCACGATCACCAAGGAGGGCGATCTCGTCATCGTGACGCTCAAACCCGAAGCAGAGCAGCATCTTCGCCTCAAAGTCGTCGCCGTCGAAAAACGCACGATTCCCGCCGTGCGACTTTTCTCCGGCGAAGTCGTCACGCCGCTCGCCGCCGAAGGAAAACCCATCGCACCGGTGCTCGGTGGCACCTTGGATGAAGTACTGCGCCTCGCCGATCTCCAAGTCGCCGCCGATGGCCGCATCCTGCAAGCGCAGGTGCAGATCGACGCCGCCAAGATCGCCGTCGAACGCGCACAAAAAATGCTCAGTGCCGAAGCCGGTAGCGCACGCAATGTGGATGAAGCCAAAACCGCGCTCCAACTCGCCGAAGCTGCCATGACCACCGCCAAAGCGCAGCGTGGTTTACTCGGCGGCACACTCGGTCAAAACACCCGCAAGTGGGCCCGAGTCGCCATCTACAGCGGCGAGTCTGAGTTGCTCGATGCCAAGGCCGAAGCCCACATCGGCAAGCTCGCTGCCAAACCCGTCAGCGGTCCGCCCACCGCCAACGCTTTGACCAACACCATCGACTGGTATTACGAACTGCCCACCGACACCAAGCTCCGCGCCGGTGAACGCGTCGCGGTTGAAATCCCGACACTCGAAAGCAAACTCGAAGCCCTCGTCATCCCCTTCAATGCCGTGCTCCACGACATTAACGGCGGCCAGTGGGTCTATGCGAAGACCGCTGAGCACGTTTACACGCGCAAACGCATCCAAGTCGCCCGTCTCGCCGGTAAGGACGCCGTTCTGGCCAGTGGCCCTGCTGTTGGCACGCAGATTGTCACCGATGGTTCAGCGGAACTATTCGGCACAGAATTCATGACGGGAAAATAACGCCATGCTGAACTCCATCGTCTCCTGGGCGCTGAACATGCGCGTGCTTGTGGTCGCTGCTGCGGCAGCGCTGCTCGTGGTGGGCATCAATGCCACGCGGCATGCGCCGCTGGATGTGTTTCCCGAATTCGCACCACCGCTTGTTGAAGTACAGACGGAGGCACCGGGACTTTCGACGGAAGAAGTCGATGCACTCGTCACGGTGCCGCTGGAGAACTCGCTCAATGGGCTGCCGTTTCTCAAAACGCTGCGCTCCAAGTCGGTGCTTGGGTTGTCGTCGGTGGTGATGATCTTCGATACGGGCACAGACATTCTCAAAGCGCGGCAGCTCGTGCAGGAGCGGCTGAACCTCGCGCAAAACCGACTGCCTGCGGTGGTGAAGCCGCCAGTGCTGATGGCTCCGTATTCGTCATTGAGCCGTGTGTTGAAGGTCGGACTTACTTCAAAGACACTCACGCAGATGGAGATGAGCGAACTGGCTCGCTGGACGATGCGCCCGCGGCTCATGTCAGTCAAAGGCGTGGCGAATGTCGCGATCTGGGGTCAGCGGGACAAGCAGTTCCAAGTGCTCGTCGATCCGCAAAAGCTCCGTGCGGCGGGAGTGACGCTGGATGCGATCACCAAAGCCGCTGGCGATGCCGCAGTGATTAGCGCGGGCGGATTTATCGATACGCCGAATCAGCGTCTCAGCGTGGCGCAGCTCGCACTCATCACGACGCCGGAGGATTTGGCGCGAACGGTCGTGGAGTTTCGAAATGGAGCGCCGATCCGGCTGGGCGATGTCGCGGAGGTGAAAATAGGTCATCCCGCGCCGATTGGCGATGCGGTGATCAACGATGGCGATGGCATCCTGCTCATCGTGGAGAAGCAGCCGTGGGGAAACACGCTGGATGTCACGAAGGGCGTCGAAAAGATGCTCGAAGAGCTCAAACCGGCGCTGCCAGGCATGACGATCGACAGCACCATCTTCCGGCCAGCGAGTTTCATCGAAATTTCGATTCATCATCTCACTGAGGCGCTGTGGCTTGGGTGCTTGCTCGTTGTTGTTGTTTTGGCGCTCTTCCTTGGCGACTGGCGCACAACGGTCATCAGCATCACCGCCATCCCGCTTTCGCTCGCCATGGCGCTTCTGCTACTCGCGTGGACTGGCCAGACGATCAATACCATGATCCTCGCAGGCCTCATCATCGCTCTCGGCGAAGTCGTGGATGATGCGATCATCGACGTGGAGAACATTCTGCGTCGTTTGAGGCAAAACCCGACGAAATCGCGATTCGCCGTTGTGTTGGAGGCCTCGCTCGAAGTTCGCAGCGCGGTCGTGTATGCGAGCGTGATCATCGTGCTCGTGTTTGTGCCGGTGTTCTTCCTTCCTGGGCTCGCAGGCACGTTTTTCAGGCCTTTGGCGCTGAGTTATATTTTGGCAATCACGGCGTCGTTGCTCGTCGCCTTGACCGTCACACCCGCTTTGAGCCTCATGCTGCTCAAAGTGAAGCCTGGAGTGCATCGCGATGCCTTTTTGGCTCGCGGCATGAAGGCGATCTATCGCGGTATGCTGCCCTTTTTTGCCCGCAGTGCGTGGCTAGCCGTGCTGGTGCTCATCGCGGCCTTTGCAGGCACCGGCTGGGTTTGGCACACGCAGATGAAGGAAGAATTTCTGCCGAACTTCAAAGAACGCGACTTCCTCATGCACTGGCTCGAAAAGCCAAACACGAGTGTCGAGGCCAGCAAGCGCATCACCATCGCCGCGGCCACTGATTTGATGAAAGTGAAAGGCGTGCGCAACCAAGGCTCACACATCGGCCGTGCGGAAGTCGCGGATGAGGTCGTGGGGCCGGACTTCACCGAATTGTGGATCAGCATCGACCCCGATGCCGATTACGACGCGACGATCAAAAAGGTGCAAAGCGTCGTCGATGGCTATCCCGGCCTCACGCGTGACTTGCTGACGTTTTTGCGCGAGCGAATCAAAGAGGTGCTCACCGGAGCCAGTGCGAGCGTCGTGGTGCGCATCTTCGGTCCCGATCTCGACACACTGCGCACGCACGCCGCCGAGGTCTGCGCCGTCGTGAAGGACATTCCCGGCATCAGCGCCCTCAAGGTCGAATCGCTGAGCCTCGTGCCGCAAATCACCGTCAAAGTGAAGCCCGAGACCGCCGCACTGCATGGTCTCACTGCCGGACAAATTCGTCAGGCCGTCACTACACTCATCAGCGGACGCAAAGTGGGCGAGGTGTATCAAGACCAGCGAGTGCATGACGTGCAGGTTTGGAGCGTGCCGAGTGCTCGTGCTGATTTCACCACGCTGCGTGAGCTTCTCATCGCAACGCCCAGCGGCGGCCACACCCGCCTTGCCGATGTCGCGGAGGTCGTGATCGTGCCGACACCAAACGCCATCAAGCGCGAAGGAGCCTCCCGCCGCATCGACGTCACCTGCAACGTCACCGGACGCGCCCTCGGCGATGTCGTGCCCGAGATCGAAGCCGCCATCGCCAAGCTCACCTTCAAGCCCGGCCATCATCCCGAAATCCTCGGCGAATGGGCCGAACGACAGGCCGCGCAAAGCCAACTCGGCTGGCTGGCCCTCGGTTCACTCGCAGGCATCCTCGTCTTGCTGCTCGCTGACTTTCAAAGCATCCGCCTCACCTTGCTCGTGGCCCTCACCCTGCCCTTCGCGCTGATCGGTGGCGTTTTGGCCGCGTGGTTTGGCGGCGGCGTGCTCTCGCTCGGTTCGCTCGTCGGCTTCGTCACCGTGCTCGGCATCGCCGCACGCAACGGCATCCTCCTCGTCAGTCACTACCGCCACTTGGAGAAGGAAGAAGGCCATGCCTTCGGCCTCGCGACCGTTTTGCAAGGCAGCGAAGAGCGCCTCGTGCCCATCCTCATGACCGCCGCCACTGCCGCGCTCGCCTTGCTACCTCTCGTGCTCAAAGGCGATGTTCCCGGCAACGAAATCGAGCGTCCGATGGCACTCGTCATTCTCGGTGGCCTCGTGACGAGCACGCTCTTGAATCTCTTCCTGCTTCCGGCGCTGTATGCGCGGTTTGGGCGTGTGACTTCTGCGCTTGAAAAGTGAGTGCTAGGAAGCACACTGCCCGCATGACAACCTTTGCCAACGCACTCGAAACCATCGAGCAACTAAGCATCGAAGATCAGGAGGATCTGATGGAGACATTCCGTCGGCGGCTTGCTGAGCGGCGGCGTGCAAAACTAATCGTCGAAGTGCAGCAAGCACGCGAGGAGGCGAAAACAGGCAAGCTCAAGACCGCCACGCCAGATGAAATCATGCGGATGGTTTGCTCATGAAACGAGCGCTTGAACCCACCTCCGCCTTTCTGCGTGCAATGAAGCGGCTACTCAAGCGTCAGCCTGGTAGCGCCGAGGAGATCCGAAATGTTCTCATGCAATTGGAGGCTGATGCGTTCGCGCCTTCTTTGCGGACTCATAAACTCAAAGGTTCCCTGTCTGGATGCTGGGCATCCAGCGCTGGCTACGACATGAGAATCATCTTTGAAATCTTGCCTGCTGAGGCGGGTGAAAAACTGAGCCTTCTCACCATCGGCACGCACGATGAGGTATATTGATGTGAGACACGCTGACGGCTTACTTCCGCGCTAGCTCTAGCATCGCTGCTTCCTCAGCGAGTAAGAGCGACTCCGGCACCTTCTCGGCGACCTGCCAGGCGCGTGCTGGCTCGCCAGCGGCGGCGAGGAGGCCGGCGATGACGGCACGCTCACCTGCGCTCCAGTTGGTGGCGCGTTCCAGGTCTTGCAGCTCGGTGCGCAACGGATCGAGTTGCTTGAGGCGGTGGTAAATCATGGACGAGAGCAGGCGTTGGCGCGCTTGGAACGAGGCATCGGGCCGATGGATATCTGGTACAATCGTCTCAAATGGGCCGCCCGTGAGCAGATCCAGATAGTCGGCACGATAAGCGTGATCGAAGCGAGCAGGGCTGCGATCCGCCAGTGTGCGGGTGACGCGGAGCAGCGCAGCGGTGTCCTTGGCCTGCGTCAGGCAGTGGCAGGCTTTCTCCAGGCAGGCGATCATATCGCTGGGCAGCATGGGTTGCTCGGCCAGCTCTTGGTAACGAGCGGCGGCGAAGGCGTGGTGGCTCATGTTGGCAGCCACATCGGCCACGCGCAGCGCTCCGGTGATGTCGCGGCCCTTGCCGGTGGCGGCGTAGGCGAGCTGGAGGTGATCCAGCGCGGCGCTGCTGCCGGGATCGAGCGCGGTGATGGCGCAGGCTTGCCAGAGATTGAAGGTGAGGGCACCCAGGCGTTTGCTTTCGGGCCTAGCCAGTTTTTGGCGCACAGCGGCCCATTGCTGGGATTTGCCGAGGGCTTCGAGTTCCATGTTGGCGTAGTCGCCGGGGCTCAGCTGCTTCAAAGCGGTGCCGTGCTCCTTTAAAAAGGTCAGCATGGCCTGTGGCTCGCGGTTTTTGGACAAGAACATCAGGTAGCCGATTTGCGCCTCGCTCGGCAAGGCAGCGGCGCGGGTGGCTTCCGTGCGCAGCAGGCTGGCCTTGCGGTTGGGGCCGAGGCGCAGTGCTGCGGTCAGCGCGGTGTAGTGCAGACCTGCGGTGGCGGGCGTGGGTGGGCGCTGGTCGATGAGGCTGAGCAGTTCGGTGGCTTCATCGGCAGTTAGGCCGGCGTCTTGGCAAAGCAGAGTCAGGGCTAGGGGCGTGTGCGGCGTGCCAGCACGGGCTTCCTGCCAGACGCGGGCACGGGCGGCGCGGCGCTCACTGGCGCTGGGCAGCGAGAGGCCGAGCACGGCGCGGCGGAAGCCACCATCCGGCGTGGCGGTGGTGGCGTCCTCGGTGGCTTGCAGGCGGTCCTGCGCTTCGTGTTGGCGGCCCTGGTGCAGCAGCAGCGTGGCCTCCAGCTCGATGGCGTCCCAGTTCTGGCGTGTGGCCTCGGGCAGGGCATTGAGCGCTTGTTGCGCCGCCAGCAGATCGCCACGGGTCAGGTGGGCTTGGGCGCGGATGATGCCCATCTCCGGCGTCATGCCACCAGCGTTTTCCACCTGCTGGAGGGTGCGCAGGATTTCATCAGGATGCACATTCATGCCGGCCAGCACGCGCACGCTGGTGCGTAGCATCTCAGGGGACTGCGGCTCACTGCGGGCGGCATTTTGCACCGCTTCCAGCGCCGTCATCCAGTCCTGGCGGGCGATGGCTTCCTCGGCCTGGGTCAAATGATGGGCGTGCCTCATGGATGACCACCAACTCGAGAGCGGCTCTGCAAACGCCAGGGCTAGGAGCAGCAGCATCCCCAAGCCAAACCCGAACACCTGCAGCCGCAGCGCACGGGCCTCACGGACGATTTTTCGGATGGCGGACATCAAAGTAGCCATCACCGCTCCGCGTGATGAGCTAAGCGCATGGCGGTGAAGAAGAGGTTGAATGGACTTGGCGCATCGTTCGCGGGTGCGGCGGCGCTGGCTCGTCACGCGGAGCGATGACGGCTACTTTCTCCGGCGGAAGACCAGCGTGCTCAGACCGCCGAGCAGCAGCAGCGCACGGGATGGCTCCGGCACGGCACCCACCGAGGTATTCGCGGTGAGGCGATCGCCAAGGGTGGTAGTCAAGAAAGCGTTACCTGTGAAGGTTTGAGCCGCTTGTGGGTTGAAGCCCGCTGGAAGGGAGTTGGCAGCGAGCGTGAAGGTCGCGGCTTTGACCGTGAAGACATCGTCCAGCGTGGTCGGGACAGTGGTGCCGATAAAGAGGTAGCCGTCGTTGGGAGTTATGTCATTGCTGATAATCTCATTGTCCCTAAAAATACTCAATTGCACGGTCGCAGTCGCCCCGCCATTGAGGCTGTAGCTGAGGAGGTTCGGCGAAATCGATCCTGAGAAAAAAGCTTCGCTACTTCCATCACTCGTCACCCACTCATCGAATACCACATCACGCACGCTCCCTGAGGTGGTGATGGTGAAATTAATGTCCTGGGTGATCACGATGCTGCCCGCTTCGGTCGTCGTGGGCAGGGTGACGATGACGGCGGCATCCGCGCTGGTGGCGGACAGGGCAGCCAGCACGAGGCTAGCGAGCAGGGACTTCAGGATGGGCTTCATGGTCAGTGTGAGGTGAAAAGGTGAGCTTGAATGAATGACGCGGCGGCCAGAGCATGGCGGCGGGGGGGGCAAGGTGTCATTTCATCTTTCGGCGGGCGTCAACGCCACCGCCGCGCTCGTCATTCTTGGCGGCCTCGTGACGAGCACGCTGCTGTATCTATTCTTGCTCCCGGCGCTGTATGCGCGGTTTGGCCAATCATCGCGATAACACCCACTCGCCGATGCATTTGGCGTCTTGATCGGTGACGCTGACATCACGCAAACACTCCTCCGCAGTGAATTCACCACGTTTGGCGATGCGTCCAGCTTTCCAAACGTGAACGCTGGAAGGATACGGGCCCACTTTGCGCGGGTCACTCCAGGTGTGAATGCCGAGTGTGTGCGGATTGACTGCAGCAGCAATGTGCATTGGCCCGCTATCGACGCTGATGCAGAATTTAGCCTTTCGCATGACCCAGATGAGTTCGGGGAGCGTGGTGCGATGGCTCCAGTCGTGAATGTGAGTGCCGGTTGGGCGAGTTTTGTCGTCCGTCATGCCGACGAGGACGACCGGATGCGGTGCCAAAGCATCGCATAGAGCCTGCAAGGCCGAATTGGAGAGTGATTTGCCTTCGCCACGTGACCATGGGTGCAGCGCGATGAAATTCGGCAGCGATTCCGGCCAGCCTGCGGGCGGAGTGCCATGTGTGAGTTCAAACGTGATGTCCTTCGAGTCGATCTGGATGCCTAGGGCACGTGGAAGCTCCAAGTAGCGGTCCACGGCATGCGCCCCGGCATTGACTGGCACGGTGTGGTTGTAAAACCAGTGCGCGCCTTCACGCGCATCTGAAAGACCGAAGACGCACTGCGATCCACGCCAACTGCTTGTCAATCCGCTGCGCAGCAGGCCCTGGAAATCGAGCACCATCTCGGGTTCTTCTCTTGGCAGCAGCATCCAGTTGCGTCGCCAGTTCCAGAAGCGCAGCAGACCGGCGAGACCACGAAACGTTTTACGAGGAAATGGGATGACTTCGTCAATGAGCGGACTGCCTTGCAGGATGGGCATCCATTCGGTGTTGGCGAGCCAGCGCAGCTTTAGGTGCGGATGGGCGTCTCGTAGCGCATTTACGGCAGGCAGCGTGTGAACGATGTCGCCAAGGGAGCTTGGTTTGACGATAAGCGCGGATTTGAAGTCGCGCAGGCTTGGGAGCTGGCGCTTCGAGGCGCTCATTTGCCCAAGGCAAGGCGGTCGGCGAGCAGAGAAGGCAGACCAGCTGCGCGGATTTTGGCCTGCGCGGTCTCGATGTCGTATTCGAGGCGGCGGATCGTGATCGTTTGCGCCGTCACATCATAAATGGCGTAGGCGGCACGCCAGTCGCCGTCACGCGGCTGGCCGACGCTGCCGACATTGACGAAATACTTCACGCCACGTTGCAGGGTGACATCCGTGCCGCGGGCAGCACGAACGGCGTCGTCCTTTTCAAAGATACGCGGCACATGAGTGTGCCCGTAAAAGCAGACCTGCGTGAACTGATAGCTAAAGCTGGCCATCGCGTCGAAACGATTTGTCACGTAACCCCAGTTGCCGGGTGAATCGAGCGTGGCGTGAACGATGGTGAAATCGCGCACCTGACGGACGAGCTTGAGATCGCGCAGCCACTGGCGCTGATCTTCGCTGAGCTGCTGACGGGTCCAGAGCAGGGCATTTTGTGCCAGTGGATTCAATTCTTCGAGATTGCTCTCACTGGCAGCACCTTCGTCATGGTTTCCGCGCACCACCGGGCAGCCCATATCCTGCACAGTTTTCAAACACTCGACCGGATTGGCCGCGTAGCCGACGATATCGCCAAGGCAAACGTAATTGGCACAACCCTGCTCCTGAGCGTCCCACAGGACGGTCTGCAGGGCTTCAAGATTGGCATGAATGTCTCCGAAAATGGCAAATTTCATCGTCTCAGGTTGGCGGCGATTCGGCCCACCTTCGGGACATGAGCAGGGAAATCAAGCACTTCGGCATCCAAAACCTCATTGGGAGGTCTTCGTAAGCCCGGTGCCGTTTTTTGAAAAGCAAACGGGGCGGATCACCCGATCCGCCCCGTCGCTTGATAGAGTCCAACAGCCAGAAGGAACCACTATTTGAAATGTTTGACTGAACCGTCTCCAGTTCGATGTCTGGTGGTATTCTTCCACAACCTCAAAATAAAGCGTCAGGCGCTCGTAAATGAGTTGTAAGGAGGGTGTGAGATTACCTCAGCACTGGCGTCATTTCAGTTCCGCCAGTCTTTCGTAATACCGAAACTCCAGTCCTTCAGATTGACCGACGATTTCCTTGAGCTGAAAGAGATTCTCGAAAGGCGGCAGGAGGACATCACCTTCGTATGGCTCGGCAATCCAAGTTAGATAGAGGCCGTCACACAGGGGCAGTAATTCCTCAAAGACTCGGGCACCACCGATGACGAAGACAGTTTCAGCATCACCGCAAACTTTGGGCAGATCCGCAGTGCTGCGAATGATGGTCACGCCTTCACGCTCAGGCATCGTCGTGCTCAACACGATGTTCTGGCGACCGGGAAGCGGCCTACCGATGGAATCAAAGGTGGCTCGGCCCATGAGGATGGGATGACCGAGGGTGGTGCGCTTGAAGAACTTCAGATCCTCCGGGAAATGCCATGGCAGCTTGCCTGCGCGTCCGATGACGCGATTGCTAGACATGGCGACGATGGCGATGAGGCGCGGCATGGCTGGCCGTAGTTTACCAGAGATCGATGGGCTGATGCGGCTCGGGGCGGATGATTTCCGTGCCGGGAATGGTTTCGTTGAAGCGACGGGTGAACCACAACTGTGCTGGTTCTTCGCCGTGAACGAGGAGGAGCTTCTTGGGCTTCACCTTTTCGATATATTCGGCGATCTGCTCGCGCGAGGCGTGGGCGCTAAGGTCAAAGCTCTCAACGCGGGCATTCAAAGCCACGGCGGGCATATCGCGGGATAGTTTGATCATCTCGCCAGGCTTGGCATTGCGGATCTTATAGCCGGGGGACTCTGGATCGGTGTAGCCGACGAAGCAGACCGTGTTGCGCGGATTATCGAGGAACTTTTGCGCGAAGATGTTTGAGACGGTGTGCTCGGTCATCATGCCGCTGGATAGAGCGTAAAGCGTGCGCGGCGTGGAGACGATCTCCTGGCGTTTTTTGTTTTTGCGCGGCACGAGCATCTTCATGTCTTCAAGCAGGCAGAAGCCGGGATAGCTACGTCGGCTGCGTGAGGCGTAGTGGTCGTAGAGCACGGTGATTTTCGTGCTCAAACCGCCAATGTAGAGCGGCATTTCGGGGATCAGACCTTCTTGAAGCAGCTCGTGCAGCATGAGCATCACCTCTTGCGTTTTACCAAGGGCAAAGACGGGTATCATGACTGCGCCACCGGCTTCATGCGTGTCGCGGATCACTCCAGCTAGGCGTTCTTTTTCGGCTTTGCGGGAAAAGCCTTCAGGTCGGGCGTAATCGCCACGAGTGGTCTCAGTGATCATCACGTCAATGCCGCTGGTCGGGAAATCGGCGGCGCGGCAGATCGTTTGAGCCTCGAAGTTTACATCGCCCGTGTAGAAGAGTGTGTTGCTGCCTTCGCGGATCAAAACACCGGTGGAACCAAGAATGTGGCCAGCATCGAACATGGTGGCTTCCAGATTGGTGTCGGGAATTTCAAAAGGGCGATCGATGTCGCGGTAGATCCACTTGGCGCGGATTTCATCGAGTTCGCGATGCGTGAAGAGGGGATATTCGGTGATGCTTTCCTCTTCGCGCTGCTTCGTCATGACATTGACGGAGTTGTGCAGCATCGCAGAGGACAACTCGCCGGTGATCTCGGTCATGAGCACCGGCGTGTTCGGCTGTTTGCGCTGCAACACGGGCATAGAACCGATGTGATCGTGATGTGCGTGGGTGATCAGGATGGCTTTAGCGGACTGATGTGGAAGCGGGCCGAAATCAGGCAGGGCATCGTAACCTGCTCGTTTGGGGTGCATGCCGGAATCTAAGACGACACGATGATCCCCGGCTTCGAGGAGGTAGGAATTGGCACCGATTTCACGTCGGCGCGTCAGGTTGCGAAAGCGCATGCAGTTTTTGAGGAGGGGGAGGGCGATACTAGGGGCCATCAGCCCATCCACAAGGAGAACTTAGTCCTCAGGCCTTGCGATGGCCTGCGATGCGGGCAAACAGTGCCGCAGCAGCGATCAGGGCCGCAGGCATGGTGGGTGGGCACCAAATGAGGCTGGATTGGAAAGCGAGGAAGCAGACGACTAGGGCGGCAAAGATAAACAACAGGCCGCGAAAAAGTGCTTTTTCTTTGGGAACACGAAACACCAGCCAGAAACCCGCGAATACGGCTGCTGACCAGGCCAGCCACTGCGCGTAGGATGGCAGCAACTTCAACCGTGGCATGGCAAGGATCTGTGCGAGGGCCTGCGCGTGAGCTTGGACGAGTCCACCTTCGTCTGTGCCAATGATGATGACTTTGCCTGGACCGCTTAGATTCAGCTTGTCCTGTGCCGACAATGCCTCAGCGAGTCCGTCGGCCATCAAATTGAGCGCATCAACCTCGGGGATGGTTTGTTTGGCATCGACGGCAAACTCACCGGCCGTAGTCAGTGGCACAAATGCACCATTCGTGAGATAGGCCCCTGCACCAGGTCCCAACAGCAGCCGATGCGTGGCATACGGTGTCTTGGTAATGCGAGCGAGCGACTGCGTCAGCACGGTGGGCCGCAGGTTGCCGCTTTCCTGCAAGGCATAGGGCAACAGTGTGATTCCCTCGGCATCGCGCGTGCTGGTGATGCCGAGTTCGGCCTGACGGCGCAGTTGATCATCCGGTGCGGCGATCAAAGCACCAAGGGGCGGCACGGCGGCGATGTCACCCTGCGTTTTTTGGAAACGTGGCAGCGAGTCTTCGAGACCGCCCATGAAGGCTGGTGCTTCAGGACTGGCTGCGAGCTGGGCTTCGACGCCAAGAATGGTGCTGGGAAACGGCACTAAAGCTTCGGCTGCTTCACGCACGAACTCGGGCGAAGGTTTGCCCCACATCAGCGTTTCGGGAATGACCAACGCCACCGGATCAAAAGGCTGCAAACCTTTGAGCACCATCTGCCAGTCAAGCGGACGCGGCGGCCAGCCAGCATATTCAGCTTTGCTGGAGCTGCTCATCTTCACCCACACAACAGGTGAGGAAACCTGCGGGTCCGCTTTTTCAAAGCGATCACGAGCATTCGCGACAAGGAAATCGAGGAATAACTCATCGACGCGCTGAAATCGTCCGGCCTGATGCTCACGTTCCAACCACCAGCCGAGGCTGGCGAGTAGGAGGATGAGAACAAAGGCGCGGATCATGCGAGGTCAGCATTCCGATGTGAGATCGAGAATCCAGCGCGAATCAGTGGGTGCTAGGATGACGCGGGCACATCAACCGGGGCAACCACATCCTCGCGCTTGTCGGCGGCGAACTTGAGGCGCTTGAGTTCTTCGTCGTGGGAGACTTTGACGATGTCGCCATCGCGGATGTCGCCACGCAGAAGATGCTCGGCCAGCGGGTCTTCGATGTTCTTTTCCACCGCACGGCGCATCGGACGTGCGCCATACTGCGGATCGAAGCCCTCTTTCATGAGGAACTCGCGGGCGCTGTCGTCGAGCGTGATGTGGATGTTCTTCTTCTTGAGGCGGGCGACGACCTTGGCGACCTCGAGATCGACGATCACATTGAGCTGCTCCTTCTCGAGCATGCGGAAGATGACGATATCGTCGAGACGGTTGAGGAACTCGGGCTTGAAGAACTTCTTCGCGGACTCGGTGATCTTGCTCTTGATGCCAGCATTGTCGGCAACGTCCTGCTGCATGGCGATGAAGCCGAGGCTGCTCTGCTTTTTGATCTGCTCCGCACCGATATTCGAGGTGAGGATGACGATGGTGTTACGGAAGTCGATCTTGCGACCAAAGTTGTCGGTCACCTGGCCTTCTTCGAGGATCTGCAGCAGGAGATGCATCACATCTGGGTGCGCTTTTTCGACTTCGTCGAACAAGATCACGGAATACGGGCGACGACGCACGGCTTCGGAAAGCTGACCACCTTCTTCATAACCGACATAGCCGGGAGGCGCACCGATCAGACGGCTGGCGGTGTGTTTCTCCATGTACTCGGACATGTCGATCTGGATCAGCGCATCGGCGGTGCCAAACATGAATTCGGCGAGGTTCTTCGCGAGGAAGGATTTGCCGACACCAGTCGGGCCGAGGAACAGGAACGAACCAATGGGGCGGCGTGGATCCTTCAAATCGGCACGGGAACGACGCAGAGCCTTGCTGATGGCGATGACCGCTTCGTCTTGGCCGATGACCTTGCCTTTCAGCTCGGCTTCCATCTTGAGCAACTTCTCGGCTTCGGCCTGTTCCATGCGCTGAAGCGGAACGCCGGTCCATTTCGAGACGACGGACATGATGTCGTCTTCGGTGACATCGACGATGCGCTCCTGATTGTTGGAGCGCCAGCGCTCAAGCACATCGTCAAAACGCTTCTTGGCGTTTTTCTCGCGATCACGCAGGTGCGCGGCTTTTTCGAAGTCCTGTTCCTTGATGGAGCCTTCTTTTTCGACGCGAATCTCTTCGATCTCGGCCTCGATGACCTTCAGTTCGGCCGGACGCGTCATGGCGCCGATGCGGGCCTTGGAACCGGCCTCGTCCATGATGTCGATGGCCTTGTCAGGCAGGAAACGGGCGGGCAGGTAACGCGAACTGAGGTTCACGGCTGCTTTCAGGGCGTCTTCGCTGTACTTCGCCTTGTGGTGCAGCTCGTATTTGCCGCGCAGACCAAAGAGAATCTTGATGGCGTCCTCCACGGAAGGTTCCTCGATCTTCACGCTCTGGAAGCGGCGTTCGAGCGCGGAGTCCTTCTCGATGTATTTGCGATACTCGTTCAGCGTGGTCGCACCGACGCATTGCAGTTCGCCTCGGCTGAGTGCGGGTTTGATGATGTTGCTGGCGTCCATCGCACCTTCAGCACCGCCGGCACCAACGATGGTATGCAGTTCGTCGATGAAGAGAATGACGTTCTTGTTCCGGCGGATTTCATCCATGACCGCCTTGATGCGTTCCTCAAACTGACCGCGATACTTCGTGCCTGCGACCATCAATGCGAGGTCGAGCGTGATGACACGCTTGTCGCGCAGAAGTTCCGGCACATTTCCCGCGGCAATTTCCTGGGCGAGACCTTCAACGATAGCCGTCTTGCCGACGCCGGCTTCGCCGATGAGAACTGGATTGTTTTTTGTGCGACGGCAGAGGATCTGAATCACGCGGGCGATTTCTTCCGAGCGACCGATCACTGGGTCCATCTCGCCTTTGATGGCGAGTTCGGTGAGATCGCGGCCGAAAGCTTTGAGAGCCGGGGTCTTCTCGTTTTTCTTCTTGTCACTTGCCGGTGTGTTGCCACTCGGGGCGACGGATTCTCCCTCCTCTTCCTCCTCTTCGTTCTGGGAAGAGAAGTTCGGATCGAGTTCCTTGAGGATTTCGCTGCGGGCCTTGTCGAGGTTCACATCAAGATTACGCAACACCTGGGCAGCGACGCCTTCACCTTCACGCAGAAGGCCGAGCAGGATGTGCTCCGTGCCGACGTAGCTGTGATTGAGGGCCTTGGCTTCCTTGGAGGCTAGAGCGAGCACCTTTTTCACCCTGGGAGTGTAAGGGATGTTGCCGACCATCTTGGTTTCCGGGCCGGAACCGACCTGCTGCTCGACCTGCATACGCACGGTTTCGAGATCGAGGCCGAGTTTGGTCAACACGTTGACGGCAACGCCTTGGCCGAGCTTGATCAGGCCAAGGAGCAGATGCTCCGTGCCGACATAGTTGTGATTGAAGCGGTCTGCCTCTTTGCGGGCAAGAGCGAGAACCTGCTGGGCGCGTGGAGTGAAATTATTCATCATTAGTTTTGGAGGGGGTGCCTCCGGGGGTTGATTGGGATGGGGGAAAATTACTTGGGCCGTCGATGGTTTGCAACCTTGCACGAGTTATTTCAGCGCGCATGCCATCACGCTCCTCAGGCGACAATTCACGCGCTGCATTGAGCTGCAAATGTGCAGGTTGAATCTCCAGCAGTAGCATGTCGAGCAAGCTGCGGTCGCAGTTGCCAACGAGATCGAGATCGGCGCCGAGGCGGAGCATGGAAAGCAGGTTCAATGCCTCTTTCGAAGCCAGAATATGAGCGTAGCGCAGGATGGCAAAGGCCCGTCCGACTTGATCGCTCAACATGGTCTGATGATCCTCTTTGAGCTTGGCCCGGGCGGTCTGCTCGGAGCGCACGACGCCCTCGATGACTTTTTCGATCTGGGCAATGATTTCGGGCTCCGCCTCTCCCAGCGTATGCTGGTTCGAGATTTGGAACAAATTACCGAGCGCCTCGGTGCCTTCACCATAGAGACCACGCACGGCGAGACCGATCTTGCCGACAGCTTTGATGACGGGATTGATTTGGTCGGTCAGCACGAGCGCGGGCAGGTGCAGCATGACGGAAGCACGCATGCCGGTGCCGAGATTCGTGGGGCAGGCGGTCAGGTAGCCGAGTTTTTGATCAAACGCATAGGGCAAGGAGCTTTCCAGTTCCGTGTCCACGCGATCCACCAGTTCATAGGCGCTGCCGAGGTTCAGCCCGGGGCGGATGCCTTGAATGCGAAAATGATCCTCCTCATTGATCATGATGGAGATACTCTGCTTGCGATCCACCACGACGGCGCAGCCGGAAGAACGTGCCGCATGCTCGCGACTGACCAGGTGGCGCTCCACCAGCACCTGTTTGCGGATCTTGCTCAGGTCGGTGTAGTCCTCGCTGTAGCCATCACGCATTTCGGGCAGATTCTCGACCACGGAGCGTGCTTTTTCGAGCAGTTCCACACGCTGACGCTCCTGGCTAAATCCGGGAAACGGATAGCCCCGCAGATTACGCGCCAGACGCACCCGCGAGGTCATGACGATCTCGGAATGTGGGCCTGCGCCCTTCATCCAGTCGGCGGGATTTTTGATCAATGTGGCAAAGCGCATCATAGGGCAACGTAAGTTGGACGTTTAAAGGTACATACGTGTTGAATGCCACGCAAGGACGGCTCTGGAAATGCCAGCCGCCGTGTTATCTGCCCTGCCTCACTCATTTCGAGGAAGCTTTGGGCTGGAGACGTTCGATCTCGGCTTTTAACCGTGCTGCATCTTCATAGCGCTCTTCACGCACCGCTAAATCCAGATCTTCACGCAGTTTAGCCACGTCGAGCGGCGGTGGAGTGGGTGCCGCAGGCTGGGGAACCACTTGAACCGTGGAACGGGCACGCGCCACTGGTTGAGAATCAGGAGCAATCTGGCGCTTCGGACGCTTGCCGATGTGGCGCGTGCCTTTGTGCATGTTGCGCAACAAGCCGTCCAAACCTTCGCTAAAGGCGCTGTAGCACTCGGGACAGCCCATTCGGCCGATTTTCTTGAGTTGGGAAGCAGTGAAGCCGCAGGCGTTGCACACCACCTCCATGGTATCCGTGTCCACCCGTTGCGAAGGCGTGAGAAACGCCTCGGCAAGACCGAAGCCGGTCTCCTCGGTCACGCCCTTGGCCTTCGAGCAGGTCTCACACAGATTCACCGTGGTCATCTGACCGTTGATGATCTGGGTGAGGAATACCGAGGCCTCATTCTCGCATACGTCGCATTTCATGGGTTCAAACTGTGCTGCTTTCGTGCCATATGAGATGATACGATTGTCGGCCCGTACTGGTTATGACAGGTATTTCCCCGCGTCAACCGATGCCCTGCATTGCCAGCCATTCATCCAGCTCGGCCTGTAACTGCGGGTGCTTCGCAAAGCTGTAGTGAAAAGTCCGAAAACCCAGCCGTGCAGCCGTTTCGATGTTCGGCAGCAAATCGTCGATGTAGAACGTGCAAATCGGGTCGAGATCGAGCTGTGCGATGGTGTGGTGAAAAATCTTTTCGCCCGGCTTGGAACAGCGTGCCTCGTGCGAGTAAACACCGTCCTGGAAGTGCTGGAAGATGGCAAAGCTGCGCAGGAAGTAGTCTTTATGCAGGCCGTTCGTGTTTGAGAGCAAAAACATCGGTAACTTGCCCTTCAAAGCGCTGAGCGTTGCGTGCATTGGCACGTTCTGGGTGAAAATCTCACACCAGATTGCTTCAAACTCCGCTTTGCTGCCGCGAAAGCCGGTCACCGCCATCGCCTCGCGCACAAAGATGGCATCATCGATGCGGCCATCCTCATATGGCCCTTTGATTCCATCAAACAGCGTCAGCACCGTCTGCGCCGGATGATCACACTTCTCCGCCAGTCGCCGGGCGGCGATGCTGAAGTCGAAGTCGATGAGAACTTTGCCAACGTCGGAGAGAATGACAGGCTGGGGCATGGTTTCGAGATAGAAGTGAACGCGGCGGCTGCCAAGTCATCGTTTGTGCCACAAATCACCGCAGAACAACAGCACGCCGGTCCAGATCAAACCAAAGGAGACCAGCGCCGCCGCACTGATCGTTTCATGATAAATAAAGGCACCGACGAGAAACTGGCCAGTGGGCGCAAGAAATTGCAGCACCCCGAGCAGCGCAAAGGGAAGCTGCCGTGCGCCATGCGCGAAGCCGAGTAGCGGAATGGTCGTGACAATGCCGAGCCCGGTGATGAGCAGCAGATCATGCGTGGAGGAAGTCCCCCAAATCAAAGCGCCATTATACTGGCTCCACATCAGATAAGCGGCGGCAATGGGGATGCCGACCATCGTTTCCACACCGAGACCCGGTAGCGAGCCGAGGGGCGAACGCCGCCGTGCGAGGCCATAGAGCGCAAAAGTGCCCGCCAGCAGCAGCCCGATCCATGGAAAGCGGCCGACTAGCACGATCTGCATCGCCACACCGCATGCGGCGGAGGCAATGCTGAGCTTTTGCAGCCGCGACAGCCTCTCACCGAGCAATCGGCTGCCGATGAGCACGTTCAGAAGTGGATTGATGAAGTAACCGAGGCTGCAATCAATGATGCGCCCATGCTGCGCGGCCCAGACGAAGACACCCCAGTTGATGGCGAGCAAAAAAGCCGACCACGCATGCGCTTTGATCAGCGCCACATCACGCAATGACTGCAGGAAGCCTTTCCACTCGCCCCGCAGCATGAGCAGCGGCAGCACGGTGGCCATTGTCCACACCACGCGCTGCGCCAGCGCCACATCACTGCCGAGATGAACGATCTGCTTCCAATACACCGGCAGCACGCCCCACAGCCCGAAGGCCATGACAGCGCTGAGCACAGCCTGAGTAGGAGGGCGTGGCTGGCTCATGGGTTTTTTGGCCTACGGCTGAAGAGAATAAGCACGGCGGCCACAATGCCGAGCACGGCATTGATCGTCCATAAAATCGCAGGGTGATGATCGTACAGCGGCATGCCCAGCGCGGAACTGGCGGTGTTGCCTGCGCACCAAGCAAAGCTAAGGAAGCCCACATAGCGCCCGCGCATATCATCAGGCGCAAGACTGGCTGAATAGGCCTGCTGCCGCGAGAATGCTGCCATCTCACCAAAAGTGAATATCACCATCATCGCCACAAACGCCGCGAGTGTGCCGCTGACGAGGAAGACAAGGAAGCTGGCCCCCATCAAGATGTAACCAAGCGCTAGGACCTGCTTGACTGACCATTGACGTAAGCCTGCGGCCAGTGGCACCTCCATGAGACAGATCAACACGCCGTTGAGCGCCAGCACGAGTCCGCAGTAATGCAGTGGCAAGCCATTGCGCTCGAAATGCAGTGGAAAGGTCGTGTTCGTCTGCCTGAAAACCCAGGCCATGCATGCACAGGCGCCAAACAGCGCCAGAAACGGCTTGTTAGCCCGAATCGAGAGCCACGCATGGCCCCAGCCCGCGTGCTCACGTGCCGTGCGGTTTCCACGTGGCAGAAACACCCATGCAATAATGCCGAAGACGACCGAGGTGGCCGCATCAACAGCGAAGAGCCAGAAAAACGAGTGCTCTGCCAAGAAACCCGCCGCCGCTGGCCCAAGTGACCACGCGAGGTTCACCGCGAAACGTTGTACCGCGTATGCGATCACGCGATGCTCTGGTGGCACGATGTCTTGCACCAGCGCTGCACTGGCTGGATGTCCGGCTTCATTGATGGCACCGGTAATGAAAGCGAGAATCGCCAATGCACGCCAATCGAAAGCCTGCGACATGGCGAGCATGCATGCAGCGCCTGCGAGCGACGAAACAGCCATGGTGACGTTTCGACCCAAGCGATCCGCCAGCCAACCACCAAGCCACGCAGCGACGAAACCGCCCAGCGAGTAAGCAGCCACGGCATAACCTGCCTGTGCGGCTGTGTTGCCATTTCGAGTGATGAACAGCGCCAGAAACGGCACGACGAACACGCCGAACCGATTGACGAAAGTAGCTCCTACGAGAACCCAGAAGGGCCGTGGCAGGAGATGAAGTTGGGAAAACAAAGACATGGTTGGAAACTGAAAAAGAGGTTCATGGAAAGTTGGGGGATGAGCTGGAACGCAAAACGGGCCGGCTCGTGTGAGCCGGCCCGTCGAAGGCTTTGAAGGTTGCTGTGTTCGTTTCGGATTACAGGCCTTTGCTCACAATGTATTTCACGAGATCGACGACTCGGTTGGAGTAACCCCATTCATTGTCGTACCAGCTCACGAGCTTGAAGAACTTGCTGTTCAGTTCAAGACCTGAGCCGTGGTCAAAGATGGAGCTGTGCTGGTCATGGATGAAGTCGGTGCTGACCACTTCGTCGGCGGTCCAGTTGAGGATGCCTTTCATGTAGGTCTCGCTGGCCTTCTTCATGGCGGCGCTGATTTCCTTGTAGCTGGTTTCCTTCTCCGTCTTCACGGTGAGATCGACGACAGAGACCGTCGGTGTCGGCACGCGGAAGGACATGCCGGTGAGCTTGCCCTTCACTTCTGGAATGGCGAGGCCGACTGCCTTGGCAGCACCAGTGCCGGAAGGAATGATGTTGATGGCAGCGCTGCGGCCACCTTTCCAATCCTTAGCGCTTGGGCCGTCCACGGTCTTCTGCGTTGCGGTGTAGCTGTGGATGGTGGTCATGAGACCTTCAGCTACGCCGAATCCCTCTTTCAGCAGCACATGCACGACCGGAGCCAAGCAGTTGGTGGTGCAGGAAGCGTTGGAAATGACGTGGTGATTGGCGGCATCATACTTCTCATGGTTCACGCCCATGACGATGGTGATGTCCTCTTCCTTACCAGGAGCGGAAATGATGACCTTCTTCGCGCCAGCGTCGATGTGGCCCTGCGCCTTGCTGCGCTCAGTGAAAAGGCCGGTGGACTCGATGACGATGTCCACGCCGAGTTCCTTCCAAGGAAGGGCGGCAGGACCTGCGCGCACGGCGAGGCACTTGATCTCATGCCCATCGACGACAAGCACATCGTCCTCGGCGAGGTCGGGCTTGGATTTCTTCGAGGAGACGTTCTCGCGGGCTTTGCCCTGCGTGGAGTCGTATTTGACGAGGTAAGCTAGGTTGTCTGCTGACACGAGGTCATTCACAGCCACAACGTCGATCTCTTTGCCCAGAAGGCCTTGATCACAGATTGCGCGAAAGACGAGGCGACCGATGCGCCCGAAACCATTGATGCCGATTTTGACCATGTTATTTGAGGTAGTTTGGATTTTTTAAGGGCGGCAGTCCTACCGCCGAGGGGTGGGGGTGTCAACCCCGTTGGCAGCAAGAACCGGGCCGTGATGCAGATGTCTAAAGCACCGCTATCACTACAATTGTAGTTGCTTGCACACGACAAATGTAGTGAAATGCCGGTAATTCGAAAAATCATGCCTGCACCCGACATCGCCGAATCCGAATGGTCCATCATGGAAGCGCTCTGGGAGTCCGCTCCGCAGACAGCCTCCGAAGTCACCAAAACCCTGCGCCCAACCACCAACTGGGCCGAGAACACCGTCCGCACGCTACTGACGCGTCTGGTTGACAAAGGCGCACTCAAGACCGGCGAGAACGCCAGCGGCACCCGCACCTTCCTTCCAGCCCTAAAGCGCGAAGCTTGTGTCCGCGCTGAGGGCGAGTCCTTCATGCAGCGCATGTTTGGCGGCGCGGCCAAGCCCCTGCTCGTCCATTTCGCACAACACTCGAAGCTCACCGCCGAAGAAGTGCGGGAGTTGAAAAAAATCCTCGATCAAAACCTCAACTCCTAACCAAGCATGCATACGATGACACCCATCCTCGATTGGTTGCTGGCCACGAGCCTCCGCGCCTCGCTACTCACCGTAGTGGTCTTTCTGCTGCAGGCAGCCTTGAGCAAACAGCTCACCGCCCGCATGCGTTACGCGCTCTGGCTGCCTATACTCGTCGTTTTGCTCATGCCTGCTTTCCCGCAGAGCCGCTGGAGCGTTGAAACGATCTTATCTACAGCACCGCAACCTCTGCAAATCAGCTCTGCACCTATCGAGATCGTCTCAAGCGGCCTGCCGCTCGAGATCAGCCCTCAAACCTCTGCGCCTGCGCCCTATGATTGGCAGCACATCATCTTCATCAGTTGGTTCATTGGCGCAGCAGGCATGCTTCTTTTGGGCACCGCATCATTCATCTTCACGCTGCGTCGATTTAAGAACTCACGCCATCCCGTGAGCGCAGAACTGTCAGCCACCCTCGCACAAATCGCCCGCGAGGTCAGGCTTCAGCATCTTCCACGCGTTTGGATGGCCTCTGCCATTCATAGCCCCGCCGTAACCGGCCTGCTGCATCCTACCCTGCTGCTTCCATTGCATTTTGACGACGTTTTCACCCCTGCGGAAGCTCGCCTCGTGCTCAAACACGAACTGATGCATCTCAAGCGCCACGACCTCCCACTCAATGCCGTGCTCTGCATTCTCATGGCGCTGCATTGGTTCAATCCCCTGCTCTGGCTCGCATTCTTCAAGGTTCGCCTCGACCGCGAAGTCGCCTGCGATGCCCAAGTAGTGCAAAACGACAACGGCGACCGCCGCCGCGAATACGGCCACGCCTTGCTCAAGGTCGAGACAGCCTTTTGCCCTCGTGGCCTTAGCCTCGGCTTCGTCGGCATTTTTCAGCGCGGCAACGCACTTCGTTCTCGCATTCAATCCATCGCCACTCAACCCACGCAGCATCCACTCATGAAAACCGCGCTCAGTCTCTGCATCGTGCTCCTCACCTTCCTCGGCATCACCAAGGCCGCCCCGCCGGACACCAATGCACCCCAAGTGCTGATTGAAGCCAAATTCATCGAAGTCAGTGAGGAGGCCGAGGCATTGCTAGCGCCTTTCGATACCGCTGCTGCTTCATCGAGCGTCAGCGGGATGCTCAATGATGTTCAATTCAGCGCATTTCTGAAGAAAGTCGAAGGTGCCAAAGGAGTGGACATGCTCGCCGCGCCGCGAGTGATTACCCGATCCGGCCAGAAGGCCATGAGCGAGATCAGTCGCGAGTTCGCCTACAAGGACGCTGAAGGCAAGTCAGCCACGAAGAACCTCGGCACCATGCTTACGCTGCTTCCCAAAGTGACTGGAGAGAATATGATCGATTTGGATCTATCACCGCAGATCGTGGAATTTGAAGGCTTTCTGAAGCACGCGAGCGGGGTGGAACAACCCATTTTCAGGGAGCGCAAAGTAACTGCAAATGTCAGCATGACTTCAGGGCAAACCGTCGTCCTTCGCTTTCCTGCCACCTCCACGAAGCAAACCACCGAAGATCGTTCGGCAGGGAGCGTCACCACAAAGACGGAAAACGTCACCACGCACACGATGGTCTTCGTCACGGCGCGTCTCGTCGATCCCACCACCGGCAAACCGGTTGATCCCAAACCTGCGGCTGAGAAAAGCCCGCTTCAGACGAAGCTGGATACGATTGTGATCCCACAGATCCGGTTCAGCGACGCCACACTTGAGGAGGCCGTGGTCTTCCTCCGGCAAAAAAGCGCCGATCTAGACACTGCCACGACGGACCCAAACCAGAAAGGAGTGAACATGATCCTCAAAACAGATGCCGCGTCCGACTCGGCAAAAATCAGCCTCGACCTCAAAGACGTGTCGCTAAGTCAGGCACTGCGTTACATCACCGAACTCGCGAATCTCAAGATGACCGTCGAGCCGTTCGCAGTCACCCTCGCCCCAGCAGCCAAGAAGCCAATAGAAGCCACAGCAGACTCCAAACCCGCCGACGCCTCACGCGCCGACAAAATCATCATCCCCAGCGTCGAATTCCGCGATGCCACACTCGCCGAATCAATTGAATTTATCCGCATCAAGTCCCGCGACCTCGATCCTGATAAAAAAGGCATTAACATCCTCCTCAAAGGCGACGGCGGCAGCGCCAAGATCACCCTCTCTCTCAAAAACGTGCCCGTCTCCGAAGCTCTACGTTACTGTGTCGAACTTGCCGGCCAAAAACTCAGCGCCGACGAGAACACCTTCCTTGTAAGTCCCTTAGTCGAAAAATGATCCATGCTTGAACATGCTGCGATCATCTCGCAGGATGTTCGTCTTCATGGCATCACCCAAAGCTCCCGACCTCACCCAGCGCCTCCGCGAAAACGCCTGGATCGGCGATGCCGTGCTCGAACTCTATGTCCGTAGCAAAATTCTCCGCCAGGAAGGCAAAGTCGATGCTGAGATGAAGACCCGCTTCACCTGCAATCAATTCCTCTCCTGCCACGGCAATCCCACCGCCGTTGAAGCCGAAATCGGCGTCATCTACCAGCGCGAAGGCCTCGAAGCCGCCTTCGCATGGATTCGCGACACCTTGGAGCCGTTGTTTGTGAAGCAGGAGGCGAAGCGGGTGCGGAAAGGTTAGTAGTTCGGGCTTTAGCCCGTTTCGAGCGCTCCCAACACGGGCTAAAGCCCGAACTACAAACGAATCGTCTTCAGCTTCGCCTCGCCTTCGCTCCACGGCACGTCGTGAGGCAGACGCTTCGTCGTCGCAGCCAGCGCGGCGGTCACGCCTGCCGCCTCGCCCATCGCCACAGAGTTGCCGGTCACGCGATAACTCGCATGCGCAATGAAATCGCCGCTGATGTTGCGACCGGCCATCATGAGACCGTCTACGTCTTTGGCGATGAGTGCGCGCAATGGGATGTCATACGGTTTCATTTTCACGCCGCCGTTGTGATAGCCTGCTGACTTGTTGGCCTCTTTGCTCAGCGCGTGGATGTCCACGGGGAAAGTCGGACGCACGACGGCATCATCAAAGCGGGCACCAGCGATGAGGTCATCCTTGTTCACGATGTAGCGGCCTTTGATGCGCCGCCCGTCACGCACGCCGATCTGCTCCGCTGTCGCGGCGATTTGCAGACCCTCCCACGGTCCACCAAGCTTACGCAGGCCGTTCACGATCTTGTGCAGCTCTCCACGGGCCTGCACGGTGGCCTCGGTGATCTTCGCGGCATCGAAGCAGGGCACACCGTATTGATGATTCATCATCACCAGCAACAGATTGTCCCGCACCTGAAACAGCGTCGGCTTTGAATAGGAAGGGAAGTGCCCGGTGCGTTCGATCTCAGCTTTGAGCGTATCCTTGGCAACGCCATCGGCCTTGGTCGGGTCGGAACCATGAATGAAGGCTGCGAGCTTTGTCGAGTCTTGGCAAACCAGCAGTGCATTGAGCGACATCGGCTGGCAGGGGCACGCCTCCGCCTCGCCGAATTCAAAGCTGCATCCCGCGAGTGCCCCGAGATCTCCATCGCCCGTCGTGTCGATGAAAACAGGTGCTCTCCACGCCTGTCGGCCACTTTTGGACTCGGTGACGATGGTGGTGAGGCGTTTGCCTTCACGATACGCGGCGCTCACCCGCGTGTGGAGCTGAAACTTCACGCCCGCTTCCACAAACATCTCCTCCAGCAGCACCTTCATGCCCTCCGGTTCATAGCAGAGGTTCGTCAAACTTGTGCCCCGACGCATGTCGCGTTCATCGAGTCGCTTCATTAATTCCTGATTGAAGCCCGGCTTGTTGAAATCGAGAAGGTAACCCAGCAAGCCCGCCGTCCACACACCGCCAAGGCACCCACGCCACTCAAACACGCGCACCTTCGCTCCTGCACGTGCCGCTGTGATTGCCGCGGCGATGCCCGCAGGTCCCGCGCCGCATACGATCACGTCTGCATCTTCCACCAGCGGCAAATCGCGTGCTTCTTCTTGAAAGTGACCCGCTACGGCCTTTTCCACCTGCTCAGCATTCAGCACGCCCGGAGTGACGAGAGCGCCCGAAAAAGCAGCGCGGAGAAAATGACGGCGTTTCAGGTCGTTGGCAGAGAAAGAGGTGTCCATGGTGATCTATCGTCATGGAATACCACTCTATTGCATGGCCATAAAGAGCTATCTCGGAGGCATCAGCGACTCCACCTGCAGCGCCACCGCCTCATCACAGCGTTTCAGAGACTCACGCAGTTTGGCTTCATCCCCGCCAGCTTCCTTGATCAGTCGCTGCGCGATGCCAAACGCTGACTCAAACCGCCCGTCGCCATCAGCGTCCACCCACACTGGATTCGTCGAGCCAATCACGCGCGACACGAATGTTTTGCTGCTCGGCTGATACGGCCGCGGAATCTCCCAGAACGGTTCCTTCACACCTGGCCCGGTCGCGATCACGACCAGATGCACGTCATGCGTCGGTTTCGCGATCTTCCATGTCACGCGCGCCTTTTCACCTGCCCGATGATCATCCTCGATCTTCTGCTCACGGATCAAGATCCCGTTCGCATAGAGTTCCACGCGGTCCGCCTGCGCCCACGCCGGTCCACACACCGTCGCCTCTACTTCCACGCTCTCGCCGATCCCCGTGGCCAGATCACCCACGCCAAATTTCCCGTTCACCTTCACCTGTGCCAGCAGCCCCAAGCTCACCAACAGCCGACCCTCCTGATAGCTGCGCCACACTTCATCCTGATCGAGTTTCGCCGGATCAGCATCCCGCGCCGCCACATAGGTGCGGCCCTGGCCGAGAATGAAGCGGTTCACATCATGCGTGTCGCTCGACGCAATCGCCGCGATACGATGCCCGCGATTCAGGAGCGCAAACCAGTCCCGATACAGCAGATGAATGTCCGACTGCATCGCGCCGGAGGTGATCACCTCCATCGCATCAATATCCAGCGCATCCGAATGGCGATGCTTGCCCGTCTTCGGATTGAAATGCACCCCACCCAGTGGCACAAAGCCGCCGTGCAGGTCACGCGGATGATTCAGCGTGATCACCTTCACACCCGGCGTCGCACGAATCTCCGGCAGCAGCTTTGCCCAGTCCTCCTGCTGATGATTGACCACCGGTGCACCGGCTTGAATCGGGAACGCATTGAAGTGGCCGTGCTTCGTCGTCACCTCATTGCCGATCACCGACGTGAATCGCTCTGCCACACCCATGCTCGCCGCACTGGGCGCATAATCCGTGTGATGATTGTGATCCGTCGCCACCGCGAGCTCAATCCCTTCGCCCGCGATCGTCAGCATGCGCTCCTCGATCTTCGCATCGCCATGTCCGCTGTACGTCAGCGTGTGGATGTGGCTGTCCACCGCGATCCAGCCCTCAGTTAGCACCTCGCGCCGCAGTTTCAGCGTCAGTGGCTTCACATCACCTGCGCTCAATGAAAGGGCCGTCTTCTCGACGCTCCACTCCATCCCGCGCCCCGCATGCAGCACATACTCACCCGGTGGCAGTGAAAGCTGCGCCTTGCCATTCCGCGTGTAAACCACACCGATCCGCACGGCCACATCGCCCGATGGTTCAGCGCGCAGCGGCTGCAAGGCACCGTCTTTTCGAGTCAAAGTCAGCCTGCATGGCAAGCCCTCGCCCGTCACTTCATCGGTCACCGTCACCTCGATTCTCGCACCAATCATCACCTCCTTCATCGACTTCGCCGCGATTAAAACCGGCCCCACCTCGATGTCATCCAGGTTGGTCGGCGGCTCCATCGTCAAAACATTCTCACCATCACGCAAAGCGCCTGCCGGGATCGCCAGCAGGCTCTCCAGTGCCGTTTCGGCCGTCACCAGTGTTCCCAGCTTGCGTCCGTTCAGCAGCACCGGCCATGTCAGCTTCACATCTCTCTGCCAGATCCGCAGTGTGTGCTCCTCCGCGTTCGCTTTCGCCTCAAACCGTCGCTCAAATCGCTCCGCATCCACCGCACGGTCCTTGAACGACTCCCATTCAAACTGCCCGGCCTTGCCGAGATGCAGCCGCTTCGCCTCCACAGTCAAATCCTCCGCCATCAGCGGCATCACCATCAGCAAGATTATCCAAATTGGTTTCATCATGAGTCTGCATAGAGGAACGAAGTCAAAGAAAGATTTTTATGAGCTGGCGTCACTTTCGGCACCGTTGCCGAGAGTCTTTGAAATCCGCACGTCGCTCTCCAGTCATTTCTCCATGAAACGCTATCAAGTCCACCCAAGCACCGAATCGACTCCCATCTGGTCCACGGCCGATGTGCTGACGGATTTCACCTTCCCATGGGAAAATCGTGCGGCTCCGTTAACGGAGTTTCGTGCTCTTTGGGATGCTGAAAATCTTCATTACCGCTTCGATTGCGTGGATGATGATCTGGTGCTTGCAGACGGGCAGAGCGTCAAAGAACGCGCGCTGGGTTCTGACCGCGTGGAAATCTTTTTTGCGCCCGATTTGACCCTCAAACCCTATTTTTGCCTCGAGATGACTCCCCGTGGTGACGCATTGGCTTATGAGGCTGCCTTTTATCGTGAGATCCAATGGGACTGGAGCTGTAAGGGGCTCCTAATCGATGCGGGCATCAATGGCAATCGCTACACGGTCACCGGTAGCGTTCCACTCGCCACGCTTCTTGAGCTGAATGTCCTCAAGCCCCATTCACGCGAGTTTCTAGCTGGAGTTTATCGCGCTGAGTTCTCGCATAAGCCTGATGGCAGCATCCACTCTGGCTGGATGCCCTGGGTGAATCCACAGACAGAACGCCCCGACTTCCATGTGCCAGCATCATTTGGAGTTTTTGATCTCATTGGCTGATCGTTGGGTCACTCGCGCTGGCGGAACCAGCCGGTGATGCTCATTCGCGTTTTCTTGGCCGGTAGCACCTCATGCCAAAAGTCACCAGACATAAAACACACCAGGGTGCCCATTCTTGGCTCGATCAAGACGAACTCACCGACCTTGTCACCAGCTTTTGTCCAAAGCTTCAGTTCGCCACCATTACCGGGCTGCCAGTCGGGATTCAGGTAAAGAATCGTCGTCACGATCCGCTCACTCGTGCCTGCATGACGATCCAGATGCGCTTTGTAGAACGCGCCTTCAGTGTAAATCGCAAAGTGGCCCTCGAACTCGAACAGCCCGAGAAAGAACCGTTCGTTCAAGGCCAGTCGCAGGAGTTCCAGCTTCGCCAGATAGATCACCTGCTCCACCGAGGCGGCGTCAGGTCGCAGCCACATCAGCTGATCGCTGCGGATGTCCTCGCGCACTTGCAGGTTGATGCCGCGTCCCACTCCAGCAGGCTTGAACTCGCCTTGCTCGCAGGCATCCGCGCACTCCTGCCGCAAGCGCCGGGAAGCCGCAGCGACCATAAATCCCGGCATCGACGCCCAGCCACGCAGGTTCATGGCATTGAGGAGATCGGTCATACGACCATAAGCGAGAGCGCCAGACCGATAGCGAGACAAATCGCCCCAGGTTCCTGCTTCGGTGAGCGCTTATCGTTCCATCACATGCCCTACTCAGAAACAAGATGCTTCGGCAGATCTTCCACGCGTTCGCATCCCACCTGTTCCATCACCTGCTTGAGCTGACGTTTGAGCATCGTCATCGTGTGATCACCACCATCTTTGCCGAGTGCGGCGACGCCATACATGAAGGAGCGGCCCATGAAGGCGAACTTGGCACCGCTGGCGAGAGCGCACGCGACATCGGACCCGGAGCGGACGCCGCTGTCGATCATCACCGTGGTGCGGTGGCCGAACTTTTTCGCCAGCTCGGTGAGCGGTTTGATCGTGGACTGTCCGGCATCGAGCTGACGTCCGCCGTGATTCGACACGATGAACCCATCTACGCCGAGTCCGAGCGCCCTTTCCGCATCTTCCTCGGTAACGACACCTTTGACGACGAGTTTGCCCTTCCACCGCTCACGAAGGGCCATGATTTTAGCCGGGTTCAGGCGACCGGAGAACGTTCTGTTCATGAACAGGCCGAGGTGCTTCATGCTCAGCCCCTTTGGCAGGTAGGGTTTCATCGTTTTGAACTCCGGCGCACCTGCCGCGAGTTGCCCAAATGACCACGTGGGATGCATCATCATCTGCAGGATGTTGCGCAGCGTCATGCGCGGCGGAATCGATAGGCCATTGCGAATTTCCTTGGGCCGGTAGGCAAAGGTCGGCGTGTCCGCGAGAATGACGAGCACGGGAAATCCGGCATCACGCGCACGATCGAGGAGTTTGTCGCGTAACGCATCTTCCGTCGGGTGGTAGAGCTGAAACCAAGCCTTCCCTTCGGTGAGTTCGGCCACGGTTTCGATATTGGCCGTCGCGACGGTGCTGAGAGTGAAAGGCAGGTTATGCTGGTGCGCGGCCTTCGCGAGAATCTCCGTTGCGCGCGGCCAGATGAGTCCTTGCAGCCCGATGGGTGAGACGCCGAACGGCGCGTCGTAAGTGGTGCCAAAAAGCTCGGTCTGCAGATTTGATCCTGGATAATCCCGTAGATACCACGGACGCAGCTGCACCTGCCGGATCTCGTCCGTGTTGCGTTGCAGGTTGATATTGGAAAAGCACCCTCCTTCCAGATACTCGAAGGCAAAGCGCGGTACGCGTTTCCTGGCGCGTTCACGAAGGTGCTCGATGGAAGGGTAGTTGGAGTTGAAGACTTCGGACATGGGATAGACGGCAGTTAACGTGCGTAAACCGCCATCTTCTTCGTCCCTGTGCATTGAAGTTTCAACCCATCAACTAACACGGATCGCAGGCCGAAATACACATCTTCCCATAGCAAACCATAGTGCAGTCAAACGGCGCCTTGAGCTTCATCTGAAAAAAGTCGCGCCTATGATGCGATCAACTCTCTCAACAAGGTGGTAGCGTAGGTGCCTTTAGGAAGATCAAAGCTCAGCTCTAAATCGCCATTCTCGAGTACTACAAAGTTCGGCGCAGTGGGGCGCAGTCTAAGCACGCGCCGTTCTTGCCGTAAACCAGCAGATTCCAAGCCTGCGGTGAGTTCCGAAAAGTTTTTCACGATGCCTGACTCCATTTCACACACTTCACTGCTGCTTTGTAACTCGCCCGTTCCCCACAGGGGAGCAGTAAGTTCTAGTACACCTTGGGCGAAGCGCTCCGCCTCATCCCCTCGATGTTTTTCGGGCAACAAGATCGTGCCATTATCGGCGAAGCCATAAACCTCGCCACTCAAGGCCCGATCCCACGTGCCTGCAGCCATGCGCGAGGCCACGACGGCATTAAAAAGATGACTCCGTGCCGCTGAGAGCAAAATACCGCGCAGCAAACGATCTGCTGTACGATATTCACCACGAAACATGGCCATCGCCTTTTCGACATTGCGGCCTTCGTTGCCAAAACGCTGAGTGCCGAAGTAATTCGGCGCACCACACTCGACAATGCGCTGCCAACGCTCGGCGGCGTGTTCAGTAGAAAAATCAGGTTCGCGCAGGCGAATGGTGAAGCGATTGCCGAGGTGAATGCCGCGGCGCAGCTTACGCAAGTTTCGCGTGATGCGGAGCACGCGTAGGCCTTGGGATTCCAGCGCCGCTGGCTCGGGCGAAGGCTGACCTGGCATATGCAGGCTGAACCATTGCCGTGTGACGGCGTGACGATCTTTGAGACCACAATGGCTTACCAAACGATTTCGAATGCCCACTGCGGTCGCCAACCGCACAGCAGCAGTGTTGCTATCGAGATCGCGTTTTTCCGCCCAGACGAGGCAGTGCTCGCCCTCGCCCGAAGGCTCAAAACCAAGTACCTCCTCGACCACAAAATCCTCCGGCACCGACTTGAACCGTGCACACCCCAACGGACCGCCGTGAAGGAACGGAAGGTCGTCTGGATTAAAGGGCATCTGCACAGTGCTATTCATGGGTGGTGCGTTCGCGCCATTCTTCGCAAGTCGCAACCTCAAGCAGCTTCATAAGGATGGGCTCCGTGTCGATGCACGCAGCAGGATCACGCCTCCACGCCCGTCATCGTCCCCGTGCTGCTCGCGAACTTGTCCGCCTCGATGCCCATGCGCTGCAGCATGGTGACGAAGAGATTCGCCAGCGGCTTGTTGTTCTTCTTGTCGAAGGCGAGATGCTGGCCGTGCTTGAAGCCGCCGCCGGCGAAGATGAGCGGGAGATTCGTCGTGTCGTGGGAGTTCGCGTTGGAGAGGTTCGAGCCGTAGAGGAGCATCGTGTGGTCGAGCAGCGTGCCGTTGGCTTCCTTCACGCTCGTGAGTCCATCGAGCAGGCGCGCGAGGCTGCGGAATTGCGCTTCCTCGATCTTCTTCAGCTCGGCGATCTTCGCCTCGTCGTTGCCGTGATGCGTGAGCGCGTGCGTCTGGTTTTTCACGCCGGGAATGTTCGGCGTGATGAGCAGCGGGCCGAGGTAAATGGTGACGATGCGCGTGCTGTCGGTCTCCAGCGAGAGGCGCATGGTGTCATACATGAGGTTCGTCTGCGCCTCGACTTCGGTGTCGCTCGGGATGTCCTTCGGCATCGGTGCCTGCACGATGGGCTTTGGTTTGCGCTCCCACGATTCGGCGTGTTGCAGGCGCTGCTCGAGTTCGCGCACCGAAGTGAAATATTGATAGAGCCGCTCCTTGTCGCGCGCGGGCAATCCTTTCTCCAAACTCCGCGCCTCATCGCGCACGAAGTCGAGGATGCTGCCGCCTTTGCGCAGGTCATCGATGCTGCGCTCGATCTCCTGCGGCGTGCCCTGCACGAAAAGCCGGCGATACAGCGCCGACGGATTGCGCTCCGCCGGAAGCTGCACGCCATCGCGCGTCGTGGACGGCGTGCCCATGTGATCCTTGCCCACGCTGAGAACGAGTGAGCCAAAGCGCGTCTGCGCGCCGATCTGTTCGGCGGCGAACTGGTCGAGCGAGATGCTGTTCTTGAAATTGCTCGCGCCCGGATGCGGCGCGCAGCTCAGGAAACTGCGCTCGGAAGAATGGTTCCCATCCACGCCCGGATGCGACACGCCGCTGAAGACCGTGAAGCGCTCGCGGTGCGCTTTGATCAAATCGAGATACGGCGTGCTCCCGTAATCGCGCCCCGCCTTCTCGGGAAAAAAGTAACGCGGCATCACGCCCATGTTCGTCATGATGGCGAGCATGCGCCTCGGCGGCATCGGCGCGGCGGCGCGCGCGAGCGATTCGAGAAAAGGCAGCGCCAGCGTGGCCCCGGTGGCGCGGAGGAAATGGCGGCGGGTGATGGAGGTTTTCATGACTCTATTTGTTTTGGAACAAGCGGCTCTCTGCCATCGCGTGAATCAACGAACGCACGCCAAACTTCCCTGTCTTTGTCTCCGCGAGGATGCGTTCGATTTCGCGGCGGTCGGCGTAGCTGGGCTCAGCACCGGTGGCATAGGTTAGCATTTGCGTGACGAAGGCGCGGGCAATGAGTTCGGGCTTGGCGAGCACGAGGCGTTGGAAGTCGGCGAGGTTCTGGAAGGGTTCGGATTGCGCGGTCTCGCCACTCGCATCGACTGCAGGGCCAGCCTTGTAGCGGACGCCGGTGCCGTCGGGGAACTTCAGCGCGATGGGCGTGCCCTTTTCCAACGAACGATACTGCGCGCGCCAGCCGCCGACGACGTCGTAGCTCTCCAGCGCGAGGCCGGGCGGGTCCATCTTGCGATGGCACGCGGCGCAACTCGCATCGGCGCGATGCTTGGCGAGTTGCTCCCGGATGGTGGTCGCGCCACGCGTGTCGGGATCGATCGCCGGCACGCCGGGCGGTGGCGGTGGCACGGGTTGGCCGAGGATGCGTTCGGTGACGAAGACGCCGCGCACGACGGGCGATGACACGGTGCCGTTGGCGGTGACTTTCAAAACCGCGCCCTGCGTGAGGAAGCCGCCGCGATGACTGCCGGGCGGGAGCGACACGCGACGGATGTCGGGGCCGGTGACGCCCGCGATGCCGTAGTGCTCCGCGAGGCGTTGATTGAGCATGGCAAAATCAGACGCGACGATGTTCGACGCGGGCAGGTCTTTGGCGAGGAGTTCGCGGAAAAAGGCGCGCGACTCGGCGAGCATGGACTCCTTCAGGTAGAGATGGAACTCGGGGTAGAGCGCGCGGTCGGGATCAGTCGCGTCGATGTCGCGGAGCTTGAGCCACTGGTCGAGGAAGTCGGTGATGAAGCGCTCGCTGCGCGCGTCGGCGAGCAGGCGCTCGACTTGCGCGCGGAGTGTCGCGGGCTCGTGGAGTTTGCTTTGTTTCGCAAGCACGAGCAGCGCGTCGTCGGGCGGTGAGTTCCAGAGCCAGAAGGCGAGGCGTGTGGCGAGCGCGAGGTCGTCGAGCTGGCCGGGCGTTTCCTTGCGGAAGAGAAACTGCGTGGAAGTCAGCGCGGCCTTGTAGGCGTGGCGCATGGCGAGTTCGAGGCAGTCTTTCTTTTCCAAACGCTGTTGCACGAGGCCGACATACTTCATCACCTCGGCGTCGCTCACATCGCGACGAAACGCGCGCGGGAGAAAACTCGCGAGCAAACGCTTGGCATCATCGAGCGGCGCAGCGCTGGCGACGGTGACGAGCGGCTGCGGCTTTGAGTCACCCGGTGGAACTTCCCACGGCTTCGGCCAGCCGTAGCCGACCTTCTGCACGGGCTGCGCGTGCGATGGCGGCGTGAGTCCGCTCGCGGCATCGAAGGGCTTCAGCGGCAAATCACCGAACACCCGGCGATGACTCTCCGGCGGCCATTGCTCGTAGAGTGGGCCTTCCACTTCGAGCCAGTCGCACACAATCGCCGGCCCGACATGCAATCCGCCGCCGCCCTTGTGCTGGTGAATCTGCAAGCCCGTCCAAAAGAACGACGCGGGATCAAAGATGACCTCGTCGCCCATCTCCAGCCACGGCGTGAGTTCGTGGACCTTCGGCGTGAGCGATGGCGCTTCGAAGTAGCCGAGCGTGCGCGGATGCACATACAGCCGCACCGTCTGCGGCACAGGCGCGGGCTCCAGCTTGCCCGCGTTCCAATGCGCGCTCCACGTCGAGAGCCGCAGCCGATACTTGCCCGCGAACATCGGCGCGAAGGTCATACTCTTGAGCCAGCCTTCGAGGTTCGGCGTGAGCAGTGCGACGGATTGCTTCAGTTTGAAAAAGTCCGGCGTCTTGATGTCATCGCCCGCGTCGTGCTTCACCGTCGCGAGGGGCCACAGCGGATCGGGCTGCCCGTCCTTCAAGAGCACCGAGCTGCCGAGCTTGAGGTTCGCGTGCCACTTGAACGAATCCGTCGGATACAGCCGTCGCTTCACCACCGGCGGCGGCGTCACGCGCGTGGCAATCGCCGCATCCAGCACACGGTCCGCCGCCTCCAGATACTTCGCGAGCTGCACATGCGAGAGATCGAGTGCATCGCCCACCTTATCAAAGCCATGCCGCGAACCATCCGCCGGCAGCAGCTCTTTGATTTCCAAATGCGGCAGCGCGAGCAAATCGCGCAGCGCATTTTCATACTCGACGCGCGTGAGCCGCCGAAACACCGCGCGCCCGCCATCCTTCGCGATGCGCGCCTCATCCGCCGCGATCAGCTTCGCATCCAAATCGGCGAGCAGCGCCTTCGTCTCCGGCATCGGCGGCCGCGCCTTCTTTTTCGGCGGCATCTCGCCGTTCGCGATGGCGTCATGCACCTTCACCCACATCTCGAAATTCGCGCGTTCGTCGAGCTGGAGTGCGAGCGAAGTCAAATCAAGCCCCCCCTTCTTCGTGTCGGCATCGTGACATTCGGTGCAATGCTGCTCGAAGAACATCGCAGGCTCAGCGGGAAGGCTGCACCGCAGAGCGAGGAGGACCGCAGAGATGAAGAATGGAAGTCGGAACATCAGTTCGTAACCGAGTTGTTGCTGAGACTACGAGAAACGCTCCCGATTCTCGACACGAGAATCTCGCTGTGTGTTGCGTTCGCTATGCCTAGTTTCCCTTCGGAGCCTCCACCGTCATCTTTGCAGCCCACTTGATGGCTTCCAGCACATGCTGCCGTGCGAACGGCGTGCTCAGGGAGCGGAGGTCGTGGCCGAACTCGGTGTAGAAGAAGCGACCGCCGGTCGCGGGTTCGTGCGTCCAGGCGATGGGATGGTCCGCGCCCATGGGCTTGCCGTTGCGGGTTTGGAAATACTCACGCACAGGCGTGTAGGTCGTTTCGTCCACGCGCATGAGAACGTTAAAGCCGGGCTGGCCGGTGACGGGGTGGTCGTGATTGGTCCAGTCGGCTTCGATCCAGAACTCCGCAGGCTGACCTTTGACGGATGGATGATCTTTCGCAGCGGGATCAATGGTGACTTTGGCTTTGCTAAAGTCGGAATCGCTATTGAAGTCGCAACCACCGAGCGCATTCAGCCACGTCCACTTCGTCTGATGCACCAGTGCGGCGTGCAGGCCCACGATGCCTTTCCCGCCCTTCGTGAACCATTCCTCCACCGACTTGCGCTGCTCCTCGGGCAGCACCTTGTCGAGTTCGTTGGCGTTGTTAAGCACGAGCACATCGTAGCGACTCAGTTCCTCGGCGCGCATGTCTTTCCAATGCTCTGTCACGTCCACCTCGAAACCGTTTTCGTGACCGAGCAGGACGAGCCAGCGATTGATCTTTGGTGTGTCAGGATGTCGATAGTAGCCGGTGTTGGAATAAACGAGCACTTTGAGTCCGGTGCCCTTGGGCGCGGGTGATGCGGGTTCATGACTGTGGGCGATGCTGGCGAGCAGGAGCAGGGAGAGGATGAGATGTTTCATGGTTGAGACGGTTTTTGAGACAAATGAATGGGCGCAGGAGAATAACTCCATTCATTCCTCTCGCACCTATTCTTCGGCGTCAAAGACATGCCCATGCCGTGGCTAAGTTGAGCTTTCACAGACAGCGTGAGATTGGCCGCGCCGCGTTCCAGCTTGGCAATGTATTCCCGACTGAGACCGCTCGCACGAGCAAGACCATTCTTGCTCAGCCCACAGCGTTCTGTCAGCTCTTGCAAACGCCTCGGCAGCCGCGCACGGATGCGCTCAGCGTAGTCGTGGGCGTCGTGGTTGTCCGGCGCGGTGGGCATCGTTGGTCATCCCCAAGCGTATTTTGCCTCGTCCCTTTGCGTATCACGCAAATACGTCCAGCGCTGGCTTGCCTTTGTCGGCGACGGTGAAAGGGCGGTTGTCAGGGGAGTGAATGATTTGTTTCAACGGCAGGCCGAGGGCGGTGGCGATGGTGGCGTTGAAGTCGGGGATGGTGATTTTTTTCTCTTCGACGGCGCGGCCTTCCTCGTCGGTCTGGCCGTAGATGTAGCCTTGCTTGACGCCGCCTCCCCAAAGCGCGCCGGAGAAGGCTTGCGGATAATGGTCGCGGCCTTCGTTGACGTTGATATCGGGGGTGCGTCCGAACTCGGTGGCGAGGACCACGAGGGTGTCCCGCAACAGGCCGCGTTGGTGGAGGTCGGCGAGGAGCGCGGCGAGTGCTTGGTCGAGAATGTCGCAGAGTTTCGGCGTGGCAACCCAGTTGCTGGCGTGAGTGTCCCAGTTGCCGAGCTGCACTTCGACGAAGCGCACGCCGTTTTCGACGAGGCGGCGGGCGAGCAGGCAGCCCTGGCCAAAGGCGTCGTCACCGTAGGTTTTGCGCGTGACGGTGGATTCCTGCGTGAGGTCGAAGGCTTTCAGGTCGGCGCTCTTCATCATGGTGACGGCCTGGTCATACATGTCGCCGTAGGCTTTTACTTCAGACTGTGGGAAGGCGGTGATGAAGTCGGCATCCAGTTTCGCGGACATGCTGAGACGTGCGGCGAATCGCTCGTCGCTAAGGCCGGCGGGAAGGCGGACGTTTTTGATGCCGTTGGCGGGGTTGTTGACGAACAGGGGCGTGTGCACCGAGGGGAAGAAGCCGCCGCCAGGATGCTGGCTGGCTTCGCCGATAAAGACAGACTTTGGCAGTGTGGGGTTGCCGCCGTTTTGCAGAAAGCTGAGCCACGCGCCCATGGAAGGATGACGGATGGTGCCGACCAGTTTGTAGCTGGTGTGCATGTAGTAAACGCCCTGCTCGTGTGCGCCCTGCGTGCTGGTGAGCGAGCGAATGACGGTGCCATGGTGCATCTGCTTCGCCGTGCGCGAGAGGTATTGCGAGACGCGCAGGCCATCGGCGCTGGTGGGGATGGGTTTGGTCGCTCCTGCAACCTTGGTGATGTCCTTGGGGTCCCAGGTGTCGAGCTGGCTTTGGCCGCCGGCCATGTAGAGGTAGATGACGTTCTTGGCCGTCGCGGGGCGTTGAAGGTCGTCGGTCTTCGCGGCGGGTGTTTCAGCAGACCAGACTTCGGGCAGCAGTCCCACACCGAGCAAGGCGCTGGCGGTGCGGGCGATGAACCGGCGGCGGGTGAGTTCGTCGGCCTGGATGAGCTGTGATTTCATGGATGGAGTGGGTTACTGGATGAAGATGAACTGCCGCGTGTTCACGAGGCTGTAGATGATGTCCTCGGGACTGCCATGGCCGGTGGTGCTGGCTTCGTTCCAAAGGAGCCTTTCCTTCTCGGTGGGTGGGCGTGAGAGCAGGGCGAGATAGATGGCGTGAACTTGCGCATCCGCAGCGGTGAGTTTTTTCACCGCATGCATGAGCGGCGAATGCGGCTCTGTGAGCTTCGGCACGAGAGCGCTGTTCATCATCACGAGCACCTGCGGCACACTGGCTCTGAGATTGGCATTCTCCACGAAATCGCGGTCGCTCTGCCCGAACTCGCGGAGGTAGTGACCGCGTGGCGCGGGGCTCGTCAACTCAGCGGCGCGAACCCATTCGCGAGTGTTTTGGCGGCGGGCGACGGTGTAGTTTGTCCATTCGTCCTTGGGGATGCTGAGCGCGCGGGCTTCGTCGTGGTAGATGGCGTCTTCTTTGTCCTGCGCTGCTTTCTTTCCCTCAGGCGTCATTGTCTCCAGATCGAATCCGGGAATGAGAATGCGCACGGTGGTAGCCGGATCATAGTAGGGCCGGAAACACGGCGGTGTGCCATTGCGACGTGTGATTTCATCAAGTGCGATCTGTGCGTCGGTGCTTTGCAGCACGGTGGGCAGATCGGTTCTCGCGGCTGGGGGTGCGGGTGCCTGCCACGTCGTGCCGGTTGTTTTGGCATACAGCTTCTTGAGTCCAGGGACGAGGATTTGACTGTAGAGTGCGATGCTCGACTCGTGGCTGATGCGGAAGAGATCCTGCCCGAGCCGCGCGGCCTCGGACTTGAGTTCATCCGCCACCGTCTGGGCTGCATCGTGCGCGGAGCCTTCGAGAAGGTCCGCCTTGTCCTGTGCCGACTTCGCTTTGCTGAGCGCTGCGGTGTAGCGGTCGCTGAGTTCCTTACTGGCGTCACGGGCTTTGCTCTGTGCCTCGGCGGCAGCCTGAATGCCTCTGAGCAATTCCTCCGTCGTGAGACATTCGAGTGCCTCGGCTCGGCGACGAGGCTGGAGAATGCCCTGCTCGTGCGCGGTGCGTGCGAGTGAAGTGGAGAGTTCCGGGTTCGGATTGATCAGAGTGACAAAGGAATCCCAAATCTGCTCGGCGCTCATCCGGCGCAGCAACGGGCCGGTGAAGTGATACTCCGCACCCGACGCGACCGCGCTTGCCGTGGCCTGTCGCTGATAGGCCTGTGTATTGAAAACGATGCGCAGAAACGCTTTCAGATCGTAGCCGACGCCGACCATCACTTTTTCAAGATGGGACTGCAACTCCGGGACCATGGGCACCGACTTGTCGCTGAGGTTATCGAGCGGCTCCATGAGGGCGAGGCCGAATGCCTTCTTCCACATCCGGTTCACGATCACCGTGGTGAAGCGAGGGTTCTCCGGGGTGGCCGTCCAGCGCGCGAAAGCCTGCGGCATCGTCTCGCCGGGCCGAGCGACACAGGGCTGGCCCATCATCGTGGCAGCCTCCACGACCGAGAGTGGCTTGGCGTCGCTGTATTGGTAATCATGAGGCAGCGTGAGTTGATTCTTGCTCATGCTCAGGGCTGTGGTGCGCACCCCGAACATGATGTTGATGGCGTCGAAGACTTCCGCATGACTCACCTTTGCCCTGCGGAGCACGGCCATCGCCTGCTCCTGCTGCGCTTGCAGGTCCTTCACCTTTGTCGCGTGTGCCCTTTCCTGTTCGGCAAACTTGGCGTCACTCATGCCTTCCGTCCTGATGGGACGCGCAGGCTCACGAAATGAATCGCGGATCGCCTTCTCCCGACCCTGCATGAACTGCCGGTCCGCCTCGCCTGCTTCACTACCGAAGGTGGCCCCAGGCTGGCCAAAGATATCATCCGTCTTGATGGCAAAGGTGTGCGCCGCCATCTCGTAGAACTGCTTCTGGCTCCATTTATCAAAGGGATGATCGTGGCACTGAGCGCACTCGATGCGTGTGCCGAGAAAGATGCGCGAGGTGATCGCCATGTTATCCAGCGGCATTCCAATATCGCGCATGTAGTAGCCGATGGCCCCATTGTCCCATGCCTTCCCCTGCGCACCGAGGAGCGCTCGCACCATCTGGTCGTAGGGCATGTTTTTCGCAGCACATCCTTCACCCAGCTCATGTAGGCATCGGCGGTGGTGGCCTTGATCATCGTGCCCTTCGACTGCACACGCAGCACGTCGGACCAATAGTTGTAGAAGTGCTGCACATAGCCCTCCGAGGCGAGAAGCCGGTCGATGACCTTTGCCCGCTTCTCCGCGTCCTGTGATGAGAGGAAATCCTCCGCCTCGCGTGCCGTGGGAATGCGCCCGACAACGTCGAGATGAATGCGGCGCAGGAAGGTGGCATCATCAGCCACCGGATTGCCTTGAAGCTGATGCTTCTGCCAATCCGCAGCCAGCAGTGCATCGATCTTCCGCGCTTCTGCCGCGACGTCAGTGAAAGCGGCGAGAGCATGCGGACAGTGACCAAGGGTCAAAACAACGACATAGATGAGAGGTAATGTGAGCTTCATTGGGTAAGTTGTCAGACTTCAACGGTAAGGATTTCCGGCTTCGAAAAGCGCACGCACGTCCGCATCGCTCATCGCACGACCGAGCAACAGCATCTCGTCGATGCGGCCGCTCAGTTTGCGATCATACTGATCCCAGTTGCCGATTTGCGCAGGACCGAGCAGCGCCGGCTGCGCTTCCGGCTGCGGCACTTCGATCCCGAACACGCCATTTAGATAATGCCGCACCGAGCGCTTCTCAGCATCGAATACCGACACCAGATGAGTCCACCGACCTTGGTCCGGGAGCGCGGGAGTCGCCGCTTCGGTGACGTTGCCTTTGAGCCCGGGAAAGATCATCAACCACATCGTCCCCAGCTTGCTCACCTGCCAGTGAATCATCCCAGGCTCATTTCGTTTCCATCCATCCGTGTGCAGCAGAGATTGCAAACGCTCCCCGCCCACGCGGTCCAGCCTCACCCAGGCCGCGAGCGTGAGTTGTGGCCAGGCGCGTCCGCCCCCCACATCCAGTTTCAAGTGATCGCCCACCTTCACAAACTCCGCCGCGTGAGATCCCGGCCAGCGTCCCTGCACTGTGCGGAAGACACCGGCGTGCGCCTCGCCGGATTCAAAGTCTAGCAGCGCGATAAGAGCGGGATCATTCCGCATCGCCGCGAGCGCCACTTCCGAACGCGCCCGCTGACCCGCAGCCAACCCTGCGCTCAGTCCGTTCATCTCATCGGCCTGGATGAAGGCCGATGAGCGCAACTCGCGCGCCATGCTCACGCCGCCATCCATCGTCACCGCATTACCACCACGGAGGCTTTGCTTGTTCGTGTTGCCCAAGGCTTTCGCGATGACCTCGCCCTGAAACACATGAATCTCTGCCGCACCGCTCACAGGGACGTCCACGCCAAATCGCGTGCCCAAATCCACCGCATCGCCCGATGGCGTGACCACCGTGAACCCCTTCGCCGCAGGCGGCACCTCCGCCGAGAGACGACCACTCATCATGCGCAGCCGCTGCGCCGACTCGAACCGAAACACCGCCGGAGCCTCGATGACGATGCGTGCACCACGAGACGTGATCAGTTCCACACTCCCGCCTTTGAGCGAGTGCGTCTCTCCCTTCAGCATCGCGCCATTCGAGAGTTCCTCCACCCCCGCATCATTCACCACCGTGGCGAGCACACGTTGCGTCGTCTGCCACCACAAGCCTCCACCAACGAGTAAAGCCGCACACGCCGCCGCTGCGGTGAGCGGACGCCAGGAGAGCCAGATGGAGCGACGTGGAGCCACCACCGACGGCTGCGATGCCCGCTCCCGCGCGATCTCGCACAGGCCAGCATCAATGCCAATCTCGACGATCAGCTTCCGCCGCAGAGCCCGATCACTCGCCAGCAGACGATCCAGCTCCGCGACCTCGGCATCAGTCGCCTCGCCGTGCAGATAGCGTTGGATGAGTTCGTTCGGGTTCATCTCAAAGAGCCTCCTTTTGCAGACGGGTTTCAATACACGCCGCCAGTTTCTCCCGCAGCCGCCCCAGCAGCTTGTAGAGTGCGTTGGCCGACTTGCCCGCCTGCTCCGCCAGCATCGTCACGCGGCCTTCCCCTGAGTAGAGGGCCAGCAGCAGTTCCTGATGCGGCGGCGAAAAACCCTCCAGGCATGAGCGCAGCGCCTGCATGGACCGCTCCCGCTCTTCCGCATCAAACACTTCCGCCTCCTCCGCCAGCAATTCCAGAACCCCGTCGCTAAAGACATGCCGGTCACGCCGAAGCCGGTCGATGACCGAAAGACACTTGAAGCGCACCACCACCTTCGCCCACGGCAGAAAGCCCGCCTCGTCGCGGAGTTGATCAAACTTCTCCCACAGCGTCACGCTCGCCTCCTGGATCACTTCATCCACCAGATGCCAATCCGGCAGCAATGACCGCGAATAGGCACGCAGCGCCGGCTCGTTCCGCATCAGCAGCCGCACAAAATCGCCCTGCGTCAGCGCGGGCGGTGGGGTCGCAGATGGTTCAGAAGGCGGCATGCATGAACTTATTCGCTGCCCCGCCCGAACCTGCCGAATTTTTTCAATCTCTCAATTTTTTGTCCGCCCGCGAGATCCTCACCCCGCAATTCGGTTCGCTTTGATCCTGCCGATGGATTCCCGGCTGATGCCACTTTCAAGAGCCGGGATGGACGTTGCTCAAACCCATTGTTTCCCGGAGTTTCAGCAATCGCCTCGGCAGCCGTTCACGGATGCGCTCGGCGTAGTCGTGGGCGGCGGGGAGGGCGGGTTTCACGTTAAACGTCTAATGCATCGTTGTGATGATCCGAGAATGCTGAACGTCATTCTTTACCTACTGTTTTTGGCCCGTCGTGCTGCTGGCGGAGGAAATCGAAGTCCGCGTGGCCGCCTTCTGCTGCCGATGACAGGTTGTAGGAAAACAGGCCGACCTTGGTGCCCTCATACCACGCGGTGCGATAGGGATAGTCGCGATCACCGAGCGGCTCGAAGTGTTCGCCATCGAGGCTATAAAACATGGTGCCTTTGTAGTGGCGGTGTTCGAGCTTCAGCCAAATGGCGTCTTGCTTGAGTTCGGGGCCATCGGTGAATGCGCCGGGGCCGGAAGTGGCGGTGCCTTTGGCAAAGCGGATGCGTTTGATGCCGCCCTCTTTGGCGACTCCGATCCAGGTGTAGTCGTCGATCATCGTGCAGAGACCGGCGCATTGGCCATCGATCATGTTCGCGGTGTCGAGCTTCGTTACGATGTCGGACTCGGCTCCGTAGAGGCGCTGGACGATTGTGTTGTAGGCAAAGAGAAGATGGTCATCGCGATAGTTGACCTTCGTTCGGCCAAATTGGGAAATGCCGCCCTGGGTGTTCAGATGCCGCGCCGTCAATCGAAGATGTCCCGGCCTCGCGGTGAGCGACCAGCGCGAGTCGTCGGGGTCGTGGTTCCAGGCCCACTGACCGCCGAGGGTGGTCGCATCAAACTCATCGGAAGGGTCTGCCGCGTTGATGGATTGGATCGGCAGCGCGGGCTTGGTGTAGGGCTCAGTGAGGCCGACGGGTTCGCCGATGCCATCGCCATCGGAGTCCACGCCGATCCACGGCCAGTCGTCAGCCGTCCAGCCTGCGGGTTCCAGATAAAGGCGGCGGCCATAGGTGGCGAAGAGGTTGTAGTCGTGATGCAGGAAGGCCCAGTGGTCGCCACTGACCTCGACGAGCGATCCCTGCGCGGCGTTGATGTCGGCCTTGCCTGCGTGGAAAATCTTCCGGCTCTCATACGGTCCGTAGAGCGACTTGGAGCGATAGACATACTGCGCCTTGTCTTTGTTCTTACCGGTAGAGGCGACGGAGATGTAATAGAAGCCGTTGCGCTTGAAAACCTGCGGTCCCTTCGGCGGGATATCATCGATCAAGATCGTGCCTTGGTCCACGATGGCATCGAAGGTGTCGTTCAAGCGGAAGATCCGCAGCGCCCCCGGATTGCCCAAAAGGAACAAGTAACCTTTGCCATCATCATCCCAAAACGGACACGGGTCTTCGAAGTCGCCCACGATCTTCTCCGATAAGCTCACCGGCTCGCTCCACGGGCCTTCCGGCGCAGCGGCCTTGCAGACAAAGCCCCGGTATTTCGTGCTCCAGTTGAACATGTAATACGTGCCACGGAAGAACCCCACTTCGCCATCCTGAGAACCGGCGGAACACGCTTTGCCAGGGAACGTGAAGTCCGCATGAACGCCACCGAGGCGCGAGTAAATGCGGCCTGAGTGCGTCCAGTTCACCAGATCCTTCGAAGCAAGCAGCGGCATACCCATGAAGTGATGCGAGGCGGAGGTCAGATAGAAAGTGTCGCCTGCCTTGAACACACATGGGTTGTTGTAATCCGCCCACAGAATGGGATTACGATAAGTGCCGTCTCCTTGATCGCCCCAAACGGGTTTGGTGACAGGCTGAGCGGCGTGCAGCGCGGCCAGCGGCGCGAGCAACAGGGCGCGGAGGAGTGTGATCGTGTATTTCATTTGGACCATGAGTCTTATCAAAAGCAGATGAGAATACGTCAGGGGTGCGAACGCATTTCGGCGAAACCTGTGTCGGATTCCGCAGCGGTATAGGACAGTGTTTCCAAGGGCTCTTCGGCCTCACTTCTTCACCGTAGGCACAGGCCAGTCATCGGTGCGGAAGGGCGATGCAGGCAATCCAGCGCCATTCGCGAGGCTGTAGTCGGGCCAGTCTTTCCAGGCGTAACGAACAGCTATGGGCTGAGCGACTTCCGGGCTGCTTACGACGACCGTCTCGCCGACGATCTTGGCTTCGGCGGGTTTCCACTGCTGATCGGCGGCGGCGATTTGGAAACCAGTGAGCGGGCCACCGGTGATGGACTTCAGCCCGCCGTTGGTGTGATTGAATGAAACGGTGATCGCATTGCCGCTGATGGTGGAGCCTGAGGGCAGCGGGCCGCTGATGGCGGGGACGTTTTTGCCATACACGGTGCCGAGCGCCCAAAGGGAGAGTCGGCGGCCAACTTCCTGTTTATTAGTGGGGTGGATATTTTTGGCATCACCGATGTCGATAGTGATGGCCATGCCGGTCTTTGGCAGTTCGAGGGTCTTCAGCATGGCCTCGCGCATGCGCGGCCAGCCTTCGCCGGGCGAGGTGAAGTTCGGGAGTTGCACCCAGGCGAAGGGCATTTCGTCATTCCAAAGCATGCGCCAACTGGTGACGAGCTGCGTGAGCTGCTTGTGGTAGAGGCCGGGATTGCCCGCGTTGCTTTCGCCCTGATACCAAAGAATGCCGCGTAGGGTGAAGGGGGCGAGGTTGACGATCTTGCCGTTGTAGAGACCGGCGGGTGGGCCCTTGCGCCTGATATGAGCGATGGTCGATCCGGGACTCCAGGGCTTATCTTTGATCCCGGCTGTCCCATGCTCGACGGCGAGCTTCCATGCGGCGAGTTTTTTCGGGTAGTCGGCACTCAGTTTCGCCTGGTCAAAGTTAAGCCAACCATTCAACTGAGCGTCGTATTCCACCTTGGTTTCCGGATCTGAGGACTGGGCATCGCCAGAAACCCAGGCCTCGATGTGCGTGGCACCGACAGAGGAGTTGATGAGGCCAACGGGGACGCCGACTTCGCGGTGAATCTCGCGCCCGAAGAAGTAGAGCGTCGCGGAGAAGCGTCGGACATTTGCCGGGGTGCATACCTGCCATGCGCCTTTGCCCTCGGACTGAGGTGTCTTGGCGGGGCCGGAGGCCTCGCCGTAGTAGCGGATGAGCGGAAAGTTGGCAGCTGCCTGTTCTGCGGCGGCGTGGGCCGCGCCACCGACAGCCATCTCCATGTTGGATTGTCCAGAGCCAAGCCACACCTCGCCCACGAGCACGTCCTTCACTTCCACCTTGTGTCCCTCTTTTCCCGTCACGAAGAGCGTGCGGGGTTCCGTGCTGGCAGCGAGCACATCCAGCTTGAGCGACCATTTGCCATCCGTGCCCGCCGTGGCGGACTTCGATTGACCGGCAAAGGAAACCGTCACCGGCTCGCCTGCATCCGCCCAGCCCCAGACGGCGACGGGCTTCTCGCGTTGCAGGACCATGTGGTCGCCAAAAACTGCTGCTAGTTTCAGTTCGGCTGCATGGAGAGCGGCCAGCGGCGCGAGCAGCAAGGCGGTGAGGAGTGGGAGGGTGTGTTTCATTAAGTTGTTCCAGACGATGATTCCACAACGCCGATTCACGTTAGCTATTGCCGCATCACTTCTTCAGCAGCGCCTCCACCACGGGCTTCAGCTTGCTCGCGTAGAGTTCATAGCCGCCGTCCTGCGTGAGGTGGATGTTGTCGGGCGTGAAAAGGCCGGGCTTCAGCGTGCCGTCGGCGTTGAGAAAATCGTCCGTGAGGTCGAGCACATGCACCTTCGGATCGCTGTCGAGCTTCAGCGCATCGAGCGCGGCGTTCGTCTTCTTGATGTTCTCGTAGAAGGCATTTCCCGGAGCGTGGGCGGGGAAGATTTTCACGGCGATGACTCCGGCGTTTGGGAACTTCGCCCGCACATTCGCCACGCACATCTGGATGCCCTTGGCCGCCGCCTCCACGCCGGTCTCGGGCGCGAAGAACATGTTGTTGTTGCCGATGAGCACGATGATGAGCTTCGGCTCTAGGCCCGCGACGCCGCCGTGATCGAGACGCCAGAGCAGGCCCTGCGATTTCTCGCCGCCGATGCCGAGGTTCACGCTTTTGTATTGGCCAAAATGTTTTTGCCACGCGGCATTCATCGGCTTGTGATCGAGCACGCTGCCCCATTGCTGGGTAATGCTGTCGCCGATGAGCAGGATCTCGATCGGGCCTTTGTTCTCCTCGACGTTCGCCACGAGCTTCGTGTGAATGTCGAGCCACGAGGTGCCGCCAAAATTGCCCGCTGAAGGCACCACCGGCCACATCGCCGGTAGATGCTTATGCTCCTCTGATCCTGGGCGTCGCTCAAACTCTGGCTTTAATACATACGCCCGCTCCTCGGCCGTGAGCGGCCAGCCGGTCTTCTGTGGCTCGGCGGTGACGTGAGGGTAGTCGAGGGCTTGCGCGTGGAGTGCGATGGCTAGGATAGCAAGGGTGAGTGTCGTTTTCATGGTTCAGCGTTGGACGGTGCGGATGGGGAGTTCGGGTGAGGTCTTGAGCGTGAGCTTCACGTCATCGGCGAAGAGGCCTTCCAGTTTCGCGGGGCGGAGATTGGGCCGCGCGGCGATTTGGATGACGGCGAAGTCGGCTTCGGCGGGCACGAGGCATTTGGCGGTGAGTGTGCGCGTTCCTTTGGCATCCGTGCCGAGCGTGGTGACCTGAGCGCTGCCGCTGGATAAGGTGTCGGTGATGCTCTGCGGCCATGAATGGTGCAGTGCAGTGGGATCACCCTGGAAGAGGTAAAGCTGGCAGAAGAAGGTGACGGAGGGTTTGGTGTTGTAAGCGCGGGCGTCGAGGAAGTTCGCGCTGAGTTCGAGCACGGAGTCTCCTTCCTGATTGAGCGTGTGGCGCAGCGGGCGGAGATCGACGAACTGGAAGACATCGCAGGACACGGCTTGAGCATTCGGATCGTTCGAATCGCTACCGGTGGCGATGAAGTGCAGACTGCCGTCGGCGATGGCGGCTTCATCACCGCTCCAGAGGCCAGTTTGTTTTGGGAAACCGGATGCGAGGTGGTTTTCGTCGAAGCTGCCGTTGATGAGGGAAAAGAGGCGCTCCGTCGTCGCACGTGGCGATGAGATGGCCCACACGACGGAAGCGCTGAAGAGGCCGATCACGAGTCCGGCGGCCATCGCGGCGATGGGACGCGTGATCCAGGTGATGCGCCTTTTCTTTGCGGGCTCGATTCGAAACGCCTCCTGTCGAAAACGATCATGCAGTACCATCGAGCGCATTTGGGTCTCGGCAAAAAGTTGTCGTTTCGCGGGTTCTTCGCGCATCGCGGCTTCGAGAGTGGTGATCTCATCAGGCGTGAGCACGCCGTCTTGGTAGCGCATGGCTTGCGCAAGGAAATCCGTGTCGTTCATAAGGAGGCTTCGTGTTGAAAGCGGGTGCGAATGCAGTCGCCGAGGGTTTTGTGCAGACGGGCGAGGGCTTGATAAACTGTTTCGATCTTGCGGCCCATGATCGCGGCCACATCGGTGCAGTTGCGCCGCTCAAAGTAGCGCAGGCGCAGCAACTCGCGGTTGTTCGGCGTGATCTGCTCGATGCAATGCCCCAGCGCTTCCTGCATGGCATCGGTGCGAGATTCCTCCGGCCACTCATCGGCCAGCAAATCGAGCATTTCATCGCTGAGGCCCACATAGCGACCATCACGAGCACGCAGGATGTCGATGGCGCGGTTTTTCCCCGTGAGCCTAGCCCAGTTCATGAGATGCGCCGTCGTCTCAAAGGTCTCCGCCCTCGTCACGGCCTTCACGCACACCTCCTGAAACACATCTTCCGCCAGATGAAAATCCCGCGTCACACTGGCAAAGAATGCCGTGAGCGGCAGACGCTCAGCGAGCAGGGTGGCGGCAATGTTCTCGGGGCTCAACATGGGTCTGCAGAAACTACGGCAAGCGGCTGAAAACTCGACATTCGATTTGTGGCACCCTCTACTGGGCCTTCGGACCACGGCTTGATTCAGTCACCCCCCCTTTGCTAGAGTAATGACACCGATGGGCTCTCACAAACCGATCGCTTAGCTAGATGAAAGCTTTCAACATGGCCCGAAACAAGGCTATCGAGAAAGAACTTAAAGTCCCTTGGTGCGGACCCATTCTGGCCCAACATCGGCAGGTGTAAGCACTTTCAAGGTAATGCTTTCGCGGATTGCTGGCCATCCGGCTGGATACGCTTGTATTTCGAAGCCTTCAGCAGACTTGAGAAAGGCATTTTTCCCACCAACGATTCGATTGCCGAGATACTGATTGGCTTTGAATTGAAATCGATCCAGTGGCGCTGCGGTATCAGGAATAGTACCAATGACGGAATCGCCTCCTTGCGGGCGCACAAACCGGTTGTTCTTGATGAGGCATTCCTCTGGCAATAAAATTTGTTGGGATGAGGGCCAATGCTTTTTGTAAGACGATCCAATCTCTAGATCTGCCTCGGTAATCCCAATCGTCACGTTGTCGGCAAGTGTCAGGAATTTCACCTGTGGATATGTGGCAGTGGGCCCATCCTTTGCTTTTTCCTTGATGTTCGGAGTGAAGTTTGGTGTGAGAGATTCAGTGGTATATTCCCCACAGGAAACTCTGATGCCGTAATCACACCCAGAGACGAAGTTTCCTTGGACAGCATTGTGTTCTCCAGACATGCGCAGGCCATGGGCACCCGCTAGTCCTTGTCCGAGAACAACATTTTCCTTAACGATGTTGTAATTCCCGCGGCGGATATTGATCCCGCCGCGCGTGGCGATGACGGTGTTGCGCAGAACCTGATTTCGGTTCGATTTGAGTGAGATGAGTTCCGTTCCTTCACCGTCGGCATGGTCAAAGAGATTGCCTTCGATAAGGAAGAACGCTCCTTCATCATCACGTTCCTCGAATTTACCGGAACCCCAAATTCGGAAAATTTCACGCCCATTCGCATCAGCAAAAGGGATGTCTTTGAAATAGGAGTGTGTGACGCTGTTGCGAATGCTTGCTTCAAGCGCGTTACCAATCAATGGATCGAGGTGATTCTTCCCTTTGAAATAACAGTGGTCCACAAGGTTGTTGCTTCCTTCGAAGAACACCCAGTAGTATTTCGTCTCGAATGAAGCAGGGTTGTAATCAACAATTGCAGTATTGCGGACGATTCCATGGTTGGAGTTAAAATGGATGACTGAACCTTCCGTGATTGCGCCCTTGGAAAAAAACAACCCGTCAACTGTCACGTAGGGTGCATTGATTTTCAAAGATGAAGAGCCGCCAAGGATCACACCACCTGGACTTTCGGCCTTGATCACTAACGGCTTTCCTGCTGAACCGCCTTTATTGATGGTAATTTTCGCGTCTTTCCATTCGCCATCCTTCAGTGTGATGACATCACCCGGCCTTGCGGTATCCAAAGACGTTAAGCGTGATGGTCCAGAGATGGAGTAAGATCGAGCGTACGCGGATTGCAGGCCTGCACTGAATAGAAAAGCAAATGACCAAAGTCCGAGGGATAAATATGTTTTCATTAGATGCCTCTCGAACCAAGACTTCAGAACCGAAGCGCAAGGTTTCTATGATTTGGACTTTTACTTCCCCTGCTTCAGATACTCATCACCTGAGAGAAAGCCGTCCTTGTCCGTGTCCCATTTCGTAAAACGCTCGCCAGCGGCAGCGGCATCGGATTGGTGGGTGGTGTAGAATTCGCGACTGAGTTTGCCGGCTTTGTCTTTGTCGAGTTTATCAAAGCGGGCACCGCGATCATCGGTTGATGCATCTGGGGCTGGAGCAGCGGGTTTACCTTTGTCCTTCTTTTTGCCTTTCCTGCCTTCACCGCCTGCAAGTGGCGCATCGGAACCGACGGGCGGGAGGTGCTTGGCGAGGGTTTCGAGCAGTTCTTTGTGCTCAGGCTTGCTGGCGAGGCTGACGGTTTCGTTGGGGTCAGCCTGTTCGTCATAGAGTTCGGTGCCGACGATTTGTGAGCCGTTGCGCAAACGATAGAAAGTGGCGCGGAAGCGGTCATTGCGGATGCTGTAGCCCATCACTGCGCCTTCAGGGGCCTTCTTTGGGTATTGGCTGATGGCCACTTTGGCGGACGGTGTCGATGGTTTATCGATGTAGGTTTTCAAGCTGCTGCCGGTGAGGCCGCTTGGTTTCGGCAGGTCACAAAGTTCAGCGAGTGTCGGATACACATCGACAAACTCCACTGTGGCGGCGCATTTTTGACCGGCGGACTTTGATCCGGGAACGCTGATGAGCAAAGGAGCACGGGTGGCGAGTTCAAAGTTGGTGTGCTTATGCCACAGGCCGTGATCGCCGAGCTGCCAGCCGTGGTCGCCCCAGAGAACAATAATGGTGTTGTCGGCGAGGCCTTCTTTTTCGAGCGCATCCAGCACCTTACCAACCTGGGCGTCCATGTAGCTGATGCAGGCATAGTAGCCGTGGCGCAGATTCTTGGCGAAGTCAGCGGGGATCGGATCTTCCTTCGGCACGCCGGGGTAGTTGTGAATCTCGCCGTTCGTGTGGCCGACATAAGGCGGCGCGCCTTCAGGCAGATGATCGATGGCTGGCAATGGGATGCTGTTTGGATCATAGAGGTCCCAGTATTTCTTCGGTGCGACGAAGGGCAGATGCGGCTTTAAAAAACCGACCGCGAGGAAGAAGGGATCACCTTTAGCTTTGAGCGAGGCGAGGCGTTTCACGGCTTCATTTGCGGTGGCGCCATCGGGAAGCTGGCTATCGTCTTTAGGGCTGACTTCAAAGGAAGGACCGCCCTTGGCTTCTTTGTCCTTCTTTTTGACTGAAGGATCGTTGGCTTCTGGAGAGGAGTATTCCACCACGTTGACGTCATGTGATGTGACGATCTGCTTCGTCCAATCCACCTGGTCGGTATCGACGGCCTTACCAAAAGGATACCAATGCGGCGCGGTCCAGGAGCGACCATCTTCATGTCCTTTGTGATAGATCTTGCTCAGTGCTTCACACTGATAACCGTTCGCTTTGAAATGCTGCGGGAGCGTGATGCAATCGGGCTGCGCCGGACGAAAATGCGTCTCCAAGTCCCAAACCTTCGTCACATCGGGCCGCAGGCCGGTCAGAATGGCCGTGCGTGATGGACTGCATACCGCCTGCTGGGTGGAAGCCTTTTCAAAGACGATACCACGAGCTGCAATGCGGTCGATATTGGGGGATTTGATCAGTTTATCGCCATAACAGCCCAATTGAGGTCGCAGGTCATCGACAGCGATAAAAAGGATGTTGGGCTTCGTCGCTGCATGGAGCGAAGGTAAGGCTAGTAGCAGTAAAGTGAGGATGTTTTTCATGGTGAAGGTGATGTGATCGTTAATGTTGGATATTGCTCGAAGATCGGAATCAAATACTTGTGACTGGTGTCGCTTCATTCCTTGGGTGGAACGACAACGGAAGGTTTCCAATTCTCCTTCAGCACAGGCTTCAAGACTGAAGTCATGCGACGATATCCCTCTGGTGTAAGGTGGAGCTTATCAGAGACATAGCACTCCATCACGGGTTCGCCGTCTGCGGTTTCCAATGCAGGATTCACATCGGCGAAGAGAACACCAGGAGTCGATTTGGCCAGTGCGATCAATGCCTTGTTCGTTTCGTCCAACTCTGCCAGCACGCCTTTCTCACGTTTCTGAAGCGAGCGAATCACACTCACGATCAAGATGGTCGCCTTAGGCAGTGCTGCCTGTGTTTTGGCAATCCACTCCCTGGTGTTCTTGAGGATCTCATCCGGCGTTCGCGAGGCATTGAGGTCGTTGCTACCGCAATACCACATGATGAGCGATGCTTGTGATGACGGGACGATCTGATCAAAGAAGAACAACTGATCATCAGTCTTTGATCCACCAAAACCGCGATTTGTCACCGGCAGTGGTGCAAGATCGTCCGCAGCGGTCGTCCACTTGCGAAAGATGCTGCTACCCACCATCAAGATGCCACCCGGCGCAAGAGCAGGCGCGGCTGCCAACTTGGCGACATCCTTCGTGTATTTGCGCTCGGCGGCATGGAGGCCCGCATTGGCGAGCGCAAGCAATGTGACAAGAGTGAGGAATTGGGTCGTGTGTTTCATGATATAGACAAGAGAATATAGGGAGACAGAAAATGGATTTCATTCTCCTGTCTATTTCTTAGCCTTCTTGCCTTTAAGGACATACTCATCGCGACTCACGAAGCCGTCCTTGTCACTGTCGTATTTATCGAATCGCTCACCTGCAGCGGCGGCATCGGATTGGTGGGTGGTGTAGTATTCGCGGGTCAGTTTACCAGCTTTCGCTTCGTCGAGTTTGTCGAACTTGGTTACACGCTCCTGCTCCTCAGAGCTCATCGTTGTGGCGGGTGGTGTCTCGGTGGTCTTGGGCGTCATCTCGGGCTTCTTGTCGCCTTCCTTCTTTTTCTTTTCCTTATTGGCATGACGACCGGTGCCGTTACCGCTGTCAGGGATGCCGCCTGCGGGGTTCAGTTTGGCGAGCACAGCAGCGAGCTTGGTGCGGGCGGGATGATCGCCTGTGACAAGCTTTTCGGTGAAGGGCGCGTCGCTCATATCGAAGAGTTCGCCCTTCTCATTGAGCTTCCATTGGGCATCACGCACATACCACATGGCGGCGAGTTGGTTATAGACCCACTCACGTGGTGTTCCTGGTTCGCCACGAAGCTGCGGCGCGATGCTGTGACCGTCAAAGAGCGTGTTTTTGGGCAATGTGCCGCCGGTAATTTCGGCGAAAGTCACCAAGAAGTCGGAGGAGTCGATCAAATCGGCGCTGACTTTGCCAGCAGGCATTTTAGCAGGCCAGTTCGCGATCATCGGCACAAGGCCGCCGCACTCAAGCATGGTGCCTTTCATGCCGGAGAGCGCTTTGCCTCCAATGGTAGCGCGTTCGGACTGGCCTTTGCCCGTGCCGTTGTCGCCCATGAAGATGATGAGCGTGTTTTCGCGGAGCTTAAGCGCGTCGAGTTCCGTCACAAGCTTGCCGACGAGCTTGTCCATGTAGGCCACATTGTCCGCCATGAGGTCTTGGCTGTCTGGGGCGCTGTCAGGTGTCGGCAGTAGATCGCCGTGGACGCTGCTCATCGGGTAATAAACAAAGAAAGGTTCATCTTTGTGCTTCTTAATGAACTCCATCATATGCTCATGCATGAGGTCCGGCATGTATTCGTTGTCACCAAGCTTCATCTCTTTGCCGTTGACGAGATACTCTTCGGCTTTGCCCTCTTTCGTGTTTCGATAGACGCCGCTGCCGTTGAAGCGCAGGTAGTCATCGAAGCCTGATTCATCCGGGTCGCCCGGCAGTTGCCCCCACTTCCCTATTGAGGAGGTTTTGTAGCCCGCGCTCTGAAAGACACGGCCGAGTTGTAATTCCTTGTTCGGCATGACCGTGCAGGCGTCCTGATTACTCGAACCATTCCGAAAGGCGTAGCGCCCCGTCATGATCATCGCCCGCGATGGGCCGCAAAGTGCTGCCGTGAAGCAATGCGTGAACCGCGTGCCCTCCGCCGCGAGTTTGTCGATGTGCGGCGTTTTGTAGTTATCCGCGCCATAGCAACCAACATTCCCGATGCCGAGGTCGTCGGCGAGGATGAAGACCACGTTCGGTTTATCCGCGGCCTGGCTTTGGCTGGCTAGAATGACGAATGCCGTGAAGAGTGTGAGGAGGCGTTTCATGATGATTGAATACGATACGTTATTTGATCCACAGCAACGGCTGCGTGATGCCGATGTTGCGCTGCACTTCGGGATCGGTCGGATCAGCGGGGAGTTTTTGCCAGAGATCGAGATACTTCTGCTCGCCTAGCATCAGACCGCCGAAGATGAGGTTGGGCTGACGCGCGGGCCAGCCTTCCCAGGCGTTGACTTCGGGTGGGAGAGTCCACTTCGATTTGTCGGCGAGGAATGGATAGAGATACGCGATGGCTTTGGCGATGCTCTTGCCGTCCTTGGTTTCGAAGGTCCATAGGTTGTCCGTCGGTGTGCTGAGCACCTGGCAGAGCATTGTCATGTTATCGAGTTGAAAAATCGAGTAGCCGTAGGGCTTGGTGCGAGCGAGTTCGAGTGGGAAGCCACCATCTTCGGCCATCTGCTTGGCCACGAAGACTTCTTTGAACTGCTTCCGGCAGAGCGCGAGCTTCGCTTCATCGCCAATGAAGTCAGCGAACACGGCGAGCTGAAGATGGAAGGCGACGGCGTGGTTGTTTTTCGCGTGGGCTTCTTCGTCGCCGTTCTTGCTGGTGGTCATCCACTCGGCGAGTCCGCGGAACCATTGGCGCAAGTCCTTCGCCATGTCGGCGGGGAAGACTTTGGACTTCTCCATCGCTTTCACAGCAGCGGGGATCTCGATGATGTGCAGTGTGTCGATGATGCCGATGCCACGTCCGGGCGAGACTCCGGGGACGGCTTGCGCGAAGTTGAGGCTCGGGTTCATCCGCGTCTTCGCATCCAGGAAGAACACCTTCAGCAACTCAGCAGCCTTGGTGACATACTTGTCTTCGCCGGTGATCTTGTAAGCGGCGGCGAGCGCGGCGACGGAGTCGCGCAGGGTCTTCACGACCATGCGATGCTGGGAGAAGTTCTCGGGGTTCGTTTCGCCATCGCGCTTGATGTAAGGCAGGCCGTTGGGCTTCTTCGGATCGGGCCACCAGTAGTCGCCGTTGGAATAGAAGTCGTTCGGGCCGCCTTCGCTGAGTTTCGCGGGGAAGGCGGTGATGGTGACGGGCGCTTGGCTCAATGCAGCGGTCGCTGCTTTGAGGATGCGGTCTTCGTCGATGGCGGCGACATCGAGCGTGAGCTTCGGCGTCAAAGACGCAACGGCTGGCGCTTTCGCTTCCGTGGTGGTCTTCGCGGGTTTCGTGGTCTTCGACTCCGTGGCCGGTGCGCGGGCATCGGTGACGTATTTGAACTGCGGCTTGCGACCTTCCGATGAAACGGAGACGCAGACTTTGTAGTTGGCAATCTCGCACTGAATCGTGGCGCGTCCGTTACAGAGCTGCACCACGCGCGAACCGGTGGAGGTACCGAGGTTGTCAATCAACCGACCATCACCATTCAATCCGAAGCGCACGATGTTGGAGCAGTCGAGGCAAGGAACATCATTGGTGTCCAACATACGCACTTCCATGGTCGCGATGCCGTCATTCTGAGCTATCTCCTCCAGTTTAAGCTTCGCGGGCTTGCTCCACTTCTGCGTTTGATAGCCGAAGGTGATTTCGTCGCCGAGGTCCTTGCTCACGGCGCGCAATTTGTTCTCACCTTCGTTGAACCTCACCATCCAATGCAGGCCCGCAGCGGGATAGTCACTGACCTTGCGCTGCTTCACGCCGACGGATTTGCCATTCACGAACAGCTCCACCTCGGCGCAGTTCGAGTAAACGCGCACTTCCTTCTCCTCGCCTGCATCGCCCCAACGAACGGGCCAACCGTGGCCAAAGATGTGCATCATCGGCTTCTCGGACCAGTAGCTCTGGAAGACATAATACGTCTCCTTCGGCGTGCCATCGCGCTCGACGACGCCCTTCTGATTGACCCGTGGCACAGGATTCTCAGGGCGCAGCGTTGTGGCGAAGTCTTTGAAGATCCACGCCGCGCTGCCGGTGAGCCAAGGCATGTCTTCCTGCTCTTTGAGATGCCAGTCGAAGAGGTTGCACATGTAGCTCTCGGACCAATCCCCATCCTTCGACATGCGCACCTTGCCGCCGGTGCCCTTGTAGGCCTTGCCCTTCTCGGCGGTGCCTTTGCCGGTCTCGACCTTGGCCACCATCTTCTCGGGCTCTTCAGAGAACCGGTGCGCGTGACTGTCGCCGCCCCACTCGGCGTGGAAGAAGTGCTTCGTATCCTTCAGCGCCTTCTCAGCCGCTGCGCGATACTCGGTGTAGCGACCGGAATACCAGCCCGCCCAGATGCTCGGCGAGTAGATGTCCACGATGTCCTTGCAGAAGTCGCAGCGCCGAATGCAAGTAGGACGCGAGGGATCGAGTTCATGCGAGAGGTCGTTTAGCTCCTTCATCAGCCCACGAATCTTCTCCTTGTCGAAGACCTCGAAGTCACCCGGCCAATCGTTCTCATTGCCCATGCCCCACATGATGATCGAGGGATGATTGCGATGCTGATCAATCATCGCGCGCAGCATGTCCTTCGCCTGCTTCTGATAGGCCTCGCCACCGATGCCTCCGCGACACCAAGGCACCTCTTCCCAAACGAGCAGCCCAAGTTCATCACAAAGATCGAGCACGAGCGGAGCCTGCTGATAATGCCCAAGCCGGACAAAATTAGCGCCCATGTCTTTGATCATCGTCAGCGTCTTCCGCACGACATCATCCGGCACGGCTGCGGCGACTCCGGCGTGGTCTTCGTGGTAGTGCGTGCCTTTGAGCAACAAACGCTCGCCGTTGAGCTTGAAGGGGCCGTTGTCCACCCACTCGGTGCTGCGGATGCCGAAGCGCTCGCTGACCTTCTGCTCGCCGTTCTTGGACTTGAGCGTGACATCAACACAATAGAGCGACGGCGACTTCGGCGACCACAGCACTGGCTTCGGGATGCCGAATGAGAACATCTGCTTCTCTCCCGACCATGGCAGCTTCACTGGCGACAGCTTGTCAAAGAACATCGGCTTACCACCTTCATCGAAGCACTGGAAGTCGATAGTGACTTCGTCCTCCGCCTTGGTCGGATTTAAAAGCGTGGCGAGCACATTAACCGTCGTCATCTCGCCCTCGATCACCGGCACCACATGTACGCGCTCCAACGAGATCGCCGGCACATAAACCAAACTCACATGTCGATACAGCCCGCCGTAGCGATTGAAGTCGCTCAAGTCCGACGGAATACTCTCCGCATCACGTGAGTTGTCGCACATCACCGCAATCGGCACCTCGCCTTTAAACTTCTCATTCTTCGCAACGTCCGTGATGTCCACCGTCCACTCATCGTAGCCGCCGACGTGCTCACCGACCTTGTCTGTATAAACAAACACCTGCGACTTCTGCCCCGCACCATCAAAGTGCAGCAGTGTGCGACCGTTCGGATACGGGTTCGCGATCTTCAGCCGCGTGCGATACCAGCCCGGCCCTTGATAATATTTCACATCAGGATCCACCGAGTCACGCCCATTGAAGCAATGCGGCAGTGTCACCTTTGACCACGCCACATTATCACTGGCTGCATCGCCACGCCAAACCTCCCACGGACTGCCCAGCGTCCCCTGATAATGCTCCCAGCCTTCGCTAAGGCGTTGCGTGGTGTCGGCAGCGATGAGATGTGAGCCAAGCAGTATGAGGATCAGGATGATGCGTGAATTCATGGTCAAAGTGTTGGGGCGGTAAGATCAATTATTTCACAAACAAGAGCTGGAAGCGTTTACTGGGCGAGTCGTCATACTTGGCAATGACGGTTTCGTAGGCGCTGGTGCTGTAAGCGAGGGTGGCCTGTCGAAAGATGGGCATGAACTCGGACTCATGCTTCTCTTTGATCTGAGGCAGCGGCCATGGCTTCGGCGGCACATCGGCGTAGGGCAGCATGAAATCGATGGCCTTACGGATGCTGCGGCCGTCCTCGGTGGTGAAGTTCCAGAGATCGACACCTGCATGTTCTCCGAGCGTGGCGAGTTCGGTGAGGGCGAAAAGATTGAAGCGTGAATAGCTGAAGGACGTGGTGCGGTCCAGTTCGAGCGGTTGTTTGCCATCTGGCTCGATCTGCACGGCGATGCGGCGCAGTTTGGCTTCTTCGAGCATGCGCTTCGCCGAATCGTCGCGACCGAGAACTAGCGCTATGCGAACGGCTTGCACGTCGAAGAAGGTGCCGTGGTTGTTTTTGGCATTGTGTTCGTCTTTGCCAGGATCGCTCTTCAGAAGCCAGTCGTGGTAGGTGCGCAGCCATTCTTTGAGAGCCTTCTGGTCTTCTTTAGGCCAAGCGTTGGATTCGGCGAGCAATCCCAGCGCATCTGCCGCGACGGAAACGTGCAAGGCTTCTAAAATGCCAGTTTCGCGTCCGTCATTCACGCCCATGATAGCCTGCGCATACTTCAAATGCGGGTTCATGCGCGTGGTAGGATCGAGGAACCACACACGGGCCACTTTGGCGGCGCCTTGGGCATAGGTTTCGTTGCCGGTGAAGTAGTAAGCGAGGGCGAGGGTTTCGACGTTGTCGCCCATGACCTTGATGGCCGGACTATCGTTTGCTTTGGGATCGCGGCTTTCGGGGTTCACTTTGCCATCGTGACGGACGTAGGGCAGACCGTCCTTCGTTTCTGGATTTGGCCAGAAATACGGCGCGATGCTCATGTAGTCATGCTTGTCGCCGCTGGGAGGAAGTTTCTCCTTATTCGTCACCGAAGGCGGCGCTTCGGCCAAGGCCTTGTCCGCATCGGTAACGAGTTTTCTGAGCGCTTTAGCGAGGTTTTTGTCGCCTGCAGAGAGTTGCGCTTTTGCCTTGGCCAATGAGCCAGGTTTGGCGCTGAAATAGCGAGGCGCTGGCTCTGCAGCGATGGCCGCCGAGAACACAAACAAGGCAAGAAGAGGAGCGAAACGATTCATCAGCAGATCTCAATAGATATTCACGGCAATGGTGGGCGAGAACTCAGTGTCACGCGAACGTCATCCGCGTAGCTGCCAGTGAAGACGGAGGCGTTGGTAGATTCAAATAACTGATTGATGTGCAAGCGCACGACAAGAAACTCGGTGTTTGGTGGCAGGCGCATCTCCGTACTGAGCCGCTGCCAGCGCGCAGGATCGCGATCCAACTTGGTGCGATTACTGCGCACCATGGCGTTTGCTTCGTTCTCTAGTGCGGTGCCGATGTAGCTCGTGCTGTCTGGCAAAGAATCAGCATCCATTGCAAAGAGGGAAATTGCGCAGCCAAACCGCTCGCCGTCAGAAAATGGCACCGCATTCACACTGGCTGAAGCCTGTACTACCGCTCCACCGTTGCTGAACTCGTGACGATGCTCGCGCAAATCAATGAGGCGATAAACATCCGCGATGTGTCCGCCCGCTGCCCGGGGTTTGCCTTGAAAATCCGCTCGCAGGAAACGCAGCATGCGCTGTCCGTTCTCAGGTTTCATGTCCTGCTCCGATCCAACGACCTCAGCATGGTCGCCCCGCCAGACGCCAGCCTCTAAAGAAACCTTTGAAGCGACTTTTGTTGATCCCTCAAAGCTGTCATCCAGAAGAATGATGGAACTGGCCAATGGCACCACATACGCATAAACAACCGACGCACTGAACAACCCGATGACCAACCCCGCTGCCGCAGCAGCGAGCGGACGCCAAGAAAACCAGCGAGTGCTTCTGGTTTTCACAGGCAAAGACCGACCTGTTACCACCCGCATGGATGCATTTTGAAGTGTGTGCTCCAGAAGTCCATGGATAGACGCGGTCTGCCAGTAACGAGCGCGGGCGTCAGCCGACTGTTCCAGCAGGGCGCTTAGTTTCTTGGCATTAGGCTCGCTGAGACGGTCCTCGAGGCAATCTTCGATGAGGGCATCAAGTTCGTTGTGTTTCATGTCAGGACGCGTTTTTAAGTTCGGTGGAGACACAGTCGCGCAGAAAAGCGCGCGCTTTAGTAAGAGCCACGCGTACAGCCGTGGAGGTCATGCCGAGGCCATCCGCCATCTCGTCAGAGCCCTGTCTGCCCGAGTAGCGCCGCCACAGGATGTCGCGGCTTTTGGGGGCAAGTTTTTCGACGCAGCGATTCAGTGCCTCTTCACGTAATGAGATCAATTCAGGTGCCGGTGTCTCTTCAGCGAGCGCAATGATAGCCGCCTCGCTCAATACATTCGCCCGCTTCTGCTGCCGGAAGCTTTCCAGCACCTTGAGCCTGGCAATGCAACAGGCCCAGGCGACGAAATTGGTTTCCAGTTCAAACGATGATGCCTTTCGCGACACCGTCAGGAAGGTTTCCTGCAACACATCATCCGCATCTGTCAGCGAAGGCAGCAACGCGCGCACAAAAGTCCTGATCGCGCCTTCATTCCTCACAAATAGCAACTGCACCTGCTCGGCAGGCGTTGCTGGCATCATTCGTAAATCGTCGGTCATCAGGAGTAATGACACGATGGGGTGATTTGTTTCCAAGAAAGTTCAAAAACTCCGTGAACCGCAGTCTGGCGCTTGCGCTGCACCCGAACAGCTTCGCTTGGATAGTATTCTGGTGCCCCTTTTGGATTAAGGCTTTGGAGGTCCTTTGCCCTTCCCTTTGCCTTTACCTGGACCTTTGCCGGGTCGCATCGCCTCGCCCTGCACTTCTCCTTTTTCCAATGCGGCGAAGGCTTGCTCACCAAGCCCGGCACGAACATGAGCTTTTAACTCTGCTTGGAGCTTGGCGGCGATGTCGGGCTTTTGTTTGGCGATGTCTCGCGTTTCACCGAGATCATTCTTCAAATCAAAGAGCAGACCTTCCTTGGTGTCCCAGAAGTACATCAGCTTGTAGTCACCTTTGCGGATGGCGGACTGCGGATGTTCGACCTCGACAGCCTGATGCCAGACGAAGCGATCAATGGGGCGATTCACCAATGCTTTGCCTCCACTGAGCAGTAGCGGTTTCCAACTACCACCTTCGACGCCTTTCGGTAAAACGAAGCCGGGCGACGCGAAATCGAGCACCGTGGCCATGATGTCGTAGCTGATCACGGGTGTGTCGCAGCGTGTGCCGCCTTTGATGCCGGGACCGCGCACGATAAGCGGCTCGCGGATACCGCCTTCGCCGAGATCGCCCTTGCCCCCGTTGAGGATGTTGGTGCGGCCGCCATTGTCGGAGGTGTAGATGACGATGGTGTTCTCCGCGATGTGCAGTTCATCGAGCTGCTTCAACACCTCGCCAATGCAAGTATCGAAGTCCTCCGTCATGGCGGCCATCACGGCGCGATCGCCCTTGCCGCCTTTACCGGTGTCCATGCCTGCGTATTTCTTGAGCGTGGAGGCCAGTGCCTGCGGCTGATTATGCACAGCGTAATAGCTAAGCTGGAGATAAAACGGATGACCGCCCTTTACCTGCGCATCCATGAAAGCCTTCGCCCGCCGCGTGATGCCAAATGACTGTTTCGGGTCTTCGGGATCGGTGGTGTCGCCATCCTCGTTCATCGTGATGCCATCGCTCGCATCGTAACCCATCGATTCTGGCGTGTGAAACCACTGCCACTTGCCGAAATGCGCCGCCTTGTAGCTGCGATCAGCCTTTTTGAGTGTATTCACGATTGAATCCGTGACCGGCGCACTCCAGTTGCGCGCGTTTTTGTCCGGCGCATTCAGTGTCGTAGTCGTGCGGCCCATCTGAATGGCCGCGCGCGAGCACTCGCACTTGCAGTGTGCCGCATAGGCCTGCGAAAACGTCATCCCCTGCGCCGCGAGTTTCTCCAGATTCGGCGTATGAAACTCGCGGCTCGCACTGCCCGGTTCATCCGCCTTCATCCGCACCGAAGTTCCGCTCCATGATTGGTCATCCGCGAGAATGAAAAGGATATTCGGTGCTTTGGCTGAGGCATTGATGCCAAAGCACAGCAGGGTGGCGATAAGGAGAGCTTTCATGATTTAAAGACGGCGAGCGGAGGGTTTGATCGTGTAGCTGTGCTCGACAGTGCCGTTCTCAATGTTGTCGCGTGTGACACCGGGCACGATGGAACGCACATAGTCCACCTTCGCCTGCTGGGGTTTGACTGTCACTCGCACATGGCCAGAACTACCGAGGATGGTACCGGTGTAGCCATAGTCTTCCGCGCTGCGTGTGCCGCCGCTCGGATGGCCGGGCTGCGGCACTTCTTGATAGATGATGCCGTCGAGTTCTTCCTTGGCGAAAAGATGATCGTGCCCATGGAAGATGGCGCTGACGCCGGTTTTGACGAAGAGCTGATGCAGTGGCAGCGCCCAGCCGGGGCGGTGTTCTTTGAAACCGTCACTTCCATCGGCATTTTTGCCACCCCACTCCATGAACGGTGCTGGCGTGACGCCACCACGCACGTCCTTGCCCAGTCCGCCGACAAGGTGATGAATGAAGACGAATTTGAGCGGAGCCTTGCTGCTTTCGAGTGCCTTCGTGAGCCAGCGATACTGCGCTTCGCCCAAAGTCGCGCCCCAGTTGTCGTTGCCGCGTTGCGTGGTGGCCCAGAAGGGATCGAGACCGACAAACAACGCACTGCCCCACTCAAAGGCGAAGTAGCTGTGCTTATCATTTCCATCCGTGGGATTCGGGAAAAAGTTGTGTCGCATGCCCAGCGACCACTTAGCCATGTCTTCACGATCACCGCGTTCACCATCGTGATTGCCTAGCACCATGAGAATCGGCACGCTGTGCGCCACGCGGCCCATGTAGAAACGCTGCGCACGATACTGCGACTCCGAACGCGTGTAGAAGCTGCCAAACTTGTCCACCATCGTCGTGTCGCCGAGGTCGATCATGAAGTCGGGCTTGTCAGCGAGGATGTTTGCGAGCGTTTGCTGATACACGCGTACATCCGTGCTCATGTCGAGATGTGAGTCCGCCTGCATGGTGAAGGTGAAGCTCGAAGCCGGTTCACGCTGCGTGTGAAAGCCACGCACTTCATCGCGAACCGGTTCACCGCCGCCGATGCGATACGTGAGTTGGAAAGAGTAAGCGGTTTCTGGCTTCAACTGACCGAGCAGGATCGTGTGCGACTGGCCAGCGGTGAGTTTCACGACCTCGCTGCGCCGGGTGAACGCGGCAGCGCTTTCGCCATACGACACGAAAGCTTCCATATCCTGCCACGCAAGCACACTGAGTGAAACGGAATCAGCACCTGGTCGGCAGAGCCACACGTTGAAAAGATACGGTGGCACGACGGCAGGCTCGACCTGGCCGCCAGGCCCGGCTCCCTGGCCCTGGCCACTTTTGCCGCCATCGCCTTTTCCTCCTTTGCCTTTCTCTTTCTCCTCCGGCGCAGCGGCGATGACGAGCAGAGCCAGAAGCGCTGCTGAAATGGAAATGAATGCGGGTTTCATCGGTGTGAGTCTCACTTGGTGTCAGGTTTCACTTCGGTCTCTTCCTTCATCATGGGCTTCTTTTTGCCGCCTTTGCCGCCACCCTTTCCACCACCGCCTCCGCCGCCACCCTTACCGCCTTTGCGGTCGCCTGACTTCTCGCCGCCCTCAACATAATCAGGGTTCGGCTTCGGCATACCCGCCTTCACGGAGCGCAAGTAGTCCATCATGCGGTTGTCGAGCGCGAGCACGACGTTCGGATTCGCCTCAGCGAGATCTTTCTGCTCGCTAATGTCCTTTGAGAGATCAAAGAGCATGCGCTTCTCGGTCTCAAAGACACGAATCATCTTCCAGTTCTGGTAGATGATGGCTGAGGCGGGGCCGATCTCGTCTTTGTCGTAGTGCGGGAAATGAACGACCATTTCCTCATGCGTGCGCTTGGGCGCAGCACTGGGATCATGTTTCAAGACGTTCACCAAACTAACGCCATCTAAACCTTGTGGCAGCGCATTTGCTGGAACACCGGCCAGTTCCATGATCGTCGGGAGCACATCGACTGTGCTGGCTCGCACATGCGAGAACTGGCCCGGCTTGATGCCTGGTCCGGCGACGAGCAGCGGTACGCGCAGACCGCCCTCCCACACCGTTCCCTTGCCGTTCGTGAGTGCTCCGTTTGCATTGCGCCCCTGCGCACCGTGGTCGGCCGTGTAGAGGATGTAGGTGTTCTCCATCGCGCCGATTTCCTTCAGCTTCGCGAGCACAAGGCCGATGGTCTTGTCGATCTCCTCATTTCCCGCCGCCTGGCCGATGCGCATGATGTCCATGCGCGTACCGAGACGTTTCTTCGTAGCCTCAATCATTTCCGGAGTGGCGCTTTCCGGCTGCTTGCCGGGATAATGCGAGATTTGCAGGTAAAACGGCTTCCGTTCGCCCACCTGCCTTGTCATAAAATCCATCCCAAGTTTGGCCGTCGCATAGCACTGCTTCGGATTCGGCTCATCGACGTTTTCTGGGCCATCGTTGCTGTTCGGGCCGTCGTTTTCGTCGAAACCGTTCTGCTTCGGGTCCACACGCCCTGCATGCCACTTGCCGAAGTGCGCCGTGGCATAGCCCTGCTTTTTCAAGAGCGTGCCGATCGTCTCGATGCCGTCAGGAAGCTGCGTCGTGGTCTCCGGCGGAATCACTCGATCACCCGGCATGACACCACCTTCCTTTTTTGTCTCTCCCACAAACGTCATATGCAGCGCCGCTGGATTGCGTCCCGTAAACAACGCCGCGCGTGTCGGCGTGCAGCGCGGCGATGACGCGTAGAAGTCCGAGAAGCGGATCCCGTGCTGCGCGATGCTGTCAAGATTCGGCGTGCGAATGAAGTCATTCGTTGATCCTTCAGGATTGCGATCATCCTGCGGCACCGACATCGATGCCCAGCCCTGCGCCTCCCCCATAATCACGAGGAAGTTTGGTCGCATGGGTTCAGCGGCCCTAGAAACGAGTGCGTATCCACTCAGAAGAAAAAACAATGCGGCTTTCATCATGTGTATGAACAACTACGGAATGACACTTCTGTTGCCGATTTGATGACAAAACTGTCATTCTTACACACATAAACTCATGGCAGAGTAGATGAGCGAAAACTCAACGCGATCTCTGTTGGATAACGGTTCAGCAGCTCATCTGCTCGGTGAAATGCAGTAAACCAAACACAAAACGTATTGGCATGCGGAGGCACTCCAGCGCATTCATGTGGGATGAATAAAATCCTCGTCCTCTTTGATACGCGCAGTGGCAATGTCGCCCAAATGGCGGCTTTCGTCGCTGAAGGTGCCAAGCAGGTGCCCGATACTGAAGTGCGCATACGTCACGTCGATGAAGCCATTGCTGAGGATGTCGTGTGGTGTGATGGACTCGCGGTCGGCAGCCCCACGAACATGGGCATCCTGTCATGGAAGATGAAGCGCTTCTGGGATGAAACTATGTTTGATCAATGGATGAAAGTGGATGGCAAAATCGCCTGCGCCTTCAGCAGCGCAGGCGGCTGGGGCGGTGGCATGGAGATGGCATGCCAGTCCATTCTTACCGTGCTCATGAACTTCGGCTTCCTCGTCTTCGGCGTCACGGATTACGCCGGCAAGCATCTCACTCTGCACTACGGCGCAGTCACCTCCAAAGCACCGCGTGATCCGGCAGATCAAGAGTCCTGCCGCATTCTCGGTCGTCGTCTGGCTGAGTGGGCCGCCTTTTGTATTCATGGCCGCAAAGATCAGCATCCTGCGAACAAAGACGTCCCACGCCTGCTGCCGAGCGAGATCGATTAGGCTCCTGCTCACCCATTTCGCAAAGACTCGGTCATTTCCGCGTTCTTGTTCCACCATGACACGCGCATCACTCCTCCGACTCTTCGTTTGCCTCAGCCTCACCGCCTTCGCCAAGGCCGAAGCACCACCCGCAGGCCTGCGCATCCTCACCGCCGGTCATAGCTTCCATGTCTGGATGCCCGGCCTGCTCATCGAGACCGCGAAGAACGCAGGCATCACCGGTCACACGCAAGTTGGCCTGTCCTCCATTGGTGGCTCGCGCACCATCCAGCATTGGGATGCAAAAGACGACAAACAGAAGATCAAACCCGTGCTCATCGAAGGCAAAGCCGCCGTGCTCACCCTTTCGCCGATCTTCCTGCCAGACGAAGGCATCGAAAATTTCGTCAAGCTCGGTCTCGAACACAATCCCAACCTCCGCATCACGATTCAAGACAACTGGATGCCCTTTGACGATCCAGCACTCTGGGCCACGCGTGCCAAGGACGTCACCATTGACCGCGATGCCAAGACGATGGAACAACTTCACGCCACACATGATGCCTACGTCAAGTCGCTCGATGACCACGCTGGCGAATTGAACACCAAATACGGTAAAACCGCTATCTTCATCGTGCCCCGTCGGCCAAGCCGTCCTCGCCTTGCGTGAGCTTATCATTCAAGGCAAAGCCCCCGGCATCGCCAAGCAGAGCGATCTCTTCACAGATCCCATCGGCCATCCGCGGGATCACATCAAAGCCCTCTCAGCCTACTGCCACTACGCCGTCATCTACAGTCGCAGCCCCATCGGCCTGCCAATTCCAGCCGCCATTGCTAAATTGCCCGAGGCAGAGAAGCTCAATGCGCTGCTCCAACAACTCGCCTGGGATGCGGTGACGGCAAATCCACTCAGCGGCGTGAAGCAATAGCTTGGTTCACATAGCCGTAGTCGTGTCTCGATGAAATCCTCCCGCCTCGTACTGCTCGTTTGCTTTGTTTCCACTGCTCTCAGAGCGGACCTGCCGAAACCAACCATCGATCCTCCGTTCAGCGTCGTTGATTTGAAAATCGGTGAGTCCGTCGAGACAAAGCTGACCGACGGGAGCATGGTGAAAGTGAAGCTGCTCGATCTTCAGGAGAAAGTGGATTCGATGAGCCAGGCGGTGCGCGAGGCGAAGGTGAAGGTCGAGATCAATGGGCAACAGACCTGGCTCACCAGCGCGAACTACAACCTGCCGCAGCTCATCGGCGGCGTGCAGATCGACTGCCCGATCACCCGTGGCTACAACGCGAACAGCGGCGAGGACTCGTGGGGCCTCGAGAAGGATGCGCGTTTGCGTCTTTGGCCTAAAGGCTCGCCGTGGGTCAATCCGGGCACATTTGTGTACCCGCTGAAGCAACGATGGTTCGCGACCTCCACGCAATTCTCCAACGAACCGACCTACGTCGATGGCGGCGACAAACCGGATCGGAAGAAGATCTACTATCACAACGACCTCGACTTCGGCGGCTGTGAGGGCTTGATCGAAGTCGTGGCTGCCACGGACGGTCTCGTGGTGAGCGTTTCAGAGAAGACGCTGCCCGGCTACTCGCTCACGCCTGTGCGGCCACGTTATGACGTGGTGTATGTGCTCGATGAACGCGGTTGGTATTATCGCTACAGCCATTTGTACACGATTGATCCGGCGATCCAGATGGGTTCACGCGTGAAGATGGGTCAGCGCATCGGCATCCTCGGCAAGGAAGGGGCGAGCGGCGGTTGGTCTCATCTGCATTTCGGCATCAAGAGCCGCCAGCCCTCGGGTAAATGGGGCACCGAGGAGGCGTATGCGTTCGCGTGGGAGGCCTACGTTCGCGAAAACAAACCCGCGCTCATCGCTGTGGCGCGACCGCATCACTTCATTCGTGCGGGCGAGACGATCACACTTGATGCCTCAAAATCCTGGGCCGCATCTGGTAAAATCACGAGTTACGATTGGACCTTCACAGATGGCCAAAAGGCCAATGGTCCGAAAATCGAGCGCACCTATGCCAAACCCGGAGCTTACAGTGAGATTCTCAAACTCACGGATGACGCTGGCAACGTGAGCTACGACTTCGCCATCGTCCAAGTCATCGGCAGCGACGAAAAGAACCTGCCGCCCACGATTCACCCGACCTTCTGGCCCACCACCGGCCTCATGCCAGGCACCGAGATCACTTTTAAAGTCCGCACCTTCCGCGCGACTGGTGGCGAGTCCTGGGACTTCGGCGATGGCACGCCCAAAGTCAGCGTGAAGTCCGACGGCAACGCTAAAGCGCTGGCGAAGGATGGATATGCGATCACGCAGCACACGTTCGCCAAACCAGGAGATCACATCGTGAGCGTGGAGCAGACGAACGAGCGCGGAGAACGGGCGATTGCGCACCTGTGGGTTCGTGTGGAGGAATAGTGCCCGTCTGCAAGCTCACCCCATCCATCAGCGTCTTTTCGGGGTGATTCGTCTTGTGCCATGCCTTTTGCTTGCCGCTTCCGCTCTTCGTGCGGATGAAGGCATGGCGTTTTTTGAGTCCAAGGTGCTGCCGTTGCTGCAAAGCCGCTGCTACGAGTGCCATTCGCATGAAAAGAAGATCAAAGGCGGTCTTGCGCTCGATTTGAAGACGGGCTGGCAGACTGGCGGCGACAATGGGCCTGCGATTATTCCAGGTGATCTGGTGAAAAGCCATCTCGTACAGGCCGTGCGCTATGCAGATCCAGAAATGGAGATGCCGCCGAAGGGTAAGCTCGCGGCGAGTGAGATTGAGGTGCTGGAGAAGTGGGTCGCCATGGGTGCACCGGATTCGCGGGTGGCCAAGGTGGCTGATAATAAGGCGCGCGTCATCGACATCGAGGCTGGAAAGAAGTTTTGGGCCTTTCAGCCCGTGCGTGATGCGAAGGCACCTGCGGTGAAGAACAGGTCATGGCCGTCTAACGATGTGGATGGCTTTATTCTCGCGAAACTCGAAGCCGCCGGACTCACGCCGAATGCTGACGCCGATGCCTACACCTGGCTGCGCCGCGTTTCGCTCGACCTCACTGGCCTTCCTCCATCGCCGCAGGACATCGCGCGATTTACTGCCGATGAGTCGCCACAAGCTCGTGAGCATGTGGTGGATCGCCTGCTGCAATCCAAAGCCTTCGGCGAGCGCTGGGCGCGGCATTGGCTCGATCTCACGGGTTACGCGGACCAGATTGGCACCTCGAACAACGTTTTTGCCGAGCATGCGTGGCGCTATCGCGATTACGTCATCGATTCGTTCAACTTAGACAAGCCGTTCGATCGTTTCATCCGCGAGCAGATCGCCGGTGATCTGCTGCCATTCACCACACCGCAGGAACGCGCCGCAAATCTCATCGCCACCGGCTTCCTCGTGCTCGGTGATGTCGAAATCGTCGCTGTGGACAAATTGAAGATGGAAATCGATCTCGTGGATCAGCAGGTAAGCAAGGTCGGCACTGCGTTCCTCGGCATGACGCTCGGCTGCGTCCGATGCCACGATCACAAGTTCGATCCCATCACGCAGCGCGACTACTACGCCATCGCCGGCATGTTCCGTAGCACGGATTCGACTTACAAAACCGACAACGGCGTCTGGAGCAGCATCAATGCGTGCGAGATGCCTGAAACTCCCGAACAGCAGAGCAGACGCACTCAAATTCTCGCCGCTAACGAAGCGAAACTGAAGTCACTTCAATCCGAACGCACCGATGCCGAAAAAGCGAAAGCCGCATTGGAGCCGCAAATCAAAGACGCGACCAAAGAAGCAAAGCCTGCGCTCGAAAAGAAGCGCGATGAACTCGCGGCACGCATCAAAGCCATCAACGGCGAGGTCGAGCACGCCAAATTCTTCGCGCCTATCGCTCCAAAGGCCTTTGCGGTGCATGACCGGCCAAAGACCGACGACATGCAGATCACGATCCGTGGCAATCCGTATGCGCTGGGCGACAAAGTGAAGCGCGGTCTGATGGCCGTGGCTTCATGGGGTGAACTGCCACCGATCCCAGCGAATCAAAGCGGTCGTGTACAGCTTGCCGACTGGCTGGCTGATTCGCGCAACCCACTCACCGCACGCGTCACGGTGAATCGCATTTGGCAGAAGCTATTTGGCGAAGGGCTCGTGCGCAGCGTCGATTACTTCGGTGTGCGCGGCGAATTGCCCACGCATCCTGAATTGCTCGATCATCTCGCCACTCGCTTCGTGCGCGGCGGTTGGTCGCAGAAGCAGTTGATTCGCAGTTTGGTGCTTAGCCGTGCGTATCGCATGAGCAGCGCGCACAACGCTGTCGCGATGACCAAAGACACCGATAACCGCCTGCTCTGGCGTATGAACCGCCAACGACTCGATGCGGAGGCCATTCGCGACTCCATGCTCGCGATCAGCGGCAAACTCGCGCCAGCGAATGGCGGCCCTGCGCTGCCACTCGAGTTTCCCGAGAACGTCACCAGCTTGAGCCCGAAAGCGGTGAATCCGCCCGCGTTTAATCTGAAGAAATTCCGCCCCGTGCAGGAGTTCGAGCGCACGGTGTATCTGCCCGTCATTCGCACCGCAACCCAGCCCGGCCCTGCAAAGCTGCGCGATGTCTTCGACTTCACCCAGCCCGCGCAAATTTCCGGCAAACGCGCCGAGACCGCCGTGCCCACTCAAGCTCTGTTCCTTCTCAACAGCGACATGCTCCGCGCCCGCGCCACAGAACTCGCTCAACATCTCACTCAGACCGAATCGAACGCCGGCGCGCGTCTCGAAGTGCTCTGGCTGCGCGTGCTGAATCGCCCCATCACTTCCGCCGAGCGCGATGAAGCCAACCAACTCATCGAATCGCTCCTCGCCGACAAAGCCTGGATCGAACTCAGCCACGCGTTGCTTTCCTCAAACGAATTTCTTCTCCGCCTATGACTATCAACCCCATCTCCCGGCGCACCTGGTTGCAACGCACCGCGACAGGCTTCGGCGCACTCGCGCTGCATGATCTCGTAAGTGCTGCGCAGAGTCCGCTCGCTGTTCGTGCACCGCATTTTCCCGCCAAAGCGAAGCGTGTGATCTTTCTCTTCATGTCGGGCGGACCGTCGCAGCCGGATTTGTTCGACCCGAAGGACTACATCAAGCGCATGCATGGCCAGACCATCTCTGCGCCGATCAACACGAACGAACTCCGCGTTGGCACTGACAAGTTCCTCGCGCTGGCTACGCAGCGCGACGTCCGCCCGCGCGGGCAGTCGGGCATGATGATTTCCGATTTGCTGCCGCATACCGCGTCCATTGCCGATGAGATTTGCCTGCTGCGCGCGATGCATGCGGAAAACAACCAGCATCAGCCTGCCGCGCTGCAGTTTCATACCGGCGTCACCGCCGATGTGCGCCCTTCGATGGGTTCATGGATCAGCTACGGTCTCGGCGCGGAGAATCAGAACCTGCCAAATTTCATCTCGATCCATCCTGACAGCGACACGCGCCTATACGGCTCCGGCTTCCTGCCCGCCGCGCATCAGGGCACGAAGGTGATCATCCCGCAGAGCGACAAGCAATCGCCCATCGACTATCTCGCGAATGTCTCCGGCGATGTGAAGACGCAGCGTGCGCGCATTGACTTCACGCAGCACATGAACCGCCGCCTGCTTCAGCATGCCGAGGTTGATGTGCGCATGGAGGGCATGATCGAGAGCATGGAGATCGCCTTCCGCATGCAAAGCGCCACGCCAGAGCTGGTGGACATCGCCAACGAATCCGAAGCGACGAAAAAGCTCTACGGTATCGGCGAGAAGGCCACGGACAAGAATGGTCGTGCCTGTTTGCTGGCACGCCGACTCAGCGAAGCCGGAGTGCGCTTCGTGCAGGTCACCATAGGCGGTTGGGATCATCATGGCGACATCCGCAATGCTTTGCCGAAGAGCTGTTCCGAAACCGATCAGCCCTGCGCCGCATTGATCAAAGATTTGAAATCACGCGGCCTGCTCGACGACACGCTCGTCGTCTGGTCCGGCGAGTTTGGCCGCACGCCATGGAGCCAAGATCTTAGCGGCACTTCGCCCATCGACAAGCACGGCCGCGAGCATCAACCCGAGAGTTTCTGCACCTGGATGGCCGGTGGCGGCATCAAACCTGGCTTCACACTCGGTGAGACCGATGACTTCGGCTTCCGTCCCGTCTCCGGCAAAGTGCATCTGCATGATCTGCACGCCACGATTCTGCATCAGCTTGGTCTCGATCACGAAAAACTCACGTGGCGGCATGTGGGCCGCGATTACCGACTCACGGATGTCTATGGGAACGTGGTGAAGGAGATTCTGGCATAGTTTTCAGACGGTAAATGCGCGACGACTCAAATCGGCTGAAAGAAATCTAGACGGTATACTGTTTGAATGATACGAACGGTATACCAAATGACCACAGTCCCCACATCCACCTCACGCACTGATCACACCACCTCGCTTTTGCGGCAGGAGATCCTCAGCGGCAAAACAGAACCGGGCCATCTGCTGGCGGAGTCAGCGGTGGCGGTGCGTCTGGGAGTAAGTCGAGTGCCAGTGAGAGAGGCGCTGTTTGCATTGGAGCGTGAAGGGTTCGTTGAGTTCAGTGGCACGGGTCGGGCGTTTGTGAAGGCGCTATCGCCGCAGGATTTCGAAGAGCTTTATACTCTGCGTCTCGCACTGGAGCCGCTGGCGGCACGTCTGGCATCTCCATCGCTCAAAGCCGATGCCAGCCTGCTGGAGAAAAACATCAAAGTCACGGCGCGGGCGAAGACGATGCTGGATGTCACTCGACTTGACCTGGAATTTCACGAGATTATCCTCGAAGCCTCAGGTAATGGGCGTTTGCTCAAACTATGGCAATCCATGCGCGGTGAACTGGAGCTATGGCTCGGCAGACTGCATCGGCAGCATCAGGGACAGAAACTCGACACGCGGGACGAGACCATTCGAGCGCATCAATCGGTGATTGATTGTTTCAAAAAGCAAACGCCGGCTGCTTGCGAGTCCCTGATGCGCAAACACATCACCGGCTGGCGCGAGTGGCTGCCAACGATGGAGGTGGAGGCATGAAGAGGTGGTTTGCCATCCTGCTCGCTGTTCCTGCTTCGGCTTTGGCGGATGCGGGGACTGAGTTCTTTGAGTCGAAGATTCGTCCGCTGCTCGTCGAGCAATGCTACGAGTGTCACAGCGCGGAGAAGACCAAAGGCGGGCTCGCTTTGGATACGAAGACGGGTTGGGAGAAGGGCGGTGACTCCGGCCCGGCGATCCTGCCTGGAAAACCGGACGAATCGCTGCTGATCAAGGCGGTGCGGTATCACGATGAAGACCTCGCGATGCCGCCGAAGAAGAAAGGTGGCAAGTTGCCGGACAGCGCCATCGCGGCGCTCACTGAGTGGGTGAAGATGGGCGCGCCTGATCCGCGTGTAGCCGAGGCGAAGCTTGCCGGGATGAAGGCGGCGGACGCGAAGTCGTGGTGGGCGTTTCAGCCGCTGCCGAAGCGGGATTCGGCACCTTCGACGGCGAAGCTCGATGCATTCATCCAGCGTGAACTCGATGCGCATTCGATCAAACCAAGCACGGCGACTGACCGGCGCACGTTGATCCGCCGGGCGACGTATGACCTCACTGGACTGCCGCCGACGCCGAAGGAGGTGGAGGCGTTTGTCGCGGATACATCGCCCGATGCGTTTGCAAAGATGGTCGAGCGTCTGCTCGCCTCGCATCAATACGGAGTGCAATGGGGGCGTCACTGGCTCGATGTGGTGCGTTACGCGGACACGTCGGGCGAGAACACGGACCGCCCGCTGCCTCATGCCTGGCGGTATCGCAACTGGGTGATGGATGCCTTCAATCGCGACATGCCTTATGACGACTGTGTGCGTATGCAGCTCGCGGGTGACATTGTGAATGCGGAGAAGGCAGACAACGAACGCAGCGCGGGCATCGTCGCCACGGGCTACCTTGCCATCGCGCGGCGCTTCGGCCATGACATCGACAAGGACATGCACCTCACCTTCGAGGACGTGATCGACAACGTGGGGAAGAACTTCCTCGGCCTCACCACCGGCTGCGCGCGCTGCCACGATCACAAATACGATCCCATCACCGCTGCAGACTACTACGCGCTCTACGGGATTTTCAGCAGCACGCGCTTCGCCTTTCCCGGCTGCGAGCCGAAGGGCCAGCCGCGCGACATGGTGCCGCTGATCCCCGCCGCGCAGGTAGAGGCGCTCATGAAGCCGTGGCGCGAAACTGCGGCGAAGGCGGAGGCCGAAAAGAAGCAGCGCCTGAAGAACGTCAGCGCGGATCAGAAAGCCATCACCGAGTCCGCAGCCAAAAGCACGCGCCTTCTCGCCAGTTCGCAGGTGGGCGAGGGAAAATCCGTTGACTTCGCGGCGGTGGCAGGTGAGTCGTTGTCGAAGATCAGTGTGCGCAAAGGTGAGCTCCTCCAACTTACGGTCCTGCCCAATGCGAGTCACGGTGCCGACAGCACGCTCGTCGAGTGGAGCATCCGCGAAACCGGTGGCGCGGGACGCACATGGAGCGTGGCCGATCTCGTTCAGAGCCTGACCCAAAACAACCCGCACTCTGGCCATGACGGTGCGGCTTGGTGCTTCCTGGAATCGACGGCCAATGGCCCGGTCTTTCTCACCGAGAAACGCGATGCCATCGATGGGAATAGCGCCCTCAAGAAATGGAGCAACGGTGACACGCCATCGGTCTTCGTGAACTCCGCCGACCAGCAAGTGATGGTCTGGACCACGCTCCAGGCGGAGTCGTTCTTCGTGCATCCCGGAATCAAACGTCCTGTCGCTGTGGCATGGGTGAGTCCGCTCGATGGCGTGGTCGCTGTGACGGGCCGCGTGACCGATGTGCATCCCGCCAAGCTAGATGGAGTGGCGTTTCAGCTCGATCACATCGCCGCACCAGAGTTTGGCCCGGCGCTGGTCAATTTGGGCAAGGCGGCGAACGACAAAGCCGCCGCAGTAGAACCAGCGCCAGTGATCCCGGTTGCTTACGCCGTCGTGGAAGGTGCAGCGATAAATTCACCCCTGCAACTGCGCGGCGATCCTGAAAAGCCCGGCGAAGAAGTGCCCCGTCGCTGGCTTTCCGTTTTCGGTGGTGCAGCGGTGCCTGCAAATGCGGGCAGCGGTCGCAGGCAACTCGGCGACTGGATCGCGCAGCAGCCGATCATGGCGCGCGTGATGGTGAATCGCATCTGGCAATGGCACTTCGGCAGCGGCCTCGTTCGTTCGCCGAATGACTTCGGTGCGCGCGGCGAAAAGCCCACGCACCCCGAGTTGCTCGACTGGCTGGCCTCCGAGTTCGTCGCCAGCGGCTACAGCGTGAAAGCGATGCACCGGCTCATCATGGGCACCGCAACTTATCAACGCGCCAGCGCCGCATCGCACACTGCGGATCCTGACAACCGTTTGCTCGCGCACTTCAACCGTCGCCGTCTCACCGCCGAGGAAATGCGCGACAGCCTGCTCACCGCCTCCGCGCAACTCGACCTCACACCTGCCGAGGCACATCCCTTCCCGGCGGAAGCGACCTGGAAGTTCACCCAGCACGGCCCTTTCAACGCCGTCTATGACACGACGAAACGCAGTGCCTACCTCATGGTGCAGCGCCAGCGTCGTCATCCCTTCCTCTCGCTCTTTGACGGTGCCGATCCGAATGCCAGCACCGCTGCCCGACAGACGACCACCGTGCCCACGCAGGCGCTCTACTTCATCAACGATCCCTTCTTCCACGCCCAGGCCGGTGCCTTCGCCGCTTCGCTGATGAAGTTGGCGAATGACGAAGCCCGCAGCGCAGAAGCCTATCGCATTTTGTTTCAGCGCCAGTCTTCTGCAGCCGAACGCGAACGCTGCCGAGCCTTCCTCGCCAGCTATCCCGCCTCACCGCAGGAAAAATGGGCCGCCTATGCCCGCGTGCTGCTCGCCAGCAATGAGTTCATGCACCTCGATTGACTTCATGAAGCCACACTCCATCCCCCGCCGCCAGTTCCTCGCCAGCGCCGTCACCGGCTCGCTGCTGTTTCCCGGCATCGTGCAGCAATTACTCGCAGACAATGCGGACCCGCTCGCACCGAAGCAGCCACATTTTCCGGCGAAGGCGAAGCGCGTCATTTTTCTGTTCATGACCGGCGGTGTGTCGCATGTGGATACCTTTGATCCGAAGCCCGCGCTCACACGCGATCACGGCAAGGAGATCAAAGCCGATCACCCCGAGATCAAAAAACGCCCCGGCTACGAGCGCATCTATTTGAAGAGGCCGCAGTGGGAGTTCGCGAAGCATGGGCAGTGCGGCACGGAGGTCAGCGCCTTGTTTCAAAACATCGCGCAGTGCGTGGATGACATCGCGCTAATCCGCTCGATGCACACCTCGCACTCGAATCATTACAACGCCACGCTCGGCATGCACACAGGTTCATTCGCGCAGTCGCGGCCCAGCATCGGCTCGTGGGCCACTTACGGACTCGGCACGCTGAACCGCAATCTGCCGGGCTTCGTCGTCATCGCGCCGAAGCAGACGTATGCCGGCACGCAGGTGTTTGCGAGCGACTTCCTACCTGGCGCGCATCAGGGCACGCTCGTCGTTCCCGGTGCGGAACCCATCGCCAACGTAGCTCCCCGTGTGCCCGCGAGCCGCCAGCAACTCGAACTCGCCGCTCTGCGCCAGATAAATGAGGAGCACCTCGCCTCTCGCGGAACCGATCCGCTGCTCGCCGCGCGATTGCAAACTTTCGAGACCGCCTTCGGCATGCAGATGGCCGTGCCAGATGCCTTTGACCTCAAACAAGAATCCGACGCCACACTCGCCAGCTATGGCCTGCAACGCGGCCAGACCACTGGCTTCGGCTGGCAATGCCTCGCTGCGCGTCGGCTCGTCGAACGCGGCGTGCGCTTCGTCGAACTCATCGACACTGGCTCCTCCGGAAACTGGGACGCACACGGCGATATGATGACGCATGGGCCGCTCGCGAAGAACGTGGACCAACCCATCGCCGCACTGCTGCGCGATCTCAAACAGCGCGGCATGCTCGACGACACGCTGGTCGTCTGGACCACCGAATTCGGCCGCACGCCCTTCAACAACACCGCCACTGCCAAAGGCCGCGAGCATCATCCCTGGGCCTTCAGTTCCTGGTTCGCCGGCGGCGGCGTGAAGCCCGGCATCGTCCACGGTGCCACCGATGAGATCGGTCTCCGCGCCGTCGAGAAGCCCGTCCACGTCCGCGACTTCCACGCCACGATCCTGCATCTCATGGGCTTCGATCACGAGAAGCTCACGTATCGCCACGCCGGGCTCGATTTCCGACTCACTGGTGTCGAGGAAAGCCACGTCGTGAAGGAGGTGCTGGCGTGAATAGCATTACCTGGACTTCCGCCATCGCTGCTGGCATTACCATGAGCGTATCGGTGGCACTAGCTGATCCGTTCCAGCAATCCATCCTGCCTTTGCTCAAGGAATCTTGCCTCAACTGCCACTCGACGAAGAAGCAGAAAGGGGATCTCGATCTGGAACGCTTCGCCAGTCTCGCTGACATCAAGAAGGAGCCGATGATCTGGCAGGAGGTGCTGGAGCAGATAAAAAACGGTGAGATGCCACCGAAGAAGGAACCACAGCTTTCAGCCGAGCATAAAACCGCGCTCCTCGCATGGACGCAGGCGACACTGGATGACATTGCACTCGCCAGCGCGGGCGATCCCGGCCCCGTGGTGCTGCGGCGGCTGTCGAACATGGAATACACTTACACGCTGCGTGATCTGACGGGCATCGAGTCGCTCGATCCGGCGAAGGAGTTTCCGGTTGATGGCGCAGCAGGTGAAGGTTTTACCAATGCAGGCGCAGCGCTCGTCATGTCGCCAGGGTTGCTCACGAAATATCTCGATGCGGCGAAGGAAATCGCGAGCCACGCGGTCTTCACGCCGCACGGCATGCATTGGTCCGCCAGCACCTCGGCGCAGGATTGGACGGATGAAGCGCTGGCGGCCATCCGCGCGATCTATGCAGGTCACACGTCCACGGCTACGGGCACGCAAACCGAGGCGCAAGGCATCAAGCTAGACACCGGCACTGGCGGTGGCCGCTTGCCGTTGGCAATTTATCTCGATGCGCTTCAAGGCCGCGATAGCGCCGACGGCTTGAGCAGCAAATATCTCCAGATTCTCCGCGAGGCACTCACGAACACACAGCCATCCATTCTGCTTGATCCACTGCGGGCGAAGTTTCGCGAGAAGAAGCTCACCGCCGCCGACATCGAGCCTTGGCAGCAGGTTTTGTGGCGATTCGCCAACGTCGGGCACATCGGCAAAGAAAACGGCCCAAAGGCCTGGCAAGAGCCAGTGACGCCACTGGTGCCGCAGCATGAGATGCGCGTGAAACTCACTTCAGATCGCGATGTGACGCTCTATTTGACCACCACCGACGCGGGTGATGGCGGTGTCGATGATGAGGCGATTTGGCAGAATGCACGGCTCATTGCTCCTGGTCGGCCTGATTTGCCGATCAGCGGCCTCCCGGCACTCGTGAAGCATTTGGAAGAGCAACGCACGAAGATCATCGCGAGCACCGAGCAATGCCTGAATGCTATCGCGAATGGCAAAGACGACGCCGATCCCGCTTTGATGACCGCATGGCGCGAATATCTCGGCTACGGAACCACCAAGCTCGAACCGCTGCTCACGAAGCAGATGAAGAGCACGCCTGACTATAACTTCATCCAAGGCTGGCAGGGCGAGCAGGCGCTGAGTGTGCTGGCGAACTCGTCGGATACGACCGTGCGCACACCGGGCGTGATGAAGGCACACAGCGTGGCCACGCATCCCTCGCCGACACGTGCCTCGGTCATCGCATGGCATTGTGAAAAGCCGGACAAACTCCGCATTTACGGCGATGTGGCCGATGCGCATCCCGAGTGTGGCAACGGCGTCACTTGGGCGCTCGAAGTGCGTCGAGGACACACGAGCGAGGTGCTAGCCAGCGGCGTGACGAAAGGCGCGACCGTCCTGCCGATGGGACCGTTTGAGAATGTGCGCGTCGAGCCCGGGCAGGTCATCGCCGTGGTGATCGGCCCGCGCGATGGCAATCATTCCTGCGACCTCACAGCGGTGAATCTCACGCTCAGCGATGGCCAAAAGACCTGGGATCTGGCGAAGGATGTCTCGCTAAACATTCTCGCCGGCAATCCGCACGGCCTGTGGCACTTCCTCAGCCAGCCAGCCACGCTCGAAGCCGCGCAGGATGTCCCCGCGCCCATCGTCGAATGGCGAAAGAAGCCTTCCGCCGAGCTAGCGGTGAAAGTGCGTGAGCATTTGGAAAAGGATTTTCCGCTGAACAGCCCACTGCTCACGCATGCAGTGCGCTCCTTTGATTCCAAGGCCGAGAACGCCACGCTCAAAGCCAAAGCGCCGTCAGTCATCGAAGTGAAGATTCCTGCTGCACTCGCCAATGGCACCGAGTTCGTCGTCACCGGCAGGCTGGCCTCGAAAAGTAGCGGCAGTGTGCAGATGCGGGTGCTCACCGAGAAGCCGGACACGGCGCAGAGCCTCGTGGCGGGCAAATCCGATTCCGCGGTGAAAAACGGTCAGTGGAGCGACAATAATCTCGTCACGCAGCAAAGTGCGCCGGTGATCGTCAACGATGGCAGCGAAGCCCGGAAACGCTTTGAGACCGACTTTGCCGACTTCCGCGCTCTTTTCCCCATCGCATTGTGTTACTCACGCATCGTGCCCGTTGACGAGGTGGTCACGCTGACGCTCTTTCATCGCGAAGACGAGCCTTTGAAGCGGCTCATGCTCTCCGAGGCCGAAGCTCGCGAACTCGATCACCTGTGGGATGAACTGCACTTCGTCAACGAAACCCCCTTGAAGCAAGTCGATGTCTTTGAGCAGCTTTTTCAATTCGCCACACAAGATGCGAAGCCCAGCGCCTTCGAGCCGATGCGTCAGCCGATTCTCAAAGCAGCTGTCGCCTTCAAAGAGCTACAAAAGACCTCAGTTACCACGCAACGTCAGGCCGTGATCGATTTCGCTGCGATGGCGTGGCGACGTCCGCTCAGCGAGAAAGAAATCAACGCGCTGAAAACCTTCCCGCCGCGTTTGATGCTCGTGCGCGTACTCACCTCGCCCGCGTTTTTGTATCGCGGCGAAAAAGCACCTGCGAAAACCGGCCCCGTGAGTCCGCAGGAACTCGCCACACGGCTCAGCTACTTTTTGTGGTCCTCCGCACCCGATGACGAACTGCATTCCGCCAAGCTAGAAGACATCCCTGCTCAAGCAAAACGCATGCTAAAGAGCGATAAAGTGCGTCGTCTCGCTACCGAGTTCGGCTGCCAGTGGCTGCACGTGCGCGATGTCGCCACCCTCGATGAAAAGAGCGAACGCCACTTCCCCACCTTCCTCAATCTCCGCGACGACATGCAGGAAGAAGTCACCCGCTTCTTCATCGACCTCATCCAAAACAACCGCAGTGTGCTCAGCCTGCTTGATGCGGATCACACCTTCGTGAATGCAGAGTTGGCGAAACATTACGGCTTCGAATCGAAAGGCGACTGGCACCGCATCGACGAACTCCAAACCAAAGGCCGCGGTGGCATCCTCGGCTTTGCCGCCACACTCGCCAAACAAGCCGGTGCCTCACGCACCAGCGCCATCCTGCGCGGCACCTGGCTGAGTGAAGTCATCCTCGGTGATAAACTGCCCACGCCACCCAAAGGAGTGCCCACCTTGCCCGAAGAAGCCCCCGCCGACCTCACCGAGCGCCAGCTCATCGAGCGTCACAGCCGCGATGAAAACTGCGTCGGCTGCCACAAGCGCATCGACCCCTTCGGCTTCGCGCTCGAAGGCTTCGACGCCATCGGTCGCTCACGCCAAGCCAACACAAAGACTATCTTGCCCGACGGCACCGCCGTTGATGGTCTAGCGGATCTCCGCAACTACCTGCTTACCCAACGCCACGACGATTTCCTGCGCCAGTTCAGCCGCAAACTCCTCGGCTACGCCCTCGGTCGCAGCGTGCAGCTTTCCGACAAGCCGCTGATCGAAACGATGATGAAGAGCGACCTTCGCATCGGCACATTGGTCGATTTGATCGTCCGCAGTCCGCAGTTTCGTGAGGTGCGGGGGAAAGATTTTGCCATCAACCACTGATTCATGAACATGAAAAGCCACCAATTCTCACGCCGTGCCTTCCTGCGCGGAACAGGCGTCACCATGGCCTTGCCGTGGATGGAGTCCGTCAACGTCTGGGGCGATGAGCCAAAGAAGAACCGACCAGCCAGCGAAGCGCCGTTGCGCTTGTGCGTGACGTTTTCCGGCAATGGCTTCCATTCGAAGGAATGGTGGGCGAAGGGCGAAGGCAAGGCGATGGAGTTGGGCAAGGTGCTCGCGCCGTTGAACGAGTTCAAAGAGAAGCTGCTCTTCGTACGCGGCTTGTATCACGAAGAGGCGCGGAAGGGAAACATCCATTCGTCACAGACGGGCAACATGCTCTCCGGCGCGCCGATTGCGAGCGGTGGTGAGATTCGCTCGGGCACGAGCTTTGATCAATTGCTGGCACAAACGTATGGCCGCAGCACCAAGGTGCCGAGTCTCGTGCTCGCATGCGAGAAATCGAATCCGTCGGTGCACAAGAACTACTCGATGCTCTACAGCTCGCACATCTCGTGGAGTTCGCCGACCACTCCAACACCGCTGGAGCTTTACCCCGCGCTCGCGTTTGATCGTCTCTTCAAAGACGACGCATCACCGGCGGACAAGAGCGTGCTGGATGCCGTGCTGGCCGATGCGCAGGATTTGCGACGAGGCATCAGCACCAGCGACCAACGCAAGCTCGACGAATACCTCGACAGCGTGCGAGAGGTGGAGAAGCGCATCGAGAACGCCGGCAAACGCGGCGAGTTGCAAGGCTGGCGGCCCACGCTCGATAAGCCCAACATCCAACGCCCCGCCGACGGCATTCCGCAAGACATCGGCGAGCACATGCGGCTCATGATCGACCTTCTCGTGCTCGGTTTCCAGACCGACACCACGCGCATCACCACGCTGAAGTTCAACAACGACCACAGTGCCCTGCGTTTCCCGAATCTGCCCAGCATCCAGCAGGTCGGGCACGGCATCGACTACATGATCCATCACCTGCTCAGCCACAGCGACGGCGAGGACTGGCTGAAGGTGAATCAGTTCTTCATGGAGCAGCTCGCTTACCTTGCAAGGAAGCTCGACGCCATCCGCGAAGGCGAGCACACGTTGCTCGACAACACGATGCTGATGCACTGCTCCAGCATGATGATCGGCGCGAAGCACAACAACGACGAACTACCCATCATCGTCCTCGGCGGTGGCCTCAAAGGTGGCCGCGTGCTCGACTACACTGGCAAACCCGAGCGCCAGATGTGCCGCTTGTTCATGGCGATGATGGACAAGATGAGTGTGCGGCCGAAGACCTTCGGTGATGCGAAGATGATGCTGGAAGAGGTTTAAACGACAAGAATGGCTCTCTCGAATCGTTTTACCCGCACACACCATGCTCCGTTTTATTCTCCCTCTATTTTTTGCCACAGCAGTCTTTGCGCAGACAGCCGATCCTAAACCGCTCGTCGAAAAGGCCCTTAGCGCCGTCGGTGGTAAGGACAAACTGCTGAAGATATTCCGCATCAAAGAGGTTTTTCATTTTGGCAGCACTCCTGAGCCCGCTGAGGGCAAAAAGCCCTCCACCCGCGAGTCCATTCTCGATGTTCCCGGCTTTTGGTGGATTGGCAAAAAAGAGCGCGCTGTCGAGCCGGCCAAAGATGACGTGTGGGCATGGACACTCGGCATTTTGGTCGATGAGAAGTCGAAGATCGAAGCCATTGCCGACCTGACTGACGAAGGGAAAGTCTGCTTTGGCCTTCAAGTCAGCGGCAGCGTCACCCCCGCGATGAGTTTTTATTTCGACAAGGAAACCAACCTTCTCAAGCGCCTCGACTGGCGTGGGGATTTCTACCGCTTCAGCGACTGGAAGGAACACGATGGTGTGAAATACGCCAGCAAGACGATTATCCTCAAGACGAAGGACAACAAGCCGTGGTTCTTCCATGAGGTCACTGAAATCGAGCGACTCAGGGCGCTTCCTGATGGTTTAACGAAACCATGAAAGCGGCTGCTTTCCTATTGTTCGCCGGATTTGCGGTCGCCGACGAGATCATCGTGCGAGATGCCGATTCGCTCCGCGCAGCCTTACGCAATCTCAAGGCAGGCACAGTGTTGAAAATCGCCCCTGGCGAGTATCCCGGCGGGCATTTAGTCAGCGATATTGAGAAGCTAACCATCGAGGCGCTTGACCCGAAACAGCCGCCAGTTTTCAAAGGTGGCAAGACAGGCTGGCAGTTCAGTCGTTGTGCTGATCTTACGCTGCGGCAGCTTCACATTACGGGACAAAGCAGCAATGGACTCAACCTCGATGATGGTGGGCAGCTTGATCACCCTGTGGCCGGCATAACGCTCGATCACATCGAGGTCAGCGACATTGGCCCCAGCGGGAATCACGATGGCATTAAGTGCTCTGGTCTCGACAAGTTGACGATCCGTGACTGCACCATCACCGGCTGGGGCGGTCAGGGGATCGACTTCGTCGGATGCCATCAGTCGTTGATTACAGGCTGCCGGTTCATCGGCAAAGAAGGCTTCACCGCCAGCGCCGGGGTTCAGCTTAAAGGTGGCACGAGCGATGTGACCCTCGAGAAATGTCATTTCACCAACGCTGGTGAGCGTCCCATCAACATCGGTGGCTCCACCGGCCTCGAATACTTCCGCCCGCAGGGCGCGAAGTATGAGGCTGCCCGTCTCATCGTGCGTGGCAATGTCATTGAAGGCAGCATGTGCGCAGCAGCGTTTGTCGGCGTCGATGGTGCGGAGTTTACTGGCAACGCCATCCGCTTCCCCACGAAATGGATCCTCCGTATTCTTCAGGAAACCCGCGAGCCTGGCTTCGCTCCATGCCGAAACGTCCTCATCAAAGATAATCGCATCGTCTTTCAGCGCTCCCAGGTTCAAATTGAAATCAACATCGGAGGCGACACAGCACCTGAGACCTTCCGCTTTGAGAGCAACCACTGGTTTGCCGAGGACAGGCCGCAGGCTTCAAAGCCGAAGCTCCCTAGCGAAGAAAAGAATGGCATGTACGGCATCGATCCTCGTTAGGCTGACCCATCGCAGAGCGTTGCCTTTCATCATGCAGTTCCGACCTATCGCAGCGCTCTCGCTGCTACTCATCACCCCCGCATTTTCTCAGACCAAGCTGCAAAAAGTCGACGTCACGCTGGCACCACCGAAGAATTTCAAAACAAAACTCCCACCCGGTTACACGATTCCCATCGTGGACATCAGCGCGGAGAAGGAACGTCAGGTCATTGTGGATCGAGAACCGGGACAGTATCTCGGCCATCCCACCACCGTGCTGCTTGATGACCAAACAACCATGCTCACGGTCTATCCGAAGGGGCATGGCCGCGGAGCCATCGTTTACAAACGCAGTTACGATGGCGGCAAGACCTGGAGTGAGCGATTGCCGACGCCGAAGTCGTGGGAGACCTCGCTGGAAGTGCCGACGCTGCATCGCGTCGTCGATGCAGCAGGAAAGAAGCGCATCATCATGTTCAGCGGCCTCTATCCCATCCGCATGGCAGTTACAGAGGATGATGGCGCGAACTGGAGCGAGCTGAAACCCATCGGCGACTTCGGCGGCATCGTGACCATGGCCACGGTGATCGATTTGAAGACGCCGGGTCAGTATCTCGCCTTCTTCCACGATGACGGACGCTACATTCGCGGCGCTCCCGCCAAAGCCTGGCGTTTCTGGGTTTACACCTCGTTATCGAAGGATGGTGGCCTCACTTGGAGCGTGCCCGCGCCGATTGCGATGCTGCCAGATGCGAATTTGTGCGAGCCCGGAGCACTTCGCTCCATCGATGGCAAACAAATCGCCGTGCTGCTGCGTGAGAACAGCCGCAAGTACAACTCCTTCGTCATCTTTTCGAACGATGAAGGCCAGACATGGACCGAGCCAAAGGAACTGCCTGCCGCGCTTACCGGCGACCGCCACGTAGCGAAATACGCGCCGGATGGCCGCCTGTTTATCTCATTCCGTGATACGACACACGTCAGCCCCACGAAAGGCGATTGGGTCGGCTGGGTAGGCAAATACGACGACATCGTCAATGGCACCGAAGGCCAGTATCGCATCCGCATCATGGACAATACCAAAGGCGCCGACTGCACCTATCCCGGTGTCGAGCTTCTGCCCGACGGCACCTTCGTCACCACCACCTACGGCCACTGGATCGAAGGCGAACCGGCTTACGTTGTGAGTGTTCGTTTCAAGCTGGAAGAACTCGATGCCAAACTGAAGTAGTGAATTTCCAAGGTTACGTGTGCTGAGACGTTTCTCTGGAGTTGATGAGCCTTCCCCTTCGAACACTTCTGACCTGCGCTCTCTGCGGTGCACTCGGGGCGGGTGTGGGAATGTGGAACCGGCCAGAGCCACTTGCAGCTGAGCCAAAGGCAGAGCAGAAACAAGCCGTGAAGGCCAACGTGACTCAGTCTGTCGATCTCTTCTACGAACCACCGCCCGCATTCACCATCGTCACCGCCTCGCTGGAGTGGGTGTGGGGCCAGATGGACAAAGGCGACGCAGCCGCAGCGGAGACGCTGTTTCTCAAGAACGCGGGGACCACCGAAGAGCAGCGCGGCCAGATCGCTCAGCAGTTGGTGCAAAACTTCCGCCGCTTTGATCCACGTGTCCTGGCACGCATCGTTCTGAGTCTGCCTCGCGGCCAAACAGCGGACATGGTGCTGAACGAGTTGATCTCGGAATGGAGCCGTTACGATTCGGAGGAGGTCTTGCACTTTCTGGAGACGCTGCCGGCTGACAGAGTCAACAACGTCGTGCTTGTCAGGGCCGCCTTTGGTCTCGCGCGACTGCCTGCGGAACGCGTCACCACATTCGCCGCGACACTTGATGACGATGGCCGGTCTTATCTGGCGGAAGGCTTGGTCGAATCTGCCAATCAGGCGGGGTCATGGCGGAATACCTCGGCGATTTTGTCAAAGATGAACGCCCAGGGACACAAGGATGCCGTTTCGGTGGAGTGGACACTCGGGGTGAGCCTGAGCGACATCGCTCCTGAAGAAATCGAGCGCCGGATCACGGCCGAGACGGACCCGGTGAAACGTGATCAGTTACTCGCAGGCCATGCCTGGGTCGCCGGCATCAGCGATTCGGAGCGCGGGATCAGCCTAGACGCCCAAATCCAGAGTCCTCAGGTGCGCGACGACTATCTGGTGCGCCATGCGGGGGACTGGCTGGAAACCGACCGCAACGCCACGCTCGCCTGGTTGCAAAGTGCGGGGGCGAAACAGCTCATGAGCCTCGAAATGCGGGCGAAACTTTTAAAGGCTTATGGGCTGGAGGCTGCGCCATGAAATGGGGCCTTCAGCTCCTTCTGCATGTCGCGGCAGCATTCGCGGGGTTCTGGCTCGCATCTTCGCAGCCACCCATGGCTCATTCCCCTCCTGTAGCAGCGAAGAAGGCTGCGGTGGTGGCGAAAACCCAAACGTCGCCACCTCCACCGATGCCAGCTCGCAGTTTGTCCCGCACGGAACGACTGGGGCCGCGGCTGACGCCGCAGAGATGGCCAGAGGTGCACATGGTTATCGAAAAAGCCGACATCGGGGAGCTGCCAGCCATGTTGCAAGTCATCCTTGGATCGCGTTATCCAGATGTCCGACGTCGGGCCGTTGAACTGTTGTTTATGCGCTGGACCGAACTGGATCGAGACGCCGCACTCGCAGCGATGAAGACCATTACCTCCCCTCAGCTCAAGGAGATGGCGCTGGACCGCATTCTTTTCGAATGGGCCAAGTCAGACGCCACTGCCGCGTGGCAGTGGGTGACTGCCATCGAGGATGACAGCGTGCTTCAGGAGTCGGGAATCGAGGAGCTTTTGGCCAATGGCGCGGAGAAAGACCCACAAGGTTACGCTGCATGGGCCGCGCAGATCGAAGATCCCTTTTTGCGATACAAGGCGCTGGATCAAATCGCTTCCACCTGGGGAAGGGCGGATCCGAAGGGTGCCTTTGCTGCTGCTTTAGAAATGAATGATCCCGTGCTGCGCAAGCGAGTTCTGGAGGTTGTCTGCTATCAGGAAAAATCCGGCATCGACCGTGCCAAGGCGATGGACCTCATCCTGCAACTGCCGGACAAAGCGGCGCGCATCGAACTGCTGTCTGATGACTGGATCAGAGCCTTCGCTAATGACAAGCCCGAGGCGGCGCTGCATTGGCTGGTGAGTCATGCGAACAATCCGGATCTTCAAAAAGTGAGCGGCACGCTGGGCGGTGTGCTCGGTGAAAAGGTGAAAAACGTGGTCGAACTCCGTGCGATGGCGCTGCAAGTGCCCGCCGGTGTGTTGCGCGAGGCTTTTTCCGCCGAGGCGGCCTGGAGGCGGGCCGCGAGCGGCGGCTCAGTGCAGGAGGCGCGTGAATTGTTGACCTTGTGTGGCCCGTGCATCGAGCGGGAGTTCGCCCTCGACGTCATCGAAGAATCCGCCACCAAACCATGAACAAGCCTGTCATCTCCATCCACCGCCGCTGATATATCGTGGGTCCTTACAGCCGTCTGTTTGATCTCAGCACATGCTGCGGACGAACAACCAAAGCAGGACATTGGCTACTTTGCTTCGCGCGCCTCCCAAGCCGGTGGCAGATCCTTTGATTCCGGTCCATACGTCTGCGAGACGACGAAACCACTCGCCTGCGAGGTGTAGAAGATGCGACCGTTGCTTACGACGGCACCGAGACACTCGCGTGAATCAATGGCGGGACCGGTGGAGACGAGTTTGCCTTCCTGGCTGAGGTCGATCATGTCCATGTTGGCTCCGAGCACATAGGGTTCGCTCATGGTGAAGCGACAGCAGGCGTAGTTGGTGAGGATGCTGTAGGTGACTCTGCCGGTGTCGCGATCAAAGACGTTGCCTTTGCCGCGCAGGGCATTGGAGAAGATGTATTTCTCGCCAACGCTAACTACGTTGAGTGCAGAAGTGACGGCGTCGGATTTCCAGATGAGTTTGCCGGTGTTGGCATCGAGACACCAGACGAAGCGGTCTTCGGTGCCGAGTTGCGCCTTGTTGTTGCCGCCGATGTAGAGCTTGCCATCGCGTGCGCTGAGGGTGCATTTGGCGGTGACGTAGTAGTCGTTGGTCTGCCAGAGGATTTTGCCGGTCTTCGGATCAGCGCAGACGGTGAGTCCGTTGTTTTTCACGGGCAGGCCACGGCGTGCACGTTGATCGGCATCGTAGCCGAAGAACACGCTGTAGTAGAGCTTGCCATCGAGAATGCAGATGCCGCAATCATTGCCACCGCGGCCTTGATCGGAGAAATCCTTCTCCCATACGACCTTGCCGGTGTCGAGATCCCAAGCCCACACGCGCGGGTGATGATTCTTCGGGTAATACGGATTGTCGTTCGAGTAGATGAAGCTCATCACCTCACTGCCATCTTTAGGCACGACAGGCTCACCGCCGAAGGTGTAAGGCTTCTCGCTGCCCTGCGGCGCGTAATCGCCGCTGCCGCTCGCGTAGATGGCCACATTGCCCGCGACGACTGGCGGGAACTGCCGACTCCAGCTTGGGCTGCCTGTGAAAGGCGCTTCCCACAGCATCTTGCCCGTCGCGGCATCCAGACAGCGAACGAAGGACTTCTTCATGCCTGCTTGTGGGATCAAAAGCTTGCCGTCGATGTAAAGCGGTGACGTGAAGCTTAAATACACATCCGGCCACCAGCGCCGCCACAGCAACCGTCCCGTGTCCTGCTCGCACGCGATGATCTGGCCCTCCGCCGTATGCGTGTAGAGTCGTCCGCCGCCGCATACGGGCAGATGCTTCACCGTGCCCTCGAGGCGACGCGCCCAGCGCATGCGCAATGGCGGCGCGAGACCTTGATCATTCGCATTCTGGCCGGCGAAGTTGCCGTAGTTGGTGAACCAGTCGTATTTGGAATTGGCGAGTTTGCCGGTGAGGGAGGAGCGAACACTGGCAACGACGGGACCGAGGAATTCAAGTTGAGTGGTCGGTGGCTTCTCCACGAACATGTAGAGACGACCGTCTTCACTCGGAACATAGAGGCGCTTGTCCGCAACCGCGACTGGCGCAGTGATCGGCGAGAGAAGCACCTTCCGTTCAAATGGCTTCCCACCATCCAACGGCACTACATTGAGCGTTCCGTCCAGTGCGCCGAAGATCACATGATTCTTTGTGATAACTGGAGGTGCGATTGCTCCCTTCACACTGAGGATTTGCGACTCCTTCGTGCTCATATCATGCTTGATCAATCCACGCCCGGCCTCTGGCTTCACGCGGTAAACATCACTCCCACGAATCGCCACGGGTGAAAAGCTCAACAGACCATCCATGCGGATGTTGGTGTCAGTGCCGGGAACGAAGTCGCCGGTTTTCAGCGTGTCGCCTTCGAGGCGCATGATGTCCACGCGGCCGGCGTTGTCGCGGCGATGCCATTGGACATAGACGTTGCCGTCGTCATCGGCGCTTTGGCCGAAGGTGGCGGGGAACTCTTTGCCAGACCACTCGGGGATCTCACCGGTGGCATTCAGTTTTGGCGCATCGCCGGTGTCTTCGATGAAGAGCGTGCGTCCGCCTGCGGGAATGACCACCGTGTTGCCTTTGATAAGGCAGATGTCGCGCGAGCACACGAAATGGTCTTTCCAGTTCACGCGGCCATCGCTGGAGGTGAGTTTGGTGCCGGGCTTCATCGTCGCCCTGAGTCGATCCATGCAAAAAGCGGCCCAGGCCTCACCGCTCCAGCGATCTCCTTGGAAACCAACGACCTCCTTCACGAAATCCCATTTCCATTTCACGTCACCGTCATTCGTGATCGCATAGACCTGCGCACCGAGTGTGGCGAAATAGACGCGATCCTTGCCGATGACCGGCGTGCTGAAGATCGGTTCCTTGCAGTCGATCTCCTTCACCACCGCTCCTGTGGTGCGATCCAGCACATAGTAAATTCCTGCCGTGGTGCCGAAGTGCAGATAATTCCCCACGATGGCTGGTGAGCTGACGTTGTTGACGTTTTGCTTGCCGCCTTTGCTTTGAAAGCGCCAGACCTCCTTCAAGGTCGCCGCATCAAAGCATGCAGCGACTCCTGAGCCATCGACCACATAGACTTTGCCACTCGCGACGACGGGCGAGGTGTAAATGCCATCCGTCATGGCCACTGCACCTTGCAGGCCGAGTTTTTCGACATCGAGGTCGATTTGGGCCGCATTGCCCGAGTGCGCGGAGTTGAACATGAACTGAGGCCAGTCCTCGGCGTGAGTTGGAATAGCGACGGCGAGCCAAAGAAGAGAAAAAATGCGATTCATGACTATGGAATACGAAGATGGTGGCCTGAACTCGCAGCTTGAACACATCTTCGTTCCTCACACGTTCTTTTCGATCATGAGTCCACGCCCTAACCGTCGCCAATTCCTCTCCACACTTGCACTCGGCGCCCTCAGCAGCCGAGTTCAAGGCACCTCGCCAATGCCGTTCCCGCCGACGCGTATCATCACGAAGGGGCCTAGCTTCCACTGGTTCGCTTATTACGACAAGCTTCAATTCTCTCCCGACAATCGCTTTGTGCTGAGCAACAAGGCCAGCTTTGAGCACCGCTCACCGACAGCGGATGATGTGATCGAAGTGGGCATAGTCGATTTGCAGGAGAAGGACAAGTGGATACCGCTGGGCAAGTCGAACGCATGGTGCTGGCAGCAGGGCTGCATGTTGCAATGGATCCCCGGCACCGAGTCGAAGGTGATCTGGAATGATCGCGAGAAGGACAAGTTCGTCAGCCACATCCTCGATGTGAAGACGATGGAGAAACACACGCTACCGGCTCCGATCTACGCTTTGAGCCCGAATGGCAAAGAAGCTGTGAGCTGCGATTTTGCTCGCGTGGCTGACTGTCGGCCCGGTTATGGCTATGCAGGCATCCGCGACCGCTTTTTTGATCAAATGGCACCCGCAGGCAGTGGCGTGACGCATGTGAATCTCGAAACCGGCGCGGAGAAGCTCATCGTCAGTCACGAGACACTCGCGAAGACGGGCGAGATCATCGAAAACCATCCTGACTCGAAGCATCACGCCTATCACCTGCTCTGCAGCCCGGATGGCAAGCGCTTCATCATGTTCCACCGCTGGACGCAGCCAAAGGGCGGCCACCTCACGCGTCTCATCACCGCAAACATGAACGGCAGCGACTTGCGCATCGTCATCCCGAACGGCTATGCCTCGCATTTCATCTGGCGTGATGCCACGCACATACTCTCGCAGGCCAAGGACTGGCTCGGCAACAAGGAATGGGGCGACTTCCTCTTTGAGGACAAAGATAGCGGCATCGTATCCGAGATCGGCCACGGCGTGCTCGATAAAGGCGGTCACCTGACCTACCTGAAGAACAACGAATGGATTCTCAACGACACCTATCCGCAAGGCATTCGCCGCATCCAGACGCCACATCTTTATCACATCGCCACGAACCGTCGCATCGACCTCGGCAACTTCGTGCAGCCACCGGAATACAAGGGCGAGTGGCGCGTGGACTGCCATCCGCGCAGCAGCCGAGATGAGCGCTGGGTGTGTGTCGATGCGCCAGATAGCAAGAACGGCCGCCAGCTTCATCTCATCGACATTCAGGGTCTCCTTGGCTGAGCTGAGGCGCTGGGATGAAATACCATACAATAGGCTTAGCATTCTGTGTTAAAGACCGGCTGTGCTCTCTTTTTGCCACTCCAGTCCCCATTCCTAGATTTGATATTATGACAGTTTGCACAGAGGCATCTTAACGGAGAGGAAATGTGGCGCTGATCTGTGTGATCAAAGTGGAGCGTTCGCACGTCTGGGAAGTTGCAGTCTTCACAACGATACTTCGCTGTGCGAGCCACCTGAATTGATTTCGTGCCGTAAAGGTTTTCGGTGCGATCCGTTCGTTCGAGTACGGCACCAACGAGCTATTATAAGCTCACGCTGTTCTAGGTAAGGAGCCGCTTTATCAAAGCGATCTTTTGGCAGGTTAATCGGACCATTTGGTAGATAAAGATAGCTCAGTGTTGTTCTCAAAGAACCCTGATCCTCAGTTTTGGCCTCACCGACCCGCTTTTCCAGCATCTCTAGCGATCCAATCCGATCTTCTGGAATCACGAACACATCATCAATGTTTGTAGTTTGTTGCATTTTGTTCCAATGAACTCGTTTATGGGTCATGCAACGGCTAAGCGTTTACATTCGCCTCCCTTAACGCCAGCAGCTCATCAAACACGGCGCTGAGTTCCTCGCCTTCGATTTGTTTTTCCTTGAGCAGTTCGCGGAACACTTCGCGGGGCTGGAGTTCGCTGAGGGCGGGGCCGGCGGGTTGCCAGGGGATGAGTGCGGTGGCGGGAAGATCGGCGAGGACTTTGAGTGTTTCAAAGCGACCGGTTGCGGCTTCGCGGACATGACGGTCGAGATCGGGCTCGGGGGCGTCTAGCTTCACGGTGACTTCGGCCCAGGCTCCGGTGGGCACTTTGGCGAGATCGGCGGCAAGGGTGGCGCGGTTTGCTTTCACACGGACGAGTGCGCGAGTGATGGGCACAGCATGCGTTTCGATTTTCATGCCTTGTGTATCGATGATGACGACGGATTTCGCGTCACTGGCCTCGGAGAAGCTGAGGGGAATGGGGGAACCGCTGTAGCGGACGGTTTCATTGCCAGCGACCTTTTGCGGGCGATGCAGGTGGCCGAGGGCGGTGTAATCGAAGCCGGCGAAGATGTCTGCACCAACAGAACCTAGATTGCCGATGTGGATGTCGCGCTCGCTGTCGCTGGTGGTGGCACCTAGCACAGTGAGGTGGCCCATGGCGATGACGGGGAGGTTCTTTGCGATGTCGCGGCATGCGGCGAGTTGCACGGCATAGTGGGCGCGGATGGCGGAGCGGACTTGCTCATGCACCGTGGCCATCGTTTCGCCTGCGGCGGCTTCGCGAAGGTCGCGCTCGCGCAGAAAAGGCACGGCGGCGATGACGGCACCGCCGAGATCGACGATGTTGTCTCCGGCGTGGCCAAAGACATGCACCTCGAAGCGGCGCAGTAGCTCGCGTGGAGCGTTGAGATGGGAGGCGGAGTCGTGATTGCCACCCGTGATGACGGCCTTCACCGTTTTGAGGTCGGCGAGGCGTTTGAGGAAATCGAAGTAGAGCGCGACGGCTTCCTGCGGTGGGTTCGCGGCATCAAAGACATCGCCACTGAGCAGCAGTGCATCGATTTTTTCACTGCGCAGTGTTTCGATAAGCCAGTCGAGAAACGCGGCGTGCTCTGGCAGGCGATCACGCTCGACGAGGCGGGCGCCGAGATGCCAGTCTGCGGTGTGGAGGATGCGCATGCGCCGTGAACTAGGCGGAAATGCGTCAATGCGCAATGATGGGCAGCAAGACGCGCGAGGAATGCTCTTTCTCGTGCAGGATGGTGTGCGTGCCGGTTTTCGTTTCCTTCATCCAATCGACGGTTTGTGGTCCACCGGTTTGATTGTTCGGCTCATAGAGCGGTGCTCCGGTGCTGGAGACGGTGACGCGGAGGCGATGGCCTTTGTCGAGCACGATGCTGGTCCAGCCGATGTGCCACTTGAGTTTCGCGGGTTCGCCGGGCTTGAGGAGCACTTGGCGGTCAAAGCCTTCGCGATAACGGGCCCGCAGCGGGTAATCCATGAGCAGGATGCTGCGACCGTCGGGTTGCACGTCAGAGACGCGGAGGATGAAATCGCTGTCGGTGACGGTGGTTTTGACCCAGAGCTCGGCTTCGATCTCGCCAGTGATTTCGAGTGGCTGTGTCAGCGGCTCCGTCGTCCAGGTGCGCACCTCTTTCTGCTGCTCAAACTCGCTCACTTCCTTGGCTCCTGGAAAGGAACGACCCGCGATAACCATGGGCTTGAGTGGATCTGATTCGTAGCTAGTGCCGCTGGAGGTGGCCGAGGGCGCAGCAGATTTCAAAGCGCCACAATCATGCAGGTAGAAGCTGGTTTTCTGCACTGCAGGCGGCCAGTTTTTGGCGGCACGCCATTCGTTGGCACCCATGACGTAATAGCGCACGGCGGGGTCATTTTCGATGCCGTTGTCGGTGCCTTTGAGCCAGTGATCAAACCAGCGCACCATGTGCTCGACCTCGGGCCACGTAGCGTTGTCAGGAAACACGAGATCACCCACCTTGCTGCCTTTGTTGAGCCGACCGTGGAGCCAAGGACCGAGCAAAAGCTGCTGCGGCGCGTTTGCTTTGCGACCGATGAAGCTCTGCACGCTGCCTTGCACCATGAAGTCGAACCAACTGCCGATGGTGAAGCAGGGCACGTTCATTTTGTCGAAATGCAGCGTGCAATCCTCTGCACGCCAGTAGTCATCATAGTCGGGATGTTGGTCCCACTCGCGCAGTAGAGCAGCATTGTCCTCGGGGTTGCGACAGTTCGCGCCGAAGTCAGCGAAACGGCCTGGCCGTGTGACGCCGCCGATGCGGTAGCCTTCTTGAAACAGGCTCAGCCCGGTATCAACCATGTACTGGCACTTCAAAGACGGTGGCTGAGTGGCGGCGAGAAAATTCTGCGCAAAACCGCCCTGTGAACTGCCAAACGTGCCGACTTTGCCCGTGCTCCACGATTGCTTGGCAAGCCATTCACAGCTGTCGTAGCCATCCTTCAACTCACCCCAGGCAAGTGCGCGATAACCGACGTATTTGCCTTCGCTGAGCTGCGATCCACGAAAATTCACCATCGCGACCGCATAGCCACGTAGGGCGAGGTCAGCGGAGTTTTTGCGTGTTCCAGTGCTGGTGAGTGCCGCGTAACGCTGCTCAAACACGACCGGCCATTTTCCATCGCCCTCAGGGCGGTAGAGATAGGCAGACAGCTTCACGCCATCGCGCATCGGGATCATGATGTGCTGCTCACGCACACCGGGAAGATCGAGCTTGGGCAATTCTTGAGCGGAAGAAGCGGAAACGAATGCAAGAAGGCAGAGCAGGCTGGATTTCATCCAACGAATACGCTACCACCAATGCGCATCCATCGAGAGATCAATTCCGATTCAAGAGCTTGCGCACTTCGTCTTCAGAATAGGCGCTCTTCTTGCCACCCATGTCATTGTAGTTTTCGATGATGTTCGGCGGTTTGCCGATGCTCTTGGAACGCGTGAGCGCAGAACCGGTTTTGAAACTGTCGGCACCTTTGAATGCGGAGCCGCCATCGCGGGATTGCATGCCACCGAACCGTGACTGGTCAGCCTTAAACTGTCCATTCAGTCCGGAAGGAGTCTTGTTGCCCAACGCATAGGTTTGATCCATTCCAGGTGCCTTGGATTTACTGAACCAGCTCTGTCCGGTCTTAAACTGCTTCTGCCCGGCAAAAGAGTTACCACCGGAAAAGTTTTTGGAGTGATGAGTCTGCTTCTGGAAGTAGGTGCCCGCACTGCCTTGCGGCCCATGGCCGCTGCCGCCAATGTATTTTTCAAACTGGCTGCGCTTTTTGTCGTCAGGCTTTGCCATGGCTCGCTGCACAAGGGTCTGCTCCGCCGGACTCGTCGTTTTCTTCTCCGTACTAGAGCACTGGCACAGAACCACGACCGCGCTGAGGCAAATCAGAATTCGAGCGAAGTGGTTCATGGTTGAGGTGAGGGTTTGGCAGAGAGCTGGCGGGTGAGGAAGAAAATCTCCTGCTTCACCGCACCGGGTAGATGGAACTTGGTCAGTTCCGTCTCGATGCTAGGGAGTCTGCCCCAGCTTTGATAGAGTTCAAAGACCAGTTTCGCTGACTCATTCGGCAGCGCCCAGTTCATGCGCATGAGAAACGCCTCCGCTGCCTCAAAATCACGCTGACGTACGAGGAATCGTGCATAGGCGGCGAACAACTCCGGCTGCAGGGCCATTGTGCCATCGAGATGCCTTAAAGCGGCATCAAACAGCTCACGGGCGAGTCCCGCATAACCGGTATCCTCAAACGCACGCGCCCATTCAATGGTCTGCACACCGCCAGGAAAGGAAAGCCGCAGTGTTTCACTGAAAAACTCCTGCACTGCGGCTTCATCATTCAAAGCATGCGCCACGCGCACGGCCAGTGGCAACTTGCGACCCTGCTCACGCAAGGTGGGTATGCCCGCCACGATTTCACACGCATCCCAGGCCCAAGATGCGCGCTCCGCTTTCAACAATGCTTCCGCAGTGAGTTCGATGCAGGAGCGATCTTTTTCCTCGGCCTTCTGCCAGGCGGTGATGAAATCAGCCTGCGCATCCTGTGGCAGCTTGGCCGTGAAGGAACTCAAAGCCAGCGCGGCAAGCGGGCGATCTGCTCCCGCCCGTGCCTCGGTGCGCAACACCGTCATCCATCCCGTTGCTAGTTTTCCGCCCGCGAGTTCCTTGAGCCATTGATGCATGTCTTTGAGCGTGTCTTGATCCCGAGTCGTCACACGAAACAACGCGGCAATTTGTGCGCGGCCACGTTCAGGCGTCCAACTCGCATCCGTCACCAACACCTTGAGTTGTTCCAAACGCAGCGTGAAACGCTCATGATCACCTTTGAGCGTCCGCTCGGCTTGCGTGAGCAAATTCAGCGCTTCGGCGGCCCGATCATGCGTGCGGAGTCCTGCCGCCAGTGCTACCACACAGGGCAGTGATTTGCGCTCCACGCACAGCGTCATTAGCTCACGCACTTCAGTCCAATCGCCGATGGTTGTAGCGATCTGACAGCGCAGTTTCAACACTTCCTGCGCCGCTGCATCCATCGGTTCCGACAAGGGAACTTCGTGCAGCAGCTTCAATGCGGCCTGAGGTTGTGCTAGACGCTGTAGAATCTGACCGCGGTGCAGACTTGCCTCCACATCAAGGTCAGTTCCGGCCTGATCATTCACGACATACGACGCATGCAAACGATCCCAAGCGGAGAGCGCTGCCTTGTCGTCCTGCATGCGTTCAAGCAACAGACCAAGCTCACGCAGGAAGGAAACCTCATGCGGACGGCGACGTTCAAGCACCTGCGAAAACTGCTCGCGAAAGCCCTGACGGCGGAGTTCGTCCACATTGAAGTCGCGGGCGAGGAAGAGCGCGTGTTTTTCACGTAGCGTGTCTTCTCCAGGCTGCGGCGGCTTCAGCGGCGGTTCGGCGAGCAGCAGTTTGAGTGCAAACCCAAGCCCAGGCTCGATCTCCATCGCATTTTCACAAACGCGCAGCATCCAAAGCGCATAGTCAGGATTCGACGGCGCACGATCAGGCAGCATGCTGTAAATGCTGATCGCCTCGCGCACCATGCCTGCGGTCTCCAGCCGGCTGCCGAGATTTCCCAGTGTGTCCACCGAGTGCTCAGTGCGTAAATCGACGGCCGCCAGATGCTCGCGGATCAGCCGTTTCCGTGTCGGGTAGTCCAGGTTTCGCAGCCTGCCTAGCAACTCATTGATGCGCCATTCGCCGAACTCCGAATCGGAACGCGGGCCCAACATCGTCGCACCGGAATGTGCGGCGAGCGTGGCGTTCGCGCCGCTCACCACCTTGCCGAGTCCCTGCTGCACCATCAGTGCTTCAATCTCCTGCGTTTCCTCCCACAGGCTGCGCAGATGCAGTGGCTCGTCATAACGCGATGCACCCTGCGGAACCAAGCTTCCTTTTGACTCCACCATGTCACGTTGTGCCAGAAACGGTCCCGATAAAAATCGCCCCAGTGTCGCTGCTCCTTGCTGTTCCGCACCTGCCAGACCTGCCAACGTCGCTTTACGGATCGAAGTCATCGCAGAAGGCTGCGTGCGTTGCAGCCGCCGCCATGCGGTGCGCAGCGCCTCCTCGCGCTGCTGCTCAGAATTTGCCATCCTACTCAGCAGCGTAACGCTCAGCAGGAATGGATCATAACTCATGCGATAATTTTCCGCCGCGACCGGCCCACGCACGGCCGCATCGAGATACTGCCGCGCCAGATCCCAGCGCTCGGCGCTTTCCGCAATGCGTGCCAAAAACTGCGAGTAACCCATCTCATTTTCAGGCGAGGTGCGCGGCAGACATCCGCCCAAGGCCAGCGCTTCGTCATAACGCTGCTTGTCTGCGAGCTTACGCGTGAGGTCAATGACTGCAGCGGTGCGCAACACACGCGAATCACCCAGCACTTGAAGATCTTCCGGGCGATAGCGAAAGCCCGGCACATCCGCCAGCATCGAAACGCACGCCTGCAGCAGATCAGCACGTTCTTTCATCACCTGCGGTGCCCAGCCTTTTTCACCCGCCCACTGCACTGACTCCGCCATGCCGTGACTGCGCACTGTCAGCCACAGCAGGCAAAACTGCGCTTCCAGTATGCTCGTATCCGGCAATAGTTTGTGCAGCACCACACGAAACTCCGTACCCGCACCCGCATAATAAAAAGCCCACAGCTTTTCCACCTCGTTCGCCTGTGTGTCTTCGCTCCACTGCTCGATCCATGCGCTCAATCCGGCACCACCTTTCGTGCAGCGCAGTTTCGCCAGTTCCTCAATCGCACGTAGCCGCACCAGCGCCGCATCCTCGGGCAGTTCGGCAAACTCAGCACGCGGCTGGCCCAAAAATGCACGCAAGGTATCGAGTTCCTTGCGCTCCAGACCCGGCGCGAGATCGAGCAGCGACACCAGATCTCCCGTCGTCACCCCAGCGCCTGTGCGCCGCGTATCTGTCAGTGGCAGCGGCGCACGCACACCTTTCAGCGCATAGCTGCCTGCCTTCACCGGCGTGCTCAACACCACCCGCAGTTGTTTCTCAGCCTCCGCCTCATCCGCGAAGCGCAGACACTTTAGCGCCAGACGCAGCCGCGCACGTCCATCCCACGTCCGCACGCGCGACATCTGCTCATATACACGCAATTCTGCTTCGTCCTGCCCCGTGGTTTGATAATACTTTGCCAGTTCCTCCAGTGCTGATGCATCTTGAGAGAACCGGCTTTCCAAGCGCCGCCGCACACGATCCGCCTCCGTGATCTGAAACGTCTGCTCCAGCAGTTCCACCAGTCGCCGCGATTCCGCTGCGATCTCCTTTGGCGGAGCCGCCGAAGCGATCTGCTTCTGGAAATAAATCGCCGACTTCAGATCCGCCACCTTCAGCGCCGAGTCTCGCAATTGATCCAACGAAAACGGCGTGTCTGGCGCGGTGTAATACGCCTGTTTCATACTGGCAAATGCCTTCACATGATCCCCGCTGCGCTCAAACACCTGCGCCAATGCTTCATGATAAAAACCGTCGAATGGATGTCGCTGCACACGATCCAACAGCGCGCGTTCCAGCAGCTTCAGGCGTTCACGTGCCACGCTGGGCGCCAGTTCACCACCGCTCGCATCTGAAAACGTCAGGCGGTCGATGCAACGCCGCAGCACCTCGCGGCGCCGCTTCACTTCTGTCTCGCGTTCCATGATCTGCGCCTGCACCTCCACATGCTCTGCGATCTTGTGCTGTCGTAGCAAAATGTCCGCATAACTCTCCAGCAGCGGCATCGCCGCCGGCCCCTCAACACGTGTCACCGCCTGCTTCCAAAGATTCAGGGCATCTTCCGGACGTCGTTGCAGAAAATAAATCTGCGTGAGAGCTGACAACAACTGCCCCGACTCCGGAAACTCACGATACACCCGCTCCAGCGCTTTTGCGGCCGCCACGCCTGGCGGTGACAACGGCGTGTCGCTCTTCCAACCCGGACTGCCCGTCTCTGAATCCGCACGGCGTTCAGACTCCATGAGCAATTCCGCCAGCCGCAGTGTATAACGCACACGGCCAGCCGCATCGAGCTCCGCGAGACGCCGCAATTGCCGCTCCACCAAGGGCATATTCTCATCCATCTGAGCCAGATCCAGCTTCAACTGCTCCACCACCAATGACACCGGCTGTTGCTTCTTCGTCACTGGATCAAACTCCAACCGATGCAGCAGTTCATACGCGTCTTGGTATTGATCCGTGCGTGTCGCCCACCAACAACCACGAAACCTGACTGCTTGAGCTTCTTTCGACTTGGCATCGATATTCTTGGCCTCGGCAATTGCCTTGTGCGCAAATTCCATCAGCCGTTCGGGTAACTTTTCTCGCTTAGGGCCGTCGCCTTCATCACTACTCGCGAAACCCGACCCCGTGAACGCATCCGGCAGTTTGAACTCGCCAGTATTAGCTGGTTTCGCCACCGATTTGGTGTCGCCCATGAGAATCGAAAACATGCGTTCATCCACATCCACGCGTTCTTCGTCTGTCGTGCTCGCATGCCAGGCTTTCTCCACCCATTCCGCTGCTTCCTCATTCTCGCCTTGTTCAGCGAGTAGTTCCGCCAGCCGCACCCACGCCTCGCGTCCAGCGCCTGGTTTGGACACGGCCTCACGGGCCAAAATGATCGCGCTGTCGATGTTGTTGCTAGCCGCTAAAAAGGCGGAGGCATCGCCCAGTCGCTGCTGACGCTCTGACTCCGTCGCCGCACCGCCGGTGAAATCTCGCAGCAGCTTGTCCTCTGCCACCACATCACGCCGGGCACGGAAAAAAGCCGCCAGTTCAAACACTGCTTCGGCTTTCTGCGGATCACGCATCACTCGCGAACGTAAAATTTTCTCGATCACTGCATCCAGCGCCCGTGTTTGGGCAAAGACGAGCACCTGCTTCTCGACATCCGCTGCGTTTTGAATCTCTAGCAGCTTGATCAACCGTTTCGTCGCACTCTCCGCAGCACCACTGCGCAAATCAGCCTCGCAGCGCAGCAACACAATCGCAGGTAAATCGCTGCCATCACCCTTGAGCCGTTCATCCATTAGTTTAGCCGCTTCCGCGGCTCCTTCGTGATCCAGCAGGGCGCGCACCAACTCCCAACGGTAATCTTCCACCTGCGGCACCACTTTCACCAACTCACGCAGCCACTTTACCTGCTCTTCCGGCTCCACGGTGATCTCAAAAAAGCGCATCGCATCCAGCAGTGCCTGCTCCGAGGGTGGCATCGACTTCGCTGCCGTCACCAGTGCTTTCTGCAAGTCCTCCAGTGCTCCAAACCGCTCATGCAATCGTACGCGACGACGAAAGAAATCGAAATAACGACCATCGCGAAAATGCAGTAGTGCCAGGCCGTCTTTGAGCGCCTTGTCCGCTTTTGGAAACTGGTCAGCGTGCTCATAGATGCGCGCCAGATCGTATAGCGCATCCAGTTTGCGCTGCGGATCTTTTTGATCGGCCAGTGTGGAAAAAAAACTCGCCGCCCGTTCTGGAAAACCGGCTTGCAACAGCAACTGCGCCACTTGCCGTGCCAGATCAATATCTTGCGGCTTCAGCTTCGCCGCACGTTCATATGCATCTGCCGCCTCGGCATTTTTGCCACCTGCCAGAGCCATGCCGCCGAGTTCGATCCACATGAGCGGCTCCTGCGGATCATTAGCTGGCACCAACTCTGCCGCCTTCTTGATCAGCATGAACGCCGTCGCCGGATCAGATAGCTCCCGGGCCACCGCCGCACGAGATTGCAGCAGAGTCAGATTCTTCCCGTCAGTCTTGAGCAACTCATCATACAACTGCGCCGCACGCTGCAAATTTCCGCTCTTACGAATCAGATGTGCCTCCACCAGCTTCACTGCCGGAAACTTCGATGCCTTTGCCTGCTGCGAGACATTTTCCACCAGCAACTTCGTCGCATCATGCTTCTCATACAGCGTCCACAGCAGATCCAGCACTCGACCATATTCTGGCTGCTGCACCAGCAACGACAGATACTCGTTCGCCAACTTCGTCTCACTCTCCGACCAGGCCTTGTCCATCGTCTGCGATTGGGCCTGTAACACCCATGCCAGTGCCAGCACCCCAACGAGGCGCTTGAATCCCATCAACTGGCGAGTGATGCCCGAGATAAACTTCACGCCTCGATCATAAACGCCTTTGTTCCCTGCGCCAAGAGGCAAGACTTGGTCACTTCAAAAGCTTCCCCAACTCCGGCATCACTTTGCGCAACTCATCGGCGATGATCTTGGCGATGACTTCGGCACCATGGGCATTGAGGTGGGTGTGGTCGGTGAGTTTGCCATCTTTACCGGGTGGGTTGAAGGTGTCGGACTCGGTGGGGCCGAGTTGGTTGTGCAAATCGACGCTGCGGGTGAAAAGATCGACACAGGGAATTTGCTGCTCGGTGGCGACTTGACGGGCGGCATCGGCCCAGGGCTTGAGTTCGCCGCGAATCTTGCCGTTGTCGAAGGTGCGGCGGGCCAGGGAGGTGACGAGGATGGGTCTGGCACCGATGGCGCGGGCTTCTTCGATGAAGCGGATCAGATTTTGGCGATAGGTCGTCTCAGGATCGGTTTCGCGCTTGGGGCCTTTGCCGGGCATGTCGTTGTGACCGAACTGGATGAGGACGAAAGCCGGCTTCGAGTCGATGACCTTCTTCCAGTTGCCGGTGTCGCGGAAACTTTTGCTGCTTTGACCGCCACCGGCGAAGTTGATGCATTCAGCATCGGGGCCCAGCAATTGGGCGAAGGCAGCGCCCCAGCCGGCTTTATCGGTGACGGTGGAATCACCAGCAAGAACGACGCGGGTTTTGGTTTCGGCGGCGTGGGCGATCGTGAGGCTGAAAAGAACGGCGAGGAGGCAATGGCGGAACATGGGCGAGTTAACGACCGATCTTCTGCCATCTCGCACGGTGGATGCGACGACCCATGTTGAGCCAGTCCTGCTCAAAGTCGGTGGTGGGATAGAAGAATGCGTCGTCGGGCCAATCGAGACGTTTGAAGTCATGGGTGCGTGACTCGAAACTGACGAGAGCATCTTCGAAGTAAGGCTGATCGTCGGTCTTGAGCAGGAATTCGCCTTCCGCATTGAGGATGCGGTGCAAGCCATCGAGAAACTCGCTTTGATTCACCAAGCGACGGTTGGCGTGGCCTTTCTTCGGCCACGGATCAGGACAAAGCAGATGCAGGCGGCTTACACCAGCGCTCGGCAGCAACCAGCCAACGGTGTAGGCGCTTTCGAGGCGCATGACGCGGGCATTCGGAAGCTGCATGCGCTCGATCTTGCGCATGGTTTTGTCCACACGGCCGAGCATGCGCTCCACGCCGAGGAAATCGCGCTCGGGATGCTGCGCGGCCATGCCGGTGATGAAGGTGCCATCACCGCAGCCGAGGTCGATCTCGAGCGGGCGGGTGGAAGCGGGGAAGACCTCGGGCAGTTCTTGGAAGTAATCTGGGGGAACAAAAAGAGAATTCATTGGGCCTACGGAACACACGGAACACACGGAACACACGGAATACACGGAATACACGGAAATGAATGGGTCGAGAAGTTGAACTTCTGTTTCCGCGTATTCTGTGTATTCCGCAGGCCGATTCTCAAGTCACTCGACGATCATCTCGCCTTTCATGACGAGCCAGTGGCCGGGGAAGGTGCAGATGTAGTCATGAGCTTTAGCGTTTTGCGTCGAGATTCATGCCGTAGTTTCCTTCCCCACCGTCTTGGCCGCAGATGCGTTCGACGAGGGTGGGACGAAACATTGTGGGCAGGGTGATCAGGTGCTTGACGGGGTCATAGGTGAAGGAGACGCCTTCGTGCTTTAGCAGGTCTTTTTTCTCCAGTTCATCCAGGGTTGCGGGCCAGCGGCCTGATTTATCGCGAAATTCGACCATCGCATCGCTGAGTCGATAGACGGCCTGCCAGGCGCGACCGCGCTCTGTGTAGCCAAGACTCTCGGCTATCCAAGTTGTCAGATGCAGACAGAACAAAATGGCGGCGGCACTCGAAATCGCGACGACTGCGATGCGGATGGGGTGACGTTTCTCGGCTACGTATGGATCGCGTGTCATATTTGGATGGATGTTGGACCATGGTAGGCGATGCGGGCTAAAGCCCAGCACTACTTTACTCGACGATCATCTCGCCCTTCATGACGAGCCAGTGGCCGGGGAAGGTGCAGATGTAGGGGTATTTGCCTTTGGCGGTCGGGGCGGTGAAGCGGAGGGTCTCGCTATCGCCTTGGTTGAGCATCTTGGTTTTGTGCAGGATCTTCGGGGAGTCGGGAATGAAGCCTTTGGCGAAGCCGTCGGGCGTTTTGGCCATTTCGTTGCCTGCCATGCCGACTTCGTCCGCCGCGCCGGGCTGGACGATGAGGAGATTGTGCGGGGTGACGTCGGGATTTTCGAAGACGAGCTTCACAGGGGCACCGGGAGCCACTTTGAACTCGCGCAGGTCGTAGAGCAGGCGCTCGGGGATAGTCTTGATGGTGATGGTTTGCAGGCCGGGCTGGGCGTCGAAGGGGTTCGGCGGCTCGGGCTTCTTCTTTTTCGCCATCAGCGCGGGTTTGGTGGGCTCGCTGTCTTTGAGGAACTTTTCGAGCTCGGGATGCTTCTGCATGAAGGCGGTGTTGCCCTTCCAAATCGGCTGCAGTGTGTAGCTGTCGAGCGAGGTGCGCAGCGCGTAGGTGAGGTAAGGGTCCATCGGGTGCTTCAGCAGATCGAGCGCGGCCGCCAAGGCCTCCGGCGTGCCGACGTAACTCGCCGCGATGGCCGCTTCGAGGCGCACGAGGCCGCTGGGGTCGTTGGTGGATTTGCGAAGCAATCCACCCGACTTGGGAACATGTTTCACGAAAGGATCGGCAGTGTTTGGATCAATGGCAGCATTCGCTCCCATCCAACGAAGTTGCCGAACAGCACACGCTCTTTCGAGATGATTCTTTGAATCAAGAACTTGGGCGAGCGCATCGTGATGCTGATCCAGGATCTTCACATTATCGTTAGATTCACGAAGCCACTTCCAGAGTGAAACGTGTTCGTGTTTGGGAAGATATGTGTCGCCGACTTGCTCGGCAGAGAATGGATACGAACCGAGTTTTTCAATAACAGCAGTGATGCCGTCACGACTCTTTTCCCTCAACTCCACCTTCGCGCGATACCGCGTGCGGTAGTTTTCGCTCTTCAGCAGGTCGAGCAGCTCGGGGATGCTCGCTCCGGCGATCTTCGGTGCGGCTTCGAGTTTTTGATCCTTCGCGGTGATGCGCCAGATGCGGCCGGATTTTTTGTCGCGGCGGGTGTCGCGGAGGGAGTATTGGGCGTGGCCTTTGACGGGGTTGTACCAGTCGGCGATGTACATCGCGCCGTCGGGGCCTTGCTGGATGTCCACGGGGATGAAGCTGAGGTTCGTGCTCTGGAAGACGATGCCGACTTTCTTTTCCTCGAAGTGCGTGTCGTGCTCCACCCATTCGTGCAGCTCGACCTCGTTGGTTGGCTTGTAGCGGACGCGCATGAAGTGTTTTTTGTCGCGCAGGTCTTTGGGCCAGTGGCTGCTGGTGAGGAACTCCTGGCCGCAGGTGCCGCTGTAGGCGGGGAGGTAGTTGCCGGCGGGGATGTGGATGTCGGGGTAGGGCGCATTGAGCGCATGCACGGCGCTGGCGAAGACGGGATGGCTGCCGACGTGGAAGCCCCAGTCGTCGAAGGTGATGCCCCAGGGGTTCGTGCTCATGTAACTGCCAAAGGCGAGCAGGCGGCCGGTGGCGGGTGTGTAGCGGAAGAAGCTGCTCTCGCGGGCGCGGACGGGGCCGTAGGGCGTCTCGACCTGGCTGTGATGGAAGATGCTCTCGCGGAAGATGAGATCGCCCTCGGGGCTCCAGACGAAGTCGTGCAAGGCGTGGTGGCTGTCCTCGGTGCCGAAGCCGGTGAGGAGTTTTTCGCGGTGATCGGCCTTGCCGTCGCCATCGGTGTCTTTGAGGAAGGTGAGGTGCGGCTGATCGGAGACGAAGACGCCGCCGTTGCCGAACTCGAAGCTGAGCGGGATGGCGAGCTTGTCGGCCCACACGCTGCATTTGTCCGCGCGGTGGTCACCGTTGGTGTCTTCGAGGATGAGGATTTTATCCTGCGGTGCCTCGCCGGGCATGATTTGCGGGTAGGTGGTGCTGGTGCTGACCCACAGGCGGCCTTTGCCATCAAAACGAATCTGAATGGGCTTCACGAAGAGGTCTGGGAAGTCTTCTTCGGAGGCGAAGAGGCTGACTTCGAAGCGGGGGTCGATTTTGAAGGCTTTCAGTTCATCGGCGGGAGAGACCCATTCGTTGATGGGGCGGTCTCCGGTGATGACGGGAAGTTTTTCGGTGTGGGAGTCGTCGGGGAGAGATGGCACCGATGCGGCGGATGGGACGGATGTTTTGCCACTGGCGAGGTCCCAGGTGACTTGGTCACGGACCTCTGTCATCTGCAGGAGCTTTTTGAGTTCACCGGGAAAGTTCACGACGCCGTAGGGCTCCATGCGGCCGCCTTTGATGTAGAAGTAGTTTAACGGGCGGTAGTGCTGGAAGAATTTGTCTTCCTTCTCCACGACGGCGGCGCGGACGGCTTCGTTGAGCTTCGGCGGGGTTTCTTGAGTGATTTGGTTGTAGAGGCGCTCGGAGAAGGCGGCGTAGCCTTGAGTGTTGAGGTGGACGCCGTTGGTGGTTTGGGAAGGTTCTTGGTTCTTGGTTCCTGGTTCTTGGTTGGTGAACACATCCGCAAAAGCCACTCCTTCGGCTTTCGCCACTTTTTTCATGGAGTCGGCATAGAGCTTGATTTGGGCGTTGAGGTGGTCGTGCGGCTTTTCCGCAGCGGTGGGGCTCACGAGAACGATGCGCGGCTCGGCGGTGCCGTTGTAGCGATGGCTCTTTAGCTCGATGAGGAAAGACTTCAGCAACGTCTCGAATTCAGCGAGGCCTTTTTCTCCCTTGAAACTCTCGTTGAAGCCGAAGGCGGCGAGGATGACGTCGGCTTTGTGCTCGGTGAGGTGCTGATTGAGGTCGCCGAAGCCATCTGGGCGGGGGCGGAGAGCTACTTCATCGGCGGACCATGAAAGATTGCGGAAGATGAGGTGCTCTTTGGCAAAGCGCTGATGCATCAGCGCTTCAAACTGGCCGTCGTCACGCATGCGGTCGAAAAGTGAATTGCCGATGAGAGCGATGCGGGTGCCGGGCTTGAGTTCCAGCGGAAGCTGGGACATGGCGGAGAGTAAAGGGCAAAGGACGAAGAGTAGAATTAGGCGCTTCATGATGTTGGCTGGCTGTATCCCGCACGAGGTAGCGAAACCGGACGGAAAATGAGCAGAGCGTGAACGGTTCGTAAACTGCGTGGCTTTCCTTGAGCACTGCGTCAGGCTGATTAATGTGTCCACGCTGACTTTCCCAACCACACCATGCCGATCTACGAGTTCTACTGCCCCGACAACAACAAGCTTTACTCCTTCCTAGCGCGTTCGCTGGGCTATCGAGACAAGCTGCCAGTGTGCCCCGATGGTGAAGGCTTAAAAATGGAGAAGCGGGTGTCGCGCTTTGCGGTGATCGGCAAAGCAAAAGAGGATACCGGCGATGATCCCTTTGCTGGCATCGATGAGTCGAAGATGGAGAGCTTCATGGCCGACATGGAGCGTGAAATGGGTGGCATGGATGAAGAGAACCCCGATCCGCGCCAACTCGGCCACTTCATGCGCAAGATGACCGACATGATGGGAGACAAAACCCCGCCTGAACTACGTGAGATGGTGCGGCGTCTCGAGTCTGGCGAGGATCCAGAGAAGCTCGAAGCGGAGTTCGGCGGCATGGACGAGGGCGAGGGTGGCGACGCTCTTTTTACCCAGATGCTGAAACGCGCCAAGGCCACCCGCAAAGAACCAGTGCGTGACCCGAAGCTCTATGAGATGCGGGATTTCGTGAAGGAGTGAGAGCTGACGGCGCTAACGCAGTTCTTAATTCCCCAACGATACAGCTCCCATCGCAGGCACCATGATTTCATCGCCGGGTTTGAGCGGCGTAGCTGCACTGAGGCGGTTCATTTCGCGAATGCGATCTGGTGTGGTGCTAAATTGCTGTGCGATGCTTTCCACCGTGTCACTGCGATCCACGCGATAGGCGAGGATGCCGCGATGTGTGTCGGTTGTAGTGCTCTTGGGAGGTGTTAGGGCAGGCGCGACAGGCGGCGGTGCGATGGCTGCTGGCGGTGGTGTCGCAGGCATGCCGAAGCCTGGAAGCGGGATCGTGTCGGAGGACTCAGGCGCCACAACGAGCGGCTTAGACTTGGTGTTGGAGGCAACGATACTGCTGCTACGTCCGGGAATGACGAGGCGTTGCCCAAGGAGAAGCTTGTTGGGGTCCTTGATACGGTTTGCAGAAGCAAGCGCCGACGTCGTCGTTTTGTGACGAATGGCGATGGCTTTGAGACTGTCGCCTTTTTTGACCGTGTAGGTGGTGGACGATGTTTTGGATGCTGGAGGCGAACTACCGGGTGTCAAAGGACTGTAGCTGGCAGGAATCGTCGAACTGCTGCGATGCGGCGAAGGAATGAGTAAGGTCTGGCCGATGGAAACGCTTTCGCCGGTCAGGCGATTGAGTTGCTGTATCTCTCCTACACTCACGCGATGTGCCGAGGCGATGTGCCACATCGTGTCGCCCGGACGAACCACATGAGTGGTATGAGAGGCGAGATCGGTGCCGCCATTGTAGCGAGTGGAGGAGTTACCGCTGCCACCGCGTTTGATGCCGCTCACATCGCGTTCAAGCTCTCCGAGACGTGAATTTTGTATTCTGTCGCTCTCGGTTAGTTTGGCTACTTGGCTGCTGATATCGCCCGTCGGGCCGAAGTATTTGGGAGCAGGTGCGGGTGTCGATTTTTTTGGCGCTGTCGTGCTGGAAGTCGTCTTTTTGGCTGATGAGGGCTTGGCAGGCGCGGTCGTTCCGTAACCTGGAGGTGGCGGATAGGTATAGCCGGCTGGTGGTTTCGTAGGCGTGGTCATTCCATAACCTGGGGGCGGCGGATAAGTATAACCCGCTGGCGGTGGGTAGGTGTAGGTTGCGGGAGTCTGAATGGCCGCAGCGGATTGCTTCGCCGCCTTGGTGGAGACAGGTTGCCGCGGCGCCCCGCTGGCAGGATACCCGGGAGGAGGCGGAGCCGTATAGGTGTTGGACACCTGTGCAGAGACGAAGGAACAGGCTTCAAATCCCAATAAAGTCAGGACAGGAACCAGCACTCGGGAAGCAAGGGACGACGTCTTCATATAGTCATTGTAGAAAATCCTGTTGTTAATTCAAACAAATATTTTATATATATGAATAAATTTTGAAATTTCGGTATTTCATCACCCTCACTTTGCAGACCTTGATCGCCTTTTCGGCCCTCGGCGGCAGCGCTTTTGCCCTCATCTGTCTGGAGCGGCAGAATACCGCTCTCGCTACGCCCAAACAGTCACGCTGGGACGAAACCGCCCCACTGGTCATCGTCGATGCCGGGCACGGCGGGCATGATGGAGGAGCAGTCGCCAATGGCATCATTGAAAAAAATCTCGCTCTCGATCTCGCCCGCCGCCTTCAGCGCGAGCTTGAAAGCGCAGGCCTGCGTGTGCGCATGACACGCAGTGGCGACACCTTCCTTTCGCTGGAAGAACGTGCCGCCCTCGCAGGTACACATCAGGCAGCCGCATTTGTCAGCGTACATCTCAACACCGATGGCGAGGGCAGTTCCGCCGAGGGCATCGAGACCTACTTTGCCGAAGCGCAGCCACTTTCTGCCCGCCAGTTCACGCAAACGAGTTCAGGGACAAAGACGGTAACCAGTGCCGATTTTGCCAGCACCGTGCAGCGCATGACATGCACCACCACGAAAGCGCAGAATCGCGGCACCAAAGCACGTAGCTACGCCGTCGTCGCGCAGGCCCCCTGCCCTGCGGTGCTCGTCGAGTGCGGCTTCATCACCAGCGCCACCGAGTCTGCGCGGATCAAACGTGATGCATATCGCGATCAGATCGCGGCCGGTATCGCCCGTGGTGTCGTGCTGTTCCTGGAAACGCAGCCAAAGCTCGTGGCCGAAGTCACCCGCTGAAAATCATCCGGGCAAAGCGGCGCTTTCTGGCGTAATCCATGGAAACGTTTTGTCAGCAAAGTCCGCCAGCACTCCATCGACACCCCGTCGTGCGCTCTACGCACTGGCGCTGCTTGTCCTCGTCTCGGCGGCTTTCTATGCCCTGTTCTCCGCCGTGGAGTACCACTGGAACTGGTCGGGCGTGTGGAAGTACCGTACGCAATTTGGCATCGGTTGGCTCATCACGCTGGGCGTCTCGCTAGCAGCGATGCTCGTGAGCGTGCTGCTCGGTTTCTTGCTCATGCTAGGTAATCGCGCATATTGGGAACCGGTGCGCATGCTCAGCAGTGGTGTGGTCGAAATCGTGCGCGGCTCACCGCTGCTCGTACAACTTCTCATCGGCTACTACATCGTCGCCAATGCGCTGCGCATCGACCAGCCACTGCTCGTCGGCCTGCTGCTGCTCGGTGCGTTTCACGCAGCCTATCTCGCGGAAATTTTTCGGGGTGCGGTGGAAAGCATCGGTGCTTCGCAACTTGAAACCGCCCGTGCTGTCGGCTTCAACACTCAGCAAACGTATCGCTACGTCATCATTCCCCAGGCCCTACGCCGTGCCTTGCCCGGCACCACCGGGCAGCTCGTCTCGCTGCTCAAAGACTCCTCGCTGCTCTCCGTCATCGGCATCGAGGAACTCGTGCAGAAGGTCAAAATCATGAACTCGGCCAGTTACACCGCGCTGGAGGGCTACATACCACTCGCCATTGCCTATCTGATCGTCACGCTACCCCTCTCGCACCTCGCACGCCGTCTCGAAAGGAGGTTCGCGTATGAAACTTGAAACACATGCCGTGACCAAACGCTACGGCGCTCACGCCGCGCTCGATGGCGCTTCATTTTCCACCGGTGATGAAGCGCGCGTCATCGCACTGCTCGGACCTTCCGGCGGCGGCAAATCAACTCTGCTGCGCGTGCTCGGCAGCCTATTGGTCCCCGATGAAGGTAGCATCAGCATCGACGCGCGCACACTGCCGCATGATGAAGACGGCGCTTTGATCGAGCGCCGAGCCAATGGTTTTGTGTTTCAAGGGTACAACCTCTTTCCCCACCTCACCGCACTGCAAAACATCACGTTGCCGCTGCGCGAAGTTCACAGCATGTCCGAAACACAGGCCACGCAACGCGCGCTGGAGCTGCTGCATCGTCTTGGACTCGAAACACACGAGAACAAACGCCCCAGCCAGCTCTCCGGCGGTCAGCAGCAACGTGCCGCCATCGCCCGCGCACTCGCGCCAAAGCCGCGATTGCTCCTGCTCGACGAACCCACCTCCGCTCTCGATCCCGTCATGACTGGCGAGGTTCTCGATGTCATTCGCGAACTTGCCGAGGCCGGACAAAGCATCATCCTCGCCACGCATGAGATCAGTTTCGCCCGCAATGTCGCCGACTGGGTCGTCTTCCTCGCCGCTGGCAAAGTTCAGGAGTCTTCGACGGCCACTTCGTTCTTCACCAAGCCGCAAACGGCACTCGCGCAGCAGTATCTCGAAGGCTTGTCGAAGTATCGCTGAATCAACGCAGGCTCGAGATCAATTGTTGAGCGCAGAAGTTGTCTGCTCAGCAGCAGGCGGCGGCTGGTCCCCGTTTTTGACGGCTTCGACGAGACGTTTGAGACCTTCGCGTGCGATTTCGCTGGGCGGATGCATGCGGCGTGCCTTCAGATACCAGGCGATGGCTGAACCGGTCTGCTTTTTCTCCTCGTGCTGACGGCCGTTTTCGATGGCGTTGACGAACTCACTGGCCTTCACACCGAGATCGGCGCGCAGCTTGCTGAGCACGGGATCGTCAGGGAATTGCACGGACTCTTTTTCAACCTTCTCCCAGGCAGCTGGCGGGCTGCTGGAGGCGATTTCCTTGGCACCACCAACGATGAGTTCGAGGCGACCCATGTCCTTGAGCACTTTTTCAAGCTGCTGCTTGCGGGTGAGATCGTCAGCGACGGAAGCGATGAAGGTGGCTTGGTTTTCGAAGATCTGGCGGTAGTTGCGCTGGCTGAGCAGACGATCGAACTCCATGAGGGCCTGGGCGCGCATGTCGCTGCCTTTGACGAGATCACCGCTGAAACCGGCCAGGTCAGGGTTGGTGGGCCAGATCTCGGTGGCGGCTTTCATCTCGGTTTCCAGAGTTTTGGTGTCCTTGTTGGCCATGGCCATGCGAGCCTTGCTGATGTGCAGAGAGCTGACGGATTTGGCCGTCTGAATCGCGGCGAGCGGTTTGGCGTATTCGAAATCGTCGGAAGCGCTGCGCAGTTCCGTGACGACTTGCTCAGCGCTGGCGTAATCCTTCATTTCGAGGAAGCTGAGGAGCTTGTTTTTTTTGCGGACGAAATCGAGCACCTTGAGCTTCTCGCTCATCGCGAGACGACGGACACGTGGGAGGTATTCGCCCACGCCAAAGGCTTCGAGCAGGCGATTGCCAGCGCTGTCCACATCGCGACGTGCAACGAGGTTTTCAAACGAGACGAGCGACTCGTCCACGGTGCGGATGGCTTCGAGAGAGAGTCCGTCGATCATGCTGATGGTGGGCGGGACGCCGAAGCTGGCGGAGAGCATCTTCTGCACGTCGCTGTCTTTGTCGAGTTGGAGGACGCTCTCACCATCTTTGAAAAGATTGGGGTAGAAACGGCAGGCGATAACGGCGTGCTCGAAACGGCGCTGGAGGAACATCTGAATGATGAGCGCCTGGAACTGCGTCTTGCTGGTGATTTCTGAGAGACCGGCAGCGGTTTCATTGAGCTTCATCCGGGCCTCGATCTCGGCGATGCCTTTGATGTAGCCGGAGGTGCGGCCAGTCATGGCACTGTTTTGCTGAGCAGTCTGATTGGCCTGCTGCTGGCCACCTGCACCTGTCTTGGCAGCCCCACCACTCTTGGGCGGGGCGAGTTGGTTGTTGTTAAGGCCCATCTCAGCGTTCCACTCCAATGTCTTGCGACGATCGAGCATGGCGTTATTGGCTAGCTTGAGATTGACCTGCTTTTTTTGGGCCAGCCACACGTCCCAGATGGAGTTGGCGATGGAGTTGCAAAGGCCACCGTCAATTTTAGCTGCACCCGCCTCGGGCAGCAGGGCAAAAGCCTTCATAGGCTCGGGCCCGGGTTTATGTGTCGGAGCGAGCAGTTCCAAGATCTGCGCCATCACATCTCGATAGGCCTGATCTTCTGCGCTTTTGGCCTCAGGAGTGGTGAGATAGGTCTCGAAACGCGAACGCATGAGGCGATTGTTGGTCACATTCCAGAGCTTGCCGTTGAATGCCACGTTTTCGCTGCCGGGATCGCCCATCGGCATGTTGGTCAGCCCCGTCTGGGTATCCATCTGGCGGTCGGAAGCAGTTCCGGGAACGATGTTGTAGTTGTTATTTGAATTGGTGGTGGCAGGAGCAGCAGGCTGCTGACCGACCCCAGTCGAACCAGGCAGCACCTGAGCTTGAAGCAGCGCTGAAGGCAATGCCAAGGAGAGGAGGAAGAGGCGGAACATGTATTTCATATACGAGGACGGTTAGACTTTGAGCAGTTCGAGCACTTCGAGCACGCCGTTTTCCTGCACGCGCACCTTGAAGGTATAACGTTGCCCACGCTGGATATTGGCACCCTGATAATCCGGCGGCACCCAGATTGGTACGAATGAACCTGAACCGGTGCCATCGCTGATCTGGACACTGAAGAGGCGCCCTTCGGTGCTGCGCCATTTGTCCAAGCGGTCATCCACGATGCCTTCGACCTTGTAAACGTTGCCGCTCATGGCGGTGGCGTTTTCCAAAAACTCATCCGTGCTCAGTTCCGTGATTCCTGTCATAGGATCAGTAGCACGGTGCATAAAGGCATAACCACCGCCACCAATGACAGCGAGGATGACAATCAATCCCAGCCAGTGGGCGGGGCTTACTCCAGATTGGGCGCGGCGTGGCATCGGATGAGTGGGGAAGTGAGTGCGGAAGTTTAGGAGGGGAGCACCAGAAAATCGACGACAATTGCTGGCTGTCCAATCCAAGATGTCACAGGTTGCATCCATGAGCGACTACTACAGGACCAGCATCCGCACCTATCGCGACTCGTTTGAGCGCACTGGCTGTGCGAAAGGTTGCATGATTCACCTAGTGTTGCTGGCACTGATCGGTTTCGCGGCGCTGGTGTGGGCGATCAAAAACCGGGCCTGGGAATTGAGCGTGACTGTGGAACTGCCGGTAGAGAGAAAAGTGGAAGAAACACCGCCTGAGAACGATATCGAGACCGAGGCCAAGTGATTTCACAGCTTCAAGGCGCATCAGGAAAGCCGTGGATGCTGCCACTGATGCGCACCGGTGTTCCGACCCGAGCATGTTCCCAAATCACCTGCTGCGGCTCCATTGGCGTGCGGATGCAGCCTTTGCTGGAAAGCTCCCCCGGCTTGAACTCACCATGGTGAATGCCCACGCCGGGCCAGGTGAGACGCAGCCAGTATCTCATCTCATACCCCTCGTATTCGGTGCCTTGTGGTGGCGCTCCTTGATGCTCCCAAGTCCGCCAGACGACGACTTCACGCGTGTCCTTCTTCACAAACTTGCCGTAGCGGTTCGAAAACTTCGTCGGCAACTTCTCCAGCACCTTGAAATTTCCCGTTGGCGTCGGATTACCATGCCTACCGGTGGAAATCTGCGTCACTACGACCGGCGCATTCGCTGTGTTCAAAAGGCGCATTTCCTGCCTACTGAGATCGATTTCGATGTGTGATTCTCCGGGCTTCAAAACACCGACAAGCGCTGCATCAATGTGATACACCGGCTTTGGCAGCACTATCGCGGTCTTGCGATTCAGCAGTGTGCAACTACTCGCGCAAAACGTCAGAACAACCAGTAGCAACGACCGCATGAACATCCCTACTTGTTCTTTCCGCCGGTATTTTCCTCTTCGATGTCGAAGAACTTACCTCCTGCAGCCCAGGCAAGATCAGTGCGTGGCAGGATGCTGTCGCCGCCGATGTAGTAGCGGCTGAATAAAAAATAGTTTTCGCGATGCAGACCGCTGCCAGTGCCGGCAGAGAAGATCGCGGCCACCTTGAGGCTCAGCGAACCAGCGATGCCATGCTTGTGCTGCATGTAGGCGCGGAACTCGGCCTCATTGGGGTTGGTAAGGGCGAGAACGACGAGCAATGAAATGAGGAGGAATACAATGAGTCTCATGGCGCGGATTTGGTTGGAGTAGAGGCTGGGGTAGTGGGATCGGCAGGTTTCTTCATCTCCGGTATGCTCCCTGCGGGGCTGGTCGGAGTGGGGGATGGCACCGTGGTGTCAGTGGGCTTGGGTGGAGTGTCTGATGTTGTGGTCGTGGCGGCGGGATTCGTTTCAGCACCGGCACGTTTCCATTGAAACGAACCGGAAGCAGCGCCGGGAACCTCGACCCATTCGCCGGTGTTTGCCTGCTGCGTGCGCATCCGCCACTGTTCCCCCTCGATCTCATGCAGCGCACGGTTGGATTCCTTCGCTTTCTGACGCATGAGCAGCATGCGATCCTCATTTTCGGCGGCCACGGTCTTTTTCATTTGTGGCCCCCAGTCTCCGGCGGGCACTTCGCGGACCTGCAGCAGACCGCGATGGTCCTCGCCCACGAGGTGGTTGTTTTTCAGCGTCTGCACCTCTGCCATGCGGTTGCGCATGCGTTCCGTGGCTTCGCTGGCGCTTTTCGCGGCCTCTTTGTCGAGCGGTTCGTCGCCACGATACTGATAGATATCGAGACGCATGTTCAGGTTTACCTCCAGCGGCTTCGGCGTTGTGATCGGCACCTCGGGCAGTTGCTTGCATGCGGTCATTACCAGCGCGCAAACCGTCAGCAGGAGGAAATTAAGGCTCCGCCACTGCATCAGCGGTTGTGGGTTGGCGCGGTTCCTCTTTCCAGCGATGGTCATAGACATTGACGTCAAAATTGCGCGCCCCATAAGGCCCGGTGAACCGCAGATGCCCGCGGCCCTCTCGTCAGTAGAAGCGTGCTTTGCTATCGACGCTGTCATACTCAAAGTCACGCAGCGTTTCCAGTCCGATGCGGGTTATTTGGTCGCCAAGACTGCCCGTCAGCGCCTTCGGCAGGGCTTTGATCATGTCATTGAGCGCCGCGATGCTGAACTTCCCACGCGAGCGGTTATTAAATTCTGCATCCGCCTGATACAGCTCGCTCTTGTTCCCCGTGGCGACGATTTTACCACCCACCGAGCCATTGAGCAGAAAATAGCTGGGAAACATCACCGTCGTGACCGGCCCCATGTTTACCCCCGCACCTGCAACCCAACCATCCCAGGTGTAACTGTCATCCAGGTAGATGTCGAAAGCGCCATTCACATAGCCATCATACGCGGCACCACCAAAGATGCCGTAGATGCCGTTCGCGTCGTAAGTCACACTCAAGTGCGCCTTTTCGATGTGGAGTTGCTTCCAGCGCACCTGCTCCACGGTGAAGGTCTCCGTCAGGTTGTTATTCCGGTCCCGCATCGGCAAATTGAAACGCACTTGGCCCTTCATGCCGCGAAACTCCAGCTTCAGCTCCTCCAACGTGTAATTGTCCGTGGGAATGTCGAACACCGCATCGAGCTGCCCGCTTTCCAGTTTCGAGGTAAAGCTGAAGGGGAAAGGCTTGCTGAACCCTTTCAGCGGCACGCCCTTGGGTGCTAGGATTAGCCGACCCTCCGACACCGCTAGCGTATCGACATGCCAGCCCGGTGCCGAGGGCTTCGGCGGCAGTGGTGGCCCCATGGTCGCATCCGGCAGCGGCGCCTCGCCCTTCATCCACTTGCGGTAGTTGTCCACATACCAGAACAAATCCTCGCCCACATACAGCAGCGGCGACACGATCTCCACGCGGTCGATGCGGCGGTGCAACAGACCGTCCAGCGTGTACGTCACCTGGATCATGTCCATCTCAGCCACTGTGCGCAGCGGTTCATGGGGTGACGGGATGCGCAGGCGTGTCAGCATGATTTGCTGCGGCTCCACATTCTCTGCCAGACCATCGAGATCGAGCGGCGTTTCATTCGCACTGAAGTTTACATCAAAACGCACTGGCGGCAGCCCCGGCGCGATGCTCATCAGCGTCACGCCCAGCTTCTCCACATCAATTCTGCCCGCCGTCCAGCGCGCTGCCACCACTCCTGCCTTCTCTTCAACGACAGCCGCCTTGCCACTGAACAACGTCATCAACGCATCGCCCACCTCCGTCTGGCCGCCAATCAATTTCAAAGTTTCCAACCGCCGCGTGCGCCACATCTCCGGCAGTGCCGCCACCGCTTCCACTTTTTCAAAACTCAGCACCGGCAGATTCGCCCGCGTCGGGATACGCACCCGTGCGTCGGTGATGCTCAAACGCTGCTTTGATGCCTCGGTCACGATTTCAAACTGCGTCGAAATCTCCACCCGCTCCGCCAGCTTCATCGCCACCTCCACTGCGCCGCCCTTTGCCGTTAGTGTGCCAAACTGCAACTGCTGCCACCACGCAGGCTCGGGGTTATTCGGCAGCGGCTTCACCGGCTCGGTAACGACCTTGTCAAACCACGCTCCGTTCTCCGGCGTGAATTCAAAATGCGGTTCTTCGAGCGCCAGCGCCTCCACGAATAGCAGCTCACGCAGCTTGTCGGGCACCAGTTCCAGCACGGAGGTTTTTGCCATGGCAAAGGGTCGCGGCTTGAGACTGGGATCCATGCGACCCCAGCGCAGCGACAGATCCGCCAGCGCCAACCGCTGCTTTGATGCTGAGCGCACACCAGTCGGTAAAATCTCCAACGCTTCAAGCTTCGTGCTCCAACCAAACTCACCCGCCACCGGACAGCGCTCCGTCGGCGACAGCTTCACCTTCCCGTCCTTCACTTCCATTTCATCCACCTGCATCTTCCACGTGGACGCCTGCTTCGATTCACTCTTCGGCAGCAGCGCTGATTCTAATTCCTGCGTCCACTCGATCTGCGGCTTCAACAGCACGCCGTTTTGCACATGCCAGAGGCTGGTTAAATCCTGCGACAGCTTCACCTCGGCCACCTCCGCCTTAATCAGTCCCGCAGCCGTGAGCGGTTGCAGTGACAGATTCTTCAAGCGCACCTCATGCCCGCCGCCTGTGATCAGTCCACCATCACGCGTGAGCACCAGATCATGTCCGTCCCAGTCGAATTGAACGCCACCGCGCAGCGGTGGCAGTTTCTCGCTCAAGGCCGGACTGAATTCCTTGATCCACGCCAGATCGACGTTCCCACCGCGCAAACTTCCTGTCTTGATCACGATTTTGTCATCCTTCATCGCCGCTTCAACCTTGAGACTGCTCACCACCTTTTTCCCCTGCCACGCGACATCCGCAGCCTTGATACTGGCCGTTTTAAACGCTCCCGCCGAGGTGCCGCCACTCACACTGCTCTGCACCGTCGCACTCAGCATCGGTTCATGCTTGTCATCATGCACCACGATCTTCGTCGCGGCCAGATCAAGCGCTTCGAACCGCCAGGGTCTCGTCGCAGTTGTTGCCGCATCTTGTGACGATGAATCGCCTTTCAACAACGCCAGCGGCACATCCAACTCCGCCCCTGTCACCTTCATGCTGCCAAGATTTCCCGAACGCAATTGGCTCAATGGCAGCCGCCACTCGATACGCCCCACCGTGGCGACTTGCTGCGCGGTCGGCACATGGGTGACGTTCAGGTCTTTGAGATGCAGCGTGCCGTTTTCCCAGTCCAGCGCGGCAAACTGCGCACGCCAGTCGCCCCCCAGCCGCAAAATCAGCGAATTGACCACCGCCACGCGTTCCTGCCAGGCCCAGTAAACCAGAACGCTCGACAGCACGCACGCGAACAACCCAAGATACAGCACCCAGCGCAGCCAGCGGCGGCGTTTGGGTTTGGGCGACTTTTCGTTCACAGCCGCATCTTAGCATCAAGACACCGATGTGCATCTTGCTGTAATCTCGACCCGCTGGCTGACGTTCAAGGCTGCCATGCTCCGCCACCTCCTACTCTTCCTGCTTTGTGTCCTCAGCGTTCATGCCGAACTCGCCGGCAAGCGACCCAACATCATCCTCCTGCTCACCGATGATCAAGGCTACGGCGACATGAGCTGCCACGGCAATCCGGTGCTCAAAACGCCGAACATGGACCGCCTCAATGCCGAGGGCGTGCATTTTGAAGACTTCTGCGTCAGCCCCACCTGCGCACCCACACGCTCCGCGCTGCTCACCGGCCGTCATGAATTCAAAAACGGCATCACGCACACCATCCTCGAACGCGAACGTCTTACGCCGAAGGCCACCACGCTGGCGCAGGTGCTCAAAACAGCGGGCTACACCACCGGCATCTTCGGCAAATGGCATCTCGGTGATGAAGCCGACCGCTGGCCCAGCGCCCGCGGCTTTGATGAAATGTTCATCCACGGCGCTGGCGGCATCGGGCAGACCTATCCCGGCAGTTGTGGCGATGCACCCGGCAACAAGTACTTCGACCCCGCCATCCTGCACAACGGCACCTTCGAGAAGACGAAAGGCTACTGCACCGACGTGTTCTTTACGCAGGCGAAGAAATGGATCGAGAGCGTGAAGGGCAAACAGCCCTTCTACTGCCACATCGCCACCAACGCACCGCACGGCCCCTACATCGCCCGACCCGAGGACAAGGCGCTGTTCGACGGCAAGGTCGAAGGCGATGACGCCGCGAGCTTCTTCGGCATGCTGCACAACATCGACGACAACCTCGGCCTCCTGCTCGCCAAGCTGAAGGAATGGGGCATCGAGAACGACACGCTCGTCATCTTCATGAACGACAACGGCGGCACCGCCGGGGTGAAAACCTACAACGCCGGACTCCACGCCGCCAAAGGCACGCCTTGGATGGGCGGCATCAAAGCCAGCAGCCTCTGGCGCTGGACTGGCACGCTCAAGCCCGCGCCCGTGAATCAACTTTGCGCCCACATCGACTTCTTTCCCACCCTCGCCGAACTCGCCGGTGCCAAGCTCACCGACGGCGTGAAAGCCCAGGTCGAAGGCCGCAGCCTTGTGCCGTTGCTCGAAAATCCGAATGCCGCATGGCCCGACCGCCAGCTCTTCACCCATGTCGGTCGCTGGCCGAAGGGCGAACCGCCCGCCAACTTCAAATTCGCCAACTGCAGCGTCCGCACCGCCCGCTGGCACCTCGTCAGCGAAGCCCGTGGCGGCAATCCCAACGCCAAAGCCAAGGCCAAGGCCGCCAAGAAAGCCACGCCTCCTGCCGCGAAGGCCAACGAGCCTCACTGGCAGCTCTTTGATCTCAAAGCCGATCCCGGCGAACTCACCGACCTCGCCGCCGCGAATCCCGACGTCGTGAAACAACTCACCGCCGCCTACGACATCTGGTGGGACAGCGTGCAGCCACTCCTCATCAACGAAGACGCTCCACTGGCCGCTGAGAATCCGTTCAAGACACTGTATCAAAAGCAGTTTGGGGAGAAGTGAGCCGCCATCAGACCCACGCGTCGGCGGCACCACTCCGGTGCTATTGAACAGTGGATTTGTACTCCTAGGTGCGTGTAAACCGACCTTTGTGTTACCGTACTCCAACATAGGAGTGTCAATGGACACCCATGGACGCTCCAGTCCGTACTATTCGAACAAATCCGTGGATATAAATCTGCTGACAAACCTCACGATCTGTGAATGATATTTGCCCAAATCAACACGCCTATCGTGACGCCATCAGAACAGCAATCCATGACATTCCGCTGCCGACCTTCACCGAAGGTCATGCTCATTTGCGGGCTTTTTTTCGGTACTTGCGCCGCCGTGATTGGCCAAAAGGCATCCACGAACACGAAGGGACTGATATTGAATGGGATCATTGAGTTTAGTCCCTCAGGTGCCTCGACCTTCTATTGGGTTCTTGCAGCATTATCTATTCTCTTCGTCTTGGTGGCTGGATGGATGATTGTCACCACATTGGTTCATGGAGTGCCAGACGTTGTCTTGACCAACGAGGCCATTTCATTTCCGGTCGGATTCCCAATCAAGCGACTATTTAGATTGCCCTACGCTGAGATCACCGGTTTGAGCCAGAGCGAGGTGAGCGGACAGCGAATCCTCACGCTTCACACAGCCGCGAAGAAGCATCACATAGCACTAAACTGGCTTGGATCGAAGGACGCAGAGGTTGCTTTAACTCGTGAGTTGGCTCAGCAACTTTCCAGAGATAGCGCAGGTTCAGAGACATGACCTCGCCGACCACAGGCCAACCAAGGAATACTTTCAACCGTGAGCCCACCAACGGGACTACACACCATGAAAGCCAATACCATTCGTATCGCCGTCTTTTTGCTGCTGAGTTCCTTTGCCTCATCGAAGGACGTTACCATCGACGGCGGCTCAGTCGTTTTTAGCATTCCAGGAGAATTCTCCGATCTCTCGCAAGAAGAAATCAACGCGAAGTATCCCTCAATTAACGCGCCCAAGCAGGTAGTTGGCACAGAAGGCAGATCGACGACTATCGCCTATCAACTCCAAGAGCAATCTGTCAAACTATCTGACCTGCCGGATGTACAGGAGGCGTTCACGAAGGTATTCGACCGCATAATTCCAGGGATCGAATGGAAACAGAATGCTCTCATAGATTTGGCTGGCCAGAAGTGGCTTCTTATGGAGATGACCTCACGAGCGATAGACCAAGATATTCACAACATTGTTCTGATTACTTCGCACAAGGGCAAGATGCTCATGTTCAATTTTAACTCCACGAAGAATGAATTTCCAAAGATGGAGTCTATTCTCCGAGACAGCATCAACACAATCACTCTGAAACCATGAAAGCGCTTAAACTCCAAGGGCGAACAATGGCGCTGCTGGACAACGGGAGGGCGCGTGTTGTGCTATCAAAGTCCATCGCAGTTTGAATATCACCCACTCCGTTCATGCTCTGCGCCACCCTCCCGTGCCAGAGCTTAATCGTTAGCCCTTTGAACTCTTTCGTGTTCAACGGCGCAGCTTCTTCTTCAAACGCATCCAGGTCGGCACGTCGAGGTCTTCGCCTTGGACGATGGAGGGTTCGGTGTCTTTGAAGCGGCCGCGGTCTTCTTCGCCGAGGCTGAAGGTCTGCTGCTCGGTGGCGGATTTGCGGGCGACGATGGTGGAAGTGGCGCTGATGGTCGTGGTGACAGGCGTGTCAAAGGTGAGCAGATCGTCCTGTGGAGGAGCGGATTCCGTCTGCAAGGTGACGCTGCGGGCAACGACGGCAGCAAGGCTGGATTCCTTGCCACGGGCGGCATCGGCGAGTTCTTTGGCCGCCGGAGTGCGCACGCGGTCAGATGCCTGACAGATAGTGCATCGACGCTTCCCGCTCGCCGTCGCCTGCTCCGGGACGTTCGGGCAACCCCTGAAGCTGCTTTGAGCCACAACCTGCACCCTTTACGAGCGGTGAGTGGCGCGTATGCTCCGCGCCGATGGAAACGGTTTACATTGAGACAACGATTCCCAGCTACCTGACTGCTCACCGCAGCCACCAGGAGCCGATGGCGTCGCATCAACAGATCACTCAGGAGTGGTGGGATCATGAGAGGGCACGGTTTCGTCTCTACTCGTCGATTGCAGTGCGCGCGGAGATTTCCAAGGGCGACGCCGCTGCTCCCGCGCGGCGTTTGAAGGTGATGGTGGGCATCCCGGAGCTGGATGTCACCGTGGAGGTTCAGCCGCTGGCCGATTCCATCGTGCAGCTTCTGCAACTGCCGCCGCAAGCACAGATGGATGCAACGCATGTTGCCTTCGCGATTGTCCATCGAATGGATTATTTGCTGACGTGGAACTGCACCCATCTTGCAAATGCCACTCTCCAGAAAACGCTCTTTGAGTATTGCAGTTACCACCACCTTCACATGCCCGTGATTTGCACCCCGGAACTCCTCACCAAGCCCCAGCTATGAAAGACCCCATTGTCCAAGAAGTCCGTGACGCCAGAGCTGCGGTTGCAGCCGATTTTGGTTTTGATCTACACAAGTTCTTCGCGTGGGCGAAGACGCACGCCGTTGCCGAACAGAAGGCCAAGCACTGGCTGCCAACAGGCCCACACAAAACGCTGGAGACAACTGGCGGGGCGTCGAAGCCTCCCGTGGCGCGGAAGCGCCGTGCGCGCCCTGCCCGTGTCTCAATTTAGACGTTAAACCTTCCGTTTGACGCCTTTCGAGAAACGGAACACCTTTTCCAATGACGGTTTCTGATTTATCCCCGGATGCTCTGGCACGGCTGGAAGCGAAGTTGGTCGCGGACCTGGAGATGGTCCGCAAGGTGCGGGCGCTGCTGGAGGAGCATCGGCCACTGCTGACGGCACCGGTGACGCTGAGCGCGACTGCCGCCCCAGCTCCAGCGTCGCCGAGTCAGCCGCCGGCCCCGGCGGAGCAGCGGAAGCCGTATGACGAGATCCTGCTGGAGTGCCTGATGCAGATGCCTGAGGGAGGCTTCGCCCCGCAGGACTTCAAGCGGGCGGTTTACAAGGTGACTCACAACTTTCCGGAAACCAGCACGGTGAAGACCTTTCTCAACCGCACGATCCGGCAGGGAAAGGTGGTCATTGCCGAAGCGCGAACGGGCCGGAACGGCAGTCTCTACCGCTGCACCCTTCCCCGCCCCGTCCCGGCGGAAACACCGCCTGCCAGCGCGGATTCCCCGGCTGTTTCTACCGAATCCACCCCCGCCTAAACGGAACAAGGACTCCGAATGCACCCTTTCCTGGTGATTTCGAACCTTTGCCGGGTGGAATGAGCCATTAAACCTGCTGCTTTAGCCGATTAACGGCCAGAATAAACCAATTCACCTGCCGTATAATCTGATTAATCACCCAGGCGACCCATTTTACCGCCCTGTTTATCTGATTAATCGTCCGCTTTTTCAAATCATTGGCAGAGTTAAACGGATTCGTTGGACTAATAATCGAATTCTTCCGCTGGTTAAACGGCTTTCTCGGCAGACTAAAGCAATTAACCCGCCCAGTTAATGGACGAATCCGGCCGGTAAACGGCCCAATCCTGGCCTTAAACGGCCTTTTCTGCCACTGCACCTCCTACCGGCGCAGCTTCTTCTTCAAACGCATCCAAGTTGGCACGTCGAGGTCTTCGCCTTGGACGATGGAGGGTTCGGTGTCCTTGAAGCGACCGCGGTCTTCCTCGCCGAGGCTGAAGGTTTGCTGCTCGGTGGCGGATTTGCGGGCGACGATCGTGGAGGTGGCGCTGATGGTCGTGATGACAGGCGTGTCAAAGGTGAGCAGATCGTCCTGTGGAGGAGCGGATTCCGTCTGCAACGTGACGCTGCGGGCAACGACGGCAGCGAGGCTGGATTCCTTGCCACGGGCAGCATCGGCGAGTTCTTTGGCCGCCGGAGTGCGCACGGGAATGCGGGCGGTTTCTGGTGTCGAGGCAATGACGGGCTTGGCCTGTTCTTCCACCTCGGGTTCTTCCTGCGCGAGCACTGGCTCCTCGATGGTTTCCGGCGCTTCCTCTGGAGCGTGCGTGCCGTTCAGCGGCGCGACTTCGGCAGCGGGCATGGCGGCGACTTCCTCGGCCTTGAACAGGAGATCGGCTGAGGTCTCGACCGGCGGTGCGTAGGGCGAAGGGGCTTTCTTGACAGGTGCCTCGCGTTTGGGTGCGGGGGCGGGAACAGGAGCGGGCAGTTCGGCACGCGGCTGGAGCATTTCAGACGGTGGAGCGGCGGTGGCGTGCGCGTTGAGCTGCGTGAGTCCGAGCGAGCTGATGAGTGTGACGGCAACGGCGTCCCCAAGCTTCGCATCAACCCCGAGACCGAATAGAATGTGCGTTTGATCAGGCACATGACGGCCAAGCTGCTTCATAACGCCCTCGACTTCGACGAGCGTGAGTGATTCGCCACCGGCGACATGCACGAGCAGGTTCTTCGTCTGATGCAGGAGACGACCGGAGTCGATGAGCGGACTCTTGAGTGCCTTCTTGAGCGCTTCGGTGCCACGGTTCTGACCGCGGGCTTCGCCGAAGCCAAAGAGGCAGCGGCCATTGGCGTTGGCGAGTGCGGAGGTGAGATCGTCGAGGCCGAGTTTCACCAAGCCGGGCGTGGTGGTGATGGTGGAAACGGCACGCAGGCTCTGCGCGATGAGTTGATCGGCCTGATTGAAGGCTTTTTGAATGCCGTCCTTCGGCAGGATGAGTTCGCCCATGCGGTTGTTTTCAAACAGCACGAGGGCATCGGCACGCTTCTGCAGCAGTTCGAGCGCTTCCTCGGCCTGCGCGAGGCGGCGGCGGCCTTCAAAGCTAAAGGGCATAGTGGCGACGACGAGCACGAGCGCGCCGGTGTTTTTCGCGATTTCAGCGATGACAGGAGCAGCGCCGCTGCCGGTGCCGCCGCCGAGTCCGGCGCTGATGAAAATGATGTCATGGCCATCAACGGCCTGACGAATCTGCTCGCGTGAGAACAAGGCAGCCTCGCGGCCAAGATCGGGATCGCCACCAGCGCCGATGCCCTTCATGAGTTCGGCTCCGAGCTGAACTTTGACCGGTGCCATCGAGTGGCCGAGCACGCGCACATCCGTGTGTGCACAGACAAGCGTGGCCTCGACAATGCGATCTAGCGTGATGCGATCGATGACATTGGAGCCAGCACCGCCGACGCCGACGATGCAAATGCGTGGCCCGGTTTTGTCGGAGCCTTCGCGTGACTGGGTGCGGTCGTATTCTACCATAATCGTGGGTTGGTTGAGGATGAGTCTGTGAGCTTAAATTAAAGAGTGACGGAAGAGAGGAGTTCCTGCATGCGCCTGCCCAGGCGTTTCAGCGGGGAGAGAAAGGGTTTTTCGCTGTCGAGGATCTGCGCATAACGAATGAGACCGATGGGCGCGGAGTATTGCGGATTCTCGAACGTGGCAGTGATGCCGCTGACGGGAGCCGAACCTGCGCGTGTGACTTTGATGCCAAACACTTCACGCGCCACCACCTCAACGCCTTTCATCATGCTGACACCGCCGGTGAGGTACACGCCCGCGCCAAGTCGGCCGAGGTGATCTTCCACGCGCACACGCACCTGCGTGAGGATTTCCTTGGTGCGCAGGTTCATGACTTCATTAAGAAACGCACGCTCGACTTCGCCAAGGATCAAACCGGTGTCGTCCTCGATGCTGAGCATCTCGCCTTCAGGCACTTCATCATACAACACGCTGCCTTCCTCGACCTTGAGCCGCTCCGCACGGCCATTCGGGATTTGCAGCGCCATGGAGACATCATTGGTGATATGATCGCCACCGAGCGGCACGCAACCAGAGGCGGTGATCATGCCGTCTTCATACAACACGAAGTCGCAGGTTCCGGCACCGAAATCGATCATGAGCGCGCCTTGCATCTTGGCCTCACGAGTCAGCACGACCTGTGCCGCAGCGACGGGATTGAACACCACGTCTTCGACCTCGAGCGGAATCTCACGCACGCAGCGGATGGCGTTCTGCACACGACCACGCACACCGTGGATGATGTGGTAATCCGCCTCCAGCACGCGGCCTTCACGCCCAATCGGCTGCCGCACGGCCTCCTGACCATCGACGATGTACTGCCGCGTGACGCTGTGAAGGAAAACGTTCGACTGCGGGATGGAAACGCTGCGGGCAATCTCCTTCGCTTCTTCGACATCGTCCTCGGTGATCTCGGTTTGATCATCCGGCAGGCGATGACGGCCACGGTTGTTGAGGCTTTCGATGTGAGCACCGGTGACTCCGAGGAAGACATTGCGGATCATCACATCACTGCGGTCTTCGGCCCGCACGAGGGCGTCGTTCACGCAGGTCTGCACCTTTTCAAAATCGACGATTTCACCTTTGCGCACGCCACGCGAAGGTGCCTGACCCACACCGAGAATTTTGATGGCACCGTCACGCTTTGCCTCGCCGACGACGACGCAGATCTTATGCGTTCCGATTTCGAGTCCTGCGTAGATCGTGCTTTTGGCCATGATAATTCAGCGTGCGGAGGGGATGGAGGCGGTGTCAGCCACCGTCAGCCCGGTGACATCTGGTGTGGCATGGAAGGTGACGGGGGTATTGATGCGCGAGAGCAGATTCAGCGTTGCGATGCGCCATTTCCGCTCCTGTGCCTCATGCATGAAGCGGTCGTAGCGCTCGAGCTGCGGATCGAGATCATCCACACCGAAGGTGATCTTCGCATCGCCGCCGAAATGCGCGACGAGTGACCACGCATTCGGGATTTCAATCGCCTCCAGCGAGGTACGATCATCGTCATCGCGGCTATGCAACTTCTCCATCAAACGCAGCGCTGCATGCACCTGCATGTCTGGCACAGGTTTGCCAGGAAATGCCTCGCTCAGGCCTGGATAACGGAGTTTCGGCATCGCGATGTATTCCTTCGTGATGACATCGCAGGGAACAGGTGCGCCTTCGGCATCGATCAGGCAGCCTTTGCCACTCAGCGGTTCAAAGAGCTTCAGCTTCGGGCATTCGATCCATGCTACGGGAATGCGCTGCACGACATCGAGCGTGAGCTTGCCGTGGTAGTCCCGATGAATCACCGCAGACTTCACCTGCGGCAGTCGCTCGATCTTGGCTCGCACCTCACGCAGATTCATCGTGAGCAGATTCGTGTCCTCGGTGAGTCCAGTAGCGGAAACGATCTGCTGACGCGTCAGCGTGCCCTCGGTGTTCACGACGACGCTCTTGAGCAGGAACTGCGAGTTCTTTTCCAGCGCCTCATGCCACGTCACCCAGCCCAGGCCGATAACAATCATCGCGGCAATCATCCACATCGCCGTGCGGAATCCCTGACGGCGGCGCTCCACGGCCTCCTGCTCGCGAATCACCGGCGATTCCGGCTCATAGTCGATGACGTGAGTGTCCAATCCCTTGCGCTTGGAAGAGGAGCGCTTGGCTGGTTTTTTGGAGCCTTTCTTCGCGGCAGACATGACAGGCGAACGCAATTGTCAGAGACGGGAACTGACAGAACGGGTGCTTAATATGCCTTAAATAAAGGATTCTCAGTCCGATTGCCATAATTATTCGCGAAAAAATGCGTCCCATGTATTCACAGTCCGCCGTGTTGTTCACAAATCGCCCCCGCTAAGCCTCACTTCCGCACCACCCAAATGTTCCGATAGCGCACCGGATTGCCGTGGTTTTGCAGGTAGATCGGGCCGGGAGTGTTCTCCTCCTTGTTCGGTGCAGAGGTCGTGGAACCGGGCAGTTCCTGATTGTCGTGAATGATGACGCCGTTGTGTTTGACGGTGATCTTGGCATTCGCTGTCTTCTTGCCTTCCGCGTCATATTTCGCAGCAGTGAAATCCACATCATAGGTCTGCCAGGTCAGCGGCGACAGGCACATGTTCACCTTGGGCACCGCGATCTTATAAAGGCCGCCACATTCATTGTCTTTCCCTTCGAGGGCAAAGCTGTCGAGCATCTGCACCTCGTAACGGCCTTGCAGGTAGAGACCGCTGTTGCCACGGCCCTGACCACGCGCGTCCGGCATGTAGGGCAGCATGAACTCCACATGCAGACTGCAATCGCCAAAAGTGTCCTCGCTGGTGATGCCTTCCAGCAAAGCGCCGATCGGTTCATCGACACGGGAATTGGGAAAACGGTTTACACCTTTGCCATCAAACAGCACCACCGCATTCTCCGGCGGCAAAGCCCCAATCGTGGGCGAGGTGCGATCCGTGCGGTTGAGTTCCATCACGCGCACGCCGTCGTTGTTGTTCACGAGGATGCTCTGGCCATTCACCTCGGCCTTTAAGGTGCCGTCTTTGACGGTGAAAACCGCTGATTTCTCCCCTTCACCACGTTGCCCGCTGGTCTTGGTCACTTTTTCGCGATCACCATCCCAACCAGCCCCTGGCAGCCCACCTTGATAACTAACCGCCTCAAACTTACCGCCACCCTGCGCCCAAATCTGCACGCCGTAGCTCTTGCCCTCGAGCTGGCCGGTGTACTCGCCCTGAATCGCAAAATCATCGTCCGTGTGAGCCGGATCGGTGAACGCTTTGGGTCTCGGCGCAGCGGGTTGCTGAGCATGAACGACAGTGGTGAGCAGGAGAGCGGTGAGAATGAGGCGCATGGTGAATGAACGTGGCTGATAAATGCTTTATGACAACTGCCGCAGAATCGTTGTATCCGTGATCTTCTCATCGGCTGCAAGCAGGAACGCCTTGCTCAGGATCACACTCAGCACGCGGTCGCCCTCGAAGGGCAAGAACAGCTTCTCGCCCGCCTTGTCCACCTGCGCTTGGGCGGGCAAGATGCACAGATACTTATCCTGCGGCGCGATGAGGATGTTGCCGCTGCCAAGATTAATCTTGTACGCGTGGCGCTTGCCCTGCACGGCGAGGATTGTGGGCCCATTGTTCCATGCCGGCTCAATAAAACGAACCAAACACCGGCGGGATCTCCCTCACGACGGTGCGGAGGCTGCGGCCTGCAGCGCGTAGCTCGCTGTCGAGCGCGTCGTCCTCTTTGGGGCTGGCTGCCAGCACACGCTCCACATCGGAGCGATACTCCTCCTGGAAGCGTGGCGCGTATGGATGCCGGGCGTCTGACCAATGCCGCAGCAGCCGTGCGCGGGCGGCAGGGCGTTTCCACAACAGACGCGTGTATTCCAGCCGAGCTTGATCGTGTATCAGGAGCGGCCAGCGGGTGGTGGAGGCAATAGAGGTCGAGGCGTTCATAACAGACCTACTTCACGGGCCAGCGCGGCATGCTGCTGGTCACGCGGTTCATTACGGCGCAGCTTGGGTGCCAGCAAGTCTGGCGTTGCAGGGACCACCACCGTCAGATGGCCATACGTAGCGCTCGAGGCACGATCCCTCCAGCCGGTGGGCAATTGATCCAGCACCATGTGCGGCATCAGATTCACATGCCAGCCATGCACGCGTTCAAACTCGCTGCCGATCAAGGCATCGTAGGCAAGCTCGGCCACAGCGTCGCTGTCGGTGACGGGATCGACGTCCATGCTGTTTTCAGGAAGAGGGTCGTCTCGTCCAATTCGAGCGATGTGCCAAAGCAACCCCGCCGAGCCGATAAGAATCATTGCCGCAGGTTCCTGCAGCTGATTTCCCCATTCCTGGAGCCAGTCCGTGATCTGGTGTGGATACTTGAGTTCCTTCCGTGGCATTCGGAATGATGTCGCAACGACGGAACAATTCCATGGGGACTTTTCACAAGGGTCGCACACACGTTTCGTCTCGCACGTCCACGAAACGTGTGCTTTTTGCCCATCCCAATGCCAGCCACCGCCACGATCACCAACATCTCCTGCTACCAATTCGCCGCGCTCACCGAGCTCAAGGCGCTGCGCCAGCGCCTGTTGGATCAATGCAAAGCCAGTGGACTGAAGGGAACGATCCTGCTGAGCACTGAGGGCATCAACATGTTCATCGCGGGCATCCGCGAGCATGTGGATGCGCTTGTCGCTGAATTGCACGCCATTCCGGGACTCGAGGGCCTCAAGCCCAAGTACAGCGAGAGCGCGGAGCAGCCGTTCCGCCGCATGCTGGTGCGTATCAAGAAAGAGATCATCGCCTTTGGTGTCGAGGGCATCGAGCCCGCGAAGTACACCTCGCCGCGATTGGAGCCAAAGGTGCTGAAGCAATGGCTCGACGAAGGCCGCCCCGTCATCCTCTACGACACCCGCAACGACTACGAGGTGAAGCTCGGCACCTTCAAAGGCGCGGTCGTCGCGGGCATTGACTCCTTCCGCGATTTCCCGGCAGCGGTGGCCAAATTACCACCGGAGATGAAGCACGCCCAGGTCGTGTCCTTCTGCACCGGTGGCATTCGCTGTGAGAAAGCCGCTCCCTTCATGGAGCGCGAGGGCTTTGAGCATGTGTGGCAGCTTGAGGGCGGCATCTTGAAGTACTTCGAGGAATGCGGCAGCGCGCATTACGACGGCGAGCTGTTTGTCTTCGACCAACGCGTCGGCGTCGATCCCGGACTGCATGAGACGGCCTCATCGCAGTGTTTCGTCTGCCAGACGCCCCTCACCGCCGAGGAGCAGGCCGATTCGCGTTACGTGGAGCATGTGTCCTGTCCCTACTGCTTCAAAACCACCGAGCAGCAGCAGCGTGAGCAGATCGACCAACGCCACGCCGCCATCCGCGCCGCCGTGACGCCACTGCCCGGCAGCGTGCCGTATGATCAGGCGCGCCCGCTGAACGTGCCCGAAGCCTGCGACCACGGCACCATCCTCGACTGCCTCTGCCAAGTCATGCCCCACATCCCGCGTGATCAATGGCTCGCCGTGTGCGAGGCCGGTCGCATCGTCACCGATGACCAGACACCCGTCCCCGCGCATCAAATCGTCCGCGCAGGTGAGCGCTACCTGCACCTCAAGCCCGCCCAGCGTGAGCCAGACGTGAATGCGGACATCCGCGTGCTCTTTGAAGACGAAGCCATCATCGTGCTGAACAAACCCGCGCCGCTGCCGGTGCATGTCGGCGGTCGGTTCAATCGCAACACGCTGCAATTCATCCTCAACACCGTCTGGCATACGCTCAAGCCCCGCAGCGTGCATCGCCTCGATGCCAACACCACCGGCGTCACCGTGCTGTGCAAGACCCGGCACTTCGCCAGCCAGGTGCAGCCGCAGTTTGAGAGTGGCGAGGTCGAAAAAGTGTACCTCGCCCGTGTGAAGGGACATCCGCCGCAGGATGAATTTGTCTGTGATGCACCCGTCAGCGCGGAGGCGGGCAAACTCGGCGGCCGCAACGTCGATGAAGCCGGTTTGGAGGCCCGCACCGAGTTCCGCGTGCTCCAGCGCCATGCCGATGGCACCGCCCTGCTCGAAGCACGTCCGCTGACGGGCCGCACGAATCAGATTCGCATTCATCTCTGGCATCTCAGCTTCCCGATCATCGGCGACGCCGCCTATTTGGCCGATGGCGAGATCGGCGAGACGCAAACCTTGGCCGTGGACGATCCGCCGCTGTGCCTGCATGCCTGCAAGATCACGTTCCAGCATCCTTTGACGAAGGAACGCGTGATGTTCGAGGCCGAGCGACCCGCATGGGCGCACACCCATTAAGTCGATGCCAAAACCAAAAAACTGTGGACGAATCGGATTCGCCCACCGTTTAGTGTGGTTAAACAACGTTAGCCAAGGAAACCCTGCGTATGCGTGAAATTTGGCCTGCCGACACTCCAGCGAAGCTTGAGGCTGATATCCGTGCAGCGGATGATGCTTCCCTCGTCGAACGAATAGAGCGCCTGAGGCTCCTCGAAGAAGAGTTTGGCCCGCCAGCCGACATGGGTTTGGTTGGAGGTATCGGCGCACTCCTGGCAATCGGCGAGCTGAAGTCTTCATTCCTTTGCGGGAATTACATGGCCACCATCTTTCTATGCCAGACATTCGTCGAGCACTCTTTGGCTGGTCCGTTTGCTCTCGCGGGTGAAGATGAGCACGTCGAAAAGGGAATGTGTTATCTGATCGATGAATCGCTCGCGCGAAAAAGTATCTCTTCCGCGTTGGCAGCGCGTCTTCATGAACTACGTGAGATGCGGAATCCGTATACTCATCCGCGCATTCTCCAAAAGAATCAGAGTCTTCTGGATCGTGTCATCAAGACAACGCAGAACCCGTTTTCGATGGCTTTGACCGATGCAACGGAAGCGATCCGAATTGTTGTAGATTTTCTGCGTGAAGGTTGTCCCTCTTGGACACCGTCAGGACATGGCCATGCAAAACAAGGATCACAAAACTTGTGATTTTCGGTACACGAACAAACAAAACCATGAAAGCTCTGCCACACATCATTCTGCTTAAATTGTTACTTGTTGCTGCCAGTTTCGGTCAATCTGATCCCGCAGCATCGTTAGCGCTAGAATCAGAGGTCGCTAAAGCGCCCGAATACATTGCTGCCAAGACCGCCGAAAAAAGGCAAGATGGTGCAGCCATGCTCACACAATCGAAGATCCTTGTTGAGCGTTTTCCAAATAGCGCACTGGCCCACAAGTTGATGTCAGACGCTTACTACTATATGAACTTCTTCGACGAGGCCGCCGCCTCGGCTGAAAAAGCAATTCAGATTAACCCAAAGGATGTAATAGCATGGCGCAATCTTGGGCAAATCCGTGCGAGCCAAAATAGGGCTGATGATGCTGAGGCCGCTTATAAGACGGCTGTGAAATGCAACGAGGATGACGCTACGCCTTGGGCAGGTTTGGCTGCTTTTTACGCTGCCCAAGAGAAGCCGTCATTTGCACTTCATTGTGCAAACAAAGCTTCAACATTATTGAACTCCAAAGCCTACGACAGTCATAACGGGGAATCACCTGAATCATGGGCGTGGAGAGATGTTGGTCAGGCGTTTCTGATGTTGGATCGCCCAGTAGATGCCGTCCCATATCTGAAGCGTTCGATTGTACTCGAGCCAGACAACTGCGACACTTGGCTTGACTTGGCTCATTCGTATTTTGATCAGGGTGATCGCATGAATGCTCTCGCCGCTGCTGAGCAAGCGGCTAAGATTAAGCCAGATTCGAAAGATGCGCAGGTCGCAGTAGAAAAATTGAGCGCAGAACTGCCTAGCCAGGAAGCGATTGAAGAACCGAAGGTTCGGCGGAGGTCCGCCGAAGAACTTTTAGACTTAGCAAAGAAGGTTCAAGAACTGCAAACGTTAATATACCAACAGCGCCAAACTCCAGAGCAAATGCAGTATTACCTCGAGCTCCTACGGCGGGTCAATGACTTGAAGCGTTAACATGATGTTTGACCAACGGGGCACTCATCTCGGAATCCGATCCATGCGTGTTGGATTCGTGGGCATTCGTGGTTCAATGTTTCAGCCATGAATCACGATCTGACCGCCCCAGGGTATCGCGAGGAACTGCGGAAGCTCTACCGCGACACATTGCTCAACGATGTGATGCCATTCTGGCTGAAACACGGCATGGATCGTGAGTTTGATGGCATCATCACGTCGCTGGATCGGGATGGGTCGATCTTGGACACGGACAAGAGCATCTGGTTCCAGGGACGGGCGGCGTGGACGTTTGCGACACTGTATAACACGGTGGAGAAGCGGGGTGACTGGCTGGATGCGGCGGGGTCGTGTCTGGCGTTCTTGGAGAAGCATGGGTATGCGACGGATGGGAAGCTCTTCTTCACGGTGACGCGGGAGGGGCGGCCACTGCGGATGCGGCGGTATGTGTTTAGCGAGGCCTTTGCGGCGATCGCCCATGCGGCGTATGCGAAGGCGACGGGGGATGAGAGCTATGCGGAGCGGGCACGGCGAGATTTTGCGACGTATTTGAAGCACAGCTTTGAGCCGGGGATGATGCAGCCGAAGATCGAGCCGAATACGCGACCGATGATGGGCATCGGCGCGCTGATGATCGGGATCGCGACGGCGCAGGAGCTGCGGGTGAATCTGGGTGATGCGAAGATCTCCGGCCACTCGTGCTCGGAGTGGGTGGATCGTTTTATTTTGGAGATCCGGCAGTTTTTCTTCAAACCGGACATTGGAGCGCTGATGGAGGTCGTTTCGCCCGATGGGTCGATCATTGACCACTTTGATGGGCGGACGCTGAATCCGGGGCATGCGCTGGAGTGCGCGTGGTTCATCCTGCATGAGGGCCGCTGGCGCGGGGAGAAGAGCTACACGAAGCTGGGGCTGCAAATCCTCGACTGCATGTGGCAGCGCGGCTGGGATGCGGAGCACGGCGGCCTATTCTATTTCCGCGATGTGTTTGGCAAGCCGGTGCAGGAATACTGGCACGACATGAAGTTCTGGTGGCCGCACAATGAGGCGATCATCGCCACGCTGCTGGCCTGGCACGTCACGGGTGATGTGAAGTATGCGCAGTGGCACAAGCAGGTGCATGACTGGAGCTTTGCGCACTTCCCAGACGCGGAGCACGGCGAGTGGTTCGGCTATTTGCACCGCGATGGCTCGCCGTCCGTCCAACTGAAGGGCAACATGTGGAAGGGGCCGTTCCACCTGCCGCGCATGCTTTGGTATTGCAGTGAGTTGCTGGAAAACGCAGCTCACGGTACAAAACCTTTGTAACGAAACACGCAGCGCGGGCTTGAGCCTGTGGGAAGCTCCCGCTAGCTTCCCCATAACCATGGCCATCTCCCTCGACGACATCCTGCAAGCAGCCGAAGACCATCAGGCGAGCGATATTTTCCTCCAGGAAGGCGAAGTGCCACGCATGAAGATCAACGAGCAGCTCATGATCTTCGGCGACGAGCCGCTACTCCTACCGGCAATGGCCGGCCTGTGGCAAGCCTGTGGCGGCGATACGCTGAACGACACCGATCGTGATTCCGGCCTGATCTCACGCACGCGCACGCGATTTCGCGTGAACCTGCACAAGGTGCTGGGCCGCATGGCCGCCGTGCTGCGCCGGATCCGCACGGACATTCCAGCGCTCAGCACACTGGGTGCACCGGACTGGCTGATGCAGCGCTGGGCGCAGAAGCACAACGGCATGATCCTCGTCACCGGCTCCACCGGTCATGGTAAATCAACCACGCTGGCTGCACTGCTGCAGTGGATGAACGAAAACATCGCCCGCCATGTGGTGACGATCGAAGATCCCGTCGAGTACATCTTTGCGAACAACCGCTGCCTGTTCACGCAGCGTGAAGTAGGCCGTGATACGCCGACGTTTGCCCGCGGTCTGCGCGGCGCGATGCGCCAGGCGCCGGATGTGATCTTCGTGGGAGAAATCCGCGACCACGAGACAGCTCTCACGGCGCTCCAAGCCTGCGAAACCGGCCATCTCGTGCTTGCCTCGATGCACTCGGCCACTGTGTCTGACACGATGGAGCGTTTTGTGAACATGTTCCCGCCGGACCAGATCGGCATCGGCCTGCATTTGCTTTCGCATCAACTCATCGGCGTGCTGTGCCAGAAACTCGTGCAGAATGTACAGGGCAAACTCTTCTTGCTGGCCGAACACATGGAAAACGGCGGTGCGGTGCGCGACTGGATCGCGAAGCGCAGCGTTTCCAACCTTGTGGACTACATGAACCGGGGCAGCGATCCCAACACGCGAACCTTCCTTCACTCCATCGTTGCGGCCTATCAGGCTGGCATGATTTCTGAGACCGAGGCCATCGGTGCCGCTGGCAATGAAGCTGAATTCCGCCGCGCAGCCCGCGGCATTTCCTGACCCAACCCTGCTTCATTATGCGCTCCCACGATCTTATCGAATACCTTGCCATGGTCACGAATCAGGGAGGCTCAGACCTGCATCTCAGCGTGGGTGCCGCGCCTACCGGCCGTATTTTTGGCCAGCTTCAGCCACTCACGGATGAAATTCTCGATGATGGAGATATCCGTGACCTCGTCTTTGGCGTGCTGAAGGAAACCCAGCGCGCGAAACTGGAGCAAGACTGGGAACTGGACTTCGCCATCCAAGTGGAAAATCTCGGACGTTTTCGTGGCAACGCCTGCTACGTGGTTGGTCGCGTCGAGGCCTCATTCCGCTTCATTCCCGAGCAAATCCCTGAACTGCGCGACTTGGGCCACGGCCCGACCGTCGAATCGCTCTGCAGTTTGCGTGACGGTCTGATTCTGGTCACTGGCACCAGCAATTCCGGCAAGACCACCACGCTCAGCTCGATGACGCAGCACATCTCACGCGAGCGTCAGGTGAACATCGTCAGCATTGAGGATCCTATTGAGTATGTGTTTAAACATTCGCGCAGCCTCGTGCGCCAGCGCCAAGTAGGCAGTGACACGCACTCCTTTGCACAAGCTTTGCGCAGCGCTTTACGCCAGGACGCGAATGTGATCGTCGTCAGCGAATTGCGCGATCTCGAGACAATTCGCACCGCATTGACAGCCGCCGAGACCGGCCATCTCGTCATCAGCACGCTGCACACACAGGACGCCCCCTCGACCATCATGCGCGTGCTGGATGCGTTCCCGGAAGATCAGCAGGACTTCGTCGCTTCACAGCTTGCGAATTGCCTACAAGGCGTGATTTGCCAGAATCTCATGCCACGTCAGGATCAGGACGGACGCGTGATGGCTTCGGAGATCATGGTGAATAACCAAGGCATCGCCTCCTGCATTCGCTCACGGCGGCTGCCGCAGTTACCCAGCTTGATCCAAATCGGCGCTGGAGACGGCATGCACACGATTGATGACAGTGTCACGCATCTGGCGATCCACGGCTTCATCTCGCTCGATGATGCGCTGCTGCGCGCGCGCGATAAAGACTTCGTGAACGCTGGCTACGAGCGCAAGATGCGCGAGCGTGAAGGCAAGAAGCGCTGAGGCACAAAAAAGCGGAACCCGTTTCCAGGTTCCGCCTTTTAAACGCTGAATGAATCAGCGCCGTATTCTTTACTTGTTCTTGGCGTCGAACTTGGCTTTGCACTTCTCGCAGCAGAAGGAGACGGTTTTGCCGTCTTTGCCGGTGCTGGTGATGCTGGAATCAGCAGGCTTGCCGCTGATCGGGCATTTGTCGGCAGCGAAAGCTGCGGAGGAGAGGGAGAGCAAGGCGACGGTGAGCAGAGTTTTCATCGATTGAGTTTAGTTTGTTGTTTTGCCCGGCCAAATGGCCGGACACCGCATGAACGTATGAAAGCCGGCGTTTCTTGTCGATCCTTATCTTTTCCTTGCCACAGCGCCCGCCGAACCGCTAAAACTCGCGCGCTACCACCACCCTCGCCCCAACCATGAGTTTTCTCTCCCGTGAAGCCACCGTCGCCCAGCCCGGATTCAGCCGCTGGCTTGTTCCGCCAGCCGCTGTGGCTGTTCACATGTGTATCGGGCAGGTGTACGCCTTCAATGTTTTCAATGTGCCGCTCACACAAGCCGGTGCGGGCTGGACGATTCCACAAGTCGGCTGGATTTACTCCATCGCGCTGTTCATGCTGGGCATCTCCGCTGCCGTATTCGGCAAATGGGTGGAACGCAGCGGCCCACGCAAGACGATGCTGGCCAGTTGCTTCTGCTTTTGCGGTGGGCTGTTGATTTCGGCGCTCGGCGTGAAGCTGAAGCTGCTGTGGCTGCTTTATCTCGGCTACGGTTTCACCGGCGGCATCGGTTTGGGTCTCGGCTACATCTCGCCGGTTTCCACTTTGATGAAATGGTTTCCGGATCGCCCCGGCATGGCCACCGGTATGGCGATCATGGGTTTCGGTGGTGGTGCCATGATCGGCGCACCGCTGGGCGTGAAATTGATGGAGCATTTCAAAACCTCTCCCAGCGTCGGTGTTGCCGAGGCATTTATGATGATGGCAGGCCTTTACGCCGTTTCGATGCTCTTTGGGGCCTTCATCGTGCGGGTGCCTGCGCCAGGCTGGAAACCTGACGGCTGGGAGCCGAAAGAGCACATCAAACCGATGACCACCAATGCCAACGTCTCTGTCGATGTGGCATGGAAGACGCCACAGTTCTGGTTCCTGTGGATCGTGCTGTGCATGAACGTAAGCGCGGGCATTGGCATCCTTGGTCAGGCCTCGAAGATGTGTACAGACATGTTTGGCGTCAGCGTCGCGGTGGGTGGCGGTTTTGCCGGCCTGCTGAGCATTTTCAACATGGGTGGCCGCTTCGTTTGGTCTTCTACCTCCGACATCATCGGTCGCAAGGCCGTCTATTGCATCTATTTCATCCTCGGTGCCGCTTTGTACTGCCTCATTCCCTACACGCAGAAGCTTGGCAACGAGACTTTGTTCGTCATCGTCACCGCCATCATCATCAGCATGTATGGCGGCGGTTTCGCGACCATCCCAGCCTATTTGCGGGACATGTTCGGCACCTATCAAGTCGGCGCGATTCACGGCCGGCTCATCACCGCGTGGTCCATCGCCGCCCTCGTCGGCCCCAGCTTGGTAAACTACGTATCCACTGCCAACATCGAATCCGGCATGCCCAAAACCCAGGCTTATAACTCGACGATGTATTTTATGGCCTGCCTGCTCATCGTCGGCCTCATCGCCAATCTGCTCGTCCGTCCGGTCGATGCCAAATACCACCTCGCTGAAAACCCCAAAGCCTGATCTGCCATGAAAGCCATCCTTCTTCTCATCGCCTGGACCTGGATCACCATGCCGCTCGGCTGGGGCGTGTATCAGTCCGTGCAGAAATCTCTGCCGCTGTTTGGCATCACGGCAGTTGCGAAGTAGTGCAGGCATCGCTTTGATGCCGCCATGCTTTCGAACGCCACTTTCTTCCTCGCCCGACGCTACCTGCGCGCGAAGCGTTCGTTTGTCTCGGTGATCACCGTGATCTCGATCCTCGGTGTTGCCGTGGGCGTGCTGATGATGATCGTGGTCAGTTCGGTGATGAAAGGCTTTGAGGGCGAGTTCCGCAAAGTCCTCATCGGCTCCGAGCCGCACATCCTGCTGCACCCGCAGGACAACAAGCCTGCATCAACGAAAGCCACGGCAGAGCTACTCGCTAAAATCCGCTCACAAGCAGACGTCCTTGCCGCCAGCAGCTACATCCGCAGCGTGATGTACGCGGAACGAGAGGGACAACAGTCCGGCATGGATGTCATCGGCTTGCCGGAGGATGGCGGGAAGTTTTACATGGCCAAGATCGCCAAGCACCTGCTTGAAGGATCGTTGGATTTAAGCCCCGGCGGCGTGGTCTGTGCGGATTACGTCGCCAGTCAGCTCAATGCACATCCCGGCGACAAGATCAGCGTCTATGCCTCCAGCAACGTCACCAGCGCCGTGAAACGCTTCCGCATCGCTACCGATGAGCAGGATGAGGCCAAACGCCACGCCGCCTACAAGGACATCAAACTTCACCCGCAGGAACTGAAACTGCTCGGTTACACGCGGGCAGAAATTGCCGGAGCCTATGGCTACACCACACTCGAAACCGCCCAGCAAATTTTCGACTTCGGTGATCAAGTCAGCGGTGTGCTGATCGAGTTAAAGCAACCCGGCGAGGTGAAGGACGTGATCAAGCGGTTCACTGCCGCAGAAATCATCCCCGCTGGCTGGAGTGCTTCGTTATGGACGGATGCGGGAGACGCACGCCTCGCCGCGATGAGCAACGAGCGCATCATGATGTGGATCGTGCTCATGATCATCGCCGTCGTGGCCGCGTTCTCCGTCATGAACACCACGATCACTGTCACCACGCAGAAACGCCGTGAAATTGGCGTGCTCACCGCATTGGGGTCACGACAAAGCCAGATCATCGGCATCTTCGTCGCGCAGGCAGCCTTTGTCGGCACACTCGGCACTTTGACCGGCCTTGCGTTGAGCGGTCTGGTGCTTTGGCTCCGCGATGACATTCGCATGGGCATCGCCGTGCTCAGCGGTGGCAATGCCAATGCCTCTTCCGAAATGTTTTTGGCGACGATTCCGGCGCAAATCGAGCCTTGGTTCATCGCCGTGGTTTGCCTCGGCTCCATCACCCTCTGCCTCCTCGCCGCTCTTCCACCCGCGTGGCTTGCCTCCCGCGTCGATCCCGCCGTCGCGCTACGCGATTAATTCACGAACTCATGCAAAGCGCCCCACTCTTCCTCGCCCTGCGCTATCTGCGGCCCACGCGTTCGTTCATCTCGGTCATCACCGTGATTTCGATGCTCGGCGTCATGCTTGGCGTTGGCGTGCTGGTGTTCGTCATGTCCGTGTTCAGCGGTTGGCAGCGCGAGTTCCGCCAGATGCTCATTGGTTTCGAGCCGCATGCGATGGTGCAACCGATGTCCTCGCGTGATGACGGCCCCAAAGCCGATTGGCGCGAGCTGCGCAAAACCCTCGCCGCACATCCCGATGTCGTTTCCGCTGTGCCAGTGGCCGAAGGTGTCGTTGTGGTCGAGAACGAAGGCAATCTGCAAGGCGTCAACGTCATCGGCATGGCAGATGAGGCGGACAATGGCCTGCTGAAAAAGCTCACGAAGCACCTCAAGGAAGGAAGCTTCGACCTCAAGGGCGACACCATCATCCTGACCGACAAATTCGCCCGCGAGATCGGCGCGAGGATCGGCGACACACTCGTCGTGCATGCCGCCGACAGCGTGAATCAATTCATCCAGCAAGTGCGCGAGATTCCCGAGGACACCGAGGAGAAAAAGCGCGCCGAAGCCCTCGACAACGTCACTGTCTTGTCGAAAGACCTCAAACTCGTCGCCACGCTACGTGCCGACACCGCCGGACAACGCGGCTACGTGCCGCTGCATGTTGCGCAGGAGTTCTTCAGCCTCGAAAGCAACGTCAGCGGCATCGAACTCGAATTGAAACAGCCCGATGCGGCCGAAGGCATCATGCAGGCCATCTACAAGTCCGGCACGCTGCCCGAAACCTGGGGCTACCACACCTGGGACCAGCAGCACGGCATGATGCTCGAATCCGTCGAAAACCAGCGCACCATGATGTGGTTCCTGCTGCTCTTCATCATGCTCGTCGCCGCCATCTGCGTGATGAACACCACCATCACTGTCACCGTGAAAAAACGCCGCGAAATCGGTATCCTCACCGCCCTCGGCACACGCGCGTGGCAGATCATCGCCATCTTCGTCTCACAAGCCGGGATCGTCGCGCTTGTCGGTGTCGCCGCCGGACTCGCTGGCGGTTTCTTCTTCCTCAGCATCCGCAACGTCCTGCGCGAACAGATCGCCGGACTCACCGGTCGCGACATCTTCCCGCAGGACATCTACTTCCTCTCCAGCATCCCCGCGCACACCAATCTCAGTGACCTGCTCTTCATCTGCTCCACCGCCGTCTCGCTCTGCCTTGTCGCCGCGTTGGTTCCCGCGTGGTTCGCAGCGCGTGTTGATCCGGCGGTGGCGTTGCGGGATGGAGGTTAGTCTTTGCTGTTTGCTGAGATCGTTTTCTTCGCCTTCTTGGTAAAAGCGCCATGGAAGATCATAGAGACGATAGCGGGGATCGTTCCAATATCGAGAAGCGCTGGAAGCCATAGCCAAACCCAAATACCTGGGATTGGACAGATAAGGACTGCCGCCATTCCTGCCATACCACCAAACAGTAGAACAAGTGAAGTGGACCCATGCCTTCTGGCTGCACTAATGATACTTCCCATGTTGCCAACAGCGCATAGGAGCCAGAAAAGGCCGAGCAGAATGGCGAGCACCCAACGAATGATGATTAACGCGGTCATTTGATTTTGGATAGCTGCTAACAACTATAACATCACCCACGCTTCCGCCAATCCTCCAATCGTTTCGCCAGCGTCTCCGCCGTGACGGATTCGGTGATGCCGTCGATGAGCGTCTTGGTTTTGCCAAAGGTCGTCTCGGCGCGCACGCGGTAGTAGAGCTGGTTCCCGGACTGCATGTTCGTGTCGTGCGTGAAGCCGACGATGTGACGCGGCGCATACGTATCGTGCCAGGAGTAGAAGGAGCCAATGCTGTTCACGATGCGCAGCTCATCGGCGTTGATCTCCACGCGGCGGCGATGCAGCAGCGTCCACAGGCCGCCGCCGAGGATGAGCGGTGAAGTCACGCCCCAGATGAAGCGGAATAGAAACGGCGCGCCTTGCTTTACCATGAAGACAAAGGCGGCGAACCAGAACGCGCCAAAGATGAGCAGGAAGATGCCCATGCCGCGAAAACGGCCCGGCGGGCAGTCGATGAGCACCGGCACGCCAGCGGCGTCGAACTCGGCATGCACGCCGCTTTTTTGCAGCCGTATTTCGAGCTGTTCGGTGTCCGGGGCGATGGCCTCCACGTCGTATGCCGCCGCTTCAGCCGCCTGGGCATCCTGTGCGGTGCCAAACACGGGCAGCGGCAGAGTGGCGGGCTTGCCGCCTTGCGCAGAACTGATCTCCATGAGCCACAGATGCTGTTCGGCATCGTCGGCAGACGCGGTGGCCTCATCCACAAGCGTACACGGCAAACCACGCGGGATGTCGATGCGCAGCGGCAGCGCCACACCGCTGATCTCACGCCGTGCCTCGGCGGCAGAAAGCGTCAGGGTGTGCTCCCAGATCGTTTCTTTGGCAGTGGTGCGACTGTCGCCGCTGCTGCGAGTAATCTGACGCTGGCAGAGCACGTGGACGTTGATGTTCGTGAGCGGCGAGAGCACACGATCCAGGCGCAATTCGCCCTCCAGCGCATGACCAATCATGATGGGACGTTGCTTGAGCTGCAAGCCCGGCACGCCGATAGCCAGCCGCGTTTTCACCCGCTGCCATGCAAACCGCAGCGGGATCAAGGCGAGCAGAGATGGCAGTAGCGCGAGCACCGAGAGCGGAGAGGTGGAAATTTCGCCGCTGACCAGCACTGCGAGCGCCAGCGGCGCCTGCACCAACAGAAACCAGCCCGCAATGCCGAGGATGAACGGCAGGCCATCCTTGCTCGCGGTGATCACATCACCCGCCCACTCACGCTGCCAACGCCAAGGCTCACCGGGATGCTGTGCGCTGAGTTGTTTACTGAGACTCACATCGCGTGACTGCAGCCAGCCGCCAATCGCGACGGTGAACCCCGCGAGCGGGAAGACCATGGGGAAGATGGACATCAACAACATCAATCCCCAACGCAGATCACGAAACAGCACCGCCTGCTCCGGCTTGGCCGGATTCACATAGCAGCGAAACGGTCGTTCTTTGCCCGCGAAGGCGTGAATCTGCGCATTCGCTCGCTCTTGGAAGTCACCGATGTTGTCCGAGCCGCCGGTGAGTGCCACTTCATCGCTGTGATAGGTGCGTCCACGGTATTGATAGCGGTAATTCGCCTCCACCTTATGCGTCGTCCCACCTTTGCTGCCGCGTGAGGTTTTCATCTCCGCCTTTTCAATCCAACACGGCACCTCTTCCCAGCCGCGTGCCGACCACCAGGTGCTGATGACTGGAAAATACAGAAACCAGCCGATGGCCAGCCCCGCAATGATGAACGGCAGCCCAAACAGCACGGCGCAGCCGCCGCTGAGCTGTTTGGTGGATCGGGGAGATGAGCGAAAGCGTGCTGACATCGGTGAACATGGCACAAACCGGCTGACATCTGCAACCATCTCGTGCCATGATGCGAGATGCCTCCCGCGTTTCACCCATTCAGCACTTCACACCAGATCGTGCTCGCCATCACCGCTGTTTTATTTGTGCTCATGCAGATCATTGCACGAACGCGGTTCGCAGCCATGGCGGAAAAGGCGCTTGGGACGCTGCTACTGCTGATCTATCCCGCCACCCTAGCGGTCCATGCGTGGACTGGCTCGCTCAATGCACAGACGCTGCTGCCGCTGCAGTACTGCGACATCGCCTGCCTCGCGGGTGGCATCGCCCTCTGGACTCGGCGGCAGCTCTGCTGTGAGATCGTGTATTTTTTCGGCATCGCTGGCACGCTGCAAGGGCTGATCACCCCTGCATTGATCTATGAATTTCCTGATCCGCGCTTCTTCGTCTTTTTCCTGCTACACGGTGGCGTTCCCATCACGGCGTTTTACGTCGTCACCGCCATGAAACACCGCCCCGCGCCGGGCGCAGTAGCGCGCATGATGGGAGTTTCGCTCTCGTGGTATGCCGTGATCGCCATCGTGAACTACGCCCTCAGCACCAACTACGCCTTCCAATGCACCAAGCCGCCGCAGGCCAGTCTGTTTGATCATCTGGGTCCGTGGCCGTGGTACAATTTCAGCACGATTGGCCTCGGTGTGGTTTTCTATTCCTTGCTCTACCTACCCTTCGCTTTCCGCAAAGTGAGGCCCTGACATCCAAATCGCGTTTTCTCCTGTCCGAGATGTCGCTTTTCATTTCCCAATTTGCCCTCATAATCGCGGCCCTTGAAAACCCAGTCCCCGCACACCGCAATGAAAACACCCCCATGGTCCACTGACGACAGCGCCGAGCTGTATGGCATCCGCGAATGGGGACACGATTACTTCGACGTCTCGAAGGCGGGCGAAGTCGTGGTGAATTTGAAGGACGGCAAGAAAACGAAGCCGGTTTCCCTCGCTTCCATCGTCAAAGGCCTGCGCGAACGCGGCACGCAGCTTCCGGTGCTCATGCGCTTCGGTGATCTGCTGCGCGGACGCATCGACGAACTGAATGAAGGCTTCGCCTCCGCGATCAGGGAAGGAAAATATCAAGGCGTCTATCGCGGCGTGTATCCCATCAAGGTCAATCAGCAGCAGGAAGTCATCGAGGAGATCACGCGCTATGGCCGCAAATATAACTACGGTCTTGAGGCCGGCAGCAAGCCGGAACTCATCGCCGCGCTGGCCTATATGCACGACCCGCAGGCCTACATCGTGTGCAACGGCTACAAGGATGAGGAGTTCATCGACCTCGCGCTCAACGCGCAGAAGATGGGCCTGCAGGTCATCCTCGTGCTCGAAATGCCGACGGAACTCGATCTTATTCTTCAGCGCTGCAAAAAAATGGGCCTGCGCCCCACGCTCGGCGTGCGCTTCCGCCTCGGCACCGAAAGCGCCGGGCATTGGAGCGGCAGCGGCGGTGACGCCAGCGTCTTTGGCCTCAATATTTCCCAGCTCATGCGTGTCGTGGATCACCTGCGTGAGGAAGGCATGCTCGACTGCCTGCGCATGCTGCATTATCACCAGGGTTCGCAGATTCCGAATATTCGTGCCATCCGTCAGGCGGTGAATGAAGCGGCACGCGTCTATGTCGGTCTGGTGCAAGAAGGCGCACGCATGGGCATCCTCGACCTCGGTGGCGGTCTCGCCATCAGTTACGACGGTCAAAAAGGCGCCTCTGCCGCCAGCAGCAACTACGGCACCAAAGAATACTGCGCCGATATCATCGAGGCGATCTCCGAAGTCACCGCCGAAGCCGGTGTGCCGCACCCGGACATCATCACAGAGTCTGGTCGTGCTATCGTGGCCTACTACAGCGTGCTGGTCATCAACATCCTCGACATCAACCGCTTTGAGCCGCGCAAAACCATCAGCGACATCGAGATCGATAAAGAATCCCCTGCCCTGCTGCGCAATCTGCACGAGCTACGAGTCGAATCCACGCGCAACGCCGCCAAGACCAGCCGCGACCGCCTTCAGGAAATCTACAACGACGCCGTCTATTACCGCGACAAGCTGCGCACCGAGTTCAACTACGGCAAAGTGAACTTGCGCGAACGTGCCCACGGCGAGGAGCTCTACTGGGACATCCTCACCTGGATCGCCGGCATGCGTGAACAATGTGACCACGACGGTTCTCAAATGGAGCGCCTCGATGCCATCCTCACCGACTACTACTACGGCAACTTCAGCGTGTTCCAGAGTCTGCCGGATCTTTGGGCCATCGACCAGATCTTCCCCGTGATGCCGATTCATCGCCTCAAGGAGAAGCCCACTCGCAATGCCGTGCTCTCCGACATCACCTGCGACAGCGATGGCAAGATCGACAAATTCGCGCTCTCCGACGGCATCCGCAACAGCCTGCCACTGCACGACCCCGAGATCGAAAAGGGGGAGGAATACATGCTCGGCATCTTCCTCGTAGGCGCTTATCAAGAAACCCTCGGCGATCTGCACAACCTCCTTGGCGACACCAACGTCGTGTCCGTCCACATCGAGGGCGGCAAGGCCAAATACAGCGAACTGGAAGGCGACAGCGTCTCCGAAGTGCTCACCTACGTCGAATACGACCCCAAAGACATGCTCACCCGCTTCCGCAATCTTGCTGAAAGCGCCGTCGTCTCCAAACGCATCACCGCCACCGAGCGCCGTGAGATCATCGAGAGCTTCGAAGCCGGTCTGCGTGGCTACACGTATTTCGAGAGCTGATTTCGCTCAGATAAAGGTCGCCTTCCGCATAATCGCCTGCTGGAGCAGTTCCAGGTAATGCGCACACGGAATCTCATGCCCGCCAAACATCGCCAGATGCGGCGTGGTCCATTGCGTGTCATGCAGCAGGTAGCCACGCGCATGCAGCCGCCACTGCAGATGCGTCAGTGCCACCTTCGACGCCTGCGGCTCACGGCTGAACATCGATTCGCCGAAAAATGCCCCGCCGATGCTCACGCCATACACACCGCCGCGCAGTTTGCCATCACGCCAGACTTCCGCGCTGTGCGCGAAGCCAAGACGATGCAGTTCTTCATAAGTGTCCATGATCGTGTCCGTGATCCAGGTCTCCTCGCGATCAGCACAGCCGCGAATCACGTCGCCAAACGCCGTGTCCCAGCGCAGTTCAAACGGATGCTGCTTCAGGTAGCGCTGAAACCGCTGCGGCACATGAAACTCCGCCACTGGCAGAATGCCGCGCATTTTCGGCCGATACCATGAGATGGAGCCATCGTCCTCCCCCATCGGGAAGGCGCCCTCGCAATAGGCGTTCAACAGATCCACTGGCTCGATTCGCGGCATAGGCGAGTTTAAAGTTTAAAGTTTAAGGTTCAAAGTTTGAATCACGCAGCTTGAAACTTTAAACCTTAAACTTGAAGCTGTTTGAAATGAACCTCGCCAATCAGATCACCATCTTCCGTATCCTGCTGATCCCCGTTTTTATCGGGCTCGTGATCTATTATGGCGACAGCGCCCGTGGCGAACATCCCAATGAAGCATTGCGCCTCTGGGCCGCTGCGGTGTTTGGCATCGCCGCGATCAGTGACGCCATCGACGGTTGGGTCGCCCGCCGCTTTGACCAGCGCACGCGTTTTGGGGCCATCGTCGATCCTTTGGCGGACAAGCTGCTCATGCTCTCGGCCATCATCCTGCTCAGTTTTACCGCCTGGCGACAGCATTTTCCGCTGTGGTTCCCTATTCTGGTCATTGGTCGAGATGTGCTTTCCATCGGCGGTGCCTTCTTGATCGACCACTTTGCCGGCAAATTCCAGATTCACACCCACTGGAGCGGCAAGGTGGCCACGTTTGCCCAGATGGCGGCCATTCTTTGGATCTTGCTCGATCTCGCCCCTGCCCTGCTCATCTGGCCCACGATCTTCGCCGGTTTTTTCACCGCGCTTTCCGGTTTCATCAATCTGGCCGACGGCGTCAGGCAGTTGCAAGCTACCGGACATGATTGACGCGGGGGCTGCCTAGTGCTCCTTGAACAATGCTCAAAACCGTCGCCATCGTCGGACGCCCCAATGTGGGCAAGTCCGCGCTCTTCAACCGCCTTGCCGGCAAAACCATCTCGATCGTCCACGATCAGGCCGGGGTGACGCGTGACCGTATCACCGCGCAGTGCCGTCGCGGCCCGGCATGGTTCGAGATCATGGACACGGGCGGCATCGGTGCCAGCACCGAGGACGTGCTGACCGATCAGGTGCAGGTCGAAGCCGCCATCGCTCTCGAAGTGGCAGATTTGCTCATGTTCGTCGTCGATGTCGTCGATGGCATCACCACGATCGACCAAAGCCTTGCCCGTGAACTACGCCGCACCAGCAAGCCGGTCATTCTCGTCATCAACAAGGCCGACTCCCCCAAGCGCAAGCTCAACGCCGGTGAGTTCACCAAATTCGGCTTCGCGGACACCGTCGAAGTCAGCGCCGCACATGGTCTCGGCATCGATGACCTCGTGGCCCTCGTCGCTGAGCGTCTTGATTTGAAGGAATCGAACGAAACCGAAGATGCCAAGGCCGGTCAATCCGTGCGCCCACTCAAACTCGCCATCGTCGGCCGCCCAAACGCTGGCAAGTCATCACTCGTGAACGCCATCCTCGGTCAGGAGCGTGCCATCGTCAGCGAGGTGCCCGGCACCACGCGCGATGCGCTCGACATCCAGGCCACTTGGAATGGCAAAAAATACCAACTCATCGACACCGCCGGCATCCGCCGCCGCGCCCATCTCGACACCGTGGTCGAAATCTCAAGCGTGGATCGCAGCCTGCAGAGCATCAAACGTGCTGACTTGTGCCTGCTGGTCATCGACTGTGCCGCAGGCGCTAAAATGCAGGACCGCAAGATCGCCCAGATCATCTTGGAAGAGCGCAAGCCCTGCATCCTCGTCATGAACAAGTGGGATCTCTTCCATCCCGACGCTCCGCAAAAGGACCGCATCGAATTCTTGGATGAACTGATGCGCCGCGAGTTCTTCTTCCTGAACTACGCCCCGCTCGTCGCCATCTCCGCCAAGAACAAGGAGCACGTGGGCAAGCTCTTCGTGCAGATCGAAAAAGTGCGCAACGGCTCTCAGAATCGCATTGGCACCGGCGCTTTGAACCGCCTGCTCGCCAACGCCATCGAAAACACCCCCGGCGCTCTTGGCCGCAGCACGCACAGCTTCAAGCTGCTCTACGCCACGCAGGTCAATGAAGCCGAAGGTTTCGCCATTCCCGTGCCGCACTTCGTGCTCTTCGCCAACCGTGCCGCCAAACTCACCGACAGCTACCTACGCTACCTCGAAAAAGTCATCCGTGACGAATGGAACGCCCCCGGCGTGCCCTTCAAGATGAGCGTGCGCGGCAAAGGACCGAAGAAGGCGAAGTAACTTTGTTGAATGCCTGCCTGCCTTTGGATTTTGGCACTCGTGCCTTCCAAGATCTGACGATGCTGGCTAGTCTGCGGCATGGCCACCATCCAGACCACCACCGTCGGTTCCTATCCTGTTCCCGAATGGCTCAGTGCTTTGCCGAGCGAGCAGGCGGTGATAGATGCCACTCGTGTCGTCTTTGACACCCAGCGCCAGGCAGGCATTGATTTGCCCACGGATGGCGAGTTGTATCGCTTCGATGTCAATCATCCCGATACCAACGGCATGATCGAATACTTTGTCCACAAGCTCGGTGGCATCGACAGTCGTGTGGGCCGCGCGGATACCGCCGCGTTTCGTGCCAAGCACGAGATGGCCTTCCGCAGCAAGCCTGCTGCCGTGGTGCGCGGCCCCATCACCGAGGGCGTGCTCAATCTGGCCGAAGACTGCGCCCGTGCGGGCAAGGTGGTCGGTGGGCCCTTCAAGTTCACGCTCACCAGCCCCTACATGCTTGCCCGCACCTTGCTGGACACGCATTACCACGACTTCGCCGCGCTCAACATGGCCATCGCCGACGCTTTGGCCGCGCAGGCCGCTGATTTGCAATGCGACTGCGTGCAAGTCGATGAAGCCAACATCCCCGGCAATCCCGATGATGCTCCCATCGCCGCCGCAGGCATCAACCGCGTGCTGGATGCCGTCAAAGGCCAGAAAGCCGTCCACTTCTGCTTCGGCAACTACGGTGGCCAGACGATTCAGAAAGGTGAATGGTCTGCGCTCATCACGTTTTTGAACTCCCTGCGTGCCGATCACCTCGTGCTCGAACTCGCGCATCGTCCTGCGGCTGATCTCGATGCGCTCAAGGAACTCGACCCCAAAATCGGCGTCGGCCTCGGCGTCGTGGACATCAAAGTGAACCACATCGAGTCCGCCGACGAAATCGCCCGCCGCATCGAGGCGGCCGAGAAAAAGCTCGGCGCAGGCCGCGTGAAGTTCATTCATCCCGACTGCGGCTTCTGGATGCTCAAACGCAGCATCGCCGACCGCAAGATCGAGGCGCTGGCGAAAGGCCGTGACAGATTCGAGGGACGGTGATTCACTCGCCTCACCCATGAAACGTCTCCTTGCCATCTCCTTGATGATCACCCTGGCCTCCTGCGCCAGCACCATGAACAGTCACCGCATGAAGGCCGCGCAGCGCAAGATGCTCGAAACACGCAAGCTCCAGCAGGCCAGCCAGTGGGACGAAGCCCTCGCCATGGCGGAACGCATGCACTCCAGCGTTTCCAAATCGATCAATAGCGCTCCAAAGCAGAAATCTTCCTCCGGTGGTCTGGTTGATTTGCAACCGCTGCTCACTGGCTGGGAAGTTGGCCCCTTCTCCGAACTCAAATCTTCACTTCAGAAAAAAGATGCGAGCCGTTCGAGCGCCGCCTTTGCGTCGCTTCGTCAGCAGTGCGTGAACTGTCACACGGTGCTCGGGAAGTCGCAGATTCAGGTTGCCGGGCTGCCGTGAACGAGGTTTTTGAGTTTATGACGGACATCGAGGGTTGGAGCCAACGTGAGATTTGAGAGTCCTCCCGGCGGTTTATTCCCTGCGGATGCATTATTTTTTTGCCAAGGCGGGGAAAGCCCTGCTTTAGTTCCCTTTCGCGTGGCAACTGACCTCGCGTCAGGTTCATGGCATCTCCCAAACACATTCACTTCATCGGCATCTGCGGCACCGCGATGGGTTCTACTGCGGTCGCATTACGCGCTCTCGGACACACAATCAGCGGCTCGGACGCGCAGGTTTATCCGCCAATGAGCGATGTGCTGCGAGGCGCAGGCATCACGCTCTCCGAAGGTTACGGCCCGCAGAATCTTCCTGCCATGGCAGACGTTTATGTCGTGGGTAATGCAATCTCCCGCGGCAACGCCGAACTGGAAGCGGTGCTCGAAAAGAAGCTGCCGTATGTTTCGATGGCAGAACTGCTCAAGCAGGAGGTCATCCAGGGCAAACGCAGCTTTGTGGTGAGCGGCACACACGGCAAAACGACGACGACGACGATGCTGGCGTGGATTTTCGAGCACGCAGGCAAGAATCCTGGCTTCATGATCGGCGGTGTGCCGGAAAATTTCACCAGTGGAGCACGTTTCACGGATTCAGACATCTTCATCATCGAAGGCGACGAGTACGACACCGCCTACTTCGACAAGCGCTCCAAATTCCTGCACTACTTGCCGGAGTGCGCGATCGTAAACAACATCGAGTTCGACCACGCGGACATCTTTGAAAATCTGGATGCCATTCTGCTCTCGTTTCAGCGCATGCTGAATACGGTGCCGCGCAACGGCCTCGTGCTGATCAATGGCGACGATCCAAACTGCCTCACGCTGCGCGCGAAGTGCCCTGCGCCGCTGAAAACCGTGGGTCTCGGCCCGACCTGCGATTTCCGCATCAATATCACCGCCTCGACGCCAGAGAGCACCGTGTTTGAAATTAACGGCGCGGCATTTGGCGTACCGATGATGGGCGAGTTCAATGTGCGCAACGCAGCGATGTGCGTCTGTGCGGCGCGTTTCGGCGGTTTGACCGATGAACAGATTCGTGAGGGCTTGAATACTTTCCTTGGCATCCGCCGCCGTCAGCAGGAGCGCGGCACGACGCACGGCATAACCATCATTGACGACTTTGGTCATCATCCTACGGCAATTCGCGAAACTCTGCGTGGATTACGCCAGCGCTATGCTGGACGCCGGTTGTGGGCATTGTTTGAGCCGCGTTCGAACACGAGCCGCCGCAATGTGCTGCAAAACGAATTGATCGAGGCTTTGACCGAGGCTGATGGCTCTGTGATCGCCGCCGTGGCCAATCCTGAGAAAGTGGCGGCGGATCAACGCTTGGACACGGCCAAGGTGGCATTATCCGTGACCTCACGCGGCAAGCCATGCTGGTTTGAGGCGAATACGGACGCGATTGTGAGCCGCCTGAAGAATGAAACACGCACGGGCGATGTGATCGTCGTGTTCAGCAACGGCGGCTTTGACGGCATTCACGACAAGCTGCTCAAGACGCTTTAATAAACGATCTGCACTTCGTCGCCGACGCGCACCTGGCTGAAGAACTGTTTTGCTTTTTCATACGGCAGGCGAATGCAGCCATGTGAAGCAGGTTGTCCCGTGACGTAGCCGCTGTGCAGGCCGATGGCGCCGCAGTTCAAGCGCATGAACCAAGGCATGGCGACATGATAGAGCGTTGAGACGTGTGAGGTGTGCTTGTCGGTGATGACGTAGCGGCCAGCTGGTGTGCCATAGCCTTCACGACCAGTCGAGACCATGGCGTGGTTGATGATGATGCCATTTTTCATCACCCAGGCACGCTGGCTTGAAAGATCAACGGTGACGAGGGTGTCCGGCTCGGAGTCAGGATCACGACCCAGCAGCACGCGCATGAGAAACAGGTAGCCCTGCGTGGCGGCAAAGTTGATCGGATAACGATGATAGCGAGTGGTGCCAATTCCGGGCTTCGCGCCTGCTCGCATCAGTGTGACCGCGCCTTCAACATCGCCACGTGCAGCACAGCAGATCAGCGGCGTAATTCCGCGATCGCTTTCCATCGCGTTGCGCAAATCCTTGATAGCGCAGCGGTCGATGATCTGCTTGGACACGGGTGTTTTGAAACGTGTGTTGGGATCGACTCCAGCATCCAACAGCGCCTCCAGCACCTCTGAGCCTCTGCGCATGGATGCAAGTGCGATGGGCGGCTGCTTTTCATGAGCCGGCTGATTCATATCCACACCAGAAAGGAACAAGACTCGCACGCATTCCGCGCGCCCCATGCGCACGGCGACGCAAAGTGGAGTGTCACCACCAAGCGTCATTTCATGTGGCGAAATACCAAGCGCGATGAGTCTGGCGAGATGAGCGGCATCATCATTGAGTACAGCTTGGTAAGCCTGCGGCAGTGCATCGGTGCGAGGCATGAGACGCGTCCAATGTTCGGTGATTGGATCGAGGATTGGACGCCAAGCCTGTGGTTTGACGGTGACGATCTGAGTGGGCTTGTTTGGTTTAGCCACCACCACTGCTGACTCTGCGCTGGCTGGTTTCGTCGGCAGCGCCACCACAGTCTTCGGCTTCGCGGCATCGGCGGCACGTTTCAGCGCGTCTTTTTCGGCGGTGGATGGCGCAAGCTTGGGCATCGCCGGTGTGAAAGTCGCATCGACCGGCAATGCGGCCCGGATCTCGGCGGAAACCTCGCTTAATTTACCCTGACGCACTTTGGCGACAGTCGCAGTCGGAAGCGTGATAGCTTCTGGCCGAAACAATTCATGGTCTTTCAATAAGTAGATGAGTCCACCGCAGACCCCCACGCCGACAATCGGCGGGAGCACACAGGCACCCAGCATGTTGAGCCATTTGTTTTTCATTTTTGAGTCACAGGCGCGCCATTCATAACAATAATGACCGGCCTGTCGAGCAACGTTTTCACTCAGCGAGTAACGTGCCAGCGGGTATTGTCCTTTCTCCCACGCACTAAGCGATTTTTTGCGGTGTAGGCGCAATGAATTATGGCAAACCTAGAGCGCGGTGGGACAGTACTTTATGTTTAGTTGCGCCAAACCATCAACGCCATCACTGCCAGTCTTCATGGCTGCGATTCTGGCTTTGTTTTGCATGAGCGCCACACCCTGTCAGGCCATTGTATTTTACGGCACGAGCGACTCCATGCACAATACCACGGCCCCGACTGGCATTTTTCAAAATTCAGGCTGGCAGTATGAAGGATTGTACGGTGCGTATCTCGGCACGATGATCGCGCCGCAGTATTTCATCACAGCACAGCACTTTGGCACCCAAGGAAACACCTTCACACAAAGCAGCATCTTCAATGGTGGCTCCGATGTGACCTACAACATCGATACCGCTGCAAATAGCGGCATGGGCTACTGGGACATCGCAGGCACCGACTTGCGCATCTTCAAAATAAACGAATCCTTCAGTTCCTACGCGCCGCTGTACACCGGTGCGTCTGAAGTTGGGCTCACACTGGTCACGAACGGACGAGGCGGCCCACGGGGTGCTGATGTGCTAGTAAGCAGTGTCCTGCATGGCTGGCAGAACGGTGCCGCGGACGGCAACGCACGCTGGGGTAGTAACAAGGTCAGCAGTATCTACTCCAGCGCCCTCGGCGATCTGATCACCGCGAATTTCAGCGCGAACGGCACCGCTGAAGAGGCCACACTTTCCAGCGGTGACTCTGGCGGTGGCGTGTTCGTCAACGATGGTGGCATCTGGAAACTCGCGGGTGTGAACTACAGCATCGACGGCCGCTTCGATACCAACAACACCGTGGGTAATAGCTCCGACTTCGACGCCGCTTTGTTTGATCGCGGAGGACTTTACCAAGGCTCTGATTCGTTCGGCTGGTCGTTTGTGCCTAATCTGTCACAGGACAATCCCGCGAGCTTCTATGCCTCGCGCATTTCGAGCAACTCAGCAGCCATCATGAGTATCGCTGTGGTTCCAGAACCGCACTCGGTGTTTCTAGTATTGCTCGCCGCACTTGGCTACGTGACACAACGCCGCCGCATCACGCCGCAGCTTTGATCTCAGCAAAGATCAAGCGACCGGCGCTGGTTGGCAACGTGCCGGAGACGACCACATCCAGCGTTTGACCGATTTGCGCAGCAGCGTTGTTCACCACGATCATCGTGCCATCTGGCAGATAACCCACGGCTTGGTTCTTATCCTTGCCCGGTTTCGTTAGAGGCAGGCGCAGTTCATCTCCCACGCTGAGTTCAGGATGCAGTGCGGCGGCCAGTTCATGAAAACTCAAGACCGTGATGCCGCGCAAACGAGCTACTTTGGCAAGATTGTCGTCGTTGGTGAGGAGACGCGCGTTCAATTCACGTGCCAGTGTGACCAATCGAGTGTCCACCAGCGCATCCGCAGCGCCTGAGGCGTCTTCATGAATGGAAACCTGCATCTCTGGCAAAGCGCGCAGCTTTTCCATCAGTTCCAAACCACGCTTGCCGCGCAAAACCTTGGCTGACTCAGCGGAATCGGCCAGACGTTGAAGCTCATCCAATACGAAACGTGGCACCACGACTGCACCGCTGAGAAATCCAGTGGCAAACAAGCCGGGCAAGCGGCCATCGATGATCACATTCGTGTCCAGCAGCATCGGCTCACCTTCCGAGCTATCACGACGGAAGCGCACATAAGGAATCAGGAAGGCAAACTGGTCGCGGTCGCTGCGCAACGCAAAGGTCACTCCGAAAAACGCCAGTGTCCCGTAAATGCATATCTCCACGATATTTTGAATCATCGTGCCATCCGTGTGATTCTGGAAATACGCGAGCTGGAACACCCCAATGCGCGTGATCAGCCAGGCGCAAAACAATCCCACCGCCAAGCCCAAGGTGGCATGCGAAAAATCACGCAGCGTGAAGCGTGCAAACACGGCGTCCAAAACCATGAGCAGTCCCATGAACACCGCACCACTCACCGCGCCAATCCAGGCATCCTGTTGCAGCCCAATGGCGATCGCCATACCGATAAAAACGGAGAAGGCGAAAAACAACGCGCGCACAAGGCGGATGGGCCAGGAAGTTTTCATGCAGGATGCTCAGGGGATAAAATCAAATAACCGGCCGGGCAAAAGGAATCTCCCGCGATTTCATCATGGCTTGAACACCGCGCCTCCGCGCCGCACGAACTGAAGTTCGATCCCGACACTGTAAAACAGGCGACCCATCTCGCTCTCAAACTCTGCCATGGTTCGGCCTGCGAGGATAAAATCCCGCACCGCCTGCTCCTGCGACGCCTGATTTTCCAGCGCATGCAGAAACGCCCTGACGCCCGCCCCATCTCCGGCTCGATCCAGATAATACAGATAAAAGGTGAGCAGCATTGCCGAGGCCTTGTTCTCGCTCGCCGCCATAGTTGCCTGACCTGCACTCCACGTTTTGGCATCCAGGGCCATCAGTTCCGCCACAGTCAGCATCGCAAAACGCACCGCTGGACCCATCTGCCGCGCACCACGTTCACGCAGGCTTTGTTTCAAGAGCTCTGCGGACTCGGTGGCGTCAGCCACCAGCCACACGGGTAAAATGTGCTGCATGACTTGGGCGTTGTTCTGTCGCGGCTTCACCACTTCCGATACCGGGTTCTCTGGCCCTTTCATCATGGCATACGAGGCCAGTGGCGATGGCTGCACCGTCTCCAGCAGAGGCTTCAGGCTCCGCGCTTCAGCGAGCGGTGATTCACGCCTCGCCTCGACCGCCTGCAGATGCGGCGATTCTTCCTTCAACCACAGCACAAATGCCGTCACGCAAGCAATCGCCGCAATAACCACGACGCAACGCATCATGACGGTAAGGCGCGCCTTCCCCAGCACCCGCCGTTTGTGGCGAACGTTGGGCTGATCTACAACCGTCTCGGACGGGTGCATGGGAGCGATGGGATGCATGGCACACGGTACTGACCGTTTAAAAGCTCAAGTCGTCAAGCTATCTTAAATAAGCATCACCTCAAAGCTGGTGGCACAAACTCGCCATCTTGCGGTTCATTGCATCATCGCTTGGGCCTTCTCTGCCACCACCGGCTCATCTCGAAACACGGCCAAAGCCGGTCTTAGCAGATGCGGATCTTCATCCAGCGTTCGTTCGGCAAGCTGCCGCGCTAATCGCACCAGCCGCGTGTCTGCCAGCAGTTCGCCAAAGAGCAGCGGTGCCTGCCCGCTCTGCGCATGGCCCAAAACATCGCCCGGACCGCGCCGCCGCAGGTCTTCCTCGGCAATTTGGAAGCCGTCGCTTGTCTCCTCCATGATGGCGAGGCGCTGGCGGTTCTCCTCGTCCTTGTCCTCCACAAACAGCACGCAGTAGCTCGTGTGCGCCCCGCGGCCGATGCGCCCGCGGAGCTGATGAAGCTGCGCCAGGCCGAAACGGCCTGCATCGTGAATGAACATCACGGTCGCATTCGGCACGTCGATGCCCACTTCGATCACCGTCGTCGAAACCAGCGCGTCCAGCTTGCCCGCACGGAAGCGTTTCATCACATCCTCCTTCTCCTCGGCGCTCATCCGGCCATGCAGCAGCCCGACTTCGCAGGGCGCGAGCAGTTTGGACCACTCCTCGTGCCCTTTCGTCGCCGCACCGGCCTCCAGCTTCTCTGATTCATCGATCAGCGCGTACACAATGTAACCCTGACGGCCTTCCTCGATCTGCTCTCGCAAAAACTTCGCCGCATCCTTCAGCTTCGTCTTCGGCCTCACCTTCGTGATGATCTTCACGCCACCACGCGGCTTTTGGTCGATTGTCGAGACTTCCAGATCGCCGTAAATCGTCAACGTCAGCGTGCGCGGGATCGGTGTGGCCGTCATCACCAGCACATCCGGCGTGTCCCCTTTGCGGATCAGCTTCGCCCGCTGCGCCACACCAAACTTATGCTGCTCGTCAATGATGACGATCCCCGTGTTGTGCATCAACTCCGCGTCATGCAGCAGCGCATGCGTGCCGATGACGATCTCTGGTTTATCCGAGCTGCTCTTTCCACGCATCAACTCCAAACCATCTCCATCCTCGCGCTTCGACCCCGTGCGCAGCGCCACACGCAATCCCAGCGGCTCCAGCCACTTCCGCGCATTGCGCGCATGCTGCTCGGCCAAAATCTGCGTCGGAGCCATCAGGACCGCCTGTCGGCCGGATTCGACCGCCCGCAGCATCGCCGCGAAGGCCACCACCGTTTTGCCGCTGCCCACGTCGCCATGCAGCAGACGGTTCATCGGCGCGCCGGAGGCCATGCCGCGATGAATCTCATCCAAACAGCGCTGCTGTGCCGTCGTGAGCTGGAAGGGCAGCTCATTGAAAAAATCGCGCAGCAACTCGCCCGTGCCGATTTGTTTGCGACCGCCCGATTCGATCACGCGACGCTTCCGCCGCGCCACGCGGAGCTGGTAGCCATAAAACTCCTCCAGCGCGAGGTAGCGCCGCGCCTGCTCCAGTTTCTCCATGCTCGAAGGGAAATGCACCTCACGCAGCGCCAGCGACCGCGTCAGGCCTGCGAACTCGCCTTCCGCGCTCGGCGTCGGCAGCAGATCCTCGCAGAACGCTCCTGGAAGCACCTGGCACACATGCCACGCCGCCACACGCAGGGCCTTCTGCGTCATCGCGCCCTTCAGGCGGTAGATCGGCGTGATGCGACCCGTGTGAATCTGCTCCGCATCGTCATCCGAGCCGCCTTTGACGATCTCATACTCCGGGTGCGACATGCTCAGGCGGCCCTTCGAGTCCTTGATCACGCCATAGACGATCAATTCCTGCCCCTCAGCCAGCACCCGGCTCATGAATGGCATGTTCCACCACTTCAGTGTGAGCTGCTGGCCCAGCAGCCCCGTCGCATGCCGCACCACCGCCTCAAACACCCCGGAACGGCCGCCAAAGAACTTATTCCCCGTCTTCGTCACCAAAACATGATGACACGACGGCAGCGGCCCCGCCTGAAACGCCAGCGCCTGCATCTGCCGCCGGTCCTCATGCCGAAACGGCAGATGCCACACCACATCCGCCACCGTCTTGATCCCCTCCTTCGCCAACAACCGCGCCGCATGCGCAGGCAGGCTGGGAACTTCGGCGAGAGAAAGATCGAGTGGAGTCACTGCGTGAGATGGAATGCAAGACTGGCAGTGTCAACAGTAGCGCACGCGTCCTCGTGGGAAACCATCTGAGGATCAGCGTGTGGTGCATCCGTCACTTTGACGAATTGCCCCCTTGCGGTTTGCGTGTGTTCAATAGTTTGTTGAAGTATGAGAGCTTTCTTCTTTCTGGTATGTTTTTCGGTGACGTCATTCGCTTTCGACCCAGCCACCGTCTCGCGATTGAATGCGGAACGAGCAATGGCCGAAAAAGCCAACCGTGACCTGCGTCATATTTGCGTTGAAGGAGCCATCGCGGAAGCTGGTGCGCGGCCTGAAACAATGGCCCTCCGTATTTCTTTGCATGATACTGCGCTCACGGATCGTGAAAAGCGCGTCATCGAGTTTAAGCTCGAAGCCATTCATAAAGCTGCGGAGGCAGCCGGTCAGCAGGAGTACCTGCGAATTGCTACCATTGAAAACGCTGAACGTCGGCAGGCTGCGCGCGACGAACTTGCCCGCCAAACCGCCATCTGGCAGGCAAAAATTCTGGAGCAGGCGATTCGCAAATCACAATGACAATCAAAGATGCCATCCAACTCCTCGAACTCAGTGCGCCATTTTCAAAGGCAGCATTGAAAAAGGCGTATCGGGATGCGCTGATGGTGTGGCACCCTGACCGGTTTACAGGGAACACTGAACTCAAAGCCAAGGCTGAAAACCGGACGTACCAAATCAATGAGGCTTATGCGTTGCTGAGCCGCATTCCCGAATCGGAATATCCATATCGAGCGAGTGTAGAAGGCCAACAGACCAAGCAGACACCATCTTCAAATCCACAGCGGGCGAACGCTGACCCTCCATCACGACCTCAGCCGCAACCGCCTCGAAGACAGTCATCATCACCGCCACAACGCACTGGAGGCCCCACGCAGCCTCCGATGCATGAGCAGTTCAAAAATCAGGTTCCTTTTTCTGTCCCGTCTGGATGGAGCCTCAAAAGACTGGATAGTTTATTGAACTCACCGAGGGCGGTTCGAGTTTACTCGACGATGGCATGGATCATGGTCACTCCCTTTGTTGTTTGGCTGCTGGTTAGCACTTTGATCAGATGGAACCGCGAATCTGATCAGCGATATGCGGCAAATATTTACACTGCGCCAACCCCGCCATCCAATTCAACTCTTACACCTGAGTTTAAAACGCCGAGCGCGGCAGAGATACTTGATTCAATAAGAATGGATAATAAAATCCAAGAGCTTCAGCGGCATTCAAAAGAAAGAGCAAAAGGCTTGGATAAATTAATGCGTCCATTCGACTTTAGCCTGCCGCCCACTCAACTAAAAGCTGAGGCGGCATTAAAACACTTGGCCTCAGATGAACGCCTGACTTCAGGCTCGATTTTGACTGACCATCTTACGCCGCTTGATGGCAAGGGAAAACTCACCTTGGACAACGGCCTCACCGAGGATGCATTCGTCAAAATTCTCAGCGACGACAGGCTGGTGTCATCCTTTTATGTGCGTGGTCGAGAAAAATTCACATTCGGCCATATCCCAGACGGCGTTTACAGGCTGATTTACTGCACGGGGTTTGGGTGGGATGCCGCACGCCGTGATTTCGAGAGGGGACGCCACGCTATGCGTTACGACGAGGCCCTAGACTTCACCACCACCAGAAGAACAGAAGGAAACTCCATCATCACCTCGACAGGCGTGATCACACTGACGCTGCATAAAGTTGCGAATGGCAATGCCAGGACATCCGACATTCCTCTGAAGGAATTTGATCGTTACTGAGTGCTGCTGGCACTGGTGCAGATGGGTTACGGTGTGTATAAATTAGCGAATCACGGTTTTTCATAAATCGGGTTTGTCTAGAGCCTTATGCGGGCTTGAATGTTCGTCATGAACCTCATTAGTTGTTCCGTGCGGGTGGATTGCACCGATGAAGGCGGATGGTGGCATGGCGTTGACGCCATCGACCTTGGAGACAAGTACCGAATTGTCATGCGCTGGGCTGACTCGATAGAGTTTCCTGACCAAGGTATGATTCCTGGCCTTTACCACGACGTTGAAAAGCACTTGTTCAAGCCAGTGGAACATCCCGAGCTTGGGCCGCTGCTGCGGTGCGATAAGATTCTGACCAGTGACAAAACCTATACCGAGACATTCGGGAAATAACCCATGAGCCTCATCAGGGGAGGAACTGATGCGTTTTGGCTCAAAGTCGGATTCACCACACCGCCTTCTCCATCACATAATCATCCATCACGAAGCCGCTGCCGATGTCGCTGCACACGTCTTCGGTGAAGTGGAAGCCGTGGCGGAGGTAGGCGCGTATGGCGGGGGCGTTGCGTTTGTTCACGCGCAGGCGCACGAGTTTGCAGCGCAGGTCGCGGGCGCGGTCCTCGGCCCAGCGCAGGGTGAGGCCGCCAAGGCCGTGGCCATGCACCTCGGGCAGGAGGTAGAGCTTGTTGATGAACAGCACGGGCTCTAGCACGAGCTTTTCAAACGAGATGTAGCCGACCGCGCCACGCTCCTCGGCCTCGACGAGCGCATACCACACGTCCCGCGCCTGCATCTCATGCGCCATGTTGCCAGGCTGATACCAGATGGAGAGCATGTAGCGGATTTGCGCGTCGCTGATGATGCCGGGGTAATACGCGAACCAGATGGCATGCCCGAGCTTCTGCACCATGGGCAGTTCATCGGCACCGATGCGGCGGATGCGAGCGGCAAGCGGCTGGATGGCAGCTTGAATCGTCTTCAACGTCTGCTGCCAGACTTCGAGGTCATTGGCCGGTGAGAGCCGCTGCAATTGCTGTGCGATTTGGTCATACGTCGGCTCTACGACCTGCTCCTCGCGGATTTGCTTGGGGTCAGCGGGGAATTCCACATCCGGCAGGATCGTCTTCGCGAGATACCAGCAGGCCCAAGCGCGCCAGGTGCGCAGCTCCTTGTTCGGCTCGACCATGCGCGTGGCCAGATGCTGCCAGTGACGACGCGGATTGCCGATGAACTGGCCTTCGACGCGGTTCTGCATGATCCACACGAGCGCCTGATACGGCAGCGGCCACTTGGCGAGGATTGGCTCGTCAGCTTTCAGCGGCAACGAGAGCGCGCGGTTGATGAGCAGGATGCTTTTGGCCGGAAAACCTTCACGCCACAGGCTCTGCGCATAATGCAGCGCCGTTTCATAGAACAGCGGCCCACGTTCATGATTCAACGCCTCGACATCCGTGTGATCGTAATGACGTATCACCAGCGGCAGATGCGGGCAGGGCGGGTTGATCCATGCAGTGTGCCTCATGCGGATTTTTCCTCCCACGCTTTAGCGCGTGTGAGCGCACGATTCCAGCCATGGGTGATTTTGGCGCGTGTCGCCGCCTTCATGGTTGGCTTGAATTTGCGATCCAACTGCCAGTGCTTCGCGATGTCGGCCACATTCTTCCAAAAGCCGACGGCAAGCCCTGCGAGGCAGGCAGCACCGAGTGCGGTGGTTTCGTTCACCTTCGGTCGCACGACAGGCACGCCGAGCAGATCGCACTGCATCTGCATGAGGAGGTTGTTCACGCACGCGCCGCCATCGACGCGGAGTTCCTTCAGCTTGATGCCTGCATCGGCTTCCATCGCTTTCAAGATGTCCATCACCTGCAAAGCGATGCCTTCCAGCGCCGCACGCGCGATGTGCGCCGCCGTGGTGCCGCGGGTCATGCCCACGAGCGTGCCACGCGCATACGCATCCCAATGTGGAGCGCCAAGACCAGCAAACGCGGGCACGAGATAAACGCCACCGGTGTCCGGTACGCTCGTGGCGAGCGCTTCGACATCAGCAGATTTCTTGATGATGCCCAAACCATCGCGCAGCCATTGAACGGCAGCACCGGCGATGAACACACTGCCTTCCAACGCATACTCGGTGCGCCCGCCGATGCGCCAGGCCACAGTGGTGAGGAGTTTGTTCTTCGAGGCGATGGGTTTGGTGCCGGTGTTCATCAGCATGAAGCAACCGGTGCCATAGGTGTTCTTCACCATGCCGGGCTTCGTGCAGACTTGACCGAAGAGCGCCGACTGCTGATCCCCCGCGATGCCTGCGATGGGGATGCTGCTACCGAGGAGCGACGTTTCACCAAACACGCCGCTGGAATCCTTCACCTCCGGCAGCATGGAGCGCGGCACGCCAAAGATCTTCAGCAACTCGTCGTCCCAGTCGCCTTTGCGGATGTCGTAGAGCATCGTGCGTGAGGCGTTACTGACGTCCGTAGCATGCACCTTGCCGTCAGTGAGATTCCACAGCAGCCAGGTTTCGATGGTGCCGAAGGCGAGTTCGCCCTTCGCAGCGCGGGCTTTGAGGCCCTTCACGTTTTGCAGCATCCACTGCACCTTCGTTGCGGAGAAGTAGGCATCAACCACGAGCCCAGTCTTGCGCTGGATGAGCTTATCGAGCTTCTGCGCGCGCAGTTTGTCGCAGATCGACGCCGTGCGGCGGTCCTGCCAGACGATGGCGTTGCAGACCGGCTTCCCGGTCTTGCGATCCCACACCACCGTCGTCTCGCGCTGATTCGTGATGCCGATGGCGGCGACGTCTGCTGACGTGGCGCGTGCGGTTTGCAGCACTTCGGCAGCCACACCGGCCTGCGTGGCCCAGATTTCCTGCGCATCATGCTCCACCCAGCCCGGTTTTGGGAAAATCTGCCGAAATTCCTTCTGGGCCGTCGCCACGATGCCACCGTCGTGATTGAAGAGGATCGCGCGTGAGCTGGTGGTGCCCTGGTCGAGTGCGAGAATGTATTTCATAGTTAATCGCGATGTTCCCAAGAGCCGTGAGCAGAGTCAATGGCTTACAATCTGTCCGGCAACATGTAGATGGCGTTTTTTCGCCAGAATGAATACTCTTGGGCCGAAAGCATCCAAACTCACCACCATGCAAACCATCCCTGAATCCGCAGCGCCCGCCGCACCGCGTGTGCGTTCCACCAAGAAAGTCGTTCTCATAACCCTCGCTGTCATTCTCGGCTGCGCGGGCATCGCCGCAGCCACCGGCGGCCTCTGGGTCAAACACACGTTTTACCCGTCCGCCATGAGTCCCGTGAGCCTGACCGCCACAGAGAAAGCGGAGTTTGACAGCAAACTGCAAGCCTTAGGCAACCCTGCCGCCATTCCTGCGGACGAGGCCAATCGAACGCTGGTCATCAATGAACGCGAAGTGAACGCCTATCTGGCTCAGCAGCAACTCGGCGAAAGCGTTCAGGTGAAGTTTGGCGAAGGCAATGTCTCCGCTGCGATCATCTTCACCGCTCCAGAAGATTTCCCCATCGTGCCGAATCAAAAAATTCGCCTACGCTTTACATTCGGAACCAGTTTGACGCCAGAGCACAAACTATCCCTGAAACTAGACGATCTGAGCCTGGGTGGCATCTCACTGCCAAACAGTTGGATCGGCGACATCAAGGGCGTCGATCTCGTGGCCGAAAATGTGGAAAGCGATCCTGCACTGCAAAAATTCCTCGCAGGCATCAAGTCAATGGAAATCCACAACGGCACGCTGCGCCTGGCACTGAACAAATAAGCCGCGTCACGCCTTCAACGGCAGCGTGAAGCAGAATACACCGCCGCATCCGGCCACTTCCTTCGGCCAGATGCGGCCGCCGTGGTCTTCAACGATGTTTTTGCAGATGGAAAGACCGAGACCAGTGCCGGTGGGCTTGCCGTCGGTGAAGAAGGGCGTGAAAAGCTTGTCCACGATGCCAGGCTTGAAGCCGCGGCCGGTGTCCTCGACCTCGGCATAAATTTCACGCGGCCGTTCCTCAAAGCGAACCATGATACGCCCGCCATCCGGCATGAAATCAGCGGCGTTGTTGAAGAGATTGAAGAAGACGTGGTCGAGACGACGAATATTAAGCGGCATCACTATCGAAGGCACCTCGGTCTGCACTTCGACGACGACTTTTTTGTTCTCCAGCTCATCGCGTGTCTGGTCGATCACCTCTGCGAAGTAAGTGGCGAAGTTGGTCTGCTCCAGTGCATGCTGTGTGGAACCCTCGCTGACGCGTAGCAGCTCATTGAGCATGTGGGTGAGACGTTCGACCTGCTGATGAATGCGCTTTTTTGCCTTCTGACGTAGTTCTGAACTGGCGCGATCCGAGGCAGCGGCATCAGCGGCAAGCGCGATGACGCTGAGCGGGTTTTTCAAATCATGCACGATGGAACGTGCAAAACGGCCCATGAGCGAGAGGCGCTCGGCTTCGAGCATTTCCTGGACGAAGTGGCTGTTCGTGTCGCGCATGCGATGACTGAACGCATGAAGCAAAGCGAACACAAGCTTCGGCGACTCTTCCATCAGATGCGTGACTTGGTCACGAGAGACAAACAACAAACGTGAGTCCTGCTGTGCCGTGGCGGAAGCGGAGCGTGGGGCATTATTAATAATAGCCATCTCGCCAAAGAAGTCGCCCGCCGCGAACTCACGCAGCGCATGCTTGTTCGACTGGCTGACGAATGCAGAGATGCGAACGAGACCGTCGAGGATAGCATACAGCCCATCACCGGGATCACCTTCCTCGAAGATGACCTCGCCGGCCTTGTACTCACGAATTTCCGGATCGACCTGCTGCTGTTTCAGCTCGGACTCCAGGATGCTGACAAAGGTGGCTCTGGGTTCGACGGCGCTCATGGAGTGTAGAGAATTAAAACATGCGTTCCGACACTGTGATGACATCACCGGGAATGATGATGATCGGCTGCTGCCCAGGTAGCATGGCATGCTTTTTCAAATCGACGGCATAAACCTGAGCGCCACGTTTCAACAGCACCCGTGATTGCCGTGCGAGGCGGGTGTAACCGCCCGCAAGAGCAACAGCCTCCTCGATTGTGAGACGAGGCTGAACGCCGCGAGGAAAATTGTAGCGCCCGGGCTGCGCAACCTGACCAAGCACCGAATATGCTAGAGTGGCATATTCAACGACGAGCACCTGCACACGAGCCTTAATAAGAATGCGGTTGTCCACAGCATAGGTGTTCAGTTTTGAAGCGAGCGATGAAGGACTTAATCCAGCTGCCCGGATTTCAGGATTTCCTTCGGAAGACAAAGTCGGGACATTGATCATACCATTCCAATCCACGCGAACCTGCTGGGCGAGATCGGGCTCACCAGCTACGGATATACTTAGCAAATCACCCACTTGAATTTCGTAGCGCCCATTTGGTGCAGGTGGCGGCGGTGGTTGTGGCAACTCGCTGTTCAATACACAGGCCGAGAGTAGCAAGCTGAGTCCAAAAGCCAAAAGGCTGAGCGGTAACGAAAGCTTCATGAAGCTTTGGTTACCGGATTGGCTCGGATGTGTCAATACAAAGGATTATGAAAAGTCTTGACGGTTGACTCCCATGTGGAGTTAATGATTTGTGAAATCCTGCCCCGCAATTTTGCTGCTAATTAGCCTGACAGCTCTTTTGCTTTCCAAAACGGTGACCATGGCAGCTGACCCAGCTAAAAGTGGATTGCCATACAAAATGCAACTACCGACCAAACTTGACGGTCTTACCACGCTACCGTCTCCTTTGAGCGTTATAAAGCCTTCAATACTGCTGCCTGCACCAAGTGGTGAACTTATGTCCATCACGCGTTCGAAATCTTTCAGGCGCGCCGCTAATCCCGATGTTGACCTCACCACTGATAACCGACGCTGGCAAAGCATAACCTCATCCTCGGGTCAGCAGCCTTACTCTTGGGGATTGTCAGAAGGTAATGTCGATGCTCGCCTCTCGCTTGGCCTGCTATCAACGCTTTTTTACACGGACAACGTCAACTTCACGACCAACGACTCTAAGAAAACCGAAACGATATTCGAAATCTCTCCGATCCTCAAACTCGACATTGGAGATCCGAGTGGAGCCATTGGCGGTGCAGAATCAAATCAGTCGGAGTATTACACCAGCCTGCTCTACCTGCCTACCTTCTATTATCACCTAAAGGATGATGTGGACGACTATGCCCAGCATTTTCTAGGTGAAGTTGGACGAGTAAATGAATTATCCCGCTCAGTACTACGGCTTAATTACGATGAGCGCATTCTTGCCTCCTCCGAGAACACCATGCCAGAGGCGAATTACACGCTACTGGAGGCCTCAGCCTTGACCGACCATCGTGTCACCCAGAGAACAACCTTACGTGGCAAGGTTGCCTACCGCACAATCTCCGTTGCACAAGCTGCAACCAGCCGTGCCGAGTGGGTGGGAGATTTTTCCATGCTTTGGGAATTATCGCCGAAGACTAAGTTAGGCCTAGGCACAGAATTGGCACGAATCATCTATGAGCAACGCATGTTGGGTTCTCAAAACTACCAGCAAGCGCTAATTTTTCTTGAATGGAAGCCTTCCTCAAAAATCGGATTCACGACACGCACAGGTATGGAATGGCGTCATTTTGACCGACAGCCACCGCGCAGCCTAATGACCAGCTTGGTAACATTAACGACCTTTTACTGGCAAGCCGCCGAGAAAACACGGCTTAATTTACGCTTCCGTGTCTCCAATCAGCCATCTGTGGTAGCGCAAGGAGCATTATACCGCGAGGTGCGCTTCGGACCTGATCTGATACATGAGTTTGGAATACACTATTACACCACACTCGAGTGTCAGGTCATTAGGAGGCGCTATGACTCCGGACGACTCGACTGGGAACCGACAAGCCGCATTGCATTAGGTTATCGCGACGACAGTGACAAGGCCAATAACCGCCTAAACATCGAGCTTTATGTTCAGTGGCACCGCCGTGAACGAAGTGATCTACTGAATGCCACCCTAGAGCGCACGCAGGCTGGGATACAGGTTACCCGCTATTTTTAACGCACCTCAGCTGTCATTATATTCATGAGCCAGACCACCCAAACCAGCCTGTGGCAGCATCTCGCCGCCTACGCCTTGCTTGTCCGACATCATTTGCGCCATGGCTTGCGCAAAGGCGCCAAGCGCGGCCTCGACCTCGCCGTCGGCCTTGCCATGGTACTGCTGCTCTCCCCGCTGCTCATCACCGCCGCGCTCACAATCATCACCTTGGATGGCAGGCCCATCACCTTTGCCGGCAAACGCGTCGGCAAGTTCTGCCGCCTCTTTCCCATGTTGAAATTCCGCACCATGCGCCGCGATGCCGAGGCCATTGAAAAGAAAATCCAGGAGCACAAGATCAGCCAAACCGCACAGCACTTCGTCGATCCCGAGCACGAGTCCGTCATGAAATTGCGCCATGCCCTGCTGAAGTTCTCCAGCGCGGAAAAATACCCCAACGACCCGCGCATCCTGCCCTGTGGCAAATTCATGCGCAAATTCTCCGTCGATGAGCTTCCGCAACTCTTCCACATCGTCTCCGGCGACATGAGCCTCGTCGGCCCGCGCCCGTTCGCCTTGTGGGAGGTGGCGGAGTTCACCCCGCGCGATCTGCTGCGTCACAAAATCAAACCCGGCCTCACCGGCCTGTGGCAGATCAGCAACCGCAACAGCATTACGCACGATGAAGCCATCGGCCTCGATTTGAAATATGCCGCGAAACAGAGTCTGTGGCTCGATCTGAAAATCCTGCTCATGACCGTGCCCATCGCGCTCAAGAACCGCGGCGGCAATTAAACCTCTTTTCCAACCATGAACTGCGACGCCATACTTCACGACAAGCCCTGCCAGACGCTCAACGACGAGCCCTTCCTGCTTTGGGAAATCGGCCAGCGCCGTGTCATTGAGCACTGGATGGACCATCTCTTCCGCAGCAACGCCACCATGACACTCTGGCTGGAAAAAGACAATGAGGCGCTGGCCGCCGCCATTCGCGACACCTTCCCGCTGTGCAAACGCGTCGATGTCAAAAGCGGTGTCCCCGCTAAAGCAACCGACTTCTGCACTTACGTTGATGCCGACGGTGCCATCCAACTTCAACGCGGGAGCACGGTCATCTCTCTTCTGCCCGACCAGCCCACCACCAAGACTTGGTTTGCCATGGTCAAAAAGTGGCTGGCCGAACAGCAAAAGTTCGGCACGCAACTGCCCGAGATCGAGACGCAGATCGCTCCCGGTGTCATCATCGGTCATCATTGCAGCATCTCGAAGGACACCGTCTTCAACGCCCCCTGCTGGATCGGCAGCGGCTGCACCATCAGCGGCGCTACCATCGGCCCCAATGCCGTCATCGGCGAGGAATGCATCATCGCCAGCGGCGCGCACATCAGCGACTCTTATGTTCTGAGCCGCCGCTTCATCCGCCCAAACACACGACTGGAAGGCGTCGTAGCCACGGCCAGAAGATTTCTGGATCATGCAACGGGCGAACCCGTCTTCCAGTCATAACCTCGCATCATGAACAGCGTACCACCCGACAGCCCACCCCCGGCACAATCCACCCTGCAGCAGCTTGAAGAAGGTGGTGCGCTCTCACAATTTGCCTCCAGCATTGCTCATGAAGTGTGCAATCCGCTCAGCCAAATCGTGCTCGCGACCGACCTGCTCGCCGGACCGCAGCCAATGACGGACGAATTCCGCAAAAAAATCATCACCTTCCTGCGCCAGGGGGCCGATCGCATTGAGAAGGCCATGAAAAGCATGCTACAGACCTGTGCGCCGATTGAAACTAGCATGGTTGCTGAGGATGCCAATGTTCTCATCGAAACAGCGCTCGCCTCCCTCACGGTGGACGCCAGCGTGCGGGTGGAAAAACATTTCGCCTCTGATCTGTCTTCCATCCTGATCGATAAAAAGCACATGACCGAGGCCGTGGCTGCCATCTTTGCCAACGCCCTCGATGCCATGCAACCGAGCGGTGGCACACTCACGATCACCACTTACGCCAAAGTCTTCACCAGTAGCGAGCGTGAAGGCTGGCAACGTCAGTCCTGGTTTCGCGCCGGAGACCACGCTGTCGTCATCGAGATTGCCGATACCGGGCATGGCATCCACAAAAGCCAGATGCCCCTCATCTTCGAAGCGTTTTACACCACCAAGGTCGCCGGCAAAGGCGCCGGGCTGGGCCTCACCGTCGCCAAAAAGGTCGTTGATTTGCACCATGGACGACTAGAGATAGACAACCGACCTGAAGGTGGAGTTCTCGCTGTCCTGACCTTGAAATCTGCTGCCAAACCTGCCACCTTTCTTTCCCAACCACTACCATGAGCGACTCACCCGATTCCGCGAAGAAAAAAATCCTACTCATCGATGACGAGCCCTTCATCACCAGCCTCATGGCCATGAATCTCGAGGATTCAGGCCGCTACGAGGTGCGTGAGCAAAACGACTCGCTCAAGGCGCTCGAAACCATCATGGATTTCGTTCCCGACCTCGTCGTGCTCGATGTCATGATGCCTGACCTCGACGGTGCCGACATCATCTACCGCCTGAAGAACGATGCGCGGCTCAAGCACATCGCCGTCGTCTTCCACACCGCCACCGTACGCGAGGCCGAGCTGCACGCCCATGGTGGCATCATCAGCGGCTTCCCCTTTCTCGCCAAACCGGCCACCACCGACCAGATGATCGAGTTCATCGAGAAGCATCTGCCCAAATAATAGACGGGAACCGCACAACCCACATGTCGCAGCCAGAACGCGTTGAAAACAAACCGGATGGCTCCGGCGCCTCCCTTCATGTGCACGGACAGGTGTTCGTGAAAGCCATCTCATCCGGCATTGTTAGCAAGGCTTTGGGTGCGGTGCTGCAACTCGCCTCCATTCCCCTGGCCATCCATTATCTTGGAACAGAAGGCTTCGGGTTGTATTCCCTGTTCATCGCACTCTTCATCATTCAATCACCCGCGCAGGTCTTTGGCGGACCGAACCTGACCTCCCTACTCTCCGGCACCAGGCTCGATCATAAAAAAGCGGATGTGATCCGCACCTCTCTGATCCTGACGCTACTCGTTTCAATCATCGGCTCGGCGGGAGCGTCGGTCTTCACCTTTCTTTCAACCAACTTTGCTGATTCGGTCAAAACATCTCCGCTAGAGCACTGCCTGACGTTGATCGTGTTCGTCCTGAGTCTCGTCATGCGCACGGAGTGCAATTCCTTTGTCCGCATCGAAACTGCCGCGTTGCAGGCGCACAAATCTTATCTCTACAACGGCCTCGGCAATGCGATCGCCGCCGGGATGCTCCTGCTCTTTCCACTGTATCCGAAGATCTGGTTTCTCGTCACAATCACCTGTCTGGTGCAGACGCTGCCGCTCTACCTTTGCGCCCGGCGCGAGCTTAAATCCCGCTACGGCATTCGTGACGGCAGCATTCAAAAGGAGATTGGCAAAACACTATTCTTCGGCGGCCTGATCTACCTCATCTTCGAGTTTTCCTCCAACTTGCCGCGCGAACTGCTGAAGTTCATCCTCGACTCCAAATCCGGCGCCGCCGATCTCGCGATCTACTCGGCGATCATGAGCATCTCCTTGTACATCCGCAATTCCGCCACGCTCATCTTCGGCCCGCTGATTCCCGCCATCAAACAGGCGATCGAACTGAACAAAGGCACCTGGATCCGGCGCGCCTACCTCATCATCATACTGCTCAGCGCCACGCCGCTGCTCGCAGCGGCGTTTCCCGATGCATGGATCAGCCATGTCGCCGGCCTGCTGTTCGGCAAAGGGCTGACCATTGGCCGCTGGCACGTTATCAGCGGTGCGTATTTCCTCGTCAGCCTGCTCATTAAGTACTGGGGAGCCTATTTTCTCATCGGCATGCACGAGCGCCGCCTGCTGCTCATCACGTCTGTTGGCAGTCTTGCCGCTTTTGGCATCACCGCGCTGACTTTCACCGGTTGGAGCGCGACGAGCGCCTTCATCATGCTGGCCACGGTGGACATGGTCTTTTTCAACATCCCAGCCTCGCTCAAAATCCTCCGCACGTCATGAGAATCCTCTACTTGATGAAAACCCAAGACAGCAACCTCGGCGATCTGCTGATCAACAAGCTGCTGATCGATCTCCTGGCCGAAAAAGCGGACCGCATGCTCTTCGACGTCTCCGGCGTTTCCAAACAGTTCCGTGACGCCTTGATCGCTGATGTCCGCAATCCGGTGATCTTTGCCACAAAACGCGGCCTCGGTTATTATCTAAAGCTGCTGTTCTGCCGTGCGTACTTCGATGTCATCATCGCGCCGCCCGGCCATGCGGGCAAAGCAAACTGGCGGCACGTGGTGCCCATCGCGTTCGCCATCTACTACCGCCTGCTCGGCGTGCGCTACATGCGCCTGGGCAAATCCATCCCGATCAACACCGGTCTCGGTGCACGGCTGGAAAAACTTCTCGTCCGGCTCTCTCATCACACAATGGTCCGGGATCAGGAGAGCCTGGAGCGCATCCGCAGCAGCAAAGATCAGCGAAACATCTCCTGCGCGCCGGATTTGATCGTCCTGCTCTCGGGCAAAGAGAAGCCGCCAGTCACCGGCAAGAGCGGTCTCGTCGTCTCCTTCCGTTTCGACTACTATCCCGAGGACAAGCGGGGCGCGTTTGTGAAACAAGTTGCCGAGCTGGCTGCTCATAACGCCAAACAACATTCACTGCCCGTCACCCTCACCTGGCAGGTCGAGCGGGATGAAGCCTGCGTGCGCGCTATCGCGGCGGAACTCAACGCCATGGGCCTAGAAACATCCCAGCTCGGCATCACGCTCGACAATCTCACTCCCACCTACTGCTCTGCTGCCTTGATCCTCTCCAACCGCCTGCACGTGGCGCTTACCTCGCTCAGTTTGGTCACCAATGCCTGGGCTGTATGCGATCCGGCCAAGGACCACAAGATTATCGACGCCTTCAAGGAACTGAACCTCGGCCAGCGCCTCCTCAGCATTGATCAACGCGACGACTTGATGTCAGCAACCAGCGCATCGGTGAATCTCCAGCCCGCGCGCGACGCCCTGCGTTCCGCTATTTTGCAGACGCTGGCTTAGCCCGCCGCTTCTTCCTCCAGACGTCGAGAGCGACATGCGCCAGAAACACCGGCGCCTCGACTAGATAGCGCTTCCACAGCCGTGTGGGCTCGCGTGACATGCGGTAGAGCCACTCGATCTTCATCTGCTGCATCCACATGGGCGCACGTGGAAACACGCCCGCCGAAAAATCGAGAAAAGCCCCCACGCCGACGCCCAGTTTCGCGCCCGTCTGGACCTGATGCCGTGCCAGCCATCTCTCCTGCACCGGATTGCCCATGCCCACGATCAGCACATCCGTTCGCGTCTCGCGAATCTGATCGATCACCCGGCTGAGTTCCCCCTCTTCGAAGAAACCCGAGTGCGTACCGCTGATCACCAGACCGGGATTTCGTTCGACAAACTTTGCCGCCGCCTTCTCCGCCACACCGGGCACGGCACCCAGCAGATACACTCGCCATCCCTGTTCCACTGCCATTTTCAGGATCAACGGCGTCAGATCGGTGCCGTTCAGATTTGCCGGAAACGTCTCCTTTCCCACGATTTTCGCCGCCATGGACACGCCGATGCCGTCGTTCATCACGATGGCGGCCTCTTGGACGATTTTGCGATACTCGGGATCCCGCGTCGTGAGTTCCAGCGTGTGTGCGTTCACATAAATGACCATCGTCGGCTCCGACTGCTCCGCCAAATACCGGATTTTCGCCATCGCTTCCGCCTCCGTCGCACGCACGATGGGGATGTCGAGAATCGTGATGGTGGGCAGTCGGTGTTTCATGATTTTTTCTTACCTCCTGGAACAAATGGCACTAGCAGCACGGCGGCGAGGGTGACACCCGTCATCACCGGCTCATAAAGAAACATGCGCATCGAGGTTTTCATGGCCTGCCACATGTATTTCCGGCAGTCGGCGCCCTGGCGCATGGAGAAGGCACGGCGGGCGTAATTGCGGAGCTGGAACGCCTCGGCCAACTTGGCGAATTTCTGCGCGATGTCCGGCGCGTATTGATATGACTTCTGCCAGGTGTGGACGCAGGCGTCGTAGTGTTTGTCGAGCTTGTCGGACAGGCTGCCAGGGGTGACGCGATAGAAGGTCAGCGCCTCGTTGATGCCCTCCAGCTTCCACTGCCGTGGCGGGGTGAAGCAGATGCGCAGCCAGCAGTCCACGTCATTGTTGCGCGGCTTGTTCTCGTCGAAGCGGTGCTGGTCGAAAATTTCACGGCGGAAGACGGGCGTGGAGCCGTTGGTGATGGGATTGCGGCAGTAGAGGTAGTAGTCGCTCAAGTTGTGCGTCTTGGGGAAGCGGCAGTGCAGCAGCTTGCCGTCACGATCAACAAACTGTGTAGCGGAGTAGCTGACGCCGACTTCCGGCTTGGATTCCAGATGTACGACGTGTTTTTCGATTTTATCGAGCGTCCACCAGTCATCTCCGTCAGTCAGGGCGATGTATTTGCCGCTGGCGCGGTCGAGGCCAAAGTTACGTGCGGCGGAGGCACCTTTGTTCGCCTGTTCCAGCACCTTCACGCGCGAATCACGTGCGACGAACTCGTTGGCAACGCGTACAGTGCCGTCCTTCGAGCCGTCATCGACGACGATGATCTCCAGGTTCTTGTAGGTCTGGTTGATCACCGACTCCATCGTCTGCGCCAAATATGGCTCCATATTGTAACAAGGAATAACGACGGTAACGAGTGGTGTAGTATCCATAAAGGCAGAAGCGGTTTCAGATAAAAGCTTCTCCAGGAGGTGGTGCCCCCCTGTGACGGAGAATAGTGCTGAAAGATAGGCCAAAAAATAATGCCCCAAACACGGCGAACACGACCCTTGCCCCACGGAAACGATCCTCCGGCGCAGCACCGACCTCCGGCGGCACCACAATGCGCAATCCTGCCTGGTCTAGTTGCTGGTATGTCTGTATTTCAGCACGACGCATGGCAATTTCCTTGAGTTGTTCACGGATGATATCCGCACGCAGCCTAAGGGACTCGTATTCGGGTGATAACAGAGTGGAACGCGCTGCACGGAGCTCCTCCTCGCGTGATTTCATGCGCCTTTCAATCTCCCTTGCGGACTGGTCCAGCGCCTGCACCTGCGAACGGAACTGAGCCGCCGCGCCAGAAACAAATTGCCTTAATTCTACCTCCAATGCACGCACCTCAGAAACCGTCTGCTTGTATTCTTCACTATTAGTTCCCTGTGTTGTCGCCATTCTGGCAAGCACGGCCTGCTTGGAACCGAGACGTGCGCGCAGGCCAGAGTAGCCGACATTAGTGGCAAACAATTCCTCCTCCAAGCCCTCCTTGACTCCCTTTTCCAGCGTTTCGATTCGGCTTAGGTTTCCAGCAACTCGCATCCGTTGATCGATGATGTCCGCGAGTGTCGATTCCATCTTGATCATGAATGCGGAATAATCGACTGCTAGATGCACATCCATCTTCGCCAGCTTTTCTGAGATTTCGTGACGTTCCTTGCCCAGATCGAATGCGGCTTTGTGAAGTACGCCTAGCAGTTGTGTCGCCAGACGGCCGCGCATCTCGCGACGAATGTCATCCTGCACTTCCAGCACTGCGACCACCATTGCTAGGGCGTCTTCGCGCCTATCACTGCGTGCTAGAACCTCGATCACTGTGCTGCCAGGAATCAGATGTGCCATGACAGAGTCCGCCGCCTTGTCGAGGCCCGCTTCGACATCCGGCCAACCTAATTTCTTCAAAACTCGACTTAATGTACCGCTGCTGGTCATGCGCGCCACCATCTCCTGCGGAAGCATGCGGTTGCCATAAGCGAAGTCCACGCGCACGAAACCGGCCATACCGGTGGGAGACACATCCAAAGGACTGATTTCCACACGAGCCTGAGCAAGCCAGGCCTTGGGCGCAAACCAGATGACAGCAACAGTGCTGACGAGCACCACCGCAGTTACACCCCATGCTAGGATGGCCGATTTACCTGCCTGCCACATAAGTTTGGATTTTGGAAACCACCCCCAGGCCCATCACGCAGTGAATGAGGCCGAAGAATCCACCGAAGAACAACCCCACAGCCAGAGCGCTCACGATTTTCATCTTCGACGGCCCGTCAGGCACATAAGGGTCGGAAAAGCGCTGCATCGTTACTGGCCTGGCAGCTGCATAAACAGAAAGTTCGGTAAACCGCGTCGAGAGCTGGCCTAGTGAAGCCTGTAGAGCTTCGCGTTGTGTTTTAAGTGCTACATATTCGGGATCGAGCGAAATGTCTGTCTTACGAGCTTGCTCCTCTGTGTCGCTGAGCCTGATCCGATAATACTTCACGGCCTCCTCATTGTCCTTAAGTCGCGAAGTCAGACGCACGCGCTGCATGGCTAAGGTGTCTGCGATAGTTCGCTTCGTGGTTTCTACCTCAGCCAGCGCTGCCAGAGCGCTCTGATTTTCCGAACCGTAGCGGCTTTTCAGCGAAGCGAGCTGCGACTCCTGATCTAGCAGTTTGCGCCTTGCTTCGGCGAGTGCGTAGTTGCGCTCTTGATCATCGAATTCAAAACCGCTGGGTAATTCGCCTTTACTGTTGAAAGCGGCGATCATATCCGCCGCCTGCTGAAGACGGCTTTTAAGCGCGTTTTGCTCTACCTGCAGTTCCGCCAGACGGCGTTCAGAATCTGTGATATTGAGCGAAACTGTCTGCTGCCGTTCATTTTCGTCGCTGACCATGATACCTTTGTCGAGGTTGAACTGACGAATGCGAGCGTTCACGGTATCGAGCTCCTTGCGCACCTCTTTAAGACGCACATTCAATGCTTCTAATGCATTGCGCGCTGTGGCTTCACGTTTTTCGGCATCTAGGTGGATGGCCTCGTCGATCAAGGCGTTGGCGATATTGGCCGCACGTTGCGGCGAATCACCTGATACCTTGATGGAAATAATCGCTGAGGTATCGCGTGTTTTCACGTTCAGATTGTCTCCAATCTCCATAGGGCTAATGCCGCCAACGGTCTGAGCTGCGCGTTCACGGACCCGCAATGATTGAAAAATCTGCGCCGCCAGTTCTCGATCAACACTGCCCATGAGAGAAATACGCGCAAACTGCGCCAAGCCAGTTGAAGATAGCGTTTCGCTAATGAGGGCCACCTCCCCCTCGCTAATGTATTTGCCAGGCATCTGGCGGTAGGCGAACCAGCCGCCTGCTAGACCCAGCGCAAGCCATAGGGTGAGAATGATAACAAGGCGAATCAGTTTCATGTGGTACAGAATGCGGGTTGAAATTCGGAGGCAAATACACGGTCGCGATCACGAAACGCCACAGCACCGATGAATAAAAAAATCGGCCAAAAATACATAAATAAATCCTTAAGCGACTGGGAGTATGAATAAAACATCAACGCCATTGCAATGCACAGGACTGCGCGATGGTACGGATGTGTGCCAGCGCTCATTCCGAAGACCCAAGTGAATAATATAGGAGCAACTGTAAAGCAAAAGCCCACCGCGCCGCGTAGAAACAGCATTGCGCCGAGTGAGTCTAAGTCGCCTATATAAACTTGGTTAACGATCTGACTTCCTGGGACGGTTTCTCCAGCACCCAGCACCGCATGATCGCCATACAGCCAGTTTTCAAAAGCTATCGCACGAAGGTTCTCTCGGTCTTGAGAAGAATTAAGCCGCGCAGAATGCACAGCGGAAGCCGCCTTCTCACTGAAGTTTAGTAGAGGTCCGGCTAATGCAGCCACCGCCAGCATTCCCACCCCGCAAGCGAGAAAAAAATAGCGTCTACCATAACCAACTATCACATAGATCATGATAATGGTAACACTGGCAAGCATGCCCATACGAGAATACGTGCATATCAGTAGCAGCACCCAACCAGTGACGCCGATCCACTTCACTAGTGAGTTCTTGACTACCAAAGTAAGTATTAGAAACATGATCGCCATCGCACCGGCAAACGGCGCGTAAGGAGTGAATGCAACCAGTCGCCATTCTTGGTCGATGCGATAGGCAGGCGCGAGGAAATGTACGCTGAACAAGTCTTTATTTCCAAACAACGAACTTGGGATAAGTGCCTTATACTCAATAAGCGGCAAGACTTGTGCTGCTGTCAGAACAAAAGCGATTAGACAATAAATCAATGTCTGCACTCCGAGCAGCGTCGCTGCCGAACCAATCACCGCAGGACGAATCAAGCCTCCCACCAGCGGTAGAAATGCTCCAAGCGCATACGTCAGAAACCACCAAGGAATATGCTTGAAACCCAGTCCGTGCATGTAAAGGGACAAAAGCTCTTCCACCAAAATACCCATGCAACTCAGACACCAAACAACAGCCAGCAAAGGGGGGCGAATGCCATCACGTAGCCAAGTAAAGAACGCCAAGATAATCAACGGCCATGCCAGCAGCAGTGGTGCTATGGGCCCCAATCCGACAAAATAGAGCACATAGAGGCTGAGACTTCCCCAAAAGAAGACTTTTTCGATCAAACTGTTAGGACGCGTCATTATAGCGATTAGATCAAAGCCGAAAACACCTATAATGCGCAATCTTTTTATGCCCTAACAGCAAGAAAGAACTGTAACCGCTACTTTGAACGATTATTTATCACTTCTTCGCGTTCGCTTCAGCGAGAATTTTCTTCGCCTCCTCCACGCCGATCTCGTGCACCTGCAGATTGCGCCAGCGGATTTCGCCGCCGTGGGTTTGTAGCATAATCGGACCTTTGGCAGGGAGGGGTTGCGTTTTGTCCCAGTAGTTTTCCATCACGTTGCCATCGACGACGAGTTGGTCGTTCAGCCAGACCCAAGTGCGTGCGCCGATCTGGCGGATGCGGAAACTGTTCCACTCGCCGAAGGGCTTGTCGGCTATCACCAGCGGATCGCGTCCGGGAGTATCCGGTGTGTTGTTGAACAGACCACCGGAGCCGAGATGCGGTTTGCGCGTCGGCTTGGCGGGATCAAAGACTTGGTTTTTGTCCCAGATCTGCACCTGCGGCGTGGCACGCATGTAGATGCCACTGTCGGCACCTGCCACGGTCTTGTACTCAATGAGGAACTCGATGTCACCGAATTCCTCCTCCGTCGTGGCATACGGACCGGTGCCAATGTTGACGAGTTCGCCGTTCTCGACCTTCCAATGCTGTGCGAACTCCTCGCGCATTTTTTTGAGGGCTTCTTCCTTCTTCGCGCCTTCGAGCTTCGCAACGGAGTGCGGATTCAGGCCATAAAAGCCGGTGAGATCCTTGCCGTTGAAGATGGAGCGGAAAGCGGAAGCGGCTGGAGCCGCTGCAGCAGGCGTGGACAACGCTGCGGCTTTGCCTGCTTTGTCGCAGGAGGTGAGGCAAACAGCGAGCGCCAGGCTGCTGACAATGTGTATGCTGTGTTTCATGATCATGATGGGTGCTAGGATTTCGTTCTCACTTCGCTTCCTTGAGCTTCGCGATGAGATAGTCGTTGATCGTCTTGAACTTCACGTCCGGCGCACCGGGATAAACAACGTCACAGGCCACGCCGTTCTCCTTGCAGTGCTCCTGCAGCTTCACGCCGAAGTTTGCGGTGTGCGTCGGGTCTTTCTGCTCCTGGCCGATGGCTGGAGGAGCGCCGAAATAACAATACACCGGCGGATCGTCGGACGACACGAGTGCGTAAGGCGAGTACTCGGCGATCCATGGCAGGATGCGTTCTCTCGCAGCCACGAAGTCATCGAAATTTTTGAACTCCCCGTTTTTGCTGAACGCATGACCGCCGTATTTGCTGTTCGGCGTCCACTCACGCATCTGCTTGGGATCGAGCGTGGTCTGCGGACCATTCACGGCAGCAGTCCACAAACGGGTCGATTCACGCGCGATAGGATCGCCGCTCTTCGAATCAGCCATGTCGGGATGAAAGGCCAGCCACAGGCTGCTGCACGCACCTGCCGAGCCGCCACTGGCTCCGATGCGTGCCTTGTCGATGTTCCACTCTGCCGCTTTGCTGCGCACCGTTTGCAAAGCCAGTGCCGCATCATGCAGCGGTGCCTTCACCGGAGGCACCACGTCCTGCGCCTGCGAGATGTAACGGTAGTTGATCGACACGACGGAGATGCCCTCCTTCAAAAACGGCTCCACCGCGATCCCGGCTTTGTCCCCGCCCATCCAGCCACCGCCATGGATGAAAAACAGCAGCGGCGTCGGCTTATCCGACTTCGCCTGCCAGAAATCGAGCACGTTCCGCTCAAACGGCCCATACTTCAGATTCGCCACCGTGGGCGGCGGGTTCTTCGGATAAACTTTTTTGGCTGGAGCCTTGGGCGCTTCAGCTTTCTTCGCTGGTGTGTCGGCGGCAAAGGCGATGCTAGTGAGTAGGAGGAGTGCGAGTGCTGTTTTCATGGTTGGGTTGAGATCGGAATTTATTTCTTCAGCGTCGCGATCAGAAACTCCGCGATGCTCTTGTGCTTCACATTCGGCGCACTGGGATAGACGAGTTCGCACTCGGTGCCGATGGCCTGACAGTGCTCTTGGAGTTTGACGCCGTAGTTGGCGGTGTGGGTGGGGTCTTTTTGCTCCTGGCCGATGGCGGGAAGTGCGCCGTAAATGAGATAGACCGGCGGATCGTCTTTGGAGACGAGTTCGTAGGGCGAGTACATCTTGATCCACTTCAGCACAGATTCGCGCTTCTCCAGAAACTCAGCGAAGCGGGTGTCTCGGGTTTTGCGGTCGTTCGGGTCCATAAAACCGAAAGCGTGGCCGCCGTAACGGCTGTTGGGCGTCCATTCCTTGAGCTGTTTGGGATCGAGCGAGGTCTGTGCACCGGTCACCGCCGCGCACCACAGGCGTGTGGACTCGCGCGCAATGGGATCGCTGCTTTTCGGATCGGCCATGTCGTCATGGAAGGCGAGGTAAAGGCTACTGCAAGCTCCAGCGCTGCCGCCGCTGGCTCCAATGCGTTGTTTGTCGAGGTTCCATTCCCCCGCCTTGCTGCGGACAAACTGCAACGCACGCGCTGCATCCTCCAGCGGCCACTGCACCGGCGGCATCACGCCTGCAAGCTGCGCCTGCCAGGAATAGCGGTAATTAATCGAAACGACCGAGATGCCAGCCTTGAGGCATGCTTCGAGCTCACCGACGCCAGATTTGTCACCCGCGACCCAGCCACCGCCATGGATGAAGAACAGCAAGGGCGTCGGCTTGGCGGACTCCGCCTTGTAAAAGTCGAGCACCTGCCGCTCATGCGTGCCGTAGGCCACATTCGCGATGGTAGGCGCGCGTTTGGGTGCGGGAGCCGGTTTGGCAGCGGGTGCGGGTGTTTGCGCGTGCAGGGATGCAGCAAAGAAGAACGGGAGCAGTGCGAATTTCATGGTCAGTTGAGAGATCATTCCAAACGCAGGTGGCAGGCGGATTGTTCCATCCTGTGATGAGCACCGTCAAAAGAGTTTGGACGCTAAGCCTTGGACGGCGCGCAAGGGAAACGGCAGGTCACGGTCACGCCACGGCGCGGTTTGGAAGTGATTTTCAGCGTGCCACCGATGAGATTGGCGCGGTAGTCCATGACTTGCAGGCCGATACCTTCACTGGCTCTGGCTTTGGTCTTTTTAATGCCCGAGCCATTGTCTTCAATCTTCAGCACGCAGCCCTTTTCACCCAAGTGCCGCAGTGAAATGGTGATCTTGGTGGGTTTGCCATGACGAATGGCATTGTTCGCGGCCTCCTGGGCGATGCGGTAGATGTGCGTTTCTTTTCCGGCATCGCCAATGCGAATGCCAGGGTCGATCTTGCAGTTGCAGGCGGTGCGGTGGTTGATGCGGATGGTGTCTGCCAGCAACTGCAGCACACCTTCAAGGCCACGATTCTTCACTGCGGCGGGCGACATGCTATGGGACATGCGCCGCACTTCTTGAATCGCATCCTGCACGAGCTGGCGAATGCGTGCGGCATCGGTGCGCTGCTCGCCTTCCAGATCGCTTTCCAGGGCCTCCATGAGTGTCGCCACACCAGTCATGGTTTGACCGACGCCATCGTGAAGATTGTGGCCGATACGTGCCTGCTCCTGCTCTGAGATTTTGAGCACCTCACGTTGCAGACGATTGCGCTCGGTAAGATCGGCCCCAGTCACGATGATGCGGTCCACCGTGCCATCCAGTGCGCTGGTGGAGACGCTGGACAGGGCAAAAACATGCGGCGTGCCGTCCTTGGCTTTGAGGATGGTTTCGCGTGGTGGATTGGCCCCGCCGCCTTTCAGTAGGGCCTGGAACCGCTCCACCGCCCGCAGTTTTTCTTCCGGGCCCATCATGCCGACTCCCCAAGGCGTGCGTCCAAGCAGTTCCTTCCGGCTGTAGCCGAGGATGTCCACGGTGGCCTGATTCACGTGCTCCATGCGACCTTGTCGATCCAACAACATAATGATGGCGGCGGTATGATCGACGAGTGTCTCGTTGAACTTGAGTTCTCGCAAATACTTCGCCTCGGAAAGCTTGCGATCGGTGATGTCTTCGACAACGGCGATGTGGTGGTTCGGTGCCTCACCAGGCTTCCACAGCGGCGAGACGGTCAGATTGATCCAGGTGATGGCGCCATCGGGATGCAAATAGCGTTTCTCTATGGCGAAGGTGCTGATGGTGCCCTTTTTGAGTTTCTCCATTTGATCCAGATCACGCTGCAAATCATCCGGGTGCGTGATGTCAATGAACGTCTCATGCAGCATCTCTTGCTGCGATAGACGAGCGATCTCGCTGGCTCGCTGATTCACCCTGAGGAAACGTCCGGTGTTTGAGTCAATCATGGCCACACCCACCGCCACCTGCTCAAAGATGGCGCGGAACTGCTGTTCATTCTCGCGCAACTCTGCCTCGGCTTTTTTACGTGCCGTGATGTCGTGAGACCAGATGAGTAGTCTCCAGGGCTTACCATCTGCGCCAGAGAGCGTCTTGTAACTCGTGCTAACCCAAAGCCACGAACCATCCCGACAGAGGATGCGATACTCGACCGAATGCGGCGTCCCCTTGGCACTAGCAAGACGTGCCGTCTCAGTATGCGCGATGTCATCTGGATGCACCCGCGTGCGCCAGTCAGTGTTCTGCACCTCCTCGGGTGTCCAGCCGGTTTTCCGGTAAAACGATGGGCTGACGTAAAGGCGATTCCCTTCACTGTCATTGAGGCCCACGATGTCGTCCGTGTTATCGGCCAGCAGTCGATAGCGCTCCTCGCTTTCCTGCATTTCGGCTTCTGCTTTTCTGCGTGCCGTGATGTCATGCGACCAGACCAGCAGACGCCAAACTTTGCCATCGGGTCCTAGTAGCGGCTTGCAGCTTGTTTCACACCAAAGCCAGGAACCATCTTTGCAGCGCGTGCGGTGCTCAATAAGGGTAATCTTGCCTGCAAGGTTTTGCAGGCGTGCTTGTTCGACTTTCTCGATATCGTCAGCATGAATCCTGAAGCGCCAGCGCTTACTATCAAGATCTTCCGGCGTCCAGCCAGTCTTGCGGAAATAGGATGGGCTGATGTAGAGCTGGTTCCCTTGCGTGTCATTGAGGCCGACGATGTCATCGGTGTTTTCAGCCAGCAGTTTGTAGCGCTCTTCGCTCTCACGCAGCGCCGCCTCCGCCTGCCTGCGCACGGTGATGTCTGTCAGCAGCGCCACCGCTCCAACATAAACGCCTTTGGCATTGGTGATGGGATTGGTAGATACGAAGGCCCACAGTTCAGAGCCATCTTTGCGGGTGTATTTGAATTCAAACTGCTCCGAGACCCCTCCTTTACGGCGTTCGATGAGATTGGCCAACATGGCATGCCCTTCATCATCTAAAAAGTCGTCAATCGGACGCCACAGCATCTCCTCAGGCTTATAACCCATCATCTGCGCCATCTTGGGATTGACGTAGTCCGTCAATGAATCGGCATTGATCCTCCAGATGCCTTCTTCTGCCGTTTGCACGATGCTTCGGTAAAGCTCCTCGCTCTCCTGAAGCACTAGTTTCGTGTTCTTAGCTTCAGTAATGTCATGCACGACTCCCGCCAAATGAGTGACCTTACCCTGACTGTCGCAGATAGGCGTCACGGTGACTTCCCCACATCGCAAGCCTGTGGGATACATTGTCTCCTCCTCCCAACGCGTGACTTTTTTCGTATCAACCGCCTCACAATACTTTTTGAGAACGAGACTGCATGAAGGCTCTGGCACGACCTCCTGCACCAGTTTACCCACGATCTGTTCCCGCCCGATACCGGTGGCTTCGACGAAAGCTTGATTCACGGACACAAAGCGAAACATCCCTTTGGGCTCGACAGCGACGCTGAATAGCACCGTGCTAACGTTCTCAAAGAAGGCGGCAAAATCCTGCCCACCATTGTTCTCACTAGCTTCCTGCTTCTTCTTCGCTGACGGTTTGCGGACAACCGAAGCCAGCCCGAGGCCTTGCTTCGGAGTCTTGCTGGTCTTGGCCGGTGATTTCATCTGGTCTGATTGCCGCTGGCGCGCTGTCATTGATTGCTTAAAGCAGCAATACAGCCAACGGCCCGCCTTTGGCAAGAGGGCACACCGGCCATTGCCAAATCCGCTCTACCTCAGCTTGGATGGCTACTCACATCCGGCAGATGAGCAGCTCGCGCTCGTAGATCAACTCCTTCGGCAGATGCGTCTTCAAATCGAGGAACAATTCTTCATGGGAGAGGATTTCGGCGCGCCAGGCGGCGCGGTCGAAGCGTTGGAGCTCTTCGAACTTCTCTTTGGGGAAATCGAGGCCCTTCCAGTCGATGTCGGAGTAGTTCGGCACCCAGCCGATGGGTGTCTCCTTCGATTTGCCGTGGCCGTTGGAGCGATCGACGATCCATTTGAGCACGCGCATGTTTTCGCTGAAACCGGGCCAGAGGAACTTGCCATCGGCGTCTTTGCGGAACCAGTTCACGTTGAAGACACGCGGTGTTTCGCTCAGCGTGCGCTGCATGCTGATCCAGTGGCGGAAGTAGTCGCCCATGTTGTAGCCGCAGAAGGGCAGCATCGCCATCGGGTCGCGACGTACTTTGCCGATGGTTCCAGCAGCGGCGGCAGTCATCTCGCTGCCCATGGTGGCGCCGGTGTACACGCCACCGCTCCAATTGAAGGCCTGATAGACAAGTGGCATCGTCGTGGCACGACGACCACCAAAGATGATCGCACTGATCGGCACGCCTTCCGGCTTTTCCCAATCAGGATCAATCGTGGGGCACTGCGAGGCCGGTGCGGTGAAGCGTGAGTTCGCATGGGCAGCTTTGACGCCTTTTTCCTTGGCGATTTCAGGCGTCCATTGATTGCCCTGCCAGTCGATGCATTTCGTGGGCGGCGTGTCGGTCATGCCTTCCCACCACACGCCACCATCGGGCGTGAGTGCCACGTTGGTGAAGATCGTGTTCTTCCGCAGCGAGGCCATCGCGTTTGGATTCGTTTTGTCGCTCGTTCCAGGAGCCACGCCGAAGAAACCAGCTTCAGGATTGATCGCATGCAGGCGGCCATCGGCACCGGGTTTGATCCATGCAATGTCATCGCCGACGGTCCAAATCTTCCAGCCTTTCTCAGCGAAGTACTGCGGCGGGATGAGCATGGCAAAGTTCGTCTTGCCGCAGGCGCTCGGAAATGCCGCAGCAACATACGTCTTCTTTCCCTTCGGATCTTCGACGCCGAGGATGAGCATGTGCTCCGCCATCCAGCCTTCATCTCGCGCCATGGCGGAGGCGATGCGGAGTGCAAAGCACTTCTTACCAAGGAGCGCATTGCCACCGTAACCCGAGCCGTAGCTCCAGATCTCACGCGATTCCGGGAAGTGGACGATGTACTTCTCCTTGTTGCATGGCCAGGCCACGTCCTTCTGGCCTTTTTTCAGCGGCGCACCAACAGTGTGCATGCACGGCACCACGCGCTTCTTCGACTTGTCGATTTTCTCGAACACTTTTTTGCCGATGCGCGCCATGATGCGCATGTTCACCACGACGTAGGGCGAATCGGTGAGCTGAACGCCGATCTGTGACATCGGCGAATCAATGGGGCCCATGCTGAAGGCCCGCACATACATCGTGCGCCCCTTCATGCAGCCGTTGAAGAGCTTGCGCAGCTTGTCCTTCATCTCATAGGGGTCCATCCAGTTATTCGTCGGCCCTGCTCCACCTTTGGAGTTACTGCAAATAAACGTGCGCTCTTCCACACGCGCCACATCACTCGGGTCCGACTTCGCGTAGAAGCACCCCGGCCACGTTTTCTGATTCAGGCGAATGAAAGTGCCCGCATCGACCATTTCATTGCACAACCGGTCGTATTCCGCCTTCGATCCATCCACCCAGTGAATTTTGTCCGGCTTGCACAGCGCCGCCATCTTGGTGACCCAACGCTGAAGATGAATATTTTTACTGAGAGGCTTGGATGAAGGTGTCTGTTTCATTGGGAGTGGGGGTTAAACAACCCTAACATGCTCAAAGCATGCCAATTGTCTCTGTGCATCACCAAACCAATCTTGTTATCACTTCAGCACTTCCTGCTGACCAGCGGCCCAAAGGATGGCCCTTGGGACAAGATGCTCCAGTCCAGGGGTGTTTTCGGGGTGCGAACTGGAGATAAACACACGGCCTTTGCCAAAGATGCCGATTGCTTGCGCAGGAGAATTAACCATGACGCCAACGGGCGTTCCATTTTCCGCGATCTCGCTGCGATAAAGGGCCACAGGCGTAAAGGCGGGAAGATCCGTACGATTACCGGGCTTGATGATCGGGCCATTCGCATAGCGCACTTTGAAGATACCCTGAACATCCCCCAGGATTCGTTTGCCGTCTGCCGTGACCTCCATGTCCATGAAACCACGACCACGCGCCCATTTCGAGGAAACGGTGCTGGCATTCAAAATACCGAGCCCCCAGGAAAAATTCGAGCATGCCAGATAAGCTCCAGCGCAAATGCCACAGTAACCGCCGCCACCGCGCACATACTCGCGCACGTTCTTCAGTCCAGCCTCGCCGATACTTTTTGACTGCTGAGAGCCGCTACCACCGGAAAAGACGACCACATCGAATTGCTTGAGGTCAATCGTGCCCATCTGGTCTCCGTGGATGCGCGTCACCGTGGCCAGCGGCAGGGTTTTGAGCACATTGATCACGTTATTGATGCCATCACCGGGTGCGCCTTTGCCATCAAAGATGCCAACCTTCACCTCCTTCGCAGCCCCAAGCGGCTGTACGATGGTTTTGAGGCCATTGATGTCCGGTGGAATGACAAAGGCCGTGGCATTTGCCTTCGGCTCAACTTGGGCAGAGTCCTGAGCGTGTGCGACTAGGCTCAAGACAACATACAATGACAGCAACAAAGTTTTCATGAGTCAGTGTGATTATTGTGGAGAAAGACCAGCCTCGATCGACTTCGCCACCTGCTGGCCCATGAGTTTGTAGCCCCTGGCGTTGAAGTGCACATCCTTGGGATTGGCAATACCGTCAAGCTGTGGCGCGAGGAATGCGTGAAGGTCATTGATGCCGACTCCGTGGTTCTGCATCACCCGAGTCGCGATGGCATTCTTCTCGGCGATCTGCGTGACGATTTCAGGCCCGTCCTTCGTGTCTGACGGCACCGGAGTGGTGGTGGCGAAGATGAGCTTCGCACCCGTCTGCTTCATGCGCGTGATGAGAGCTTCTAGACGCTGCTCATAATCAGCAGCAGGCGTTTTGCGGTCGTGGATGCCGAAGTTGAAGTGGATCACGTCCCATTTGCCGTCACCGAGCCAGATTTCGATTTTCTTCACGCCATTGGCCGTGGGACCGCAGTTTTCGGGTGCGCGATGCACGTTCGCTTTTCCGGCGAGCACCTTGCGGGTGTCGAGCGTGTAGCCGCGTGAGATGGAGTCGCCAATGAGGAGCACACGGGGCAGTTTCGGATCGTCTTGGACGAAATCCCAAGCATTGGATCTGCCTGCTACTTTTTCAGACTTGTGAATGGGCAGGTAGAACGAGCCAAGGTTTTGCTCCAGCACGGTTTCCCAGGCTTGCTGGTCAGCAGGCAGCTTGGCCTTCAAGGCCTGATAGCGTTCATCAATGATCTTGTCCGCCGCCGCTTTCTTGGCAGCGGCTTCGGCGGCGTTCGTGGGCTCGTTCTGGGATTTGACCTGGGCGTTGAGCAGCGCTGCGGAGGCGAGAAAGAGGAGGAGTGGCTTCATGGTCATTTCTTGGGAAGATATTCAGTGATCACAGCAGCGACCTTTTGAGCGAGATAGCCATAACCTTCGGGCGAGAAATGTACGTTGGCGGGAAGCTGCATGTGCAAGAGCTGTATGAGGGCGTGAGCGCGCAGGTCATCCGTCGGAATGCTGGCAGCTTTCATCACGCGGGCGGCGGCCTCGTTGTATTTCACTTCATCGCCTTCGATGCGGCCATCACTGCCAGCGGGGACGGGCGTGGTGTTGCACCAGATGAGCTTCGCGCCGGTGGCCTGCATCGTTTTCACGAGTTCGGCGAGGTTCTTCTCATAATCGGCCAGCGGCACCTGAAGATGAGAGCCGGGAGCCTTTGGGTCCGCACGCTTCGACAGGTCTTCCTGAATGTATTTCAGGTCATGGAGGCCCCAGTTGAAGTGAATCACGTCCCACTTTGACTCACCGAGCCACGCCTTGATGTTCTTGAGGCCGTTGGTCGTCGGTCCGCCGTTGGTGGGGATGCGGTGGACGTTGGCCTTGCCCTTGAGCATCTCGCGCACGTCCAGCGTGTAGCCGATGGAGATCGAGTCGCCGATGATGAGCACACGCGGCAAACCAGCGACGTCTTCGATCTTCGCAAAGGCCGGGTTTGGTTTCCGCTCGCGTTTGGCAGGAGCTTTCGGCGTTTCGGCGGCGACGGCCACTGCTGTAATTAAGCTGAGAATCAGGATGAATTTCATGAGATGAAGTTAAACGCCCGATGGCCTCAAGAATATCGTCTGATCGAAAAAGATGCTGGCAACTGCTTGCGAGGCGAGTTTGATGCGGCCCTTCAACCCAACCAGCCATGCGTCCACTCCTCACCCTTCTTCTCATTAGTTCATTCCTTTCCGCCGCCGAGCCAGTTCAACTCACACTTGCTGATTTCACCAACCTGAATGGCGAAGCCCCGTCCGGCGGCTGGACCACCGAAGGCGACAACACGATTCACCTCACTGGCAAAGGTGGCGGCAGTCTGATCTCGAAAAACGAATACTCCAATTTTGAACTCGAATGGGAGTGGAAACTCAATGCCAAAGGCAACAACGGCATCAAATACTGGGTCACTAAAATCGGCGGCAAGGAATGGCTCGGCATCGAATACCAGATGATCGACGACAGTGGTCATCCAGACGGCCTCAAAGGCGGTTCTCACACCACAGCATCGATTTACGACATCAAGGAACCTTCCAAGGACAAGGCCGTGAAACCTGCCGGTGAGTGGAATATGAGCAAAATCATCGTCCAGGACGGCAAGATACAGCATTGGCTCAACGGCGCTCTCGCCTGCGAGGGTGACACGACAGCGCCCGAGTGGAAGGAAATGATCGCGAAGAGCAAATTCAAGAACAAGGAAGGCTTCGCTCCAGGCACGGGAAAAATCATGCTGACCGAGCACGGTGACGAAACATGGTTCCGTAACATCAAGCTGACGGCGAAATAGGTTTCCTACTTCTCTTCCGCCCGAGCGATCTCCCAGCCTTTGTCGGCTTCGGTGCTGAGTTCGGTGCGGTCTTTCTCGAAGAGTTGCGTCAGTTGCGTGCGTCGATCTCGCACGATGCTCGCATAGCTGTCGAAGTCGTCCTGCACGGGGATCAGAAGGTGCACCGTTTCTTCGTCGTAACGACGCCAGCGGCGTGCGGCGCGTTCGGTGGCATAGGCGGGCTTGCCGAGGGCTCGCAGCGCACGCACGGCCAGTTCTTGAGCGCTGCCCATCTGCTCATGCACGGTGTCTTCGGCCGCCAAACCGAGCTTCATCAGCTCGAAACGTTGATCGTAACCATGCGCACGGGCCATGATGCGCAGCTTGGGGAATTTTTCCCGCACCTCTGCGACGAGTTGCGCCACCTTGGCCTCATCTGCCAGTGTGATGATCAACAAGCGCGCATGCTCGATACCCGCTGCGTGCAGCAGGCTCATCCGCGTGGCATCGCCATAGAAGACCTTGAAGCCAAAGGCGCGCAGCATGTCCACGTGATCGGGATCGCTCTCCAACACGGTCACCTTCACGCCCTGGGTCATCATGAAACGGCCGACGAAATTCCCAAAGCGACCAAAGCCCGCCAGGATTACAGGCGCATGCTCGTCGATCGTATCAGCAACGCGTTCCTCTTTGGCCACCGCCGTGTAGCGCGGTGCGATGACGCGTTCGTAGATGATGAAGAGCAGCGGTGTTACGGCCATCGACAGCGCCACCACTGCCACGAGCAGCTTGGACGTCTCCGCATCGAGAATCTGCTGCTGCATCGCCATGGACAACAGCGCGAAGGCAAACTCACCGCCTTGGGCAATAGCCAGCGCGAGCAGCCAGCGATGACTGCCGCGAATCCGCAACAGCGTGGCGATCCCAAACAGCACCGCAGCCTTCAAAACAATCAAGGCCAGCACCAACACACCCACCACGAGCGGCCGTGAGGTGATCACGCTGAAATCCAGCGATGCGCCGACCGCGAGAAAGAACAAACCGAGCAGCAGACCTTTGAACGGCTCCAAATTGCTCTCCAATTCGTGACGATAGTGACTACCTGCGAGCACCACACCCGCGACAAAGGCTCCCAGTGCTGGCGAGAGGCCCACCTGAGTCATTAGTAAAGCCACACCAACGATGAGGAGCAGTGCTGCAGCCGTCAGCAGCTCACGCAGACCCGTTTTAGCCAGAATCGCAAACCCACGCGGCACCATGAACTGCCCGGCGATGACAATCGCCACCACGGCGCTCAGGGTGACCAGCGGCTGGGCCCAATGCGGCAGCTCTTGCAGCCAGCCATGGTGCTCGGTGGCCGGTCCACTCGCTGCGAGCAGCGGAAACACCGCCAGCATCGGAATGACCGAGATGTCTTGAAACAACAGCACCGCAAACGAATCACTCCCGCCATCCGTGCGCATCAGCGCTTTCTCCTGCAGCGTCTGAATCACGATGGCCGTCGAAGAAAGTGCCAAAATCATGCCCGTGGCGATGGCGGGCTTGAACTCCAGCCCACAGGCCATCGCGATGCCCATCACCGCCAGAGACGTGAAAACGACCTGCATGCCACCCAGACCAAAAATCGGCCCACGCATGCGCCACAGACGTGCAGGCTCCAGTTCGAGCCCAATCATGAACAGCATGATCACCACGCCGAATTCGGCAAAATGCATCGCTTCCTCGCCTTGCGAGCCACCGACCCATCTCAGCACAAAAGGCCCGATCAAAGCCCCGCCAATGAGATAACCCAACACGCTGCCCAAGCCCAGCCGGTGCGCCACCGGCACCAGCAACACCGCTGCCGCCAGATAGATGAACGCCGAGAGAAAAAAATGCGGATCGTGCATGGTTTTAAAGGCCGAGGGTGGCGCGGACCTCCTTGCGGATCGCTGTGGCTTTGGTCAAGGCTGACTTGGCATTCGCCGCAGAAGCTTCATTGCCTGGATATCGAAACTGGACCGCGTAATCGGTCAGATAATCCGCCGAGGACCTCAAGGCCGCCCACAGAGGCTCCAGAGGCAGAAGCAAATCCAAGAGCACCTCAAGGTCATGTGTCTTTGGAATGCGCATGCCCGCTTCCTGGAGTCTGGCTTTGAAATACTTCTCCGCAGACTTCTGGAGATGAAAGCAAACTTCATCATGGAAGGCGACTTTTCGCCTTCTGGATAAGACCTTGGCGACTTGATAGTCGCTTTCGTCTTTCTGCACCCACTCACGCGTGGCAGCCTTCATACATCAAACGGCCTTTCTCGGTGATCTCCTCCAGAAAACTATCTCCTTCCTTCAGGCGGGTGGCCATGAAATGAGGATCGCGCACTAGGATGTCCACTGGAAAGCCAGCGCGCACTGCGCGCCGAATTTTCAACGAAGGACGGCTACCCATACTTCTGGATTTGGGCATTACCACCAGCACATCCACATCGGAGTCCCGATTGGGTTTACCATAGGCATGAGAGCCAAACAGGATGATCTTCTGCGGCCGGAAAACCGCAGCAATCTGATCGCAGTAGCTCTTGATGTCCCGCATGGATGCCATGCACTGATTCTGGCTCATTCTCAGGCCGACTCAACTCCGAACTCAGTCTGGCACTAGTTCGTTGACCTTCTCGGCGGCAGTTGCTTGCTCCAATGGCAGTGTTCCGTCTCGCAGTGCTGCAAGCAGCCGGGTGAAGCGCTGCACATGCGGTTGAATGCTCGCAGCATCCGCCAGTTGATTCGCGCCATGGATCACATGCGGCGCGAGGTAGCGCATGCCACACAGATGCGCCGTTTGATCAAAGGGAGCCAAAAGCTGCCGAATGGTGAAGCGATTCCGGCCTTGTGGGCCATACACCTCCTCCGGGCCTCCAGCACTGATCGCTTGCAGCATGATCTTCCCCTTCAAAGCCGTGCCGCCTTCACCGTAGGCCCAGCCATAGGTCAGCACGAGGTCCAGATACTCCTTCACCAAAGCAGGAGCGCTGTACCAGTAAAACGGATGCTGCAAAAAGATCACATCATGCTCAGCGAGCAGCCGCTGCTCTTCTTCCACATCGATCAGGAAGTCGGGATACAGCTCATACAAGTCACGCACCATCACGCCCGGCACTTCACGTGCCGCCGCGGCCAACCGGCGATTGATGCGCGACTTGTGCGGCGCTGGATGCGCGTAGAGAACGAGAACGGAGGGCATGATGATTTGAAACCATCATGGCCGCTCATGCCGCAGCAGCAATGCGTTTTCACTTTCGTCCGCCGTCATCACGGCTCGGTCAGCTCGATGCTGAGCTTGTCTTCGAGGCGACCCATGAATTTCCACACGCCGTCCACCCGCACCGCGTCATCGACTTCGATCCTGAGCTTGGTGCCATCAGCAGCCACGAGATGCAGTTCCACGTCTTCATAAACCGAGTCTGTTTCTGGCGCATCGTCATCCAGGTCGAGTTCCAGTTCTTCCAGCTTCAGTTGCGCCAGATCACCAAAGTTCTTCGTGATCAGCGCCCGAATCTGGCCCACGCGGTGCAGGGTGACGGTCATGTCTTTCTCACGCCGACGCTGCTCCTTATCACGTTCCTTGCTCACATTGATCTCTGTTGCAGCGGTGGCCGCCTGCGCCTGGGCCTCGGCCTCTTTTCGCTTCGCCAACACCTCGGGCGAATGCCAGCAAGCGGCGAGCGCCGCGTCATCCGGCGCTCTGAGCGCATTGACCAGGGACTCTGCCAAAGCCTGTAGTTCGGGCGGCACCGGGGTCTTGGGTTCATCGGCGCGCACGGAGGCGGCAAGACAGGAAACAGCAAACAGCGTGAGGAAGATTTTCATGACAGGGCCAGCTAAATCACGAAATTCAAAATTCAACCAAAGGAACCGTCACATTCGCTCAATCCTGGCATGGCCGTGTGAGGATGGGGCGCTATCGCAAAGCCACGAAATCGCCTTCGAATTCCACGCAGATTTGCTCGGCATGCTCGATGCGCACTTGGATCTTGATGCGCGCTTTGCCCGTGACGGCAAAGGTGGCACGAAACTCGGTCAGCGTGGCTTCATCGGGCCGCTGGCAGATGGCGCGGAGTGTCCCGCGCACTGGACGCTTGTAACGGATTGTGCTCTCGCGAATGACAATATGGGCATTCCTATCGCCGAGTTGCAGCCAGAGCATCGCGTAGCCGGTCAGAGTGGCGAGGGCGCTGAGGCTACCGCCAAAAGCGGTGCCGAGGTGATTGTGATTGGGCGCCAGCGGAGCGGTGACGATGAGTTGTGCGCCATCGTAGCTTTCCAAGGCCACGCCCATGGCCTGCGTGAGCGGAATTTGCTCGTGCAGGAATCGTTCGGTATCGCGCAAGAGGTCGTTCATTTGGTCTACGAACTTGAGAGACGGTCTTTCGACGTCTCGGGTTTGATCCGCGTGGCACCGTTGCAGATGAGATAAATGCGGGAGAGAGGCATGCGTTTGCTTATAGCACAGGCTAGCCACGCTATTCGAGCAGATAAGCAGGCGCTTGAGCACTTCTTGATGCGCTTTAGCCTTTCTGATGCAGTCCTTCTTTAAAATCCGCGAACATGGCAGCACGCTGCGCAGCGAAATCATTGGCGGCGTGACCACATTCATCACGATGGCCTACATCATGGTGGTGAATCCGGCGATCTTGAGTTTCGCTGGCATTCCAGTCGGACCGGGCACGGTGGCGACGATTCTCACGGCAGTGGTCGGCTGCGTGCTGATGGGCTTGATTGCGAACCGGCCCATAGCCGTCGCGCCTTACATGGGTGAAAATGCGTTCATCGCGTTCGGCCTCGCCGCGCTGGGTATTGGCTGGGAGCAGCGGCTTGGGGCCGTGTTTGTGAGCGGCGTGTTGTTTTTGGTCATCACACTGCTCGGCATTCGCGGCTGGCTGGCGAATTCGGTGCCGGCGAGTCTCAAACACAGCTTTGCAGTCGGTATTGGTTTGTTTCTGGCCTTCATCGGACTCTATGAAACCGGCATCGTGACGAGCTTTGTGTCTGGCATGCCGGTGCAGGCGCTGCAAACGAGCGCGAACGGCCTTTTCATGGCTCCGGCAGTGCCGGTGAAGATCGGCAACCTGCATGATCCACAGGTGCTGCTGGCGATCTTCGGCTTCGTGCTGATGACCGTGCTCATGATACGTAAAATTCGCGGGGCGCTGCTCATTGGTATCGTGGTGACGGCTTTGATCGGCGGCGCGCTCGGTTTCGGGCACGCACCGAAGGCATGGGCGGCGCTGCCATTCACCGGCGATTACGATTTGAGTGTAATTGCGTTCAAACTCGACATCGCAGGCGTGCTAAAGCTCAGTTTCCTGCCGGTGCTGCTGACCTTGTTCTTGATGAGTTTCCTCGACACGCTCGGCACGCTGACCGGACTCGGTGCAGCGGCGGATCTGCTCGATGAGAAGGGCAACTTTCCGCAAATCGAGAAACCGATGATCGTGGATGCATTGACCTGCATGTTCAGCGGCCTCGTGTGCACTTCGACGAGCGGCGCCTACATCGAATCCGCCACCGGCATCAGCGAAGGAGCACGCACGGGACTCGCAGCGCTCGTCACGGCGGCGTTGTTTGCGCTTTCGTTGTTCTTCATTCCGCTGATCGAGCCTTTGCAGCAGCTTCGCTTTGCCTATGGCCCGGCATTGATCGCGGTGGGTGTGCTGATGACCGGCTCAGTGCGCAGAATCGATTTCGACGACCTCACCGAATGGGTGCCGGCCTTTGTGACCATCGTGATGATGCTGTTCACCTACAACATCGCCAACGGCCTGACCGCCGGCCTCGTGGTGCATCCGGTGCTGAAACTGGCCGCGGGACGCTGGCGTGAACTCAATGCGGGCATGATCATTCTCGCGCTGCTCTGCACGGCCTACTATCTGTTTGGCCTGCCGCATTGATGCCTGCTTGCACAAGCTTTGCCGCCGACTAAGCCGTCGGGGTGCTACATCCTGCCGTTCTCTCACTCCTGCTGGTCATCGCCAGCGCTCTCTACAGCTACCTGCTGATGTCGCTCACGTTGCGACCGTGGCGACTGGCGCGTAACGAGCACTGGACCGAACGGGCACGCTGGCTCTGGATGGCACGAGTCGCGCGATTCTTTGTCTTCCTAGGCGCAGTGGCCATCGGCACGGCGGCGTGGCTGGAGCGACCGGATGATGCGATGGTACTGCCGATCGCACTTGCCGTCCTAGCAGGTTATTTCACCGCTTTGTTCTTCATCGACCGGCGTATCGAGCCGCGGTACACGCTGCGCTTCTGGCTGAGCCTGTTGTTCTGGAAGATAGGCATCGTGTATGCGTTGGTGGGGACATTGGCGTGGACAGCCTACAGCACTTCGGTGCAGGTCACCGGCACCGACTGGCTGCGCATCGCCGTCGCCGCCGTGGTCATGAGCGTGATTTACTCCGGCGTGTGGCTGCTCGTGCTGCCGGGCCGCGGTAAGAATGCGCATACACCGCGCCTACGGCAGATCGTGGACGAAGTGGCGACCAAAGCCGGCGTCGGGCCGGTACGAGCATGGGTGGCAGAATCGGTGACCGCCAACGCTGTCGCCTTCATGTTCATCCGCAGCATCGTGGTCACCTCGCGGGCAATGGAGGCGCTTAATGATGATGAACTCCGCACGTTGGTGCAGCATGAGCTGGCACATTTGCGGGAATCACTGTTCGTGCGTTGCGCTCGGCTGCTCGGCGGGCTGAGTTGGCTCGGTTTCGCCTTCACACGGCCGGTGGTTCACCGCATCGAATATGGCGGGGTGTTCTGGATTTTTCTCGGTGTAATGCTGGTGCGGAGGCTCGCGCAGAACGTGGCGAAGCGGATGGAAAACCGTGCCGACTCAATGTCCGCGACCACGAACGATGAAGGTCCGGTGTATGCGCGCGCGCTGGAAAAACTCTACGAGTTGAATCAGATGCCCGCCGTGATGAGCAGGCGACTGTTGCATCCGCATCTCTACGACCGCATGACCGCCGCCGGTCTAACGCCTGACTATCCCCGCCCTGCACCGCCGCCAAAGCGGCACTGGACCAGTCTGGCAGCGCTGCTGCCGCCGATGCTCTGGTTCTTCTGGCTGGGATTCAGATCTGCGGGAAAGCTCTGAATGAAGATCACGAATCCCACTGGCTGCGCTGCACGCCGACAAGGGACATGCTGAGGCCGACGAGAACGTGGACGAAGAGCACGAAGCCGGCGATGGCGGGCGTGACGAGCGTGGTGTCCGTCACTGCACGCACGGCGTCATAGAACGCAGTGCTGCGCATGCTGGTGAGACTGCCGCTCCAGCTCCAGAACGCAGCGATGAGCGGCTGCACCCAGTTTTCCAGCCAGTCCGGCAACGTAAGCACGGCACCGGAGAGCGGGAGCTGAAAGCCGACGAGGTAGATACAGAGGATGGTGGCCTTCTCGGGGGTCTTGCTCATCGCGGAGATGCCGAGGCAGATGCTCGTCATCGCCGCCGAGGCGAGCGTGAGTAGCGCGAGCTTTACGAGCAGATCTCCCGGCAGCCCGCCCACGACCATATCGACGAAGAAGCCCATCCATAAACTTTGCGCGAGCACGAAGAAGCCGAGGAAGATCACCTTGCTGCCCACATACGCGAAGGGGTGCAGACCACCGAGTTTTTCACGCTCCAAAATGAGACGCTCGGACGCGATCTCACGCGCGGCGTTGTTGCTGGCCATCAGCGTGACCAGCACGACTTGCAGCATGATCAAACCGGAGACGAGTCCGCCAGCTTTGAGTTGCTCTTGCTGATACTTGGCCTGGTTCACCATTTCGACCACGGCGTTGGCATCCTGATGGGAGGAGAGCGCGCGCAGCGGCTTGATGCCGTCGAGCGCGAAGATCACGACGAGCAAGGGAAAGCCCAATAGCATCGCCATATGCAACCACACCTGCGCCTTATCGCGTCGGAAGATCGTCCAGCGGCGCCGAAGCAGCTCCACCAACTGTGTTGTCAGCGATGGCAGCTCGATGGGCGGGAATTCATGGTGCTCAATAGCTTTGGGCTCCGATTTCTCATCCTCAGCAACAGCGCCCCCTACAGGCACGATGGTCTTTCCGGGCGTGTTGCTCTTTTTGGCGGCGATTTCGTCCTCCGGCAGCACCCGCGCTCCATCGAAGCCGTGACGCTTGTAATAAGTGTCGCGGTGTTTTTCCCATGATTCATGCCAGTCACCGTTCTTGCGTTCGGTGAGCTTGAGATAGACCTCCTCGGGGTGCTCGGCGGCAAAGTAATGCATCATCGACTTGGGCGGGCCGTGGTAGGCCAGGAAGCCTTGGTACATGACCATCACGCTGTCGTAGGCATCCAGACTGGCGAGACTATGAGTGACATTGACGACGACACGCTTCGGATGTCCGCGCGAGAGCACGCGCAGCAGATCGGTGATCTCACGTTCCGATTTCGGATCAAGACCACTTGTAACTTCGTCGCAGAGCAACAGGCATGGATCGGTGACAAGTTCCAGCGCGAGACCTAAGCGGCGCTTCTGTCCACCTGAAAGCACCTTCACCTGACGGTCCGCCAGATGCGTGAGTCCGGTCACTTCGAGAATGTGATCCAGTGCTGGAATGAAATCCTCGGTGCCCGCCAGTTGCGTACGCAAGGTCATGGCGCTGGCGATGCTTTCCTCCACCGTCAGTAGATCATAGGCCACGCTGAACTGCGGCACATAACCGAGATCGCCAGGATGCAGATCCTCCTCGTTGCTCAGGTCACGGCCGTCCCAGTGCAGCTCACCAGCGGTCTGCTGCAGGATACCAGTGATCACCTTGAGCAGCGTCGTCTTACCGCAACCCGACGGCCCCACGATCGCCACCAGATGCGCTGGCGGCACATTGAAATTCACCTCTCGCAGCAGAAACAGCGAGTTGTTCGGTCCCGGCTCGCCCGGACCATCGACTTCAAGACAGACGTTGAGTGCTTTCAGCATAGAGGTTAAATAAGAAACTGAAATTAGGCCGGAGACAGCCGCTCTGGCGATGAAAAAATTCAACCCTACCCACAAAATGCAACGCCGCACCCGCCCCAGCGCCAGCCGACGCCCCGCCTCACCCATGCGTTGGCTGTGGGTGCTCGTGGGACTGCTCCTTATCAGCGGCGTGATGCTGATGCTTCTCGCGCCCACGCTGGTCACCGGGTATATCCGCTCCTACCTGCGCAAAGATGAGTTTCATCAAAAAGCCGAGGAAATGATTGTCGCGAAGCTCGGTGGCACAGCACGCCTTGCGCCGATCATCTGGAACGACGACACCGCCACGCTCACCGATCTATCGTTGGAAACAGGTGGTGGCTGGAGCGTCGAGGCAGGCGGTCTGCGTGCCGCGCTTGATTTCGGTGCCATTCGTCAAGGCTCATGGAGCATTCAGGAAGCTGGGGCAGATGAACTCGCGCTGCGTCGCACGAAAGCCGCCATGGGTGACACCCTAGAGGCGGAATCTACCGCCCAAGTCGAATCCGCAGCGGAGAACGAATCCGTGCCGTCCTTCCTCCGGCGCTATATCCCCACCAAGACCGAGATCGGCGGCTTTGACGTGCTGCGTTTCTCATTCGAACAGAGCGGTTGGAAAATCGACGAGACCCGGCTGCATCTCGGTGCATGGAGCAGTGGTGAAAAATCCGCGCCTGCCAAACTGAATGGCGGCACGTTGCAAACACCCCTCCAACCCTCGCAGCAAAAAGAACCGCTCAAGCTCGACCTTACCCAGGCCACGCTACGCCTTAGCCGCGAGCAGCTACTGCTCAGCAACGCCACCCTGCGCTGGAAGCAAGGCTCCGAGGCAACCCTCCGCGGCTCCTTGAAACCTGAAACCGGCACTTGGCAGACCTTTATGCATGCCACGGCCGTGCCGCTGGATGAATTTCTCGATGCTACCTGGCAACAGCGCCTCTCCGGCAAGATCGAGGGTGATCTCGAGTTTTCCGGCGCACGCAACACCCCGCCCGCCTGGAAGGCCGACGTCGTCCTCAAAAATGGTGCGCTGCAAGGGCTGCCCATTCTCGATAAACTCGTCACTTATACCAACACCCACCGCTTCAAGCGGCTCGTGCTCGACCTTTGCAGTGCCACCGTTCGGCCCCAGGGCGACGCTTTGCGCATCGAGCATATCATCGTGCAGTCCAACGGCCTCCTGCGCATCGAAGGCGCGCTCGTTTTTCAAGGCCGCAATGTGTCAGGCGATCTCATGGTCGGCGTCACGCCCGAAACCTTGAGCAGCATTCCCGGCGCCAGTAGCCGCGTCTTCGTGGAGACGAATCCCACTGGCCCGCCCGGCCTGCAATGGACGCATGTCCGCATTGCCGGTACCATCGACGCCCCACAGGAAGATCTCAGTTCACGCTTGATCGGTGCCGCTGGCATGTCCCTGCTGCTCGACAGTCCAGCCCAGGTGCTCAACCAAGGCACCGAACTGCTCAAGCCCGTCCTTGGCGAAGAAGCCACCAAACTCCCCGGCAAGGTCATGGAAGGTGCGGGCGGCATCCTCGAAAACGGCCTCAAAACCGGCACCGGCATCCTCAAGCAGGTGCTGCCGGTGTTTCCGGGGAAATGAGGCGGCGGCTGAATCAACCCATGGCGGAGCAGGCGCATCAACAGCGCAGCCCGGCGCAGAAGGAATCTGGTCTGGTTTCAAATTTCCCAAGTGGGTTGGCACGTGGGTTCATTTAGAGCGGAGGCACGCAGAGCGCGCGCTGCTCCTCTGCCGGGGATGTCTTGACGGCCCAGTGTGCCCAAACAGGACGGCTAGGGTCAGAAAGCAGGAGCCTCTGTCAAGAATCGACCCCCGGCCCTTGCTTGCGTCCACTATCGACTGCTGAGCCTTTCCTGCTACTGCGCCTGCAAGCGGAAGAAGGCCGCGTTGTCCGGCACGGTGAACTGAAACTCAAGTTTGCCTTCGCCGTTGATCACCGTCGTCATTCCGGGTTGGTTCATGGGGAAGGGGTTGAAGAGGATGAGGTCGGTGCTCTTTTTCACCCCAATGATCAGCTTGAACTGGCCCAACCCATCCCGCTGAATCAGCGGCACGTCTATGTTGAGCGCCTGCACCTGCGCTGCTGTGTAATATCCCAGTCCGTTTGCGTTTGAGGTGTAGGTATTCACCAGCGCCGTCTGCATTACCTGCCAGTCATAGCCTAACGCAGCCATTTGCAACTCTGAGGCATCGCTGAATCCATCTCCGTCCGTGTCGGCGGTGAAACTCAACACTGCGCCGGTAAGGTTGATGTCAAAAGGGTTCTCATCCGCGTCGTTGTTCGCGAGCGAAAGAGTCGCTGTCTTGGTGCTGCTGTCTATGGGGGTGTACCGCACGATGAAGGTTGTGCTGTCTCCTGCACCCAGGGCAGAGGCCGGTGGCGAAATCACGCTGAAGAGCGCTGCATCCGTACCTCCCACGACCACCACTGGTGTGCCGGTCAGTGCCAGCGGGGCGGTGCCCGTGTTCCTCACCGTGAAGACGACATCCGCAGGACTGCCCACCGTAGCGGTCACGAAACCCACGCTCCCACCATCGGCGATGTTTACCGAAGAGCGCTCCACAGCGATTTCCGGCACCGCAGGCGGCCCGCCCGTGAGTGTGATGTCAAAGGGACTCTCATCAGGGTCATTGCTGGCGATGTGGATCGCCGCAGTCTTGAGTCCGACACTCGTCGGAGCAAACCGCACCGTGAAAGCCGTTGTTCCGTTCGGGCCGCCCACCGGTGCCGTGGGGTTCGCTGTGACCGTGAACATACCTGCATCGACGCCATCTTGGGAGATCGTCAGTCCCGTAAGGTTGGCGTTGCCAGTGTTCTTGATGACGAAGTTCAGACTGCTGTTCGCGCCCACCGTCACGCTGCCGAAGCTCTTTGTCCCCCCATCGGCAATGTTACTATTGAAGGGCTGCTCCACCGCAATATCAGCCCCCAGGACCGTCACCACAAACGTGTCCGTGCCCGTGAGTAATCCATCACTCACCATCACGGTGATCGTGGTGCTGCCAATCTGGTTGGTCTCAGGAACCACCGTCACGGTGCGGCTGGCCCCACTGCCGCCAAGGAAGATGTTCCCGTCGACCACCAGCGCTTGATTGGAAGAAGTGCCACTAACGGTGAGTGAGTCTAGAGGTGTTCCTGCCCCGTCAATGATGAATGGCAGGCTATTGGTCAGGGTGTTCACGCTGATGCTTTGATCCATGATGTCCGTGATTGTGGGAATACGGACGGCAAAGATATAGGCCGCACCGGCACCACTCGAGATCTCGTCGGGCGAGCTGTTCACGCCCATAGTGCTGCTATCCTCACCATTAGCCCCGACGACCACTGTGTCGCCCGACATGGCCACCGAAATGCCGAACAGGTCATCTGTCTGCGTGGTGCCGATAGCAACGGGCTTGAGATAAACATGCTGCGTCCACACCGTCCCGCTGCGTCCGAAGACGTAGGCCGCACCGGACGAGCTGGCGCTCTCGTCGGGCGTGCTGTTCAAGCCCAACGTGCTGCTATCCTCACCATTAGCCCCGACGACCACTGTGTCGCCCGACACGGCCACCGAGCGGCCGAAAGCATCCGCCGCCTGTGTGGTGCCGACGGCGGCGGGCTTGAGATATGCCTGCTCGCTCCACGTCGTCCCGTTGCGTTTGAAGATGTAGGCAGCGCCGGAAGTATTGGCAGAGCCGACGTCATTAGGCGAGCTGTTCACGCCCGTCGTGCTGCTATCCTCACCATTAGCCCCGACGACCACTGTGTCGCCCGACACGGCCACCGAAGTGCCGAAGTTATCCCCCGCCTGCGTGGTGCCGACAGCACCGGGCTTGAGATAAGCCTGCTGCGTCCACACCGTCCCGCTGCGTCCGAAGACGTAGGCCGCACCGGACGAGCTGGCGCTCTCGTTGGGCGTGCTGTTCACCCCCGTCGTGCTGCTGTCCTCACCATTAGCCCCGACGACCACCGTGTCGCCCGAGACGGCCACTGAAATGCCGAACTGGTCACCTGTCTGCGTGGTGCCGATAGCAACGGGCTTGAGATAAGCCTGCTGGCTCCACGTCGTCCCGTTGCGTACGAAGACGTAGGCCGCACCGGACGAGCTGGCGCTCTCGTTGGGCGTGCTGTTCACGCCCGTGGAACTGCTGTCCTCCAAACGAGCACCGATTACCACCGTATCTTCCGACACGGCCACCGCGCAGCCGCACACGTCATTTACCTGCGTGGTGCCGACGGCGGCGGGCTTGAGATAAGCCTGCTGCGTCCACACCGTCCCGCTGCGTACGAAGACGTAGGCCGCCCCGGCACCGCTGGCGCTCTCGTCGGGCGTGCTGTTCACGCCCGTCGTGCTGCTGTTCTCCAGGGTTGCCCCGACAACCACCGTATCGCCCGACACGGCCACTGAAATGCCGAACTGGTCACCTGTCTGCGTGGTGCCGATAGCAACGGGCTTGAGATAAGCCTGCTGGCTCCACGTCGTCCCGTTGCGTACGAAGACGTAGGCCGCACCGGCATCGGCGGCAGTGCCGTCGTCATTAGGTGTGCTGTTCACACCCGTGGTACTGCTGTCCTCCAAACGAGCACCGATTACCACCGTATCTCCCGACACGGCCACCGCGCCGCCGAACTGGTCATTTACCTGCGTGGTGCCGAAGGCGGCGGGCTTCAAATACGCCTGCTGCGCGATGGGGTCGATGGTCAGCGGGTAGCGTGCGCCGCGCTCGTCCACCAGCAAGCGCACACCGGCAGGTGCCGCTGCGAAGTGAGAGGGCAGCACCTTGCCATCCGCATCCCACACTTTCAGCCCGGCGTAGTTCAGCACCAGCGCTCCCGCAGCATCCCGAAACGCCACGCCCAGGCCATCCGGCGCGGTCTGTGGTTTCAACGTGCCGCGCACCGCCAGATCAAACTGCAACGGAGCCGCCTCATCAGCACCCGCATGAGGTCGCTCGCGCAGCGTGAAGCCATGCTCCAGCCCGCGAGTGTCATTCACCCACCACTCCTGCACCGTCGCATCCCACTGATAACTGAGCCGCTGCCCCGCCGCTTTGACGGCAGGCTGGCCGTCGATGGCGCGCTCGCTACCCGCGAAGCCGTAGCTCTTTAACTCCAACCCCCACTGCCAACCGCCTCCCTTTGGCTCAGCGACAAAACCGCGCCCATCGAATTTCGTCGTCCACTGCTGCCCCGGATTGCGTGCCTGCCATCCGCCCTCAACCGGCTGAAACGCATGTCGCCCCGCCTCATAAGCAGCGCGGATGCTGGTCCAGTCAGCCTTCGCCAGTCCCTTTGGCACCGCATCTGAGGCAGCTAACACACCCGTGGTCACAGCCATGAGGCTTAGCATGCGGCAGAGGAGTGTCTTTATGAGGATGAATGCGTGAGGGATGATCCGAAAGCGTGTGCAAGGAACGCAAGCAGTACACCGGCTCCGCCCATGCGGTGCTGGCCCTAGATGACCGCCCGTAGGCTGCGACGAAAGAGCCGACTTGCAACTGACAATGCAGGATGCTCTCACCGCATTTTTCGGGTCCGTATTGGCAGTTCTGCCAATAGCCAAATTGAGCCGGTGATGGGAAGGTCGCGGCCTAACCAACCCATACGAACTCATGAAGACGACTCGTTTGAAGCGCACGCTGCGCACGCGGACTGCCGCGCAGGAAAAACTGCTCCGCTGGTCCGGACCGGTGGATGAAGCACGGCTCAACCGCACGCTGCTGCGGCTCATGCGGGCGGTGCGTGACCGCCAGCACCTCTCCCTGCATGCGCTGGAAGCACGCAGCGGGATCAAGCGGCCCCAACTGCGCAAGCTGGAGCAGGAGCTGATGCAACTGACGCTCTTCACCCTGGTGCGCTGGTGCAATGGCCTGCGCCTGGACATCGTGGGCCTGCTGCAACTGGCGTTGCTGGTGCTGCGGCAGCGGCCTCTGTACCAGCAATGAACGGGCCAGCCTGAGGGGAACTCCCGTACCCCTAGCGCGAGGCGGCGGCGGTGGCAGAATCGGCCCCCATGCACCTGACGACTTTCCTTTTCAATGGCAACCGTCCCGGCCACAGCGGCCTCGCACTGGGCCGTGCCGCAGGGCGGGTGCCGGTGCGCTCAACCAGAGTGGTTGAGCAGCAAGGGAGAGTCCCCCAGCCTTCGACCACTCTGGTCAGGCATCTGGCTAAAGTGGTCAGCCCTCTAACCACTCTGGTTGGACACCAGGGGAGTTTATCGGTGGCTTCAACCAGTCTGGTCAGGCAGTGGAGCAACGGCCTGACCCCGCCAACCACTCTGGTCAGCCTCTGGGGGAAAGTGCTGACCTGCCCAACCACTCTGGTTGGGCACCTGGACCAAGCGGCCAGGTCTTCGACCAGACTGGTTGAGCACCTGAGTGAAGTGGCCACCCCTCGAACCACGCTGGTTCGACCTCGCAGGAGTCTCCCCCAGTCTTCAACCACTGTGGGTGCTGGAATGCGGAGCCGGCTTTGCCCATGGATCAGGCTGATTTTCAGCACGCCAACACGCCTCTTCCCCAAGGCTTCACCTCTGCCCACCTCTCCCAGCCATGCCGCCGAACTGGGATGAGGGGTCCTGGGATTCATCCACCTGGGATTCGCCTTCGATACCGATTTTCCAACCCCTGCCAACCAAACCACGCAAACGCAACACCCACATCATGGCCTCCAACCCAACTCCTGACGACGACGATGTCGTCTGCGCCCTCGCTGAAGACCTCGCCGATGGCTGCCACCTGCATGAGGTGAGCATCAACATCAAACAAAACACCGAGGCGGTCATCCGTGCCGCCATCACCGCCACCCAGGCCGCCAAAATGGCCCTGGCCACCGCCCGCGTGACGCGGGACAGCAAGCACGACCTCCTGCTGGCGGCGGACGCCGCTGGCACCGCCGTGCTGAAAAACTGCCGCCTGCGCAATGTGAAGCTCTTTGGCACGGGCTTCAATGCCAGTTGGGACGCCGCCGGCTGGCCCGGCCAGAGCACCTCGATTCCAGACAGCCAGAATCTGCGCTTCACCCTGCTGATGGCGCAGAAGAACTACTTCACCGCCAATCCCACCGCTGAAAGCGTGGACATGGAGGCCACCGCTGCCCTGTGCGCCGCCGCCCACACCGCCGTGAGCGATGCCCGCCAGGAACTCAACACCGCCGAAACCAACATCACCACCCAGAAGGCCGTCTATAAAACCGCCATTCAAACCCTGCGCAAACGCGTGCGCGGCCTGATCGACGAACTCGATACGCTGCTGGCCGATGACGATGCGCGCTACACGGCCTTTGGTCTCAACATCCCCGCCACGCCCGTGGCACCCGAGGCCATCGCCACCCTCACGCTCACCGCGCAAGGCGGCGGGAAGCTTCATGCGGAGTGGCCTTACAGCACCCGCATGGGTGGCACGCGTCTGGTGAAGAAGATCGTCGGTGTGGACGACGACTTCAGCAGCGCTGGCACGACCGATGGTCTGGAGAAGACGCTCTCCGGCTTCGCGCCCGGCGTGACCGTGCAGATGAAAGCCATCGCCTACAACGACGGCGGTGACGCACCGCCAAGCCCCATGGTCAGCGTGGTGGTGACGTGATGGCTCGCTGCGCGAGCGTTGGCGGTGGTTGGTAATCGTTGAGGGCGCTGCGCGCCGTTGACCGTTGTTTTACCAAACCACTGCCAACAACCGTCAACCATCGTCAACAACAGTAAACTTCCACATCCATGCCATGCCCTTCGATCCCAACATCCCCGCCGCGAATTCGCCGAACTCCTCGGCGCAGGTGCGTGCACAACTCAACGGCCTCAAGGCGCTCATTGATGCCGTGCCGGTCGGCCCGCAGGGGCCGCCGGGGAATGATGGGACGAGTGTGACTGGCGCAGTCATGGATGGCGTGAACACGCTGAATCCCGGCGATGCCGCGCAGGCCAGCGTGAGCTGGGATGGGGCGAATGTGCGCTTCACCTTCGGCATCCCACGCGGGCAGGATGGCGCAAGTCCCACGCCCATCACGAGCTTCATCGTCGATGGCGTGAGCACCTTGAATCCCGGAGACAACGCCACGGTGCAGACGAGTTTTGACGGCGCGAGTGTGCGCTTCACCTTCGGGATTCCACGCGGGAATGACGGCACGAATGGCAGCAACGGCAGCGATGGTGGGCAAGGCCCGCCGTTCACCAACTTCATCGTTGATGGCGTGAACATGCTGAACCCGAATGATCCCGCCTCAGTGCAGACGATCTTCGATGGCAATGCCGTGCGGCTGATTTTCAACCTCCCGCGAGGCTTCACGGGTAATGATGGCGCGGCGGGAAATCCGGGCAGCAATGGGTCCAACGGCAACGATGGCCCGCAGGGCGCAACCGGAGCGCAAGGCCCACCGTTTGCCAATGCCCTCGTGGACAGCGTGACGACGCTGAATCCCGGCGAGAACGCGACGGTGCAGACCAGCTTTGATGGCAACAACGTGCGCTTTCAGTTTGGAATCCCGCGTGGCTTCAACGGCAACGACGGCGGCAGCGGTCCGCAGGGTTCACCGGGTGAGGTGACGACGATGCAACTCAACAGCGCGATCAATGGCACCAGCAACAACAGCAACGGGGTGAACACGCTGGTCATGACCGTGAGCGATCCACCCACCGTGGGTGAGGTGCAGGCCATCGCGAGCAAACTGGATGAACTGATCCTCGCGCTGCGACGGTGAGCCGCCGGTTGCACGGTGGGAATGTGCCGCTAGCATGGGCCTCCCATGTCCGCCTCCGCCCCCATCTCGTTCGCCGCCCGTGAGTCGAAGCACGCCATCGAAGAAGGGTTGCTATTTGCCCCGAAGTTTGATGAGCATGGCCTGATGCCGGCGATGGCGGTGGATGCGGAAAGTGGTGCTCCGCTGATGCTGGCCTACATGAATGAGCAGAGCCTTAAACTGACGCTGGAACTCGGCCAAGCGGTGTACTGGAGCCGCAGCCGCAACGAACTCTGGCACAAAGGCGCGACCAGTGGCGAGTTTCAGGAGATCATCGAAATTCGCACGGACTGCGATCAAGACGCGCTCGTGCTACGAGTCAAACAGCGTGGGGGCGGCTGCTGCCATACAAAACGAGCTACGTGCTTTTACCGTGTGGTGAAAACGGCGGATGGTGAGGCGCTGTTGGAGCCGACCGTCTGATCAGCGGCTGCCCGGCATCATGTTGCCATAGCGGGCATTGCCCTCCCAAGAGCGCGGACGATTCCAAGGAAGACTGCTAAACTGGCTGCCATCTGGACCGACAACTTTTTTGCGCTGCGGCTCATTAGATGCGCAGGAAACGAATGCACAAGGAGCGATTACCGCTAGAAGGAGAAGTTTGAGCAGACGTGTTTTCATCGTCGTAGTCAATACAGGCTCGGCTCAGTTCTGCACCAAGTTTTCGAGGATCACACGGTCTCCCGGCATGATGACCTGACCGTTGACCACGGCATCCGGCACGATGCTGGCCATGGTGTTGCCGCCTTCGACGGCCATGACGCTGACCTTACCCACCGTCAGTGCCCCACGGGTAACGATCAGCTTGGTGTCCTGAGTGAGGCCGGTTGTCTTGCCAGCATCGATCACAACGAAGCCCCAGTCATAGTTTACGGCAACGATTCGGGAGGTCAGGCTATTGCGCTCAAAGTTTTTGCGGCGTTCCTCGATTTTATGAGTCACCTCATCTAGACGCTTCTGCACACCAGCTATTTTCTCCTCCTCGGCGGCCACCTCTTTCTTCTTGGCTTCAGCCTGACCTTCTAACTCAAGCTTTTCCTTCTTCATGCGATTGATGTCTTCCGCAATGTTCTCAGGCTTGACGTCCTTGGGCAATTTTTCGAGTTTAACGGCCAGTTCCTGCTTCTTTTTGTCCTTGGCATCCCGCTCCGCCTCCGTGCGCGTAGTTTCGCTTTCAGCTTGGGCCAGCTTGTTTTTTTGCGCCTTCAGCTTTTCAGCCTCGACATCAAACTCACCTTGCACACGGGTGATGTCGGCAACCAACTGACCCACTGTCGCAACCACCTTTTTTTCCGTCTGCTTTTCGCCAACGATGCCGGCATTGATCGCTGAGATGTTGGTGCGCACCGTGGCAAACTCACGCCCGTTTTGATAGGCAAAGAAACTGGCGATGAGGATCACAACGGCGCTGAGAATGAAGAGGACTTTGGTCATGGGGAAAAGGGGTCGAGGATCGTTACAAAAGAAGATTCAGGCCGAGATCAAGGTTTGGCTGGAGGAGCAGCACCAAAGGGATCCGCAGTGCTGGGGGGCGGCGTGGCTGGTGCGCCAGCTGCAGGCGGCGCGGCTGGGGGCGCAGCACCAAAAGGATCGGCGGCTCCCATGGCAGGGGCGGCAGCGGGTGCAGGTGCGGCGGCTGGTGCGCCAAAAGGATCAGCTCCCATCGCCGGGGCAGCGGCGGGTGCGGCAGGGGCCATGCCGCCACCAGCAGGAGCACCAAAGGGATCGGCCCCCATGGCAGGAGCGGCAGCGGGGGCGGCACCTCCAGGAGCGGCGGCAGGAGCAGCGCCTGCTGCGGCAGGCGCAGCAGCAGCACCGGCGGCAGGGCCTTTGTCAGCCTTGGCACTCTGCTCTGCGGAAGCAACCACGAGGTCGCCAGGACGAAGGTGCTCACCTTCCGCCAGACTGCCTTTGACCAGATCAGCCACAGAAGAGTTCTGCTCAACGTTGCGCACCTTGAGCTTGGCGACGATTTCTTTGCCGCGCTTCACTTCAAGGTCGGCGTTGGCAAACACGCCACCGCCATTGCCTTTATTAAGCACCACGAAGCCCCAGTCCGTGTAGGATTGCGCAACTTTCGCGGTGAAATCATCATCCACGATGCCGCGACGGCCCCGAGTCTCGCGTTCTTCGGCTGCCTTGGCGGCGTCGGTCAGGTTTTTAACTGTTTCTTGAGCGGTGGCGAGATGCTGACTCTGATTGGTGAGTGCAGCCTCCGCCTCGGCACGGTCTTTCTTAATAGATGCGATCTGCGCCAGCAGCCCCTCAATGTCGCCGGCCTCGGCGATCTGCTTTTCCTGATCATTCACGATCTTGGTAATCTGATCGAGTTGCGTCTTCACAACAGCCAACTCCTGCTCCTTGGCTTGGGCCTTAGCCGCAGTATCCACTACCAAAGTCTTGGTTGTTTCGAGTTCCGTATTGGCTGCCGCAAGCTGTGTTTCGCGATTCTTCTTCGCTTCTTCAGCTTGAGCGATGTGCGCTTTCAGTTCCTCGGAGTTGGCCTTGGCGTAGGTCTCGCGTTTGCGCTCTTCAACGAGCGTTTTTTGATTGGCCCAGGCAAAATAGCAGGCGGTGCCGAGGCAGACGGCGGAGAGAGCAGAGAGGATTTTCCAGACCATACGGATGCGAATTTGAGAATTAGAACGTGATTTTTACCGGAAGCAGCGCCTTTCGACAACACCAATTTTCGAGCATTTTGCCGCCGAGGTGGAATCCTGCTTGTGCCGGAAGGGGCCTGCGGCTAGAACAGTCGGCGTCAGGGGCCGCGGATGTTCAGCTTGCGAACCCCGCCAGGTCCTGACGGAAGCAACGGCAGCCTGCCTGTCCATGTCGCGGTTCCCTGGCACCTCCGTCTTTTGCAAAGCGGATCGTTTTCATGTCACGCGAAGGTTGCGGAACGTCTCATTGCCGCCACCATGCGCGCCCCATGAACAAGCTGGACGAAATCATCGCCCATAAGCATACTGAACTGCAACGCCTGCTGCCTCGCACGGAAAAACTCCGCGCCGCCGCTGCCCTGCGCGACGATGTGCGCTCTCTCTATGATGCCCTGCGCGCCGATCCCACGCGCCTGAGCATCATCGCTGAGGTGAAACGTGCCTCGCCCTCCGCCGGAACCATCGCTGCGGACTTTGACCCGCTCACCATCGCCCGCGGCTATGAAAAGGCCGGCGCCAGTGCCATCTCCGTGCTCACGGACGAGAAATACTTCCAGGGACGACTCGATTACCTGACGCTCATCCGTGAGCAGCTTGATATCCCCTGCCTGCGCAAAGATTTCATCATTCACGAGGCCCAGATCTTCGAGGCGGTCGTCGCTGGGGCCGATGCCATCCTACTTATCGTCGCCGCCCTTGATCAACCCACGCTGGAACACCTCCTCGAAGTAGCCCATACCTTCCAACTCGATGCCCTCGTCGAAGTTCACAACCTGCCCGAACTCGAACGCGCCCTCGCCACGAATGCCCGCATCATCGGCGTCAACAACCGCAATTTGAAGAGTTTCACTGTCGATCTAGCCACCACCGAACTGCTCGCCGAGGAAGTGCCGGACGATATCATCCTCGTCGCCGAGAGCGGCATCAAAACGCCCGCTGACGCGATGCGTCTCGCCGAAGCCGGAGCCGACACGCTCCTCGTGGGCGAAACCTTGATGCGCAGCGCCAACATCCTGATTGATCTGCCCGCCTTGCGTGCGCCGACATCTGGGCGGCTCGAATGACGCTTCAGGCGCGAAAAACCGCTTGCCGCAGCAGAGCTTGCCGGTAACATCGCGCCCCTTTTGCCGGGCCATTTTGGTCAGGTCAAAGGGTTCAACCTCAAGCCCGATCAACCGGATCAGCCCTCGCGGCTGAGCGTTTTGCCCTCAGAACGTGCGGAAGACAGGCATCTCATCCTAAATACATGTCAACACAGATCCTCGCCGAGCTCGTCGAAGCCGGAGTCCATTTCGGACATCAGACCAAACGCTGGAATCCCAAGATGAAGCCATTCATCATGGACAAGAAAAACCAGATCTACATCCTCAACATTGAGGAGACCGTCAAACAGATCGACAAGGCCGCTGAATTCCTCTCAGACCTCGCCCGCAAAGGCAAAAAAATCCTCTTCGTTGGCTGCAAACGTCAGGCGCAAGAAGCTGTGAAACAGGCCTCCGAAGCCTGCGGCCAGTTCTACGTCAATCATCGCTGGCTGGGCGGCACGCTCACCAACATGGAGACGATCAAGAAAAGCATCGCCCGTCTCAACTACCTTGAAGACATCGACAACAAGCCTGAGGTCAAGCTCATGTCCAAGAAGGAGCTTGCCAGCCTCAACCGCGAGCGCATCAAGCTTGAGCGCAACCTGCGCGGCATCCGTCACATGGGCAAGATCCCTGACGCTGTTGTCATCGTCGATTCCGCCCGCGAGCACATCGCCGTGCATGAATCCCGCCGCCTGAAAATCCCGATCGTTGCCCTCGTCGATACCAACGCTGACCCGACTATCATCGACTATCCTATCGCCGCCAACGACGACGCCATCCGCTCCATCCGCATCATCCTGCAGAAGCTGATCGATCCCGTCATCATTGCCACCGCCGAAGCGAAAAAGTAATCTTTCACCCCTTCCAAACTGACCCATGGCTGAAATCTCCGCTAAACTCGTCATGACACTGCGTGAAAAGACCAACGCAGGCATGATGGAATGTAAAGCTGCCCTCAAGGAAGCCGAAGGCGACCTCGAAAAAGCTGAAACCATCCTCCGCAAAAAAGGCACCATCAAGGCCGAGAAAAAGGCCGACCGCCAGACGAAGGAAGGCATCATCGCCTCCTACATCCACATGGCTGGCCGCATCGGCGTCCTCATCGAAGTGAACTGCGAAACCGACTTCGTTGCCCGCAACGAAAACTTCCAAGCGCTCGTGAAGGATATCTCCCTCCACATCGCCGCCTCAAACCCACGCTTCCTCCAGCGCGAAGACGCTCCTGCTGATCTCGTCGCCAAAGAGCGCGAAATCGGTGCCGAACTCGTCAAAGGCAAGCCCGCCAACATCGTGGACAAGATCGTGGACGGCAAAATGGAGAAATTCTACGCCGACAACTGCCTCCTTGAACAAGCCTTCATCAAGAATCCGGACATCACCGTTCGGGACCTGATCAAAGGCAAGATCACCGAGTTGGGCGAAAACCTCATTGTGCGCCGCTTCACCCGCTATGCAGTGGGCGAAGATCTGTCGTAACAAAGAGTTTCCCAACTCATGAACCCATTCGGGGGCGGACGCGAGTCCGCCCCCTTTTTGTTTTCACTGCTAGCCTTACAAACTCAATGGCAAGGCAATGAACCTGATATTTAGCTTTGCTAAAATACCCGCAGCATGCCAAATTTCCGTAATTGGTATATCGACTATGCGTGGCTACCCACGTCTGGCCCCTCATGCCCGCGTCCTGTGCGCATCTCAATTCCATCGATTCGCGGTGGTGCCTAAACTTTGGGCACCAAGGGCGGCAGCGTGACCAAAAGTCCGCCTTGCCCGGAAAACTCGCAACTTTCGGTTTCCTACCGGCCAGAATCCTCCATCCTGCACGCCCGTTTTCCGCCCCCATTTTTCCGTGAGCCAATCGCATCCCACTGACGACCTTCGCGTCGCTGAAATCCTCCCTCTCATTCAACCAGCCCTGCTCATGCACGAGTTCAAGCTGGGAGAGCTTGAATCCGCCTTCATCGAAGACTCGCGCAAGCGTGCCGAGGCGATCCTGACCCTGAAGGATGATCGCCTGCTCGTCGTCGTCGGTCCCTGCTCGATCCACGACACCAAGTCCGCGCTCGAATACGCCCAGCACATCATCGCAGCACGACAGAAGCACAGCGCCGATCTTGAGATCGTCATGCGCGTCTATTTTGAAAAACCGCGCACCACCGTCGGCTGGAAGGGTTTTATTAACGATCCGCATCTCGACGGCACGTTCGACATCAACAGCGGCCTGCGTGGAGCGCGTGACCTGCTCCTTAAGCTCACCAAGCGCGGCATTCCCGCTGGCACCGAGTTTCTCGACGTCATCACACCGCAGTACATTGCGGACGTCGTTGTCTGGGGCGCGATTGGTGCTCGCACCACCGAAAGCCAGGTGCATCGCCAGCTTGCTTCAGGTTTGTCCATGCCCGTCGGCTTCAAGAACGGCACCGACGGCGGCATTCAAGTCGCGCTTGATGCCATCGAAGCCGCCAAAGGCCAGCACTGCTTCCTTTCCGTCACCAAAGATGGTGTCGCTGCCATCGTGAACACCAAAGGCAACAACGCCTGCCACGTCATCCTGCGCGGCGGTAAAGGTGGCACGAATTTCGACGCGGCTTCGATTAAGACCGTCGCTGATCAGCTCACCGCACGCGGCCTGCCCGCCAGCGTCATGGTTGATTGCAGTCACGGCAACAGCCTCAAGGACTACCGCAAGCAGCCCATTGCCTCCGCCTCCATCGCCGAACAAATCAGCGCTGGCAGCCAAGCTATCACCGGCGTCATGATCGAAAGTCATCTCGTGGAAGGCCGCCAGGACACCAAGCTCGGCCAGCAGCTCACCTACGGTCAAAGCATCACTGACGCCTGCGTTTCCTGGGACACCACCGCGCAGATGCTCGACGAACTCGCCGCCGCCGTGCGCGAGCGCCGCAAACAATGAACTTTACCCGTAACTGTCTCGGCAGCCTCGCCAAGTGCCGCATCCTCGTCATCGGAGACGTGATGCTCGATCACTTCATCTGGGGCCACGTCCGCCGCATCTCGCCGGAGGCACCGGTGCCGATAGTCGAGGTGACGAGAGAAGAATTCTATCCTGGTGGTGCCGCCAACGTCGCTCGTAACATCTCACCCTTCTCGCCTCACACCCATCTCATGGGTCGCGTCGGCAAAGATATGGCCGCCGACAAGCTGCGCGCACTCCTGATCGAAGACCAAGTCGATCCCGCTCCGCTGCTCATTCACGCAACACTCCCCACGATCTCCAAGGCTCGCGTCTCTGCCCGTCAGCAGCAGATCGTTCGCGTTGACCGCGAAAAATTATTACCGCTGACCGATGACGAACTCGCCGAGATCGACAAGCGCCTGCGCCAAATGGCACCGAATCTCGACGCCATCATCCTCGAGGACTATGGCAAGGGCTTTGTCACGACACCGCTCATGCAGTTGATCGCCAAGATCGCCGCTGAGCACAAACTCATCGTCACCGTCGATCCTTCACCACGCAATCCTCTCCCGTGGGCCGGCGTTTCGCTCGTGAAGCCGAATCGCCTCGAAGCCTTTGCCGCCGCCGGCCTCGAAGACCACCTGCTGCCCGAAGCTCCGCTCGAAAACAAAGAACTCCTCGAAGTCGGCCGCGTCCTGCTTGCCAAATGGAATGTAGCCAGCGTACTCGTCACACTCGGCGAACACGGCATGATGCTTTTTGAACGTGACAAAGCTCCGCATCACATTCCAACGCGTGCGCGTGAAGTCTTCGATGTCTCCGGCGCAGGCGACACTGCCATCGCCCTACTCACACTCGCCCTCGCAGCAGGCTTCACACTTCAAGACGCTGCCGAAATCTCCAACCACGCCAGCGGCATCGTCGTCGGCAAGCTCGGCACCGCCACGTTGACGCCCGACGAGCTTCTTGCAGCTTTCTCATAACATGAGCACCGATTTTCCCTCCCTTTTCAAAACGCACCTCAGCGAGCATCAAGACGCCATCGCCAAACTCAGTGCGATGAGTGATCAAATCGCCCCGCTGGCCGAAGCTTGGCTTACCGCGCTGCGAAACGGCAAAAAAATCATCTTCTTCGGCAACGGAGGCAGCGCCGCCGACGCGCAGCATCTCGCCGCTGAACTCGTCGTACGTTACCGCATCAATCGTCCCCCTCTCGCCGGACTCGCTTTGACCACCGACACTTCGATCCTCACGGCGCACAGTAATGACTTCGGCTACGACACCGTCTTCTCGCGTCAGATCGAAGCGCTTGCCCAGCCCGGTGATGTCGTCCTCGGCATCTCAACCTCCGGCACGAGTAAAAACGTCCTTCTCGCGCTTCAAGCCGCCAACAATCGCGGCTGCGTCACCATCGCTTTCACGGGCGAAAAAGGTGCGGACTGTGCCGCTGAAGCCAAACTCAGCTTCAAAGCTCCGTCCGCAATCACCGCACGCGTCCAGGAATGCCACCTCCTCATCGGGCATCTCCTCTGCGATGTCGCGGAGCAAAGCTTCACGGCAGCTTAACGCCCGCCACTCGCGTCCTTCATGGTCGCAGGCAGTCACATCCTCAAAACGCTCTCGCTGGCGACGACGCTGCGCATGGCACGCCTGTTGTTGAGCCTCGCGCTCACCTGTGCGCTCGCACGTCATCTCGGCGGCAGCGGATTCGGCCAGATCGCCGTCGCCATGGCGCTCGTTTCGATCTTGCTGAGCGTCGGTGAACTCGGCTTCGCCCGCTACACCGTGCGCGAGTTGATGAAACCCGGCAGTGATCAATCCACCGTGCTCGGCACCACGATCACCGCACGCTTCATCGTTTCTGCGGCACTGTTCGTCGGTCTCATCGCCTGGATCGGCTGGCGCAAACCCGAAGGTGCGTTGCTGCTCATCGTCTATGGCACACAACTCCTCACCAATCCCGCCACCGAGACACTTGCGTGGCTGGAAGCCCACGGACACGTTGCCAATGCCGTCATCGCGCAATTCATCGGTTTCATCGTCAGTACCGTCTGCATCGCACTCGGTATTTGGAATCATGCCCCGCTGTGGTTCTTCGCACTGACGTATGCGCTCGAAGGCTGGATCTTCATTGCCTTATGCTGCGGCGTCTTCTGGCGTCACGGCGGTCGCATTCTGCCACGTGCGTTTACGTTTCAACGCGCATTCTCTCTTGTCAGCCGTTCCTGGCCCGAACTCGCCTCCCAGGCCGCGCTCATCCTGCTGTTTCGTCTCGACACCATGATGATTCAATGGCTGCGCGGCACTGAAGAAGCCGGCATCTACGGCGCGGCGGTGCGTGTCTCCGAAATGGCTTATTTCATCCCCGGCATCCTCGCCACACTGTTTCTGCCACGCTTGATGGAAGCCCGTCAAAACAACACCGCGCTGTATGAAAAGCGTGTGGTCGATTATCTCTCTACCTCAGTCATTCTCGCATTCGTCGTGGCTACCGGACTTCTCATTCTCTCGCCCTGGATGTCCACCGCCTTTGGCAGCGAATTCGCCCGCAGTGGCGAAATGCTCCGCGTGCATGCCTGGGCCTTCATCCCGTTTGCTGTCGGCATCGCACGCACGCAGATCCTCACTGTCGAAGACCGCCTCGCCGACAATCTCACCTCCGTCATCCTCGCCGTGGTCATCAATGTATGGCTGAACATGGAATGGATTCCCACGCATGGCGGCATCGGCGCCGCGTGGGCCACGCTCGTCTCCTACACGCTCGCGTGGATCATCTGGACCTACTGCTCCCCTGGTTTGCGTCGGCACGTCTCCGGTTTCATGACGCGTGCGTTCGTCGGTCTGCCGCGTTTCACGCTGCTGCGCGTGCGTGCGCTGCTGCACGCTTAATTTTATGCAAGGCAAGGCATTCATCATCTTCCTCGGCGGACTTGGCGCCGTTTATGTGCTGCTCTCAGTGCTGCTTGATGGCGGCAATTCCATTGGCGCTCTCGCCCAGTTCCTCTCCATCGGTTTCTGCATCCTTGCCATCGCGCAACCACGCGCCGCGCTCTACCTGATGGTCATTTTCGCCGGCTACAGCGACCTGCTGAAGCGCATGATGGTCTTCGACGGCCACGTCACCATGAACGACGTCATGTGGGTGCGCGCGCTGTGCCCGCTCACACTCGCCGGCATCTGCCTCGGCACGCTGGCACGTTCATTGCACGACGGCAGCCTGCATCAACGCCGCAAACTCATCTCGCTCCTTGTCTGCATCCTCGGCTTCATCGTTTCCGCCGTCTCCGCACTTCGCAGCGGTGGTGGCTTCAATGCGGCCGCCACCCAGCTCGCCGACGGTGCCGCCTACATGTTCCTGCTGTTCGTCGTGCCCTGCGTTTTCCGCACGCCGGAGCAAATCATCGCCTTCATCAAATACTGCCTCATCATTTTCATCCCCGTCGCTCTCTACGGCCTCAAGCAGCAGATCTTCGGCCTCAGCGACTTTGAAATCGAGTACCTGCGCTCCGGTCTCACCGTGCTCTCGAAACACCTCGACGACGTGCGCCCGCGTCCCTTCTCCACGCTCGTGGACAGCTCGCCCTTCGGCACCAGTTGCGCCATCTGCGCCTGCCTTGCCCTCATGGTGCGCCGTCATCATCGCGACACTGGCACGCGCACCTGGGGCATGATGAGCTTCGTGCTCTTTGGCCTCTTCGTCGCCGGTTGTGTCGCCAGCATGACCCGCTTTGCCAATTTGAACTGGGCCTTGCCGCTGCTGCTCCTGCCCGTGCTGCGCAGCGCCCGTGGCACCGCCGCACTCTATGCATCCGTCACCGCATTGTTCTTCACCGCCTGCATCTTCGCGCAGGATCTGATCAACGGTGTCACCAAGCTCACGCTCTGGGCGCTCGAAAACTTCGGTGGCACTGCCATCGGCGAACAATTCGCCCGCTTCTGGACCATCTGCGACCGCCTCGAAGGCATGCACGACCTCGCGCACAATCCGCTCATGTGGACCATGTTCGGCTACGGCACCAAAGGCGCCTCCGACATGCATGAGGCGCACATGGTCGCCAGTCATGATCTCATCTCGAACCTGCTGCTCGAGATCGGCTGGCTGCCGCTCAGCCTCCTCCTCATCGTCGCCGCGCTCGCGTTGCATTCCTTCCACCGCAGCGTGCTCAGCCTGCGCGGCACGCCCACCTTTAGCATCTGTCTGTGGATGATCGGCATCGAGTTCGGCCTTCTCGTTCACAACGTCTTCGCCGGCAACGTCACCTCCACCTTCCCGGTGAACTTCTTCTGCTGGTTCATCGCCGGTGCCTTGAACGCCTGCATCATTCATCAGGAAAGCCTGCGCGTGAAACAACGCCTGCCGGTACAACCTGCGCCGCAGCCGGTGCATCTGCATCATCCAGCCTTCGCTCGCGCTCAAACCGTGCCGTTCAATCGCACCCTGCCACATGGCTGATTCATCCCAGCTCATCGTCCTCGCTCCCTACGCCCTGCGCGACTGGAGCGGCAGACCACGTCGCTACCTCGATCCGGCACCGATGCCGTTTCGTAGCAAAGCCCTCGTCGGCTCATGGTTTCAAAACGACGAGCAACTCGAACGCGACTACCACCGCCGCCAGCGCGGCACCGCACGTCGCATGGCCGACGCGTTCCGCCTCATCGTCTGCAACTACGCCACCCTACATCGTGCGCGCATGATCTACTGCCTCGACGGCATGCATTACGCGCTCCTGCTCATGCTCGCGCGTTTCGGCATGTTCCGCACCGAAGGCAAAATCATCCGTCGCGTCGCCTTTCACGACACCGCATGGCAAAACCTCGCCGCGAAACTACACGCCGCTCCTGCCGCCTTCCAAATCGAGTGCATCACGCACGAGCAGTTTGCCTCCGCCGCGAAACATCTCGGCGCACATCGCGTCATCTCGCGTCCGTGGAAGATCGACATCGGCTGGTTTCAGCCTGCACCCGATGCGCTGCATTTCCGTGCCCTGCTGCCTGGAAATATCAGCCGCGACGAATCCATCGTCCCACCGCTGCTTCACAGCGGCATCTCCATCACGCGCATCGCCCGTTCGGACTCATTGCAAACCGGTTTCGCCGCCGAAATCGCCGATCCGCGCTTCGAACTCGTCACCAACGCCTCGCATCGCGAATATCTCGAGCATCTGCACGCCGCGCCCGCTGTTTTTCTGCCCATCGTTCCCTGCGACGGCTCCGCCGGCCTCACCGCCGCATTGGAAGCCATCGCCGCGGGCATTCCTGTTCTCGCCAATCGCAGCATGGGACTCACCGAACTTTTTGCCGAGTGCCAGTATCCCGTGCCGATGCTCGACAACCTCGATCCCGCTGCCTGGGCGCATGCCTATCGTCAGATCGAAGAGCAGCACGAATCACCCGAATTCAACGAAGCACTCGAACACTCGCGCCACCTGCTGCTCAGGCACCACCGCATCCTGCCTGCGGGCGACGACTGGACTCAAATTTTCGCCGCAGCATGTGCCGCCGAATCGCCCGCTTGCGAAACCCATCTGCGCGAAGCCTCCACCGCATGAGACCCGGCCTGCTGCTCATCAGCCATGCCTACGCCGCGCTCGAAAACCGCAAGAAGCTCCAGGTGCTCGCCGCGCATTTCGATCTCGTCTGCGTCACCTCCACCATCGAGCAGCGCACCATCCTCGGCCGTCCGTCATCCGATTTCGATAACGACACCGATGAACCCGCACGCAGCTACCAGCTCATCCGCCTGCCACGTTGCGGCAGTAGCGACACGACCTTCCGCTACTCTGGCCTCGCCGCCGTCATGCGCTCACGCCGCTTCGATGTCATCCTCGTCGAAAACGAACCTTGGGCCTTCATCTGCTGGCAGACACGCTTCTGGAAGTCATTGCTGCAACGCCATGCTCTCTTCGGCGAATTCACCTGGGAAAACGTCGAACGTCCCGGCTGGAAAGGCTTCATCCTCGCTTGCATCTACCGCGCCATGACGATGACGACCGATTTCATCATCGCGGGCAATCAAGCCGCCGCCAAACTCGTGCAACGTCGCGGCGCACGCTCCAACAACGTGCTCGTTGCTCCACAACTCGGCGTCGATCTCACCAATCATCAGCCCGCATCACCCGCTGAGCGTCGCGAACTGCGCAAAGCCCAAGGCTTGCCTGAAGACGCCTTCATCATCGGCTACTGCGGTCGTTTGACCGAGGAAAAGGGCCTCAAGGATCTGCTGCAAGCCTGCGACGAATTGGGAAACGTTCATCTCGCCATCCTCGGCTCCGGCAAACTCGAAGCTTGGCTCAAAGAGAAGTCGCAATCACGCCCATGGCTTCACGCGCTGCCACCGCGCCCGCATTTCGAGATCCCCAACTTCCTGCGCTGCCTCAATGTCTTCGTGCTCGGCAGCAAACCCGTCCGCACCATGCAACTCTGTTGGGAAGAACAATTCGGCCATGTTCTCATCGAAGCCATGGCCTGCGGCGTCACCACCCTCGGCTCCAGCAGCGGTGCCATCCCCGAAGTCATCGGCCACGACGAGGCCATCTTCCCTCATGGCGATGCCAAAGCACTCGTTGACCGCATTCGCCATGTGATGAACGGCGCCAATCTCGCGCAAAGCCAGCTCGCGCACACCCGCACACTCTACACGCACGATGCCGTCGCTGCACAGTGGGCCACGTTCATCCAGAAACAGCTCGCCGCATGAGCACTTACCGCGACATCCTCTACGGCAACTACTCCGCCTCCTTCGGCGAGCAAAAAGCCCTTGATGCCAGCGTGCAGCACGCGCAATACGAAGCCACCTACGATGCGCTGCCCACAAACCGCGACGCCGCCATCGCTGATCTCGGCTGTGGCAAAGGCGAATGGCTCGGCTGGATGGCATTCAAAGGCTTCACCAAACTCACCGGCGTCGATCTTTCGCCATCCGATCTCGCCATCGCGCGTCAAAGCGATCCCACCCGCACTTGGATCGAAGAAAACGTCATCACCTTCCTCGAATCCCAAACCGCCGCCTTCGATCTTCTGCACGCCAAGGACATCATCGAGCACTTCACCAAAGACGAGTTCATCCATTTCCTCACCGCCGCCAAAAACGCGCTCAAACCTGGTGGTGAACTGTGGCTGCTGACCTTCAACACGCAGAGCCCGCTCTCATCCGCCATTCGCTACGGCGACTTCACCCACGAAATCGGCCTCACGCCCGCCAGCATGGCCCAATGCCTCCGCGCCTGTGGCTTCACCCACATCTCCGTTCAAGGCCGCCATTACTGCTCCAAGTCCATCAGCGGTCAGATTCGCCGCATCCTCGGCCAGATCGTCTTCCAATTCGCCCGCCTGCTCCTGAAAATCCGCCACGGCGATGCGCCGAAGGAACGCGCCATCGACCTGCACTGCACGCAGCCCGATTTGTTCACGATGGCCTGCAAAGTTTGATCACCCGCTCATGCACCGCATCGATGCTCCAGCGATTCAAGCACGCCATCGGTGTCTGCGTGTTCAGACAGCGGTTCGCCGGCTTCGTGGCGCCGTCGCACGGCTGGCAGCTCAATCGCGGCTCACGCAGCAGATCAAACTTTTCGAGATGCCACACCGGATCCCAGCGTGGCGAGGAAGGCCCGATCAAAATGACTCCCGGCGTGCCACAAGCCGACGCGATGTGCATCGGACCCGAATTGTTGCCCACAAACAGCTTCGCGCCTGCAACCACGCGTACCAGTTCATCCAGCGTGCTCGTCTTCACTCGCTGCACCGCGTCACTCAAACCAGTATCGTCCGCTTGATCAATCCAACGCACTGCATGCGTCTTCGCCAGCCGGTTCGCCAGTTCGACGAAGTTTCGCAGCGGCCAGCGCTGATACTCACGGCTCGCACCCGCATGAATCACGATCGCACCCGATTCATCGCGGCCAAACGCGTTCAAATCCGGCGCGGGCATGAATTCCGGGAGTTCAAACTTCGATCTGGCGATACGCCAGTTGTGCGCGGCAACCGATTCATCTTCTTGCATCGCCACACGATGATGCAGCAGGAAATTCAGCTTCACATGCGGAGTTTGAGGGCCACCACACTGCTTCGCGCTCAAACGCGCCAGCAGATGCGCCACGTTGCCCTGATCATCACCGAGCAAACAGGCATCCGGCTTCAATCCACGAAGCTGGGCCGCCATTTGCATCAAACGCCACGGCTGACGCCACGCTGCATTGAACTTGGCCGTTGCAAACACACGCAGCTCAACCTGCGGGCAGCAGACTTCATACAACCGCGCCGCTGTCGGGCTCGTCAGCACCACGATGCGCCAGTCGGGATGTGTCGTGACCAACGACTGCACAACCGGCAGGAACACGACGTTGTCGCCGAGTTGGTTCACTTTGAAAACGAGCAGTGTCATGCGTGTGCGACTCTTCCATCACCCGCGCTGAACACGCAACGACTTGTGTCATGAGCACATCCCCGTCATGTCCCGCCTGTGATGCCCATGCCGCCGCCGATCTCGGCCAGGCCGGTGTTTGCCATCTCTGGCGCTGCGCCTGCGGCCTCGTCTTTGCCGACCGCGCCACTTGGCGTGATCCTTATTCCAACAAAGACTACTACGATCCAGCGCATCAACCGGAAGAGCACTACCCGCTGCAACCCACCGCCACGGAGCGGGATCGCATCGTCACCGTGCAACGCTTTGCCCAATCTGGCCGCCTGCTCGATTTCGGCGGCGGCATTGGCCGCACCGGGCTCGCAGCGCATGCGGCAGGCTTCCAAACCATCGTGCTCGAAGACAGCCATAAGGCGGTAAGTGATGGCAAAACGCATCATCCCGAGATCGAGTGGCTCGAATCCAAAACGATCCCCGACAGCATCGCTGACGGCAGTCTGGATGTGATCACCCTGTTTCATGTGCTGGAGCATCTGACCGAGCCGCGCACCGTGCTGGCTCAGATTCATCGCAAGCTGCGCCCCGGCGGGCTGCTCGTCATCGAAGTGCCGAACTGGGGCAGCCACGTGCGTCGGTTGCGCGGCCTGCACTGGCAGTTCGTGCTCGATCATCATGTGAATCACTTCACTGCGGCCAGTTTGACTCGTCTGGTCGGAAAATCCGGCTTCAAACTTGGTGCCGTCGAGTTCCGCCGCACCTTCGCCGTCAACGAAACGCAAGGATGGAAGGAACCGCTGAAGAAACTGCTGTGTCTGCTCGGTTTCGGCGACATCCTGCGCTGTTCCTTCCTCAAATCGAATTCATGAGCCGCTGGCGCACATCATCCTGGATCGCGCTGACGCTGCTGGTCATCAGCGTCGTGCTGCTGCTTGCCATCCAACCCTACGCAGCCGGTTACGGGCACTTCCGACGCACGATTCTCTCCGAACTGCTCATGCGCTGGAAAGACCCGACGTGGCAGCACGGTGCATTGCTGCCATTCATCGTCGGTTATTTGATCTGGCGACGGCGCAGCGAGATCGCGCAGCTTCCTGAATCATCCAGTCGCTGGGGAGTCGTGCTCATCAACTTCGCGCTGCTGCTCTACTTCGCCGGATTCCGCGCCAACAACTTCTACTGCGGTTATCTTGCCATCATGACCTTGCTCGCAGGCGCATCGCTCTGGCTGGAGGGCTTTCAACGCTGCCGTGTCAGGCTGTTTGCATGGCTGATGCTCGGCTTCCTTTGGCCTCTGCCGTTTCTGGAGGAGAGCATTGGCTACCAAATGCGGCTGACCATGGTGAAGACGACTGGCTTCGTGTTGAACGCGGTTGGTGTTGATTCGCTCGTGTCCGGCACCGCGTTGCAATCCATGCCGAACCTCGAATTTGGCCGGAAGGCGGGTGAGTTGTTCAGCGTGGGCATCGCCGCGCCGTGCTCCGGCATGCGGTCGTTGTTTGCATTGCTCGTGGTCGGGGCGATGTTCAGTTATTTCCGCCAGCGCGTGATGTGGCGTCGCGCAGTGCTCTTCAGCACGATCATTCCCATTGCTATCGTGGCAAACATGGTGCGCATCCTCGTGCTGATCTTTGCGGCGATGATCTTTGGCCAGCACTGGGCCATCGGCGATGTGGAGAAGGAGGTTTCCGCTTTTCACGAACTGACCGGCATCGTGGTCTTTCTTGTGGCTCTGCTGCTGTTACAATCCGCCTCATGGTTGCTGAATCGCCTTTGCAACGGCCTTGGTTTCAAACGCTCGCGCACAGTCACGCGGCAGGTCGTTTCCACCGTCTCATGATCATCCGTGCCGTCATTCTCTTAGCGCTCTGTGGCATGACTGTTCTGCTTTGTCAGCTCTCGCCCCAGCCCACAGGTGGCGACGAAGTCGGTGTGCTGACCGAACTGCCGATGGTGGCAGGCAGTTTTGTTGGCAAAAGTGAAGTTCCCAGTGAGCAAGAGCGTGCACTGCTTCCCAGCGACACCATCATCGTGAAGCGCTCTTATCGCACACCGGGTCGGGCCATCGAGAATACGGATCTCGCGCAGGCATCTCTCGTCATCGCCGGCAGCGACAGCCGCAGCATTCACCGCCCCGAGGTCTGTCTTGATGGCCAAGGCTGGACAGTGGTCAGTTCAAGCGTGCGTCCGGTAAAGCTGCTTTCAGGACAGGTTTTGAACGTGCGTGATCTCGCTATCGAACGCGAAGTGCTACTCGCTGATGGCTCCAAGCTGCCGCTGAGGGCGCATTACGTGTATTGGTTCGTCGGCGCCGATGTTAGCACCCCAAATAATCTGGATCGTCAGCTTCTAAGTTTCCGCGATAACGTGCTGCGCAATATCAACCACCGCTGGGCTTATCCATCCGTGATGGCCAGAGTGACTGACAATCTTACGCCACAGCAAAGTGGCGAACGTCTTCGCAACGATACCGAAACCATCGAAATGATTCTCTCTCTTATCCGAAGTCTTGCTCCGCACTTTCAGAAGAATTTGATGCCGCACTCATGATTTCGAAGCTACTCGATCATCTCAGGCCTTTAACACGCGTCGCCATTGCTTATTCCGGCGGCGTGGACAGCACGCTAGTGCTGAAGGCATCGCTTGATGCACTAGGGAGCGCAAACGTCGTCGCGCTGCTCGCAGTTTCTCCCAGCTTGCCGCAGAGCGAGAAGGACGAGGCCATCGTGCTCGCTCAGCAGCTTGGCGCACGCCTTGAACTCCTACCCACCGAAGAAACCAGCGACCCGCAGTATCAAGCGAACGCCCCCAACCGCTGCTACTTCTGCAAAGACCACGTCTATCGCGCCCTGCGGCAGTTTGCGGAGCAAAATGGCATCGCACATGTGCTCGACGGAATGAACGCCGAGGACACGCTCGATGTGCGCCCAGGTCGCGCGGCCGCCCGCGAACTCAAAATTCTCAGCCCACTGCACGATCTCGGCTTCAGCAAAAACGACGTGCGCGAAGCGGCCAAAGCGCTCGGTTTGCCGAACTGGAACAAGCCCGCCGCCGCTTGCCTTGCATCCCGTGTGCCTTACGGCACCACCGTGACACCCAAACTGCTCTCCCAAATCGAACGTGCCGAGGCTGCGCTGTTTGATCTCGGCTTCCGTGAACTGCGTGTGCGCCACCATGGCGATGTCGCACGTCTGGAAGTGCCCGAGGCCGATTTGCTGCGTGCATTGCAGCAGCGCAACGAAATCACAATCGCTTTGCGTAGCGTTGGTTACACTTACATCACGCTCGATCTGGCCGGATTGCGCACCGGCAGCATGAACGAAGTGCTCAAAGCCCGCACCGCATGAACGAATCCAAACTCCGCGAGTTGCTGGCCCAAGTGAGCGAAGGCACGCTGCCGCCTGATCAGGCCTTGGAGCGGCTGCGCACCCTGCCCTTTGCCGAAGCCGGCCAGGTGCTCGCCGACACGCATCGCGTCATCCGCCAAGGCTTCCCCGAGGCTGTTTTTGCCGAAGGCAAGACGCTCACGCAGACCTCTGATGCTCTCACCGCTCTCGTCGCCGCTCATGGTGCTGCTCTGGCAACACGTGTCCCACCCGATATGGCCGCGCTGCTACTCCAGCACTTCCCCACCGGCAGCTATGACAGCGTTTCGCGGCTGTATCGCATCGGTCAGATGGATGGCTCGTTTCAAACGACTCCCGTGGCCATCGTGTGCGCCGGAACCTCTGATTTGCCCATCGCGGAAGAAGCTGCTCAGACCCTGGAATTTGCTGGAGCCAAGGTGAACCGTATCACGGATGTCGGCGTCGCAGGTTTGCATCGTCTGCTGGCTCGCCTCGATGATTTACGCAGTGCCAGCATCGTCATCGCCATCGCCGGTATGGAAGGCGCGCTGCCCAGCGTGCTCGGTGGCCTCGTCGCCGCTCCCGTCATCGCCGTACCAACGAGCGTTGGCTACGGTGCGAATCTCGGTGGCATCTCCGCACTTCTCACCATGCTCAATTCTTGCGCCAGTGGCCTCACCGTGGTGAACATAGACAACGGCTTCGGCGCGGCGGTCGCGGCATTGCGGATTTTGAACAGGCAGTAGTCCGCGATTCCTTTCGCTGTTAATTCCAATACACCGCGACGAAGTCGCGGACTACGTTTGAAAGACATGTCTCTCGAAGACACCCTTTATCCGTTGCTCAAACTCTACGAAGCAGCACCGCAGCCGGTCAAATCGCTGGCAGGCCGAGCGTATCGCTCAGTTCCGTCATCGCTGCGTTATGGATCGGCCTACACGCGATTTCAAAACGAGGTGCGGGAGGTGGAGACGTGGGATGCGGAGACAATTCAGCGGTATCAGGTCGCGGCGTTGCGTGATTCGCTGATCGCCGCATCCAAAGCGCCGTTTTATGCGGAGCGGTTTGCGGCCTGCGGTGTTGATCCGATGAAGTTTGAGTCGTTGGAGCAACTGAAGGATTATCCGTCGCTGACGAAGCAGGATCTGCTGCTGAATCGCGAGCAGATGGTAAACCCGGAGTTCAGCGCTAAGCAGCGACTCTACATCACCACCGGCGGATCAAGTGGCGTGCCGGTGGGCTTCTATCTGCACAAAGGCGTGAGTCGTCCGAAGGAGCAGGCTTACCTTGAGGCGCAGTGGTCGCGGCGCGGTTATCGTGTCGGTGACCGCGTGGCGGTGATTCGAGGCGGTGTCACGTCGAGCAAGGCACACGGCGGCATCAGCTACTACGATGCGACGCGGAACTGGCTCATTCTGTCCTCGTATCATCTCACGCCGGAGCGTTTGCCGGAGTATGTGGCCGCATTGAACCGATTTTGGCCCCAGCATCTGCATGCGTATCCCAGCGCGGCGCTGATGCTGGCACGCGGATTGGAGCAGGCGGACTTGAAGCTCGATTTCCCGCTCACCTCGCTGCTTTGCGGCTCGGAAAAACTCACTGCGGAGTCGCAGCAGCACCTAGAGCAGTTCTTCGGTGCTCGTGTCTGCCACTGGTATGGCCATAGCGAGCGCGCCGTGCTCGCCGCACAGGGCCGCAGTTCGAATCATCTGCATTTCTGGCCCACCTACGGCTTCGTCGAGTTCGGCGAGGCGAATGCCGACGGCCTTCGCGAGATCATCGGCACTTCGTTTCATAATCACGTCATGCCGCTCATCCGTTATCGCACGGGTGACTTGGCAACAGTCACGAATGACGAGATTTCGGAGGTCGTGGGCCGCGATTACGAGTTCCTCATCAGCGCCACCGGTCGCCGCATCTCGCTCACCGCGATCAACATGCACGATAACATCTTCGACGGCCTCCTAGCCGTGCAATTCTTTCAGGAACACCCCGGCGAGGTCGAATGCTGCTTTCAACTCGGTCCGCAGTGGCAAAGCAGCCGCGAGGAGGCAATGCGGGCAGGCTTGCTGGAGAAGCTGGGCGATGATTTCACGCTCACGTTGCGAGAGGTGAAGGAAGTGGAGAAGACGAGTGCCGGGAAGCACAAGTGGCTGGCCACGACTTTAAAAGTCTAAACGATGATGAAACAACTCGCCCAATACCAAGACGGACGTCTTGAACTTCAGGACGTGCCGTCACCGGTGCCGCCGCCGGGAGGGATTCTGGTGCGGACGACGTGTTCGGTGATTTCGCCGGGGACGGAGCGGATGAAGGTGGAGCAGGCGCGGATGTCGCTGCTGCAAAAGGCGAAGGCGCGGCCGGATCAGGTGAAGAAGGTGATCGATACGGCGAAGACACTTGGCTGGAAGGCGGCGCTGGAGAAGGTGCGCAACCGACTCGAATCACCGACACCGCTGGGCTATTCGGCTACGGGCGTGGTGGTGGCGGTGGATGAATTGAACGCGCGCTTCCGTGTGGGTGATCGCGTGGCCTGTGGCGGAGCGGAGTGTGCGTTTCATGCGGAGTTGATCGCGGTGCCGGATCTGCTGGCGGCTCCGGTTCCCGAAAGCGTTGAGGACTGGCAGGCGGCCTATACGACACTAGCGTCGATCTCGATGCAAGCGGTGCGGCAAGCGGAGGTGCGACTCGGAGATCGCGTGCTGGTGATGGGCCAAGGCTTGGTGGGTCTGTTGGCGACGAGTTTACTGAAGGCCTCTGGAGCTCGTGTGATGGCTGCTGACTTCGTTGGATCGCGCTTGGATGTTTCCAAGCAAATGGGGGCCGAACGAGTTGTGAATCCAAAGGACTCAAAGCTCGAAGATGAAGTGCGTGAGTGGACAAACGGCCAAGGTGTCGATGTGGTGCTGCTTTGTGTCGGTGGTAAAGGCTCTGACGCGGCAGACACAGCGATTGCATGCATGCGAGAGCGTGGCGTGATGGTGATCGTGGGCATCTACGATGCCGAACTGTCCTGGAAGAGGGCTTACATGAAGGATATTCAAGTGCGCTACTCGCGCAGTTACGGCCCTGGGCGCTACGATCAGCAGTATGAGTGGGGCGGGCAGGATTATCCCATCGGCTATGTGCGCTGGACGGAGAACCGGAACTTTGAGGCGTGCTTGGAACTCATGCGCACTGGGCAATTGGATTTAAAGCCGGTAACAACCAGAAAAGTAGCATTTGGCAGTGTCATCAACGTTTACGACAAACTGGAAAGCGAACTTGGCGTCGTGATTGAGTATGGAGGCAACGCGCAGTGCGAAGTGCTGAATGTGGAGTCTAAACTGAGTGAGTTTGCGACGCATGATTCCGAAGTCCGTATTCCACCTTCCGCATTCTTGGATGTGATTGGCGCAGGAAACTTTGCTCGGACGATGCTACTGCCGCATGTAAAGGGAAAGATCGCGTTGGGAACAATTGTGAATGCCACGGGCCTGAGTGCACGGCATGTGAAGGAAAAGTTCGGCTTTGCAGCTGCAGAAGCAGATACGGCAAAGGTTTTCGAGACCACTGGCAACGCGGTGATGATCGGCACGCGACATCATTTGCATGCGCCGCTGGTGTTGAAGGCGTTGCAAACTGGGAAACAGGTGTTTGTGGAGAAACCGCTGTGTCTGACACGGGAGGAACTGACGCAGATTGATGAAGCGGTAAGTTCCGGCAGCGGCAGCGTGATGGTGGGTTTCAACCGCCGCTTTGCTCCGGCGACGGCGGCGTTGATGGAAATGCTCAAGACAGTCTCCGGGCCAAAGACACTGGCGTTTCATGTGAATGCAGGCGTTCTGGCACCGGATCACTGGTATGCGAATACGGATGAAAGCGGCGGTCGTGTGCTTGGCGAGGCCTGCCACTTCTTTGACTTCGCCTGTCATGTGCTCGGCAGGCCGGTCAAGGTGACGGCGCAGACGGTGGGCCGCCCGGCGGTGCCGGACTCGGTGACGGCGCAGATTGAGTTCGCGGATGGATCGGCGGCGCAGATTGTTTACTCGGCGGAAGGCGACTCGGCATTTCCGAAGGAATCGTTTCGTGTGTTTGCGAGTGGCTCCGTGATCGAGTGCGAGAATTTCATGCGGCTCTCTATTTTCCAGCGGCGCAAACAGACGGTGAAAAAGTTCACCTCCAAGGGGCATGCGGAAGAAATGGCGGCATGGCTGGCTTTTTTGAAGGGCGAGGCCAAACATCCGCTGCCATATGAGCAGGCACGTCAAAGCATGCGGCTGACGTTTGCCGTGCTGGAGTCGATCCGCGAGGGTAGAGGAATCGCGCTGTGATGAGCAACAAATTGTCGTGGTATGCTCGACGGCTGAGGGCGATGAGCGTAGCCGAGATTGGACACCGAGTCATCGAACGCTGCGGCAGGCTGCGTGAGACGGCAAAGCTCAAAAGCATCGCCAACAAGCCATGGGACGGGACCTTCACGGACTACCCGAAGTTGCCATGGCGTGAGCGTGTGCCATCCGAACTGCGCAAACAACTGGCGCTGGATGCGGAGAAGCTGATGCGCGGCGAATGGGAGTTGTTTGGCTGGAAGGACGTCGAAGTGGGTGCGCCGCCATGCTGGCATCGTGATGCAACGCTAGGCGTGGTCATTGATCCCGACATTCCATCGCGAAAGCTGGATCATCGGCATCTGGAGCACGATGCAGATGCGCGGGCGATCTGGGAAATCAATCGCTGGTCCGAAATGACTCGTATGGCGATGCACAGCGCACTCAACGGAGATGTGCATGCGATTCGCGTCTCACAACTGTGGCTGGAAGACTGGTGTGACCGCAACACACCTAGACACGGCATCAACTGGACAAGTCCGCTGGAGGCAGGACTGCGGCTGATGAACTTCTGCTGGTTCGATGCGCTCGTGCGCGGCTGCAATGACCCTGAACTGGCACGCAGGCAGGATGAACTGACGGCGCGCATCGTTCCCGTGCATGCATTCTGGATTTGGCAGCGCAAATCGTTCGGTTCCTCAGCGAATAATCATCTCATCGGGGAACTGAGTGCACTGGTGATGGCAATCACGCGCTGGCCAGCACTAGCAGAAATGATCACTTCTGCACAACGCGTGTGGAAGCTATTAGAGCGCGAAATCTTGCAGCAGTTCGCGCCGGATGGCGGAAACAAGGAACAGGCGCTGCATTATCACCTCTTTGCATGGGAAATGTGCTGGCATGCGGGCATGGCGGTGGATGGATTGAAGGGGGCTGTGCTCGATCGCTTGACGAAAGCGGCCCAGTTTTTTGTCGATGTTACCGAAGCGCCTGAAAGCTGGGATTTTGGCGATTCTGATGATGCACAGGTGCTGCCGCTGGCCTTGAAACGGTCGAATGCGGCAGCGGAGTTTCGTGGTTGGCTGCTGGGCAAGCCTGAAGGTGCCATCTTGCGTTTCTGGCTGGGTGAATCGCCGAAAGGCGTGCGCTCGGCGATGCGCAGTAAGTGGCAAGTGCATGCGGATAGCGGACACACCATCTGGCGTGATGCACGCTGGACGGTGCGTGCGGATGCCACGCCTCTCGGACTCGGCAGCATGGCTGCGCATGGTCATTTGGATGCTCTACACGTCTCACTGTGGTTTGAGCAGCATGCGCTGGTGATTGATCCTGGTACGGGGGGCTACTACAGCAACCCAGCTTTGCGCAAACGACTGGCTGCATGGGAAGCGCACAATGGGCCGGTGCCAGTTTTAGGTCGCCAGACACCGGAACGTGTTGGTGCTTTCCTATGGATGAAACATCATGCGGTGCCGGAATTAAAGGTGCATGAAGACATCTGCGTCATGAGCTTTGATTGCGAAGGGCATCGTGCGCAACGTGCCGTGCATGCGACGCAGCATTATGTCGAGGTTTGCGATGAAGTCGGCACTGAAACATCTCACGCGGTGACGTGGCAGCTCGCACCCGGATGGCGTATTTCGCAGGAGCGAAAGAATGGCTTTGTCTGCATGCATGAGGAGAGTGTTGCAGTGCATGGCACACTGAATGGCGATGACATTGAAGGATGGGAGATCGTGGAACGTGAGGCCTCGCCGCATTTTCGTGAGCTGGTGTCATCACAGGCAGTTAAGATCACATTCAAGGGCTCATTGACGACGATCTGGCGCAAGGCGGGTTGATCACACACGTGAATTCAAAACAAAAAGGGCGCAGGATAATTTCCTGCGCCCTTTTTGTTTTGATCTTCACAGCTTGAACTCCACCGCCTTGTAGCAGCGGTGTTCCAGTAGCGAAGGCAAGAGTCCTTTGACGCTGGGATGCACGAGGTAGGAACGGACGTACCAGTAAATGGGCAGGATGGGAGCTTCTTCGAGCATGTGGGTCTCGGCTTCCTGGAGGGTGGTGAAGCGTTTGGCGGGATCGCCTTCGAGGAAGCTTTGGGAGAGCAGGGCATCGTAGCGGGCGCTGCCCCAGCCGGTGTTGTTGTTGCCGTCGCCGGTTTTCCAAAGGGCTAGGAAGGTGGAGGGATCGAGGTAGTCGCCGACCCAACCGGCGCGGCAGACGTCGTATTCGAGTTTGCACTGGGATTCGAGATAGACGCCCCAGTCTTGATTCAAGACACGCACAGGGATTTTGAGGTGCTGCTTCCACATGGACTGCACGGCTTCGGCGATGGTGCGGTGGGCTTCGTTGGTGTTGATGAGGATGTCGAAGGTGGGAAAGTTTTTGCCGTCTGGGAAGCCTGCTTCGCTGAGGAGTTGCCGAGCGGCAGCGGGATCGAAGTGCATGACGTCGGGTGTTTTATAACCGATGCCGCATCCAGGTGGCGTGAGGCCGGTGGCGGGCTTTTGACCGGCGCGGAGGATGTTGCGGCAGATGGATTCGCGATCGATGGCGAGGGCGAGGGCACGGCGGACTTTGGGATTGTCGAAGGGCTTCCTGGTGGTGTTGACGCGGTAGAAGTAGGTGCTCAGCAGTGGTTCATCGCGATAGAAGTCGGGGCGATTTTCGCGGTAACCGGGAATTTTAGCCAGCGGGAGTGTTTGCGTGAGATGAAGCTGACCGTCGAGGAAGGCGCGCTCTTCCGTGGTGTCGCTGACGATGGGGATGAAGGTGACGCCATTGAGTTTGACGCTGGCGGCGTCCCAGTAGTGCGGATTGCGCAGGGTTTCGACGGCTTGATTGATGCGCCAGCTTGAGAGGACGAAGGGGCCGTTGCAGACGAGATTTCCTGCGCGTGTCCAACGCGTGTTGCGGTCGGTCATTTTGCCGTGCTTCTCGATGGCGTGCATGGGCACGGGGAACCACGAGTAGTGCTTGAGCATGCTGGGAAAATACGGAGCAGGGCCTGCGAGAGTGATCTGCAAGGTGAGTGGATCGATGGCTTTGACGCCGACCTGCGTGAAGACTTTGAGCTTGCCGGTGTGATACGCTTCCGCATTGAGCATGGGGTAGAGCATGTTGGCGTAGTCGGCAGCTAGTTCGGCGGTGAGGATGCGACGATACGAGTAGAGAAAGTCTTCGCTGGTGACAGGTGTGCCGTCGCTCCATTTGCCCTGAGGTTGAAGCTTGAAGGTCCAGGTGGTGAAGTTTTCGTGTGTCCAGGATGCGGCGGCACCAGGGCCGTTGGCATCAGGGTTTTCAGGTGCGGGTGCGACGAGGCCTTCAAAGATGGCGTGGAAGATGTGATGCTCAGGTTGACCAGTGGCGAGGTGTGGATCGAGTGTGCCGGGTTCAGTGCCATTGCCGACGAGCAAAATGCCATCGCGCGTGGCTGCTTCGATGCGCTGGGGTCGATGGGTGCGCACGTGATGAAACCACGCGATGCCGCCGAGGAAGAAAATGAGAAGAAGAGCACGAACGAGCCAGCGCATGGCGGCGATCATGACACGCGATGGTCTGAGTAGCAACAAAACGGCCTCATGCGTCATGCATGAGGCCGCGTGGTGTTTTTCAAGACTTAGATTTCGACGCTACTACCTGCCGAAACCGAAGCTGAAGCTGAGACCGCTGCGTGAGCGGCTGTATCCGGGGTTATAGCCGCTGTAGCCATGCTGGTGGCCGCTGTAGCCGGACTGATAACCCGATTGATATCCGGGATTGTAGCCGTAGCTAGGCTGGCGAGGGGCCTGTGTCACCCATTGGCCGACGGGATGACCGCAGCGGTCGTAACCGATGATTTGATAGACGGCGATGATCGGCGTACCGCAGGACGTGTAACCGACGACGCGGGAGGAACCGTTTTGGCAATCGGCTTTGGCGGTGGATGGAGCTGCGAAACCAAGAACAGCGGCGGCAGCGATGAGGGAGAGGATGGCTTTCATTTGTGTGTGTGGAAGAATTGTTTCCGCACACTGAGACGAGACCTTCATGAGCCTATTCAGTCACCTTGAAAATATTTTTATAGATCTATTGCTGTGACATCGATTTCGGATCAAATGCATCACGCAAGCCATCGCCAAGAATGTTCAGCGCCAGCAGCGTGGCAGAGAAGAAAATGCCGGGATAGAGCAGAAGCCAGGGCGAGATGTCCATCACCCGTGAGCCATCTCCGAGCAGCACTCCCCAACTCGCATCGGGTGGCTGAATACCGAGGCCGAGGAAGCTGAGTGACGCCTCCAGCAGCATGATGCCAGGAATGGTGAGACCTGCGTAGATGATGATGGTGCCGACAAGGTTTGGCAGCAGGTGTTTGAATAACAGATGCCAAAAGCTGGCACCATTGGCACGTGCCGCGACGACGAACTCCAGATTCTTGAGCGCAAGCACTTGTCCGCGAACGACGCGTGCCATCGTCAGCCATTCAACCGCACCAATGGCGACAAAGATCAGCCAGAACTGCCTGCCAAAGATAACCATGAGCAGGATGACGAAGTTGATGAACGGAAAGCAGTACACGATGTCCACGAAGCGCATCATCGCCGCATCCACACGGCCTCCCGCAAGGCCTGAGATCATGCCAAAGCCAACACCGATGACCGCAGCAACAGCTGTGGCCAGAAACGCAACCTCGAGCGAAACGCGGCCGCCTTGAAGAATGCGTGTGCCCATGTCACGACCGAGCGAATCTGTGCCGAGCCAGTGCGCAGCGCTGGGGCCGGCTGCCTTGAGTTCGAGATCCTGCTGATCCTGCGTGTAGGGCGAAAGCATGGGTCCTACCGCACAGGCGAGGACGAGCAGCACGAGAAAGGCCAGCGCAACGGCATGCACACGCTGTCGCATGAGCCGCTTCCAGGCGGCATGCATGGGAGAGATGCTTTGTTCCGCGTGATGGCTCATGCTTGAAGTCGGATGCGCGGGTTGAGCCATGCCTGAAGAATATCCACCAGCAGATTAAAGCTGACGATGAGCACCGCGTAGAAGGCGGATATGGCGATGAGTAGTTCCTGATCGTTGTTGATGGCGGATGCGATGAAGAATTGCCCGAGGCCAGGCAATTGAAAAACCGTTTCGACAATGAATGAGCCCGTGAGCAATCCCGCCGCCGCAGGACCGAGGAAATTCAGCACCGGCAAGCAAGCGAGCTTCAAGGCATGCCGAAAAATGATCGTAGTATCGTCAGCGCCCTTAGCTCTGGCCGTGCGAATGAATTCCTGAGCTAAAGTCTCTCGCAGACTGCCGCGTGTGAGCCGCGCAATGTAGGCACTGTAGATGAGACCCAGCGTGATGGATGGCAGCACCCAGTCGGAGCTATCAAACCAACCGGAGGAGTTAAACCAGCGCAGCTTAAGGCCAAACAGAATGGCCAACACCGGCCCGAGAACCATGCTGGGCGTGCAGATGCCAATGGTTGCTGCAAGCTGACTCGCCCGATCTTCCAGCGTGTTTGGCCGCAGCGCAGCCTGCGCTCCCATTGGAACACCAATGCAGAGGGCTAGCAGTAATGCGGGCAAAGCGATGGCTGCTGAGATGGGAAAGCCCGAGATGATGATTTCATCCACCGTTCTTCCCGCGAAGACTTGCGACTCAGGAAACTGAAACGTGGCGTAATGAACGAGATGCCGCCAGAGCTGCACGGGAATCGGCTTATCAAAACCGTAATACTCCATCTTCCTCGCCAGCACTTCAGGTGAAAGTGTGCGCTCCGAGCGGAACGGTCCACCAGGAGATGCAAGCAAGATCAGAAACGTGATCGTGATCACCGCGAAGATCACGATGATGCCCTGGATGAAGCGACTGAGGAGAAAACGGATCATTTCGACTTCTCGTAAAGATCGCTAATGTCAGCGGCGGCGAGTTCGATGAGATACGTCGCAATCTTGGCACCGAGGGCTTCGAAGTAGCGCTTTCCTTTCTCCGCCGTGCTGTGCTGTGGATCACCGCTGCCGGTGTCGTTGGTGGCTTTGGACCAGGCGCGTTGTGCCCAGGCCCATTTTTCGTTGATGGCCTTCAGCTTCCAGCGGTTATCGGTGCCAGCGCCCCATTCTGACTTTGGCAGCACCAAATCGGAATGCAAATGCAGTAGGAGACTGGTTTCACGCTCATCAGCGTGATCGCCGATGATGGTGAAAATGTCGTCGCCTTTGACGGCCTGGAACCAACTCACGGTGCTCAGAAACATCTTCGGATGCCTAGCTTGAAGCTCACGTAGCATTTGCCGAAAGTCGTTGCCGCCGTGGCCGTTCATGATGACGAATTTCATCACGCCGACGCCTTCGAGGCTGCTGATGATGTCTTCGAGCACCATCATCTGCGTGGTGGGATTCATGTTGATGCAGAAGGGCACATCGAGCTGTCCTGTCTGCACGCCAAAGGGGACATTCGGCAGGATGGCAACCTTAGCACCTGCTTCCCAAGCGATGCGGCCCGCCTCGGCGGCGATGGCGTCGTTTTGCAGCGAGTCGGTGGCATACGGCAGATGCCAGTTGTGCGCTTCCGTAGCTCCCCACGGCAGCACGGCGGCTTTATAACACGTGGCTTTGACGTGTTTCCAATTGGTTTCGGCGATGATCCAAGGTCTCGGGCTCATGGGGTGAGGCTAAAGAGGCAAACGGATCATGCAACGTGCGACAAGTCTCGTCCACCGAGCTGGGGCAAAGCGGAGCCGGTGTTGCAATTTGTGACGTCGCCGGGATGGTAGAAGACCATGTTTGAGTCACGCACAGAGCCACTCGCCCCACGACACGTCTTTCTAAGGCGAGCCGCAAAGTTTTTTGGCCTCGCATTTGTTGTCATTGGCGTGGCGCTAGCCCTTGGCGTGCTGGGGTATCACTTTATCGCCGAATTTGGCTGGATCGACAGTTTGCTCAATGCCTCTATGATCTTGGGCGGCATGGGACCGGTTGGCGAGTTGCCGTCCGACGCGGCAAAGGTATTCGCTTCGTTTTACGCGCTATTTAGCGGATTGGTGTTCATTTCGGTCATCGGCATCGTTCTGGCTCCAGCAGCGCATCGTGCACTGCATCTGTTTCACTTGGATGAAGAGGATCAAAAGCCATGAAACAAGAACGCGTCGTCATTGTAGGAGCTAGCGACAACCCCGAACGCTACAGCCACCGTGCGCTGCTGTTGCTGAGGAAACACGGCCACGAAGTGGTGCCAGTTCATCCAAAGTTGACGGAGATCGAAGGCGTTCCAGTCATCGCAGACCTTAGTTTGATCAATGGTCCAGTCGATACGGTGACGATGTATGTCGGCAGTGCGATTTCAGCGGGGTTGCAGGACAAACTGATCTCCCTGAAGCCGCAGCGAGTGATTTTCAATCCTGGTGCAGAAAATGCGGTGCTGGCTGAGGCTTTGCAAAAAGCCGGAATTGCCTCTGAGGAAGCCTGCACTCTGGTGCTGCTGAATACAGGGCAGTTTTGAACAGGTCAGACCATAGAAGGTCTCATTTCACTACTTCCATGCTCGAAATCCATAAAGCCAAGATCCACGAACGTAGCCGCCTACGAGCGAAAGGCGCTTCGGACGAGGAGATCGAGCAACTGCAGCATCTGCCGTTCAAACCTGCTTTTGTGAACGGGAAACGGAAAGAACGTGCCGCAAACTCACCTGATGAGATACCGACGGAGCAGTTCGCGTTTCGGCGGCAGAACTGAGCGCCGTCTTGCCCGCCAGCAATGACCTGCTAGCATCGCGGCACACCACGCATGCCCGAGAACCGCTTCTACTCTGCCTTCGATTTCGAGACGCTCGATCCACGCCCCCAGCACGAGGGCGAGTATCGAAACGCTTTTCAGATCGACCGCGACCGCATCATTCACAGCAGCGCCTTCCGCCGTCTGCAAAACAAGACGCAGGTGTTTTTATCGGGCGAGTATGATTTCTACCGCACGCGTCTCACGCACAGCATTGAGGTAGCGCAGATCGGCCGCAGCATCTGCGCCTGGCTCACGCAGCAGAGCGAAGCACTAGGCGACGACTGCTTCATCGACGCCGATCTCGTCGAGAGCACCTGCCTGAGTCACGATCTCGGCCATCCACCCTTCGGACATGCAGGCGAACGCACGCTGCACAAGCTGATGGAGCCCTATGGCGGCTTTGAGGGCAATGCACAGACGTTGCGCATCCTGACGCAGACACTTTTTAGCGAAGGCCGCAACGGCATGAACCCCACAAGGGCGCTGTTGGATGGTGTGCTGAAATACAAGACGCTCTTTGCTGAGAAACCCGCGAACAAGGCCAACCACTATCTCTACAACGATCAGGAGCGCTGGCTCGATTTCACGATGGGCGGCCAGGCCTTTCCCATCGAACTCACTCCCGGCAAGACGCGCAACGGTTTCAAGAGCATCGAGTGCCAGATCATGGACTGGGCCGATGACACAGCTTACTCGCTGAATGATATCGCCGACGGCATTCATGCCGGATTCGTCAATGTCCAACGACTGGAGCGCTGGGCAGAGGAACAAACGCTCAGTGAGGATGACAAGGCAGATGTGGCCTTCTTGTGCAAAGCAATGCGGGAGAATCGTGTCGAAGGACGTCTTAACCGTCTCATCGGCGAATGCATCCGCGCCACCACGTTGGTGCCAACGGCAAACTTCCTCAGCCAGAGCACCCGCAGGCATCAGTTCATGCTCGAGATTGATCCAGTGCAGCGTCGTCGAGCGGATCTACATAAAAAAATCGCGCTCGACCTCGTCTTCCTCAGCCCGCAACTCCAGCAGCTCGATCATAAGGCCGATTTCATTCTCACGCGTCTGTTTGAAGTGCTGCGCGACCGCTACATCGATTCGGTGCAGCCCAAAGGGCTGCATCTCATGCCCGCTGCGATCGAGAAGGAAATCCAAACGGGTGCCGATGCCAGCATCCGCGCCCGCCTCGTTTGTGACTGGATCGCCAACATGACCGATCACTTCGCCTTCCGCACCTATCGCCGTCTATTCGACGCCGACTTCGGCTCGATCACCGATTTTGTGTGATCAAGCTCAGAGTTTCGCAATGCGGCGGCAGACTTCTTCCACGTTCGCACGGCTATTGAAGGCGCTGATGCGGAAATAGCCTTCGCCGGCGCTGCCGAAGCCGCTGCCAGGTGTAATGACGACATTTGCCTCGTTGAGCATCTTGTCGAACATCTGCCAGCTCGTGACACCGTTCGGGCAACCAACCCAAACGTAGGGAGCATTCACGCCACCAAAGACGGTGAGTCCGGCCTTCTTGCACGCCTCGACGAGCAGCGCGGCATTGCCCATGTAGTGCTCGATGAGCGCTTTGACCTGTGCCTTGCCCTCGGGGCTGTAGATCGCTTCTGCACCGCGTTGGACGATGTAGCAGGCACCGTTGAACTTCGTGCTGTGACGACGGCTCCAGAGCGGATGGATGGCCTGCTTGCCACCGGCTTTGGTTTTGCCCATGAGCCCCTTCGGAATGACCACGATGCCACAGCGGACGCCGGTGAAGCCACCATTCTTTGAGAAGCTGCGGAATTCGATGGCGCAATCACGAGCGCCTTCGATTTCATAGATCGAGCGCGGCAGTTCGGGATCGCGGATGAAAGCCTCGTAAGCGGCGTCGTAGAGCAGCGTGGTGCCGTTGGCGAGGGCGTATTTCACCCAAGCTTCGAGCTGAGCGCGTGTGGCGACAGCGCCTGTTGGATTGTTCGGGTAACAAAGGTAAGCAAGATCGACGGGCTCAGATGGAATGTCCGGCACGAAGCCGTTCGCAGGCGTGCATTTGAGATAGTGCAGGCCAGCGTAAGCGCCGTTTTCGTCCGCATCGCCGGTGTTACCGGCCATGACGTTGGTATCGACATAGACGGGATACACCGGATCGGTGATCGCGATCTTGTTCCCTGCCCCGCAGATGTCGAGGATGTTGCCAGTGTCGCACTTGCTGCCATCGGAGATGAAAATCTCATCGGCTTCGATGTTCAGACCATGAGCTTTGAAGTCGTGCTCAGCGATGGCGTTGCGGAGGAAATCATAGCCCTGCTCAGGCCCGTAACCGCGAAAGGTGGCGCGATCACCCATCTCATCGACGGCCTTGTGCATTGCTGTACGGACGGCTTCAGGCAGTGCTTCGGTCACATCGCCGATGCCGCAGCGAATCAGGCGCTTCGCAGCCTCGGTATTGGCCTCCGTGAAGGCCTTTACGCGGCGGGCGATTTCGGGGAAGAGGTAACCGGCTTTGAGCTTGTTGTAGTTTTCGTTGATGTAGGCCATGGCGTTGGAAAAAGGGATGTTAGTTTGGCGAGTCAGCGAGTGGATGCAAGACTTTGACGGCCTACGGAACATGCGTAGCCGAGCGAAGCGAGGGCAATACACGGAACCGGAATGGCGTATATTTGGGATCATGCGAGGCATTCTCTTCTTTCCGTGTCTTCTGGGTGTTTCGTGGGCCATTTTTGCCTTGGATTTCCCCACCACCCCGCCCGTGGAGCCGCAAAACGCCGCGAAGACCTTCCATGTGCTCGACGGCTTCGAGATGCAGCTCATCGCCGCTGAGCCGCTCGTCACCGACCCCGTCGCCATCACTTACGATGCCGATGGCCGTGCCTACGTGTGCGAGATGAATGATTATCCGTACACCGACAAGGAGCATCACAAGCACGCGCAAGAGAACCCCACGGATCAAGCCATCGGCAAAGTGCGCCTGCTCACCGACACCGATGGCGACGGCACCTTCGACAAGGCCACCATCTTCGCCGAAGGCCTTTCGTGGCCCACTGGTGCCGCGTGCTGGAAAGGCGGCATCTTTGTTACCGCCACGCCGGACGTTTGGTATCTCAAAGACACGAATGATGACGGCGTGGCCGATGTGCGGCAAAAGGTCTTCACCGGCTTCAAAAAGCTCAACGTGCAGGCCGTCATGAACAATCCCATCTGGGGCCTCGACCACCGCATCTATATCGCCGGTGGCAGCAACGGCGGCGAAATCCAGCGCGTGTCCGGCAGCGAGAGCGTCATGCCACTTTCAAAAGACTTCAAACCGCTCCCCATCAAGCGAAACGACTTCTCCTTCGACCCCAGCACCGGCGACGTGCGCCTCGAAAGCGGCGGCGCACGCTTTGGCAACACCTTCGATGACTGGGGCAACCGCTTCCTCTGCAACATCCGCAATCCCTGCCAGCACGTCGTCCTGCCGTATCGCTACCTCGCGCGGAACCCATATCTCGTCGTCCCCAGTGCCCTGAACGACTGCGCCGAGGCCGGCGACCAGCTCCCCGTCTATCGCACCAGCCCCGCCGAACCCTGGCGCGAGTTCCGCGCGAAGCGCTGGGTGCAGGAAGGCAGCAAGTTGCCAAACAGCGAACTCGTCGGTGCCGGTGTCGTCACTTCATCGAGCGGCATCACCGTTTATCGTGGCGATGCGTATCCGAAAGAGTATCGCGACTTCGCCTTCGTCGCCGACGTGGCCGGCAATCTCTTCTACCGCATGAAGCTCGTCCCCGACGGCGTCACCTTCAAAGCCGTGCAGGTCGATGGCACCAAGAACTTCTGCACCAGCGACGACCTCTGGTTCCGCCCCGTCAATTTCGTCAACGCCCCCGACGGCTGCCTCCACGTCTGCGACATGTATCGCGAAGTCATCGAGCACCCCTGGAGCATCCCCGACGACATCCACGCCGCCATCGATCTCCTCCGCGGCCGCGACAGTGGCCGCATTTTCCGCCTCGTGCCGAAGTCCTTCCAAAAACGTGTCACTCCGAAACTCAGCACCGCCCCGACCCACGAACTTGTCGCGCTGCTCGATCACCCGAATGCCTGGCATCGTGAAACAGCGCAGCGTTTGCTCTTCGAGCGGCAGGACAAAGCGGCGGTGGAGCCACTGCGGGCGATGGTGAAAAGTGGGAAGACAGAGCAGGGACGGATTGCTGCTTTGTGTAGCCTTCACCATACTTCAGAGAGGATGAACGGAGATGATCTTCAAATCGCGATGGAAGATGAGTCCGTTCAGGTGGTCGAAAATGCGGTGCAAGTGATCGAAGAAATGCTTCCAAGACCGAATTCGAGTTTGCTGGCCAAGCCATCGGATGAATTGGTGCAATTGGGCACGTTGCTCCACGAGATTGACGAGGAGTCAGCCAGAATTGCCTTCCGAACTGTTTTTGCCGTCGGCAGCCATCGCGATCTGGCTTCGAGTCCGCTGCTCAGCGAGTTGGCAGAAGCGCATTGTAGTGACCCGTGGATAAGAACAGCTGTTTTATGCGGAGCACGCATGTCGCCATACTGGTTTGGGGTGTTATCCAACCGTCTTCATTCGAGGGACTATCCGACGGGATTGAATCTGATGTTGGCCGAAGTGGTTAAAGGATATGCTCAAGACATCGAGGACGCATTTCGCTTTCATGGTTTGCTTGCCGCAACAGCCTGTGAAACTGACAACAAAGAAGTCTCAGAGGAATTGCTGGCCGCCTGGCTTCAAGGCGCGGCGAAATCAGGGGACAATCCGCAGAAATTGCTTGGCAGAGTGAAAGGCATCAAAGCTCTAGATGGCAGCAAAATTCATCAAGAGCTAGTGGACTCGGTCTCAACCAAGATGAAATCCGTTGTTGAACGGCAGCACAGCATATTGGCAAACTCGGAAGCCGCTCTCAATCGAAAGGTCACCGCAGTCCGCATTCTCTCGGGAGAAACGCTATCCACTGTTCAAGGCATCTTTCTCACACTGCTGCTTCCTTCCCAGTCCGCCGAACTCCAACTCGCCGCCCTCGAAGCGTTCGGCACCTACCGCGAGCCTGCCGTTGCCAACATGCTCATCGATGCCTGGCCAAAGCTCACACCTGTTCTGCGTGACAAGTCCACCACCATCCTGCTCTCGCGCACGGATCGCATCGAGAAGCTGCTGGATGCCATCGAGGCAAAGAAAATCACGCCCGCACAGCTCAGCGTCGCCGCGAAGGCCACGCTAGGACGACAGAAAACACCCGCGCTGGCCGAGCGCATCGCCAAACTCATCGGCGATGGCTCGTCGTCGAATCGCAAGGAGGTGATCGCGAAGTATAAAGCAGTGATGTCGATGGTGGGCGGTGCCGCACGCGGCGCGAAGGTCTATGAAACGGCCTGCATGGTCTGTCACCGGCACCTGGATCGCGGCAATGATGTGGGGCCGAACTTGGGCACGATCAAGGCGTGGCCGGTGGAGCAGATTTTGACAAACGTACTGGACCCGAATCGCGAGGTCTCGCCGAATTTCGCCCTCTACCTCATCGAAACGAACGACGGCCGCACCCTCAGCGGCCTTATCACCAGCGAGACGGCGGGGAATCTCACCCTCAAACGCGCCGATGGCGGCACTGACACCGTCCTGCGCAGCGAGATCAAATCCCTCACCAGCCCCGGCATCTCGCTGATGCCCGAAGGCCTCGAAGCCGCCATCACGCCGCAGCAGATGGCGGATTTGATCGCTTATTTGAAGGCTCCTTGATCCTCTACGCTAATATTGGTGTGATCACCTCACCATACACGTCAGTGAGCCTGAAATCACGGCCTGCGTAGCGATAGGTCAGCTCCTCGTGATTGATCCCCATCAAATGAAGAATCGTCGCATGCAGATCGTGCACGCTGGTCGGATTGTCCTGCGCGGCAAAGCCGAATTCATCGGTGCTGCCATACACCGTACCGCCCTTGATGCCGCCGCCGGCCATCCAGACGCTGAAGCCGTAGTGGTTGTGATCGCGCCCGAGCTTCGATTTGCCGCCGCTGAGCTCCACCGTCGGCGTGCGGCCGAACTCGCCGCCCCAGATGACCAGCGTGTCCTCCAGCATACCGCGCTGCTTCAAATCATGTAGCAGCGCCGCGATTGGCTGGTCGATCTGCGCGGCGAGCTTGCGATGATTCGTCTCGATGTTGTCGTGATTGTCCCACGGCTGCCCCGCGCCATGCCAGAGCTGCACCATGCGCACACCACGCTCCAGCAGCCGACGCGCGATGAGCGTCTGCCGCGCATGAACGCCCTCGCCATACAGTTCGCGGATGTGTTGAGGCTCTTTGCTCACATCAAAAGCATCCGCAGCCTCGATCTGCATGCGGAAGGCCAGTTCGAAGCTCTGAATGCGTGCCTCCAGCCGAGGATCACTGCGCTGCTGACGATGCGATTCGTTGATATGACGCAGCAGTTCGAGCTGGCGGAGCTGCACTCGCGAATCCGCATGCGGACTGCGGATGTTTTCGATCAGGCGGTCCACCGCCTCATGCTTCGAATCGACATACGTTCCCTGAAACGCTCCGGGAAGGAAGGCCGACTGCCAGTTTTCGGCACTCTTGATCGGCATGCCGCCCGGACACATCGCGATGAAGCCCGGCAGGTTCTCATTCGCGCTGCCGAGGCCATAGGTGAGCCAAGCACCCATGCTGGGACGAGCCTGGATCGAGTCGCCACAGTTCATGAGCATCAGCGACGGCTCATGATTCGGTACCTGCGCCTGCATCGACCGGATCACCGCGATGTCGTCGATGTGCGCCGCTGTTTTGGCAAACAACTCGCTCACCTCGATCCCGCTCTGTCCGTAACGCTGAAACTTGAACGGCGACGGAAACGCCGCGCCCGTCTTCCGCTCCGTGATGCGATGACTCGGCACTGGTTTGCCTTCATAGAGCTTCAGCGCCGGCTTTGGATCAAACGTATCGACATGCGACGGTCCGCCGTTGAGGAAGAAATGGATCACCCGCTTTGCCTTTGGCGCGAAGTGCGGCTTCGCGGCTTGCAAATCCGCCAGTCCAAGCGCCGCCATGCCCATGCCGGAGCGGCGTAGAAAATCTCGGCGTGTGAGAGGCGGCTTCATATCAATCAACAAACATGAATTCGTTCGAGAGCATCAGCACCTGCACGAGTTGCTCCCAGGCGTTGAGTTGGGATTTCGGCTGCGCAGAAAAGTCCTGCCTGGCATCCCAAGCATCGCTCGGAGAGTCGCCTCCTGCTCCCGTGATCGCGGTAACGGATGGCGTGATCTTCGGCGGCCACAGGAACTGGTCGCTGTTCAGGCCGTTGCCGATATCAACGATGAAATCGAACGTGTCCCCGGTTTGGAAAGCAATGGCATCAAGGTTCAGATCCGCTTTGGATCCAAGGAGCGTTGTGCTGCGCAGTTTGCCGAGGCGCGAGTGGCTCACGAAGGCGCGAATGCCATCACCAACCTCGGGTTCGTGGATGAGTGTGGAATGCAGATCATAGGTGCCGCCGGCTGGCGCGATCCAGCGACGCACGACAGCGTGTTTGCGGTCATTGCCCGGATGACCACCCTCGGCGGTGAGTTGTGCCCAGCCGAGTTTCTCATTGGGCCATGCTTCATCGCCCTGCCAGGCGCTACCGGTGAAATGCGGCAGCGGCTTGAAATTCTTCACGCGACCCGTGCCCTCATCCCATTCGCCGTAGCCGTATTGCCAGGACTTCGTGTGATCGGCCTCAGCGATGACAACCGTGGTGTCTGCTTGAACAAAACGCTGTGCAAAAGCCAGTTCGTCGTGTGTGGGACTGCGTTGGAAGAGCTTGGCGTAGATGAGGCGAATTCTTGCTTCGTCTGACTTGGATGCAGCAGCCTTTTGAACGAGTGCCTTCGCCTGCTGCACGACGAACGGATGATTCAGGCCAAAAAGCGCCTGCTGCGGCACAGTGGTCTCGGTGCGCTGCGGAATGGAGAGATCAGGATTGGCGAAATCGAAGGTGCGCATGGCGGTGGGCACATTTTCGCGATCCACGAGCGCATAGAGCGTGCGGCGGGTGTTGCTGCTCGCAAACAAAGCATCAGGACGGCCGCCCATGCGCAGATTCAGTCGTCCTGCGGCGGCAAGCCACGCATCGCGTGCTTCCTCGAAACTAAGGCGATGCGGGTTCATGCGGGAGAGCAGACGGTTGTCGGGATCGCGCGGATCACTCGTCTGGCTACTCTGCTGATAAGTCTGCGACAGCATGATGTGCCGGTGCATCGTCTTGACGCTCCAGCCGGAGTCGATGAAGCGCTGCGCCAGCCAGTCGAGCAGTTCGGGGTGGCTCGGAGGGCTGCCTTGCTTGCCGAAGTCGCTCAGTGTGCTCACCAGGCCGCGTCCGAAGTGATGCTGCCAGATGCGGTTCACCATCACGCGGGCGGTGAGCGGATTGCGCGGGTCGATGATGGCCTGCGCAAGCTCAAGACGACCGCTGCCTATCTTGAAGGGCTGCTGTGAGCCAAATGTGCTCAGGAATTGCCGTGGCACCTCATCGCCTTTGGTGAGCGGATTACCGCGCGTGAACACACGCGGCGTGCTGGGCAGTGGACGATCAACCAGAATGGTCGCGTGAGCAGGCGTTGTGTTGTTTTTGATGAGGAAGCGATCCACATCGCCCTGCGACTTCCATAACTCGGTGATGATGCCCGTGGGGAAGAACATCTCAATGTTCGCGATGTGCTCATCAGGCACATGGGCGGGCGAATCGAGGCTCTTGAGCGCTTCATCGGCCAGCTCCACGCCCGGATGCTTTTCCAGCCAAGCCTTCCAGCGATGCACGATGAAGGGATTGAGGTCTTTCTCGTCAATGATCTGGTCGAAACCCTGTTCGGGATACTTTTCCAACTCGGTCACGGCCTTGCTGTAGTCAGCGGACCGTGTACGTGTGCGGGCCATCTGCTCCTCGCGGCGTTTCGTTATGAGATCGCGGTTCTTTTTCACCAACGCGGTCAGTTCGGCGTTTTCGGCCGCCGTGGCGGGTACGAGGGCCTCGGCGCTGCTTTGAAAGACGCCGTAGAGCGCGTAGTAGTCCCGCGTCGGGATGGGGTCGAACTTGTGATCGTGACAGCGTGCGCATGCGACGGTGAGCCCGAGCGTGCCGCGCGTGACGACGTCGATGCGATCGTCGATGATGTCATGCGTGACGCCGAGAAAGCGCCGCCCAAGCGTGAGAAAGCCCATCGCGACGAGATCAGGTGACTTCGGTGGCACGACTTGATCGGCGGCGATTTGCAGCAGCAGAAAACGGTCATACGGCATGTCTTCGTTCAGCGCACGCACGACCCAGTCGCGATACGGCGTGGCATGCACCCAGCTCTTTTCCTCGCGGGCATAGACGTAGCCTTTGGTGTCCGAGTAGCGGGCCACATCGAGCCAGTGGCGTGCCCATTGCTCGCCGTAGTGCGGTGAGGCGAGTAACTGATCAACAAACTGCTCATAAGGAACGTCGGTTCGTTCTGGAGGCAGACCCATGAGATCAAAGCTGGCACGACGGGCTAGCGTGCGGGCATCGGCAGGTGGTGAAGGCTTCAAACCGTTCTCGGCGAGCTTTTTCTGAATGAACTCATCGATGCTAGTGCCTTTGACCGGCTTCAGCGGCTGAAACGCCCAATGCTCCGCCGAGAGGAGACTCGTGGAGACAATCAAGGTGCCAAGCTGGAGGAGACGGTGGAACACAGCGTGAATCAATACGCCTCAGTCCTGCTTAATCCTTCCCCCGTGAAGATTTGGTAGAACAGCGCATCGACAGCGACGGTTTGCCCGTTTATCTCGGGGTATGTTCACTGGTCTCGTCGAAACCACCGGCAGTATCATTTCCCTGGAGCCTCGCGGCGAAAGCGCGAGGCTGACAGTGAACGTGGGCTCGATGGCTTCTGAGCTGGTCGATGGCGAAAGCGTAGCGGTGAATGGCTGCTGCCTCACGGTGACTGTGAAGGACGTAGCAGCGCAGACGGCGCGCTTTGATCTGCTGATGCAAACGCTGATGGTGACTAGTCTGGGGGATCTGAAGACCGGCTCAATGGTCAATTTGGAACGGGCGATGGCGATGGAAGCGCGGTTTGGCGGTCACTTCGTGCAGGGACATGTGGATGCGACGGTGAAGATTCGCGATTGGAGCCAGCATGGGCAGGATCATCGGCTGGAGGTGGAGATTCCGCCGGAGCAGCGAGGTTTGATCATTCCGAAGGGATCGATCTGCCTGGATGGCATCTCTCTGACTGCTGCGGAGGTGACGGAGAGCACGGTGGCGTGCTGGATCATCCCGCACACGTTCCAGGTCACTAATTTGCACACGAAGAAACCGGGGGGGCGGCTAAATGTGGAGTTCGACATGCTGGGCAAGTATGTGCGCGAGCTGATGCGGCGGTAGCGCAAGCGTCCCGCTTGCTGTATCCGGCGTATTTAAAACGTCCTGCTTGTTTCCAAACCGCAACCGGGACGGTTGCACTACATGCCTGTTCTCGAAGTCGAATCCCTAACCAAATCCTATGCGGCGCGCCCGATCCTGCGTGGTGTGTCGTTCAAGCTGGAACAAGGCGAGCGTGTAGCGCTACTAGGACCTTCGGGCAGTGGCAAGACGACGGTGTTGAATTGTGTCGGTGGTGTGGATCGTGCGGACAGTGGCAGCGTGATGATCGCAGGAAGTGTGCTTGGCGACTTGAGCGCGGACGGGCTGGCGCAACTGCGGCGTAAGCACATCGGCACAGTGTTTCAGTTTTATCATCTGCTGCCGACACTAAGCGCGGCGGAAAACATCGAGCTGCCGCTGCAATTGCTCGGTGAGCCGACGAGCGAGCGTGAAACGCGAGTGCGAGAGCTGCTGCAGCGTGTGGGCATTTCGCATCGGGCGGCGGCGCTGCCGGGACAGCTCTCGGGCGGCGAGATGCAACGCGTGGCGATTGCACGAGCGGTGGTGCATCGACCGACATTGATTCTGGCCGATGAGCCGACGGGAAGCCTGGATTCGGCCACGGGAGCACAGGTGCTGGAGCTGCTGGCGGAGATTGTGAGTGAAACCAAAGCAGCGCTGCTGCTGGTGACGCACAGCCCGGAGGCGGTGAAGCACTGCGAGCGTGTGCTGCGCATGCAGGACGGACAAATCGTCGAAGGCGCATGAGCACCGTGCTTCTCATCTTGCGGCGTTGTGCGTTGCGGCATTGGCGGCTGGCTTTGCGGCAGCAGATCGCGCTGATGTTGATCCTGGCGCTGGGATCGAGCGTTTATCTGGCGGTGCGACTGGCGAGCAACGCGGCGCTGTCGGGCTTTGAGACGTTTACAGATGGCATCACGCGCCAGCCAGACTGGACGGTGCAAGCGGTGAGTGGTGTTTTGCGAGAAAGTGACGTGCGTGAGATGCGAGAGGCGCTGGGACATCGACCGGTGAGCCTGCTGCCGGTGGTGGAGGAGACGGTGACGCCTGCGGATGAGACCGGAAATGGCGAGATCGGATCGCGAGCGACGTGGCGGCTGCTGGGCGTGGATTTTGTGTCACTGCTGAACCTGCGTGGCGAGGCACCAGCGGGACTGGGCGCGAACATGCAGGCGGTGCGCTCGGGTGTTTATGTGAGTCCGAAGCTCGGCGTGAAGGAACGGGATGAGTTGCGGTTGATTCTGGATGATCGCGTGATCACGCTGAAGGTGGCCGGTGTGGTGCCGGAGACGCCGGGAGTGCCGAGTTTGCCTGCGCATCTGCTGCTGATGGATTTGCTGGAGGCGCAGTCTGTTTTGATGCGTGGCGACAAGGTGGATCGCGTGGAGGTTCTGGCACAGGACAGCGCCTTGTTTCCGAATTTGCGCGAGGAAGCGGGTGAGTTGCTCAAATCGCGCTGGCAGGTGACGGGCGGGGCGAATCGGAGACAATTGGCGGGCACGATGACGCAGGCGTTTCGGCTGAATCTGACGATTCTCTCACTGCTGGCGCTGCTGGTGGGTGGTTATCTCATTTTTCAGGCGCTGGATGGCGTTGTGCTGCGACGGCGGGAGGAGATTGGCATTTTGAAATCGCTCGGTGTGACGGACCGGGCGATTCAAGTGGCGTTTCTCATCGAAGCGGGTCTGCTGGGGCTGTGCGGCGGTGTTTCGGGCGTGCTGCTGGGCTGGCTGGGGGCGCAAGGTGCCGTCGGTGGTGTGACGAAGACGATGAACGCGCTGTATGGCGCGACGAGCGAGCAGCAGGCGGCGCTGAGCTGGAGCGAGGCCCTGCTGGCGCTGTCGATTTCGATCCTTGCGAGTCTCATCGCCGCATGGTGGCCAGCGCGGATGGCGGCGCGCACACCTCCAGCGCACATGCTGGGACGACATGCGACGCCGTTTGAAGGTGGCACCGTGTGGCGCGTGGAGTGGATCGGCTGGGCGATGATGCTGGTCGCGGTTGTGCTGGCTGAGCTGCCCGTGCTGCGGTTTGCGAGCGGCACGCGCCTGCCGCTGGCGGGTTATGCGGCGGCGTTGCTGTGGCTAGTGGGCGCGGGATTGGCAGCGGGGTCGATGCTGCGTTTTTTGGCGAGGCGAAAAGTGACTTCGGCTGTGTGGCGCGTGGCTCTTTCGCAATTGCGGCGACCGACGGTGCGGCATCGCTTTGCGGTAGCGGCTTTGGCAAGTGCTGTGTCGATGACGACGGGCATGGCGGTGATGGTGGCGAGTTTTGACCACACGATGCGCGGCTGGATCGACCGCACGATGAAGGCGGACATTTATGTGAGCAGCGCGGGAGCGCAGAGCGCGTCATCGACGCACTTCATCTCGCCGAAGACGGTCACGGCACTCGGGAAGGAGCCGGAGGTGGCGGAGCTGGCGTTTGTGCAGGCACGGACGCTCCTTTGGAAAGGTGGCGAGGTGCTTGTTCTCGGCACTGATCCGGTGTTTGCGCACAAGCATAGGCTGTATGCGTGGGTGGAGGCACCGAAGCGTGATGAATGGTGGCAGACGGAGGATGGCATCACTCCGGCGATCATGAGCGAGAGCTGGAGCGAGCGGTTTGAAACGCGTGTGGGCGATGTGATCGACTTGGTGGGCCACAAGGTGCGCGTGGTGGCGATGAACGCTGAGTATGGCAATGAGCGCGGATCGCTGACAGTGCCCGCAGCGGTGTTTCGCGAGTGGTTTGAGACAGAGGAGGCTTGGCGTGTGGCTTTGATGCTGAAACCGGGCGCGGATGCGGAGACGGTAAAGGAACGAATTCTTTCCAAGCAGCCAGGATTAAGTGTGTTCACCAACGCTCATCTGCGGAGCGAGGCGCTGCGCATTTTCCGCCAGACGTTTGCGGTGACGCATGCTTTGGAGGTGATCGGCGTGATCGTGGCTGTGGTGGGCCTCGGCCTTGCTTTGACGAGTCTGATGCTGGAGCGGCGGGCCACTTTGGCGACGCTACGATCGCTGGGCATGACGCGGAGTGAGATCGCGAAGTCGGCGGCACTGGAAGGGCTCGGTGTGGCCTGCGCGGGAGCGTTCACGGGCATTGCGGCGGGTTTGTGGTTGGGATGGCTGCTGGTGTATCGCATCAACAAGCAGTGCTTCGGCTGGACACTGCAATTTCACGCGGTGTGGTGGCATCTGGCGGTGCTGGGCATCGCAGTCATCGCGGTTGGCATGTTAGTGGCAGCGTTGGTCGGGCGATGGGCGGCGATGCTGCCGACAGAACACACGTAGGAATGACATGAAACACCGGATGCTGCTTTTTCTCACGATGACGTCGATGCTACATGCGCAGACGACGGCTGATGGGTTTGCGATTCCGCAAGCGGGGCGGGTCTTTGTGTTTCCACGCGATCACGGGAGCCATCCTGAGTTTCGCACGGAGTGGTGGTATGTGACGGGACACCTGGACGCGGAGGGTGGGCGGCGGTTTGGCTTTCAGGTGACGTTTTTCCGCCAGGCGAGGCGTGATGACGGGAAGACGCTGCATTTGCATCTGGCGCATGCGGCGCTGCTGGATGCGCGGACGGGGCGGTTTGTGCATGAGGAGCGATTGAACCGTGAAGGATGGGATGCCTTATCCTCTGAGACGACGCTGGCAGTGAGGAACGGGAACTGGTCGCTGAAGCTGGATGAGGTGACGCAGCGAATGCACATCGCGGCGACGATGAAGGGCGAAGTTTTGCTGCAACTGGAGTTGGAGGCAGTGAAGCCGCTCGTGGTGTTCGGGAAGGATGGCGTGTCGCGCAAAGGGGCGAGCGCTGAGGCTGCGAGTCATTACCTGACATGGCCGCGTTTGAAGACGACCGGCACTGCGAAGATTGGTGCGGACGAGCATGCGGTGAGGGGTGAGGCATGGATGGATCACGAGTTCAGCAGCAGCCAGCTTGAAGACGGTCAAGTGGGCTGGGACTGGGCAGCGCTTCAACTCAAGGATGGGCGTGAGATCATGGTGTATCGCATGCGGCGCAAGGATGGCTCGTTGGATCATGCTTCGACGCTCTCAGTGGTAGAGCGTGACGGTAAGGTGCGGCAACTGAGCAGCGATGCGTTTGCCTGGGAGGTGATGGAGAAGTGGAAAAGCCCACGCAACGGCGCGGAATATCCAATTCGCGTACGGGTTCGCTTTGAGGGCGAATCATTTGAGCTGCGGCCACTCGCAGAGGATCAGGAACAGGACGGTGGGATCACGCGGCTGCCGTATTGGGAGGGCGCGTGTGATGTGATCAACTCACGCGGCCAATTCGCTGGCCGGGCGTTTTTGGAGCTGGCGGGCTACGCAGGAGATCTGGCGAGACATCTTTCGCCAAAGCAATAGCCCACTAAATCAAGAGTACTTAACGTCCTTGCGCGGCTCCATCTCGAAGGCGGTGGATTCCTGCTCGGAGATATTGGGCTTGAGCACCTCCTCGCGGAATTTGATGTAATGCGGATCGTCCTGACAGATTGCGAGCTTGTCCATGCTCTCGACTTCGAGATAAACGAACCAAGGATAGGGATCCGAAGGATTGACGCGCTTGCCGGTTTTGACGGTAAGAACTTCCTGAACGCGCAGCAGCATCACGCGGGTTTGCGACATCATGTGCTCCAGTTTTTCCTCCGTGACCTGGGGCTTGAGCTGGAACAGGCTGAGGTAAGCGATCATGGAGGCGATAAGTCTGCTGCAACGACGACGGACTACGACTTCCAGTCGAGGACGCCTTTTTTCCAGGCATAAACGAAAGCGACGAGCAGAATCGAAACGAAGCCAGTGGCGACGGCGAGGATGGAAGGGCCGAAGGCGGCGAGGTAATCCTTATAAATGATGGCCCAAGGATAAAGGAAGACGACTTCGATGTCGAAGAGCACGAAGAGCATCGCCACGATGTAGAACTTCACGCTGAAACGCGGCTGGCTGTCGCCCACCGGAAGCATACCGCACTCATAAGCGGAGTCTTTGATGGTGTTGCGTTTGGCGGACTTCCCGAGCAAAGCGGAGGCAATGAGAGTCACGACGGCGAAGCCACCGGCAATAACGATCTGAAGCAGTACAGGAATGTAGTTCTCAAACATGGGGTCGAATGATGATGGATGGGTAGCGAGACGCTGGGCAGCGTCAAACTCTGAAACAAAAAGGGCCGCCATGCGCGAAGCGTGGCGGCCCTGAATGAAAGCTAAAGACTAGCGGGCTGCTGCGGCGGCGGCGGTGCGCGAGACAACAGCTGCCGTGCGGGCGGCAATAGCGGCATTGTGGGCGGCACGCAGACCATCGAGACCACGATAGGTCTTGGCAACCTTAGAGCAAAGACCGCGACTGACGAGGTTCTGCAACTTCTCGTAGGAGCGCAAGCGCAGCATTTCCTCACCACCACTCACGGCGTTTTTCAACTTGAGATTGTCATAGACCAGACCGAAGAGAGTGTTGAACTCATATGTTTCCGGTTTGGAAAGAACATTGACGAGTTCGTCGGTGACATGATCTGGGACTCGGCGGGAGAAGCGTGTCTTACGTGTCGGTGTTGTAGTAGGCATAGAGCGGCTAAACTAGCACGCTCCTGCCATCTTTGCGACGATTTTGTGAGAACGGGCAGCTTTTTCTCCTACGCCGCATGCGCAATGATCAAAAGCGTCCCTTGACATCGTTTGGGGCTTTGTTGCGCCTAAATGAGCAGACAAAATAGATGGGAAAACAGCCGTTCTTTGAGTAGCTGAACCGCTGATAACCAACAAAGAAGGCTACTTGGCCGCGATTTTGTAGAGAGCCTTCTTGGTGCGGATAAATAGAGCCCCATCGGCCACGGCGGGCGAGGAGGAAATGGGCTCTGCGAGTTGGTTTTTGCCGACCAGTTCAAATTTTTCAGCCGAGGCACGAACGAGGAAGGTCTGGCCGCGATCATTGGAAAATAAGAGTTTATCCCCCACTGCCAAGGGACACGGCAGATGCTGGCCTTCCATTCGGTCCTCCCATAGATCTTTGCCGGTCTTGGCTTCGACGGCGCTGACGATGCCCCCGCGGGTGGTCTGGAACAGGATGCCGTTCACCAGCACCGGGGCGGACTCGCTGGCATTGCGCTTCTCACGATCCCAGAGGACGTGGCTTTCGGTGATGTCGCCAGTCATCTTGTTGTCGATACGAACGCCAAGAGTGTGAGCGCGCTCGGAACCCGTATTGAGAATTAGAATATCCCCCAAGAGCAGAGGCGGAATAGCAGCGTTGAAACCACCGTGGCGAATGGTCCAGAGTTCTTTGCCGGTTTTGACATCGTAGCCAAATGCGGCCCGTGAGCCGATGGAAACGAGCACTCCTTTGCCGCCGATCTCAAAGACATTGGGCGTGTGGTAAGCCTTGCGCATGTCACCGTCTCGGGTGGGCTTGCCTTCCTTGTCGAGGTCGCCGTAATCAGTGGTGCGGGCGGTTTTCCAGATGGTCTTGCCGGTTTTCTTATCGAGCGCAGTGACAAACTGCTCATTGATGCCGTCGAAGGTCAAAATAATTAGATTGCCATGGATGATGGGTGACGAACCTGGGCCACGATAGTGCCGCACATTGATGTCACGACGTTCCCAATCCTTCGCACCCGTGGCCGGATTGATCCTAGCGGTGCCGTAGGTGCCGAAGTGGACATAGAGGGCGTCTTCTTCAAGCACAGGCGATGGGGCGGCGTAATTATTGAGCGGGTTGCCGAGGATTTCTGGCGATGGATTTTCAAACACCAGTTTGTGATGCACGATTTTGCCGCTGTGGCGATCGATGCCATAGACGAACTGCTGTTTGCCATCTGTGGTAGCGGCAGTAAACCAGATCATATCGCCGCCGATCACCGGTGTGGAATGGCCCTCGCCCTCGAGTTCGACGCGCCAAGCGATGTTTTTGCCGGACTCCCCATCCCATTCGACTGGGACACGCGCCGCCTCAGCCGAAGGCACGATGCCATCATGCGTGGGGCCGTTCTTGGCAGGCCAGAACAGGGGTTTCGTGGCAGGCTGGGCACTGGTAAGAGCGGACAGCAAAACGAAGGTGATGGCGGAGAGAGTGGGCGTGCGGATCATGGGCATGAAGTTGACGGTGCGGCGTGGAAATTCTTTCGCCCGAGAAAAGAGCATGCATGGTTCATGGCATCCAGCCGTATCCATCGCCATCATGAAAAAGACCCTCCTCACCTGCCTCGTCATCAGCCTCTGCCTTGCCCCCTCACAAGCGGAAGACAGCCTCAATGAGCAACTCCGCCGCGCCGCTGAGAAACTAAAAAATGAATTTTCCAAGGTAAAGGAGCAGACCGAAGTCACCGGCCGCGAGTGGTATAAAAAGGCCAAAGAACACCTCACCACCAGCCGCGAGGAGTATTTGAAAAAGGCTGGTGATGCTCTGACACGCTGGAAAGCGGACATTGACGTGCTCAAGGACCAAGTCGGCCGCGAATACTTCAAAACCCGCGTGGAGGCCCTCGAAGAGCATCATGCCTTTGCCGTGAAAGAGATCGGAACACTCACCGCCATCACCGAAGAGGCGCAGTTCCGTGCGCGACAAAAGTCTTTCGACAAGACGCTATGGACACTCGAAGCCGCCATCGAGCAGGCGCAGGAAGAAGCCGGTTTATAGGCGCAAAGCCCGCCCACAAGCACGCAAAAGCCGCACGGCATTGTTTTCTGTGAGCAAGTATGGTGAAATCATCCAAATCCAACCATCGCCATGAAAAAGCTCCATCACATCATCGCCGCCATCGACTTCACCCCGTCCTGCCGCAATGCCTTGCGTGAGGCCGCCCGCCGTGCCTCGCTCGACGGTTCCGCCATCACCGCCGTGCATGTCATGGACGAATTCCTTGTGCATGAACTCAAGCGTGCACTCTCCGCCGATCAGGCCACGATCCGCGCCGACTGGCTGGGGCGGCTGCAGAAATACGTGGCCGAGTCCGAAGTCGGAGCCGTTGCAGTGAACGCCGAAGTGCGCATCGGCCATCCATTCACCGAACTCGTCGAAGCCTGTCGCGCCCACAGTGCCGATCTGCTCGTCATGGGTGCAAAGGGATCGAAGGACGAGCCACATCGCGTCGGCGCCATCGCCGCCAAGTGTGTGCGCAAGGCGCCGGTCGATGTTCTCGTCGTGCGCGAGGATGCGCAGGGCCCCTTCAAGAAGATCGTCACCTGCGTCGATTTCTCTGAAAACTCCGCCAAAGCGGTGCAATGCGCCCTGCATGTGGCGCAGCAAGATGGCGGCTCACTCGATTGCCTGCATGTGTATCAGAGTGCACTTGCCATGTCGCTCGACTACGGCGGGTTTGCCCCATCCATGCCAGCCACGATTGATCCCGACGCCGTGGAAAACTGGCGCAAAGATTTGAGCGCCTTTCTTGCGGCGCTCACTCGCGACGTTGCGGATGTCAAAGTCACCGCATTGATCAAAGAACGTGTCAATATTCGCGAAGCCATCCTAGATCACGTCAACGAAGTGCATGCCACGCTTGTCGTGCTTGGCACCCGTGGCAAAACCGGCCTGCGAGAGATGCTCATTGGCACCACGGCGGAGAAAATCGTGCAAAACGCCCCCTGCTCTATTCTCGCCGTCAAACCGGATGGATTTGCCACGGCTGCTGATTAAATCGCTGACACATGCCGAAGAAAATACCCGCTGAACCCAGCATCGCCGAACTACAGGCCGCGCTGCAGGCCAGTGAGCAGCGCTCGACGGCGATTGTCGAGACGGCGGTGAACGCGATCATCACGATCGATGAGAACTGCATCATCGAGACCGCAAACACAGCCACTGAGCGTCTCTTTGGCTACACACTTGATGAAATCGTCGGCCAAAACATCACTGTGCTCATGCCGCAGCCTTATCGTGACCGCCACGATGTCTATGTGAAGAATTACCTCAGCACCGGTGTGAAGCGTATCATCGGCATTGGGCGTGAAGTGGTGGGACAGCGTAAAGACGGCTCCGTATTTCCCATCGACCTCTCTGTGGGTGAAGCGGTGCTTCCCAGCGGCCGCCGCATCTTTACCGGCATCATTCGCGATCTCACGGAGCGGAAGGCGCTCGAAGACAAAATCCTCCACATCAGCGAGGAGGAGCAAGCACGCATCGGGCAGGACATTCACGATGATTTGTGCCAGCAACTCGCCGCCATTGGCTGTCTGGCAAAGGTAGCGCAGAAAAGTCTGCTCAAATCCGGCAGCCCAGAAGCTCGGAGTTTGGAGGAAATCGTCAGCCTTCTCACCAAGGCCAATGTGCGTGCCCGCGAAACCTCACGTGGCCTCATGCCTGTCGTTCTCGACTCCGGCGGCCTCATGGCAGCGCTGGAGGAACTCGCGGACAACACCGCACGCGCCTATGAAATCGTGTGCGAATTCCACTATGATAATCCGGTTCAGTTGAATGACAACAAAACCTCCGTGCAGCTCTTCCGGATCGCCCAGGAAGCGGTTTCCAACGCTTTGAAGCATGGGCAGGCCAAGCGCGTCGGTATTCACCTCGCTCGTCAAAGCGGGAACATCGTCCTCACCATACGTGACGATGGCAGCGGTATTCCGGATAAACCGGATAAAGGAACTGGCATGGGCCTCTTGACCATGAGCCATCGCGCTCAAATGATGGGTGGCACCATCAACGTCTCGCCGCGCAGCAGCGGCGGCACCCAGGTCACATGCAGCGTTCCAGCACCAGCAAAGCACCCATAAAGCGCATCGTTCTCATCGACGACCACCCCATCATGCGCCACGGCCTCGCACAGCTTGTTCGTGCTGAAGAAGGTCTGGATGTCTGCGGTGATGCCGGCAATGCCCGCGAAGGCCTCGAAACCGTCGGCCGGCTCAAACCCGACCTCGCCATCATCGATCTAACGCTGCCAGACAAAAACGGCCTCGAACTCGTCAAAGACATCCGTGCTGCGTATCCCGCCACCCATTGTCTCGTGCTCTCCATGCATGACGAAGCTCTTTATGGCGAACGCTCCCTGCGCGCCGGTGCCCGCGGCTATGTGATGAAGGAGGAAGCGGCCGATCATCTCATCACCGCCATTCATAAAGTCCTCTCTGGTGGCCTTTACATCAGTGAAACGCTGAACGCCCGCATGCTGGAGCAGGTCACCGGCGCGTCACGTGCCAAAGCCACTGGTATGGACTCCCTCACTGATCGCGAACTCGAAATCCTCACGCTCGTGGGCAAGGGTGTCGCCACCAAGAACATCGCCACGCAGCTCAGCATCAGCGCACGCACCGTCGAAGCCCACCGTGCCCACATCAAAGAAAAACTCGGTATCACGGACGGTGCCGCTTTGGTGCGCTACGCGGTGCAGTGGGTAGAAACGCGGTCAAAGCTGTAGGCGGGGGCAGGCTGGCTCCGCAATCGCCTCGCGCAGTTCAGTAAGCAACTTTGCCACCTCGACGAAGGGATCATAATTCTTCCGACGCATTGAGAGTGTTTCGATGGGCAGATAACCGCGATAGCCTGAGTCACGGATGATTTTGACCAGCTTCCTGCAATCGGTGCGCGGTGAGTCCGTGCGGCTTTTGATCGTCTCCTTGATCTGCCAATTGACCGCATGGGGTGCCACGAGCGCGATGTCCGCATACGGGTCGTCAGTGAAGTATTTGCCCGTATCCACCAATGCACCACACCAGGCATGATTGACGCGTTCAAGCAGGCTCACATGCTCCGCGCCGGTGCTGAGGAAGTCGCCATGATTTTGCACGGCGACGAGAACGCCAAATTTCTGCCCATGCTCGGCGCACTCGCGCAATGCATCCGCCATCCAGCTTTCCACATCCAGACGCGGCGCATTACCGGACGCTGCCAGCCAGTCTGCATGCGGTTTTTGCGGACCCGCGAACACACGAACCACCGGCGCACCGAGTCGAGCAGCGACTTCGATCCAGTCTTTGGTCAGTTGCACCCCCTCGGCACGCACCGCCTTGTCCGCCGTCGCAAAATCATTGCGCACGCCGGTGCCGCTGATGTCGAGGCCGAGGTCATGCGTGTACTTTTTGATGCGCGCGATGTAACTGCTCTCCGGCACCTTGGGATACCCAGGAAAGAAGTAACCCGTGAGATCCACCGCAGCCATGTTGTGCTTCGCACAGAAATCGCACACGCCGAAGAGATCGATGCCCTTACTCGCATCCGTGAGGTTTTCATTCAGCAGTTCGAGAAACGAATACGCATTCAGTGCAGGCTGAAGAAAGGCTCCGCCGACTCGCTTGATGGCAGTATTGGCGGCAGACGTAGCTGCAAACGGTAAGCCGGTGACTGGCAGCAATGCCGCACTGGCTTTGAGAAAATCACGGCGAGTCGTGTTGGGTTTCATGGTCTCGATTTATTTTGCCGGGCCGCGCATCGGTCGCGGTCCGGGGCGTCTAACTGCGCCAGCACTGGCGGCACTTTGCTGTAGCGCTTTCATTGAAGGCGCGGTCTGCAGATCCGCCAGTTCTGCCGCTACGACTTCTGCCCGCTTGGCAGCCTCGATTTTCCCAGCCCCGGCACGTTCCTTAGCCTTTGCCAGCACCAACTCGCATTGCGCGGCACGCATTTTGCGCGCGGCATCGTCTGCTTTGGATTGAATCGCCTCGTGCTGTGCCGCGTAAGTTTTCCGCAGATTGATTAGCGCCGGAGGCCAAGAGAGTTCCGGCTCATTCAAGGGTTCACGGTTCGCGATGTGTGAGATCTCGCTCAGGATCGGGTCACGCTGCTCCGGCGTGATACCACTGAGGCTGCGCTGTAGTGCGGGTATGTATTTACCGGCCAGTTCTTGAATGGCAGACTCGACATGAATCTCCTCGTTGGCCGTCCATTCGTCACGAAACGCATTCACTAGCTGCGCCAATTCAGGATCACGCTCTTCGAGTTTCTGGATGGCCTCCAGCGGCGTTTCGAGAGCGGGAGCAGGCAGCATTGTTGGTGGCGGAGCGGGTGCCGGTTTAGCGACCGTCATGTTTTTGGTCGGCGTTTCTGCCTCCACCGGTTTCTTTTCCGTTTCCGGGGCAGGCATGACCACGACTTCCGGCTTCACCGTTTTTTTCTCGGTCTCTGGTTCCGGCGTTTCAGGTTTTACCTCGGGGCTTTCCGTCTGGTTCTGCGTGATGGCCGGTGTTTCCTGCGCTTTGTGTTCCTGCACCGGTTCAGAGTTAAATAGCATGCCGAGAACTGCGGCGATCACGATAATAGCCGCCACTGCTGCGACGATGATCATGTATGTCCGGCGCAATGCGGCGCCATCGTTGGGCTCGTTCTCTTTCTCGACGACCTCCACCACGGCTACGGCGTCCGCAGAACCGGACATCGTCTGCTTGATATGCGCTCGCAGCTCCAAGGCACTTTGAAAGCGTTGTTCTGGATCGGCATGTGTGGCTTTGTCGATCAGAGTATCCCAGCGCGGCGACGCCGGCGCATATTCGGTCACTGAGCGGCGAGGATTCTTCGGCACATGGCCTGTGAGCATTTCGTATAGCACCACCCCGGCGGCATAAATGTCCACTCGCTGGTCCACCTTGCCGCCGTTGATGATCTCCGGTGCGGCGTAATCCGGCGTGCCGAATGGATTTTCCTCTGCCTCGCCCGTGATCGGCCGCGCGAGACCGAAGTCGGCCACTTTCACCTGGTCGTCCTCATTGACCATGATGTTGCCCGGTTTGATGTCGCGATGCAGGATCTTGTGATTGTGCGCAAAGGTCAGCGCATCGCACAACTGCATGGCCATGGCTGCCGCCCGGCGCACCGGCAGCACCCCTTTGTGGATGATTTCATGCAAACTGTGGCCCTCCACCCACTCCATCACCAGATACAAATGCCCGGCTGTCGTGATACCAAAGTCGTACACCGCCACGATGTGTGTGTGGTTGAGCTTTGCCATCGCACGCGCCTCGGCCTTGAAGCGCTCAGCAAAGTCCTTCTCAGCACCGAATTCTGGTGGCAAAATCTTGATCGCCACGGGGCGGTCCAAGCTCTCCTGCCGTGCTTTGAACACCGCGCCCATGCCACCGTAGGCCGCCAGCTTTTCAAACGCATACTGCGGCAGTAGCGCAGTCATCTCCTCGACGCTGGGAACGTCAAATGGTGGCGGATGATGATGGGGGGCTTCCTGGGACATGAAAAAGGCGGCGGACAGTAGCGAAACACACGCACACGGCGAGTACAATCAGTACGTCTTTCAATCCCATCCTTGCAGCCATTCATGCCTTAGCCATTTTCCGGCCATGATCCGCTCCTGCTGCCTGTTTTTCATTCTCGCCTGTGTCACCACCGCCGCCGACCTCACCCTCAAGCCCGGCAATCTCGCCGCTGTGCTCGGCGAAGCCCGCAAGGCACCGAAGCCGGTGCGTATCATTGTGGAGGACGGCGTGCATCCGATCACGGAGACGATCACACTTGGTAAGGACGACTCGCAGGTGACGTGGAGCGGCAAGAACGCGGTCTTCATGGCTGGAAAGCCGATCACGGGTTGGGTCAAAGATGGCAATCTCTGGAAAGCTGCGTTGCCGGATAAAGCATGGAAGTTTGAGCAACTCTGGATCAATGGCCGCCGTGCCACGCTGGCTCGCTCGCCGAACAAAGGTTACTTCCATATCACCGAGGCCGTGGGTGCGGGTGTGTTTCCGGATTTGAAGGAGAACATGAACTTCCATGCCTTCAGCATCCCGGCGGAGCAGTTCGATGTGCTCAAATCCATCCCGCAGGCGGAACGCGACGACTTTTTGATCACCGTGACGCATGCTTGGGCCGTGGGGCAGTGCCGCATCAAGGCGCTGAATGATGAAGCTCTCGCCGTGCAGATCAAAGGCCGGGCGCGTTATCCCTTTGTCGAGTTCGAGCCGGATCAGCGCTTTTGGATGGAGAACTACCGCGCCGCTTTGGATGCGCCAGGCGAGTGGTTTCTCGACAAGGCGAAAGGTGAGGTGCTTTACCTGCCGCTGCCCGGCGAGGACATGACGAAGTCTGAAGTCATCGCGCCAGTGGTGACGAAGTTCATCGTGATGAAAGGCGCTCACGATGTGCGCTTTGAAGGCATCTCGTTTCAATACAGTCAACATTTGTATCCGGCGGACGGTTTGCACGACGGCCAGGCAGCGACGACGAGCGATGGTTGCATCGAGATCGAGGACTCGCACGGCATCCATTTCGAAAACTGCGAGATCGCGCACACCGGCCTGCATGGCATCTGGTTCAAAAACGGCTGCGCGGAGTCGTCGGTGAAGCATTGCCACCTCCACGACCTCGGCGGCGGTGGCGTGTATGTCGGCGAGACGGGGCGGCCTAATGAAGAGCGCGTGAATCATCACCTCGTCGTCGATGACTGCATCATTCAGCATGGCGGGCGGCTGCATCCGAGCGCTTGCGGCGTGGTCTTCACGCATACGCAGCACTGCTCGGTCATTCATTGCGACATCGGCGACTTTTACTACACCGGCGTCAGCGCAGGCTGGAACTGGGGCTACGGCGACACCTCCTCACGCGAGACTTTGCTGGAGAACAATCACATCCATCATCTCGGCTGGGGTTATCTCAGCGACATGGGCGGCTACTATGGTCTCGGCACGTCGCCTGGCACCGTGCTGCGTGGCAATCATGTGCATCACATCGTCAGCCATCGCTACGGCGGCTGGGGCCTCTACAACGATGAAGGCAGCGCCGACACACTGATGGAGAACAACCTCGTGCACGACACTTGGAACGCTGGCTTCCATCAGCACTACGGTTACTTCAACACCGTGCGGAACAACATCTTTGCCTTCGGTCACACCGCGCAGGTTCAAGCATCGCGCAACGAGCCGCGGCTGCGCTTCAAATACGAGCGCAACATCGCCGTGTGGGAGCCGGACGTGCCGCTGCTCGATGGCGGCGACTGGAACTGGAAACTCAACGACCCACCCGGACGCGGCGAGCCCAAAGACACCGCCATTTTCCGCAACAACCTCTACTGGCCCACCGACGGCAAGAAGCCCGCGCTGCTTACCAAGGCACACTACACCTGGGACGAATGGCGCAAGCTCGGCCGCGACTCCGGCACGATCTTTGCCGATCCGATGTTTGAAGACATCGCCAAACGCGACTTCCGTCTCAAAGTCGGATCACCTGCTAAGAAGATCGGGTTTAAACCCTGGGACCTCACGCTCGCCGGAGTGCGCAAAGCCGATGCCGCCTGGGTGGCCCTCGCCGAAAAAGGTGGCGTGTATCCGAACTGGGACACCGACGCACGCCCTTGGCCATCGCCACCTTACAAGGTCGATCAGAACTTTGAAACCACACCGCTCGGAGTCATCGGCATCCGCAATGCCAAGTGTGATCGTCCGCGCGAACAGAAAGACGTGGGAGAAGGCTTCGGCGTGACCGAAGAAGCCGCATCACCCATCGGTGGCGTTTCAAAACGCAGCCTGAAAGCGCAAGACATGCCCAGCCTCGTCCACAGCTACGATCCCGTGCTCGATATCTATCCGAAGTGGGAAGCTGGAAGCTTCCACGTCAGCTTTGACATCATGGCGCAGCCAGACGCCGCGTGGTTCTTCGAGATGCGCGTCAAAGGCGGCGAGTTCGCCGCTGGCCCCTATGTTCGCTATCAAAAAGGCAAGCTCATAGCCAACAACAGCAACAGCGTTTCACTGGCCGACATTAAGCCCGGCGAATGGTGCCGCATCGCCATCACCGCCACGACGGGTGCTGGCAAGTATGACATCACCCTCACCCGCGAAGACGGCACGAAGAAGGAGTTCAAAGATATCCCGTGCAAGCCAGAGTGGAATGCCGCGAGCTACCTGCTCTTCAGTTCTCTCGCCGACAAGAAGACAGTTTACTTCATCGACAACGTGAAGCTGGAGTAAAGTGGCTTCAACTTTAGCCGAATCATACAAAACCAAATGCAGTTGCAGCTGCGTCCATTTTCATAAACACGCCACCATCTTCGTCACTCTCGCTCTCGTCGCCTTCGATCTGAAACTCGGCCCCTTCGAGCCCGCGCACACAGACAAGATGGACTTCTACCTCAATCTCCTCTACGACACCTAACGCGCGCCTGACAACCGCCTGCGAAGTTCAAAGGGAGTCTCCCCCACGGCGAAACAACGGACTGCGGTTTCGAGGAAAGCGTTGCCGTAATGCGCCCGCATGCTGTAATCCCTTTCAGCAGTGGCGCGTTATTTAAAAATCCCGCAGCGTCGGCTTCGTGGAGGAATCCTTCCAAATTATGCAACCCACGGAATCAAAGTAATGGAACTCTGCCCCTCTAGTTATGAGACACTGCCGCCGCGCACGCGGTTTGTAGGTTGGGCCTTGGTTACCGGCTTCTTGATTAACAGCCCGCCTCACTTTTTCATCTCGTGTTACTACACGACACTCTTTGTAGGAGCGGGGTTATTCCTCCACATCCCGCTTATCTTGGTCAATGCCGTGGGACTGGCGGTCTTCTTCGCCATCTTCAGGCCATCTTCCAAGGTGATTGCCAGCTACGCGTTGGGTTCGTTCGCGAGCTTCATCCTGTCCCTTCCTGTCGCAATCGGATTCACAGTCTATTCGGATTTGAAGGAACAAAAGGTCACCTTGCTGCACCTGTCGGCAGAGTTCGGTCAGAATGCAGCCTCCGCGATGCAGATTCGCAAAGGGGCAGACGTGAATGCTGCGGACACGTCTGGGAGAACGCCTCTCTACTATGCGGCGGAGAGCGGTCATGTTGATGTGATCAAAACTCTTCACGTTGCAGGTGCGGATATTGATCATGCAGATTCGACAGGAATCTCGCCGTTGGGACGAGCAGCAGCCAAGGGCCGTGTAGGCGCGGTGGTGCTACTAAAAGAACTGGGCGCCGACATTGAGAAGCGAGACATGTTCGACAACACGCCGGTTGCCTACGCCACCGCGAACGGCCAAGCGCAGGTTGTCAAAACGCTCATCGCTTGGGGCGTTGATTTGAACCGGCCGGGCGACAATGGAAGGACTCCTCTGGCGAAGGCCGCGCTCGCAGGCAATGTCGAGATCTTGCAACTCCTCATCGGAGGCGGCGCTGACCTCAACAAGGCGGGCCCAATTGGAGGTTCGCCGCTGGACTGGGGCAAGGCGCGGCCCGAAATCATTCAAGCGTTGATCAAGGCGGGAGCCGACGTGAATCGTCAGGACGCACACGGCATGTCACCAATAGCGACAGCCGCCTCAGCGGGGGAAGACGAGACGGTTGGATTGTTCATGACAGCAGGGGTGGACATCAACCTACCCGACCGGTGGGGACACACCCCAATCTGGTATGCCGCATCCGGCGGACACAACGACATCGTGACACGCATGATGAAAGCGGGAGCAACCTTTGACAGCAACCAGCTTTGTGAGGCGGCGTTGCAAAACGGTCGCTTCGACACGGCCAGACTCGTGATTCAGGCAGGGGCCAACATCAATCACATCGACAAGAACGGATACACTTATCTTTCCTTCCTAGCGTGGACCGGCAGTGGGAGCTATATGAAAGAAAAAATGTCTCAGCTGCTGAAGTCGGGCGCCGACATCAATTTCGTGGATGGCAAGGGACTAACGCCGCTGACCGGATCGGCGAAGGGTTCCAAGATCGCCGCACTGAAAACACTGATCGAACTCGGCGCCGACATCAACAAGGCCGGCTCCGACGGACGAACCGCACTCTCCCATCTCGCCGAGCATGGGGACCTGGAGATGGCGAAGTGGCTCATCGATGCCGGTGCCGATGTTGATAAACCGGATGCCAAAGGGAAGACACCACAGGACTGGGCGCGTTCCATCCAGATGGTTGAGATGCTCCGCCGCGAAAGCAAGCTGCGCTGATCTGTGATATGCACATGAAATCGAAAGTTCCACTCTGTTAGGACCAAGGTTCTCGTCCTCCAGCAATTCGGCCTCAAAGTGGACACCTTCGCCTGCGGCAGGAGCGGGATTCCAGAGTTCGGGGTTTAACGAGTCGCGACTACATTCAGGGCTTGTCTTGGTTCATGGTGCAAAATGAAGCCGTGCCTTCGAAGCGCATGTTCGCAAAGCTAACCCCGAACCCATCATAGACAGCGTCGGCTGCAGCCAACTTCGTGAGCGTTTACTACTGGATCGACAGATTCTACAAGTGGCGGTGCCTTGAGGTCCGCGATTTGAGCCTTGCTTAAGCTCGAAGAATCACGTGGTTGCCATCGTTTCATTATTTGCTTCATGATTCGTCTCTTCTTTATCACCATTACCGTGATCAGTCTGGGTCATGCGTGGGCTGGGGAGATCCGTGAGGTGGAAGCTGCGACAGGTCGGGGTTTGGCGCGGGTGAAGCAGGCAGCGAGTGATTGGCAGTCGCACAAGACATGCTTTTCCTGCCATCATCAGACGCTGCCGATGCTAGCCATGACCGAGACGGCAAAGGTGGGTTTCCCGCTGGACAAAGAGTGGCTCGCCTCGCAGGCAGAGACCACGCACAAGTATTTTGCGGATCGGATCGAGGACATGAACAAAGGGGATCATGTCCCTGGGGGCTCAACCACGGCGGGCTATGGCATGTGGGCACTGAGCATGGCTGGGCGACCTGCCTATGAGACGACGACGGCCATCATCACCTACCTAACGAAGATTCAAGGGGGGGCTCGATTAGCGGGACGAGGGCCAGTCGATCTTTCGCGTGTGCCCAACGGTCGCTGGACCACTTCTTGTCGCAGACCACCGATGCAGGGCTCGGACATGGCGGACACGGTTCTCGTGCTGATTGGCATGCAATCGTATGCGAGCAAGAACCAGCTAGAAACACTCACTCGCACACGGGCTGCCGCAGAAAAATGGATGGCGCAGGCAGCGCTTGTCACACAGGAAGATCGCATCTGGCGCCTATGGGGACTGCATTACCTGAAGGGCGATATTTCGACCAAAGAAGCGGTGCGTGCTGCTATCATGGCGGCTCAGCGGGAGGATGGTGGGTGGGCCGCGAGCGATGGCTTGGAAAGTGATGCTTTTTCCACGGGTGAGACCTTGTTTGTGCTCTGTCAGACAGGAACGATACCGACAGAGGCGATGATCCAGCGTGCTTGTGATTATCTACTCCGCACCCAGCTCAGTGATGGCTCATGGCTGGTAAAGTCGCGAGTGAAGAACAAAGCCCAGCCCTACTTTGAGAATGGTGATCCTCATGGAGAGCATCAGTTTCTCTCCACCGCCGCCACAGCCTGGGCCACGGCTGCACTGGCCCAACTACTGCCTACTAAACGATGATAAAACATCCACCCAGCGCTTATGACCGCACTGGCGGTTTGGTTTACTTCGCACGCATGTTGCACAAAATCCGCCTGCACACTGCGGGCGGGCTTTCCGCTGATTATCATAGTAATCTCGGCTGCGGTTTTGATGGGCGCTGTTGTCGGCTACTAGGCATCACGTATCAGCAAGTCTGCGCCAGAGTCGCAGAGGGCGGTAGTAATGAAGAGATTCTTGAGTGGTGCCAAGCCCAAGGCAATCGTTTGAACGATGAGCAGATTCTTGTCTGGAACAAGTTCATGGAAAAACGAGGCTGGCGCGACGAAGACGATGGATCCACGCAAGAACTTGAAGCTTACAAAGCCGCCAGTGGACTGGATCACCGGACTGATATCGTGACTTTCTTTGACTACTACGAAGTGGACGAAGGTCGGCGTGCTTAGCGTCTTGGACGGCGGGTGATTGGAAGGTAAGAAGATTCGTGGTAAGAATACTTTTTAGAACTCTGATTTCTGAGTCTGTAATTTCCAGCCACAAACTTTCTTACCTCAAGGCTCAGGTGTCTTTATCAGCGCCACTGTATCAAAGACTATCCGTCAAAGGTCATTTAAAAAGCCCAGCCAGGATGAGTTCCATCTGCTTGCGGTGTAAGCGCATATGAAAGCCGGTCATGAAGTGCCAGGCCGCTGCATCCATGGGGCCGAACCAAGGATGTGTGAAAGTCAGGGTAGTTTTGAGATCACCCTGCGCGGCCAAGGTTTTTTCAAAGTCAGCACAAGTCTTTTCAAAGTCGGCGATGACGGAAGCACCAACTTGTTCGCTTGGTTTCACTGCGGCGGTGCTGGCGGCTCCTGCGGGGACTTTGCCTGCACACAGACTGGCGATCACACCTGCTATTTGATCGTTCACAATGCGCAGATGATCTGCCGTCATGAGTAGAGACCAGTAGCGACTACTGTCCTCCAAACCTGGCAGACGCTTGATCAAAACAGGCGTCGTCAGGCGCTCCGTTGGCGTGTTTTGGAGCAGCTTGAAAATCGCATCACGCTCCGTGGCGAAGGTGACCGCAGCGGCCTCGCGTCTGGTGTGCTTCGCCTTCCAGTGGATCATGAGATTGGCAAAGAAGCGCTCGATCTTTGGCAGACCAGCGCCAGGAGCAGCGAGTTTGGGTGAGGGTTTCATACTTGCACTATGCAAGTGTTTTACTTGTTGATTGCAAGTGAATGTTTCGACAAATTAAAACATGCCAAAGCCTGCCATCAAAACCGCTAAGCCACCATCACGTCGCTCACCTTGCCCCGTTTCTTGCGCGCTCGACATCTTCGGCGACCGCTGGACGCTACTAGTCATTCGCGATCTCATGCTTGGCAGGAGTCGCTTCAAAGACTTCCTCGCCTCCCCCGAAGGCATCCCCACCAACATCCTCACCGAGCGCCTCAAGCGCCTGCTGGAACATTGTGTCGTCACCCAAGTCAGCGCCACTGAAGGCAGCAAGCACTTGGCTTATCAACTCACCGAGAAGGGCCATTCACTATTACCCATCGTGAAAGCGATGAAGGACTGGGGACTTACATGGGAGAAAGGCACGCGGGTTGGCATTGCATGAAAAAGGCCTGATGCCACGATTTTAAAACATCGCGCGGCCGATGTGGAGCGTGTCATGGCGCACTACGATTATACGAAGCTCTACTAATCAACGTTCTTCTGGGTGGGGTCAGCGTGGTGGCGCTTGCAGGATGTGAAGTGAACTTTACGTTCTCTCTGCCATGAATCCGCCAAATATTGTTTCTCGTCGCAGCTTCATTCGTCTCAGCACTCTCGGCGTGACAGCAGCAAGTGCAGTAAATGCTGCCACGGCTGAAAAAACGGCGGGACCAGTGCTGCAGCCGTTTTTGACACCCGACGCAGACTTCAATGATGTCTCGCGTGGCAACCCCAAGCCGCACACGCTCAAAGGGGCGGCTCAAATCGCTGCGCGGCTCACGCCGGAGACGTGGCGGCTCGAAATCACGGCAGATCCGTTCATTGAAGAGCCACACACGAAAGCCCCAGCGACGCTTGAGAAGCCACTGACACTCGAAGGCGGCAACTCGCTGGATTTGCCAACGCTGCTCGAACTCGGCAAGAAGCATGAAGTTCACTTCCTCAAGGCCATGCAGTGCTTGAATATCGACACACCACTCGGCCAGGGCCTATGGACCGGTGTGCCGCTGCGTGAGGTGCTGAAACTCTGCGGCAAAATGAACAACGTGCGCCGCATTTACTTCTGGGGCTTTCACAACAACGACGAGAAGCAGGTCTTCAAATCCTCCGTGAGCTACACGCAGTGCATGGAGACTGCGCCCGGCGACTTACCTGTGTTTTTGGCCTACAGGCTCAATGGGGAGCCGTTGTCGCCGATACGCGGTGGACCCGTGCGCATGATCGTGCCGTGGTCGCATGGCTATAAGTCGATCAAATGGCTGCAGCACATCTTTGTCACCAACGACGCACGCAACAACGACACCTACGCCAGCGGCAACAACGATCCCGACTCCTTTCTCAAAACAGCGGCGTATGTCGATAGCGGCAAGGATAAGATCCAAGCAGGCGAGCCTGTGTTTCTCACCGGCCAAGTCATCAGCGGTCTCTCCGGCGTGAAGCGAGTGGAATACTGGCTGCGCTCCGTTCCCGCGCCCAATCAGCCCAAACTCGCCGATGACGCACCTGAATTGCGCAACGCCAAGTGGTTGCCCTGCGAACTCGAAGCGCAGCCGGATTGGACTTCGATCCTGCCAAAAGGTGTGAAGCCGCAAAACGTGCTCGCATTCGACAAAGCCAATGGCAAGCCCACCTCATGGCCACCGCGCTACGGCATGTGCTCCTACATGGCTGCGCTCAAAGATTTGAAGCCCGGCCATTACGAAGTCCGCGCCCGCAGCGTCGATCTCAACGACTATATTCAGCCCGAGCCACGCCCATCGCAGAAGAGCGGTAAAAACTCCATTCAAGTGCGCCGCTTTGAAGTGGTTTGAGTTCTCAACACGTTCTCTCTCACCATGAAACCACTCCTCGCCATCCTCTGCATTTCATCGGCTCTTTCTGCCGCAGAACTCACTGATCAGCAGAAAAACATCCTCGCCACCGCGGAGAAGAACCAAGTCGAGCTGCGCCTCGATCAGCCCTACGCTGGTAACGACAACGACGCCAAACAAAAAGTCGATCTCTACCTGCCCAAGAAACGCAACGGCGACAAGCCACTGCCTGTCGTCGCACTCATTCACGGCGGCGGTTGGGTGAATGGCGACCGCATCGGCTACGCTGCCGCCGCTATTCAATTTGCCCGCACGGGTGACTACGCTGCCGTCGGTGTCGGTTATCGCCTCACCAAAGAAGCCCACTGGCCAGCGCAAGTATATGATTGCAAAGCCGCCATCCGCTGGATTCGTGCTCATGCAAAGGAGTTCAACCTCGATCCAGATAAGATCGCCGTCATGGGCAGCTCCGCCGGTGGTCATCTCTCGTCTCTGCTTGGCACCAGTAGCGATGTGAAGGAACTCGAAGGCGATCTCGGCTCTAACACCACCTTTAGCAGCCGTGTAAACTGCGTCGTGAACCTCTGCGGGCCCGAAGATTTCACCAAGGCGCTCATGTTCGACAAAGAAGGCAAGCCCATCCTCAAAGACGACGCCGTGATCGGCTTACTCGGCGGCAACTACGAAGAAAAACACGCTGAAGCCGTCGCGGCATCACCGCTGACCTATGTGAGCAAGGACGATCCTCCTTTCATCACCTTCCATGGCACGAAAGATCAGCGCGTGGCCTTCCTGCATGCTGAAACCATTCACGCTTCCTTGCAAAAAGCCAGCGTACCATCACTCCTCGTCCCCATCACCGATGGCGGCCACGGTTCCGTCGGTCATACTGAAGTCATCAAGCGCAGCCACGACTTCGTTGGCAAAATTCTGCGCGGCATGGCTACCGAGATTGACACCACTCCGATCCCTGCGCTACCGGACATCAAAAAGTAGCACCCATGTATTCCCCCGAGCACTTCAAGGTCGATGATCCAGACACGCTCGCGGCATTCATGCGGCAGCACAGCTTTGCCACTATCGTCACGCATGATGGACAAGCACCCCAAGCCACGCATATGCCAGTGCTGCTGGATGCAGGAGGCCGCAGGCTGATCTCACACATGGCGCGGGCAAATCCGCAGTGGCGGCAGTTTGAAAACGGCCAAGAGGTGCTCGTTATCTTTACCGGTCCGCACGCTTACATTTCGCCCGCTTGGTATGCCACAGCGCCTGCCGTGCCGACGTGGAACTACACCGCTGTGCATGCGTATGGCATCCCGCGCATCGTCACGAATCATGAGCGCTTCGCACAGATGTTGCATGATTTGATCGAACGCTATGAGTCCGGTCGCGAAAACCGCTGGCATGGCGAAATGCCCACTGAATTTCGCGACAAGCTCATGCATGGCATTGTGGGCGTCGAAATCGAGATCACACGGCTTGAGGGCAAGTTCAAGCTGAGCCAGAACAGGCCTGATGATGCTCCTGGCGTTATCGCCGCTCTCGCAGCCAGCGCGGATCAAACTCACCGCGAAGTCGCGGCGATGATGCAAGCCTGCCTTTGAGCACCCATGTCCAGACACACCGCCACCATCCGCTGGAAGAATAACGGACCTGATTTTCTCAGTCGCCGTTACTCACGCGAGCACACGCTGCACTTCGACGGCGGTGCTATCGTGCCTGGATCTCCATCGCCGCAAATTGTGCCAGCACCTTGGTCAAACGTTGCAAACGTTGACCCCGAGGAAACCTTCGTCGCATCAGTATCGAGCTGTCACATGCTCTGGTTCCTGCATGTCGCCTGCGATGCCGGTTTTCTGGCAGAAAGCTACGACGACGAAGCCGAGGGCTTCATGACGAAGAACGAACGCGGTGTTCTCTGGATCAGCCAGATTACCCTGCGACCACGCATCATCTGGGGCGGCACAAAGCAGCCGACGGCGGATGAAATCGTCCGCCTGCATCATCTCGCCCATGAACAGTGCTTCATTGCGAATTCGATCAAAACCGACGTGAACGTGGAGTCGCGAAACTAACATGAGCAACGAATCATCCAAACCTCTCGCCGGCTGTGCGCAGCCAGCGCCGGAGACATTCGCCGGCCGCTTCATCACCCTTACGCCACTCGATGTCGCCAACGATGTGGGCGAACTCTTCGCCATCTCGCACGCCGATGACGAAACCCGGCAGCTCTGGCTGCGCATGCCATGTGGCCCGTTTGCGGATGTTCATGCGCACGCCGCCTTCCTCCGCGAATGGCAGGCCACGCCCAATGTGATCGCTTTCGTTGTGCGCGACACCTCCACGCAACGCATCCTCGGCAGCATCTCGCTGATGAGCATCCGGGCCGAGCACGGCGTCGCCGAACTGGGTAACATCTGGTATGCACCCGCCGCCCAACGCACCAAGGCCAACACTGAGGCCTGCTTTCTGCTGCTGCGTCACTGTTTTGAAAAACTGTATTGCCGCCGCATGGAATGGAAGTGCGATGCACGCAACGAACGCAGCCGCCGTGCCGCGCTGCGCCTTGGTTTCACGTTCGAGGGCATCTTCCGCCAGCATATGATCATCAAGGGAGAAAACCGTGATACTGCGTGGTTCGCCATGCTCGATCACGAATGGCCCCACATCGCTACAGCGATGCAACGCTGGCTTTATGAGGATGACACCACATCTCTCGCCGCCTTGACACAAGCATCTAGTTTATGAGCACCATTGACCTCAGCCACACCATCGAGCACGGCATGATCACCTACCGCGGCCTGCCCGCGCCGCTGATCTGTGACTACCTGAGCCGCGAGGCCTCGCGAAAGCTCTACGTCGAAGGCACGGAGTTTCACATCGGTCGTATCGACATGGTGGCAAATACCGGCACCTACATCGACAGCCCGTTTCATCGCTATGCCGATGGCAAGGATCTAGCCGATCTGCCTCTCAGCTCGATCGCCGGAGTTGGGGGCATTGTCGTGCGCACGCATGTGCCACGCATCACGCGGGAGGTCTTTGCGGGTCTCGACCTGCGGGCCAAGGCGGTGCTCATTCGCACGGATTGGTCGCGCCACTGGCGCACGGACGCCTACTTTGAGGGTCATCCGTTTCTCACCGAGGATGCCGCCCTTCATCTGCGTGATTGCGGCGCGCGCATCGTCGGCATCGACTCCTACAACATCGACGACACACAGGGCAAGGCGCGCCCCGCGCACAGCATCCTACTCGGCAGCGAAATTCCCATTGTCGAACACATGACCAGCCTCGCGCAACTGCCCGATGAAGGCTTCCAATTCTTCGCTGTACCGCCGAAGATCAAGGCGTTCGGCACATTCCCGGTGCGCGCGTTCGCAACGACTGACGATTGAAGCACAGGCGACCTCATCGCCTGATGAAGGAGAGCCTGCCATGTCACGTATATTCCGCGCATGAAACTCGTCCACCTTGCCCTTCTCGCTGCGCCACTGGCCTTCTCCGCCGATGCACTACCGCCGAAACCCAAGCCAGAGTTCCAATACAAGTCCACAGGCATTGAGGTGAGCATCCCCACCGCTGATGAGCCCAAAGTTGCCGCATTCAACGCCGCCACCGTCAAAGCCGCCGCCAAATATCTCGAAGACGGTGCTCTTTCTTGGGTGCGAGAAAAATCCTGTGTGAACTGTCACACCACTGGCCCCTATTTGAGTGAGCGCCCGGCGCTGACCGCTCTTCTTGGCAAGCCGACAGAAGAAATCCTAGCCGACTTTATTGAAGTGGTGCCTGCCAAGATCGCCCCCGTGAAGGAAGTGGATAAAAATGGCCACAAGCATTACCCGGCAGCTTTCACCAGCGTGTGGCGCTCACTCGGTCTTGCGGAGTGGGACAAGCATGTGACGGGAAAAACGTCCGAACACACTGATCGCTCACTGCGTGACATGTTTGAGCGCCAGTCGGCCAGCGGTGCCTTCGTGAGTCATGGCGAAGTGGAAATCCCCCACATCACCACCGACTTCGAACTCTCAGTCCAAGCTGCAAGGGCAATCACTGCGGCACCAGGATGGGTATCCGGCCTCCAGGACGAAGTTTTGCGCACTAAGGTCGAAAAGCTCAAATCCTGGCTGAGTGCACCCGAAATCAAGAACGACTTCGACCGGGTGCTGCGTCTGCAACTGGCCCACTACCTACCCGAACTCGTTCCACCGACCGAACGCGCCACCGCACTGACGCTCCTTTCCTCCAAACAGCACAGCGACGGCGGTTGGAGCACCCGCGACATGTCTTCGCTGAAAGACTGGCATTTCGAAATGAGCGACTATGTCACGAATCTTATCACGAAACTCCCCGATGCCGCCAAACCTCAGAGCGATGCCTACATGACCGCACTCGCCATTGTGCTGATGCGCCAAAGCGATGTGCCGGTGAAGGACGTACGCATCCAGCGCGGCATCGCCTGGCTCAAAAAGGAACAGCGTGTGAGCGGTCGCTGGTGGATGCATTCGCTCTATCGAGGGAACTACCACTACATCACCTACATCGCGACGTGCCAGGCTCTGAAGGCTCTTGCGCTCTGTGATGAGATCAAATAGTCGTTCAAAACCTCATTCGCCGATACGCCGCAGGCGACTCGCCCATGCGTTTGCGGAAATGCTGCGTGAAACTGCTCGCATCGACAAAACCACACTGCTGCGCTATCTCGCTGGCTGTCAGACTCGTTTCCTCCAACATCCGCACGGCTGCCAGAACTCGCGTCTTGAGCAAAAACTCCTGCGGTGTGATGCCAAAGGCCGATTGAAAGCGCCGCTGAAGCTGCCGCAGTGATTGGCCACAGGACTTGGCCACGTCTTCGATCAAGATCGGCTTCGAGAAGTCGCGCCGGATGATCTCGACGGCCTGCGCCACCGTTTGAAACACGGGCAGCCGCCGTTCCGCTTCATCGGGCCTGCGCAGCGTGCCCATCACGCCTTGCACACGATGGCGCTTGTCGAACAGCGGTAGCTTCGTCACCAGAAACCAGTCCGGGATGCCCTGCGAGTCCCACCACAGCTCGATGCGTTCGATCACCTCCGCTTTACCGGTCAGGAGACGTTTGTCGTCATCCACATAGGCCTGCGCCATGGTATCCGGATTCAGGTCGAAATCCGTGCGACCGAGGATTTCTGAGTCGTCGCTCATCTGATAGCGCTGGAGCAGGCCATCGCTGGCAAACATGAGATGCCCGGCTGTTCTTGGCAAAGAAATAAACGCCAGGGATGTGATCAAACAGCCGCTGAAACATCAGTGTCGGTTCCAGTACCGCCATCCATGCCTGGCGCTCTCTGCGCCAGCGCATGACCTCCGATGCTGGGCGCATGGGGCGCTCGCGTGGCTTGAGAGGTGTCGCATTTCGCATCATCTTTGTCGTGACGACGGTGCATGGTTCTGCGTTAATCTGCAACCCTCCAAGCCCACCATGAAACCCATTGTCCAAATCTCCCTCGACCTCACCAACATCGACGAAGCGCTCGAAACCGCCGCGCTCGCCATGCGCGCCGGAGTGGACTGGCTGGAGGCGGGCACCCCGCTCATCCTCGCCGAAGGCCTGCATGGCGTCCGTGCGCTGCGGAAGGCATTCCCAAACACTCCCATCGTCGCCGACCTCAAAACAATGGATGGCGGCTACCTTGAAGCCGAGATGATGGCAAAGGCCGGCGCGACGCATGTTGTCGTTATGGCCCGTGCGCATGCCGAGACGATCAAATGTGTCGTCAAAGCCGGCAAAGACTTCGGCTGCAAAGTCATGGGCGATAACATGATCTGCGAGAGCATGATCGACGGCGCAAAGTTCCTCGAAGACCTCGGCTGCGACTACGTCATCCACCACATCGGCTACGATGAGCGCCGCGGCATCGCCGCCGCTGGTAAACGAATGCCCAGCCCGCTGGATCAACTACGTGAAGTCGTGAATGCCGTCAAAATTCCCGTGCAGGCCGTCGGCGGCCTCAGTTTGGAGCAGGCCATCCAGTGCCCGAAATACGGCGCACCTCTCGTCGTCCTCGGCGCACCGCTCACCATTGACGCGGACGCTTTTAGGACGGCGGATGGTAATCTTGAAGCCTCTTTAAGGATGATTTGCGAAGCGGTTCACGCGCAGGATGTCGCGGCATTTTGAGGTATTCGTTTTCAGACTGAACAAATGCTTAGGAAGCATCGTATCGGTCACATGCCATCACCCATTCCCGCCTCGCAGGCCTGCGGCGCACGCAATTTCGCATGATTCCGCTGCTTGCTGCCCTCGCCACCCTGCTTCTCGTCTCGCTTGCCGAGTGGCTGCATGCGCGGCGCATTCGTGTGACGGCGCGGCTGGCGTTTGGGCCGCAAGGGGCGAAGGCGTGGACGAACGTGGTGCCTTGGTTGCGCGTGGCGAGTTTGACGGCTTTTTCCTGGGGCGTGACGACCTTATTGATGCTGAAGCTCGAAGCGCCGGATGATGCATCGGCTAAGGAGCGCCATGATGCGGAGGCGACGCGTTTGGTGTTCGTCGCTGATTTGTCGCCGAGCATGTATTTGCCGGATGCCGGACCGGAGGGGTCGCAGACGCGGCATGATCGGATGAAGGATGTGGTCGAGGGCATCTTGCAGCGTGTGAGCGGGAACCTGCGCTTCGGCGTGATCGGCTTTTACACTGACTCGCTGCCGGTGGTGATGGAGGCGCGCGATCCTGAACTGGTTCGGAATGTGTTCAATGGATTGCCGCTCACATATGCGATGCCCGTGGGTCAGACGGATCTCGGCACAGCGATCAATCGCACCTTGGAAATCGTGGCGGACTTTCCAAAGAGCAGCACGCGTATGATCATCCTCACCGATGGCGATTCCATCCCGCTCGCGGCGATCAATCCTCGTCCGGCCTCCGAGCGCGAAGTGCTCGTGCTCGGCGTGGGCAATCCGCGCAAAGGCAGCTTTATCGACGGTCATCAATCGCGGCAGGAAGCGGACACCCTGCAACGTGTGGCCACATCTTTGCTCGGCGCGTATCACGATGTGAACGAGAAGCATCTCGACACCACCGCTCTTGGCGATCTGGTGGTGCCGCTCGCGCTGCCGCACACCGGACTCACGCTCGCGCAGTGGGCGGTGCTCGCGATGGTGCTCGGCGCGATCATCAATGCGCTGATTCCCGTAGCGCTCGAATCCTTCGGCACCGATTGGAAGGTCCGCACGGTCGCAGTGAAGCCTGCAGTCTTAATGAAGAAGGAGGCGCTGGCTCGATGAGGAAGTTCTTCACCTTGCTCTGGCTGCTGTGTCCCGTGGCGGCAGTTTACTACCACTTCAACGAAGGCCAAAACGAACTGGCTCGCATCCAGGCGCGCAAGCATGTCGAGCAGATCCGCGAACTCGAGCATGCGAAGGAGCCAGATTGGGCAACGATCATCGAGGAGTATGACAAACTCAGCGCCGAACTGCCAAAGACCGAAGCGCCGCTTGTTCGTCATCAGATTCGGCTCGCGAAGTCGAAGGCGCAGTTGGAGTTGCTAGATGTCGCGGGTAGCATCGAAGAACTGACCGATCTTCTGCGTGAGGCCGCACAGACGCACGGCGAGGATGCAAAGATCACGAGGGCCACACGAGAGATGCTCGGCAAGGCGCACTACTACGCGACCTATCTCTTGAAGACGAACGGTGCCGCCGAAGAAGAATGGCGGCCCTTTGCTGAGCGCACGCGGCAGATCTTCCGTTTCCTCGCTGAGCATCAGGAGGCCGGCGCGCTCGAGAAGTATGAAGACCGCGTCGCAACGGAGTTTGCAAAGACGACCAACCAATGAAGACGACCACGCTCATCATCCTTTCACTGCTTGTCACATGCCACGTGCATGCCCAGCAGCAACCGTCTGCCGATGCCATCAACGGTGTCAAAGGCGTGAAGCAGGAAGCCGTGCAAAGCATCAAGAAGATCGCACCGCCAACGGTCGTGCCCGTAACACCACCTCCACCTACGGGTGTCGCCCAGCCTGTTCCGCCGCCTCCGCCTCCGCCTCCGCCTCCGCCTCCGCCTCCGCCTCCGCCTCTGCCTCTGCCTGCTGCGCAAGCCATGAACAAAGTCGATGGCATTCAAGCAACGCCGCCGAACACCGTCAAAGGCGTGCCACCGCCGCCCGCCGCCGCCATCAGCACCATCCGCGCAGTGCAAGGCGTGCAGGGAATCATCGCACCGAAGCAGCTCAATCTCGAAGCCGCGCTCGTCCTCAAAGAAGATTCCAAAGGCACGCCTGCGACACCCGGAGCCGAAGGTGGCAAAGGCAAAACGGCTGCGGCTGCATTGCTGAACGGCCCCAAGGGACTCGTGCCAGCGCCACCGGTTCCAAATGGTGATGGTCGCGGCGCTCTCCAGGAGTTCGAGAAACTCGACAAGCCGGGATCATAGCAAGATGTAGCATAGCCTTTCTAGGCTGTGTCTGAACGCCACCAAACTCACTTCATCACTTCGACCATGCACAGCACCCCTCGATCACAGGCAAGAAAGCCCATGCTACTTTGCGCCGCACTTGCGCTCGTCCTCCTCACGACCGCGCAAGCTCAACTGCCGGTTGCTCCAGTTCCCGCTCAACCGTCTGGGCCAGACCCGAAGCTCATCAAAGAATTCGAGTCGATCCTTCAGCAAAAATTCACGCGCGATCCTAATGAACTCCTGCGTCATCTCGAACGCGTCGGCACCAATGATCCCGCGACGTTGACCGCCAACGACCGCTTCCAACTGCGCTTTATCACCGGTGATTGGGCAAAGCTTGGCGAGGAACTCAAAGCGATGCCGCAGGACCTCGCCGTGAAGATCTACAACAAGATGCTCGTGGACCTCACGGAGAACCGCAAACCCGTGGTGCGCCTCGATGACATCATCGCGCTCTCCGATGCCTCGCCGACGGAGCTCAACAACGACAACATCCGCCGACTCGGCCAACTCCTCGGCGTCGCGGTGCCGATGAGCGAGAGCTTTTGGCTGGTGGATCGTTTGCAAAAAGGCACCGCCAAGTTCGGCGGCGCGGATCCGGCCAAGCGCTTGCTCGCCGCACGCGTCCTCATCGCGGGCAACTTCCGCGATCTCGCGCGCACGTATTTGCCAGCGAATGACAAGATCGCAGAGATCGCCGACGAGGGCGTGCGCAATGAATTGATGGCGTTTGTTGCCACGCAGGAGCAGCGCGAGAGCACTCAGCGCAGCGAAGTGCAGAAAATCTGGGATGAAAACATCCGTGAACTGCTGGAGCCACCCAGCAATGGCAAGAACAAGGCCTGGGAGAAGCAGAAACCCATCAGCAACATCTCGAAGATCATCACCCAAGTGCCGGTGAGCACGCTCGCGCCCGTCTTTACCGAACTCGTCAAATCAAACTCCGCGACCGCGATGAAACTGCTCACCGCGCTCGAACGCAAGGTGCAGAGCGACCGCAACGGCGAAGTCGTCACGCGCACGCAGAACATCGCCGTGCAGGCCAATGTCGCAAACTTGCTCTGCGACCTGGTGAAGCCTGGTGAACAGCCATGGACGCAGGTCATCGAGATGATGGCCGATGTTTGGGCCAGCGAAGCGGAGAACGCCTTCACGCAGAAGGCCACGAACAACCCGCAGCGCTTTGTCCTGCCCGAGGATCTGATGCCGCAAGCGCCGACAGGCAAATGGCTCGCCGCTTTGAGCACAGGCATGAGAGACCGCATCGATGTCGGCATGTCGCGGCTCATCCTGACGGGTGCGAACTTTGATCAGGCTGCCGAGCGCATCGTCGAGATCGGCAAACGCAGCGCGCGCGCCGGAGCCGCGCTGGCGGAGGACTTTCTCGGCGTATGGGCGAAGACGCACAATCCGCAGATCCCTGAGCAACTGCGCCGCAAGTTCAACTTGCCCGATGACGCGCGCATTCCGGTCACCCCGATCATGATGGAGAAGAACATCGAGAGTCTCTCGCGCATGATGGCTCTGTTTCGTCAGGCCGGCATCGCGCCATCGGATTACAGCAAGGTCGTCGAGGCCTTCGATCTCGCTTACAGCAATGCGGAGACGTATCGCACCACGCACATCGAGAAAGTCTTTGGCCCGATGGACAAGATGGATGAGCCGTTGTTCTTCCTCATCATCTCGCGCATGAGCAAGAACCTCGGCGAGCGCTGGCGCAAGATGGACGTGCAAAAAGCCGGCATGACGCAGCGCGATGAAACACAGACGCTCGATCTCGTGCGCGATGGCTACGGCACGGCACTGAAGATGATCGACGGCTGGCTTGCAGGCCACGGCGACAGCTCGCGTGCGCTTACGCTCGCTGGGACGCTGCTTGTCGAGTGGGGTGACTTCGAATACTTCCAGGAACTCATCGCGACCGACAACAAGATGCGCATGGTCGGCTACAAGGAGAAAAACCTGCAAGCCCAGGATTACTTCAATCGCGGAGCCACCGCATATGGCAAGCAAGTCGCCAAGCTCGGACCCGGCGACTACAACGTTGATGCCTACATGGGCTGGTTCAATGGCTTGCTCGGCATAGGCTCGAACGGTCAGATCAATCTCAGCAAAGCCATGAACCGCGCCGCCTTGACGCGCATCCGCGAGCATCTTGTCGCATTGCCCGGTAAGGCATCGAAGGCGCACATCGGCATGTTTGCGAAGATTGTGAATGATCGACTCGCTGATGAAAAGGACCCGCTGCACGAGGATTTGAAATACCGCTACCTTGCCAGCTCGCTCGTCATCACCAAGGACGATCCCTTCACGCTCGGCGCACAAAAACAGGTCGCGTATCTCGATGAATTGCTCAGCGAAGTGCGGCTGCAAACTCGCGTCGATGGACCGAATACCGTGGGTCGCGATCAAGACTTCGGCATCATCGTCAGCATCGTCCACACCGAGGCCATGGGCCGCGCCGCGCACTTCGGCCAATACCTCACGAACGACGCCAATGCCGGACTCGTGAAGCAACAAAAGAAGCCATCCGCACTCGTGAAGAAGATGCGCGCTGCGCAAGGCCCGCGCGATGAACTCGAACTGAACATCACCGAAGCGCTCGCACCCTTCTTTGACATCAAGAGCATCACCTTCGCCACACCCGACATCAAACCGCGCCCCACCGCGCAAGCAGGCTGGGACGAGACCGTGCTCGCCTACCTGCATGTGCGCGCGAAGGACGCCAGCGTCGACAAGATCCCGCCGGTGCAGCTGGAGCTGAAGTTCGTCGATCTCAGTGGCCCCATCACCATCCCCGCCGAGTCTGCCGAGACCGTCATCAAGGTCGCCACGGATAAGATTGAAGTACGCCCAGCCAACAACATCGAGATCACGCAAACGCTCGACAACCGCCAGCTCAACATCAATGGCGCACTCACGCTCGAAGTGAAAGCCACCGCCAGCGGCCTCGTGCCTGATCTTGAGCAACTGCTCGACATGAAGGCCGCGAATGCCATCGCGGTGAAGAACGTGAACCCGCACGAAGGCCTGCAAATCACCGAGCTGAACACCTGGGCCGATCAAGTCGCGCCGAAGTCCGAGCGCGTCTGGACGATCTCATTGGATGGCGATCAAGTTCGCGCCTCCGAGACGCCAATCACGTTCAGCTTCCCTCAACCCAAGGCCAAGGATGCGAAGGTCGTGAACGAAAGCTACACTGACATGAACCTCACCACCTTGAAGGAGCCCGCGGTGCAAGTTGGCCGCACCATGACCGCCAAAGAAGTCGCCATCGTCGCAGCGAAGAGTCCGTATCTTTGGCCATCCATCATCGGCGGCGCGGTTTTGGCCTTGGCATTGATCCTCTGGCTCGCACTACGCGGCAAAGGCAAAGCCGAGCGCCCGCTACGTGCCCGTGATGTCTTCACCATGCCCAAGGAAGTCGATGGCTTCGCCGTCGTCGCCTTGCTGCGGCGTTTGTGTTCGAGTCCGCTCGTGAAGCTGAAGGATACGCAGCAGAGCGAACTACAAACCGACCTCAAGCGCGTGGAAACCGCCTGCTTCGCCTCCAGCGCGGGCGCGATGTCCGAAACTGATCTGCGCGCCATCGCCTCGAAGTGGCTCCGCAGCGCTACTTAAGAATAACATTTTCCCAAACACTTCATGTCCACTACCACCACCAATCCTCAGAGTCCGCAGCAGTTCGTCGCCGGAGTCCGCGAGCGTGTCGCGAAGATCGTCGTCGGCCAGGATGTCGTCGTCGAGCGCGTGATGATCGCCTTGCTCACGGGCGGGCATTTGCTGCTGCAAGGCCTCCCAGGCCTCGCGAAGACGCTTCTCGTCAATACCATCGCGAAGGCCATCAACCTCGACTTCAAGCGCATCCAGTTCACCATCGACATGCTGCCGTCCGACATCATCGGATCAGAGATCATCGAGCAAAAGAGCGGCGAGTTCCGAATCCATCGCGGGCCGGTGTTCACGAATCTGCTGCTTGCCGATGAAATCAATCGCGCTGCACCGAAGGTCCAAGGCGCGATGCTCGAAGCCATGCAAGAGCGCAAGGTCACCATCGGCGGCCAGAACCTGAAGTTGCCCACGCCCTTCCTCGTCATCGCCACGCAGAATCCCGTAGAACAATCCGGCACCTTCGATCTCCCCGAAGCACAACTCGACCGCTTCATGCTGCTGCATCGCCTCGGCTATCCGACGCGTGATGAAGAACTACTGATTCTGCAACGCCAGCTCGGCATGGGTCTGCGAAAAGAGGATGGCGGTGCCGTGCCGCGCTCCGCTTTCGACATGATCGAAGACACGCCAGGTGCCTCAGTCGCCGATCTCGTCACCTCCATGGAAGCGGTGCAGGCCGTGCACGTCAGCGAAGTCTTCGTGAAGCACTGCGTCGAACTCGTGCGCCGCACGCGCGGCAATCCACTGCTTGACTTCGGTTGCAGCCCGCGCGCTGGCCTCGCGCTCATCAACTCAGCCCGCGCCCGCGCCATCATGCATGACCGCGATTACGTCACGCCCGAGGATCTCTTCGATCTCGCCGAAGACGTCATCCTCCACCGTATCCGCGTCAGCTACGAAGCCTCCGCCGCTGGCCACACGGGCAAGCAAGTGCTGGAGAGTATCCTCGGTGGATTGGGTTAGGCGCTGAAACCGAAACAGCATACCTCGTGACATGACCGCCTCTCGTCTCTATCAACTCATCCTCTTGGCAATCACTTGGATGCCCGCATTGGCGCGCGCCGCCGGCGCAAATACGGGCGTGGAGGTGAGCTATCAACTTCCTGCCACGGGACCGCTGCCGCAGACGTATCGAGTCACGCTGGCTGTTGTCGATGCGAAGAAGCCTGAGTGGATTATCAGCCAATTTGCTGCGGGCGTGGTGCGGACGGTGACGATGGAGAATGGCGGCAAGTTCAGCGAGATTTGGAACGGATTGGACGATAATTTCATGCCTGTGCCGCCGGGGACTTATGCATTGAAGGGCATCTACATGCCAGCTGCGAGGTGGACGATCGATGGTGAGTATCATTCGATCACGCCACGTTACGTCACGAGCGCGGGTGCATGGCGCGCGTTGCCGGGCGAGGCGAAGACCCCAGTTGTGGTGGGTGATCCGGTGAATAGTCCCATCGGCGATGTGGATGTGGGAGCCAATGGCGTGGGCGTCTTTTGCTATCAGTATCTGGAGAACGCGCGGAACTTTTACGCGGCAGATTTTAACAAACCGATCAACTATGAGCAGGCCACGCCTGGCTATGGCTCAGGCGGCGCTGCTGGTGGCAAAGTGGTTGCTACAGATGGCATCACCTCGTGGTGCAGTGAGAACGAGGGCTTCGTCTTCCGCGCGGACGGCAAGCCCTTTGGCAAACAAGATGGTCGATTCCGCAAGGGCGTGCATCTTCAGGAAGGCAAGGTCACTGCCATGGCCGCGTGGCGCGATGGAGCGGCGGGCAAATCGTTCGTGTATCTCGCTGAACGTGGCCGGTTGGTCCGTGACGACAAGCACTGGTATCATCCCGAGGAGAGCAAGACGGAACTGGTGAATCAAATCCAAGTGCTCGATGGTACGTCGGCTGAGCGTATTGCAGTCGTGCCAGTGACGGAGCCGATAAGCGTTGTGGCACGATGGGGCGACCGACTGTGGGTGTTGCACAAGGAGGGCGCTGGGTTTGCGATCAGCTCTGCGGCACTGAAGGCAGGTTTGCCGGAGCAGACGCTGACGCGCTCGTTCACGGTGCCTGCGGAGATCACGCCGAGCGATCTGGAAGTGGACAGCCATGGGCGTGTCTATGTGGCCGATGCGAAGGCTAACAAGGTATTTCAGTTTTCGGCGGATGGGAAGCTGCTCCACACCTTTGGCAAACTCCCAGTCCAGCGCTCCGGCAGCTATGATCGGGAATCATTCATGTCGCCTGAGAAGCTTGCGTGCTGGCGCGATGCGGAAGGACATGACCGACTGATCGTGATCGAGAGGGAAGGGTTTGATCGCGTCAGCGAATGGAGCGCTGACGATGGTCGCTTGATCCGCGAATGGCTCAGTGCGCAGACTTTTGCCAATGCGGGTTATGCAGTGGACCCGCGTCATCCAGAACAGCTCTACATTCAAGGCCACGGCGGCTGGCTGATGCGCTTTCACGTGGACTACCAATCTGGCGAGTGGCGCGCGGAGGCTGTGTGGCCTGAGGTATGCACGGGTCGCTTCGAGCACAAGCACTTCGGCTTTCCGCGCATGATCTACCGTGGTGACACACGCTATCTCGCATGGTCGCGCGGTGACTTCATCTATCGGGAAGCTGGTGACCGCTGGCTGCCATCGGCTGCGATTTTAACCGAAGGCGAAGGGAAGGACCGGAAGCGCTACATGTGGCATGACGAAAACGGCGATGGCCAAGTCCAGGACGCCGAATACATGCCGCACCTAACCACTCCTCCGCAAGGAACCCAGCGCTATTGGGGCGATTCGTGGCTCGATGATTTGTCGCTCGTCGCGATTCAAGAAGGCGCGGCGGATGTGTGGCGGTTGACTCCACAGTCCTTCGATTCTCATGGTAATCCCGTGTTTGCTGCGGATGGCTGGAAGAAGCTCCTGACCGATCCGATCCTCGATGCGCGCAAACAAGGCACCGCCACTGCGACCTTTGGGGGCAACGAGATCGGTGATCGCTTTTCTTCCGCCTGGGCAATGGTCGCGGGCTCGGTGAAGGACGGCTTCTATGTGAATGCGCGTGGACCAGATCTCGGTGCCAACTTCGGCGCGCAGCAGAAGCTTTCGCGCTATCTGCCTGATGGCAAAGGCGGCTATGCACTCGCGTGGCGCGTTGGCCGCGTGGCGATTCATGGCACGGCGGACGAAGGCGAAGTGTATGGCTCCATCCACGTGACTGCTCCCATCGGCGGCCTCATCACGCAGGTGGATCAATCACGCATGGGCATGGTGCTTTACACCGAAGACGGCATGTATGTGGACACGCTCTTTCCCGATGAACGCAAGACCGGCGGCAAGACCATGGGCCCGTATAACCTGCCCGGCGAGTTCTTCACGGGTTATGCCTTTGCCAATACTGCGAACGGCAAAGTCTGCTTCGCGCTTGGTAAGACAACGCCGATGATCTTCGAAGCTGAGAACTGGACGACGACGGCCAATCCAACGCACCCACTCGAGACGATGCAGAAGACCGTCTCCATCGCCGCTTCACAAATCGCTACGGCGCCTGAGTTCGCTCTGGCCGTGCGCAAGCAGCGCGGCGGCGGCACGACTACACACGTGGCTCATTTTACACCCATGCCCGGCGGCGGTCCATCGCTCGATGGCTCCATGCTGGGCTGGGAGATCTGCGAGCCTGTTGCTTTCAGTGCGGATGCGAAGCAAACCGTGGAGGTGCGTTGTGGCTTCGATCCCGAGCGACTCTACCTGCGCTGGCATGTCAGGCTCGGCAGGAAGTTTGAAGCAAAGCCGCTCGACCCCGCTGACCGCATCTTCACTCATGACCGCGAGGCTGACACCATGAGCTTTTATATTCAGGGCGACGCTAATGCCAAGCCGGCAATCAATGGCTCCACGCGCGCTGGCGATGCACGCTTTGTTTTCGGCCTCTTCAAAGTGAACGACCAACTGCGCCCCGTCGCACTCGCCATGCTTCCCAAATGGTTTGGCGCGGGCAAACCAAGCCCGTTGACCTATCGGACACCCGCCGGTGGTGCGGCAGTCTTCGAGCATGTGGGCTTGCTCAACGCAGCGAAACTCGGTCACGTGATGGACCCTGACGGCGAAGGCTTTGTCATCGCCGCTGCAATCCCAAGATCCAGCGTTCCCGTGCTGCCCGCATTCGACTCAGAGTTCCGCACGCAGGTGGATTACGATGCCACGTTCGGAGGTCACAATCGCGTCTGGTGGTCCAACGCAGACGGTTCCGCGACTCGCGAAACCTACGACGAACCCACCGAAGCAAGGCTCTATCCTGGAGCCTGGTCGCAGGCCTTGTTCGAACCGATGGCGACACTGCCTGTGCGCGCTTGGAGTGCCATCGGGCCCTTCGGTTTCGCCAAGTTGGCGCAGCTTCGCCATCGTGAAGATCGCCCGGAGATTACGCGCACTTTCGCCGCCACCGTCTTCCCTCCAGAACAAGGTATCGATCTCAGCGCCACCTTCACCGGCGATCAAACACAGACGCGCAAAGGACCGCACAAGCTGACATGGAAGCCCGCAAACATCAGCGGTGACATCGTCTCTTTCGACACCGTGCTCGCCTGGAAGGGCTACGAAGACGAAGGCAGCGCCTACCTTGTCACCTGGGTGCAATCCCCAAAAGCAGTGAGCGTCAAACTCAAGCCACTCGATGAACACCATGGCCACCACGCCATGCGCGTCTGGCTCAACGACCAGCCTTTACCCTCCGCGTTTCCCAAAAATCAGCGCGCCAACGATCTGCACCATTCGCTCGACAGCTCGCAGCCCGTTGCCTTGCAAGCCGGATGGAACAAGCTCCTGCTCCGCTACGATCAAGTCTGGGGTGCCAATCAAGTCGGCCTCGCCGTCGATGCAGCACCCGAGGTGCTCTGGTCACTCAAATTCTCTTCAACACCACCAGCGACACGCTGACACCCCACGTCAATGCAACGCCAAGTCCAACTCAATCCAGATCCTGTCGATGCACGGCAGTTCGAGGTCACGGTCAAGCAATTGGCTAACAGCCTCAATTTCGGGCAGGAGGAGTCCGTCTTCCACGGTGGCGGATTGGAGTATGCGCAGTCGCGTCTCTACGTGGCGGGCGATCCGGTGAAGTTCATCGATTGGAAAGTCTCCGCGCGTGTCGGCAAGCTCTTCATCAAAGAGTATCAGGAGCCAAAGCAAATCCCGCTCTACCTCCTGCTCGATACGTCCGCGTCGATGTGCATCACGTCGCAAACGTTGAGCAAGTATGCCTGGGCGGTGCGCATCGCCACCGGCATCGCGCTCGCTGCACAGACCAGCATGACGCCGGTGGGACTACTCGGTTGCGGCGCGCGTGAGTTGCACGTGCGGCCCACGCTCTCGAGGAATCTCGTGATGGAGTGGTCGCACAAATTGCGGCTTCACGACTTCCTCGAAGAGACCTCCCTCGCCAAACGCGCCCGCGAAGTCGCACCATCGTTAAAGCGTCGCACCACCGTGATCGTGCTCAGCGATTTGCATGACCCCGATGCCTTCGCGGCACTGCAAGTCATGTCGCAGGAGCATGATTGTCTCGTGCTGCATCTCCAAGATCCTGCTGAGCTGAATATCCAAGGCGCGGGCATCTTTCGCGGCAGTGAAGCTGAGTCCGGCCGCAGCTTTGTCGGCCACGGGCGTCGCGCTTTCATCAAGAGCGAGGAATGGAAAAGCGAACTCACGCGCTTCGGCATTGATTACCTGCACCTCCTCACCGACCAGCCAATCCTCGGCAAGTTGCGTCACTTCTTGAATCGCCGGGGCTTCGGAGGCAGCGCAGGACGATGAAACGCAAACACATCACCCTGCTCGCCGCAGTGCTCGTCATCGCGGGCATCGTTACCTTTGTGGTCACGCGCATGAAGGATGATGGACTGCGCGTGCCTCTCGGTGTCGAGCAAGCCGCCATCGTCACCTACAGCGGCCCGTTGCTCGCGGTTGCGCCTTACAAGTGGGGTGTGGCAGTGAATGTGCGCATCGCGGAGGTCACGGAGAAGGCGGACCGTCGAGTGTATGACCTGCGCTACATCGTCAATCGTGCGGGCACCTTTGATCTCAAGGACTACCTCGTCGCGGATGACGGCAGCGCGATGACAGGCCTGCCCGCGTTCAAGTTCGAAGGCGATCCCAAGCTCTCGAAGAACCTCGACACACGCATCCAGGAGACCGAGGAGGTCCGCGTTGATGTCGGTGGCCGCTACTATGAGTGGATGGCTTTGTTCGCGCTGCTGTGGATCGGTTGGTTGCTCATGCTCATTTTTTGGAAGCGTCCGAAGCCACCCGCCGAGCCGGATGTCGGGCCACCACCACCGACACTCGCTGAGATGATGAAGACGTTTCTTGCTCAACTCGAAGCCGGCAAGCTCAACGCCGATGCGAAAGCGAAGATGGAAATGGTCATGCTGCAATGCTGGCGCAACGAACTCGCTCTGGGCAATGAACCCATGGACAGCGCGCTCGCTCACATCGCCAGCAATGGGAAGACCAGCGAGGCTTTGAAGAAGCTGCAGCATTGGTTGCATCATCCGAGTTCATCCGTTCCCAGCGCCGACATTGCCGCGGTGATCAAGCCCTACACCGTGGAGGCTGCGTCATGATTTTCCAGCATCCGCAACTGCTCGGCCTGCTCGCGCTGCCCGTCATCCTCGCCTTTTGGGAGTGGACACGGCGCGGACAAACCATCGCCATGCCCTTCGATCATGGTCAGCAAGGACGTGGACGTATTTTACAATTCTTGGTGCTCACTGCGAACTGCCTGCCAGCGGCGTTGCTCGCCATCGCGATCATCTTCCTCGCGCATCCGATGACCTACACACCACCGGAAGTGGAGCGCAAACTCAACAATGTGCAGTTCGTGCTCGATACCTCCGGCAGCATGGCTGAAGACCACGGTTCGCAGGCGAATGGCCGTCATCGGCGCTTCGACTCGGCGATGAATGCGATTGAGCAGTTCATCACCTATCGCCAGGGCGATGCCTTTGGGCTCACCATCTTCTCGCGCACGTTTATTCATTGGCTGCCGCTCACGCTCGACACGCAGTCGATTCCGCTCTCGAAGCGCTTCATCGAGCCGAACAACCCCAAGCTTGATCCGCCCTCCATGGGACGTCACGGCCTGCCCGACGAGCTTTGGGGCCAGACCTATATCGGCAAGGCGCTGCATGGCACGGCTGAGCTCCTTTCGCAGCGACCCACGGGAGATCGCATGATCATCCTCATGACTGACGGCGAGAGTGGCGACATCAATCCACCGCTGGACGCCGCCATCATCGAGCATCTGCGCTCAGAGAAAATCACCGTCTTCACCATCATGCTCACGGGCGACAAGATTTCCGAACCGCTCACCAACATCACGCGTGCCACCGGTGGCGAGGTGTTCAATGCCGTCAGCGAGGACGCCTTGAAGAAAGTCTTCGAAAGCATCGATAAAATGAAAAAAGTCGTCGTGCTGCAAAAACAGCCGCACGTCATCGACTTCTACGACCCGTTCTTAATGCCCGCGCTTGGCGTGCTATGCGCAAGCGTGCTGGCGTTGTTCGGGCTGAGGTTCACGCCTTGGTAGGATGGTGGCCGCCATGTAAAGAGGTGTCTGGCGCATTTCACTCACTCTTTGTCGTGGTGGACATCTGTTGGCGCAGCGTATGATGCCTCTCACCACCATGAAATCTGCCGCCGTCGTCAACTTCGCGCCTGAAAAAGGCTCCGTCGAAATCCGTGAGATCGAAAAGCCCATCATCGGTTCCGAGGATGTGCTCCTCGAAGTCGCCAATGTCGGTGTTTGCGGTTCCGATCTTCACCAATGGACCGCCGATCACTCCTGGCCGGTGAATTATCCCGTGGTGCTCGGGCATGAGTTCGGCGGAAACATCATTGAGGTCGGCAAGGACGTGGAAGGCTGGAAGGAAGGCGACCGCGTCGTCTCCGAGACCGCTGCGATCATTTCCAAAGACAATCCGATGACCCGCCGCGGCCTCTACAACCTCGACAGCACCCGCAAAGGTTTCGGCTACGGTGTGAATGGTGCAATGACACGGTATGTGCGAGTTCCAAGCCGCATCCTGCATCACGTGCCTGATCATCTGCCTTTCGAGCAAGCCTGCCTCACCGAGCCATGTTGCGTGGCTTACAATGCCGTGGTCAAAAACGCGCGGATCGAACCCGGTGACCGCGTGGTCGTGCTCGGCCCAGGCACCATCGGCATTCTTTGTGCAGCGATGGCCAAGCAATGTGGTGCTCAAGTCGCCATCGTCGGGCTCCAGCAGGATGCGCATCGACTTGAACTCGCCCGCAAGCACTACGGCTGCGAAGTCATCATCGGCGATGCCAAGCCCTGGGCAATGGAGCGCGATGGACTTGGCTGTGACGGCGTCATCGATGCCGCCGGTGCCAGCGTCACGCTGAAGATCGCCCTCGACATCGTCCGTCCTGCCGGATGGATTTCCAAAGTCGGCTGGGGGCCGCAGCCGCTCGGATTCAACATTGACCCCCTCGTGCAAAAGAACATCACGCTGCAAGGCAGCTTCAGCCACAACTGGCCCATCTGGGAGCGCGTCATCGCCCTCATGAGCAGCGGCCAGTTCGACGTGAAACCCATCATCGGCGGCGTCTGGCCCGTCACCGAATGGCACGAAGCCTTCGAGAAAATGCACAAAGGTGAGGTCGTGAAGAGCGTGCTGCGGCCGGTTTGAGTTTGGTGAAGGTTCAGGGCCATATCGGGCGTTAAACACGTCCCATGAAACCAACTCTTCTGTTCGCCGCACTTCTTTGCACCACCGCCTTTGCCACCGATTACCCGCGCGTCATTTTCTCCGATGACTTCGCCGCCGATGGTTTCGGCAAGGCCTGGGGCCACTACAAAAGCTCCAGCGTCGTGAAGGACGGGGTGCTTAAAGGCATCACCGCACCGGAGTCGGATCATGCGGCGGTGGATGTGATCAAAATCGCCCCTGAGACGGATCTGGAAGTGTCGGTGAAATTTCAGTTCGTGAGCGATCAAGCGAAGGGCTTCAATATTTGGTTTGATGACAGGGACTACAAAGGCTCGCACGCAGGACACATTTGCAGCATCTCGGTGAATCCGAAGGCAGTAGTCGTTGCCGATGCCAAGGCCGGCACCTTCAGCAACGACATCTATGAGCGCAAGAAGGCGGTGCCGCCCACGCTGACGGCCGAGGACAAGGCGAACATGATCAAGTGGACGAAGTCGATGCCAACCACGGTATCGCTCAAGGAGTGGCACACGCTCGTCGTGCGCACCCAGAACGATGTGGTCGAAACCAGCATCGACGGCAAGGTCGTCGGCAGTTTCCGGTCACCAGGTGTCGCGCATGATCACAAGACCGTCGTGAGTCTCACCACGAACCGCATCGATGTGAACTACGACGACTTCAGCATCAAAGGTCTCGCCAAGCCCTGAGCCGAAGGCGCATTTCACACAGTCTTTGTCGTGGTGGTTGGCGACCGGCTTCGGTTATGATTGGGAATCATGAAAACCATCCAAACTGACGTCCTCGTTTGTGGCGGAGGCTGTGCTGGCATTGCGGCGGCATTGTCATCCGCTCGCAATGGCGCGAAGACTTTGCTCATCGAGCGTGCTGGCTTTTCCGGCGGCATCATCACCACGGTCGGGCTGCCGTATTTCGATGGATTGATCGACAAGCCATCGGGCCGCTTTGTCGTGAAAGGCATCCCGCTGGAGCTGCTGCAGAAGCTCGGCGTTGCAAAAGATGGCGCGAAGCACATCGACGACCTGCGGCCGGACCTCATCACCAAATACTGGGGCAGTGTGTGGATTCCAAATGTCGAAGAGTTCAAGCTGCTGAGCGATGAGCTCATCCTGAAGCACAGTGACCATTTGACGGTGCTCTATCACAGCATGGCCTGCGATGTGGAGGTGAAGGAAGGTCGCATCTCGGCGGTGATCATCGCCAACAAAGACGGCCTCACTCGCGTGGAGGCACGTCAGGTGATCGACTGCACGGGCGATGGCGACATCGCGCATTGGGCCGGTTGCCCGACGATTAAATCCACGCCGCTCATGCCGCTGACCATGCATTTCCGCATCGGCAATGTGGCGCCCGTCAAAGAGACGAGAGAAGCCGCGAAGAAGGTGCTCATTGAGGCGCACAAGGAAGGCCGCCTGCCAAACTTCTACGGTCCGGGTCTCATCTTCGCCTTTGCCAAAGACGAGTGCTACGTCCACGCCACACGTGTGCCTGCCGATGCCACAGACGCCGCCGACTTCACCCGCGCGGAGATTCAGGGCCGCAAGGATGCGTGGACCATCTTCAACGAATGGAAGACGAAGGTGCCGGGCTTTGAGAACAGCTACTACATCATGAGCGGCCCCTACATCGGCGTGCGCGACACACGACGCATCGTGGGCCTGAACGTGCTCACGCTCGACGATCTGCAAAAGACCACACGCCACGACGACGCCATCGCCACCGGCTGCTGGTTTCTCGACATCCATCCGCCCGAGACCACGCTCGACAAGCCCTTCACCGGCTCGGGCTTCCAGCCCAAGCCCTACGACATCAGCTATCGCACGCTCGTTCCGCAAAAAGTGAGCAACCTCCTCGTCGCTGGTCGTTGCCACAGCGCCAGCAGCGAGGCCAGTGCTTCCAGTCGCGTCACCGCCACGGCCATGGCCCTCGGCGAAGCCGCTGGAACGGCCGCCGCGCTCGCGATGAAGTCGAAGAGCGAAGTCGGCACCTTCGATGGCGTGAAGGTGCGTGAAGCCCTCGCGAAGCAGAATGGCGGCCCCTTTAGCGAAGGCTGATTCCAATGTGGTTGAGTCCTCTGGACTCATCTGATCAGCCCAGAGGGCTGAACCACACTCCCAATCCCATGAACACCGAATCCAACACCCTCGCCCGCCGCCAGGCGCTCCTCAGCGCGATCAAAGGCACCGTCGCTGCCGCCGTGGCCGTGCCTGTCATGGTGCAGGCTGCGCCTGAAGATCCAACTCAAGCGGAAGCCGCTTTTGTCCCTGAAAACGACTATCCCTTCTTCGACTACGAGCCTTACATTCGCGCATGAACTCCACCGCCCGCTCCTCAGCCTGATTGCTTTTGCCGCTGATCTCACGCCGAACGCTCAGTTCACCTTCGAGTTCCCTGAACTGTCGAACACGCTCGTGGGCATCGAGTTTGGGAAGGTTTAGCTGCTGTTGATGTAGCCAGGGGCCTTTGGGCTTGAATGCTATTCCTGCTTCGATGGAAGCTAGCTATCCAATTCCGCGCGGGGAATTGTATTGCGCCAGCCGGAATCGTTGGTCGCCCTGGTAGCTGTGAGGAACAGGCCGATGTCCCTCATAACCTCGCTATAAATCACGGCAGGCACCGAATGTAAGGCCATCATCTGGTCTGCATGGTAGAACTTGATGTCTGCGATTCTGAGCCAGATGATAGCTCTGCCCTGAGGGTCTGCCTCTTCGGTGATATTCATGACCGCACGCATGTTTAAGCGGGGATAATGAATGCAAGGACTGAACTGCTCAGGGCTCCCATGGAAGCTGTAGAGCCATCCTCTCTCACGACAGAGCGCAGCGAAGGCACCTTGGTGAAGAAGCTCACTTTGGTAGCGACGGTCATCTGTGGTGTCGGGACCATCTGCAGCGTGATGAACCTCTCGGAACACCTGCTGAAAGGGCTGCATCAGCCGATGTGATAGCGCCCACTTCTGCCATTGCTTGAGCTCGTCGCTTTTTAGTTCCGCAGGGTGCCATAGACGAATGGTCATTCCATCGCAGCCAACGATAGCGCGCCCATCAAGAGTGTTGCCGTTCGGATTTTCCGAAGCGGTCGGATTCTGGCCAAGGTGAAAAAGCTCACTGCCAAACCTCCACAACAAGCGACGAGTCAATGTGCCCACGATCGGATGATCAAGGTAGTATTCCTGCCAAACCTCGAACCGCAGATCGCGACCTTCGCACATCAGCCTCTCCAGGCGCAACACTTGCGCTCGGTGGGTCTTTTTGACATCACGAAGCAGCAACTTGATCTTCTGTATCTGATCGGGGTGATTCTTTTGAATGCTGGCTGGTGCGGTCTTCTGAGGCTCGGCACCATCCGCACACCACAAAAGTTCAGGCGCACCGGAGGGGAGCAGGTGAGCTTGGCAGTAACCAAGTCGATCCGATAACCTGTTTTGAATCCGTGATCAGGCACATGCTGCTCCTCAAGCTCGCTCCATCCCGTGCCTGCCTTGGTTGCGACCGCGGTCATTGCCTTTGCTAATGCCTTTCGGGTCGATTTGTGCTTCACAGCACTCTGAAGGGTCGAAAGCGATGGCGTTGCCGTCTCCACCATTTGACGACTGAGTGTGTCAGCACAAGCTGCCGCAATCTTGGCACAAAGAGGGCCGATGTTTTTGATTTTGGTAGAGCATCGCGCGGCGGCATCCCGAAGTGAATCGGTTAGTACGGCATCGGGGGCACAAAGCCAGATTAGAGGCCTCAAAAGGTCGGTGTAGTCATCATCCAGCAGGTTCTTCATGGAAGAAGGATATCCCCTCCAGGTCCCGCCGACTGGTCCATCACGTCCCAGAGCTTCCAGAATGTCGCGCATGATCATGGTGAACTGAGGTAAAGCAGCCACCAGTTCACCTGCGTTCTTGAGATAGAATTTGGAGGGCGTGGAGGATTTTTGGGTGCTGGCAAGCTTCAGCAATGCTTCCCATGTCTCCTTGTTCTTGTCGGGAAGAGAGTCGCGCCATGCCAGAGCTTTCGCGGTCCATGCGTCTTTGGGGCCAGGAATGACATCATCACTGACCAAACCTAATGCCACAGCCATCCCATGCATCAAGCTGCGGTGATTCTTGTCCGTGGCTCGTTTGGATATCTTGGGATGATGCGCCCGAAGACAGGTAAGCAGTCTTATCGACAACGAATTGGATGCTTGTCTGTGCTCAACCCATGCGACCAGGCCATCCAAAGGAAGAGCAATGAACGAATGCCAATCGGCGTGGCGTTCCAGCCACGATACCATCAGTTCGTCAGCGACTGGCAGACGTGCCTCCAGTAAGAGGCCGGCAAGGCTGCTTTGAGAGTGCATCCGATCTGTGGTGACATTTTGAGGGAGAACCATTGCCGCATCGAGAATCTCCTGCTGCTTCTCCAACGGCTGAGTCAAAGCTGGATGAATTGATTTAGGCTTCTTGTAAGGATTCCAAGCCTTGATGTGTTGAACGAGATGGTATTCGAACTCTTATTCGGAAAGCATAGCGGCTAGAGCGAGTGTTTCATGCTTTCGAAATCGGGCTCCAAACCTTCTTGAAGCCAAACCCCTCAAAGTCCTTCACGTTGGCCGTAGCGAACTCGGTCACGCCAAAAGCGCGGAGGCAGAGGGCGGTGCGGGTGTCGTAGATGCGGCGGCGGGCGATGCCTGGCGTGGCTGCTTGATGCCAGAGATCGGTGTGGATCTCCCGACTGGTGGGCGGAAAGCCGAGGGTCTTCCAGATGGGATGCTGGCGATAGTTTTGAATGACCTGCACGGCGTCCTGGGCCGATAAAGGCTTCTTCAGCACGACAGGATTTCGAAGGAGCAGGTAGAACTCGGTGAGCACGAACTCGCTGATGGCCACATTCTTGTTTGTCGATTGTGCGGTGATGAAGGCCAGAGCGCGGTCATGCTCGGGCGCGGCCTCGCTGTAGGCGTAGAGGAGGATGTTGGCGTCGATGGAGAGCATGACGGCGGGGTGGACGGATCAGGCGAGGCGCGGATCGGAATCGGCAAAGGCGGCATCTCGGAGCTGGGCGGCGCTCAAGCCTTTCCATCCCACCTTGCTGGAGGTCGGCGGCGTCCACACGGCCTTATCGGCTGGCGGCGGCTCAGGATAGACCTGGAGCAAAAGCTCGGCTCCTCGGCGGAAGGTTTCCGCCAGGGACCATTCGCGTTGCTTGGCGAAGTGCCTGAGTTCGCGAAACAGTTCTTCGGGTACTTGGATTTGGGTCTTTGTCATGCCGGAGATTGTCCGGCTCCATCAAATCTATGTCAAGGCGGGTATTGGGTGATTGTCCGATATTTGCGGACACAAACTAAAAACATGCAGCTAAAGCCGCAGCCACTTTCCCTGCCGCATTTCGCACACACTTTGTCGTGGTGAAACTGGTGCCGCCCTCGTTATGCTCCGCAATCCATGAACCGCCTCGAAAACAAAGTCATCCTCATCACCGGCAGCGTCACCGGCATCGGCAAGGCCATCGCGAAGCGTTGTGTCGCCGAGGGCGCGAAAGTGCTCATCCACGGCCTGGAGGCCGATCTGGGTCAGGAAATGCTCGCGGAGCTCGGCGCGGACAAGGCGATGCTCGTGCTCAAAGACCTCGCGGAGGAGGACGCGCCTCAACTTCTCGTCGAGAAGGCCGTGAGCGCGTTTGGTAGGCTGGATGCCGTGGTGAACAACGCCGCACAGGTGGGCCTCGGCAACATACACGACACGGATGCCAAATGGTTCCGCCGCATGCTCGAGATCAACTGCGTGGTGCCCTACCTGCTCATTCGCGCCGCCTTGCCGCATCTCCGTGAAGCACACGGCAGCATCATCAACATCGGCAGCGTCAATGCCTACAGCGGCGAGCCGAATCTGATGCCTTACAGCGTCTCCAAGGGCGCCCTCATGACCCTCACACGCAATCTGGGCGACACGCTGATGCGCGAGGACGGCGTGCGCGTGAATCAAATCAACCCAGGTTGGGTGCTCACCGAAAACGAGGCCAAACGCAAACGCGAGCACGGCCTCAAGGACGACTGGTATGCCGATCTACCGAAGGTCTATGCCCCCGCAGGCCGCATCCTCTGGCCTGAAGAAATCGCCACCTGCGCCGCCTGGCTACTCGCCGACGAATGTGGCCCCATCAGCGGCCAAGTCTTCGACCTTGAGCAGCATCCCTTCATCGGTCGCAATCCACCGAAAGACAGTTCCACCATTCCAACCAAGTAACTCCCATGCCCAAACTCGCCGCCTTCCCGAAAGCCTTCATGGTCGCCCTTTGCAAAGAAGGGACGATGACCGTCTCCGAATGGATCAAGCTCGCCTCCACGCTCGATGTGCAGGGCCTCGAATGGTATGCGGGCTTTCTCGAAATGGCCGATGAGAAAAACTGGCCACGCTTTCGCCAGGAGGTCGAGGACACCGGCAAGGTCATCCCGATGATGTGCTGCTCGCCCGATTTCACGCATCCAGACGCGGCTTTCCGTGAAAAGGAGATCGCGAAGCAAAAACGCTGGATCGACATGACGCACACGCTCGGCGGATCGTATTGCCGCGTGCTCAGTGGTCAGCGCAGACCGGAATTGACGCTGGATGAAGGTGTGAAGCTCGCCGCTGACTCGATCTACGCCTGCCTGCCGTATGCGCAGGAGCGCGGCATCACGCTTATCATTGAAAACCACTACAAGGACGACTTTTGGGACTATCCCGAGTTCGCGCAGAAGATGGATGTCTTCTGCAAGCTCGTGGATGCTGTGAACCACCCGAACTTCGGCGTGAACTACGACCCCTCGAACACCTACCTCGCCGGTGAAGACCCCATCGAGCTGCTGAAGCGCGTCTCGCACCGCGTCGTCACCATGCACGCCAGCGACCGCTACCTCGCCGAGGGCACCATCGAGGACCTCCGCAAAGAAGAAGGCGGCGCGCAAGGCTACGCCAAGCGCCTCCGCCACGGCGAGATCGGCAAAGGCCTCAACGACTACGACGCCATCTTCACCGAGCTGAAGAGCAAGGGCTTCAACGGCTGGATCAGCATCGAAGACGGCGTCGATGGCATGGAGCAGCTCGCGAGAAGCGTGGAGTTCTTGAAGAAGAAGATCGCGCAGCATTGGGGTTGAAAATGGCCGCTACTTTCTTGGTTCAGGCACGTTCACCCAGCCTGCCCTGACCATGAAAGCCATTCTGCCAGTTCTGTTGATCCTCTCTTTTGCCACGGCATCGGGGCTTCATGCCATCGAAGCGCCGCCAGAGAGCGACGCGACGGTGAAGCAGCGCGGGCCGTTTTACTCCGGCAGCATCCGCTGGCGCAGCGAGGAAGATGTCATCGGGCACAAGGGCATCGTCATCACGCTGGGCAAGGATGCGAACGCCTATGTTTGCTACGACACGGAGCTGGTGCGGATGTCGCTGGGCTGGGTGAACAAAGCTGGTCGCTATGGCCTGACGGTGCCGCGTTTCAATGCGCCGCCGCCCACGGTGGCGGGCACAGCGATCTTTGGCACAGCGAAGGTGCCAGGCTGGGCCAGCGGCGGAAAATTTGTCGATCCGCGCGAAGGCAAGCGCGGGCCGTTGCCGCATGCATGGGCCCATCACAAGAGTCTGTATGTCCACGGCAAGCAGGTGGTGCTGCACTACTCGGTCGGCGGGGTCGATGTGCTGGAATTGCCTGGCTTTGAGCGCGTGGAGCAGTGGCCGGTGTTCACACGCACGATTCAGACTTCGCAAAACGCGAGTGATCTCGCGCTGACGGTGCTCCATGTGCCCGGTGCGGTGCTGGAGCCTGCGGAGTCGGGCGTCATCGTGCGCAATCCGACGACGGGTGAAAGCCATGTCGTCGCGTGCGAAGGCGGCGCCGGTGCGACGTGGGAAGTGCGGCAGGGATCGGTGATTGTGAAGCTCGCGTCCGTAAATGCGAATCAGCCGTTCCGAATCGACATCGCGGCGCTTGGCAAAACAAACGCGGCACCGAATGATGTGCTCGCATTGTCCCCCGTGGTCGCGGATTTGCGTCCGCTGACAAAAGGCGGTGCACCGCTGTGGCCGCAGCCGGTCGAGACGAAAGGCGAGCGCTCACAGGACGACGGAGCCTACGTCGTGGAGCGCATCACTGAGCCGGAAAAGAACCCGTGGAAGGCAGACACGCTTTTTGGCGGCTTCGATTTCTTCGACGATGGCCGCGCCGCGGTCTGCACTGCTCAGGGCGAGGTGTGGGTCGTCTCCGGCATTGATGACACGCTGCAAAAGCTTTCCTGGCGACGTTTCGCCAGCGGACTTTTCCAGCCACTCGGTGTGCGCATCGTGCGCGGCGAGGTGTATGTGATCGGTCGCGATCAAATCACGCATCTGCGCGATCTCAATGCCGACGGCGAAGCCGACTACTACGGCAACTTCAACAACGACACGGTCCTCTCCACCAATCCGGCCGACTACAGCCTCGATTTGCAGACCGACAGCACGGGCAATTTTTATTATGGCAAAGCGACGCCGTGGTTCCCCGACATCAACACGCCGCATCAGGGTGTGATTTTCAAAGTGTCGCCCGATGGCGCAAAGTCGGAGATCATCGCGACTGGGTTGCGCGTGCCGAACGGACTCGCGGTCAGTCCGACGGATGAAATCACGGTCAGCGAAAACCAGGGCCACTGGCAGCCATCGAGCAAGGTGAACATCGTCCGCCCCGGTGCCTTTTATGGCATGATGCCCTCCGCGCAGCGCGAGATCGAGATGAAGTGGGGCGACAAAACCATCCGCGTGAATCCCAGCGATCCCACCGTGCGCAAGAAGCTCGGCTTCACCGGCTACGGCCCGAAGAATCCCGTGCCCACAGGCTCCTATGAGCGCCCGCTCGCGTGGCTGCCCTACGCGGTGGACAATTCCAGCGGCGCACCGTTCTGGGCCATCACCGACAAGTGGGGACCGCTCAGCGGACAGCTTCTCTTCACCAGCTACGGACGCTGCGTGCTCTTCGCCACGCTGCGGCACAAAGTTGGCGATCAAGAACAGGCAGCGATGGTGCCGATGAATCTGCGCTTCGACACTGGCATCATTCGCGGTCGCGTGAATCCACGCGATGGTCAGGTGTATGTCGCCGGCTTGCGCGGCTGGCTCACCACCGCGCAACGCGCCGGTGGACTCTATCGAGTGCGCTACACTGGCAAGCCGGCGCACTTGCCCGTGAACTTCACAGTGCTCACCACCGGCCTGGAATTGCGCTTCTCCGACGCGCTCGATGCAAAAAGCGTCAGCGATCTGGCCAACTTCACTGCCGAGCGCTGGAACTACTTTTACAGCGGTGCCTACGGCTCCGCAGAATACTCCGTCACGCACCCGAAGGAGCCGAAGCACGATGTTCTGGCCATTCAGTCATCCAATCTCTCCGCCGATGGCAAAACGCTCACGCTAGCCATCGCCGACATGCGCAAGAGCGCGCAGTTGCAGCTTAATCTCAAACTCCGCACCGCCGACGGTTTGCCGATTGAGCGTGTGATGTATCTCACCGTGCCCGTTCTCGCCCAACCCTGATCCTCAGTCGCCCCCCTATGAAAATCGCTCTCATCTTCCTCGCCGCGTTCACCATCGCGGCTCACGCACAAACACCAAAGGCCGGACCTCGTCGCCCGCCTTTGCCCGCTGATGTGGAGAAACGCACCGTCAGCATCTGGAGCGACGCCACGCGCATGGCGGGACATCTTTATCTGCCGAAGGATCGCAAACCAGAGGACAAGCTGCCCGCTGTCGTGCTCTGCGCGGGCACGGGCGGCACGAAGGAGAACACGGGCACGCGACTCGGTCCGATTCTCGCTCAGCACGGCTACATCGCGCTCGCGTTTGATTATCGCGGCTGGGGCGAGAGCGACAGCAAGCTTATGTCCGTCGAACCGCAGCCGAAGGTGGAGCCAGGACAGGAGCTGACGATCAAAGTGAAGCCCTTGCGCGGGCAGATGGGTTACGCGGAGCAGACCGAGGACATCCGCGCGGCGGTCAGCTACATCATAGGCGAGCCCGGTGTGGATCCGGAACGCATCGCCTTGTGGGGCACCAGCTATGGCGGCGGGCTGGTCGTGTGGGCCACGGGCAATGATCCACGTGTGAAGTGTCTCGCCGCACAAGTGCCCGGCATGGGTGGCAGCCCCGGACCCGCTGCGTTGAAAGCTGCCTACGACCTCGCAACGAAACAAGCGCGCGGCGAGACCGAGCCCGCGCCGATCGAAACCGGCAAGCTCACCGGCCTTCTCGCCCGCTACACGACGATGCGGCGCAATCCCGTGAAAAGCCTCGGCTTCAGCGCCGCCGAGGCCGCGGCGAAGATCACCGTGCCTTCGATCTTCGTCGTCGCGGAGAAAGAGGAATTCGGCGGTAATCCAGCTGTCGAGGCCGCGCATCAGAATTTGCTGAAACGCGGTGTTCCGTCCCTCCTCCACGTCCTCAAAGGCGCCACGCACTACAGCGTCTATGCCGAAGCCTTCGATGATGCCACGCGTGTGGAGATCGAGTGGTTCGACGAGCATCTGAAGAAGTGAGCGGCACCCTGAGTATTCTTTTTGTCATCCCGTTCCTTCACGCATCCCCATTCCCATGAACAAAACACGCCTGCTCACGTTTCTCCTGCTCGCCGTCAACCCTTTGCACGCCGTGGCGCCCTCCAAGAAACTCGCGCCTGTCTTGCAGCCGTATGTCGATAGCAAGGCGCTCGCGGGGGCGGTGGTGCTGGTGGCTGATCCTGACAAGGTGCTGGATGTCGAGGCCGTGGGTTTTGAGGATGTGGCGGCGAAGAAGCCGATGCAGACGAACTCGATGTTCTGGATCGCTTCGCAGTCGAAACCGATCACGGCAGCGGCGTTCATGATCCTGGTCGATGAAGGCAAAGTGAGCGTCGATGATCCGGTGGAGAAGTATTTGCCGGAGTTCAAAGGGCAGATGGTGAACATTAGCACCGATCCGAAGAAGCCTGAACTCGTGGCTCCGCGTCATCCGATCCTCGTGCGTGAGGTGCTCAGTCACACCAGCGGGCTTGATTTCAAATCGCCGATGGAAGCCCCAACGCTGGACTTGAAACCGCTAGCCGAGCGTGTGAGCAGCTACGCGAAGATGGCGCTGCTGTTCCAGCCCGGCAGCAAATCCAAATACTCCAACGCGGGCATCAACACCGCAGGCCGCATCATCGAAGTGGTCAGCGGCATGAAGTATGAAACCTTCCTCGCCGAACGGCTCTTCAAGCCTCTGGGCATGAATGACACGACCTTTTGGCCGAACCAAGAGCAGCAAGCACGCCTCGCGAAGTCCTACAAGCCGAACGCGGCGAAGGATGGCCTCGAAGAACTCCCCGTCGGTCAGCTTCTCTATCCGCTCGACAGCCGCGAGCGCTTCCCGATGCCTGCTGGCGGTCTGTTCTCGACCGCGAATGATCTGTCGCTCTTCTACCGCATGATGGCGAACGGCGGCACCTTCAACGGTGTGCGCATCCTCTCCGAAAAGGCCGTGCAGACCGCGACGAGCGATCAATCCGGCGAGGCTAAATCAAACTATGGCTTCGGCTTCGGCACCGATGGCAAATCCTTCACGCACGGCGGCGCTTACGGCACGAACTCGCGCTACGACCGCGAGAACAAGCTCGTCACCGTCTTCCTCGTGCAGCACGCCGGTTGGTCCGGCGATGGCAAAAACATCCTGCCCACTTTCCAAAAGGCCGCGACGGCTGCCTATGGCCTCAAAGGCAAAGCGAGCGCTCCAACGCTCAACATCGGCATCAACAGCGCTCCTGCCTCCGTCTTGAAGCCGAAGGAGACGAAGTAGCTCGACGGGCAGCTACGGCACACGCTCATGCGGACGCGCTTCGCTGTTCCCTGCGGCGTCTTTGGCACATGCTGTCAGTTTGTCAGACATTGGCAGTGTGATCTCCCACTGGGAGAGATTGGCTGCGGTTTCATGCGCGGGCTTGTCGTTGACGAGCACTTGCTTCACCTCGCCGTTGTCGGCGGTGGTGCCGCGCACGAGCAGGGTGCCGTCTTTTTGCTTGAGCACATGCGTGATGACGCTGGAAGGCGGCAGATCGTCCACGGGCTGAAGCTTGCCGGGATACTCGGCGGGTTTGGGCTGGGTGCCGATGGGTTGGAAATCGGGGTTCACGGTGATGTCGGTGAGCTTGATGCCGCGATAGGCGTGGCGGTCGTAGTTGGCGAACCACAGCGCGTAGTGCGAGTGCGCGGCCTCCATGCCATCGAGCATCACGCAGGGCGGGCGCGGGTGCAGCGCCCAATGCACATCCCAGGCGAGGTAGTCTTTGATGACGAAGGGATGCCGCTCATCGGGGCCGATGCCGGCCACGCCTTCGCTTTTGCCTTGGTTTTCGCGGTTGCGGGCCTCGGCACTGAATCCGCCGAAGTTGAAGGCGTGGCGGCGCTGCGTGTGGGCTTCGTTGCCTTCAAATCGGACGAAGGGCAGCGTGCGGATGTCCACGCGACGACGTTCGCCATCGGGCTGCGGCACATTGAGCGTGAGCGAGAAGTCGGGCGACTCCACGGCATCAAAGCGGTAGCCATATTCATCGCACTCAGCGGCGACGTTGCGGGTGAAGGTGTTGAGCGAGTTCGCCCACCAGAAGCCCGCGCCGTCGTTGTGATCGTAGGGCAGCACTTGCTTGGGCAGCGGTTTGCCGCCCTCGGCCTGGATGGCCAGGTTGCGGTCGAGCACATTGAAGACCTCCGTGCCGTCTTCGAGGAAGAAACCGTGGCCGACACTCTTGTAGCCGACGCAATCCCGCACCACGAGATGATCGGTGCCGTGGATGGTGATCCAACGATTGCCGCTGTCCCAGATGCTCGCGCCAATGACGGACGCGCCGCGCATGGTGTCGCGCACGAGATGGAAATGGATGCTGTAGCGCCCCAGCACGCCCTCTTTGCCAAGATGACGAAACTCCGCGTAGTGGATCGCGCCGCTGGATTCGCGGTGATACATCGTGTGACCGCGAGCTTTCGCAGGATCGGCGGATTCGACGATCACATTGCGGCTGAGATTCGCCACCTCACCGCGATAACGCCCCTCAACTGTGTGCGCGAAGGCCAGCGGCGCATCGAGCGTGAGCTGCGAGCCGTTCACCTCGCGGATGATGCGTTCCTCCGTCTCCGTGAGATCATGCGCATGCTCACGGAAGGTCTTTTTGTCGGGATGCTTGCTTTGGCGATTGGTGCTGACGATCACCACGCGATCTCCGGCCCTCCAGCCTGTCACGGGTTCTGCGAGCGTGAGTGTGGCATCGCCCTTTTTCGCCGTGGTGTCGAGTTTGATCCAAGTGCGGTTCATCTCCGCGCCATGAAACTCCATGCGCCCGCCGCAGTCCACGAGGGCCGGGCAGCTCTCAGGATTCATGCCTTCCAAAAGTGTGAGCTGGATCAAAGCGGTGTGCTTTGCCTCCACCGGTGTCTCCGCCGTGCCCACCAGCAAGGTGCCGCCTTTGAGCCCTGCCTGCGGCGCGTGTGCCTCGCAGTCAAAGCCCTCCTCGCTCACTTCCTCATCCTGCTGCACGCGAATCAATCCGGCATTCAGCCGCGTGTCGCGATCCGTGGCAAAGCTGAGCGTGCCCGCGATGTGCAACGAGCGCAGCGGCTCTGCGGCGATGACATCATAGGTGATCGTGTGCCCCGTGCGCACCAGCACGCCTATCCCCGACGCGGGCACCTTGCCGCCTTCCCAAGTCGTCGCCGCCGACCATGGGCCGCTCTGAACACTGCGGATGACGGGAGCCGCGCCGAATACCGGCAAAGCGATGGACATAAAAAGGATCAGGAAACGCATGGTGAGGCTCTAACGTCCACCGACGGCAAATGTTCTGCCGCCAAAGCGCAGCGATCACAAAAATCCTGCGATGAGCGTTTGCAGGCGATGCTGAAAGCGATTGCGCAAACTGACGTCAAGTCGCAACGATGCCCTAACCATGAAACACCTTCTCTTATTTGCTCTCATCACCACGTCGCTGCTCGCCCAGGAGCCGGAGCGCATCCACGATGTCATTTACACGAAGCACGATGGCGTGGCGCTGACGATGGATGTCTTCAAGCCCGAGAAGCCGAATGGCGCAGGCATCATCAAGATCGTGAGCGGCGGATGGAAGTCGAATCACAACGGCATCAGCGACGGTGGGTGGCCGAAAGCGGGCTACACGACCTTCGTTGTCGTGCATGGCACGCAGCCGAGGTTTCAGGTGGAGGAGATCGTGGCCGATCTGAATCGCGCGGTGCGTTTTGTGCGTGCGAATGCCGCAGCTTACGGCGTGGACCCGCAGAAGCTCGGTGTCACCGGCAGCAGTGCGGGCGGACACCTCAGCCTGATGCTCGCGACTCGTGGTGGTCCGGGCGATGCGAAGGCGGCCGACCCGATTGATCGCGAAAGCAGCGCCGTGAATGCCGTGGCGTGCTTTTATCCGCCCACCGATTACCTGAACTGGTTCGAGCCCGGCGACAACGCCGTCGGCATCGGCAAGCTCGAAGCCTACGCCGCCGCGTTTGGCCCCAAAGCCGCCACGCCGGAAGGCCGTGAGGCACTCGGGCGCGAGCTGTCGTCAATTTACTGGGTCCACAAAGGCCAGCCTCCCATCTTCATCGTTCATGGCGATGCTGACCCGCAGGTCTCCATCACGCAATCCGAGCGCTTCTTGAAACGCTGCCATGAAGTCGGCACCGTGTGCGAACTCGTCGTCCGTCAGGGAGCCGGCCACGGTGGCTGGCAGGAGATGCCGCAGGACACCGAGCGCATGGCGGAGTGGTTTGATCTCCAACTGCTCGGCAAACAACCCGCGAAGCCCTTCACGCTGGATGTTTCATCTCTGCCGAGCACGCCGGTGAAGAAGAAATAGGCCTGAGTGAGCCGCGTGTGTCGCGGCGTATGTTTGCAGATGCTTTTTCTCCGCTCTTGGCTCCTGCTGACCGTGCTCGATTCACTGCCTCATTCCCTCCAATCTCACGCTCATGAAAGCCATTCTCATCACCCTGTTGCTCGTCACCTGCCTGCGCGCCGAAGAACCCATCGCCATCGGTTCCCGCCGTGAGCTGTTTGTGGATCGCCTGCTCGTCGGCGAGATGAAGAAAACCACGCTGAAGCTGCACGAACCCATCCTCGCCGAGCCGCTGAAGGAACCGCGACCGAACGGGCATTACGCGACGGTCTTGAAGGCGGCGGACAAGTTTCAGTTTTACTACCGGGGTGACAAGGACCCGAAGGTGACGTGGAAGACGCATGGCATCGAAGCCTATCACGATGGCGAGGTGACTCTCTATGCGGAGAGCAAGGACGGCATCGCGTGGACAAGGCCGAAGCTCGGCTTGTTCGAGCATCCGTCGTTCCCGGAGGGCAACATCGTCTTGATGAATGAGTTCACGGTGAATCACAACTTCACGCCGTTCATCGACACGAAGCTGGGCGTGCCTGCGGAGCAGAAATACAAGGCGCTGGGAGGCATCGCGTTTCAGCCGCATCAGTCGGCGGTGCGGGAGAAGCGCGGTGTCGGCGGACTGAAGGCGTATGTTTCGCCCGATGGCATTCATTGGAAGCGACTGCGCGATGAGCCCGTGATTCCCGAGGACAGGGGGCAAATACTTCGACTCGCAGAACTACGCGTTCTGGAGCGACAGCGAGCAGTGCTACGTCTGTTACTTCCGCCGCTTCATCAAAGGCTACCGCGGCATCGCCCGCACCACCTCGACGGATTTCATCACCTGGACGCCGCTCGTCGAGATGCAGGCAAACCTGCCCAACGA
>CANIBP010000002.1 GCA_947466075.1 Verrucomicrobiaceae bacterium
AGGTTTGAAGTGCCATGCGAATTGAACCCGCTGCACGGCACGCCGTTGTACCAAAGTTGAATTATCAATGCTCGCGATGAACGGTGCTTTTGGAGGTCCTCCCGAACATTCAAAATCCACGATGAATGGTCTTAACCGAGTGCCATTCGCTTGGCATCTTTTACTGTGATGAGCTGGATTTGGGAGAAGGCTAAGGTGCAGGCGAGGCAGGTGCCGTTACCGGTGGAACCGTAGTGCTTACAGGTTCTAGCTTTGTTTGATTAGCTGCTTTGTAAGCAACTTATGTGGCTAGGACAGTAAACGCTATCGTTGTCCAAACCTGGGGGGCGTGGTTCCAGTTCACAAGAATGCCACGGGAACGATTGGCGGCTTTTTCCCTCAGATCAGTGACGAATTTTGGTTCTTCATACAAAGCAAAATTTCGCATCGCCGCCCGGAAAGCCTCTTCTTCTTTCTTGTCGATGGTATATGCGCGAAAAAGTCCCCATAGCCATTGCAGGTGAGCTGCTCCAAGAATGATTGGGAAAAGTAGAAGAAAGCAGCTCCAACCACCCGCTAAATCAATTTTAGTTGTCACTAGCGCAGCGATAAAGCCTCCTAGCAAAGTCCAAAAGGCAATCGACACCCGCCATTCATACTCACGTCTGAACACGATCGCATCCCAGGACGCTTTCTTAGCGTTTCGAGTTGTGTGAATTTCTCGTACATAGCAGTTCGTGGGTGAGCGGTGCAAACTAGCGTTATGATCTCAATTCAGTCGTGTAATTACTTTTCTGGAGACGCTGACTAGATGTCGAAGGATTATTGGCGTTCAGCGCAAATGCAAAGGCTCACCCAAACAAACTCATCTGCCCCGCGTCCTCATCGCTGCGCGGTTTCTTCCTCGTCTTCGCGGGCACGCTCGTGGCCACGGGGACTTCTTTGACGCTCTCGGCGGGCTGGTGGCCGGCTTCGAGTTGTTGGAGGACTTCTTTGGCTCTCGCGATGACGTTTTCGGGGAGGCCGGCGAGTCTCGCGACCTGGATGCCGTAGCTTTTTTCGGCGCAGCCGGGGAGGATCTTGCGGAGGAAGATGATCTGCTGGTTCCACTCCTTCACGGCGACGTTGTAGTTCTTCACGGCGCTGCGGCTTTGCGCGAGGGCGGTGATCTCATGGTAGTGCGTGGCGAAGAGGCAGCGGGCACCGATGTGATCATGCAGGTGCTCGGCGACGCTCCAGGCGATGCTGAGGCCGTCGAAGGTGCTCGTGCCGCGGCCGATCTCGTCGAGGATGACGAGGGAGCGCTCGGTGGCGTTGTTGAGGATGAGCGCGGTCTCGTTCATCTCGACCATGAAGGTGGACTGGCCGCGTGCGATGTCGTCGCTGGCACCGATGCGGGTGAAGATGCGATCGACGAGACCGATCTCGGCGCTGGCGGCAGGGAGGAAGCTGCCAATCTGCGCCATGAGCGTGAGCAGCGCAGTCTGGCGCAAATACGTGCTCTTACCGGCCATGTTCGGGCCGGTGATGAGGATGAGGCGGCTTTCCTCCGGCTCCAAGGTGACGTCGTTCGGCACGAAGCGCTCGCCGCTGGTCAGATTCTGATCGAGCACGGGATGGCGGCCGTCGCGGATGAAGAGATTGCGTGTCTCGTTGAGGACGGGGCGGGTGTAATTGAAGAGCCGCGCGATTTCGGCGAGCGAGCCGAGTGAATCGAGCACGGCGATGGCTTCGGCGGTTTCCTGGATGTGCGCGAGGTGCTCGAGGACGCGGCTGCGCAGCTCGATGAACTGCTCGTATTCGAGCGCTTTGCTGCGCTCCTCGCTGCCGAGGATTTTGTCCTCCATGCGCTTCAACTCGTCGGTGATGTAGCGCTCGCCGTTGACGGTGGTTTGCTTGCGGTGGTAGTCGGCAGGCACACTGCCGACGTTGGCCTTGGTGATCTCGATGAAGTAACCGAAGACGGCGTTGTATTTGATCTTGAGGCTCTTGATGCCGGTGCGCTCGATCTCGCGGTTTTGCAGGTCGGCGATCCACTGGCGGCCAAGCGTGGTGGCGTTGCGGAGTTCGTCGAGAGCGGGGAGATAGCCTTCGCGGAAGACGCCGCCTTCTTTGATCTGCATAGGCGGCTCGTCGCAGATGGCGCGTTGGATTTCCTGACAGAGCGGGGTGAGATCGTGGAGACGACGGCTGAGAGCGTAACGAAGTTCAGCGGTGCCTGACTCTTCATCCGATTCGGACAAAAGTGTTTTGAGCGAAGGCACGACCTCCAACGAAACCGCGAGCGCCTGCAAATCACGGCCATTGCCGCTGCCTTGGCTGAGTCGGGAGCTGGTGCGTTCGAGATCGCGGACTTCTTTGAGCAGCGTGCGGATCTGGCTGAGGAGCATGGGCTCATCAATCAGCGCGGCGATCATGTCCTGGCGCTGCGTGAGAGCATCGAGATCACGCAGCGGATGCAGCACCCAGTGGCGCATTTTACGAGCGCCCATCGGCGTGCAGGTGCGGTCGAGGGCGCTCAACAGCGTGTGCTGCGTGCCGCCACGTGCGGTGACGAGTTCGAGGTGGCTCTGGCTGGCGGCGTCGATGAGCACGCAGTCGTTCGTCTGGCCGACGCGCAGGCGCTGGATGTGATCGACACTGCGGCGGAGCTGGAACTGCAAGTATTGCAGGATGCAACCGGCGGCGCAGATGGCGGCGTTCATGCCTGTGCAGCCGAAGCCGTCGAGCGACTGCACTTTGAAATGCTGCGTGAGGCTGTGCTGTGCTTGATCGAGCAGGAAGAGATAACTTTCGATGGGTTGCGCGCTGCTAGGGCTGCCGAGAGCGTCGATCACGTCGCGCTGATCGTCACTGAAGAGCAGTTCGCTCGCCTGAAGTCGCTCAAGCTCATCAGCAAGCTCGGTGGTGTCCTTGAACTCGCCGACTTCGAACTCGCCGGTGGTGTGATCGACATACGCGAGGCCGAGTTTTTTGCCCGAACGAAACACGGCGGCAAGGTAGTTAGGTCGATTCGAGTCGAGGAGATTCAGGTCATTGATGGTGCCTGCGCTGAGGATCTGCGACACCGCCCGCTCGACGATTTTTCCAGGTGTTGGCTCGGTGGTCTGTTCGGCGATGGCGACACGCTTGCCGCCTTTGATCAACTTCGCGATGTAACCCTGCGACGAATGATGCGGCACACCGCACATGGGCACGCCGTTGCGTTTCGTGAGGGCGACATTGAGGATCGGTGAGGCCGTCTTCGCGTCCTCGAAGAACAGCTCATAAAAATCGCCGAGGCGGAAGAACAGCAGCACGTCCTCCGGCAGCTCGCGCCGAATGGCGAGATACTGCTTCATCATGGGAGTGGTGGCGGCGTCGGACATGCGTGGCGGCGACAGTCCAGAGTCACGGGGAGATGGTCAAGAGAAGTGATGCTTGATCGGGGGCGAGTGTTTGCAATGATGCGGCCATGAAACAACCTCACCGCGAAGCGCTTTTCGATCTGCTCAGCCTATCCATCTATGCTGATGCCCATATTTCTCTGACCGAGGAGCGCTTACTGGAGTCTGCTTTCATCGCGGAAGGTTGGGATTCAAAGTATCCAAAGAGCCTATTCCTTGAAGAATCCCTCGCCCGTGCTCGCGAAGCAGCAGATAGCGATGACGCGATGTTTGATTACATCAACGAGAAGGCACAGGTTTTCACGACCAAGGCTTCACAAAAGGAAGTGCTCGGTGTGGTGAAAAACATCCTGAAGAGCGATGGTGAGTCGCCCGAAGAGAACGAATTCTATAGCCTGCTGGTGCAAGCGCTGCCAAAGCCGACAAAGTAAGAGCGGCTTACTTCGTCGCCGGTTCGCCGAGGTGCTTTTTGAAGAAGGCGGCGGCGATCTCGACTGTTTCAGCGCACCACGGATCGCTCATCCAAAACGGATGCGGGGCATCTTTGAGCGTGTGGACGGTGGTTTCGATGCCGAGGGCTTTCAGCTTCTCCATCATCTCGGCACGACCGATTTTGAGCGTGTCTTTTTCACCCTCGATGAAGATCGTGGGCGGAACTCCGGTGCGAACGTGAGTGATGGGTGAAGCGGCCTTGTAGATTTCCGGTTTGTCCTGTGCACTAGCGCCAAAGAAAAGGATCGCGCCTTCATTGGTCTTTTCAGCATTTGCCGCAACAAGGTCCTGCGTGGCAGCCATGACGATGCAGGCTTTGACGGCGCTCGATTGATCCTTGAACGGGCCTGCACCTTCAAACTCGGCCAGTCCGCTGGTCATGCCGGTCAAACCGGAGAGATGGCCGCCGGCGGAACCGCCCATGCAGCCGATGCGCTCAGGATCGAGCTTCAATTCCTTGGCATGTGCTCGAAGGCAGCGGAGCGCGGCTTTGCAGTCGTGCAGGGCGGCGGGGTATTTGGCTTCGGTGCTCAAACGATAACTGACGAGGGCGGTGACGAAGCCGCGCTGCGCAAGACGCTCCATCATCGGCTTATCGCTGTCGATCTGACGTGCTTTCCAGCCACCGCCATGGATGTCGAGGATGCAGGGCCACGTGCCTTCAGCTTCTGGCACGTAAACGTAGAGTTCGACGGTGCGCTCGGGATACTTCGCGACTTCAAGGGTCTTCAAAGTGAAGCCAGATGGAGTTTGTGGGATGAGCTTCTTCCACTTGGGAGCATCGGCTGCGTGTGAAGTGCTGATGGTGACAGCGAGAAGGCAAAGGACGTGGCGGAGCGACATGATCGAGGACGAGTAGGAGGACGAGGACGATTCTGACTTAGCTGGCTTGTGGGTCGCTTGGAGGCGTGGGCTTTTTAGAGGTAGGCTTGCCGAGGAAGCCGGGGAGTTCGATGCCGGCGTTTTTGGCGATGTCGTGGAGCGGAGGAATGGCACCGACGAGGCCGGAAACGAAGTCGGCGGTGCGGGTCTTGCCGTCTTCGCCGCTGCGGCCAGAGTCCCAGACGGTGAGCTTGTCGATCTTGATACCAGAGATGGCTTTGACCTGTTCGGCGACGAGACCGGGCAGTTGTTCGGTGACCATGAGCTGCGCGGCCTTGTCGGCGCCGCCAGCGGCTTTGACGATGGCTTCGAAGCCTTTCGCACGAGCTTCGAGTTGAGCCAGTGTACCTGCGGCTTCGGCTTCCATGTAGGTTTTGAGACCGGAGGCCTCGCCTTCTTTGATGATGCGAATCTTTTCAGCGTCAGCTTGGGCGACGAGTTCGATGCGGCGCTTTTCGGCTTCGGCTTCGAGTTCGATGCGCTGACGTTGGGCTTCGGCGTTGATGCGAACGCGATTTTTCTCGGCTTCGGCGAGCACTTCGATCTTCCGCTTCTCGATTTCTGCCTGCACGATGATGGTGGCCATTTGTGCGGCTTCTTCGCGTTTGGCGCGGCCGCGTTCGGCAGATTCTTCGGCTAAGTACGACTCTTGCAGGGCCTTGGCGCTGGCGACTTTTTCAGCGGCGGTGCCGACGCGTTCGGCTTCGGCTTCTTTTTCGCGGCGTGAGGCGATGGAGTTGGCGATTTCGACAGCAGAAAGGTTTTCACCGGTCACTGCGGCGGCCTGTGCCTGAGCGACGCTGATGCGCTTTTCTTTGTCAGCAAGTGCGGCACCGATGTCGCCATCGCGCTCTTGTTGGGAGACTTTGATTTTGGCTTCGTTGATGGCGCGGGCGGCGGCTTCTTTGCCAAGAGCTTCGATGTAGCCGGATTCGTCGGTGATGTCCTGGACGTTGACGTTGATCAGGCGGAGTCCAACTTTTTTGAGTTCGACTTCGACGCCGTTGGAGATGTTGGCGATGAGCTTGTCACGATCGGCATTGATCTCCTCGATCGGCATCGTGGCGATGACGACGCGCATCTGGCCGAAGATGATGTCTTTGGCGAGTTCTTGAATCTGCGGCTGTGTTTGCCCGAGCAAACGCTCGGCGGCGTTTTCCATGACGCCAGGCTCGGTGCTGATACCGACGGTGAAGGTGGAGGGTGTGTTGACGCGGATGTTTTGCTGAGAGAGTGCGCCACGCAGTTGGATGTCGATGGGCATCGGCGTGAGGCTGAGGTAGGCGTAATCCTGGATGACCGGCCAAACGAAAGACGCACCGCCATGCACGCAGCGGGCGGATTTGTTGCCGCCGATCTTGCCGTAAACGACAAGGATGCGGTCAGAGGGGCAGCGTTTGTAGCGCGAAGCAAAAAACGCGAGCGTGGCGAAGACGAGGATGGCGGCGATGCCAGCCAGAACGGGGATCATGGCGGAATTGAACATGGTTGTGGGAGTGAATTATGCGGTTGGTTTGACGATGAAAGTGTTGGGCGGCATGAGAGCGGTGATTTCGATCCCGTGTTGCGGTGCTAGGGCGTGATCAGCATCCGTCACGGCATTAGCAGTGATGAGGCGGCCTTGGAGCATGACTTCGATTTGGCCGATGCCTTCGCGGGCGGCGGGAATGGTCACATAGACTTGGCCGCGAAGACCGATGGCACCCTCGTAATGCAGCGAGCCATCGTCTCGCAGTGACATGAGAAAACGCAGAGTGGTGAAGAGCAGCAACATGAAAATAATGCCGGAAACGAGTGCAGCTAGCGCTGTAGAGCCAGCAGACATGCCGCTGTTTTGCCCCATGACTCCCGCCCAACCGAAACCGACGAAAAAGGCCACGAGCACACGTAGCGAGAGAATTTTGACCGCATCCGTCGTGCTACCATCGTGAGAATCGGCACCGTGGTCAAAATCGTGCGCGCCACCGCCGAAGAGAGCCCCGATGAGCAGGAACACCTGCAGTACAGAAGCGAAGATGGCGACGGCCCAGTAGAGCTGAGTGCTCGCAGCGAAATCAAACCATGAGGAGTTCATGGCCGCAGTTTTTAGCGGGTGCGGCGCTACTGAGCAAGCCTAGATGCGTTACCGGATTCTGCGGTGTTTGTAAGCCGCAGACTGAATCCAAATCACAGGCCCGGTGGCCGCTCGGAGGCCTTGCGCATAGGCTTGCTCTTGGGTGGCGGTGCAGCGGGATCGAATAACTCGCCGCCACTTATCTGCGCACCCGCAGCGGTCATCAGCAGGGATGGACGGTTGCCCTCGGTATCACGGTAGTAGGTGCGTTTATAGATTTTGCCATCTGGGTTCACGATGGCATGGCAGAAGATGCGTGGCTGGGCCAAAAAGAAGACATGCAGTTTGTTTTTGGTGTCGATGCTGATCTGCGGCTGCACGGCCATCATGGCGGGACCGAGCAAGAAGGTGGCGATGTATGCACCGCTGCGATCATCGGTGATGCGGCAGTAGAGATAGAGTGTGTCGAGTTCGCGGAACAGGATGACTTGGAAGCGACGTGAACGTCCCGCATTGGGGAAACCTTCGGGCACACCGAACGGCTGGTCGAACATGTTTGGCTTGGAGTCAGTGATGGTCATGCGCACCTTGTTGGAGAGGTAGAACTGCCCGGAGATGGGGTGCAGCACGTTGGCGATCATGCTGAAGGTACCGAGATCGGCGGTGGAATAGGCACCGGAAATTTCGACGGTATGCTTGGTCGTGCCGCCTGCCTTCAAGGTGATGGCTTGCTCAGAACCGATAGTGACAGGCGAAAGCCTGCGACCACCGGTGTCGGTGATTTCAAACTGCAGCCAATCACGTGAGCCATGACCACCAACGACGACATCCGCGCCGGAACGGTTGGTGACGGAGACCACGGCCACGACCGGTTCACCAGTGAGGAACTGGTTTTTCAACAACGTGAGGTTGGTGACATACTGTGCATGCACGGTACCTGAGAGCAGGCAGAGAATCAGCAGTAAGAGGAGACGGTTCATAAGCTTCAAGGTTTCGGTTTGGCGGGGGCGGTGCTGGAGGCGGTGCGGAAGCCGCGGGCGAGTGTAGCCTCATTTGCGGATTCTGGAAAGAGGCGGTCGGTGAGTAAGTGGTCGCTGCTCTTCAGGCCGAAGTGCCCACCACGAACGACAGGCACCTTGATGTCGATGTAGTCAGGATGTGCGGGCCACTCGCCATCCTGGCTTTCTCCGGAGGTCCATTCGCTGACGTTGCCGGCCATGTCACACACACCATAGGGGCTGACGTCCTGAGTGATGCGGGTGATGGGAGCCCAGAGATTGTAGCCGTCGATGGCGCCACCTCGACCCTTCGGCGTGGCGTTGTAATCGTCACCGAGGTTGGCGGCGTTGTTGCGCGGCTGATTGCCCCATGGATAGCGGAATCCTTTTTCGCCACGGGCGGCTTTTTCCCATTCCTTCTCCGTGGGCAGGCGCTGACCTTTCCATTTGGCAAAGGCATACGCGTCCCACCAGTCCACCTGGCTCACAGGGGTGTTCAATGTGATGCTTTCGCCATTGAAGGTGGTGCCAGCTTTCGCTGCCGCATAATAATTGCTCCACTTCGCGGGTTCGTGGCTGGTCTTGGTCTTCGGCTGCAAGGCATGATCGAACGCCCCGGGCGCAGCGACTTTCAGCGCCTGTAAGAACTCCGCATACTGGCCGATGGTGACCTCATGCTTGCTGATCCAGAACTCTGGCGGCGTGATTTTTTCATTCTTCTGATACTCAAAGGTCCCTGCTGGAATACGCACCAGCTCAATGGGCAATGCCGTGGCTTTTACGGTCATGGGAGAGTTTGAGCCGTTCATCAAGGCACCCAGTGCGGCGACAACCACAAGGATGATGACGACCAACATCCATAGCCACCACGGTTTGTTCCCATGGACATTCACCGGCAGAGTTTCTGCCTCGATCTTGCGGATGATGCTGCGCTCACGCATGTCATCACGCACATCATCGAGCGCGATGAGCAGGCCGCTCCAGTCATGATTCGCGTCTGCGAGAGACTTCAGCAAGCCGCTGGCCTTGCCATCAGCAGTCACTTGGCGCAGCAGGTTGAGAAAGGCACGCACGTCAGCCTTGGCATCGCGCGGTTCATCCGCTGTAGGGCGGAAGATATTCACGATGCTCGCCTGGTGCTCGGCATCGATGTAAATGTCGCGCGGGGCGAGGCTGCGGTGATGATAACCGCGTTCCGTGGCAAACTGCATTGCCTCAGCCACTCCGTGCAGCACCTCTGCAAGACGGCGCTCGGTGAGTGTTTCATCCGTTTGTTCGATTTCCGTGAGACTGCGGCCGCGTGGCAGTTCGCGGGTGTAAAACAGCCAGCCGTTTGCCTCGCCAGCTTCAAACAGCGGCGCGATGCGTGGATGCATCAGTGATGCTTTCACGCGTTCGCGTTCTTTGAACTTGGCCACGACTTCCGGCTGCTTCAGGTATTCTGGCTTCAACAGCACCAAGCCTACGGGTCGTTGCACGGCGATTTGCAGCGCACGATACGTTTCCGCTTCTTTTTCGACGTAAAGCCGCTCCAGCACCTGATAATTGCCGAGCACCGTGCCGGGCGGCATCACTGGTGGCGTTTCATCGGATTCCAAGGGCTTCGTTAACAACGGGCGGACACGCTCCAGCAGTTTTTCGAGTGTGTAGGGCCCGTCCTTGAGCACCCTGCCATCCGCGATCTGTTCTTCGAAACCGCTCAAATCGTAACGAGTGGTGAATAGCACACGCACCTGAGGAAAACGCGCACGTGCGGCATCACGCAGAGTGAATCCAGTTTCACGCGAAGGGAAAATCGCCTCGGTGATGAGAATGTCGAGTGCGTCAGCCTTGGCGATCCAAGCGGCGGCCTCACTGGCTTCAGAAAAATCGACAATGGTGAAGCCAGGGAGACTTTCCCTCAGCCAGATAGTGCGAGTGCCGCGGAGTGCGGCATTAGAATCAACAAACAAAAGAGTCATGCGTGCAGTGTCGTGTGGCGATCATCTCCCCATGGGCGGGAGGAGCGGATTGGCACCGGAGGGAGTAGCGCCCGGCGCGGAACCGAACTCCAGGAGATCGCGGGGCTCAGCGGCCACATCCTGGAGTTTGTTGTTATAGTAGAGACGCAGCATGTAGCCGTAATATGAACGGCGACCGTGCTGCTGGATTTCGGCGGCGGAAAGTGCCGGCAGGTGATAAATGACATCCAGCGTTTCTTCGCCACTGCCACTCCAGTCCACCGGCGCAGACTGCCATGTTTCGATTGGCTCAGGCGCGATGGTTTGTGCCACCTTCGTGCCATTGACCCGGTCGAAGAAAAAGACTTCCAAGTTCACCGCCTTGCCTTCGATGGGAAGGTTGCCCGCACGGACAATCGGAACGCTCAACACATAGCGCTCGCCAGCGTTCACTTTGAAATCACGCACAGCCTGACAGGCACCAAGGCGCATCAATTTCTCGCTCTCGATGCCAGCAGCATTTGGAATCAAAGGAGCCGCCACCGCTGCGGAACCACCACCCAGGCGGCGTGAAGCGAGCTCATAAAAACTGCCCGCTTTCGTCGCGCCCAGCAATTGGATGCGCCGCCAGGAATCCGTGGCCTTGTCCTTGATGCCCATCTGCTCGTAAGTCTGCGCCATTTCAGCAATGATCGCTGGATGATCGGGCGTGAGTTGATCGGCACGCTTCAAGAGTTCCAAAGCACCCTGCATGTCGCTCATACCACGGATTTCCTTGGCAGAGGTCACCACGTAATTCACATCCCGCAGCAATTCCGTGGCTGCATCAGGTTTCGTGGTGGGTGCCGGAGCGGTTGGAGCCACCGTTGTCGATGAAGGCGCTGGAGGTGTCGTTGCTGTTGCGGGGGGAGCCACTGGAACAAATGAACCCGACGGAACGGCTGAAGGATTGGCAGGCACCGACATGGGTGCACTGGTTTTGTTGAACGAACCAATCGGTGGCGGTGCGCTGGAAACAGGTGCCGTCACGATGGGAGCCGGTTGTGGCATCAGCGATCCAGGCAACGGCGGAGCGGTGGAAGCCGTTGGCGGTGCGGCGATCTGCCCGATCTCCGGCACCACACTTAGAGTTGGGGCCGACGGTGGAGACGAAAAAGTCAGCGGGCTTATGCCCGAAATGGGAGAACTACTGGCCGTGAGCAGTTTGATCACGATGCCCATCTGCACCACCGCTAGCAGGCAAAGCGTTCCCCAAGCCATCGCCGACGAGCGATCACGGTCAGGAGTGAGAGTAGAGGAAGGGGGAGTCACGGGTTGCTGAAAAAGACGGCCATGGTACGATTTGGGCCTACCAGTGTCAATACTCCAGGGTTCTTCGTTCAAAATGCCGGAAGGTCGCTCCCAGCCGTTGGTTGTTCATGCCTTGGAAACGTCACCCCACCACCGAAGGTGTGATTTTTCTTTCTCACCTGCTGAAATCGCGGCGCAACTGTGCCAACGCGATGGATTCATCTGGATGGACTCCTCTCTATCCACACCCGGGGCCATCTCCATCCTCAGCGCCGAACCGGTGGCCATTTTGCAGGGCCACATCGACCACGATTGGGAAACCGTGCGCGGTGCAATGCGCACACCGCGTGCAGCAGCAGGTGGTTTGTACGGCTGGGTCGGTTATGACGGCCATTTCACCTTCGGCATCTACCCGCACGGCCTCGTTTTTGATCACGACACATCCCAGTGGTTCGAGTTCGGCGATTTCAAATTTCAAACCAGCGACTTCAAGCAATCCGTTGCCCCACAACTCCATTTTGCGCCTCAAGTCACCCGCGATGACTTCATCCGCAGTGTCCAGCGCGCGCAGAATTACATCGCCGCCGGAGATATCTACCAAGTCAACCTCTCCTACCCGTGGAAAGCCGTCTGGCCGCAACACGCGAGCGCTTTGGCGCTCTATTTAAAACTGCGCACCGTGTCCCCTGCCCCGCACGCCGCCTTCATGCAACTGGCCGGAACGACGGTGCTCTCTGCCTCGCCCGAAACCTTCCTCAGCATGGACGGCACGCGCATCGCCACCCGTCCCATCAAAGGCACGCGTCCTCGCTTCGTCGGCGATCCCGCCCGTGACAACGCCGCCGTGCGCGAACTCACCGGCTCCGCCAAAGAACGCGCCGAACTGCTCATGATCACCGACCTCGAACGCAATGATCTTGGACAGGTCTGCGAGTTCGGCAGCGTCTCTGTGCCCGAATTGTGGCGGGTGGAAAGCTTCGCGCAGGTGTTTCACCTCGTCTCCACCGTCACTGGCACACTTCGCCCTCACGTCGATCACGTCGATGCCTTCCGCGCCTGCTTCCCCGGCGGCAGCATCACGGGTGCGCCGAAAAAACGCGCCACTGAGATCATCGCCGAACTCGAACCGCATCCCCGCGGCCTCTACACCGGTGCCATCGGCTGGTTCGGCTTCGACGGCCGCAGCCAATGGAACATCGCCATCCGCACCGCCGTGCAAAAAGGCGATGAAATCACCTTCCACGTCGGCTCCGGCATCGTCGCCGACTCCGTGCCGGAAAACGAGCATGAGGAAACCTTACACAAAGCGGCGGGGATTTTGGCGGCAGCTTCGTGATAAGCGGCGCCCCGCCATACGTTTGTTCACCCCTCATGAAGCGCCTCACCTTTCTTACCCTTGCCCTCACCGGACTGTTTTCCACCATGATCCACGCCGCCGATGACTCGCGCGTCTATGAACTGCGCATCTACACCTGCAACGAAGGCAAGCTGGAGGCGCTACTGGCTCGCTTCCGCGATCACACCTGCAAGCTGTTTGAAAAGCACGGTATGGGCAATATCGGTTACTGGGTGCCAGTGGATAAGGAGAACGGCTCGGAGACCACGCTGATCTATGTGCTCGAACACAAAAGCCGTGAAGCCGCGAAGGCGAGCTTCAAGGCCTTCGGCGCTGATCCGGAGTGGAAGGCAGCCGCCAAAGCCAGCGAGGCGAATGGCAAAATTCTCGCGAAAGCACCTGAGTCCATTTTCATGACGCCAACGGATTACTCGCCGCCGCTGACCGTCGCTAAGGGTGACAAGCCGCGCGTGTTTGAACTGCGCACCTACACGACGCCCGAAGGCAAACTCAACGACCTGCATGCCCGTTTCCGCGATCACACGATGGCGCTCTTCAGCAAGCACGGCATGAGCCACCTAGCCTATTGGGTGCCGACGGACGCAGACAAAGGCGCAGGAACAAAACTGATCTACATCCTCTCCCACGCCAGCAAGGAAGCTGGCATCGCCTCCTTCACCGCTTTTCGTGCCGATCCTGAGTGGATCAAAGCCAAAGCGGAGAGCGAAAAGAACGGCCCCCTGACCATCCAGCCGCAAGCCGAAGGCGTGAAGAGCGTCTACATGAAAGCGACGGACTTTTCGCCGATCCAGTAGCGGCGCCTCCAATCTCACAAAGCGTTGATAAACAGCGAGTTGATGGCTGAAATTCCCGACCTCGGAGGTCGGAGAGCGGAGCCCAAAGGTCGGACTTCACACCTTGGAGCTCGGGTGTCGAAGCCAAGAGGTCGGCGCTCGAACCTCGGAGGTCCGGCGCTGGAGCAAAAGGGTAGGATGACAGACCCGAAAGGCCGGAACGCCGACCAGAAAGCTGTGCACGCGAAGCTCCGAGGTGCGCGATCTTCCCAACGCTGAGCAACACTCATCGCCCTCCGCCCGTATGCTGCGGGCCATGATTTCCCTTCGCACGCTCTACCTCGTCCTGTTTGCCACTTCGCTTCACGCCGCCGCACCCACTTTCGAATGGGTGGCCGCCGGTGGCGGGGCGAAGAGTGACAAGACGCGTGCGGTGACCTTCGATCACGAAGGCAACGTCTTCCTTGCCGGTGAAACGACGGATGACGGCACCTTCGGCGATCTGAAGCGCACGGGACTCGGCGGGATGGACTTCTTTGTCGCGAAGGTTTCCAAGGAAGGCCGCTTCCTGTGGGTGCGCAGCCTTGGCGGCAGTCTGGTGGATCGCGGTTACGGCGTGGCGACGGATGCGGCGGGCAACGCCTACGTCACCGGCCATTTCCAAAGCACCGATGCCCAGGCGAACGGTCAGCCGCTGCCGAACGCGGGCGATTACGACATCTTCGTGGCCAAATACGATCCCGTCGGCACGCTGCTGTGGATTCGCACCGCTGGCGGCAAGGGCTACGACTACGGCCACGGCATCGTGGTCAATTCGAAGGGCGATGTCGTCGTCACTGGCGCTGTGGCGGGTGAGGCGAAGTTCGGCGACGTCACCGTGAACGCGGGCAGCACCACACGTCCGATCTTCTGCGCGAAATACGATGCCACAGGAACGCTGAAGTGGGTGAAGACCACCGGCGGCAAGTTCTCCGGCAGCGGGCATGGCGTCGGGGTCGATGGCAAAGACGCAATCTATATAGGAGGCAGTGGCGGCGGCGTGGGCAGCATGGGTTCCGTGGTTTTGGAGTCATCTAAAGGCCAGGCGGGTGTCGTGTTGAAACTCAGTCCCGCAGGCGATGGCATCTGGGCCGCCTTCACGCCCGGTGCTGGCTTCCACGAGATCGCGGTCGATACCGCAGGCCGCACGTGGTGCGCAGGCATGTTCAAAGGCGAACTCAACGGCGGCCCGATCAAGACCACCGGCGACAAAGACAACGACGGCGTGCTCGCGCACTTCAGCCCCGAAGGCAAACTTGTTTGGAGCCATGCGTTGCAAGGCCCGGCCACCGACTACTGCCTCGGCGTCGCCACCGACAACACGGGCCGTTGCTTCGTCACCGGCGAGTTTTCCGAGACCGCCACCTTCGCTGGGCAGACGCTCACATCCCAAGGTGCCACGGACATCTACACCGCCGCTTTGAACGAGAAAGGCGAGGTCGAATGGCTGCTCCCGAGCGGTGGAATCAAGGGCGACAACGCTTACACCATGGCCTGGCACCCCTCCGGGAAGCTAATTATTTCAGGGGCTTGTGTCGCACCTGCGTCATTCGGCGGCCAGACCATAACCTCGCCCGGCGGAGCCGAGGCTTACGGGGCGGTGCTCCGTTTGAAGTGACCTCATGGCACTAAAATCGGTCTTGGAGGCCGGGAAATCGAGGTTTGAGGCCCATTTAGACCGGGAAAACCTGCGTTGACAGGTCCGGCGACCTCGGGAGCATGCGCGCCCCTCCGTCTGGACCAACCACCCCGGCGAAGCGCGACCCAAACAACCCAACTACGTTTTGATCCGAACCACCCTCCTGTGCCTCGCTGCCTTGTGCGCCTCCGCTTTCGCGGAAGAAGTTAAAAGCTCAACCACAACCCCAGCTGGCACTCCAGGCCAGGTCATTGCAGGCGTCCGAACCACCGCCTACACCCACGACGAGAGCGATCACATCGAGTACGGAGCCCGCACGGCTGCCGGAACGCTCCTGAAGCACGGCCAGATCCGCAGCGCTGCTGCCGACTGGTCCATCTACCCGGTGGGCACCGTGTTCCAGATCCAGGGCGATCCCTCGATCTACATCGTCGATGACTACGGTTCCGCCCTCGTTGGCACCAAGACCATCGACCTCTACAAGCCGAGCTTCAGCTCCATGAACAGCTGGGGCACACGCCGCGTGACCATCCAGGTGCTTAAGTGGGGATCGTTCGCCAAGAGCCTCGCCATCTTGAAGCCACGCGCCTTCAAGGCGCCGCATGTCCGCAAGATGGTAGCGAGCATCGAAGCACGCCCAGCCTGATACTTCCCCCCAAAACCTGAATCCAGGTTCAGCCACGGAGCCGCTCGTCGGTTCTGTGGCTTTTTTGTGCTGAGAAGAGATCCCGGCCTAAGCCAGCACGCTGTCCGGCACGCGGGCGACGATGCGGCCTTCGGCATCACGCACCAGGATCTTCCCATGGATGATCTCGGGCGGGTTGCCGATGCCCTTGGCGTAGTCAGCCGCCAGATCCTTGCTGCACCCCAGTGATTGGCGGATGCGAACGGAAAGCGTTTCAATGTCGATGTCGGTCATGAGACCGCTTCCTAACGCCGTCCGATAGCAAAGTCGCGACAAGAATCATCGCGGCGCAGAAAAGTCCGCGCATGTTTTCTCTCGCATTGCTTGACCAAGCCTTTCTATGATCACCGGATTCCATGGAAACGCCGCTCTCGCCCCTTGACTTCGCACGCCGTGCCCGCCGCCTCTACGCAGACCGCGAGGCCTTGGTCGATGGCAGCCGCCGCTTCTCCTACCGCGAATTCTTCGAGCGTTGTGACCGTTGGTCGTCCGCATTGCAAAAACTCGGCGTGAAGCTAGGCGAACGCGTCGCCACCATCGCACCGAACACACATTCGCATCTGGAGGCCTACTATGCCGTGCCGCAGATCGGGGCTGTCATCGTGCCGATCAATTTCCGACTCACTGCAGACGATTTCGCCTACATCCTGAAGCACAGCGGTGCCCGCGTCGTTTGCGTGCATGCCGATTACCTCGACGCCGTGGACAAAATCCGCGATCAAGTGCCCGGTGTGGAGCACTTCATTGCCTTCAGTGGCTCCAAGCCCGGCTGGATCGACTATGAGGCCACGCTGGCCGCCTCCGCGCCCGATTTCACACCCGCTGAGGTCGTCGAGACCGAGATGATCGCACTCAATTACACCAGCGGCACCACGGCGAATCCGAAAGGCGTCATGGTCACGCATCGCAACACCGCGTTCAACATCATGGGCCATCTCATGCACACGCACCTCACTAGCGCGGATCGCTATCTCTGGGTGCTGCCGATGTTTCACGCCAACGGCTGGACCTTCGTCTGGACCATCACCGCCGTCGGTGGCCGGCACGTCTGTCTGCCGAAGGCCGACCCGAAGCTCATCTTTGAAGCAATCATCCGCGAAGGCATCACGTTGCTCTGCGCCGCACCCACGGTGCTCATTGGCCTCGCCAACGCACCCGAGGAACTCCGCCAACAAGCGCCGCGTGGTGTGCGCGTCATCACCGCCGGCGCGCCACCCGCTGCGGCCACCATTGAGCGCATGGAAGGCGAACTCGGCTGGGTGATCATCCACGTCTATGGCCTCACCGAGGTCTCGCCCATCGTCACCATCAGCGAATCACGCCCCGAGCACGCGGAACTCGATCCAACCGTCCGCGCCGTGATCAAAGCACGCCAAGGCGTCGAATACCTCGCCAATGCCGAAGTCCGCGTCGTCGATGACGAAGACAATGAAGTCGCCCAAGACGGCACCGCGATGGGCGAGATCATCATTCGCGGCAATGCGGTGATGAAAGGCTACTACAACGACCCTGAAGCCACCGCCAAGGCCATCCGCAATGGCTGGTTCCGCAGCGGTGATGCCGCCGTCGTCCACCCCGACGGCTACATCGAAATCCGCGACCGCTGGAAGGACATCATCATCAGCGGCGGCGAAAACATCTCCTCCGTCGAAGTCGAAGGCGTGCTGCTGCGTCATCCCGCCATCCAAGAATCCGCCGTCGTCGGTCTCCCACACGAAAAATGGGGCGAAACTCCGCAAGCCTTCATCGTCCTCAAACCCGGTGGCGAAACCACGCCCGAGGCTCTGCGTCTGTTCTGCCGCGAACACCTCGCTCACTTCAAAGTGCCGCATGGTTTTGAATTCATCACCGAACTACCCAAGACAGCGACAGGCAAGATTCAGAAATACGTTCTTCGCGGCGGCCGGGCCAATATCACGAGACAGTGATCAATGCACCGTGCCACCGCGCACAGCGATCTTCTCCCGTGCCTGCTCCACCGGCATATGACGCGGCGTGTTCGCCGGTGAACCCTGCGGTCGTGCCCAGCGGATGCCATTTGCGATCACACGCTGCACCTCGGGATGGTGATAGATCGGATACACCTCATGCCCAGGACTGAAGTAAAAGATACGACCGCTTCCACGTGTCCAAGTCGCGCCGCTGCGGAATACCTCCCCGCCTTGGAACCACGAAACAAAGATCAGCTCGTCCGGCGTCGGAATGCCAAACGGCTCGCCATACATCTCCGATTGCTCGATTTCGATGCAGTCACCGATGCCCGCCGCGATGGGATGCCCCGGATTCACCACCCACACTCGCTCCCGCTCGCCCGCCTCACGCCAGCACAGCGCGCAGCTCGTGCCCATGAGCCGCTTGAAGACCTTCGAGAAATGACCGGAGTGCAAAACGATCAGCCCCATGCCCGCCAGCACCTGCTGCTGCACTCGCGTCACTGTTTCATCCGTCACAGCGTCATGCGCCCGATGCCCCCACCACAGTAACACGTCCGTTTCATCGAGAACGGCCTGCGGCAGTCCTTGCTCAACTTCATCAAGCGTCGCTGTGCGGATGATGAGGTCTGCATGCACGCCCAAAGCCTCCGCTAAAGCTCCATGAATGCCCTTCGGGTAAATTTCGGCCACGACAGGGTTTTGACGCTCGTGAACGAATTCGTTCCAAATGGTGACGCGGATGGACATGGCTTTAGTGTTTCACCGAGCACCCCGGACCTACCGTCTGGAAGAAGTCGTTCCCCTTGTCGTCGATCAAAATGAACGCCGGGAAGTCCTCGACTTCGATCTTCCAGATGGCTTCCATGCCGAGTTCGGCAAACTCGACGACTTCGACTTTTTTGATGTTTTCCTTGGCGAGGATAGCGGCGGGGCCGCCGATGCTGCCGAGGTAGAAACCGCCGTGCTTTTTGCAGGCGCCGGTGACCTGCTGGCCGCGATTGCCCTTGGCGATCATGACCATGCTGCCGCCGTGGCTTTGGAAGAGATCGACGTAGCTGTCCATGCGACCGGCCGTGGTGGGGCCAAAACTACCGCTGGGCATGCCGGCGGGCGTTTTGGCGGGACCGGCGTAATAGACGGGGTGGTTTTTGAAGTAATCGGGCAGCGGCTTGCCGGCATCGAGCATCTCCTTCAGCTTCGCGTGCGCGATGTCGCGGGCGACGATGATGGGGCCGTTGATGAGGAGGCGCGTGGTGGTGGGATACTTGCTGAGCTCGGCGCGGATCTCGGCCATGGGGCGGTTCATGTCGATGCGCACGGCGTTGGTGTCTTTGCGGTGGCGCAGCTCCTCGGGGATGTATTGCAATGGGTTCGTTTCGAGCTTCTCGATGAAGACGCCGTCACGCGTGATCTTGCCTTTGGCCTGACGATCCGCTGAGCAGGAAACGCCGATGCCGATGGGCAATGACGCACCGTGACGCGGCAGGCGGATGACGCGCACATCGAGCGCGAAGTATTTCCCGCCAAACTGCGCGCCGATGCCGCAGGTGCGGGCTTCTTCGAGCATCTGCGCTTCGAGTTCGATATCGCGGAAGGCGCGGCCGTGTTCGTTGCCGGTGGTGGGCAGGTTGTCGTAATACTTCGTGGAGGCGAGTTTGACGTGTTTCATCGTCGATTCAGCCGAGGTGCCGCCGATGACGAAGGTCAGGTGGTAAGGCGGACACGCGGCGGTGCCGAGCGACACCATTTTCTCGCTCAAGAACTTCACGATGCCCTTCGGATTGAGCACGGCGCGGGTCTCTTGATACAAGTAAGCCTTGTTGGCCGAACCGCCGCCTTTGGCGATGAAGAGGAACTTGTACGCATCGCCATCCGTCGCGTAAATGTCGAGCTGCGCGGGCAGATTCGTGCCGGTGTTCTTCTCCGTGAACATATCGAGTGCGGCGTTTTGCGAGTAGCGCAGGTTGTTCTCCGTGTAGGCGAGATAGACGCCCTTCGAGAGCGCGGCCTCATCACCGCCACCGGTCCAGACCTGCTGGCCTTTTTTGCCCATGATGATCGACGTTCCCGTGTCCTGGCAGAAGGGCAGCAGGCCCGCAGAAGCCACGTCGGCGTTCTTGAGCATCGTCAGTGCCACCATGCGGTCGTTCTCGCTCGCCTCGGGGTCATCAAGGATGGCGGCGACCTGCTTGAGGTGCTTCGGGCGGAGGAAGAAGTTGATGTCGTGGAAGGCCTGGTTTGCCAGCAGCGTGAGCGCTTCGGGATTCACGACGAGCACTTCTTTCTCACCAAATTTCTGCACGCTGACGTGTTCTTTCGTCAGCAGGCGGTATTCGGTGTCGTCGGTGCCGAGTTCGAGGAGTTCTTGGTAATGAAAGGCGGGGGTTGGCATGGCAAATGGAGTTTGAAAGGGATACGACGGCGGGCAACGAGGGAAAGGCGCATTTTGTGCGTTGCGTCAATGGAGCGCGGGGGATAAACTCCCGCCATGATTATGGAAACGTTGCCCGCCGTCCGGCAGCTCAGTTCCCGCGACAAGCGGCAACTGGCCGAGGAGCTTTGGAACTCCGCCGATGCCGAGGATGGCGAGGTCACCGTGGATGCCGCCGTTCTAGAACTGCTGGAGCAACGACTCGCCGCTCACGCCGCGAATCCACAGGCGGTTTCGACCTGGGAAGAAGTGAAATCCCGAGTCTTCGCAGGCCGTGGCGCGTGAGATCATCTGGACGGCTGGAGCCGAGTCGGATTTGCTCCAGCTTTACGAACAGGTGGGTGATCACGCTGTCGCCATCAAGACATTGCGGCATCCGTTGGATCGTGCTCTCAGCCTGCTGGCTGAGAATCCTGGCCTGGGACCGAAGGTGCGGGGCGCAAAGAGTGTGCGCAGACTGCTCACCGGTGCGAAGATGCGGTTCGGCGTGTTCTACGTTGAGGAAGCACGCGGCATTCTCCTGCATGCCCTGCTCGATATGCGGCAGGATCCCAAGCTGATCCGTTGTCGGCTAGGCGACTTGTAATTCTTTCACAAACACCGCCCGCTTCCAGATCGGCACGCAGGTTTTGATCTCCTTCAAATACCAGCGGCAGAGGTCGAAGGATTCCGCGCTGTGCTTCGTGCGCACTTTGATGATGATGCTCGGCTGCTCGGCGGCGACGAAGCCGAGACGATGCTGGATGAAGACGCGATGCGGTCCGTGCTCGTGTTCGCCACGCTCGACGAGTTCGCGCAGCATCTTCTCCGCCATCGGCAGGTAGGCACTGTAATCGATGCCGGAGATCGGTTTGCCGTCCTCCTCGCCACGCACGACGCCGAGAAACTGCGCCTCCGCACCTTCGCCGGTCTTGAAGACTGTCGTGGCGGGTTGGATGGGCTCTTCGTTGAGGATGAAAACAGGTGGCATGGGTTCAGGCTACCACAGAGGGCACAGAGAATCACAGAGACATGCATTTCGGAACTCTGTGTTCCTCTGTGAACTCTGTGGTGAAAAAAGCCAACGCCAACTTCACCCCAATTGACCGATGGCGCATAAAAGTTGTCTGTCAGCGCCGCTTTCTGATAGCGTTGGTTTTCTCCCAACCATGAAAAGCATCCTTTTCGCACTCCTCGCGGCGTCCTGCCTGCATGCCGCCACGCAGATCACCTGGAAGCGCCAGCAGCTCCACGGCGACTTTTACTCCGAGGGCGCCGCCATCGGCGACATCAATGGCGATGGCAAACCGGACGTCGTCGCCGGTCCGTTTTGGTGGGAAGGCCCGGCGTTTGAGAAGAAGCACGCCTACTACGAGCCGAAGATCTTCAGCATCAATGGCTACTCGGACAACTTCTTCGCCTACGTCCACGATTTCGACGCCGACAAAAAGAACGACATCCTCATCCTCGGCTTCCCCGGCAAGGAAGCGCGGCTGTATCTGAATCCTGGCACGCACGACGACAAACCGTGGCCCATGCACCTCGTCGCCGACGTGGTGGACAATGAATCACCCGTCTTCACCGACATCACCGGCGACGGCAAACCGGAGATCGTGTGCAGCACTGATGGGAAATTCGGCTGGTTCGCGCCGAACTGGGCCAAACCGACCGAGAGGTGGCCCTTTGTCGCCGCCACGGATGACCTGAAGGTCGCGAAGTTCACCCACGGCCTTGGCGTCGGTGACGTGAATGGCGATGGGAAGCTCGATCTGCTTGAAGCCCGGCGCTGGTGGGAAAGCCCAACCAAGAACGAGGAACGAGGAACCAAGAACTTCACGCAGCACAACTTCGCCGCTGGTGTCGGTGGTGGCGCGCAGATGTTCGCGTATGATTTCGATGGGAACGGCACGAACGATGTCTTCACCAGCCTCGCTGCGCATCGCTATGGAGTGGCGGTGTATTTGCAAAACAAAGTAGCGCAAGCCTCTGGCTTGCCGAATGCAACCGAGACGGTCGCACCACACTGGCAGCGCGTCATGCTCGCCAGCGAGCAGCCGCAGGACAATGACTACGGCATCGTCTTCTCCCAGCCGCATGCGGCCTTCCTCGCGGATATCGACGGCGATGGCATCAAGGACATCGTCACCGGCAAGCGCTACTGGGCGCACAACGGCCACGATCCCGACGAGCGCGGCCACCGCGTCATCTATTGGTATCAAACGAAGCGCGATGGGAAGGGTGGCGTCGATTTCGTCCCGCACCTCGTCGATGCCGAAAGCGGGGTCGGCGTCGATGTGCAGGTCGGTGATGTGAATGGCGACACGCTGCCCGACATCGTCGTCGGCAACAAAGCGGGCGTTTACATCCTGACGCAGGAGCGGAAGGACACCACCGCCGACCTCACGCCGAAGAAGCTCTACGGTCCCGCTTTGAAGCCGCAGGCCGAATACGCCAAAGGCCAGTCGCCTGCGGATGCGTTGAAGTCCATGCAGCTCCCCGGCGGCTTCAAAGCCGAACTCATCGCGGCGGAGCCGGATCTTGTGCAGCCCATCGCCTTCACCTTCGACGAACGCGGACGCATCTGGGTGGTGGAAGGCAACAGCTACCCGAAACCACGCGAAGTCGGTGCCGGCCAGGACCGCATCAAAATTCTCGAAGACAAAGACGGCGACGGCACCTTTGAGACGAAGAAAATCTTCTGCGAAGGACTCAACCTCGTCAGCGGCATCGAGCTCGGCTTCGGTGGCGTGTGGGTCGGTGCCGCGCCGTATTTGATGTTCATTCCTGACAAAGATCATGATGACAAACCAGACAGCGCCGACGTGCCGAATCCGGTGCCCGGTTTGAACTTCAAAGCGCAGATGCTCCTCGACGGCTGGGGCAGTCAGGACACTCACGAAACGCTCAACAGCTTCATCTGGGGCCCTGACGGCTGGCTGTATGGCTGCCACGGCGTCTTCACGCACAGCAAGGTCGGCAAACCGGGCACGCCGGACGATCAGCGCAAACCCATCAATGCTGGCATCTGGCGTTACCATCCCGTGCGGCATGAGTTTGAAATTTTCGCCGAGGGCACCAGCAACCCGTGGGGGCTCGATTACGACCAGCATGGCGAGTTCTTCGTCACCGCCTGCGTCATCCCGCATCTCTACCACATCGTTCCCGGTGGACGTTATCAGCGGCAGGCCGGGCAGCACTTCAACGCGCACACCTACGACGACATCAAGACCATCGCCGACCACGCGCACTACGCCGGCAGCCTGCGGCCCGACATCAACTTCGACAAGACCACCGGCGCAGGTCTCGCCAACAACGACACCAACGCCCTCGGCGGCGGTCACGCGCACTGCGGCCTCGCCATTTATCAGAGCAGCCTCTTCCCGCCGACGTATCGCAATCAACTCCTCTTCGGCAACCTCCACGGCCACCGCCTCGTCGCGAACTACACCGACCCGCACGCCAGCACCTACATCGGCAAACACGGCAGCGATTTCATGCGATCGAACGACATGCACTTCATTCCCGTCACGCAAAAGGTCGGCCCGGACGGCGCTTTGTATGTCAGCGACTGGAGCGACCAGCAAATCTGCCACCGCGGCAGCAACGCCGTCGAAAACTGGGACCGCAGCAACGGGCGCATCTACCGTATCAGCTACGACGGCTGGAAGCCGTGGAAGGGTGATCTCAGCGCTCAAGGTGACAGCGAACTCACGGAACTGGCCCTCCAAACCAAGAATGAATGGGAGTCACGAATGGCGCGACGAGTGCTCGCGGAGCGCCTGCAATCCGATACGCCGAGTTCCACCGCCGTCGATGTCACAGCCACCACGCGTTTTGCAAAAAGCACCTCCACTTCCGAGCGCCTGCATGCCATGTGGCTCTTTCACACAGCGGCAAAACGTGATGACACTCGATCGCTTGGCGGAGCGTCTGAGCCACAAGACGAAGTCGCCGCCTGGCAGGTACGATTGATCATCGAACGTGAACTCGGAATCGCGAAACCCAATTGGAGCGACACCGCAGGCTTTCTGACCAAACTCCTTCAAGCGAAAAATCCCTCTTCACCGATCGTCCGCCGCGAACTTACTTCTGCGCTTCAGCGCATCCCGCAGGATCAACGCAAAGACCTCGCCACCGCCCTCCTCAAGCACGGCGAGGACAAGGACGATCCGATGATCCCGCTGCTCATCTGGTATGGCATCGAGCCCGTCGTGGCGGCGGACCCGGCGGTGGGGATGCAGCTCGCGAAGGTGTCGAAGATCGAAAAAGTCACCGGCTTCATCTACCGCCGCATGTCTTCCGATGATGCTGGCCGCGCCGCGATGCTCGCCGAACTCGCGAAGGAACCCGCTGCCGCAAAGCGCGAGCCCGTGCTCGCCATGATCGTCGCCGCCGCACGCGGCAGTGGTAAACTGACGATGCCGAAGGATTGGCCGGAGATCTCGATGAAACTGCTCGTAATTCGGCCTTCAGGCCGTGCTGATGAGGATGAACGGGCTAAAGCCCAAACTACAAACACTATCACTGAACTCAGTGCATTGTTCGGCGATGCGGAGTCGCTGCAAGCCTTCCGCAGCCAGCTCAGCTCGGCCACGCTCGACACGCCAGCACGTGAGAAAGCGCTGGCGGTTCTCCTCCAAGCCCAAGACACCACCACCGCGAAGCTCCTGCAACAAATCGTCGCCACCAAAGACGCTCCGTCGTCGCTGCGCCGCCAAGCCATCCAATCGCTTGCCTCGCTCAAAGACGCCGACACACCGAAAATTCTCAGTGCTTCGTTGTCTTCGTTATCTCCTGTCGAACTCCCCGATGCCATCAACACTCTCGCCTCAACGCGTGAAGGCTCCAAGGCGCTGCTCAAGGCTGTCGAGGCTAAAGCCGTACCCGCAACGGCCCTTTCACCCTTCCTCGTGCGCCAGCTCACGGCCTTTGATGACGCGGAGATCAACGCCCTCATCAAATCCGCCTGGGGAGACGTGAACGCACCGAAGGCTGACATGGCGGTGCGGGTGAAAAAGTATCGTGATTTGCTCACGCCCGCCGCCTTGGCCAAAGGCGATGCTGCGAAGGGCAAGATGCTCTTCACCGCCACCTGCGGCCAGTGCCACAAGCTCTTTGGCGAAGGCCAGAAAGTCGGGCCGGACATCACCGGCAGCAATCGTGCCGATCTGAACTACCTGCTCGAAAACGTGCTCGATCCCAACGCCGTGATCGGCAAGGCCTACCAGCTCAATCTTTTCACCATGAAGGACGGTCGCGTGATGGGCGGTGTCATCAAAGACGAAAGCCCCACCATCGTGAAGATCGCCATGATGGGCGGCATCGAGTTCACACTGCCCGTGGCCGACATCGCGAAGCGCGAGGTCTCAAAGCTCAGCACGATGCCGGAGGGCTTGTTCGATGCGCTGCAGCCCGAGATGGTCGTCGATCTCGTGAAGTATCTGCAAAGCGGTGCCGCACCCGCAGGCAAGAATTCGGCTAAAGCCGAAGCTACGTTGGTGCCTGGAGCGCTCGAAGGCGAATCACTCAAAGTCCTCTCCAAAACCGGCGGCAACACGCGTCCCCAAGGCATGGGTGGCTTCGGTAGTGAATGGAGCAGTGGATCGCAGCTCTGGTGGACCGGGACGAAACCGGGCAATCAGTTGATCCTAGCCCTTCCGGTGCCTGCAGACGGCACCTACAGCCTTAAAGGCGCGCTCACACTGGCCCGCGACTACGGCATTGTGGATGTGATTCTCGACAACAAGATGCTGGCCGCCGGTTGGGACGGCTACAACGGCCCCAAGGTCATCCACAGCGGCGAACTCGACTGGGGCACACACGAGTTAACGAAGGGCGAGCACAAACTGATCTTTACCAGCGTCGGCAAACATCCCGACGCTGCACCCGGTTACATGCTGGGCCTCGATTATGTGCGGCTGGAGAAGAAGTGATCAAACCAACGCCAGCGCTTCATCAAAGCGTGCGGTCAAGTCCGCCGTGTCTTCGAGACCGGCGGACACGCGGATGAGCCAGCGGCTGACGCCAACGCTTTCGGTCCAGTCGAGTTCCTCGTAGTGCGCGAGCAACGTGTAAGGGCAGGCAAGCGTGAAGTTGGTGCCTAGGCTCGGGCCTTTGCAGATGCGCAGGGCATCGTAGAACTTCGGGCTCGTTTGCTCGGGATTTTTGAGCGTGAACGAGAACAAGCAGCCATAGCCGCCGTGCTCGCGGCGGATGAATTCATAGCCGCGTCCGCCTTCGATCGCCGCATGCCACACGCGATTTACCTTCGGATGCGAGCGCAGATGATCCGCCAGCGCCTTGGCATTCTGGCTCATTACGGTAGCGCGTTGAGTGAAGTCGCGGCTGTTGAGTTCGAGTGCCACGGCGTCGCCGCACCAGAGTTCGTGATCGGCGTGCGCGGTCAAAAACGCGAAGAAAGCCGAGTGGTGCGGCGATTTACGATTCAACACGACGCTGCCAGCCAGCACATCGCCCGCGCCAGAGAAACTCTTCGTCAGGCTCGTCATCACGACATCAGCGACGCGATGTGCATCGACATGCGCGACGGTGGAGATGGTGTCATCGACGATGATCGGCACGCCGGGCTGCGCGGCTGCGCGAATCGCCAGCAGACGCTCGAAATCGACGCAGCGGAGCAGCGGATTGCTTGGCGCTTCGCAGAAGATGCCGGCGAGGGGTTCGCGTCGCAGCAGATCGCGCAGACCGTCATACTCGCTGTCTTTGATCAATGGCAGGAAATGTGCGCCGCTGCCGAAAAGCTGCTGGAGCTTGAGCACATCGACATAGGGAAAGTCGAGCTGGGCGGTTTTGCGGCCAGGGAAGAGATGCGTGAGCATGCGATGCACCGCGAAGTTTGCCGCCATGCCGGATGGGAAGAGAAACACGTCCTCTGGCTGTTGTCGGGCTAGCTGGGCGATGCGTTCGCGGATGATCCGGTTCGCAGCCTTGCCTTCTTCGGCAGTCGCTTCGCTTTTGTGTTCGCCCAGCGCATCACAGGCTTGGCGAGTGCTCACACATTCGCCGCAGAAGCGCCAGAACTTGCGGGCCATCACATAGCTATCCGCCGGAAATACAGCGACACCGAGTTGATGCGTGGTCCATTCTACCACACGACCGGTTTCGATGAATTGCACGCAGCGCTCTGAATGCACGACGCGTGGAAACACGAGGCAGCGTTCACCTACGCCCGCGAATTCCTTTTCCGCGGCTTCAAACAAACGTGTGATGGCCGGCGGGCAGCAGAAGCGTGGGTAGCCGGATTTGAACTTCGAGACGATCTCCTGATCGCCTTCTTCGTAACCGATGACATGCTTCCACAGTGGGAGACACACGGACACGCCGAGTTCGTGATCAGGGATCGCCTTGCCGAGGTCTTCGGCGTTGCAGAGAGGGTGTTTGAAAAGGTCGGTCATTCAGAGCGCTATTTCCTTCACGCAAAGACGCGAAGACGCAAAGGAATAGAATGCAAGACGCCGTTGAATGTCGCCGCAGGCAGGCTATGGGTGGTTCATGCCAGCTACCAACGCCATTTCATCTGCGCGGAGGAAACATTCCACCAAGCCATCGCGTGGTCGGGTTGCAGAGAAGAAAAAACAGGTGACCGGTTTGATCGCCGCGCTCAAAAAAATGAAGTTCTCAGAAGAGACGCTTGAGGTCTTGCAGGATAAGCAGGCGATGAAGGCGATTCGTGATTATGAAGGGGGCAAAATGAAATTTCATCCGCTCACCGCCTTGGATGAAGGCTAAAGTCATCCTGTCCGATCAAGTGCTTGAGTTTATCCGGCAGCTTTCGCCGGTGCCTCGGAAAAACCTACGGATGGAACTGGGCAGGCTCCAGAACGGCAAAGCGAACATCAAGAGCTTGGTCGAGCCGCTGGATGGTTACCATCGGCTCCGATCAGGCTCGTATCGGGTGATTTTTCGCAATCGGATGCTGCACGGCCAGCAGGTGGCAGAGTGCATCTATGCTGGTCAACGAAGGACCATCTATGAGTTGTTCCAAGAGGTGGTCGTGAAAAACTGACGCATTACTTCCCAGCCAGCGCCCGGTCAATGTCCGTCCACAGGTCTTCGACGTGTTCGATGCCGACGGAGAAGCGCACGAGGCCGTCGGTGACGCCGGCGGCTTCGCGGGTAGCTTTCGGGATGGAGGCGTGAGTCATGCTGGCGGGGTGGGCGACGAGGCTTTCGATGCCGCCGAGGCTCTCGGCTTGCGTGAAGAGGCGCAGGCGACGGATGAAATCGAGCGTCTTGACGTAGCTGAGGCCGAAGTCGGCCAGGAGCATGCCGGAGCCGGATTTCATCTGCTTCTTGGCGAGTTTGTACTGCGGATGGCTGGGCAGGAACGGGTATTTGATGCTCTTCACGCCTTTGCGGCCTTCGAGGCGTTTGGCGAGTTCGAGGGCGTTGGAAGAATGACGTTCCATGCGCAGGGCTTCGGTTTTCGCGCCACGTGACGTGAGCCAGGTATCGAAGGGGCTGGGCTGCAAGCCGATGGCTTTTTGCGCAAAGATCATTTTCTCCTGCCACTCGTCGGAGTTGGTGCAAACAGCGCCGCCGAGGCTGTCGCTGTGGCCGTTGGTGTATTTCGTCGTGCTGAGCAGGGAGAGATCGGCGCCGAGATCAAGCGGCTGCTGAAGCAGGCTGGAGGCGAAGGTGTTATCGACCGCGACGATGCTGCCGAGGCTGTGGGCGGCGGCGCTGATGGCTTTGATGTCGAGAATTTTCAGCAGCGGATTGGTGGGTGATTCGAGCCAGACCAGCGCGGGCTTGAGATCGGCGATGAGGCCGTAGTTCGCGGAATTGGCGAGGTTGGCGTATTTGATGGTGACGCCGAAACGACGCAGCACTTTTTCAAAGATGCGGTAGGTGCAGCCGTAGATCTGCTGCTCGGAGAGGATCACATCGCCCGCTTTGAGGGAAAACAAGATGGCCGAGATGGCGCTGAGGCCGCTGGCGAAGACGGTGCAGTGCGTGGCGTTTTCGAGGCTGGCGAGCGTGGTCTGGAGGTTGCGGAAGTTCGGATTGCCGGAGCGGGTGTAGTCAAAGCCGGTGGGATTGCCGGTTTCAAACGTGGACGTCATGTAGATCGGCGGAATGACTGCGCCGGTCTCGCTGCGGTAGTCCTGGCCCACATGAATCGCGCGAGTTTCAAAGCGTGCGTCGGCGGGAATGGTCGGGTCGTCTTTCATGGCGTGATGAGTGACATGCAGAATTAGCTTTGCAAGGCCCCTGCGCTCATGCTTTATGATTCAACTCTGATCTTTCATGTCTGACCCAACTGCTCCTCGTAAATTTCGTCGCGTTCTACTCAAACTCAGCGGTGAAGCGCTGAGGCAACCGGGGAGCACCGACAACATCTCCCCTCCGATCGTCGAAGACATGGCGGCGCAAATCAAGGCGGCGCATCAAACGGGTCTCGAAATCGCCGTGGTCGTCGGTGGTGGCAATTTCTGGCGCGGTGTGACCGCTAGCAACAAAGGCATGGAGCGTGCGACGGCGGATTACATGGGCATGCTGGCCACGGTGATGAATTCGCTGGCTTTGCAGAGCATGCTGGAGGCGATGGATGTGCCGTCGCGAGTGCAAAGCGCGATCAAGATGGACAACGTGGCTGAGCCGTTCGTGCGTCGTAAAGCGATGCGCCATCTCGAACTGGGCCGCGTGGTGATCTTCGCCGCCGGCACGGGCAATCCGTTCTTCTCCACCGACACCACCGCTGCGCTGCGTGCCAGCGAGATCAATGCCGAGATCGTGCTCAAAGCGACGAAGGTCGATGGCATCTATGACTCCGATCCGGCCAAAAACCCGAACGCGGTGAAGTTTGACCGCATCAGTTTCCACGAGTGTCTGACACGCCAGCTCAAGGTGATGGACTCGACCGCTTTCTCGCTCTGCATGGAAAACAACATGCCCATCGGCGTCTTCAGCATGAATGAGCCGGACAACATTCGCCGCGCCCTCGTCGGCGAGTACATCGGCACGATGGTCGATGCCAACGGCTGATCTATTTTTTAACCACACACTGTTATGGACCCTGAAATAACCATGCTGGAGGCCGATGAGGCCATGACGAAGGCCGTCGAGCACGCCATCCACGAATTTGCCACCGTGCGCACGGGTAAGGCCAACCCCACGCTGGTGGAAAACATGGACGTGCATGTGATGAGCTACGGCAGCCACATGAAGCTGAAGCAGCTCGCGATGATCACCACGCCAGATGCGCGCCTGATCCGCATCGAGCCATTTGATCCTGCTACGCTCCAAGACATCGACCGCGCGATTCGTGAATCACGCCTCGGTTTGAACGGCAGCATTGAAGGTAAGGTCATCCGCCTTCCGATTCCTTCCCTGACCACTGAGCGCCGCGAGCAGATGGTGAAGATGTGCAAGACCCTCGGCGAAGACGCCCGCGTTCGCGTGCGTTCTGCGCGGCGCGATGCACTGGAAGCCATCAAAAAAGGCGAAAAAGACGGCAGTATCACCGAAGATGATCTCCACCGCATGGAGAAGGAAATTCAGACCATGACTGACAAGAAAATTGCCGAGATCGACCAGCATGTGGTGTCGAAGGAGAAGGAAATCATGACGGTCTGAACCATTCGATGTTCCCCGCCCGCGACTACCTTGATCTCACTCATACGAAGCATGGCATCCTGTTCCCGGATGACTCGCCGGTGTGGACGTCGCTGACGCGGATCGAGTCGTATCTGGAGTTCCGGCTGCAACGCGAGATTCGCGTGCAGGTGCCGCCGGGAGCGTTCATCGGCGAGGACGTGTTCATTGATGAAGGAACCACGCTGGAACCAGGAGTCGTGATCAAAGGCCCAGCGTGGATCGGGCGGAACTGCCAGCTTCGCGCGGGCTGCTACATCCGCGAAAATGTGATCATTGGTGATGGCTGCGTGCTCGGGAACTCGTGCGAGTTCAAGAACTGCGTGATCTTCGATGGCTGCGAAGTGCCGCACTACAATTACGTGGGCGACTCAATCCTCGGCCACAAGGCGCATCTGGCCGCCGGAGTGATCCTTTCCAATGTGCGTCTTGATCGTCTCGAAGTGACCGTCAAGACCGACACGGACGTCATCCCCACTGGACTGCGGAAATTCGGCGCGATCATCGGTGACTACGCGGAGATCGGCTGCAACAGCGTGATCAGCCCCGGCAGCATCATCGGGCGACGCAGCATCGTGTATCCGCTGACGCATTTCGCGGGAGTGCTGGAAGCTGACCTGATGCTGAAGACTCGACAGACGCAGCAGGTGGTCAAACGTCGGAAGTAAGGACGAAAGTTGAATACATCCTCGCGGTCGGGCGTCAGAGCCGCATCTTCGTCATTATGAACTCGCGTTTCCGCTCCTTTTTAGTCGTCTCAGCGCTTCTGCCACTCACGAGCTGTGACAAACTCACGCCGCCAACTGTCAGTACACCTGCTCCAGTCGCCCCAATGACAGCAGAGACGGAAAAGCAGCTCGCTGAAGCACGTGATGCTCTACAGCGCCAGGCACTAGAGATTGAAACGAAGACAGCGCTGATGGAAAAGCAGTTCGCCGACATGGAAAAGGCGCTCAAAGAACGTGAAAACACGGAGCTGCGCACCTCGCTGGATGCATTGAAGAAACAGAATGAAGATTTGCGTGTGCAGGCGGACACCGCACGGCGCCAGAGCAATGTGATCACTCAGCGCATCGCCACCAGCGCACCGCGTGTGAGCTTGCCGCCTCAAACAGCGGCTCCGCGTGACTACTCGGTCTTTTATCAACGTCTCGCACCCTATGGCCGTTGGATGGATGTGAGCGGCTACGGCTACTGCTGGCGGCCCACGATCAGCACCGCGCGCTGGCGGCCTTATGTGGATGGCAACTGGGGCTGGTCGTCCATGGGGTGGACTTGGCAGTCGAACGAGCCGTTTGGCTGGGCCACGTATCATTATGGTCGCTGGATCAATCTCTCGCGCCATGGCTGGGTTTGGGTGCCAGGCTGTGAGTGGTCTCCCGGCTGGGTTTCCTGGCGCCAGAGTCGCGATTACGTTGGCTGGGCACCGCTACCGCCTGAAATCGGCGCCTGCCGCGACGTGTATCGTGATTGCGACTCGCGCTACAATCTAGGCCCTTCGAGCTACACCTTCATCACCACGAATCATTTTGTGCGCCCGAGCTACACCACGGTTTGTGCGCCAGTGACCTACAATACCACGATCTTTCAAAGCAGTGTGAACGTGACGCAGATTGTGCGGCAGGATTGCCACCACCATGATCTTGGCATAGGCACCAGCCCCGTTTTCGTTCATCATGGCGGCCCGCCGCGTGCCCAGATGGAGCAAGTTTGTGCACAGGCTGTTCCGCAGGTGCAAGTCAATGCGATCCAAGCCGGTGAAATGACCGCACCGCGTCCTGGGCATCACCAGCATGAAGCAGTGATAGCTCCCGTCATCATGGAACTGCCACCCGTGAAGGCCGACGCTCCTCCCGTGAAGCCGCAGATTGCTGATCGCATCGAAAAGCCGGTCCCTGTGAGTGGTTTTGAAGGTGTGCCTTTGAAAGCGGCCACGGCGATTCGCGAAACGATTGCTGAGGACAAGGCAACAGCCGCCGTGCAGCAGCAGCCTGTGAATGTCACGCCAGCTGCGGCCATCGTTGCAGTTCAGGAGCCAGAAAGACAGCCCAAGCAGCAACGCGAGTCCACAGAGACAGTGCCAGCGACGGAAACCGTACGACCAGCCATCGCTGTGACGGAGCAAACGTCCGCGCAGACCACTTTGCCTGCTGCCGTCATGCCCCAAGTCGCTGAAACGACACCTGCCGTCGTCACGACCGAAACCAAGCCAGCCACCGTTCCTGAATCCGCTCCAGTCGTGGTGATGCCTGCTCTTACCAGCAATACGCCAGACACAAAGATCGCAGAGAAGGTCGTTTCAGCCCCTGTGGTGACTCCGATGGTTGTTCCTACGGCCGAAACATCCAAACCGGAGGCAGTCGTGCCAGAGAGTACTCCGCCTGCTCCTACGATCGTTATGCCAGCCGTCGCCAGCACTCCTGCAGAAACCAGAGTCCCTGAAGGCAGCGTTTCAGCTCCAGCGCTCAATCCAGCGGCTTCTGTTGTCAACCCGACGGTTGAAGTGATGAAGCCAGAGGCGGCACCCGCTGCGATCGTGCCAGAGAGTGCTCCACAAGCTCCGACGGTCGCCATGCCAGCCGCTACACCGACTTTGGTGCCCGATGCTGCGCCGCCACCAGTCGATGCATCAGTCGCGCTGCAAGCTGCTGCTGAGAAGATGGCCGCAGAGCAGGCAGCTGCGGCCGCTGAAGCTCAGAAGCAGGCGCTGCAAGCAGCACAACAGCGCATGCAGGCCGAGCAAGCTGCCGCCGAGGGTGAAAAAGCGCGTCTGGAAGCACAAGCCGTTGCCATGAAGCAAGAAGTCGCTGCTCAACAAGCCGCCGCAGACGCCGAACGTGCCCGCCAGCAAGCGGAGGCCGCCGCCATGCAACGTCAGCAGGAAGAGGCTGCTCGCCGCGCCGAAGAACAGCAGATGCGTGCCCAGCAAGAGGCCGAACGCCGTGCGCAAGAAATGGCCCAGCGCCAGGCCGAGGAACAGGCCCGCCGCGCTGAAGAACAGCAAATGCGCGCACAGCAAGAAGCCGCTCAGCGCGCCGCTCAAGAGATGGCGCAGCGGCAGGCGGAAGAAGCTGCGCGCCGCGCCCAAGAAGAAGCCCAACGTGCCGCGGCAGAGGCTGCTGCCCGTGCTGCCGCCGAAGCCGCACGCAATCAGCCGCAGCCAGCGCCTCCAGGACAATGAGGTAAATCTTTGCGTGGATCACACCCGCAGCATGTCCTTCACCACCTGCCAGTAGAGGAAGATGCAGCCGCGCCATGAATAACGAAATTCTCCGTTGCCAGTGGGTTCGATGACCCCGGCGGTGATGTTGTGATCAATCTGGGCGCTCATGTCGCGCTCGATGTAGGCGTGCAGATATTCGGTGTCTTGGAGCGCCAGGTCTTCTGCCCGGATTCCTTCTTTTTGAAGGAAGTCTTCGTGCCGCTCTAGCAGTTCTTCAAAGGAAGCGGCGTGCGTGAAGCGGTTCAGCCGCTGCTTCGGTGAATGCTTCATGGTGGCGGCGAAGGGATAGTTCGTCGTGGTGAAGGTGACGCCGCTGTTTGCCCGAGACGTGAGGCTGACATAGGAAAAGCCGAACTCACCTTGCTGTGCAAGGGCGATGGCGGCTTGGGTGCGCTTCTCACGATGGTAGAACAGGCGCATGAAGTGATCGGTTTGACTCCACTGCCAGCCCGTGTCGCCAACTTCGGTGAAACCGACGTCCTCGGCCTCGATGCTGAGGTCACCAAGTTCAGGAAAAACGTCCCGCGCAGGCGGAAAGCGGTGTTTGACTTCACTCTTGATGGGAAACCGCAGCCGACGGACACGAAAGATGATTTCCAGCCACGGCAGCATGAACCACGCACCAATGAAGATGCCGCCGCCAACGTGGGTGCCGGTTAGGAAATAGCCGCCAAGATAAGAAGCTCCCAGCAGCGTGAGCCAGCCGAGCTTCTGGATAAAGCGGTTGTCAAACGAGCGACATGCGATGGCAAAGACAATGGCCGCCGCGACATAGAGGATTTGCTGGAGGGTCGTTTCCATGAAGCCGCAGATTTGACTGCGGGGACGAGACTAGTAGAACATTTCCAGCGAAGCAACCCTGTATCCAGCTTCATCATTGGCGGAAATGATGAGGCCGGACGCAACTCCCGATGCGCCCGGCCCCTGATCCAACCTTGACCAACAAATAGATGTCGTATGTGACGTTTAGAAATTGATCTGCGCCTGCAGACCAATGTAGCTGACGTTCACATCGCGATAACGCGTGCCGGCCGCAGCAGGATTGTCTGTCGTGTTGGTCCGGGTGCCGTTCGAGTAAATCAGCGACATTTCTAACTCCGGATACGGAATGTAGCGCAGACCGAATGCGACTTCATTCACGCGCATTTTAGGAGCGTTAGCGGCGAACTTGCGTGCACCGTCAAATTGCTGCAACCGCACGAATGGAATCAGTTCGGATTGATTTGGGAAAACATGGCGGTAACAGGCTTGGATATAGCCACCCTCCAAACTGTTGGTGGTGATTGATTTCATATCATTACTGAGTTGTGGGCCTTTACCGAAAGTCCACTCAGCCTCGATTCCAAATGGCTGCGGATAAAGAACCACGTTAACCGCCGTGCGCTGATCGAGCACTCCGTTTGGGTGGACTGTCGGCGTGGTGCCTACGATCGCGGTCGTGCCGGGTTTGAACTGGCCTGTATAGAAGCTGGCTCCAATTTCCAAAAACTGCCCGTTGTCGAATTCGAAGGGATACGCGGCATGTGCGATGTAGTGCATCTTGCCGTTGTTGTCATTGTTATTGATGCCGGAGCCGTTGTAGACGCCCACATTGAGCAATCCATAATCACCCGAGCCACGCAGCCCCATCTTGACGATGTTTTTGAAGCGCTCACGAATGATGTAAGGTGCCCAGATCAAGTAAGCCCCCATATCACGCTCACCCTCGACGGCAGAATTCAGGGCGTCTGGACGTTCCAGTGCTAGGCGGTTCTGCGAGGATTGCAGATTCGTGAAACCGTACGGCACTTTGGAAAGGCCAATACGAGCACGAAATTCACGGGCGGGATCCAGTGAGATGTCCGCATACATGTCGCGCGCCTGGAGTACATTAGTGCCAGTACCGCCTGCTGAGTTAACGTTTGTAGCAAACATATCCATCTGTGCATAGAGATAGAGGTGATTGGTGACATCGCCGCTGAAAGTAAGACGACCACGGCGGATGCCCATGGACTGCGTATCGCTCACAAAGGGGTCATTGGCCTGATGAGCTCCGGGCACATCGTCATCGCCAAGCAGGCTGTATAAGCGTGTCTGCACATAACCCTTCAATTTCAGACGCTCGTACCATTTGTCTGCCAGCAAAACGTCAAGGTCTGCCTTGGACATCGTCGCAGGCGAGGTGTTGTCGGTGATCTTGGAGAATTCTTCCACCTGACCGCGGGTGTTTGAAATGACATTTTCGAGGCTTTCGATCTTGCTTTCGGTCTTTGCCAAGCGCTGACCCAGGCCGCTGCTCGAACCAGAGGCAGGAGCCGAAGCCGGGGCCGGGGAGGACTTTTCATCCGCACGCATTGCGGCGACGAGCATGTCATACTCATCCTGGGTCAGAGAACCCTTGGATTTGAGGATGAAAAACAGTTTTTCCATCGCCGGACTGGCGACGATGGGCAGGGTGGGTGGCAACGCGATGATGGCGGCTGCAAAAGCTGCCAACAAGTGGGAGATGCGGGAATGTGTGATGCGCATGGGTGATGTGTTGAGTGGATAATGCGTCTCAGGTGATGCGGCATCGCCCGAGGACAAGTGTCACATGGCCGTAACAGGAAATTCCCGCTAGATTCTTAATGTGACGCTTTCGTCACATAGCAAATCGTGCACAATGCAGCGCTCTAGGTAAGAAAATGCCACCCTCCAGAAGCCACTTGCTGACGTTCTCGTCACCTAGACGCTTTTGACGGGTGCGTAACATCAACCACTGTGCCCTTCGCCTGCACAAACAGCGAGCGGGGCAGCCCTCAAGACCGAATCCCATCCACATCCCACATGAAGACCGCCATCCTCACCCTCGTCACCACCTTTGCCGCAGCACTCTCGCTCCAGGCTCAAACCACCCTCCGCATTCGCGGTTCCGACACCCTCGGTGCCAAGCTCGTGCCCCAGCTTGCGGAAGCTTTCAAGAAGCAAGGCGGCAAAGTCAGCTTTGACATTGCTGCGGAAGGTTCTTCCACCGCATTCACGAATCTGGCCTCCGGCACCGCTGAAATCGGCATGTCCAGCCGCAAGGTGAAGGCCGATGAGCGCACGCTCTGCCGTAGCAAAGGTGTCTCGCTCACTGAATTCGAAGTCGCTTGGGACATGATCACAGTCGTCGTGAACAAGAACAATCCGATCTCCGATCTGTCCAAGAAGCAGCTCCTGCAAGTCTTTGCCGGTGACATCAAGGACTGGAGCGAAGTCGGCGGCACTCCCGGCCCGATCTCTGTCTATACACGCAACACCTCCTCCGGCACCTACAAGGACTTCATGGGATTGGCCATGAAAGGCCGCGAATACGGCACTAACAGCCAGAAAATGGCCGGTAATGAGCAGATCGCCTCCGAAGTCGGCTCGAATCCAAATGGCATCGGCTACGTTGGTTATGCCTATGCAGGTGCCAAGGGCATCAAGATCGTTTCCATCGGCGGCTCTGCCCCCAGCCCGGCGGCCGTCAAATCCTACCCGCTTTCCCGCCCCACCTTCCTTTACACCAATGGCGCACCCACTGGCACCACGAAGGCGTTCATCGACTTCTGCCTCAGCACGGCAGGCAACGCTATCATAGGCAAAGCGGGCTTCGTTCCTCTAAGCATTGCGAAATAACTGTTGATTGACCGACTTGTGAGTCCGGCGGAAGAGGATAGTCTCCTCCGCCGGATTTTGTTTGTCAGCCCGGTGTCTTAATTCACTTTTCAACCCCCGCATGGACCGCCCAACGACCCCCAGCAGACCGCCGCTGCGCAGCGTGCTGCTCCGGAGCCGCAAGCACACCGTCCTCGGGGTCGATCCGCAGCATCTCATCCGCTGGTTTTTTGGTGGCAACGCCAGCATCGCCGTCATCGTACTGGTGCTCATCATGATCTTCCTGCTGCGGGAGGGCATCGACTTCCTGCCCACCTACCGGCACGAACTGCAAACCTACCGCCGCGCCGGCCTGGAGTTCTGCGACATCATTGATCAACCGCTGCAGCAAAACCAAACCCTCTCCAGCAGTCTGCGCCAGGCCATTAGCGCCTCGCTGGAAACTCTGAGCAAGTCAGCGCGTGACCGGCGCGATGCCGCTTTCCTGCTCAAACGTCAGATCGAGGACAAAACCACGCGAACGAGCGAGTCCTTGTCTCAAGCCCTCGAAAAAACACCTCCGCTGCCACCGGCAGAGCTCGCGAAGTTGCGCAGCGAAGTACAAAAAGCCGCCGCCGCTGCTTCGGCATCACTCACTTACCCCGATCTCTTCAGCGCTGCTGAACGCGAGCAGCTTCAACGCGAGTTTGCCGCGCTCACACCCGAAGTCACCGACTTGCCGCCGCTGCTGCAAACACTCGCCGCAGATTTCACTGCCAAAGATCGCGAAGCCCGCACCAAGTTCGCCTCACTCGTTCAGGCGCAAGAAGAATTCGAAGCGGCTACCGAACCGCTGCAGGCAGTCGTCGATGAACTCAAGCAGCACGCGCAGGAGACGAAGGAAAATGCCGTGGAGTTTGAAGTGCTCGAAACCAACCGCCTGCGCCTTCTGGAAGCCGCGGCGAAAGAAAAAGATCCCGACGAAAAAGCCAGCCTAATCAAGGAAGCCTCGGCTTCCTTCACTGAGGCGGTGAATCTCGCCGAGCGCATCCAGGCAATCACCTCACGTGCGACTGAGTTGCGTGAGCAGGTTGAAAAATATGCGCAGGTCATCGAAAAAGCCGCCGCTGTGCTGCCAACCGATGCAGGGACCGGTGTCGCCCGCACCATGGTCAACGATGTGCGTGAAGGCATCCCAGTTCATGCACAGGCCATGCGGAAAGCCGCCGCACAACTTGATTCCTGGCGCTGGGACAAGCCGGTTTCGATCTTCACGGTCATCGGAGCCTTCTTCTTCGGCACGAGTTGGATCACCAACAGCTCCTGGCAGGACTTCTTTGGCTTTGTGCCGCTGCTCAGTGGCTCCTTGGTCATTGCCTTCATCGCCATCCTGATCGCCACGCCTGTCAGCGTCGTCGCTGCGATTTACACGAACCAGTTCGCCAGCGAACGTGAAAAAGAACTCATCAAGCCGGTGATCGAGTTCATTCAAGCCATTCCATCGGTGGTGCTCGGCTTCATCGGCATCTCGCTCGTCGGCAATTTGATCAAAGACGTGAGTGAATGGAGCTGGTTGCAGTGGGTGCCCGGTTTTCCGATTCAGGAACGCCTCAACATGTTCAACGCCGGTTGTCTGCTCGCCTTCATGGCGGTGCCTACGATGTTCAGTCTCTCCGAAGACGCGCTCAACAACGTCCCGCGTGCCTACATCGACGCTTCCGACGCGCTCGGAGCCACCAAGCTGCAAACCGTCTTCCGTGTCATCGTTCCCGCCGGCATTTCCGGCATTCTCTCCGCCATCCTACTCGGCTTGGGCCGTGTGATCGGTGAAACGATGGTCGTCCTGCTCGTCGCAGGCAACCGCATCGCCATTCCCGACTTCAGTGCCGGTCCCGGTGCCATCTTTCAGCCCGCGCACACACTCACGGGCATCATCGCGCAGGAACTTGGCGAAGTATCCCGCGGCAGCTCACACTGGCAGGCACTCTTCATGGTTGGCATTGTGCTGTTTGCTATTTCGCTTCTCGTCAACTGGTGCGCCCGTGCCGTGGCGCGCCGCTTTGAACCCCACAAGGCATGAGTCCCGTTCCCACCACTGAAAACCCCTTTGCTGGCGACAACTCCGGCATTCAGAAGCGCGAAACCATTGCGCGTTGGGCGCTGCGTGTCGGTAGCTACATCGTGGTAATCATCACGGTGGCGATCATGCTGCACATCTTCATCAAAGGTGCGCCCGTGACGTTTCAGTCGAAGTGGCCATTCGTGAACACGCAGTTCCTCACCGAACTGCCCGCCACTCTGCACGTCATCGAAGACAAGCAGGGCAACCACTACGAAACCGACGTGAATGGTGCCGACGCCATTAAGAAGAAGCTCGGCGACAACTTCCGTGCCGAAAAAACCATCTCCTACTCCGGCGGCGGCATTCTGGGCCCGATCGTCGGCACCGCGCTTCTCGTGATCGTCAGCGTCGGTGTTGCACTCTTCCTCGGTGTCGCTTGTGCGATTTATCTGAGTGAGTATGCAAAGCATGGCAAGTTCCTAGAACTCGTGCGTTTGGCCATTTTGAACCTTGCGGGCGTTCCATCCGTCGTTTTCGGTCTATTCGGACTCGGAGCCTTCGTCTTGACTGCACCGGTGTTTGTCGATGTGCCTGCGGATCGTTCCGTGTTCGCCATTCCGCTCGGCTTCACGACTCTCAGCTTCGAAGGCTGGGACACCTGCGTGCTCTCCGGCGGTTTCACACTCGCCTTCGTCATCCTGCCCGTCATCATCACCGCCAGCGAGCAGTGTCTTCAAGCTGTGCCGCAGGGTTTCCGCGAAACGTCGATGGCGCTCGGCGCCACGCGCTGGCAGACGATCCGTTACAGCGTACTGCCTTTTGCCACGCCCGGCATTTTGACCTCCAGCATCCTCGGCATCGCCCGTGCTGCCGGTGAAACAGCCCCAATCATGTTCACCGCTGCGCTGGCCTTCAAAGACAAGCTGCCTTGGCAAAAAGACCTGCCGCCACTGCCTGCCGATGCATCGATCTTTGCGCATTGGGATCAAAGCGTGTCGCGCTTCCTCGGCATCTTCACCGAATCCGTTCAGGCGCTGCCTTATCACATCTACACCCTCGCCGCGAAGATCCCGCAGAACGAATACGCCGAGCGTGCGCAATACGGCTCCGTCTTCGTTTTCCTCGTTCTCGTCGCATCTCTGGCCGCCAGCTCGGTGCTGTTGCGCAAACGTCTGCGCGCAAAGTATCGCTGGTAAACTGCTTCTGAATTCATGTCTGCCGACTCCGCCGCCAAAGCCAAGCCACCACCTGTTGTTCAGGTGCGTGACATGGATTTCTGCTATGGCACGAGCAAGGCGTTGTTCGACATCAACCTTGAGGTCAAATACCACCGCGTCACTGCGCTCATCGGCCCGTCCGGCTGCGGTAAAAGCACCCTGCTGCGCTGCATCAATCGTATGAACGACCGCGTGCCCAGCGCTCGCGTTACGAAGGGCGAAGTGCTGGTGAAGGGGAAAAACATTCACGACACCGATGTGGATCTCACCCAGCTCCGCAAACAGGTCGGCATGGTCTTCCAGAAGTCGAATCCCTTCCCCAAGAGCATCTACGAGAACGTCGCCTACGGCCTGCGCATCCACGGTGAGAAGAACAAAAACCTGCTTGATGAAGCCGTCGAACGCTCGCTGCGTCACGCCGCGTTGTGGGATGAATTGAAGGACCGCCTCAGTGCGAACGCTCTCGCCCTCTCCGGCGGTCAGCAGCAGCGTTTGTGCATCGCCCGTGCCATCGCCACGCTGCCCGATGTGCTTCTGATGGATGAACCGTGCTCAGCGCTAGATCCGATCTCGACGCTGAAGATCGAAGAGCTCATGAGCCAGCTCGCACGCGAGTACACCATCGTCATCGTCACGCACAACATGCAGCAGGCCGTGCGCATCTCTGACTTCACTGCGTTCCTGCATCTCGGCAAACTCGTCGAATTTTCTCCCACCGAAGAACTCTTCACCAATCCCCGCGAAAAGCTCACCGAAGCCTATCTGCGTGGCACGTTCAGTTGAAATGGCCGCCGAAACACCAGCACCAGCTTCTGCAGAGCCGCTCATTCAGGTGGAGAAATTCAACTATGCCTATGGCGACCACCAGGTGCTGTTCGATGTCGATTTGAACATGCGCCGTGAGGATGTGACCGCGCTCATTGGCCCCTCTGGTTGTGGCAAGAGCACACTCATCCGCTCCATCAACCGTATCAACGACCTCGTTGAGTCTGCACGCGTCGTGAGTGGCCAAATCAAGATCGATGGTGTCGATATCTACACGCCTGAAGTCGATGTGATCAGCCTGCGCCGAAACGTCGGCATGGTGTTCCAAAAATATAATCCCTTCCCGCGCTCCATCTTCGAGAACGCCGTCTATGGCCTGCGTGTCGCAGGCATCAAAGACCGCCATGATCTCGAAGAAGCCGCCGAACGCAGCCTCAAGGCCGCTGCGCTGTGGGATGAAGTGAAAGACCGCCTTCACCAGATGGCCACCGGCCTCTCCGGTGGCCAGCAGCAGCGTTTGTGCATTGCTCGTGCCATCGCCTTGCAGCCGCGCATCTTGCTGATGGACGAACCCTGCGCTGCGCTCGATCCCATCGCCACCGCACGCATCGAGGAGCTGATTCATCAACTGCGCGGCCAGTACACCTTTGTCATCGTTACGCACAACATGGAGCAGGCTAAGCGCATCGCCGACCGCACCGCGTTCTTCTACAAAGGCAAATTGATCGAAGAGGACGACACGATGACGATCTTCAATCATCCCGGCAACCCGCTCACTGAATCCTACATCACGGGTCGTTTGACGTGAGAAAGTAGTGCTCCCGCCTGCAATGCTGCGCGAAGCACTGCGGGCAGGGGGCTTTAGCTCGTTCGGGAGGTTGAAATAACCGTTTCATGCCACACTTTGAGGACATGAAGCCCATTGCTCTCGTTTTCATCTTCCTCACCACCGCTGCCTGGGCTGGCGTGGAGGTGGACGTGGATAAGTTTGGCGAGAGCCTCGGCGGCTGGAAAAAAGAAGATGGCAAGGCCGCCGAATACAAATTCTCCGAGAGCAACTACCGCACGTATAAGCCGGAGATCTCCAAAGCTCCCGATGGCGGCATCTTCATCTCTGTGCGCGTCGATCATATGCGCGGCATGTTTTCATCAGATGATCACGCGAGTTTGGAGATGAGCTTCGGGCCCGACGGCACGCTGCTTTCCGCACAGGCTTATATTTCCATCCAAGAGCGCCGCATCAGCAGCGACATGTTCCGCAGTGGAAGCAGATCGGCCGCTGGCGCAGTCGGTAAGGTGGTCAATGGCACCGCCGCCCAAGCCGCGAAGGTCGGTGGTGAGGTGTTTGCCAATCTCACTGGCAAGTTGCTGCGCGAAAACGTCACCGAACCGGGACGTGTCGCTTTTCCTGCCGCGTTGCGTCACAACTACAACCTGTTCTATCCCTGTGTGCATGTGGAGAAAGACCCACCCAAGGCGCTGCCAGTGGAAGAAGGTGCAGCTTCCCCAAAGCCCGTCATTCCGCCTGCTACGGTTGAAAAAACCGCAGTGCCTGGTGGCACGATCGAAGTACGCACTTTTGGCGAGCCACCGCCTGAACCTGCGCCACCGGCCAAACAATGAGCCAACGGTTGCTCATCGACGTCGGCAACGGTCGCACCAAATTTGGTCTCGCTACGAGCGATGCGATCCTTGAACGCCGCGAGCATGCCACACGCGAGCTTTCACCTGATGCCGTGCGTGACATCACCCGTGGCTGGGAATTTAGCAGCGCCGTGCTATGCAGCGTCGTGCCCAAGGCCGTGCCTGCGTTTCGGGATGTCTTCGGTGCTCAGCTCATCGAACTTCGCTACGACACACCGCTGGGCATCGGCATTCGTTATCCGAAGCCTGAAAGCATCGGTCCTGACCGCCTCGCCAACGCCGTAGCACTTGCGCACATGCATGGTGCGCCTGGCATCGTCATCGATTTCGGCACCGCCGTCACTTTCGACATTCTGAGTGCCGACCAATTCTACATCGGCGGTGTCATCGCTCCCGGCCTGCGATTGATGACGGATTACCTGCACGAACGCACCGCCTTGCTGCCGCGCGTTGATTTGCGCGAGCCTGTCAGCGCCATCGGCCAGTCCACTGAATCGGCCATCCTTGCTGGAGCTGCCATCGGTTACCGCGGCATGGTCAAAGGCATCCTGGAGGCCTTGAAAAAAGAACTGGGCAGCCAGCACGCCCATGTCGTTGCCACTGGCGGCGATGCCGAGTGGATCATTTCGGGCATGGGCGAACGCATCATCGTAGATCCCGATTTGACTCTGCACGGACTGCGCATCGTCGGAAATCAGCATTCGTGATCATCCTCTCCGTCACGCGAGCATCTTCCGCGCTTCGGCGAGAGCCGCATCGACCTTGCTGACATCCTTGCCGCCGCCACGGGCGAAGTCCGGCTTGCCGCCGCCTTTGCCGCCGACGATGGGCGCGATGGTTTGAATGATCTTCCCGGCCTGAACCTTGGCTTGGTGATCTTTGGAAACGGAGGCGATGAGCGCGACGTTGCCGCCGCCGGTGGTGGCGAGGAGGACGATGCCGTTGAACGTGCCTTTCAAGGCGTCGCTCACGGCCACGGCGTAGTCGGCATCAACATCGCCAAGGTTGACGATGATGGCGTTGTTGCTCGCGGTGGAGAGGAGTTCCTTGGCGCGGCCGGAGGCTTCGCGTTGCTGGGCGGCTTTGAGGTTCTTCTCGAGTTCTTTTTGCTGGGCGAGCAAGGCTTCGAGTTTCTTCTCGATGTCATGCGCGCCTTGGGCGCTGACTTTGCCGCAGAGTTGCTTGATGAGGTCGGCATCGCTGCGCGCCGCGTTGTAGGCCTCGAGTCCCGCGATGGCTTCGATACGGCGCACGCCAGCGGCGACGGCGCTTTCGCCGACGAGTCGGAAGAGGCCGATCTCACCGGTGCCGCGCGTGTGGGTGCCGCCGCAGAGTTCCATGCTCCAACCATCGAGCTTGTGCGGCTGGCCGCCGATCTGCACGACGCGGACGAGGTCGCCATACTTCTCGCCGAAGAGGGACATGATGCCGTTGTTGGCCTTGGCTTCGACGTAGGGCACTTCGCTCCAGGAAACTGGGTCGTTGGCGACGATGCGCTCGTTCACGAGTCGCTCGATGTCGCTGAGCTGCTGCGCGGTGAGCGCGGCGCTGTTGAAGTCGAAGGTGAGTTTGTCCGGCGTGACGCTAGAGCCTTTCTGCGTGGCGTCCTTGCTCACGACTTCATGCAAGGCCCAGTGCAGGATGTGGGTGACGGTGTGGTGGCGCTCGATGGCGTGACGACGCGGCGCATCGACGACAAGGCGCACGGTGGAGTCCACGGCGGGTGTTTCTTCGCCTTCGAGGAAGTGCAGCCAAGTGTTGCCGACCTTGGTGGTGGCGCTGATGGGGAAGGTGTTCGCGCCGAGGATCAACTGACCCGCATCGCCGACCTGTCCGCCCATCTCGGCGTAGCAGGTGGAGACATCGAGCACGACAGCGTTCTTGTCCTTCATGGAGACGACCTCCAACACGCGCACATCGGCTTCGAGCGTGTCGTAACCGATGAACTTGGTCGGTGCCTTGGTTTCGATGTTGCTGAGGGAAACTACCAGTTTCTTCTTCGCACGATCCTCAAGCCCACGAAGTCTTTGTGCCTCCATTAGTTCGTTAAAACCGTCAACATCGACAGTTAACCCTCGCTCTCTCGCGACGAGTTCAGTCAGGTCCAATGGGAAGCCATATGTGTCGTAAAGCTTGAATGCATCACGACCAGACAGGACTTTGTTTGTCTGAATGCCAGCAACATCGACCGCGTAGATCTCGCCAAGCACGATGGTGCTAAAAACATCAAGGCCTTTGTCGATGGTGCGATTAAACGCGTCTTCCTCTCCTTTTAGCACGGCCTTGATCTGATCCTTCCGCGCTCTGAGTTCGGGGAAAACGTCCCCCATATGGTTAGCGAGGATATCGACCAGCTTATAGAAGAAGGGCTCTTTGAAACCCAAATCGCGACCATAGTTCACAGCTCGGCGCAGCATTCGGCGCAAGACGTAATCGCGCTCAGTGTTGCCTGGCTGAATGCCGTCTGCGATTGAAAAACTGAGAGTTCTGATGTGATCGGCAATGACTCGGAACGCAATATCAACCTTTTCTTGATCGGACGCCGCCTTGGGGCCTCCTTCCTTGTTCTTCCCGGTTGGCAGCGTGCTCTGGTAGTGCTTGCCGCACATCTTCGTGAGTTCGTCGAAGATGGGTTTGAAGACGTCGGTGTCGTAGTTGCTGATCTTGGCGTTCTCGAAGTCGGTGAAGTTCTTCGTGCCTTGAATGATGCTGCACACGCGCTCGAAGCCCATACCGGTATCGACGTGCTGCGCGGGCAGCGGAACGAAGGTGCCGTCGGGGTTGGCGTTGTATTGAATGAAGACGTTGTTCCAGATCTCGATGCAGCTCGCGTCGCTGCCGTTGACGAGCTTGGCACCGGCGCGCTGGCGGTCTTCGTCGAGGTTCGGTGCGCCGGGCGTGAGGTCGATGTGGATCTCGGTGCAGGGGCCGCAGGGGCCGGTGTCGCCCATCATCCAGAAGTTGTCCTTCTTGTTGCCGTTGACGATGTGGATGTCGGGATCGAGGCCGATGCTTCGAAACTTCTCGGTCCAAAGATCGAAGGCTTCTTGGTCGCGATCAGCGGGATCACCGGAACCGGGTTGATAGATGGTGGCGAAGACGCGTGTCGGCGGGAACTTCCAGCGTTCGATGATGAGTTCCCACGCCCAGGAGATGGCTTCCTTCTTGAAGTAGTCGCCGAAGGACCAGTTCCCCAGCATCTCGAAGAGCGTGTGGTGGTAGGTGTCGAGGCCCACGTCTTCGAGGTCGTTGTGCTTGCCGCCGGCGCGGATGCACTTCTGCGTGTCCGCCGCGCGTGTGGGCAATCCTTTGTGCAACACGCCGGGCCAGGTATCGACATCGGCACTGCGCTCGCCGAGGAAGATGGGCACGAACTGGTTCATGCCGGCGTTCGTGAAGATGCGCGCGCCGTCGCGGCTGGTGTAGCCGACGTTGTCACTGGGGACGATGGTGTGGTCCTTCGATTTGAAGAAGTCGAGGAAGGATTGGCGGATCTGGGCGCTGGTCATCATGGCTGGGAAAAGGAGCGCGGATGGTAGCGGGAGGATGCTGAAGGTAAAGGCAGGGTTTGCGGTCGCCGGACCGGATGAAGGGGCTAAATAGGGCCCTTTTGCTATCAATGCAGGGAGAGGAGTGGATTTTTGATTGTAAAATTACTGTAATTACTGTAAAATGTTGTTCATCCATGCACTTTGTCCTTAGGCGCTCCGCTAAAGCACGGCGAACCCAGTCCGGGTTTAGCCTGATGGAGCTGTTGGTCACGGTCGCCATCATTGGCGTGCTTGCTGCCATCGGCGTGGTTGCTTTCGGCGGTGCCCGTCAAGGCGCTGAGGATCAAAAGGACAAGCGCAACGCCCAGGAAATCGCCAGCATGGCCGCTGTTGCGAACGCAGCCGGAGCTCCGTTTGTCGTTCCAGGTGACGAAAAGGCCACCATTGAAAACCTGCGCACCGGCTGCGCACCGAGTCGCGGCGCTTTCAAAGGTCGATTGTTTAAACTGTCCAACATGAGTGAGTTTAACATTAAGGGTGCCATGCGCTTTCTAGCCATGAACGACAACGAGCTCCAATACCGCCTCGACGGTACTGGCAGCCCTTGATCTATCTTCACCGACGCAAAAAGCAGATCAACCGAGTGATCGCAGCGTCTTGCGCCCGCGTTCTTTAGTCTCTGGATCGTCTTTCTCGCGGTCAGGCATCGCGAGACCTTTCTCAAGCCATTGCTTCGCCTCCGCTTTCCGGCCCATTTGCGCATAGGTGCGCCCCAGCTCGACATGGTGAATGAGCCTACTCGGATTCAAAGCAATGGCCTTCTCAAAACATTGCACCGCCTCCTCGTTCGATGCGGCAGGAAGTTCGCCATAGACGAGCTTGGCGATGGTGCGTGTGAGTCCACCAAGTTCCGCCATGGCCTGATGCCAGCGGCCGAGCAGATGCCAAGCGTAATCATTCTTGGGATTAATCTTCACCGCTGTTTCAGCGGCGGTTTTAATGCGCCGAGAGGCCTCCACGCTTTCTTTGTTACTAAACAACGGGGTGAGTTTGCCCAGACAAATCGCAAGCGCGAGGTGCGAGTCGCAGTCGTTCGGAGCCAATTTCACCGCTCTTTCCGAATAGGCGAGCGCAGTGCGGCCCGACTGAAGCTGATCGGCCTTCCCAGACAGGTCGGCCATACGATAAACATACTGACGCGCGATCTTTACCAGCAGCGCTGCGTTGTTTGGCTCTAATTTTTCGGCCGGCAGGTAGTATTGCAGCGCCGCCTCCGACTTAAGCTGGACATCGTAAACGTCCCCTTGCTTCACCAACTCCGCAAAGTTGCCGAAGGCGCATCCCGCACCCAAAACGATAACAGCAATGGCGACTTGGATTCTCATGGCTTCACGAAGCGATAGTGTGAAACGATCCACTCTTCGCCACCGCGGTAGCCCCACAGCTCGGCACAAGCGAGGAAGAACAGCCGCCACCACACCCACCACTTGGTGACTTGATCTGCCCCATAAGTTTCGGCAAACAGCGGCAAAATTTCAGCTTTATGCGCGTCCATGTTCGCCAGCCAGGCTTCGCTCGTGCGGGAGTAGTGCTGGCCGCTGACGCACCAGTGGTCCTCGATCTTCAAGTGATCCTGGAAGTAGAGCAGCAGATCATCACTAGGCATCTGGCCGCCAGTGAAGAAATACTTCGCCATCCAGTCATCTTCGCTGCGCACCTCGTAGTGGTAGGCGTATTCGCGATGCGTGAAGATGTGCACGAAGAGTTTCCCGCGTGGTTTCAACCAAGTGGAAACGCGGCGCAGCAACTCCTGGTAGTTTTTCATGTGCTCAAACATCTCCACCGACACGCAGCGGTCAAACACGCCTTCACCCACGCCATCAAAGTGAATCATGTTCGCCGTGATGATCGTGAGGTTCTTCAAGCGGCGTTTGGCAGCCTCGGCGTCGATAAATTGCTTCTGCGTGCGCGAATTCGAGACGCTGGTGATCTGCGCCTGCGGATAATGCTCCGCCATCCACAGTGAGAGCGATCCCCAGCCGCAGCCGAGTTCGAGAATGCTCTGCCCGTCTTGCAATTCGGCCCGCTCGCAGGTCAATGCGAGCATCGCGGCCTCGGATTCATCAAACGTGGTCGTTTCATCCGGCCAGAAGCCGCTGCTGTACTTCAGGTGCTTGCCAAGCACGAGTTGGTAAAAGCGTGTGGGCACCTCGTAGTGCTGCTCGTTGGCTTCATCCGTCGCGATGGCGATGGGCATCTGCTTCAAATCCTGCACGTAGCGCATCAAGGCCGCGCGCTGCGCCTCGACCGTGGGCTGTTTGTTCTCCCGCAGCGTCTCGGCAAGCCGCTGACGAATGCCGAGGCGGATCATGGCATCAGGGAGGATGTTCTTGGCGAGGATGGCGTTGATGGTGCTCATTTGCGTGGGTTGATTCGATTGGGTGGTGGCATTGGATTCAGCTTTTCGGCCACCACGGCACAAAGGCGCTCGTGGTACGCTGATACTCGCGATAAGCATCGCCTTTCGACTTCACCGCGCATTCTTCGGTCAGTGGAATGCCCGTGACGCGAAGCAGGAAATACAAGATCATCGCAGGCGCATAGATCGTGATCCAACCCCAGGGTGAACCACACGCGAAGAGCCAGAAACCCCACCACACCAAGGATTCAAAGAAATAGTTCGGATGCCGCGAATAACGCCACAGGCCGATCTGGCAGACTTTACCTTTGCTTTGCGGGTCTGATTTGAAGCGCTGCATCTGCGCATCACTCAGCGCCTCACCACCGATGCCGAGCAGCCATACGCCAAAGCCAATCCACTCGATGATTCCAAGCTGCGGCGATGAATTCATGCACGCAAGCAACACCGGTACGGATAGCAGCACGATCAGAATGGCCTGCGCCTGGAAGAAAAAGAAGAAGTTCCGCGCAAGCTGGCTCTGCCATTTCTCCCGCAACACCTCATAGCGCACATCTTCATGCGGATGATGCTTTTTTACGCGTATGAACAGATAGGTTCCCAACCGCAGGCTCCACAACAACGCCATCGTCAAAGCAATGAGCTTACGCTGGGTCAACCCTTCGCCAAAAACCGCGTAAACAGGCGCAATAACGGCCAACGCATAAGACCACGTCACATCCACAAAACTGAAGTTATTCAGCTTTAAGCTAAGCCACCAAGTGAGCGTAAACAGCGTGAATGCCACGGCTGTGCCGCTGCCAATCAAGAACCAAAAATCATGCGTCATGGCGTGTGGGATTGAGGCGTTGGGAAAGCCGCTCGATGATCGGACGGCTAATGAAATAAATCGTTCCGAGGAGCAACGGTGCGATGAGGAGCCACACCACCACGGCATAGAGACCGATCATGCCAAAATCGGCCATGAAGCGGCCCGGATCGGCAAAGAAGCGCTCCATGAGCATCGGGATCGAAAGCGGCACATGCACCGCGCCGAACAAGGATTCACCCGCACGCATGAAGAGTAAAACAGTGGCAAGTTGCAGCGGATAACTTAGCTCTCGAAACACCTGCAACACCGGCTGGTTTAGCTTCATCGGCACACCAATAGCCAGTGAGAGCAACGTCGGCGTGCCGAGTAGAGGAAACACACCGATTGTCACTCCAAAGGCAACCGCCAGCGCAATCTTCCCTGGCGTGATGCCTTGGGTTAGCTGCGCAACGACGGGCTTCACCACCCATCGCCGCCATAGAGATTCACGCTGGACCGCTTCACTCATGCTCGGCGCAGTAGAATGTCTTCCATGCGCGCATTGGTCGGCACACGGAAGAGTTGAATGATCATGTAAACCGCCATGGCGATGTTCCCGAGCAGTAGAATGCCGAGCAACCAACCGATACGGGCAATCCACGAACGCTCCTTATAAGCCACCCAACAATAGAAGGTCAAAAACGCCCAGTAGGTGTCGAAGAGCGTCGCGATAAACCACGGATGCCCACCCACGCTGCCCGGAATTTCCAAAATCGAGCATTGGGTCGATGCCCAACTCGTGACGCCAATCATCGAGATCAACACGATAATGAAAAAGCAGCGTAGGAACCAGATCATGGCGTTCAGAAGGCTTGGTGAAGCGTGGTGTTGTTCGGCCGTGTGTAAACTGCCTGCACAACGCTGATGTTCCGCATGGCAAAAGCGGCTTCACAGTATTGTAGGTAGAAGTTCCACTTGCGGACAAAGCGTTCGTCAAAGCCCTGCGCCTTCACCTCCGTCAGTTTCGCGTTGAAGCGCTCAAACCAAAGTCGCAGCGTTTTGGCATACGAAGCGCCGAGGTCTTCAAGGCCATGCATGAACATATCGCTCGTACGGTTGATCGCTTCATTGACGCGACCCACGCTGAGTAGCAACGAACCTGGGAAGATATGCTTTTGAATCCAGTCCACACCCTTCCGCAGGTCTTTGTGCTGGCAATCGGCCACGGTGATCATCTGGAAGGCCAACAGCCCTTCAGGCTTCAACACCTCAGCGCATTTCGCGAAGTAAGTCTCTAGAAATTTATCTCCCACGGCCTCCAGCATCTCAATCGAAGCAATCTTGTCGAACAGTCCAGTGATGTGCCGGTAATCCTGAAGACGAATCTCGATGCGATCAGACAGACCTTCGCGGGCGACACGCTCCGTGGCAAACTTGTGCTGTTCCTGTGAGATGGTGACAGCGGTGACGCGCACGCCATGGTGTTCCGCTGCATGGCAGGAGAATCCGCCCCAACCACAGCCGATCTCGAGCACATGATCGCCCGGCTTGAGCTGAAGCTTCTGGCACAACGCCTCATATTTCGACGCCTGCGCCTCCGCGAGTGGCTGCCCGGTATATTCAAAGCGCGCGGCCGAGTAGGTCATAGTCTCGTCCAGCCAGAGCGAATAGAAGTCATTCCCGAGATCGTAGTGCTCCGCGATATTGCGTCGGCTCGTGGTCACGCTGTTAGGCCGCAGCAGATGTTGTACGCGATTGACGACATTCAGGAAATTCACGAACGCCACCTTGCCCGACGAGGATTTGGATCCTTGGGTCTTCGAGAGGTTGAGAATGAACCACGCGATGACATCCGCGATACTGTCTGTCTCCCAATCGCCATCCACATAAGCTTCGCCAAAGCCCACATTGCCGAACAATGCGCTGCGTTTGAAGAACTCCATGCTGCAAATGCGCATCTCCGCCGTGATCTCTGCTCCAGGTGCTCCGAAAACACGCACACGACCGTCAGGATAAGTCATCCGCATGCCGCCATGCACAAAGGGCTTGAAGCTTTGCAGCACGAGCCATTCGTAGAAGCCTGCTTTCGCGGTAGCGGACGATGAGATGACGGGACTGTGGTCGAGTGTGAGGGTCGAGTTCATGATTTGGCGGGGACGATGGAATGGTGTGGGCGCAGCACGTCTTGCTGAAGCTCACGGTTCGCGCTCTTGCTGAACCAAGGCACGCGTTTGATCCAGAGCAGCAAGGCGTGCCAATGAATGAGCAGAATCACCTGCAGCGTCAGCAGCGGGTACTTCACCGCGCAGGCGAGCAATGCAGCGTCGTTGAGTGCACGACGTGTTCCGGTGAGCGAGGTGACGAGCATTTTGCCCTCCGCATCGACATCATCGACGGTGATGTGAAGATTTTCTCCCGGCAAACGCAGATGAAAGTCAAACTTGAGATCAAGCGCCGAAAACGGAGAGACGTAGAAGAGCTTCGGCGTGACAAGCGTGAAGCCGTCTGCACCAGGCTCCTTCATCGAGTAAAATTTCTGCTCACGGTAGGTATTGGTGACCTGCGCCAGCGCACAAAACGGCGATCCATCAGCCGAGAGCGCGTAGAAAAACGTGACTGGATTAAAGATGTAGCCAAGCACTCGTGGGAAGGCGAGCATCTTGATCGTGGCAATGCGAGTGGTGTCAATGCCGTGTGAGGCGAGCACTTTTAACAAGCCAACCTTCACATTTTCATGCTCGCCACCGAGATGATCGCGATCGTAAAAAGAGAATAGGTTGAAGCGGTTCCGGCTAAACAATGCCAGATCGCTATCGAGAGCGTCGATGTCATCGAGATCGAGCCACAAATAGAACACACTATACGAGAAACCGTGCCGCTTCGGGCGCAGGCGCTGGTGCATCACCGTGCATTCGTAAATGTGCGACGATTCCGGCATTACCATGGTTCCTTTCCAAGCAGATCGCGGCACAAAGCCACTGCGGAGCCAAAGGCATCCTCATGGAAGCCGTTGCGGAAGTAGCTGCCGCAAAAGTAAGTCGTTTGATCGGTCGAAAGGCGATTGAGCTCGGGAAGTCGCTTCTGCGCATCAATGGCAGCCATATCAAACAGCGGATGCTCGTAGGCGATGCGCTTGATCACCTTGTCCTCGGGGATTTCATCGGCAGCATTGATGGAGACGATGTAGTTCGTCGTCTCGGAGACACCTTGCAGGCTGTTCATCCAGTAGTGCGTGCTTGGCTCGATGCCGCCATCGCGCGTCGGCTTGATGCGGTAGTTCCATGAGGCCCAGCAGCGCTTTGTTTTCGGCAGGAAGCTCTCATCTGTGTGCAGCGTGGCCACGTTTGGCTGATAGTGGAAGCAGCCGAGCAACTCACGCTCCAGAACAGTAGGATCGGCGATCATGCGTAGTGTTTGATCGGCATGACTGGCGAAGATGACTTTATCGAAGATTTCCGCCGCACCGTCGCGTGGTGTTACTGCCACGCCAGCAGCCGTGCGCTCGACGCGAACCACCGGCGAACCGAGGCGAATGCGCTCTTTGAAAGGCGCGGTGAGTTTCTTGACGTACGATTTCGCGCCATTGGTCACCGTGCGCCACGGATGCTGTGTATGCAGGCCGAGGAAGCCGTGATTATGCCAGAAACGGATCAGTGTGAGCGCCGGAAAAGCCAGCATCAGCTCCGGTGGCGTGGACCACACGGCGGAGGACATCGGGACGATGTAAAGATTGAGAAAATCATCCCCGTAACCGCGAGCGGCGACGTATTCGCCCAAAGTCATGCGCTCAAAACGTGGATCATCGAGCGCCGCGACAGCTTCGGCATTGAAGCAATTGATGCGCATCAGGAACTTCCAGAAGCGCGGACGCAAAAGATTGCGCCGCTGACCAAAGAGATGCCCGAGTGAGGTGCCATTGTATTCGATACCGCTTTCGAGGTGCGAGACGCTGAAGGACATCGAGGTCGGTTTCGTCTCCACGTCGAGTTCTTTGAACAAGCGTGTGAGCAGCGGATAAGTCACGTTGTTGAAGACCATGAATCCCGTATCAACCGGCAGCTCACGCCCGCCTTCGATAACGTTCACGGTATTCGTGTGGCCACCGGCATAGTCGTTCTGCTCAAAGAGCGTGAGATCAAAATCCCGATGTAGGAAGTGTGCACAGCCGAGTCCGGCTACTCCAGTGCCTATAATGGCGAGACGTGGGCGGTTCATGCAGGCGCGGCTAGGATTGATTCAACGCATGCGCCTCGTCATAGACGCTCTGCGGCACTTTGCGGAGATCCCAAACCAGACCGGTCCAGGAAAGCACCTTCAGTAAATAATAGGAAACATCAATCTCCCACCAAAAGAAACCCTGACGTGCAGCAGGGGCATAGCGATGATGGTTGTTGTGCCAGCCTTCGCCAAGCGTAAGCAGGGCGAGCAAGAAGTTGTTCCGACTGTCATCTGAGGTTTTGAAGCGTTTCGAGCCAAACACATGCGCCAGTGAATTTATGCAGAACGTTGCATGCAGAAGCACCACGGTGCTGATGAAGAATCCCCAGACAAACATCTGCGCACCATTAGTGCCAAGGCCGGGAGCGGAGCGTTCCAGCAACCAGCCCGTGAGCCACAGCAGCGCTCCATAGACAACAGGGACGAGTTGATCGTGGCGATTGAGAAAAACCAATTCGGGGAACTTTTGCAGATCACGCACACGGCTGTAATCGGTGGGGAAATTCTTCGTGCTGGTGATCCAGCCGATGTGCGACCACCAAAAGCCGTGAACGACCGGCGAGTGCGCATCCACCTCTTCATCCGAATGCTGGTGATGATGCCGATGCACCGAGGCCCACCACAGCGGTCCGCGCTGGCAGGACGAATTTCCCAGCACAGCGAACAAAAACTGCACCACGCGAGACGTGCGGTAGCTACGATGCGAAAGGTAGCGATGGTAGAACGCCGTGATCGCAAACATCCGCACCGCATAGAGCAGCACTGCCGCGACTACCGCCACCCAGCTAACCCCCACCCAAAGCACCGCAAAACAGCCTAGATGAAGCACGATGAACGGCACGCAGCGCTTCCAGTCCACCTTGTCCTCCTGCGCTAGCACAGCTTCAACCCCTTCGGGGTGAAAATCCGAGTCCACCCACTGCTGCAAAAAGACCTTCACCTGTCGGAGCAGACTCGAACTTTGAGAGGGTGACGGCGTCTTGGGGGTATTCACTGGGACTACTGCGTTTGTCCTTGTAATCTGGATTCAAAAATCTCGCTTCCGATTCGATCATGAAAATTCCATCTATAGTCAAAATCTTCCTCTAACGAACGTTCCTTTCATTGTGACCTGCCCCCTCATCATTTTTGCCCTCGTTTCATCCGCCTCCGCGGAGCCAATCGACTTTTCCAAACAGATCCGCCCCATCCTGAGCGAAAACTGCTTCTTCTGCCACGGTCCGGATGAAAAGAAGCGCGAGGCTGGCCTGCGCCTTGATGACGAAATCAGCACGAAGAAGAGCAACGACGGTGTCATCGCCGTGGTGCCGGGGAACATCGAAAAGAGCGCCCTGATTGAGCGCATCCTCTCCACTGATCTCGAGGAGGTCATGCCGCCGCCGAAGCAGCACAAGACGATCTCACCGGCGCAGGTGGCTCTTTTGAAGGAATGGATCAAACAAGGCGCGAAATGGGGTAAGCATTGGAGCTATGAGAAAGTGGTGAAGCCAGCGGTGCCTGCGGGCGCAGCAAATCCGGTGGATGCCTTCATCGTTCAACGTCTGACCCGGGAAGGACTCAAATACTCGCCTGAAACCGATGCAGCGACGCTGATCCGCCGAGTGGCGCTCGATTTGACCGGCCTGCCGCCAACGATAGAGGAACTCGCGTCGTTGTCCAAGCAGCCGCACGACAAGATCGTCGATCACTTCCTCAGCAAACCGGCCTACGGCGAGCATTGGGCACGCCAGTGGCTCGATCTCGCACGCTACGCGGATAGTAGTGGCTACCCGAGCGATCAGCCGCGTGAGATCTGGGCCTACCGCGATTGGGTGATCCGTGCGCTGAACTCAAACATGCCGTTCGACCAGTTCACCATCGAGCAAAACGCCGGTGATTTGCTGCCGAACCCGACGGATGATCAACTGATCGCCACCGCGTTTCATCGCAACACGATGACCCAAAATGAAGGCGGCACGGATGACGAAGAGTTCCGCAACGCCGCGATCATCGACCGCGTGAACACGACCTTTGCCGTCTTTATGGGCACCACGATGGCCTGTGCGCAATGCCACACGCACAAATACGACCCGCTCACCATCAACGAGTACTTCCAGTTCTACGCTTTCCTCAATCAAAGCGCCGATGCGGATAAAAAAGATGAAGCGCCTTTCCACAGCTTCGACACTCCAGAGCAGAAGCAGCAACGCGCTGGCTGGAACTCTGAACTCGCCACGCTGAACGCCAAGCTCGCCAACCCCGACGCAAAATGGCTCGCGGGAGTCGATGCGTGGGAGAAATCGCTGCCGCTGCAAGCTGCATGGACGCCTTTGAAACCCGTCGTGGCCCGCAGCAGCAGTGGAACGAAAATGGAAGTGCGTGATGATTCCCGCGTCATTGCCGCGAAGCCAGCGAAGGCCACGGACAGCTATCATGTGGAGCTTCCCGTCACCGCAGGCAACTTGGAGGCGGTGCGCATTGAAGCATTGGCTGATGCAGCACTTCCTAGCGGTGGACCAGGGCATGCGGGTGGAAATTTCGTCCTTTCGCAGGTCAAAGCCGAGCTGATGCCTGACGACGCGAAACCTGCGAAAGCACGCCATTTGAAGATCGAACTCGTGAGCAAAAAGTACGACTTCCTCGCTCTCGCTGAAGTGCAGGTCTTTAGCGGCAATCAAAACATTGCGCTCAAAGGCAAAGCCATTCAGATCAGCACGACTCCCAATGGTCCCGAGGCCAAACTCGCCATCGACGGCAATACGAATGGCGAAAGCGACAAAGGCAAGTCCGTGGCCGTCAGCGGTGGCGGCACGGAGCATCAGTGGTGGCAGCTCGATCTCGGCAGCGTGCAGCCTGTGGACCGCATCGTCATTTGGAAGCGCACCGACAAGGGCCAAGGCAGTTATATCGAAGATTTGAAACTCACGCTGCTCGACGAACAGATGAAGCCCGTGTGGGAGCAGGAGGTGAATAAGAAGTTCGAGCCGCGCGAAGAAGTCAGCGTCAGCGGACGGCGTGAGTTGTTGTTCACCAACGCCTTCGCCGATGCCACACAGGACACGTTTGATCCGAAGCAAGTCATCACCGACAAACCCGCGAAAGACAAAGGTTGGGCGCTGGCTGGACACACGGGCAAAGATCACGCGCTTACGCTGCTGCCAGCACGCTCCGAGAAGATCGCCTCGCCTTCGCGACTCATCCTCACGTTGAATCAAACATCGCAGTGGGCCGAGCACACCCTCGGAGCTTTCCGCGTGAGTGTTTCCAATGATGCGCGCATCGCCAAGTTAGCGCCACTACCCGCAAACGTGCTCAGTGCCCTCAGCACACCTGCCGCAGGCCGCAAAGCCGCAGAAACGACAACGATCCGCGACTATTTCGTGCGCCAAATCGCACCTGAAACCAAAACCGAGCGTGAACGCATCGCCACACTCAATAAACAACTCGCCGCGCTTAAAATGGTCACCGTGCCGATCATGCATGATCTCGATCCGAAGCAGCGTCGAGTCACCAAAGTACAGCTTCGCGGCAACTGGCAAGCTCTTGGCGATGAAGTGAACGAGGCCACCCCCGCGATCTTTAATCCGCTGCCCACGAATGCGCCCAAGAACCGCCTCACGATGGCGAAATGGCTCGTGAGTCGCGACAACCCGCTCACCGCCCGCGTCACGGTGAATCGCTTATGGGAAAGCATTTTCGGCACCGGCATCGTGCGCACCAGCGAGGAATTCGGCAGCCAGGGCGATCTGCCTTTCCATCCCGAACTGCTCGACTGGCTCGCAGCTGAGCTAATGGACAGCGGTTGGGACATCAAACACATGCTCAAGCTGATGCTCACGAGCCAGGCCTATCAGCAAAGCTCCAAATCCACACCCGAACTCAACGAACGTGATCCCGACAACCGCCTGCTCGCACGTGGCCCACGTTTCCGCCCCACTGGCGAGCTGCTGCGCGATAAAGCGCTGGCCGTGAGTGGTCTTTTGAGTGAAAAAATGTATGGCCCAGGCGTGCGTCCTATCGCTCCGAACATGGGCCTCAGCACCGCCTTTGGCCGCAGCAATGATTGGACCGTCAGCGAAGGCGATGACAGGCACCGTCGCAGCCTCTACACCGAAGTCCGCCGCAACAGTCCGTATGCGAGCTTCACCACCTTCGACGCCGGCAACCGCGAGGTCTGCCTGATCCGCCGCAGCCGCACCAACACGCCATTGCAAGCCTTCGTGACTCTCAACGATCCCGTTTTCATCGAAACGAATCAAGCCATGGCCCGCCGCCTCGTCGCCGAGACCAAGTCCACTCCCGAACGCCTCACGCATCTCTTTAAAATCTGCCTCAGCCGCGATCCGACCGCACACGAAGCCCAGTCCCTCACGAAACTCCACGCCGAGACACTCGCCGAGTATCAAGCCGACCTTCCCGCCGCCACCAAGATGGCGACAGACCCTCTCGGCCCTGCCCCCAAAGACGCCAATCTTCCTGAACTCGCCGCTTGGACGACTATCGCCAATGTGGTCATGAATCTGGATGAGTTTTTGATGCGTCGTTAATTTCACCTGCCTGCTTTTTATGAACCCCATCACCCACGACAAACTCCAACACACCACACGCCGTCAGTTCCTCGGCAACACAGGCCAGTTCAGCCTCGGTGCCATCGCTATGCATGCGCTGCAGCAGAAGAGCGCCGCGAGTACGCAGTCGGACAATCCACTCGCACCGCGAAAGCCGCATCATGAGGCGAAGGCGAAGCGTGTGATTTACCTGCACATGTCGGGTGCGCCGCCGCATCTCGATCTCTTTGATTACAAGCCGGAGCTGGTGAAGCGCAGCGGTCAGGACTGCCCTGATTCGATTCTCAAAGGTCGGCGCTTTGCCTTCACCACGGGCGTGCCGAAGCTGATGGGCACGCCGCGCACGTTCGCGCAATACGGCAAGGGCGGCATCTGGATGAGTGATGCGTGCCCGAACTTTCACACGATCGCCGATGAGATGTGCATGATCCGCTCGATGAACACGGATCAGTTCAATCACGCCCCGGCGGAGTTGTTGCTCTTCACGGGTCATGCGCGGCAGGGACGGCCCTCGATGGGTTCTTGGGCGACGTATGGCCTCGGCATGGAGAATCAGGATCTGCCCGGCTTTGTTGCGCTAATCTCCAGCGGCACACAGCCCAGCGGCGGGCAGGGATGCTGGGGCAGCGGTTTCATTCCGAGCGTGTATCAAGGCGTGCAGTGCCGCAGCAAAGGCGATCCCGTGTTGTTCGTCAGTGATCCCGCCGGTATGAGCCGCGATTTGCGCCGCAAAACGCTCGATACTCTGCAGGCGCTCAATCAGGAGCAAGTCACCGAATTTGGACATCCCGAGACGGTCACACGCATCGCGCAGTATGAGCTGGCGTTTCGCATGCAGACGAGCGTGCCGGAGGTGATGGACATCAGCAAAGAGCCCGCAAACGTGCTCGAAGATTACGGCGCGAAGCCCGGTGAATCGAGCTTCGCCAACAACTGCCTGCTCGCTCGCCGCTTGATCGAAAAAGGCGTGCGCTTTGTAAATCTCTTCGACTGGGGATGGGATTTCCACGGCACCGGAGCCGACACAGGCATCACCGATGGTCTCACCAAGAAAGTGGCCGCCACCGACAAGCCCGTGGCCGCTTTGATCAAAGACCTCAAGCAACGTGGCCTGCTTGACGACACGCTCGTCATCTGGGGCGGCGAATTTGGCCGCACGCCCTTCCGCGAAGGCCGCACTGCTACCAGCAAGGTGCTGGGCCGAGATCACTACCCAGACTGCTACTCTCTCTTCATGGCTGGCGGCGGCGTGAAGGCTGGATTTGAATACGGCAGCACCGACGAACTCGGTTTCAGCGTCGCCGAGAACAAAGTTCACGTGCATGATTTCCAAGCCACGGTGATGCACCTGCTCGGTTTTGATCACGAACGCCTCACCTACCGCTTCCAAGGCCGCGACTACCGCCTGACCGATATCCACGGTCATGTTGTAAAAGACCTGCTGGCGTAGTAGAGGCAGGCCACATGCGCCGCCTCGACCAACTGCTCTCCTCCCTCGGTTACTGCTCACGTCGTGAGGCGATGGCGTTCGTCAAAGAAGGCCGCGTGAAACTGGCGGGCGTGGTGGTGAAGCGGTCGGATCAACGCGTCGATTCAGCGCTCATCACGGTCGATGACCAGCCGCTTGAAGCACCGGAAGGGTTGCTTGCCATGCTGCACAAACCGGTTGGTTATGCCTGCACGCACAGCGAAGGCGAAGGGCAGACCATTTATGAGCTGCTGCCATCGCACTGGGTGGATCGCAATCCCGCCGTGACGAGCGTTGGCCGTCTCGACAAAGAGACGAGCGGCTTGTTGCTTGTGACGGACATCGGCAGTTTGGTGCATCGTTACACGTCGCCGAAATCGGATGTGGAGAAGGTTTATGTCGCCGAAGTCGATCACGACCTTGATCCGACGCTGATCGAAGTTTTTGCCAAGGGCGATCTCATGCTGCGCAGTGAGGACAAACCGTGCCTCCCTGCCAGGCTGGAGATTGTTTCATCACGAACGGCTCGTCTCACGATCACCGAAGGCCGCTATCATCAGGTGCGCCGCATGTTTGCCAGCCAAGGCTGGCAGGTGGAGAAGCTGCACCGCGAACGGTTTGGCCCCTTTGAGTTGGGCAGTCTCCCGGAGGGTGAGTGGCAAATGCTGGAAGTCACGACATGAAAAAAACAACGCCCTCGGTGGATGCCGTGAGCGCTACAAACGGTGCCTGATGAGATCAACGGCAGTGATGATGATGACCGACAAATGAGCTGCCGCCAAAGCCGCCACGATTGTAGCCGTAGCTGCCGATTGACGAGTAGGGACTAGCGCAATAGCTGCTGCCATAGCTATAGGGCCGTGAATAGCCGCCACTGTAGCTGCTGTAGGAAAGCAACGGCCGCGAGGAATAGCTGCTGCTGTAATACGAGGGGCGAGCATAGGAGTTGCCATAGCCGTAGCCATAGGAACCTGGGTAACCATAGATGTCACACGAAGTGAGTGAACAAACGGCGACTGCTGCGCCGAGAAGGAGGAGAAGTTTCGTTTTCATAGCGGTGGGTATGACGCAGACCTTGATGGTCTATTCAGAGAAAGTTGCGTCATCTGTGAAGCAAGGCATCATCGGGCCACCCATGTCCGCCGAATCCGTCACGCCCGCCATTTTGTTCACTCTCAGCCCTGAGGAGGCACGCGTGATGGGATGCCTGCTCGAAAAGGAGATCACGCTGCCGGATTACTACCCAATGACGCTCAATGCGCTGGTAACGGCCTGCAATCAAACAACCAACCGCGATCCCATCGTGCGCTATGACGAACGCACAATCCTGCGAGCGCTGGAATCGATGAAATCACACGGCTATGTCTTTGAAGTGACCATTGTGGGCGGTCGAGCGCAGAAATACCGGCACAATTTGAAGGGTAAACTTCCCGGCTTGGAACGTCCGCACATGGCACTGCTCTGCATGCTGCTGCTCCGCGGTCCGCAGACCGGTGGTGAGCTACGCCAGCGCACCGAGCGGCTGCAAGCCTTCCCGGACATGGCGAGCGTGGAGAGCACGTTGGCGGAATTGATCGGCTATAACGAAGGTCCGCTCGTTCAGTGCATTCCCGCAGGGCCAGGGCAGAGAGTGGCGCAATTCATGCACTTTCTCAGCGGTGAAGTCGCGGGTGCCGCTGCGGCAACGATCATCGCACCTGCTCCAGCAGTCGAAGAGTCCTCCGATGCCGATTGGCGTGCGAAGATGGAAGCGGAGATCACATTGCTGAAGGCACAGGTCTCGCGTTTGCAGACGTTGATCGGCGCGGTGAAGTAAGCAAACCATTTACTCCAGCCGCTTCAAACTGCCGATGCGATACGCGCCGTCGAGCAGGCGCATGTTGTCACGTTCGGCGCTGAAGGAATCAAGGTAGAGGATGTGCGGAAACTCGTCGAGTTCGATGACATGCCAAGAGTCCTTCGCGTTCTTGAACGCTTCCGCGAGATCGTTGAGGTCGTTGATGGCTTTGCCGTTCACTTTGTTGACCACCTGGCCGCCTAGCTTGTCATAGCCCTGCGCACTTGGCGTGGGCAGCACCATGCTGAGGAAGACGAGTTTCTTGCGGCCTTCTTCTTCGTATTTGTCGGGATGCGTGGCAATACGCGTGAGGCGCAGGATGGCACCACTGCGCTGTTCTTCACCAAAGGCGTCAAGATACGGGCGAGAGAGTTCCTGAAACAGCAAGCCGCCCATAAGAACGTAACGTGGACCTTTGTCGAACTGATATGGCAGCACGAGGTAGTCATCGGGATTGCGACGCGCGAGCTGGCCGTTGAGCGTGACCTCTTTGCCTTCACGGACGACTTTGATCTCCACCTTGTCACCGACATAGGCACGACCACGCACGAGATGGCTGGAGCTGAGAGCACCAAACTGCGGATCTTTGTAGTCGCCACGTGAGTCGATAGTGAAGCCGTTGATGGAGATGAGAATGTCGCCTTTTTTCATGCCGGCTTTCTCAGCGCTGCCGCCTTTCATGACCGTGCTGATGAGAACACCGGGCGCATTGGGCTTGAGGCCGAGGTAGTCGCGGAACTGCTCGTCTTGCGTGGACTGCAGCTCCATGCCGAGACCGGGAAAGCCTTCATACTTGCCATCGGCCACATCTTTGAGGAAGTGCTCAATAATGGGCGCAGGCAGAATGGTGGTGACCTGATTTTTCGAGTCGTAGCTCAGCAGCAGGCCGGCGAGTTTACTGCCCTTGACCACCGGAAGTGTGAAGCTGTTTGCCTCGCTGCGGATGATGCCATTCGCTTCATAGACGAGGAAGCCTGAGCCTTCGACGTTGTAGCGACGCGTGAGCACCTTGCCAATGCGCAGCGGACTTTCGATGATTTCGCCCACGCGGCCGGTTTGCAGAATGGAAACCGCATCACCGATGCGTGCACTGGCATCCACCGCCATCGGCTTGAGTCCGGCAAAGAACGCTTTCTGCTTGTCCGAAGGCGCCGACTCCAGCAGGGCAAGATTCGCTTCATAATCGACCGCCACGACCTTCGCAGGAATCTTCTGGCCGCTCTCCGGCAACTCCAGCTCAATGTAAGTCGCATCCGCTGCCATCTGGCCGGTGACGAGCACACGGTTGTCCGCCAATACGACGCCGAGGCCGCGACGACCCGAAGGCGATTCCTTCTGCCACGGGAGATGCAGGTTGTACGGCTGCGAGGTGGCGTTCACCTTCACCAACGAGCTGTTTTGCACGACCGACTCAAGTTGAGCCGTGCTCCGCAGAACAGGGATCGGTTTTGATTTGGTTCTCGGGGCTTCTGGCGCGGAAGTCTGTGCCTGCAAGGCGGTGGCACTAACTGCGAGGAGAAAAAGTGGAATAAACTTCATGGGATCATCTAGGCGAAAGGTTTCAAGGAGTGTTCACGCGGCTATTCATCACCGAGGTAGGAGTCTGCCTGGATGTTGTAGGTCTGCATGATGCGCTTATGCGCGGCAGCGGCGAGTTCGCGCTTGAGCACGAGCGGGCGGTTTTTTTCCAGCAGCCGAATTTCAAGAAAGGGCTTGTCCTGTTTCTCCAGCGCCGTCTTCACATCCTTGAGTGACTTGATCTTCACGCCGTTGATTTCATCCACGATGCTGTGCGCGTAAGGCGTGAGCCACGTGTTCACTTCATCTGGCAGCACATTGGTAAGCACCACCGGCTCGGGACGTTCGACGTAGAGCTTGTCGGTGAGGAAGTTATCGAAGATGTAATTCACCGTGTCGTCACGCATCTGGTGCGCGTCCATCAGGTTGCGGTCCAGCGGCTGAAACACGAGTCCGGCATGCACGATGTAACGCGGACGCTGGTTGTACTGCGCGCCGAGACGGACATAGGGGTCAAAGCGTTTCAGTGTCACTGTGGCCTCCAGCTTCTTGCCCTCACGCATGTATTTCAGCTTGATGGTGTCGCCGGCAAACTTGCGTTCGACGATCTCATTCATGTCCATCAGTTCACCCTCAAAACGGACGAGGCCGTTGTTCATCACGGGATTGTCATCAATACTCAAAATGACATCGCCAATCTTCAGCAATTCGCCCACGCTGCCTGCAGGCTCGACATCGGCCACCATCACGCCCACGCCATCACCGCTGATGCCAAGCGCCTTGGCCTGCGCAGGATTTTCGATGGGGAAATCACTCGCGGCGAGATCAACGTAGTGATCGTAGCGACCATCTTCGACATCCTTGAGGAAGCGCTTGATGACCGGCACTGGAATCATGTAGCCGACGTTCTGCGCCACCCGGCCGCTGAAGCCCTGGAAGGCCACGCCAACGACTTTGCCCTCCTGCATCACCGGACCACCGGAGTTGCCGGGATTGATCGCTGCATCGACCTGAATCGCGAGATGCGAATCGACACTCGTGTGGCTGTAAGGCCGGAAGTCGATGCGCGAAACGACGCCGCGCGTCACCGAGATGCGATCTCCGCCGATGGGATAGCCAATCGCGATCACTTCGGTGTTGAGCTGTGGAATACCGCCGAAGTCGAGCGGCTTGAGCTTGTCAAAATGCTTGCCGTCCTCGGCTTCGATGATCGCCAGGTCACAATCATGCGCGATGTGAATGATCTTCGCCGGATGCGGCTCAGGATCGTTCGTGGTGCGGATCAAAATGCGCGTGGCGTTGCTGACGACGTGCGCATTGGTCAGAAAGCGATTCTTGCCGATGAGGAATCCCGTGCCGCTGCCGCCGCTGGGCTGCCCCGCATTCCACGGTTCGCGATAATCGGGAAACAGCATCGACACATCGATGTTCACGATGCCTTCCCAGGCTCCTGAAGCAACGTCGATGGCCTGATTGGCTGCGGGAGGCGCAGGCGCGGGTTGCGCTAGGGCGGCTGAAGAAAGCAGGGCGAGTGCGAGAAGGGGCAGAAGCGGTCGGATGTTCATGCAGGTGACGTGAAGTCACAAACATACGCGGCTCGTAGCTTCTAACACAAGTTTGCTGAAGAAATAATCGCAGCGCAGGGCCGCAGTTACTTCTTCCCAGCCTTCTGCTTCGCTTCGTAGAGCTTTTTCAGGTCGGCCGCTCGCTTTGCTGCCAAGGCCTCGAGGCTGTTTGGATTCGCCGGGTCTGTCACCATGAGAAAATCATCCGTGCGGAAGGGCGTGATAGGCAGGCCTTCGGCGGAATAGACGTTGCAGACGGGATTGTCGGCCCACGCATAGCGCACGGCCACAGGTTTGGCGACGCCTTCAGCGCTGACTTCGATCTGGTTCGTACCTTTCTTCGAGCCACCGATGATACTGGCCTTCGCCCACACCCACTTTTTATCCTCGCCGCAGATGGCGAAGCCCTGAACCTCGTCCTTATCGACGGTGCGCAAGCCGGTGGGCGCATAATCGAAGGTGAGCAGCGCTTTACCGCCTTCAAACTTCGCGTCTTTTAACTCTGGACTGCGATAGACGATCTTCTGGCCGTAATCGTTCGCCAAAGCCCAGCGGGCGAGGCGTTCGGCCACGTCGCGCTTGTTCGTCGGATGGATGTCATTCGCTTCACCGAGGTCGGTGATGACGCACTGGCCGGTGTGCGGCAGTTTTTTCATCGTGAGCGTCTGTGCCTCGCGCAGCTCGGCCCAATCGCGATCATCAGGTTCAGCTTGGTAGTCCTTGAAATCCGCGAGTTGAACCCAGTAGAAGGGAAAATCACCTTGCTGCCAATCCTTGCGCCAATGCTCGATCATGAAGGGAAACAGATCGCGATACTCCTTCGCACGGCTCGCGTTCGACTCGCCCTGATACCAGATCGCGCCCTTGATGCCGTAGCCGATCGTGGGATGCAACACACCTGCATAGAGATTGCCCGGACGATGCTGTCCCGACATTGGATTCTGCGGCGCACGCGGCGCTGTGCCCGTAAACAGCTTGCCAGCCTTGAGAGCTTCTTTGCGTGCCTGTGCCCAAGCATCGACCTTCGTCTTGTGATCAGCCACTTGCTTGTCGAAAGCCTCCTGTGTGAAGGCCGCCTCATCCTTCTTCCACTTCTCAATGATTGAGGCAAAGCGAGGATCTTTTTCCAACACATCGCGCTTAACCCACGCTTCGCAGGAGCTGCCGCCCCAGGCGTTGTCGATGAGACCAACCGGCACACCGAGCATTTCATGCAGCACACGGCCGAAATGGTAACCCACAGCGGTGAAAGCACCTGCATTCGTCGGGCTGCACTCTTCCCACTGGCCTTTGAAGTCGTCCTGAATCTCCTGCGTTCCGACCTGCGGCACCGAAATGAGGCGGATCAGCGGGAACTTCGCCTGCGCGATGTCCAAATCAGCATCCCGGGTGCCGACAAGAGGGAACCCCATATTCGACTGGCCCGAGCAGACCCAGACTTCGCCCACGAGGACGTTTTTCAACTCACGCGTGCTGCTGCCCTTGATCGTGATCGTCGCCGGTTGAGCATTCGCTGGCACGGCGTCGAGCTTCACCGTCCACTTACCCTTCGCATCGCTCTTTACGGTCTTGGTTTGACCTGCAAATGTCACCGTCACCTCCGTGCCCGGCGCATCCCAACCCCAAATCGGATTCGCCTGCTTCTGCTGCAGCACCATGTTGTCGCCAATAATGGCCGGGAGTTTCAATTCCGCGTGAGCGGTCAGCGCTAGGCTGGCGAGGAGGAGGCAGAAGGAACGCATGGTGGGAGAAAAGTTGGGCGATTGGAACGCTGAGCGAGAGCAAATCATTGCAGTGCGATGCAATGATTATGCTGCGGACCGTGCAAACCGTGTGCTAGCTTTTCGCGTGACTCGTTTCGTCTTCGCTGCCGCTCTACTTCTTACCCTCTCTTCCTGCGGGAAGTCACGACCACGTGCTGATCTCGTGTTCATCAATGGTGCCGAGCCAGAGAGCATCGATCCGGCGATTGTGACCGATCAAGTCGGCATGCGCATCGCTTCAGCATTGTTTGAGGGGCTGTGCCGCATTGATGAAGCCGGGAAGCCGCAGCCGGGCATGGCAGAGCGCTGGGAAATGACGCCGGATCGCAAGACTTACACCTTCCATTTGCGTTCGAACGCTGTATGGAGTGACGGCGTACCGGTCACGACGCAGGATTTCCTCTATTCGTGGAAGCGCGTGCTGAGCCCCGAGTTCGGCGCGGATTACGCCGGTCAGATGTACGTCATCAAAAACGCCCGCACCTATCACGAAGGGAAGCTGAAGGACTTCTCACAGGTCGGTGTGACTGCGCTCGATGACCGAACGCTGCGTGTCGAACTCGAAAATCCCACACCCTACTTCATCGACCTCTGCGCCTTCACCGTGTTTAATCCGGTGCCGCAGCGCATCATCGAAAAACACGGCACCGCATGGATCAAACCGGGCGTTTTGATCGGCAGCGGCTCCTACACGCTCGAAGACTGGCTCCTAGACGACCGCATCGTGCTGCGGCGCAATGAGCGCTACTGGGACGCTGCGAACGTGCCGATGAAGAGCATCGACATCCTGCCGATCTCCGAACCAAACACTGCGATCAATTACTTCCTCACCGGTCAGGCCGATCTCATCATGGACAAAGGCATGGTGCCGACCTCGCTGACTGCGAAGCTCAAGCAGCAGCCGTATTTTCACACTGGCCCCTTCCTCGGCAGTTATTTCACGCGCTTCAATGTCACCCGTGCGCCGTTCACCGACCCGAAGATCCGCCTCGCCTTCTCGCTGGCGATTGATCGCAAACGCGTGACAGAAAAAATCACCCAGCTTGGCGAGCGCAATGCCTTCAGCCTCACACCACCCGGTGCCGGGCAAAACTACCAACCGCCGCCCGGCCCCGAGTTCGATCCCAAGCGTGCGCAGCAGCTGCTCGCCGAGGCCGGTTACCCCGGCGGCAAAGGTTTCCCGCGCGTCGAATACCTCTACTTTCCGAAGCCGGTCGAGCGCAACATTGCCGTCGAACTTCAAGCCATGTGGCAGGAGCATCTCGGTGTCAGCGTCGATCTCGTGAAGCAGGAGTGGAAGATCTACCTCTCGTCGATGAAGGAGAAAAACTACCATCTCTGCCGCAGCAGTTGGGTGGGCGACTACAACGATCCCGGCACGTTTTTGGAGATGTTTCTTTCCAGCAGCGGCAACAATCGCACTGGCTGGGCCAACGCGAAGTACGACGAACTCATCGCCGCTGCCGCACGCGAGCCTGATCTCAGCGAGCGCAACACGCTCTTCCAGCAGGCCGAAAAAATCCTCGTCACCGACGAAGCCGTCATCCTGCCTATTTACCATTACGTCGGCGTTCAATTCTACCACGCCGACCGCCTCTCCGGCGTGCAAGCAAACATGATCGACGACCATCCCTTCCGCTGCATGCGGTGGAAAAAGTAGTCCAGTTGCGGTGCAACTGAAGGGTCCGTGAAACTCACCGTTTCCTCGCCCTGCGTGCTTCGGCCACGCAATCCGCAAAATTAAGTTCCAACCCTTCCGCTATCTTGATGATGATCCAAAGCGAGGGCCTGCACCGATCCGCTTCGATATGTGTGATCGCAGCCCTGCTGACGCCGATCTTTGTTGCAAGCTGCGCTGCCGACAATTCCTGCTTCAATCGTTCCTCCTTGAGCGCGAGAACGATCTTTCGTTCAAGCGCATCAGTCTGGGATGCTCCATTTGGCACCCACGAAAGTTAGGCTTGCAAAGCTGAATGCACGGGTAATGAATTACCCGTATAGGCGGTGAGGTTATCCATCCGGCATACCAAACGCGAAGTACTCCGCACCATGACTGACATCCCAAAATCATCCAAGAAACAGATACCCGATGCGGTTTTGCGCAAAGTTGAGAGTATGGATCCCGTGAATCAGGCGGCTTTCCTTGACGAGTTTAACAAGAAGCGGAAGTCCGGTTTCATGGCCTTCGTGCTCTTGATATTTTTCGGACTTCATTACGCCTATCTTGGGCGCATCTGGATAACACTTATTTACTGGCTGACTTTTGGCGGGCTGGGCATCTGGTTTGTCATCGATCTGTTTCGGGTGCTCGGCATGGTTCGTGAGCGCAACAAGACTTTCGCTATCAACGTTCTACGCGACATTCAAATTTTAAACTGAGCGACCATGAACAAGGGCGAAGAAGCATACGACTTTATCGGCAGTTTGGCGATCGCGCTATACACCCAGAAAATTAAACTCCGACTCACAACCCTTCAAAAGATACTGAACGACAAGGGCGCTGACTACGGTGGTGGCATTGGCATGGGCAAAGTTGTGGCCGCAGCATATCGCCACTGGTCCAAGAAGGACTGGGTTGTTCATCATGCCATCGCAGCCTCGTTTACAGGTCAGAATGACGAGTACTTATTCGACTAGCGGAGAGTTGCGTTGCTGTTGCTGATAACTCTCCCGTCATGCAGAGGTATAGATCACTACGCCATCACACCCGGCAGCAGCTCGCGCACGCGGAGTTTCAAATCACGGATCGTCGTGCAGTGGAGCGAGGACGGCCATGACGTGAGGATATTACCGGCCTGCGCGGCGGAGGGCAATCACCGCCATCCTCCAGTTACGGCGCAACTGGACTACTTCGCCACCCCCGCCACGGCGATACCGATCTCCACGGTAGGCTCGGCGGCATCATTCATCGGCGGCTCGGTGGCGGTTCCGTCGCTCGACTTGAGATCGTTGCCCACAGACCAGATGAGGCCACGTGCGAGGTTGTAATGCAGCGGAGCGCCGGTGTAGGGATCGACCGGCACATCGAGCAGAAAATTGAAAGTGCGGAGGTGCTCCAAAGTTCCGGGTAGCGTCTTCTTTTCGGCAATGCAGCGGCGCACGGCGAACAAAGTGATGATCAGATTCCCACGCGCACGCGCCTGGCCCAATAAAGTTGGCAGGCGAGTGTACTGCTTGGAGCGTTGATGAAAATAGACCCGTCCGGCGGAATTCGGCTGATAGGAACCTTCGACTGCCGGAATGTCTTTGAGCCGAACATCGGACGTCAGTGCAAGTGGCGTCTTCACATCATCTTTCAACTGTCGGAACGCAGTCGCAAAGTGCTGCAGGGTCTCTTTCGGTTTGAAAAACAAACGCCCTGGCCGCTGTAACTGCACGCCACCGGGCATGGTGTCGAGCAACTCACCACTCCTCGGGCCAAGAATCAGCTTCTTCTCATAGACGTAGAACGCATTCATTGCGCGCTCCAGCATCTCGACGCTGGGTTGGCAGACGTTGAACTGTCTTTGGTATTGGCGCAGCGTCGCTTCGGGTAGCTTGGTCTGGCGTAGCAGATCAGCCAGCGTCTGCGCGGCAAAAGCTTGTGCTTCAAGCGAGCGCTCATAGCACGAGGGCCAGGCCCAGATCTGCTCCAAGCGCCAACCGAGTTCGGCAAGATCGATAGCCGCAGTGAACGCCTCCTCTTCCTGCATGCGCCGTGAGAGATATGCCGCCTCCGCCTGCTTCAAGCGCAGCGCCTGATGCCAGCGCGGATCGCTGCAAAGGTCTGTCGCGTGCCAGGCAGCATGCGTTGGATGCCAGTCAGCGTCTTCCAGCAGATCGCGCAGATTGTCGAGCGCCGCGCCGCTCGACTGCACAATGCGCGATAACGTAGGGGTGTCCCACAGCCAAGGCGGCTTGCCATACAAGGCCGTGCTCTCGAAGGGCACGATGGAATCCAGGAACTTTCGCAGCTTCTCCGGCGTCTGAATGGTCAGCGCTTGATCAACGGGTCGCTTCAACCGCAGATCCTCATCCGCACCCAAAGCTGGATCATCCAGATACTGCCAGACGATGAACACAAAGGCGAGCATCCCCATGCTCAGAATGATCAATGTGGACCACGAAGCCTCGCGTTCCACCGGCACTCGCGGCCTGCGTGGCGTGGTCACCAATCTTGACGGTGGTGCCACGTTCGGCAGCGGTGCCACCTGCTCCACGAATTCAGCAGGCGGCGCTGACACCGTGGGCTTTGCCTTCGCTAAAGGCACAGGACGTCGTGGCGCTGGTTCCGGTTCATCTTCCTCGACATAGCGCTTTTTTTTCGCCGCAGGCGCGTCCTGCCACTCCTGATCCAAATCCCAGGGAGAACGCCACGCGCCACCGCCTTCACCGCTGTGCGCGGGCTTGTCAGCAGGTGTTTGGGGCGGCGTATGGGGCCGGATCATGTGGCGCAGTATGCACGCACGCACGCGTGCGGCAATACGCGTCATTGCTTCGTCTGCCGCAGTTCTTTCGCCTTACTGCCAAAGTATGGGTAGGTGTCCCAGACGTTCGAGGCAGCATCCAGACGCGGATCATTCGTATCACGCATCCAATCATCGACCTTCGCTCCTAACATGGTTTTGACAGGCTTGAGGCGCGGATCAGCAGCTAGGTTCACGAGTTGCTCAGGGTCCGTTTTTAAATCGTACAGCTCCTCGGCGGGGCGCTTTCCGAAGCTGAGTTCAAACAGAGCCTGCACCGCTGGCTCTTGCGCATGCTCTATCATATAGGCCTTCGTGCGTGAGCCGTCGATGTCACCATAGGGGCCTACAGCGAAGTACAATTCAGGATCACCCGCCGGCCAGCGTTCAGGCCGCTGATTGCGCAGGTACAAAAAGTCTGCTGTGCGAATACCACGCACGGGATAGCTCAAATCGCCCTTCCGCACATTGGCATGCCGCTCACGCTCGATGAACACATGATCGCGCTGCACGGCGGATGTTTTACCCGTCAGCACATCGACAAAGCTACGCCCCGTCATCTCCGGCCACGCCTTGAGCCCGGCAAGCTCGAGAAACGTCGGCGCAAAGTCCGTCAGCGAGATAAAATCATGACTCACGCTGCCTGCTTTGACTTTACCTGGCCAGCGCACCGCCAACGGCACGTGCGTGCCGTCATCATAGCAATGTGCGAGGCCGTGCGGCATCTGCCAGCCGTTGTCGCTGGTGTAAATGATCACTGTGTTGTCCAGATCACCGCTTTTCTCCAAGGCTGCAATCGCCTCACCAAACGCCGCATCCATCAACTCCGCCTGTGCCAGATAATCGGCGATTTCTTCTCGCACCTCGGGCACGTCTGGCAGGCATTTAGGCACCCGCACTTTTGCCGGATCAATGCCGCGCGCCTTGCCACCACCTGCCTGCCATTTATTCAGCGCGGTATGTGTCGAACCATGCCAGAAAAAGAAGGGTTGTGCCTTCTTCCGCGCCATCAAGAAATCGGTAAAGCCTGCAAACTCTGCCCCCGCTGGATTCAGTTCGCGTCCATGATCCTTGTAATTTCCTGGAGCCCAGCCCTTGCCATTGAAACCGACGTGATAGCCCGATTCGCTGAGCGCATCGCCAAAGACGCGGAACTTCGCGGGAAATTTGCTCCACAAGCTCGCGGCGTCTTCAAGTTGGTGCGCCGCACGCCCCGTGACGATGCACAACCGTGTCGGCGAGCACGATGGCACCGGGCAAAAGGCATGGGTAAAGCGCATCCCTTCCCGCGCCATGCGATCAAACACCGGTGTGCGCACCACGGGATCACCATTGGCACCTGCATGCGCGTAAGACCAGTTGTCCGCGATCAGCAGCAGGACATTGGGTGGTGCGGCTTGCAGCGAAAAGGAAACTAGTGTGAGAAACAGGAGTGACCGAAACATGCTCCTGAAACGCGCCACTTCCGGCAAACTCTCAGCGCTCTGCCATGAAACGGTAGCCCCCGAGCGGATGAGATCGCACACTCACCCGCCACTCATCTCCAAGCCCCAGCGCTTGTCGCAATTCATCGCCGCGAAACCCCGCTCGAATACTCACCTGCATGTCATGACGCTGCACATGATTCAACTCGGCGATCTCACAAAACAACCGACCCAGGATCGTATGAATCCACCACCGGGCTGGTTCAGCGGCCACAATCAGCCGCGTGTTCGGTGAAAGCCGCGCACCCAGCATTTGCAGATGCTCAAAGGTAAAGTGATGCAGAAACAAGTTCGCGACCACGATCTCAGACTCAGGCAGAGCGTACGCCAGCACATCGCCACAGGTCCATGCTGCCTCCTGCGGCCAGTGTATTGGCCGTGGGGCCAAATCCATCGCATGCATCGCTGCCGCAGGACATATCCCGGCATTTAGCAGCCGCAGGGACAATTCGCCATCGCCTGCACCGAGTTCGGTGATGCGCCAGCCGGTTTCTGCATGACGACGAACAACGCGCTCAATCCAGCGATGATTCCCCATGATACCGTTCACCAACAACATCTCCTCACGCGCACGGATCGCAGCAGGGTCATTATGCGGCAGTGTATCGAGCAATTCAGACAGAAGAATGCGCTTCATGGCTGGAAACGATTGAATGGCAAGTTCTGCATCGCAAACCATGGCGGCACATGATCTGAATGAAGGATGCTGCGTATGATGAAGTCTCGCAGCAGGCTGCGCGTCACGCCACGCCAGACGCCAAGGCCCATGCCCAACTCAGCGCGGTTTGCAGCAGTGCGTGCGGCGGTTTGACGTCGTTGCTCATAGTTTTGCAGCCAGTCATCAACGTTCTCACCGTGACGTAAGATCTCATGCAGCATCGCTGCCGCGAATTCAGCATCGGCAAAGCCTGTATTCATTCCTTGCCCGCCGATGGGACTCATCACATGCGCTGCATCGCCGCATAGAAGCACGCGGCCTTGATACAGCCGCTCACAATCCAATCGCCATGGCGAAAAAGAGCTCACATTGAGTTGATCGGTCCTGTTGAGCAGGATTCCCGTGCGCTGACGCACCTGCGGCGCCAAATCGGCAGCGTCATCCGTTTGCACGATCCAGCGCCGCTTGCCTTCTGGCAGAGGAAAACTCTCCACGGCACCTGCTGCGGTGAAAAACAGGTGCGCAGCATCACGCATCGCGGTGTGGTCAATGAAATCGCCCATCACGAAATGGCAGCCGTAATCGCGCCGCTTCGCGGGAATGCCCAACATCTCGCGCACATGGCTGTTGCAGCCATCGCATGCCACCACGAACGCCGCATGAAATTCGGCCGCTGGAGTCTGGACCGTGACGCCATCCGCTTGTGACGAGAGCGCGATGCATTCCACTCCACGCATCAATTTCACTGTGGGCTGTTGCATCAGCGCTGCTTCCAGCAGCCGCATGGACTGCCGTTGCGGCAGTGATAGAATGAAGCGATGCGCTCCGGCGATCTCGCTAAACGACAAATGGCCAAGCCGTCCCGTGTGACCATGCACATGACAGTCGCGAATGCAGACGCCGCTTTGCACAAAGTGTTCCGCGAGGCCCAACGTCGCCAAAATATCCAGCGATGGCGGGGTGATGCCGATGGCCTGCGATTGCTGCGGCAACTCCGTGCGCTGCTCTAACAACAGCACATGCAGTCCACGCTGCCCCAGCAGCAGCGCGAGCAGCAATCCCACCGGTCCGGCACCGATGATGATGACATCGAGTTTCAAATTCGTGAGAAAATCAGCGCCACACTCGATCCGCCGAAGCCGCTGCTGTTGCTCATCGCAATGCGTGGCGCTTCATCACAGCGACTGGTGAGAATGGAAACGCCTTCACAAGCCGGATCAAGTTCCTGGATCTTGGCTGAGATCGGCATGAAGCCCTCGCGCAAGGCCAGACAGCAGATGCCGGCCTCCAAAGCGCCTGCGAGGCAGAGTCCGTGACCGGTGAGGGCCTTGGTGCTGCTCACCTTGGGCCGCTTATCTCCAGTGAAGACGGTTTTGAGGGCGTTCAATTCCGCCAGATCGCCCGCATTGGTCGCTGTGCCATGCGCATTGATGTAATCAATGTCATCGGCAGCTAGGCTGGCGTCTTCTAACGCGTTCGTCATCGCACGCGCCAGTCCACTACCAGTCGGGTCAGGCGCGACCACATCGTAACCATCAGAGGCTTGGCCCCAGCCTTTAACCTCGGCATAAACTGTGGCGCCGCGTGCCGCAGCATGCTCGGCATCTTCCAACACAAGCACGGCACCGCCGCCGGTGGTGATGAAGCCGTCACGACTCACATCAAAAGGACGCGGAGCCAGCGCCGGATCACTTTGCGCACTGAGCGCCCGCAGCGAGGCAAAGGGCAGAATGCTGTGCAGATGACAGTCCTCCGCACCGACGACGAACATGATCTTCTGCCTGCCGAGACGAATCATGTCACAAGCATGACCCAAGGCATGCGAGGAAGAGGCACAAGCGCTATTGAAGCCAAGCGAGGCACCCTTGATAGCAAAGCGGGCTGTCAAATTGAGATGCAGCGAGTTCGGCATGCCGGCGATGACCACGGGTGCCGAGGTGCGTGCCGGGCCGCGAGTGATCACGGAATTCATCGCCACCTGTGTCATCCAGGGAGAGCCAGCGGAGGCGCAGTATAAGCCGGTTTCCGGGCCGGAAACGTGCGAGGGATCGAGTTTGGCATCACTGATGGCCTCTTCCATCGCCATCGTCGCATAGGCCACGTTCGGCACCAGCGTGCGCATTTGGGTGCGGCTGAATTGCACCTGCGGGGGAAAGGTCCAGTCGAGCGGATCAGGCGTTGGGAATTCAAAGCCCTTCGGAATGCCTGCCAGCTTCACGCGGTCATTCACCGCGGCCAACTCGGGCAGAAACTCGATGCCAGAACGGCCTTCCTGCAGGCTGTCGAGAACTGCGGCACGATCATTGCCGATGCTGGAGACGAAGCCGAGGCCGGTGACGACGACGCGGTTCATGCGTTCTTCGCCGCGAGTTTGGTGCGTAAAAATTGTTTCAAATCACCGAGCGTACGAATGCTGCTCATTTCTTCGGTGGCAACGGTGATGCCCAGCACTTCCTCTGCCGTCATCACGACCTCGATCATACCGAAGGAATCCATGCCGATGTCCTCCATGAGCCGCGCATCATCTGCGGCGGCAGCGATGCCCGTCGCGGGTGGATTGGCCGCATCACGCTCCAATACACCGAGGATGATGGCGGGCAGTTCATTCAGATGGTGCGTTTCTTCGAAGCGCAGAGCGGCAGCTACTGAGGCATCACTGCAACGTTTGAGTGACTTGGTGATTTCCTGTGCGCGTTCTTCGCTGATGGGCATAATGGCTTGCTTTAGCTGGTTCTGAAATTGAATCAACCTTGGCCTCAGATGGATTGCACGTAATTACGGCACCACAGCGTTCGAGCACCGCCGTCTCCACGGTTAGTCCAGGACCGAAGGCGATAGCGCAGGTCATGGCGCGATCTGTTTCAGCTTCCTCCAGCAAGCCTTTGAGCACAAACATCACCGTCGGACTGCTCATGTTGCCGTAATCACGCAAAACGTTGCGTGAGATCTCCAACGCATTGGCTGGCAGTGACAAGTGTTGTTCCACTTGCTCTAGAATCGCACGGCCGCCGGGATGCACCGCCCATTCGTCGATGTCTGCGGGAGTCAGGTCGCGTTTGGCCAAGATGCCGTCGAGCATCTCGCGGATGTTGCTGCCGATCAAATCAGGCACATAAGCCGAGAGCACCATGTTGAAGCCGTTGTCGCCGATGTCCCAAGCCATGTGCGATTCACTGGAGGGCACCAGCGCGGAATGAAAGCCATGCACACGATAGTAGGGCCGGTCTTTGGCCGGTTCACGCGCACTGATGATCGCCGCTGCCGCACCATCGGCAAACAGGGCATTCGCGACGATGCTTTCGGGTTTGTCGCTCACTTGCAAATGCAGCGAGCAAAGTTCCAGACACATCACGAGCACCACGGCCTGCGGATTTGCCTCACAGAACTGCGCTGCCATGCGCATCGCTGGAAAAGCGGCATAGCAGCCCATGAAACCAACGGTATAGCGCTCCACGCTCTCGTTGAGCCCCAGTTCGCGCACGATGTGATAGTCCGGCCCTGGATTGGCAAAGCCGGTGCAGGAAGCGAATACCACATGCGTGATCTCGCCCGCCAAAAATTGTGGGCACTCGACGAGCGTCTTCTTTGCGAGCTTTACTGCGAGTTCCCGCGCTGCCTTGGCATAAAGTGCGTTGCGCTGACCCGTGGTGGGCGAATTGATCGAGCCGTCTGGCAACGTGTGAAACAGGCCGTCGTTCTTTAAGAAATCATCGATCACGCTATACCGCGTGTCGATGCCGGTTCGTTCGTAAATCATGTCCACGAGACGCTTCGCTCGTGGCTCCGTGACCCAACTCTTCATACGCTCACGCGAGAACTCGTTGCTGTAAAGAAACGGCGGCGTGTCAGTGGCAATGTGATGAATGTAGGCGGGCATGCAGGAGCTTATGTGACTTTTGGGACGTTGCTGCTAACAATCTACGCATGTCATCGACTCCCCGTTGGAAATCCATCGCTCTGCGCCTCTGGCGCGTGGCGTTGCTGGCGGCAGCGGTGTTTGCGATTCGGGGTTCGCATCAGCCGACGGCAATGGAACTCACGGTGGAACGAGTGCGAGATTTTTTCCCCGCAGCGGCGGTTTTGATGCCGCAAGGTGACATGCAAATCGTGAAGGACGAATCCGGTATCACGCTCGGGCATGTGATGCAAACCTCGCCGGAGGCAGATGACATCATCGGCTACTCGGGGCCGACGAACACGCTCATCGCGCTGGATGCACGCGGCAAAGTGCTTGGCCTGCGCATCCTGCAGAGCAGCGACACGACGGATCATGTGGCGGAAGTGGTGGGAAAGCGATCGTTCTTCAAGCAGTTCACAGACAAAAAGGCCGCTGACATGGCAAATATGCCGGTGGAGGCGGTTTCAGGTGCCACGCTGACCAGCAGTGCGATTGCGGAAGGCGTTCTAAGACGTCTGGGCAAGAGCGCGACGACTTCGCTGCGCTTTCCTGATGCGATCACGCTCGATGAAGTGAAGAAGCTGGAGCCGCAGGCCGCGAAGCTGCGCGAATCGAAGACGCATCCGGGTTCGCAGGAGGTTCTGGATGCAAAAGGTGCTGTCATTGCGTTGGCAGTTCGCACGGCACCAAGTTCAGATGGCACGGTGGGTTACAAGGGGCCGAGCGACACCTTCATGCTGATGGATGCGACTGGTGCGATGCTGCGTGGCATTGCATTGAGGCGGAGCTACGACAACGAAGCCTATGTTGGCTACGTGACGGGTGATGCGGCGTTTTTGAAGACGTTTGATGGCATGACGACGGAGAAGATTGCGAACATCGACTTCAATGCAGCGGGCATCGAAGGTGTTTCGGGTGCGACGCAGACGAGTTATGGCGTGGCGGAGGGCCTGCGCGGGCGGGCACAAGCATTGCTCAAGGAGAAGGAAGCCAAACGCGGCTGGTGGTCGCTGATTCGCTGGCGCTGGCAGGACACGGGACATGTGATCATCATTTTGGCGGCGTTCGTGATGGCGTTCACGTCGTTGCGTGGTCATGCGTGGTGCCGGCATCTGCATCATGCGCTACTGGTGATCTACGGTGGCTTCATCGCAGGAGAAATGCTCTCACAAGGACTGCTGGCTGGTTGGGCGGCGCATGGCACGCCGTGGCGGAATGCGCAAGGACTGGTGCTGCTGGCAGTGGTGGCGCTGCTGGGGCCTATTTTCACCAGCAAGCAGCTCTATTGTCATCACATCTGCGCTCATGGCGCGTTGCAGCAGTTGGTGGCGAAACGGTTGTCGTTTCAATGGTCGCTGTCAAAACGCATGGAGGCGATTTTTTCGAAGCTGCCGTTTGTTCTGCTCGCCTTCGTGTTGTTCAGCGTGGCGTTTGGCTTGCGGGTCGATTTGAACTCACTGGAGCCCTTCGATGCGTATCTGTTTCGCGTTGCGGGTTGGGCGAGCATCGCGCTCGCCGTGGTGGGTTTAGGGTGGTCGTTGATCACGCCACTTGCCTACTGCCGCTACGGCTGCCCGACGGGAGCATTATTCAAGTTACTAAGGTTCACCGGTGATGCGGATCGCCTCGGCATACGCGACTGGGTGGCCGCCACGTGTGTTGGTTGTGTTCTTCTCTTTACTCACGCCTGAAAACTGAATACGGAAGACCCTACATGTCCCTCATCCCCGGTTTAGAATCCAAGTTCGGTCGTTTCGCCATCCCAGGCCTCGTACAGGTCATTGCCATGTTTCAGTTGCTGGTGCTGATCATGGTGATGTTCATGTCGCCGGAAGGTGCGGCGGCCTATTTATTCTTTCTGGATCTGAATCCAACACGCGTGATGCATGGCGAAGTCTGGCGTCTGATCACGCATGTGTTCATTCCCGGCAATTTCTCCCTCATCTGGGCGTTGATCGGCACGTTGTTCATGATGTGGATCGGCCGTGCTCTGGACGCCGCTTGGGGAGCGTTCCGAGTGAATCTGTATATTTTCGGCTGGATGTTCGTGGTCACGCTCGGTGCGCTCATCTTTGGCTGGCCGGCTCCAGGTATGTTTCTTTATCAATCGCTGCTGTTTGCCTTCGCAACGCTGTTTCCAAACGAGGAAATCTATTTATACATGATCCTGCCGATCAAAATGAAGTGGGTGGCCTTTCTTGCCGCAGGCATGATGGCTTTCATGGTGATGCGTGACCCTTCAATGCTACTGCCAGTGCTGGCGGGGCATCTCAATTACCTCATCGCGTTCGGGCCGGGCTTTGTGAGCGAACGTGCCAAACAAGCGCGTGTATTAGCACGCCGCACCCGTTTTGAATCCGCGCAACTGCCGCAAGGCACGTTTTTCCATCAGTGCTCGGTCTGTAAAAAGACGGAGCTGGACGATTCGCATCTGGAGTTCCGCGTGCTGGACTCGGGCGATGAAATCTGCAGCGTGTGCCGGGCAAAACCAATGAGAGGTTGAACGCTATGGCTGACAAGCTCGCCGACGAATTCCTGGAGTTCATGGAGGTGGAGCGCCGTTCGTCCGAGCGAACGCTGGCGAACTACGAGCTAGCGCTGCGGCAGTGCCGCGAATGGCGCACGCCGTTTAAAGGCTGGAGCGAACTCACCGCAGATGATTTTCGCGCCTATTTGTTCGACTTGATGAAAAAAGAACGCGGTCGCGCGACGATTCGCCTTCAGTTCGCGGCGCTGCGCAGTTTTTTCAAATGGCTGACACGTCGGCGTGGTTGGAAAGCGAATCCACTGCTGGAGGTGCAGCTACCAAAGCGTGAGAAAAAATTGCCGGTGGTGCTTACGGTAAGCCAGGTGGAGACGATGCTAACGCTGCCGCTGACACTTGAAAAATCCAAGCGTGACGCGGTGTGGGCACCCGCACGTGATGCGGCGATTTTGGAGCTGTTTTACAGCACCGGCATGCGCTTGAGCGAACTGGTAGCGCTGAACGTGGCCGACATCGACACCTACACCGAAACAGTGCGCGTGTTTGGCAAGGGGAAGAAGGAACGCCTGTGCCCCGTGGGCAGCAAGGCGTTGGAGGCGGTGCAGCACTACCGCGCGAAAGCCGGCGTGCATGATGGGGCGTTGTTTCGCAGCAAGCTGGGCACCCGCATCACCGGACAGGCGGTGGATGACGTGATCACGAAGTACTGGCGCGCCTCAGGCCTGCCGGTGCACCTCACGCCACACAAGCTGCGCCACAGCTTCGCCACTCACCTACTGAACAACGGTGCCGATCTGCGCAGCGTGCAGGAATTGCTGGGGCATGCGAGTCTTTCAACGACACAGATCTACACGCATGTCTCGACACAGCGGATGAAGGAAGTCTATGAGGCTTCACACCCGCGGGCGTGAAGCCGTGACGTGTTATTTCGTCTTCACCCACGTCGCAATCGGCGTCGCTGTGTGAGCAGCCGCTTCATCGAGCGCGAAAGTGATGCAGAGACTTTGCGGGCCTTTGATTTCGGCGAGTGCGACCTTGAGCACTTTCACTTTCGCCTTCACCAGATCGCGCGCTTGCTCACTGGCGGGCTCGGGAGGCAGGCCGGTGCTGAAAGTAGCTCCGGCGGGCGAAACAATCGTGGCCACAAGAGTTTTACCACCCAGCGTGAGCTTGGCAGTAGCCCCCTCGGTGGTTATGTCTGCCATTGTTTGCATGTTCCAAGTCAGCGTCTTGCTGTTCTTCACCTGCAAATCATCCTGGATCACCAGATATGGCTTGGCAGCACGCACCACCATCACCCCACGGTGCACATCCTTCGCATACTTGGAATAAGCTTTCGTCATGTCCACCACGGCCACACCGCGTTCGGGTGTGGAGGCATTGATCAACACGCCGGCCTTGGCTTCCATGTCCTGGTTGTCATCAAACATCAGGGTGCTCTGTCCCGCAGTGCCAGCGAGATAGTTGGCAAAACGTTTCGTGCGGTCGGCTCCAGGTTTCACTTCATAGCCGGTGACGCGATCTGCTTCCGCCCCAAGCTCAATCCCCCAACGCTGACCGCCAGCGTCCAGTACGAAGCTACCAATGTCGAGTTGGGCCTTGTAGTCTTTGTTGTCGCCGCCTTTGACCCCCACAAACAGATCGGTTTTTTCCCAGCCGGAACGCACTGTGGCCACAATGCCGCCTGGCATCGCGTATTCCATGCTGTCTGCTTTGCCATCACCAGCGGCATGCGGGTTGTAGTAGATGTAGTTGCCGACGCCGCTGAAATACGAGGTGGAAACAGCCATCTTGGCACCGGCAGAAACCGCAGGGATACCGGGATTGCCGTGGACGCTGCACAGCCATGTTGCCACCCAGGGCCGCGTGCCGCCGGTCGCAGCATTGTCACCAAAATTGAACGGCTGGCCCGTGGGGCCGTAAAGATGCATGCGTGCCGTGCCAAACTGTGGAAGGCCCTCCAGCATGCTGAGGCCAAGATCCTTGCCCGTCGCACTGCGCAGTGATTGAATCACCATCGAGGCGTAATCCATCACGGCATCACCGACCACGAGGCCTTCGGGCCAAACTCCCGCCGGGGCAAAGCGTTGGATGCCTTCACCAAAGACTTTGGCTCCAGCAGCAGCGGACTTCTTCGCGATTTCTGGATCCTCATCAGCGAAGCAGATTGCTGCGATTAACAGTGCAGAAGCCGCCGCCATTTTTTCGCCGCCGGGTGGCACATCTTCAACCTTGGCGGGTGGGCCTTTGGACTTTCCCTTGGCAGCAGCTTTGGTTGGTGCAGTCTGGCCACCCGAAACGCCTTTCGTGCTCGGTGGCACCGGTTCATCATTCACATGGGCCTCGAGTGCATCGATTCCCTTCTCAAGCAGGAACGTGCGAATCACCTTGGCTTGCTCTTGATTGAACCCGTCGCGGAACCAGTCATAGCCGAGACAGACCGCGATCACCATATCCGCCACCGCCTGACATTCATCTGGGTGCCAATCACGGAAGTTGGACTTGTCGCAAAGCAGAATCACCTCGCGCACAGCGCGTTCCTTCCACTTCAGATCGCCATCGCCATAATGCAATGCTGCCAGCAGGCCCATGCGGTAGATCGCGCGTGAGCCTTCACTCACCGTGCCTTTTATTTCGCCGTTGATGCGGTTCAATTCGGGATCCTTCAGCAGGTCTTCGCCGGAAGCCTTCAGATTCGTCATCAGTTTCGTCAGCACTGGGTCTGTAGCCAGTTGGCCTTTGATCGCCTCCCAGCCCGCCGCGTTTTGCAACAGACGTGGGCGGACCTTCGCGATGCCGCTGAGGTAATCGTTGGCCGAAGGTGCTTTGTACTTCGACACAGGCACAATGGTGAGCGCAGGACGTGGTGGCGCTGGTTTGCTAGCGACTTTCGCGGCAGCCTTCGGTGCTGCGGCGGGAGCCGCAGGTGCTCCGGCAGGAGGCGTGGCTGGCGGTGCACCAGGAGTGGCTGCAGGTGTCGCGGGCATGGCCACTGCTGGTGCTGCAGGCGCAGGCGCAGGAGCAGGAGCAGCCTGCATCGCAGCGTAGCGTGTCTTGGCATATTCAAAGTCAGCAGGGCTGAGAGTAGCAATCGGCACATCAAATTCTTTGCCGTCCTTCATCTTAATCTTCAGCGTCTTCGCCACCGCATCGACGGAAACCAGTGTGGCTTCGATCTGCTTGCCTGCGGTGTTGGTCCACATGCGAAACTCCTCTGCGAGCTGTGCATGCACAACGGTGACGGTAAACAGACCAGTGGCGATAAGGGTGAGGAAACGCGAGGCGGATTTCATGGCAGGATGCGGTTGAGCTAAAGCAGCGTTTTGTGGCTTGGTGGTCAAGCCTAAACGCTGCCTGAAGCTGCTAGATTAGCAGATTTGGCCCTTCAAGAAGCAGGATTCTTGTCTGAATCCTCCTGCCGGAGCCAATCGCATGGCTCCGGCGGAAGGAAATTTCGATCTCAAGCCTTAGCCTTTTTCTTCGGCGCTGTCTTGGGTCGTTCAGGCGGAGTGAGCGGTTCGGCCACCGGGGCTGGAGCCGTGGGAATGAGCGGGAAGGGATTGGCCTGCGGCTCCATGGCGTACTCGCGATCTTTGAGGATACCGGGCTGTGGGACGGGGTATTTGCCTTTGGCGTCGGCGATGAGGGGGGCAGGGCCGTCGAGCGTGAGTTTATCGACACCGGGGGCGAACTCGAAGGCGCTGTTGATGTAGTCGTCGTAACGGACGACCTGACCGGTGTGCGCGGCGGCACGACCCATGGCGGTGGTGACGCTGGATTTGATGCCGCGCTCGACTTCGTTGTAGGGCTTGTCCTTGATGATGGCCTCCACGAGGTCCTGCCACTCGAGATCGTATGGATTCGGCTCGGGCTGCTTGCCACGCCAGATGATGTTCGAGCGCTGCATGTTCTGGCTGTTGAAGGTCATCGCTTTCGACGGGAAGTGGCCGGCGGTGGAAACGATGGCGCTGCCCTTGGTGCCATGCACTTGCGTGGCGAACTGGTTGTGCGTGCCGATGGCGGTGCGGCCTTCGAGGAAGAGCTTGGCACCGTCCTTGAAGGTGTATTCGCAACTGTAGTGGTCGAAGTTTTGATCAATGTAATCACCACGGTCGCTGCGGCCGCCACTGGCTTGCACTTCGACAGGCCAATCGTTCTTCATCCAGCAGGCTTCGTCGATGTTGTGGATGTTGAAGTCACTGAAGCCGCCGCCGCTGGCCCAGAGGAAGCTGTGGAAACGCTGAATCTGCCAGGCGAGTTCGCTCTTATCGACGTTCGGATCACGCGGCAGCGTGAAGGCAGAGCCAACGGGCCCTTGCATGCGGTAGGCGCGCATCATGAGCAGATTGCCGATCTCACCGTCCTGGATGCGGTTGAAGAGTTCACCACGCACGCGGCAATGGCGGCACATCAGACCGACGCCGACTTTGAGGTTTTTCTTTTTGGCCTCTTCATTCAAAGCGAGCAAGCGACGTGCGGTGGGGCCGTCGGTGCAGATCGGCTTTTCCATAAAGATGTTCACGCCCTTCTCGATGGCGTATTTGAAATGCACCCAGCGGAAGGCCACTGGCGTGGTGAAGATGGCCACGTCGCCTTTGCGCAAGCTGTCGATGGCGTTCTTGTAGGCATCAAAGCCGATGAACTTGGCGTCTTCGGAGACGGACATACGATCGGGATGCTTCGTGCTGAGCGCCTCGAAGCTGCCCTTCAGACGGTTCTCGGCCACGTCGGCCATCGCGACGAGACGAGTCATGCGCGACTGGATGCCCATCGCATTGCTCGCGGCACCGGTGCCACGGCCACCGCAGCCGATCAAAGCGGTGCGGATTTCGTCGCTCCCGGCGGCATGCACATAAGGAATGCTGATGCCAGAAAGCACGGAGAGGCCTGCGGCGGTCTTCGTGGTGGTTTTGAGAAATTCGCGACGTGAGGCGGTTGCGGGGTCAGAGATGGTGTTCATGAGGAGCGCTCAAGTACGTCGCCCATGCTGCCGAGCTTGCTGAAGAATCAGCGCAGAGGTCAAAGCCGTGCGGAAATCAGCCCAGCATGCCGCCACGTGCGGAGATCTCTGAAAACGCCAATGACAGGGCGTTGTTCAATTCGTGCAGAGTGATTTGTTCGAGCTGAGGATCGAGAGTCGCGGTCAAAGTCGGCGGCAGAATAATCGCCTGATGCTTGCTGCCATGGCGCGCAGGTGTTGGCTCTGGAGCTGATGGCTCAACCACCACTGGGTGCGGTGCTTCGAACAAGGTCGCCACTGGGCTGCCGCACTCAGAAACATCCACCTGCATGGATGCGTGTAGCTGCTCTAGACTGGCAAGTTGGGCATCCATCTGAGCATTGAACCACTCCTTGGTGCGCTGGATGTCCTCCGCCAGAGCCGCCAGTTCATGGGTAAACTGTTCCCCGGACCGTGTGGGCAATCCGGAAGGAGATAAAGTGGCATTGAGGCTTGAAAAACTCATGTGAAGCCAAATCTATTAAAATTTCCATAGATTATCAAGCCTTCTTCACTCTCAAGGCCATGGAATTTCAAAATAAACGCTCCTAATGATCAGTTGCCACGAGGGAAACCTAAAATCACTTCTTCTTCCCCTTCCCCGGCTTCTTCTGCACCAGCGGCCAGTCAGGATCGTCCGTGCGGGACGATTTCATCAGCGCCTCGGCTTTGGCGACAAGGTCAGGCTTGCTCTGAGCGAGGTCCTTGGACTCTGCGGCATCGGTTTTGAGATCGTAGAGTTCAATGGGGCGCTCGGGGCCGTTGCGGACGGCTTTCCAGTCGCCGAAGCGCACGGCTTGCAGCGAGGTGCCTTCGTGGAGCTCCCAGTAAAAGTGATCACGCTGCGGTGCCGGGCCACCTTGGAGGAAGGAGACCAACGACAAGCCGTCCGTCTTGCACTCGGCAGGAATCGGAGCACCGGCGAGTTCGGCGGCGGTGGGCAGAAAATCCCAGAAAGCCCAAGGTTCATCACTCACGCGACCAGCTGGCACCTTCCCGGGCCAGCGAGCGAGGGAAGCCTGACGCAGCGCCCCTTCATACAGGCCACGTTTGTAGCCTCGCAGGCCGTTGGAGGCTTGATCAAACAGGCTGCCGACCTCGGACTTCGGATCGAACGACGAACCGTTGTCACCAGCGAGCATGACGAGCGTGTTTTCGTCGAGCTTGAGTTCCTTGAGCAGGTCCAGCAGTCGTCCAAAATCGCTGTCGAGCCGCGTGACTTGTGCGGCATACGATTTCTGCGTCATAGTCCAGTTCTCCTTCGCATAGATGCCGAGATCGTCGATTTCGTGATTCCCGTGCGGCAACGTAATCGAGTAGTAGAGGAAGAACGGCCGGTCCTTGTTCGTGCGCACGAATTTGAGCGTCTCATCGGCGATCAAATTCTGCGCGTAAGTCTTGCCGATGCCTTTGACGGTGTTGCCAGGCAGGTCGAACCGCTTGTCATCATTGTAGAGATACGTCGGGAAGTAGCTGTGCGCGTGGCGCTGGCAGTTGTAACCGAAGAAGTGGTCGAACCCGAGTTTCAGCGGACTGCCTGTCGTATCGAACATGCCCATACCCCACTTGCCGCAGCAGGCCGTCGCATAACCGGCATCGTGCAGAATCTTCGCCACCGTGATTGTACCCGGAGGCAGCGGTTTCTGGCCTTCCTTGCCGATCTCGCGATTTGCACGGATCGGGCAGTGCCCCGAATGCAAACCCGTCATCAACGACGAACGCGACGGCGCACAGACGGTGGTGCCGCAGTAGCCCTGCGTGAACCGCGTGCCTTCCTTCGCCATGCGGTCGAGATTCGGCGTCTTGATGAGCTTCTGGCCGTAGCAACCGAGATCACCCTGCGCGAGATCGTCGCTGAGAATGAAAATAATGTTTGGCTTCGCTAAAACGGAAGCAGCGAGGCAAAAAAAGATGAGTGCACGGATCATGGGCCGATGAGAACGACCCAGCGGCGATGATCTTGACCTCAATTGCTCACGCCCGCCGTTTTCAACACCGCAGCGGCCACTTCAGTGGGTGTGACCTTCGTCATACAGTCGTAATGGCCTAACGGACACTCACGCTCGAAGCACGGACTGCACGGCACCTTGTGCTGAATGACGGTGTGACGATCACCAAGCGGGCCGGTTTCAATCGGACAGGTGGAGCCGAAGATGCTCACCGTCGGAATACCGAGTGCGGCAGCCAGATGCATCGTGCCAGTATCATTGGTGAGCAGAAGCTGGCACTCACGCAACTTCGCGATGAGCTCCGAGAGCCGCGTTTTGCCGACGAAGTTCTCATGCGGTGCTTTCAACATGGCCGAGAGCTTTTCACCCATTTCTTTCTCACCTGGAGCGCCAAACAACCGCCACTGAAACTGCGCATGTTGCGCGGAGATTTGATTCACCACCTCAGCGAAACGTTCCAGCGGCCATCGTTTCGCCGGCCCATACTCCGCTCCAGCACAGACGCCGACACGAATAGTGCCATCCGATGAAACCGGCGCAGATCCAGCGTCCCATAGGCCAGGCTGGTCGATGTCGGCACCGATGCTCTTCGCAATGTGAAGATACCGATGCGCGTGGTGCCGTGTCTCGCCTTTAGCAACCGGCTCTGCGACGATTTGATTGAGCAATTTCCGGCGGAAAGAACCTTTGAAACCCACACGACGCGGAATACCTGCCAGCCAGATTTCGAGGGTGCTGCGTGTGGAGTTGGTGCAAAGCACAGCGGCATCAAAAGGCACGCCGGTGGCCTTGATGCGACGTGCAACGGCGAACCAACCTTCTTTGGCCGGTTTGCCGATGTAGCGCGAGACTTCCGGCATGGAGAGCCATAATTCTTCCAGTTTGTCCGGGCCGAGCACGGTAATCTTCACGTCAGGACGGCCACGCTTGATCGCCCGAACCATCGGGAAGGCCATGCAAGCGTCACCGAGCCAATTGGGGCTGCGGATAAGGATCTCGAATGGCTGTAGCCGACTCATGTCGTAACCGACTGGGAAGGCGACGCCGCGACGGTAGCTGGAGTTCGTGAGCAGGAAGTACGGATTAGGCGTTCTCCAGCGATTGTGCACCCAGAACCAGTTCGAAGGCTGTTCACGAATGAACCGTGTTACTGCGTCATTGATGTCCATCGTGATGCCATCAATGGTCGGTTTCACCTCGCTGGTAAGCAAAGGTCCCTGGCAGACGAATCGCCAGCGAGCCGGACCATTATCATAAACCATCAGTGGGAGGATGACGGCGTTGGTGCGCATGGCACAGAGCGCCACAATGTTGGTGGTAGAGGCGAGACGGTCAAAGAACGGGCACCAAACGCCATGATAGCCCGCATGTTGATCCACGAGAATTCCCAGCATGCCCATCTCACGCACAAACCGAATCGGAGCATTGAAGCCCTCCTGCCGATCGAACAACTTATAGCCGAGCTTCTCGCGACGACGCAGCAGCAGGGCGTTCAGGAACGGATTACGCAGCGGCTGGTAAATACTTGCTGGCTTGTGACCGAACACGTAGAGCGAAGGCACCTGCGTCATGATCTCCCAGCAGCTCGCATGCATGATGGGATGAATCAGAGGCCGACCAGCGTCGAAGGCTTCTTTGACATGGTGCATACCTTCCACCTTCACACGCTTGGCTACGTCGGCCTCCGCCATCAGCGGCAATTTAAAACCGCAAAGGATGTTGGCGAACAAGCTCTTAAAATGTTCGCGCGCGATACCACGACGCTCGCACTCACTTTTTTCACGACCAAGGGCGATGCGCAGGTTGTTCAACGCGAGCCTGCGATACTTGCCCGCTACTAAATAGGCGAAGCCACCGAGCGCGCGGCCAAGATACCAGACCCCAAGCAGCGGCAGCAGCGTCAAAACGCCTTCAACGCACCGAAACAGCGCGTAAAGCAGCCACTGCCCGGCACGCTTGAAAAAATTGGCGGATTTCGTAGCGCTACCCATAGGCTGTCTATGCCCCAGCGGTTTCAAGAGCGCAACCCTTCGTGCGAGATCAGCACTCAACACGGCGTTTGCGCATGATGAGAATGACTTTGGTATTGTTTTTCGCCTCCTGCCTTCAGGCCATAGCGGCAGGGCCAAATTTTGTTTTTATCATCGCTGATGACCTCGGTTGGGCGGACGTGGCCTTCCACGGCGGGAGCGCACCCACGCCACATCTTGACCAACTTGCGCGTGAAGGCGTGGAACTCACTCAGCACTATGTTGCACCTGTTTGCAGTCCAACGCGCACCGGGCTGCTGACAGGCCGCTGCTGGAGCCGTTTCGGCGTCACGACACCACAAAACAGCCGTGCTTTACCTTGGGACACCATGACACTACCGCGAGCGCTCAAGAGCCTAGGCTATGACACCTGCATCACGGGCAAATGGCACCTCGGCTCGAGACCCGAGTGGGGGCCGAATCATTTCGGCTTCGATCATAGCTATGGGTCTCTGGCAGGCGGAGTAGGGCCGTATGACCACCAATACAAAAAGGGAGAGTTCTCTCAGACCTGGCACCGTGATGAAAAACTACTCACCGAAACCGGCCATGTGACTGATTTGATCGCGAAGGAGGCCTGTGAATGGCTTGCGGCACGCAAAGACGCCCCATTCTTTCTCTATGTGCCGTTTACAGCGGTGCATCTGCCGATCAAGGAGCCTGAAGAATGGCTGGCGAAGATCCCTGCGGGCATCACGGGTGATGTCCCGCGTCATTACGCTGCCTGCATCATGCATCTCGACGCCGCCGTCGGTCAGATCATCACGACACTCGAAAAAAACGGCCAGCGCGACAAGACACTGCTCATCTTCACCAGTGACAACGGCGGCAGCACTGTCGAGAACAGTGGGCAGACCTATCCTGCCGATGATTACCCAACCGGCGCACTGCCCGGCAACAACAAACCCCTGCGAAATGAAAAAGGCAGCGTCTATGAAGGCGGCACCCGCGTTGCCTGCATCGCGAACTGGCCGGGCAAACTCAAGACGGGGAAGCATAATGCACCGGTACAGATCATCGACTGGATGCCAACGTTCTGTGCCTTGGCAGGATACAAGCCGCAGCTGGATCTGAAATGGGACGGCATCAACCTATGGCCGCAGCTTGCCGAGGGCGCCGCACCACCGGCACGCACGCTCTACACCGTGGCACCCGGCTTCAAATCACGTTCGCTGCTTTGTGATCCATGGAAACTCATCGTGCATGGCGAAAACGAAAAGGCGAAGTTCGAGCTATACGACATCCGCACCGATCCCTATGAAACGAACGATCTCGCCGCACAAAACCCCGAACAGCTTGCTATCATGAAAGAGCACCTGAACGTCATGGCGAAAGCCGACCGTGATGCGGTAGCGGATGACTGAGAGAGCCAAAAAAAACGGGCGATGTATATGCATCGCCCGCTGTAGAGATTGAAGCAGAAATTCGATCCTATTTCTCCACCCAGCGCACTGCTTCCATGAGCAGTTCGCGTGCGGAGGCGAGGCCGAGCTTCTGGCGAATATTCGCCTTGTGTGCATCGACCGTTTTCGCGCTGAGCGTGAGTTTTTCGGCGATGCTGTGCGAATCAAAACCGCGTCCGACCATTTCGAAGATTTCGAGCTGACGGTCACTGAGCATGCGAGCGGGTTCACCACGGGAGCCGCCACGTGGGCCACCACCGGAGACAATGCTGCCGAGGAGGGAAGCGCTGAAGAAGAATGAACCAGCAGCGACCTGACGCAACCCTTGCAGCACGCGGGTGCTTGGCTCTCCCTTCATAACATAGCCCATCGCGCCAGCACGGAGGCAGCGTTCAGCGTACACGTTTTCGTCGTTCATCGAGTAAACGATGACTTGCATGTTAGGATGGCTGGACTTGATCTTTTTGATGAGATCCACCCCGCTGCGATCCTTCAGAGTGATGTCGAGGACGACCACATCGGGTTTGAGCTTGGCAATCTGCTGTAGCGCGGCGGTAGAGTCTTCAGCACTGCCCACAACCTGCAAGTCTTCTTGCTGGTCGATTAGTTTCTTAAGCCCTTCGATAACGATAGGGTGGTCGTCGAGTATGTAGATTTTGCTTTTCACAGTCCTGTTAGCTGACGCATTTTGAAAAGGATGTCAAGCCGTCGTTCCTAAGAACGTCAGGTAATACGTGCCACCTATACCTTTTGCTGCTCGCGGGTAGTTAAAACATTCCCCAAGATTTCATTCCCTCACACGTGAGGCTCAAACCACCCCTCCTGCACGCTATGAAACGCCTGATCCACTCCGATACTACCGCTCTTGGTTTCCAAATCGCCCCGATGATCGATGTCGTCTTCGTTATCATGCTGTTCTTCATGGTCATGGTCGGCACCGTGAAGGTGGAGCGCGAGCTGATCACCAAACTGCCCTCTCCCGGCGACCCGATGGTGCGGTTTCCCGTTGATGAAATCACCATTGGCATCCTCGAAGACGGCACCGTCACGCTGAACGAGGAGTCATTCGACTCCCCACGCGATAAATCGCTGCCGACACTCACACAAACGTTGCGCCGGCTCGCGACCTCATCCGCAAACCAGAAGCAATCCGTGCTCGTCACCATTCAGGCCGAAGAGCAAGCCAGCTACGAGCGCGTGATCGATGTATTGAACTCGCTGCACCGCGCACAGATTCAAAACGTCACCTTCACCGTCGGCACTTGATCGCTTTAAGCTCCGCCGACAGTCTTCTGCCGCTGCGCACGTTCTTTGCGTATGTCTCGCTGCCTCCTGTTCCTGCTGCTCTCGGTAAACGCCTTCGCCCAGCTCGCCAATCGTCCACCGTCGCCGATGTGGCTGGCTGCGTCGGAAACTGGCATCAGCTTCACCAAAGAGGTGAAACACGAAGGCAAAATGCTGAAAGCTGTGCTCCTGACCGCCACGGATGCTGCGGTGGAGATCTTGCTCGACGGGAAGAGCATCACGACGGTGAAAAGTGCCGAAACAGCGACCGGCACCGATCTCACCGAGCAACTGAGCGACGGCAAATCGCATCAAATCGGCCTGCGCGCGCCTGCGAAGGCCAAAGTAGCCGCTTTGCTCGAACTGAATGGCGACCTGGCCGCCGTGCGTTGGATCGTCACCGATAGTTCGTGGCAAAATGCCCGCGTCATGGGCTCCACCGACGCCGATCCGGCCACGGATCCCTTCGACTTGAAGAAAACCTTCGATGCCTACAACTCCTGGCAGCTCGCCAAGCCCGGCGCACAAAATCAAGCCACCGATCCGGCCACGCTGACGCTGCTGCCCGGCTTCAAAGCCGAACTCATCCGCTCATCACAGCCCGGTGAGGACTCCTGGGTCTCCATGGCCTTCGATCCGCAGGGCCGCATCACCTTGGGCAAAGAAAAGAAGGGCCTGCTGCGGCTGACGATCAGCGGCAGCGGTGACCAGAAGATGGAAACCATCGACGACGAGCTGCTGGAGTGCCGCGGGCTGCTATACGCGCACGGTTCCCTCTTCGCCAACGCGAACAACACCAAGGCCCTCATCCGCCTCACCGACAAAGACAACGATGGCAAGTTCGACGAACGCCAAGAACTCGTCCGCACCGAAGGCGGCGTCGGTCATGGCCGAAATCACATCAAACTCGGCCCCGATGGCGACATCTACGTCGCCCACGGCAACAATGTCCTGCTGCCAAAGAACATCGCCCCCGACTCGCCTCTCAAAAACTACGCCAACGACCAGCTCATCCCGAATCCGTGGGATGGCAGCATGTTCGACGGCAACGTCGAGCTTCCCGCTGGCCACATCCTGCGCGTGAAGCCCGATGGCAGCAAAGTCACCCTCCTCGCCGGTGGTCTGCGCAACCCGCTCGACATCGCGTTCAATCACGAAGGCGATCTCTTCACCTTCGACGCCGACATGGAACGCGATGTCGGCACGCCGTGGTACATGCCTACGCGCGTATTGCACGTTGTTCCCGGCGCCGATTTCGGCTGGCGTCGCGGCACCGGTCGTTATCCCGCGTGGTATGCCGACACGCTGCCGAGTGTGATCGACATCGGGCTGTCATCGCCGACGGGGATTTTCTTTGGGTATGAGGCAGAGTTCCCAGCGAAGTATCAAAACGCACTCTTTCTTCTCGACTGGAGCTACGGGCGGATCATTGCCGTGCATCTCAACGATGCAGCAGTGTGGTATCAAGGAGAGCAAGAACCCTTTGTCTCGGGAAGACCGCTCAACGTGACGGACGGATGCATTGGTCCTGATGGAGCCATGTGGTTCATCACGGGCGGCCGCGGAACACAGAGTGGACTTTATCGGATCACTTATGCGGGCAACGAGAACACCGAGCCAAAATCTCAATCTGGGGCTGATCTGGATTATATGAGCCAGCTCCGCCATCTCGTGGAATTGAAGGGGTATTTATATTCTCCGCATGATGATCCTGAACCGCACATGTCATGGGTCTGGAATTTTTTGTCTTCTTTCAACAAGCCCTTGGTGGCCAATGCGGCGCGCATGGCGCTTGAGCGCGTTCCCCCGGCTCAATGGCGGAAGAAAGCGCTCACGGAAGAGAATCGCTCCACTGCGCTGCCGGCATTGCTGGCTTTGGCGCGTGTCGGTGATGCCAGTGATCTCTCTCCGATTCTTCACAGACTGAACACGCGCTTTCCGTGGTATGTGCCACATACGCGGGAACGGTTGCTGACTCTAAGAATCGTCGCCGTGGCCTGTGCGAGGTTTGGCCAGCCGAATGAGGAGGATCGCAAGCGTTTGCTGGCCGGAACGGAGGAGCACTATCCGGTGCCGGGTTGGGAGGGAGAAATCATCACCCCGGAAAGTGCTAGCCTGCAAAACCGCGAAGCCTGCCGCCTGCTGGTCTATTTGAAATCCCCCACGGTCATTGAGAAAACGATGCCGCTGCTCAAGGCAGCCACTTCCTCCGAAGACCTGCTCTACTACCCCTTCATGCTGCGCTATCTCAAAGACGGCTGGACGTTGGAGCAACGGAAGGTCGCGTTCGAGGCGTTGAACAAGGCGGAAAAGATGAATGGCGCGTCCACCTTCTTCAAAGCCATCGCCGACACGCGCAGCGAACTGGCGGCGGCTTTGAAGCCGGAAGAAGCGGTGCAACTGGCAGCGGTGATTCAAGCAACGAAGCCTGCGGCGCTCTCGCCGCATGCGCTGCCGGGACATTCGTTCAAAAACTGGACGCTCGCAGACCTGGAACCACTCCTAGCGAAGATGGATGCAAAGACGCGTAACCGCGACAGTGCCAAGGATGCGCTGATTCGCACGCAATGCGTGTTCTGCCACCGTGTGAGCAACGACCCATCGCTGCCAGCGGGTGTCTTCGGGCCTGATCTGGTGCAGGTGTCCGCACGCTTCAATCGACGTGACTTGCTGGATCACATTTTGAATCCGTCCAAGTTCATCGACGAGAAGTTCCGCTACGTGACGGTCAAAACGAGCGATGGGAAGACGATCACGGGTAGTCTGGAGAGCGAGGATGACGAACGCGTCGTGCTGCGACCGAATCCGCTCGCTCCGGAGAAGAGCGAGATCGCAAAGGCAATGATCAAGGAGCGCACGATCTCCGAAATCTCGCCCATGCCGGTCGGTTTGCTCAATTCATTGAAGGCAGAACAGATTCTCGACCTGCTGGCGTGGTTTGAAACGATGAAGTAGTCTTCAACCAGCGAAAGACCCCGTGTAGCCACTCCGACATGAACGACGACGATCTCAGCCACATCCTCAAGCGCGCCGCTTCGGTCCTGCCTGCGGCGCTGCCTGCGTCGATGGAAAACACCATTATGGCGAGGGTGCGCACCGATGATGGCAGAGCGAAGCGCTGGCGCTCATTTGTTCAATGGCTGCTGATCCTGGCCACCGTTGCCGCTGTGGCGACCGCCAGCATGATAGGATGGACACTGGCTTCGCGCGATACGACGCACACCACGCCACCAACGATGAATCTGTTCCGCGAAGGATTGCCGAAATGACCGCGCGCGTGAAATGGCTGCTGATTTCGATGATCTTCTCCGCTCTTTTGGCGGGTGGAACGGCCCTGTTCGTGACTGATTGGGCACTGCATCGGCATGGTGAAGGTCATGCACATGATCATACGGAAATGGATTTCCATGCATGGATGCATGAGCATCTCGACATCACACCGGAGCAGCATGATAAGCTGGAGCCGATTGAAGCAGAGTTTGAGCAGCAACGTGTGCAGTTGAGGAACGAGATTCGCGCAGCAGGTCTTGAAGTGGCCGCTGCGATTGCAGAGGCCAATGTCAACGATACAAAGCTGAAAGCCGCGCTGGAGCGACTGAACAAGGTCCAAGGTGAATTGCAGCGCATGACGCTGGATCATTTCTTTGCCATGAAGCGCTACCTGCGACCAGCACAGGCGAAAAAACTTTTGGAGTGGACGCATGACAGCCTTACCCGCGAGCATTGATCTCCTGCTGACAGAGCCGGACGCTGCGACGTTGGAAGACGTGGAGCAGCAAAAGATCCGTGCCGCACAGGCGGGTGACATGGCGGCATTTGAATGGCTGGTGCAGCAGCATGAGGAGCGCTTGTTCGGCTTCTGCTGCCGCTGGCTGCGCTGCGCCGAGGATGCACGCGAGGTCTGTCAGGACATGTTTGTTCGAGCGTGGCAGGCGCTGCCGGAGTTTGAGGGCCGCGCCAAGTTTTCGCGCTGGCTGTATCAGATCGCGCTGAATTTGTGCCGTGATCGTTTGAAATCGCGTTCTTCCCGTCAGCGTGAGAACACGATTGCACTCGACGATGTCGAAGAGTCACCGCCATGCCCGCAAAACTCACCGGATGCGAATGCTGAGCTCAATAGCGACATGCAAAAGCTGGAGCGTGGACTAGCCGTGCTGCCCGAGAAACTGCGTGCCGTGCTCATGCTGACCACGATGGAAGGCTTGAGCCATGAGGAGTGCGCCGAGGTTCTCAACTGCTCCGTGCGCGGCGTGGAAGGACGTCTTTATCGCGCGCGGCAAATGCTGCTGCAATGGTGGAACGAAGAGAGCTGATTCTGCAACTGACGCTGGTTTTTAATGCCATTTTGTGGGGTGTCGAAAAGGATGTCGTCTTGAGGAGGTGACAACCGCACACCACGCATGCTGAGCCGACGCTTTCTCCCCATTTCCATCACCGCCTTGCTACTACCAGGCTTCATTCAGGCACAGGCCCCAGTGAAAACTGAGGAACTGCCAACGGAACTGGGTGAAATCATCATTGAGGGCAAGGCAGAGAGCCTCATCGGCATCGCCACCTCCGCCTCGAAGGGACAGACCAGTGCGAAGGAATTGCTGGCGCGACCATTTTCGCGACGCGGAGAGCTGCTGGAGAGCATCCCCGGCTTCATCGCCACGCAGCACAGCGGTGATGGCAAGGCGAACCAGTATTTCCTGCGCGGCACGAACCTCGATCACGGCACAGATTTCTTGATGTACGTCGATGGCATGCCCATCAACCTGCGCAATCATGCCCATGGTCAGGGCTACGCGGACACGAATTTCATCATCCCGGAACTCATCGGCGAGCTAGAGTATTGGAAGGGCAATTACTTCGCCCAGCATGGTGATTTAAGCTCCACGGGGGCCGCACGCTTCAAGCTGCTGGATGCGCTGCCGCAGGGTATTCTTTCCACCACCTGGGGCGAGTATGAGTACTCGCGCACGCTCATTGCAGACACGATCCAAGCCGGTGCTGGTCAGCTCACCGCGGCCTTGGAGCATCAGTACTACAACGGCCCCTGGACCGTGAACTCGGATGCCACGCGTCTGAATGGCACGGTGCGCTGGCACTGGGAAGACGCCACGGACAAGATCAATCTCACGTTCATGGGCTATCACGGCAAATGGACCTCCACGGATCAGGTACCGCAGCGTGCGGTGGGCAGTCTCATCGGTCGCTATGGCTCGCTCGATCCCACTGATGGCGGCAACAGCCAGCGTTACAGCCTCGCTTTCGACTGGGTGCGCAATGAAGGCCGCACCACCACGCGTGCCAACGCCTACGCGGGCTTTTACGACCTCGATCTGTTCTCCAACTTCACCTACTTCCTCGACAGCATCGCCCGCGGTGACACGCTGGGCGACCAGTTCGAGCAGCGCGACCACCGCTGGTTCCTCGGCGGCGAACTGGCGCGTGACTGGCACTTCGATGCACTGGGCCAGGAGCAGCGCTTCACGCTGGGTATGCAGTTGCGCACTGACATCATCACCGGTCTTGGCCTGTACAACACCTCGAAGCGTGAACGCTGGAACACGGTGCGGCAGGATGACATCACCCAATCCACCTATGGCCTGTACGCCGAGGCGGAACTCAAGCCTGTGCGCTGGCTGCGCATCATACCCGGCCTGCGCGGTGATCTGTTTCAGTTCAACGTGCAGAACAGCACGCTGCCGGAGAATGCCGGCTCACTGACCAAAGGCATCGTCAGTCCGAAGCTCAGCATGGTCTTCGGCCCATGGGCCAAAACCGAATTCTATCTCAATGGCGGCATGGGTTTTCACAGTAACGATGCCCGTGGCGTGAACATCGTCACCGATCCCGCCACCGGCGGCCCAGCTGATCGCGTTGATCCGCTCGTGCGCACTTTCGGAGCCGAGTTTGGCATCCGCAATGAATCGATCCCCAAGCTGGTAAACACGCTCTCGTTCTGGCTGCTGCGCAGCAACTCGGAGCTGATCTACGTTGGCGATGCTGGCACCACTGAGCCGGGTCCAGCCTCGGTGCGCCGGGGCATCGAACTCTCCAGCTACTGGCGACCCGAGGAATGGGTCATGGTTGATCTGGAAGCGACGCTCACGGATGCGCGCCTTCGTGGTGACACGCCGCCGAACCAGAAAATCCCCAACTCTATTCCATGCACACTCAACGGCGGCATCACCCTCGGTGGTGCGCAGGGATTCTTCGGTTCGCTGCGAGGTCGCTACTTTGGTGCACGTCCGTTGGATACATCGCTCGATGTCAAAGCCCGCGAATCCTTCCAGGTGAACGCCCGCGTCGGTTACCGGCGCAAGAACTGGGAGGTTGCCGTGGACTGCCTCAACCTCATCAACCGCAGCGACAACGACATCGCTTACCTCTACGATTCCCAGCTTCCAGGTGAAGCCGCCCCTGTCTCCGACGTGCATGTGCATCCCATCGAGCCGCGCATGTTCCGTGTGTCGATGACGTGGAGGTTTTGAACGCCCCTCGTTCCCGACGATGAAGTAGCGTGGTTGACACCAAGCATTGCGCTTCTCATACTCGCCCGCCATGTCCTCTCGCACACCTTCATCTCTTCTCCGGCGCATTGCGCGGCTGGGGATTGTTGGTGTGGTGTGTCTCTCGCTCGGCATGCACTGGGCGCTACTGCAAGGCATCGCGTGGACGGGAATGTTGATCTCGTTCGCGCGTGAAGGCGCGGTGATCGAGGCGGTGGAGAAAACCTTCGACGGGCAGCACGGCTGCCCGCTTTGTGCGAAGGTGAAGGAAGGCCGTGATTCGGATCAACAGCAGCCGCAGCAGACGGGGCAGTCTTTGAAAAAGATGGATGCGGTGGTCGTGGTGCTCACGAAGTTTATCGCCCCCGCAGGAGAGAAAATTTCGTTCGCGATGCTTCGTGAAACGATGGTGCGACGCACCGAGATGCCGGAGACGCCACCGCCACGACGCGGCCTGGCTTAACCTTGTAGATCGGCTGCATTCAAGCCGGTGATCTGACACGCCGGACCGGAAAGTCCGGCCTCCCCTATGCGCATGCCGCCTTTTTTGCGGCTGCCTTTTTCCTCACTGCATGAAACCATTCCCTTTTCTCATTCTATTCTCACTCAGCGGTGCCGTGCTCGCGCAGACCGCCACTCCCACGAAAAAAACGCCGACTCAGCTCCAGGAGATCGTCATCACAGCAGATAAAGAATCCCCGTCACTCACGGTTCCGAGCCTCGAGGCCCGGCAGGAACAAATCGCGAAATCAGTTCCCGGTGGCGCAGGGATTGTCGATGCCGAGCAGTACAAACGCGGACGCTCCGCCACGCTTAAGGACGCGCTGGATTTTGCGCCAGGCGTGTTGATTCAAGAACGCTTCGGTGCTGAGGAGTCTCGCCTTTCCATTCGTGGCTCTGGTCTTCAGCGCACGTTCCATGGTCGCGGTATCTGGCTGATGCAGGATGGCATGCCGTTGAATCTGGCGGACGGCGGTTTCGACATGCAGGCGGTGGAGCCGCTGACCTCACGTTACGTTGAGGTCTTCCGAGGTGCCAACGCGCTGCAATACGGTTCCGCCACGCTCGGTGGTGCGGTTAATTTCATCTCCAACACGGGTTACACCGCAGATCCGATCCAAGGACGTTTCGAGTTCGGCAGCTTCAACACGCAGCGGGCACAGATCTCCTCCGGCTTCGTGAGCGGCAACACGGATGTGTATGCCAGCATCACCGCTTCGCACACGGATGGCTTCCGTGATTGGAGCGAGCAGGAAAGCTTCCGCGTCTTCGCCAACATCGGCACGAAGCTTAGCCCGAACTTGGAGAATCGCTTCTACATCACCTATGTGGATAGCAAATCGCAGCTTCCAGGCTCTTTGACGAAGGCGGAGATGGAAAGCAATCCGCAGCGGGCCGCGCCTGGGAATATGATTCCGACTGTAGCTGGAGGTGCAGGCTTTCAGGAGCGCAATTATCGTCTCCTGCGACTGGCGGACAAGCTGACCTACAGCGATGGCGGCGACAACACGCTAACGTTGAGCACGTTTTGGTCGTGGAAGGATCTGAATCATCCGATTTTCCAGGTGATCGACCAGCTCAGCAACGATCTTGGCTTCGATCTGCGCTACGATGGCAAAGGGCAGCTCTTCGGTTTGCAGAACGAACTCACCGTTGGCACGGGCTTCATGTATGGCGTTGCGCAGGACAACCGCTTCTTCAACATCGGCGGCACCCGTGGCGCGAAGGTGGCGGAGTACAAGCTGCAGTCCACCAACCTGAACCTCTACTTTCAGGATCAACTGCATCTCACGGACCAGCTCTCGCTCATTGCCGGAGCGCAGGTGTCGTATGTGACGCGTGATTTGAATGAAGAGAACCTGTTTGGCGGCGTGAATCCACCGGGACAGTTCACCGGACTGCCTAATCTCGTGAATAACAGCGACCGCTTTGAAGCCTGGGGCTTCAGCCCGAAACTCGGCCTGCTGTATGAGGCGGACAAGCAGACGCAGTATTACTTCAATGCCAGCCGCAGCTTCGAGCCACCGAGCTTTGGCGAGCTGGTGCCCTTCGGCGCCAGCGGTCTGCTGCCGTTGAAGCCGCAGACCGCCACGACGCTCGAAATTGGCACTCGTGGTCAGCGCGGACGTGTCGCTTGGGACTTCAGCTACTACTATGCGTGGGTGGAGCGCGAAATGTTTGCCACCGGCGTGGCCGGCGGACCGACCACCACGACCAACGCGGGCGCAACGATTCATCAGGGCATCGAGTTTGGCCTCAATGCCGACCTGCTGCGCAATCTGACCACCGCTTCAGCGGAGCGTTATGATCGTGTCGTGCTCCGGCAGAATTTTCTTTGGAACAACTTCCACTTCAACAAGGACGCGGCGTATGGCAACCGCCTGCTGCCCGGCGTCTCGCCGATCTATTATCGCGCCGACGTGATGTATGAGCATCCCTGCGGCTTTTACGTCGGACCAACCGTCGAGTGGTCACCGGTCAAGTATGCCGCCGACTTCGCCCGCACCACGTTCGCTGATCCGTATGCGCTGCTCGGTCTGAAAATCGGCTATCGCACAAAAAAGGGCGTCTCCTTCTATGTCGAGGCTCGCAACCTCACCGACGAAACTTATTCACCCACGACCAGCGTGGTGAAAAATGCCACCGTCGCCGGCAGCACGAATGTTTTCCTTCCTGGCAATGGCCGCAGCTTCTATGGCGGCATTGAGTTCAGGTGGTGACCTCGCGCTCCGTCACCAATTGCGAAACCCAGCTGCTTTACCTTCTTTTCAAATCGATTTTCCCATGAACTCCCGTCTCATCCGCAAACTCCACCGCTGGCTCGGCCTGCTCTTCAGTCTCTCCGTGCTCATCGCTTCCGGCAGCGGTGTCATTCACAATATGATGACGCGCACGCAGGCACCGCCGCCCTCCGCACGGCCTTCTGGCGGCGGTATGGATGTGAATGCGATCAAACTTAGCGTCGCGGAGGCGGTGTCGAAGCTGCCCGAAGACAAACCCGAGGTGCAGGCGGTGAACCTGCGCGGCATTGGCGGCCAGCCGTGGTATCAGATTTACACCAAGACTTCGCGTGGGCCGCAATACGTGAGCGCGGTCGATGGCAAGGTCGATCCTGCGATGGATGAAGCCTACGCCGCCGAGATCGCGAAAAACTTCCTCGCCGGAGCCGCAGTGAAGAAGACGGACTTCCTCACCGCCTTCAACACCGAGTACATCAACATCTTCCGCATCCTGCCGGTGTATCGCTTTGATGCGAGCGATGCGCTTGAGACGCGCGTCTATGTCTCGACCACGACGGGCAGCGTCACGCGTCATACCGACAAGCAGCGGCAGTTTGAAGCCACGATCTTCACGAACTTCCACAAGCTCGGCTTCATCCCCAGCAAGGACCTGCGCGACCTTGTTCTGACGGTGCTCACGTTTGGCACCTTCCTCGTCGCCTGCCTCGGCATCGCGCTATTCTTTGCCACCCAGCCAAAGAAACGATGAAACTCGGCGGCGATTGCGTACGATTGAGCCTTATGATCCGCTGCCTCACCCTTCTTGCCATTCTCGCCGCCACCACATTGCATGCGCAGGTCGCGGAACTCGTCTCCGTGGAAAAAATCTGGTACAAGGCCCCGCACAACGGTTTCACCGACCTCACACGCTTTCAAAACCTGTTCTATTGCTGCTTCCGCGAGGCAGCCGCTGGCGACAAAGGCGAAGGCATCATCCGCATCCTGATTTCGGCCAGTGGTAAAAACTGGATCGACCACGTCACGATCAGTGAAAGCGGCATGGACCTGCGTGATCCCAAACTCATTCTCACACCGGATGGCAAACGCCTGTACCTGCTCTGCGGCGGCCAGTCAGCGCAGGGCCGCCAGCCGCGCTATGCCACCACCATGGACGGCAAGGTCTGGACGCCCATGCAGAAGCTGTTGGCCAAAGGCGACTGGCTCTGGCGTGTCTCGATCAATCCGGCGGACAAACGCTTCTACGGCGTCAGCTACAACATCCACCCGAACTCCGGTGGTCCCGCGCCGGAGAAGGAGTGGTCCCTGAAAACCTATGCCAGTGAAGACGGCTCCGTGTGGCAGCTCTCCTCGATCATGAACGTGCCGGGCCAAGCGGGCGAAACGACGCTGCGTTTCCTCAAAGACGGCAGCGCACTGGCCTTGGTAAGCCGTCAGGGCGGCGATCGCAAAGGCGTCATCGGCATGGCGAAAGCGCCGTATCGTGACTGGACCTGGGCGGCGACCGGTTTGCCGCTCGGCGGCCCGAATTTCATCGAACTGCCCGATGGCAAACTCATCGCTGCCTCACGTGGCCTGGGTGCCACCCCCGGCCCGCACATGGTGATCTATGCGATGACGGCCACCAGCCTGAAATCCATTCTCGAACTGCCCAGCGGAGGCGATTGCAGCTATCCCGGCCTCTACTGGCACGATGACCTGCTGCATGTGACCTATTATTCCAGTCACGAAGGCAAAGCCGCGATCTATTACGCGCGGGTGCGGATCAAGTAGCATCGGCCTGATGCCTCCTAACGTTTGCGTCATGGCGGGCCGATCCGGGATCGCGACCTCGATTGGAGGATAAGGATTCGAATCAGGGAAGTCTATCAACTCGCAACGGGGTCTGGCTCGTCCATCGCCGACTTGTTCGACGCGTATGTCAGACAGCTCCCGAATAAATAAGAAGGTTGTACAGTGTGTGGGAAATAATCGGAGCCCAAAGCGAGCGCCTCCGAACATACCAGATGGCGAATGGCATGCCGAAGAGCGCCATCGCGACGACCTTCCCAAGTCCCTCACCCCAATGAATTCCGCCGAAAATCAGACATGAAATTGCCACGGCCAGAGCTGGTGGAAGTGAAGCTCGTTGAAGTTCAGAGATCACAACGCCACGATAGACTATCTCCTCGAGGATTCCTGCTGACAAAGCTGCGTAGATGATGAGAATAAATCGCAAAGGTTGTCGATCAGGAAAGTCATACCCCACAAAAAGTCTTCCTCTAAAGACCGATTCCAGCGTGGGAATTAGGAAGAAGGAAAAGATCGGAAGTAGGATGGCACAGAGACCCACTCCAACCAGAAAATCGATAAGTTTTGGAAAAACGTTCAATCCGATCACTGATGCTTCGAGTCTTCCGCTTTTGGTGAGGAGAAAAAGAGTGGCCGAGGGAATCAGCAGAAAGAAAACTACATCGAGGCTCCACAAGATTCCGAGCCGATCATTGCCCAAAGAAATCAGATAGAGGTCCTTTAAGTAAAGCGGCCAAACAAGTAAGCCTATGATCCGAGCACACCTTTTCACTGGCTCACTATTTTCGTCGAACGTTGTTTATCCACACTTAATGTCTGTCGTACCGCAAAACGATTCTACACCAAGTCGGCACGCGTGAACGCGGCGACCACTGGATAGCCTGCGCTTTCGATGGTTTCGCGTCCGCCTTCGCTGCGATCCACGAGGATGAGAGCGAAGGCGACCTTGCCGCCTTCTTCCTGGATCGCTTCAATCGCCTTCAAGGTCGAGCCGCCGGTGGTGATCACGTCATCGACAACGACGATGGGTTCATCCGGTTTGAAATTGCCCTCGATGCGTTTGCCGCGGCCATGGCCTTTGGCCTCCTTGCGCACGACAAAGGCCTGCACGGGATTCGCATCGCCCGCCATGCTGGAACTCATCGCCACGGCGAGTGTGATCGGGTCTGCGCCCATCGTCAGACCGCCGAGCGAACCGATGCTGAGGCCGCGTTTCGCTTCTTCTTGGCGCAGCAGGTCATGCAGCACGCGACCCACGAGCACGGCTCCTCGCGAATCAAGCGTGGTGACGCGGCAATCGACATAGAGATCGCTCTCCTTGCCTGAGGCGAGGGTGAATTTGCCCGTCTTGACGGACTTTGTTTTCAAAATCTGGCGGAGTTCTTCGCGGTCTTGCTGGAGGGACATGGTCTGGATACTAGATGCTGGAGGGTTCGTGGCTGGATTCGGTGGTGGTGATCTCCACCTCGATTTCGGCGGTGGCTGCTTCGGTGTTTTCTGGCTCGGCCGCATCTGGCTCTGCGGTTTCGGCTTCTGGGGTGCTTTCCGTTGGTTCAGCAGCATCCGAGGCCGGAACAACACCATCAACGGTCAGCGTGACGCCCACTGCTTTCGCCGCATCAGCCGCAGGGCCACCGAAGGCGAGCAGCGTGGCGACTTCATCCTGCATCTGCGCGATTTCGTCGAGCTTCAGCTCGGGATCGCGCACGATGAAGATCTCACCGGTCTTCCGGTTTTCGTAGAAGAGCATTTTGTTGCCATCGACTTCCTTCTCGGCGGTCTGCACGAGCTGGCGTTTGCGCTCGAGCATGAGGGCGAGGATGTAGCGTGCGTTGTCGGTGCGGGGATCGCCTTCTTCGATGAAGCGTTGCAGCAAAGCTTGCGCGCTTTCCTTCGGCGCGATCTCGGGCTTGGCCTCAACGAAGTTTTTTTGATACACGGTCTTCCATGAAGCGACGGGCTGGCGCTGCTCCAGTTCCTGCGCCCAAGCTTCGTTGCACACATCGCGGCGCACGTAGCCGTTTTCCTGCGGATCAAAGTGGATGGTGGTGTGAAAGCTCTCGCCGTCCTCGAACGGACGGCCGGTGAGAGCGCATTCATGGGCGCGGCTGCGGATGGACCAGTTTTGCTGCATCAACGAGGTTTAAAGTTTCAGGTGGGAAGTTTCAAGTGGCGGAGGCATCCGGCAGCGGTGTGCGGCGATTGCGCGGGCGTGCAATCTGCGGTTTGAGCTTGGAGAGTTTGAATTTGAAGCTGGGCAGATCGCGGTTCTGCGAGCGGTAGTGGAACAATACGAGCCCGAGTGAGCCGAACAGCAGATGCGGCATCCATACCGTGATCCAAGGCGGCAGATGGCCGCCTTTGCCGAGATTGAGGAAGAGATTGTTCACAAACATGAAGACGAAAAAGATGAACACGCTGGCAGCAATGCCGCCCACAGAGCCGCGCCGTGAATACGCCACCCCGAGCGGCGCAGCGACGAGCATCAGGGCGAGCGCCTGCCACGGCAATGCGAAACGATGCCAGAAATGCGTGCGGAAGGGCGCGAGTTTTTCATCGGCAGCCTTCGGATGCGCGTGCAGGTAAGAGACGATCTCTGGCACGCCCATGTAATCCGCATGCAGGGCGTAGCTGACGATGCTCCAGGGCGTTTCCTCCAAGCTGGGTGCTTCGAGAATGTGCTGGCCGTCCTTGTTCTGCGGGAAGGGACGAATGGCGGCGACGCTGCCCTTTTGGTAAATCATCTCGCTACCATCATACAAACGCCAACCGACGCGAGGAGACCAGCTTGCAGAAGGGGCAAGGATAGTGCGTGACGGCGTGCCATCGGCGTTTTCTTCACGAATCTGGACCCCATGCATGCGCTCACGTCCGCTACGCAGAGAGAATGGAAACGTGCCCACATACCATGTGCGGTGTGTCTGCGCATCATGGAACATGATCGAGGAAGCCATGATGGAATCTGCCGCATGCTCGCTCATGGCACGGACAATGGCCTCACGATTTCCCTCCGCACGTGGTGCCCAGTAATAGTTTGCCGCGAGGTTCAATACGCAGGCATAAAGGGCGCAAATAAAAATGGGCTGTAGCACCTGAAACAAACTGCGGCCCGCTCCAAGCATGGAGATGATCTCGTTGGCACGTGACATGCGCGTAAGCGCATAGAGCACCGAGAGCAGCAACGCCACCGGCATGATCTGCGTATAGACATGCGGCAGCAGGCCGAGGTAGAAGCGGACTACATCGCCCGCGCTGGATTTGGACTCCTGAAAGTCCTTCAAATTGTCCAGCAGGTCCATGATGACCCATAGGGAGAAAAATGACACAAAGCAGAACACGAGCGGATGCAGGAAAGTCTGTAGGGTGTAGCGCTCCAAGAGGCTGATACGCCGATAATAGAGCAACACCAGCGGCACCGAGATCAGCACCAGCGCGATTAAGACAAGTTTGAACGCAAACGCTACCGGGGCTGGTGGCTCGCCCATTTCCGTCATTTGCGAATGCGCGATGTATTCCACCAAATCGCTGGCAATGGCCCACAAGGCCACGGAGACAGCGGCGACGCTCACCGGGAACATCAGGCGCTTTAAATCGCCCCAACGCCGCCAGATGACGAGCAGCAGCACCGGCACGCCCAAAGTGACCCATAGATTGAGATAAGGCAGGACGTTGGCAAGCACGAGGATGCTTTTGGGCACGGAGATTTCTGCCAACTGCGCCTGCTGAATCGCGGCTCCGACTTCGTCATCAGGATGCGTGCGGTGCCAGCCCAGCATGATGGACAAAATCAGCAAACCGATGGCGACCGCGAAGGAGCCTCTTCCCAAGTAGGGAAGTTCACGCGCCTTTTGCCAGGCTTGGATCACACGTTGCAGCCACTTCATGCCAGCGAGATTTCAGAGTCGGCCAGAGGGCCGGATGCGTCAAGGCTGCACGGTCACAGGGCAAAAAGAAGCCCGGAGTTTTTGGCTCCGGGCTTCGAGACAGATTTTCGTGATGATGAGATCAGTTTAGATCGAGGCAGACGCCTTCCACGGTGCTACGGGCGAAGATTTTGCCGTTGGCGAGGATGGGATAGCTCCAAACTTTGCCGTCGAGCACGTCTTTGCGCGCCACTTCCTTATACTTGTCGGGCTTTGCCTCTGCGACGACGATTTCGCCTTTGTCGCTGGTGGCAATGATCTTGTCGCCTGCGAGGATGACCTGGCCGGGGCCGAAGCCTTTTTCCGCCCACTTGTCTTCACCGGTGCGGATGTCCACGCAAGCGAGAGGGCCGGCACCGTATTCCTTGAAGCTGAACATGCCGTAGAGATAACCGTCTTTGACGACCGGGGTGCTCCAATGGTTGAAGCACTGGTTCTCACGACGCCAGATCTGTGTGGCTTCGAGTTTGCCGCCGGCTTTGCTTAGCTTGAAGGCACCAGCACCGACGCCGTAACCGGCTGAGCAATAGACGATGTCTTCAAACACGACCGGCGAGGCAGCGGTGCTGACTTTGTAAGGGAAGGCGGCACGCCAGAGGACATCGCCCTTCAGCGGATTCACACCAACGAGACCCGTCTGCGTGAAGAAGACGGCCTGATGCACGCCGAGGATGTCAGCCAGGACCGGGGTGGCGTGGGTCATCTTGTCGTCCTCGCCTTTCCACACGACTTTGCCGGTGTTCTTGTTCAAACCGATGAGACCTTCGCCTTTGCCACCACCAGCAAGCATGAGGATGTCGCCGTCGATGAGCGGGGAGGCCGCATTGTGCCACTTGATTTGCACACCGGCGTTTTCCTTCATCACGTCATGGCTCCAAACTTTATCACCACTGGCGGCGTCGAAGCAGAAGACTCCAAGCATCGAGTCGATGACATAGACTTTGCCGCCGTTGATCACAGGCGTGGAGCGTGAGCCGTCGCCGCCTTTGTTGTCTTGCGTTCCAGCGTCGCCGCCACCGTCGTATTTGGCGATGACGGTGAGGGGCTTGCTCCAAAGTGTTTTGCCGGTCTTTTCATCGAGGCAGACGAGCACTTCGCCGGTGTTGCCATCGGTTTCACCAGTGACAAGCGTGTAGGCTTTGCCACCTGCGACAGCAAAGGAGCTGAAACCGAGATTCGTGGGCGATTTCCAGACCTGCTTGAGGCTCCATTTGGCGCCAGGCACAGCGGGGACGATGCCATTGCCTGCTGGACCACGGAACGTGGCCCAATCAGTGGTTGCAGCAGAGGCGGCCGTGGCGAGCGCCAGACCGAGGACGGTGGTGAGGTGGGTGCGTGTCATGATGAGAAAATGCGGGAGCGGGTGTGAACGACTGGCGTGGTGAAGCTCTTTCGGCACCCAAGAAACATCTACCGAAACGAATTCTAGAACCCTTCCTTTTTTGTGCGTTCGTGAGCCGAGAACTACTCCGTCGGCCTGCGAGAGCGAGGCTCACGAGTCACCGTATCACCGACGCCAGGGCTGGTGACGAAGGGGCCGTCTGCCATAGGGGCGGTTTTCGTGAAGCCAACGTCGGGCATGTCGCTTGGCTTGCCTTCGAGAGGGAAATCTTTGCGCAGTGGGAAGTATGGGTAGCCTTCCCACATCAAAATACGGCGCAGATCGGGATGACCACTGAATTTGATGCCCATCATGTCCCAAACCTCACGCTCATGCCAGTTGGCGGTGGCCCAGATGTCGCTAACGGTGGGGACTTCTTCGTCTTCAGCCACGGCAGCACGAATTCGAAGGTGTTCGTGGTGACCGTAGCCATAGATCTCGTAAACCATCTCAAATCGCGGCTCTTTGCCCAGGTAATCCAAGCTGGAAATATCGACGAGATAATCGAAAGCCAGTTCGTCGCGGCAGTATTTGAGCAATGGCTTGGCACTGGCGAGTTTGACGATCAGCGTCTGCTCACCGCGAAATTCTTTCACTTCGAGCACAGCATCACCGAATTTTTGCTTCAGGGCCTCGGCCATTTGGGCGGCATTCATGGTCGTAGATAATTAAGCGGTGAGTTGGGCGATGAGTTCCTTCTTCTGATCGGTGAAAGAGTGCTCGGTTTCGATTTTGCGCTGCAGGCGCATAAGGCCTTCAAGCAAGGCTTCAGGCCGTGGCGGGCAGCCGGAGATGTAAACGTCCACGGGAATGATCTGGTCCACGCCTTGGAGCACTGCGTAGCTGCGATACATGCCACCGCTGGAAGCACAGGCCCCCATGGCGATGCACCACTTCGGCTCCGGCATCTGATCCCACACGCGCTTCACAGCCAGAGCCATTTTGTAGGTCACCGTGCCAGCCACGATCATCACATCCGCCTGCCGGGGGGAGAAACGCATCACCTCCATGCCAAAGCGGCTCAAATCGTAGCGGCTGCATGCAGCAGCCATCATTTCGATCGCGCAGCAGGCCAGACCCATCGGCATCGGCCACATGGAGTTCTTGCGCATCCAGTTGATGGCGGCGTCCATCTTGGTGAAAATGATATTGCCTTCGATTTTCGAATCGTAAGCAGCAAGAGTTTGCTCAGCGGGGGCGACCATGGGGGACAAGGGGGTTTGAGACAGCAAGGATTTACGCCCCGTGCGAAGGAGCGGCAAACAGATTGTGAATCTTTTCACAAAGAGGGCGCACGCGTCTTGCACGCCACTCACACTCAAGCCTGGCAGTTTTTCCGTGAGGGCGCGTGCGCTCTATCCCAACTGTGCCAAGTGCCAGCGCAATTGTGCCAAAACTTGGCACTTTGGCCTCATTTCAAGCCGGCGGCACTTTGCGGTCAATACGCTGAAACCTCGCAGAATCAAGGCTTCCAGCGCCGCCGACCCCACTTGGCACGCGTCTAGCCAAGTAAAGAGCACCAAAACCCCATCTCAAACCCTTTCCCCCAACACACATCATGAGCAAAATCCTCGGCATTGACCTTGGCACCACGAATTCCTGCATGGCCGTCCTCGAAGGCGGCAAAGCGATGGTGCTCGAAAATTCAGAAGGCGCACGCACCACACCGTCCGTCGTCGCCTTCACCAAGAGCGGCGAACGCGTCGTCGGCCAGGCTGCGAAGCGTCAGGCGGTGACTAATCCCCGCAACACCGTCTTCTCCGTGAAGCGCCTCATGGGTCGCAAATTCGTCGAGCTCACTGAAGCCGACAAGCGCATGCCCTACAAGATCGTGGCCGCTGCTAATGGCGATGCTCATGTGCAGGTCGAAGTCGGCGGCGAAACGAAGACTTACAGCCCGCAGGAAGTCAGCGCGATGATCCTCGCGAAGCTGAAGGCCGACGCCGAAGCCAAGCTCGGCGAAACGATCACCGAAGCCGTTATCACGGTGCCGGCTTACTTTAATGACAGCCAGCGCAACGCCACGAAGGCCGCAGGTGAAATCGCTGGCCTCAATGTGCGCCGCATTATCAATGAACCCACCGCTGCGGCCCTCGCTTACGGTCTCGATAGCAAGTCCGACGAAAAAGTCGCCGTGTATGACCTCGGCGGCGGCACTTTCGACATCAGCGTGCTCGAAATCGGCGACGGCGTCTTCGAAGTGCTCGCCACCGATGGCGACACGCACCTCGGCGGTGACGACTGGGACAACACCCTCATCACCTGGATCGTCAACGAATTCAAAGCCGACAGCGGCATCGACCTCAGTGGCCAGCCCGACGCGCTTCAGCGCATCAAGGAAGAAGCGGAGAAGGCCAAGATCGCCCTCAGCTCCAGCCAGAGCTACGATTTGAACCTCCCCTTCGTCACTGCCGACGCCACCGGGCCGAAGCACATCATGAAGACGCTCACGCGTGCTAAGATGGAGCAGCTCACGGACAACCTCTTCGAGCGCACCATCAAACCGGTGAAGGATTGCCTCGCTGCCGCCAAACTGGACGCCAGCAAGATCGACGAACTCGTGCTCGTCGGCGGCATGACCCGCATGCCGAAGGTTGTTGAGACCGCGAAGAAACTCGCCGGTAAAGACCCACATCAGGGCGTGAATCCAGATGAAGTCGTCGCCATCGGCGCTGCCATTCAAGGCGGCGTGCTCAAAGGTGACGTCAAAGACGTGCTCCTGCTCGACGTGACCCCGCTCACGCTCTCCATCGAGACCGCTGGCGGTGTCGCCACGCCGATGATCCCGCGCAATACGACCATTCCGAAGAAGCACAGCCAAATCTTCTCCACCTACAGCGACAACCAGCCCGGCGTCGAAATCGTCGTCCTTCAAGGCGAGCGCCCGATGTCCCGCGACAACAAAACGCTCGGCACCTTTAAGCTAGACGGCATCCCGCCCGCACCGCGCGGCGTCCCGCAGGTCGAGGTCACCTTTGACATCGACGCCAACGGCATCCTGCACGTCTCCGCGAAGGAAAAAGTGTCCGGCAAAGAGCAGAAAATCTCCATCCAGGGCAGCTCCGGCCTTAGCCAGGACGAGATCGAAAAAGCCAAGCGCGACGCTGAAGAGCACGCCGAGGAAGACCTCAAGCGCAAAGAAGCCGTCGAAGTAAAGAACAAGGCGGAAGGCCTCAGCTTCGAGATCGAGAAGCAGCTCAAGGAATGGGAAGAAAAAGTCCCCGCCGACCAGCTCGCCCCGATCAAGGACAAGCTCACCAGCCTCAAGTCCGCCGTCGAATCCGGTGACACCGACAAGATGAAGTCCCAGACCGAAGAACTCGAAAAACTCTTCGCCGCCGCCTATCAAGCCGCCGCTGCCGCTGGAGCCACCACCGGTGCCCCCGGTGGCATGCCCGACATGGGTGGTGCTGGTCCTGATGTCGCTGCTTCGGAAACGAAGTCGCAGGACAAGGGCAAGGTCGTCGATGCTGACTTCGAAGTCGTGGACAAGGACAAGTGAGGAATCAATATGCCGACGCTCACTTACACATACGTGGACAACTCGAACTTCTTCATCGAAGGCCAGCGGCTTGCTGCCGTGAAGAAGAAGGCAGCCACCGATTTGGTGGATGCCATGTCTAGAGGTATTGTCGATATATCATGGCAGCCTGATTACGGCAGGCTTCACGGTCTGATTTGTGGTCAACGGCATGAAATCGGAGCAGCCAAACTTTGGGGTTCGCTGCCTCCCAAGGATTCCTTTTGGGAGATGGTGAAAAGCAAAGGCTTCAAGGTTACCACTTTCGACAAGTACTTTGGCAAAGAGAAGAAGGTCGATGTCGCAATCGCGGTCGAGATGATGTTCGACGCTCCCGGGCTTGATAAACAGAACTCCGAGATCATTCTCGTCGCTGGTGACAAGGATTTTGTACCAATCGTCGAGAAGCTCAAAAGCCTCGGCTACAAAGTCTGCGTGGTTTTTTGGGATCACGCGGCCAATGAGCTAAAGCAGGCTGCAACATCATTCTTTTCGCTGAACAAGTGGCATGACCACCTGACATTTTAACAACATGGCGGCATTCTACAGTCATTGCCCTCCAGGCAAGCAACCACTTCTCCGCCCGGAACGCCGACGAACGGCGTCTTGGAAGAAGCGCAAGAACACCACGTCCCGAGTGAGTTAAACAACTTGTGTAAATTCATGGAAAATAAGCCACAGATAACTCAATTGCACGCACTGCTCTTTGCGGGAGCCATTGCAATTGTTGTGACGACGATTTTCCAGATTGTCTCTGGCCCAATGCACGGCGGCTCCTTTTTCTTGTCATGCGGCCTTCTCTTTGTCCCATCCGTTATTGTGGCGGCCTGTTGGCTAAGGTCTCTTTCGACATCTTCAGCGAACAAAGTTGTTCAGTCTATCGTGTTTGCGGGTGCTATATGGGGTCTGGCATTGCATGTCGAAGTAAGCTTGGCAGACAAAAAGGAATATCAAGAAGCAGACAGACGGAGAGAATCTGAACGCTACCGTCGTGAGTTGAAGCTCGAAGATGAGTTGAGCAGACTATCCACTGGCTCGCGGTCCACCGTCGAAGATCTGATCGAAGAGAATGCACGCCTTCGTGAGCGTGAAAAGACACGAGATTGAACTGATAATGTTTGAAACTACTGCCCAGTCATTGCCAACCAGGCAATTGCATCTTCGCCCCAGATCGCCGCTCAATGGCGTCCTGGAAGGACGCGAGATGGTAGCCGGTGGTGAAACCACCGGTTCATGCGGCGTTCCCAGCGTTCTCTCCCGCCGCGCACCGGCAGGTGCGCGAGAAGCGTGCGGCGACTCCACATCACCGTTCTCCGCCCGCTTCTCGCGCCCCTCCAGGGCGCTCCCTTCTCCAACGATGGGGAATCGCGTTGATCCGGTGGTTGCACCACCGGCTAATTTCTCTCGTGCCTCCGGCACGAATGCGGGCGCCGATCAATTTCCTGACATCGGGAACATGTTCCCGAACCATTTTCCTGATGCCAGGAAAATGGTGATGAACTCCACCCCCACAACACGATGAGTTTGGAGGCGCTCAAGGAATTGTCAGCACTCGATGGAGAGGCCAAAAGCCTCCTCCAGAAGCATGGCGAACTCCTGCTGGCCACCCGCCGTCGTTTCTTGAACCAGATCGTCGAATGCTTCACCGCATTGACCGAGGCCGAGGGCTTCCGCATCAAGCGTGACCCGATGGGTGCGAGCGCCCGACTCGATCAAACCGAGTTGGCGATCAGTTGTACCGATCCGTCCGATACGCTGGTGGATTCACAGGCAAAGTATTCCGTGACTTGCTCTCTGGCCCCGAACAAGGCTTATGGCATCCTGCTGTGCCGCCAGCCGCTGATAGAGTTCACCAATCAAAGCGCCGACACGAACGACCAGATCACGAACAAGAAGCTCGAGATCCAATATATCCGGTCGCTGATCGAAAATCAGGGCCAGGACCATTGGTTCGTCATGGGCCGTCTGGAAAATGCCACCGACATGCGCGGCATGACCGGACAACTGCTTCCGCAGTATGAGTCCTTCGCCACCTTCCAGCAGGCCGTGAAAACCGCGCTGCGTGACATCTCCAACGCCGCACTCGCTCCTCGCGCCTCATGAAGACGTCCGCCTCATCTTATGGAGCGCCGACGATTCGTCGGCATACCAAAAACTTCTTTGCCGACGACTCGTCGGCGCTCCATATCGCTACCGCGCTTGCGATGCTGCTGCTCGCCTCCTGCGGCAAATCGCCCGAAGCAGTCAAACCGGCTGCTCCCGAGGCTCCGAAGGCTGCGGTGGTCTCCGATAGCAAGATCGAAGCCGCCATTACCGAAGCTTTGAGTGCTCCCACACCTGCCGCAGGCGATCTCGCCGACGAGGCGCAGGCCATTCTCGCCCAATATCCCGGCAAAACTGCCACCGACCTGTTGAATGTGCCCGAGGTGAACTCCAAGCTGCGCAACCTGCTGACCAAGCTCGGGCAGGACAAGCCGCTGCTGGCACGGATCAACTCCAGCGTCGATCTCGCCGCGCAAATCAAAGGCCTCGAAGGTGCGGCCAAGCTTGATCTCGACATGAAAAGCTACGATAAGGCCCGTACGTCCCGCATGCTGCAAGCCGTGCTCTCTGAAGAGCCGAAGCAGCTCGTGGCTTACCTCGTCGGTGAAATCGGTGAAGCCGCGCCCGACATCAGCTACGGCGGCCTCGACCGCGCCCCTAATGGCGTCTCCATCGTCCCCAACCCCGCCGCTGCCCCAGCTGCCCCCAAAACCAATCTCCCCGACTAACTTTCCCCACTTTCCGCCCGGCCAGCCGACACACCAACCCGTGTGACAGCAGGCCGGGCAGACAACCCGAAACCAAACCAGAACCAGAAACCCTGAAAGCATAAACCAGACCAACTATGGCTACCTCCATCACACCCCTCGGACGCCGCGTCCTCGTGAAGCGCTCCAACAGCGAAGAAAAAACCGCTGGCGGCATCTTCCTCCCCGACACCGCCAAAGAAAAACCGCAGGAAGCTGAAGTGCTCGCACTCGGCACCGGCAAAGATGACGAAGGCAAAGACGTGACCACGCTCTTCACCGTCAAGGTCGGCAACAAGGTCCTCATCTCCAAATACGGCGGCACGGAAGTGAAGCTCAATGGCGACGACGTCCTCATCATCAACGAAACCGACATCCTCGGCATCATCGCTTAATTCACCACCCCCTAACCCAAACTCATCACTTAAACTATTATGGCTAAACAACTGCACTTCGACGAAACCGCACGACATGCGCTGCTGCGCGGCGTCAACAAACTGGCTCGCGCCGTGAAGGCCACTCTTGGCCCAGCAGGTCGCAACGTCATCCTGGAAAAGAAATTCGGTTCCCCCACGATCACCAAAGACGGTGTCACCGTGGCCAAGGAAATCGAGCTTCCATGCCCCTATGAAAACATGGGCGCCCAACTCATCAAGGAAGTCTCCTCCAAGACCTCCGACATCGCTGGCGACGGCACCACGACCGCCACGGTCCTGGCCGAAGCCATCTACGCTGAAGGTCTCCGCAACGTGACCGCCGGCGCCAACCCGATCTCGCTTCAGCGCGGCATCATGAAGGCCACCGAGGCCATCGTCGCCAAGCTCAAGGAAATCAGCACTCCAGTCAAAGACAGCAAGGAAGTGGCCCAGGTCGCAACCGTGTCCGCCAACTGGGACACCGCCATCGGCAACATCATTGCTGAAGCCATGGACAAAGTGGGTAAAGAAGGAACCATCACCGTCGAAGAAGCCAAATCCATCGAAACGACTCTCGAAGTCGTCGAAGGCATGCAGTTCGACAAAGGTTACCTCTCCCCATACTTCGTCACCAATCCGGAGACGATGGAGTGCAACCTCGAGAACGCCTACATCCTCATCAACGAGAAGAAGGTCAGCAATCTCAAGGACATGCTCCCTCTGCTTGAGAAGGTCGCTCGCTCCGGCAAGCCCCTCCTCATCATCGCGGAAGACGTCGAAGGTGAAGCCCTTGCCACCCTCGTGGTGAACAAGCTGCGCGGCACCCTCAACATCGTCGCCGTGAAGGCCCCTGGCTTTGGAGATCGCCGCAAGGCCATGCTCGAAGACATCGCCATCCTCACCGGCGGCAAGTGCATCACGGAAGATCTTGGCATCAAGCTCGAAAACGTGGACCTCGCCGACCTCGGCCAGGCCAAGCGCATCACCATCGGCAAGGAAAACACCGTCATCGTCGAAGGCGAAGGCGGCAGTGAAGCCATCGCAGGCCGCGTCCAGCAGATCAAAAATCAGATCTCTGAGACCACCAGCGACTATGACCGTGAGAAGCTCCAGGAGCGTCTTGCCAAGCTCGCTGGCGGTGTCGCCGTCATCAACGTTGGTGCTGCCACCGAAACTGAAATGAAGGAAAAGAAGGCTCGCGTCGAAGACGCCCTGCACGCCACCCGCGCAGCCGTTGAAGAAGGCATCGTTCCTGGGGGCGGTGTCGCCCTCATCCGCGCTCAGGCCTTGATCGGTGATCTCGGCCTCGTCGGTGACGAAAAAACCGGCGCCGAAATCGTCGCCCGTGCCATCGAAGCTCCTCTCCGTCAGCTTGCAGCCAATGCAGGCGTCGAAGGCGCTCTCATCGTTGCCGAAGTCAAGAAAGGCAAAGGCAACCACGGCTACAACGTCGCCACCGCCAAGTATGAAGACCTCATCAAGGCAGGTGTCGTTGACCCAGCCAAGGTGACCCGCAGCGCTCTCCAGAACGCAGCCTCCATCTCCGGCCTTCTCCTCACCACCGAGTGCCTCATCGCAGACATTCCAAAGGAAGAGAAAGCTGACGGCGGCCACGCCCATGACCACGGCGGCATGATGTAATCCCTTTTGACCGCGAGTTGACCCAACCCGCCTCGCGAATCAAAACCCAAAAACCCCACGCGGCCCGGAAGCAATTCCGGGCCGCTTTTTGTACGACGGACACTCTTGTCCGTCGATCAAAGCTCCCGTTTCGTCCTCCCATCCCTCACGGCTCCGCCACCGGATCCTTGCACACAAAAATCCCCATCACCGCACCGCCGATGATCCATGCGATCACATGATCTGCGATGTTCACGATGGTGTCCCGCGCTGGCTGCTCCATCCAGATCCACATTGGCAGGTCGCTCGTCAGCCCCGCAAACAAACCTGCCGCCGCCACAAACGCCATGCGTGCCGGATAAAACAGTGCTGCCTGACTCAGCAGTGCTGCGATCAACAACGCGCAGATCAACGTGCGCACAAAACTCAAAACCATGTTCGTCCCCATGCTGATCTCACCTTTGCCAGGGCGAATGATCGCATAGACATAGGGGCCATCCTCCAGCGCTTTTGCCTGCTTTGCCTCGTGCGCTTTTTTTTCCTCGGGCGCGGCCAGCTTCGAAGTTGGCTCCATCGACGGCAGCACGTAAATGCCATGCCCAGCAGTCACGTTCGCCTTGATCGCTTCGGACACCGTTGACTCATCACGAAACTCGCGGAACCCATTCTCATGCCAGCCTAGTACCGTCCACGACAAAGCCTCCCACGCGAAGACGGCGATGGCGGCGAGAAAAGCTCCGAGAATGATTTTACCCATGCAGGTTAGTAACGTTGACACTCTAAACGGCAAGCAAGCTTTCTGCCAAATCCGTCACCTTATAGCTTCTCTCTCCTCAGCACACCGGCGTGAGCAATAGCTCACCACGGCTATGCGCCGCGAGATTCTCGACCACAAGACGCGCCATTTCCCGCCGCGTTTCATACGTCCCACTGCCAATATGCGGCAGCAGCACCGCGTTCTCGCACTGCATCAAGGCATCCGGCACCTGGGGTTCGTGCTCAAACACATCCAGCCCCGCACCGCGAATCGAACCGCGTTGCAGTGCCGCTATTAGCGCCGCTTCATCGACGACGGAACCACGCGCGATGTTGATTAGCGTGCCCTTGGCTCCCAGCGCCTCCAGAACCGAAGCGTTGATCAAATGCTTCGTCTTTGCGCCACCCGGACAGGCCACGATCAAAAAATCCACCGCACGCGCCAATTCGATCAGCGAGTCAAAAAACTCCCAACTCACCTCCTGCTGCGTGCGTCCGTGATAAGCGATGCGCATCCCATGCGCTTCAAGTCGATGCGCAATCGCTTTGCCGATGCGCCCGAGGCCGACAATGCCCGCGAGCTTGCCACGCACCGCATGCGCCAGCGGAAAGGCACCTTGCGTCCACGATCCGGCATGCAGAAAGCGATTCGCTGCGATCAACTGCCGGCTTGTCATCAGCACCAGTGCACTCGCCGTGTCCGCCACGTCTTCCGTGAGCACGTCTGGCGTATTCGTCACGCGAATGCCCTGTGTTCGACACCAATCCACTGGCACACCATCATAGCCGACGCCAAACACGCTGATGATCTCCAGCTTCGGCAGTTGCTCCAACAACGCCACGGGCGAAACACTGCCACCCGTCATCACGATGCCGCGAATCTCTGCGCCGACACTCGCCAGCAGCGCTGCTTTGTCCTCCGCATGAAAATAATCATGACAGGCATGCGCCGCACGCAGCGGCTCCATCAAAAAATCCGGCAACGGGGCGAGAACGAGAACGGGCATCTTTTCCATGATATATTACGAACGCGATTTTTTCCAGTCTTGCGGTGGCACGAGGCGCACGCCGTCGGGCCATTTCGCGCCCTGTTGAATCCAGTCGTGCAAAACTTGCTGATGCTCACGCTCCAGCCGTTCCGGCGTCGGCGGCATCGCCACCGGATTGTTGTGACCCAGCAGCAGTACTTTGTAGAGCAGGCTTTGATGCGGTGAGCCTGGCACTATTACCGGCCCACTGCGTCCACCCTTCATCGCCAACGCTTTTGTTTCCAGATTCAAGCCCGCGAACTCATAGCTTTGCTGATGGCACTCCAGGCAGCGCGACTCCAACAGCGGCTTCACATCGCTCACAAAATCCACCGGCTCATCCTTCAGCACGGTCAGGTTCATACATGCCGTTAGACTCACGGCGGTCAGTAAGGTTGCGATCCAGATTCGTTTCATGCCTTCATCATCCTGTGGCATCTCCGCCTGACAAGCAGCGATTCATCCCTCGCGATTCCGCATCATGTCCGCCACCTGCGCAAAGAACGCCCCGATGACAGCACTTTCCTCCGGCGGAATCACCACCTCCTGCATCGCTTCGCCCATCAACTTCATCCAGCGATCCCGCTCCGCTTCACCAATGGCAAATGGCATGTGCCGCCCACGCAGACGAGGGTGCCCACGTTCCTCGATGTAGGTTTGCGGCCCACCGAAGCGATACACGATGAAATCCGCCAGCCGCTTCTCCGCTCCTGCCCAGTCATCCAGTGGATACATCTTCCCGATCACGTCATCCGTCCGCACACGTCGGTAAAACGCCGCCACCATGCTGCGCAGTTTCGTTTCGCCCACTTGAGCGCAGAGAGTCGAAAGTTCATCCATGAATGCAGAATAGAGTTGGCCGAAAGAGAGAAAAGAGATCAAAAAAGACAGGCTGCATCAGGACTCTGCCTTTTTTCTGCTTTTTTCTCTCTTTCGGCCATTCATCTCCGGTTTCAGGGAATTCTGCCGAAAGTTTTGCCTCTTACACGACGGATGATTGACTCAACTGCCAAACTCGTTCGTATCCACACCATGAAAACCGCGCTCACCCTTCTCACCACCTTCCTCATGGCCTCTCTCGCCCCCATCGCCTCTGCTGCCGACGCCCCCGCCGCCAAAACTGAAACCGCTATCATCGGCGGCGGCTGCTTCTGGTGCGTCGAGGCACAGTATCTTCTCGTCAAAGGCGTCAAGCACGTCACCAGCGGCTACGCCGGCGGCAAAACCGAAAATCCCACCTATGAGGACATCTGTACTGGCGACACCGGTCACGCCGAGGTGATCAAAATCGAGTTCGATCCCACTGTCGTCACTTACAAGGAAATCATCGACCTCTTCTGGGACGCGCATGACCCGACCAGCGTCACCAAGGAAGACATGATGAAGCACGGCAAGCTCATGCCCAAAGGCACGGCCTATCAAGGCAACGACTACGGCACCCAGTACCGTTCCGCCATCTTTTACACGACCGAGGAGCAGCACAAGATCGCCGAAGCCTCCAAAGCCGATGTGCAGAAGAAGTGGAAAGACCCCATCGCCACCGAGATCGCTCCGCTCAAGAAGTTCTATCCCGCCGAGGACTACCATCAGAACTTCAAAGCCCTCAATCCAAACCAAGGCTACGTCCGCGCCGTCGTTGATCCCAAGACCGAGAAGTTCAAGCACACCCTCGAAGAAAAAGGCAAGATCAAGCCCGAGGCAAAGTAACTCGCAAAGCGAAGTGGCCCACACACTCCGTGTGCGGCATCCGAACTCGTCCCAAGGCGGAGGCAACCCCTCCGCCTTTCTTCTTGCCAAGTGTCGCATGATCTGGCGGAATAACGTCGCATGAGCAACCCTCGCGTTCTTTCCCGCATCACCATTCTACTTGTCTGTGCTTTGCTCGGCGTAAGCGTCGGAGCCATAATCCAGATCATACGCCTCAGTAACAGGGGGCCAGAGTTTCGCTCGCTGGCAAAGATTGTGGCCGGAGACTATGCTTCCAGGGACAACATTACATATCAAGAAAACCTCAAACCCCTCTACAGAGCGATCATCGAAACGCTCGAATCGCCCGAGATGAAACGTCGGGCGCTGGAACGAGTACGGGCGCAGCAGCCCGAGCTCAATGAAGCGGATGTCGAAATTCGCGTCGCTCAGGATATGGACAACGCAATGTTATACGCTCTGGCGACGGCCAGTGAGCCCAAGTACGCCCGAACGTATCTCGACGCATTGCTGGATGAGTTCATCAGCGCAAGGATGAATCAACAGGAGCAGGCCTTCACGCAGCGCCACCAACCGCTAATCACAGAACTAGACGATTGGCAGCACCAGGTTGAGGTCGCAGAAAAGGAAGTCGCAAAAATACGGTCCGAGGTTGCCGATCCCAAAACCCCCACTCCACCTGGGTGGTTGTCCCGACTCAATGAGGAGAAGGAGGTTCAATACCGGGCAGAAGCAGCGCGATCACGGGCATCCGCCAAAGTCGAGCAGGCAAGGCAGGCATTCAAAGCTGAGAGTGATTATATTACAGTCCAGGAACGTGCGACAATGGCGAGTGAAGACATCGAAGACTGGACGCTACCGATTGCGGTTGGCGTCATCGTTGGTGGCATGGTGGGATCAGTGACTGGTATGCTGATGGGCTTCGTCTTGGTGCGCCTAACACCTCCACTGCTTCCACCAACCGCTTGAACCACATCACTCCGACCAATCCACCTATCGAATTTATCAATTCGCGCACCTACCTTCACCTCGCACACACTCGCCGCACTCTTTCCTCTCCCATGAACACCTCTCACCAGCGCTGGCTTCTCGAACAACTCCCGCAATGGGAGCGTGATGGACTCCTCACCGCCGACGCGGCACGCACCTTGCGCGAGTGCAACGCCGTCGATGAATCTCAACCAGGGCTGTCTCAGATCGTGATGGGTTCGCTCGGCGCGTTGCTGATTGGTTCGGGCTTGATCGCCGTGATTGGTTACAACTGGGATGACTTCTCGCGGCCCGTGCGGCTGCTGTTCGCGTTTCTGCCACTGCTGGCGACGCAGATCATTAGTTTCCGCGTGTTGCAGCGTGGCGATGCCGCTGCGGCCTGGGTGCGTGAAACAGCGGCGCTGCTGCAAGCGCTTGCGACGGGCGCGTGCATTGCGCTTGTCTCGCAAATCTATAATCTCGGCGGTGAATGGCCGGATTTTCTGTTCTGGTGGCTGCTGCTGAGCCTACCGCTGACTTGGGTGCTGCGCTCGCATGCGGTGGCGATCTTTTATCTTATCGGCATCGCGATATGGAGTGTGGATCAAGTCGGTTACGGCAGACCTTGGAATGACAGCTCGCTCCTTTATCCGCTGCTACTGCTCGGTCTGGTGCCTTATTGGCCTGGATGGCCTGCGAAAGCGCCCCTTTCGATTTCGGTGCGCTGGGTGATGACGATCAGCGCCATCTTTGGCCTTTGCAGCGCTGCCGTTTTCGTGAGCGCCTACCATGAGAACTACTACACCTATCGAGACGAAACGTTCCTCTGGCTTTGGACTCTTACCGCCGCTGCGCTGGTGCTGTTTCCGCTCAACCAAGTCGGCATTGACGAATCCACGGGCCGTAAACCTCAAGTCGTGCTCGGTTCTTTGTGGCTACTCGGCTACGGTGTGGCCGCCACGTTTCGCGATGTGAGCGATGACATCCTCAAAGGGGCCTCACATGCCTTGAAGTTGCCTTTGTGCTGGGGACTCCTTGCAGTGCTCCTTGTGTTTGTGCTCCTGGCCTCAACGCGCAAGCGCTGGGCCGTACTCGCCATCGCATCCATCGCCCTGCTGCCATTGATCTCCTTCCCGTTTGTCGAAGGCAAAAGTGGTTACTACAGCACCATGCTCTCCTGGCTCGTGACGCTGCATCTTTCCCTCATTGGTCTCACGCTGATCGTGCTCGACTTCCTCGGTAAACGCGGTGCGCCACGCCTCGGTGCTCTGCTGCTCTCCGTGCTCATCATCGCCCGCATGGCGGACAGTCATTTCTCGCTTCTAGCCAAAGGACTCGCCTTCATCGTCGTCGGGGTGGCCTTCCTGACCTTCAATTTCTTCATGAGCCGCCGTCATCGCCAACCTGCCCTTCCCATCGCATGAAAACGCTTCCTCTCATCATCTTCGCCATCGCCGCAATCGGCCAATGGGCCGCGCCCTTGTCGCAAATCTGGACGCATGAGCAAACACTCACGCAAGGCACACTCATCAAGCTCAAGTGCAGTGCACCCGACCCTTACGACCCGTTGCGTGGTCGTTATTTGGCCGTGAGGCCGGAGCAGCGTGAAGTCAGTGTGCCTTCAGAGATGAAACTGGCGAGTGGTGCACCTGTCTATGCCGCACTGACTACTGGCACGGACGGACTCGCCACAATCTCCAGTCTCTCACTCACACCACCCGCCACCGGTGACTACATTCACTTGAAGACCGGCTACACCTATCAAAGCAAAGCCAGCATCCAGTGGCCCTTCGAGCGCTTTTACATCAACGAAAAACTCGCCCCTGAGGCCGACAAATGGTTCGCCGAAAACATCCGTAGCGACAAAGGCATCATTGCCGAAGTGCGCGTGCTCAAAGGTCGCGCCGTGCTGGCTGATTTGAGTCTCGATGGCAAATCGTTCCGCGAGATCCTCAAGGAACGCGTAAAATGACACGATACAGATAGCCCACGGAATACACGGAATTGAATCCATCCGTTATCCGTGAGCTTCCGTGTATTCCGTGGGCAACGTTCAGCGGTGGATTTGTGTTTACACCTTCACATCCCAGCCCTTGCGATAACCCTCACGACCCCAGAGCTTCAGCGCTTCGGCGTTATCGAGGATCTTGCCGGTTTTCGGATCGCATTTCACCACAGTGTTCGTGCGATAGGCCATGTTGCCGAGGTGGCACATCATCGTGCTCTTCTGGCCTTCGACGATGGGGCTGTTCAGCTTCGCCTCTCCACGTATCGCATCGAGGAAGTTGCCGATGTGGGCACCATCGCCGCCACCATCGCCTTTGCCTTTGCTGACTTCGACGCCTTTGAGGTCGTAGTTGATCCATGAATCGCGGGCGATGGCCATGGTGCCGTTGTCGCCATAGAACATGACCTCCGCGAGCGGCTTCTCCGCCGCACGTGGATGCGAACTGCTCTGCACCCACTCACAGCCCGCGTGACCGAAATCATAGACCGCTGTGCCGGTATCTGGCGTTTCCTGCGCGTCATCGAAAAAGTAGCGGCCACCATTGTACGTCGTGCGCAGCGGATACTCGCCCTTCAGGCCCCAGCGCAGGATGTCCAGCGTGTGGATGCCGTTGTTGCCGAGTTCGCCGTTGCCCCAATGCCAGAACCAATGCCAGTCGTAGTGCGCCATCTCTCGAAAATCATGCTTCGCATCATCCGGCACCGGGCCTTGCCACAGATTGTAGTCGATGTCCGGCGACGCTGGCTTTTCGCTCACTTCGATGGATTTGCGCGTGTTGTAGTAAAAGCCACGGCCAAAGCGCACCGGGCCAATGGCGCCGCCGTGCAGCGCCTCGATGGCTTCCTTCATCCACGTGCGGCGCTGATTGCCCATCTGCACCACGCGGTCATATTTTTTCGAAGCCTCGACGATCATCTCCGCCTCATGCGCATTCTGGCTACCGGGTTTTTCCACGTACACATGCTTCCCGGCCTGCATGCACAGCAGCGCCGCCGGCGTGTGCCAGAAATTTGGCGTGGCGATGAAGACCGCGTCCAACGTCTTGTCATCGAGAATGGTGCGGAAGTCCTTCACGCCCACGCATGACACCTTCTGAGTGTCGTTGATGACCTTGAGGCCGCTTTCGAGACGCTTCGGGTCCACTTCGGCCACGTAAGCGATTTCCACGTTCGGCAGCTTCAACAACGCCTGCACATGCCCCATGCCACGCCCGAGCGCGACGACGGCGACCTTGAGTTTTTTCTGTGCGGCATCCGCAGCACGGAGTTTTGGCAAAGCGGAGACTGCGGCGAGCGCGGACGTTTGATGGAAGAATGTGCGGCGATTCATGGTGGTGCAAAGAATCGCCATCGAATGGGTCTGTCTTGCACTTCATCGTTCGTCCTCGTTCTCGTGCTCCTACTCGTCCTCGATTCTTCGGCTCCGCCATCACCCATCGCACCCGATTTGATCGAGGACGAGCACGAGAACGAGTAGGAGGACGATTCTGAGAGCACTTTTCCCGTGCATCTTTGCCATTTGCGCCAACAATCCCACGCCCTATGACCTTCGCCGAACTTCACCGCATTTATCACCAGCCCTTCTTCAACCTCCTCAAGCAGGCCCGCGCTGTGCATGACGAGCATTGGACGGACAACTCGGTCCAGCTCTGCACCCTGCTCAGCATCAAGACCGGTGGTTGCAGCGAAGACTGCGGCTACTGCGCGCAGAGCGCCCGCTACACCACCAGCGTGCAGGCGGAGAAGCTCATGCCGAAGGAGCAGGTCATGGAGCGCGCCCTCGCCGCACGTGCGAATGGCTCCACCCGCTTCTGCATGGGCGCTGCTTGGAAAGGCGTGCGCAAAGGCACTCAAAAATTCGACCAGGTACTCGACATCGTGCGCGACGTTTCCAAGCTCGGCATGGAAGTCTGCGTCACCCTCGGCGAACTCGGCGCGGACGAAGCCGCCGATCTCAAGCAAGCCGGCGTCACCGCCTACAACCACAACGTGGACACCTCCCCTGAGAATTACCCGAACATCGTCAGCACCCACACCTTTGAAGACCGCCTGCGCACCATCCGCCACGCGCAAGATGCCGGCATGTCCGTCTGCTGCGGCGGCATCCTCGGCCTCGGCGAGACCATCGACGACCGCCTGAAAATGCTGGAGGTCATCTCCAACTTCAATCCGCAGCCCGAAAGCATCCCGATCAACGCCCTCATGCCCATCAAAGGCACCCCGATGGGCGACAACGAGGTCATTGATGCCTTCGCCTTCGTCCGCATGATCGCCGTCACGCGCATCGCCGTGCCGAAGGCCAAAGTGCGCCTCAGTGCCGGTCGCACCAATCTCAGCCGCGAAGCCCAGGCCCTCGCCTACTTCGCCGGTGCCAACTCCATCTTCTACGGCGACAAACTCCTCACCACTGCCAATCCCCGCGCCAACGAGGACATGAAACTCCTCCGCGAACTCGGCCTCGCTCCTCTGGAGCCGAATCCAGCGATGGAAGCCCCTGAGTCCATGGACGGCGTGCCGCTGAGCCCCTGCTGTGACCATTCCTGCGAGAAGGAAAAGGCGAGTGCTTGCTGCTAGCGAAACCAAATTGAGATTTCGCACGGGTTTGATCTGATAATCATCATGAATCAGCTCGTTCGATTGCTCGTGCTGCCTTTTCCTGTAGCGGTCTTGCTTGGCTCTACAGCTTTGGTAATCACCGATCACATCATGCGGCCTGATCGCACAGGGATAGATGACTCCATCGATGCTGGTTCTTTCGTTGGGTTCATCGTGATCTCCACCATTGTTGTCTTGCTTCAAGTTCTCCTCGGCGTGCCGTCGTTGCTGATTTTGGATGCGAGAAAGAGCAGGAAGGGCGGTTATCTGGTCACGGCCATCTTGATCGCAATCGTATTGGCTTTTGCAATTTCCAAGGTGCTTCTGGCTCCACAATTTGGCGAAACGATGGGATGGATGTATCCCCGTGTATTCGCATTCTTGGGTGTTCCCCTCGTCTTCTGCTACTGGCTGGCGCTTCGTGTGCGCACGACCCGTGTCGGTTAATTTGTCACACCACGGCCTTCAACAGCCTCGCCAGATACAGGCTCGCGGTCTTGCCGACTTCGACGACTTCGGCGTGATGCAGCGTCTGCGGTCTCAAACCGGCGGCCCAGTTGGTGAGCATGGAGATGCCGGCGACTTCCATGCCTAAAGAACGGGCTTGAATCGCCTCGGGCACGGTGGACATGCCGACGGCGTCGGCACCGAGCGTGCTCAGCATGCGGATTTCGGCGGGCGTCTCATACTGCGGGCCGAGCAGCGCGGCATACACGCCCGCATGCAGCTTCAAACCGATCTCCACCGCCGCCGCGTGGAATTTTTCCGCCCACGAGCGCGAATAGACCTCGCTCATGTCATGGAAGTTCGGCCCGCCGAGCAGCGGCGTGGTGCCCTGGAAGTTGATGTGATCCGTGATGAGCATCAAACCGCCGACATGGAAATGCTCGTCGATCGCGCCAGCCGCATTCGTGAGCACGACACGCTTCACGCCGAGGCTGTGCATAAAGCGAATGCCCGCCGTGACTTCTGCGGCGCTGAGACCTTCATACAAATGCCGACGACCTTGGGCGATGAGGATCGGCCGGTCGTGATGACGCGCCAAAACAAAACGCCCCGCATGCCCCGGCACCGTGGAGGCACTCAAACCGGGCACTTCAGCATACGGCACCTCGCATTCGACCCCAAACGCCTCCGCCACACCTCCGAGGCCAGAACCAAGCACGATGGCCGTTTCGGGGCGGGCATTCTGAATTTGGGCGAGACTCATGCGGCCCATGTTCGAGCGGCAATGCGTTGCTTCAACTGCTGATACAGATCCTTCACAATCGGCATCTCGATGAGATTGATCGGCCTGTAAGTGGATATCTTGCGCACCAGCCGAAACCTGCGACAAGGCGTATTCAAGTGACATGTGCGTGGTGTTTATGTAATCATGCCTAGCATGAAAGCCATCCTTCTCGCCCTCACCCTGTTGATTCTACCAGCTCATGCGACCTCGCTCAGCCTCCTGATGGTGAAGATGCCGATTTATCTGCATGGGTCGGATTCGGACACGCAAATTCAGATTTTGAATGTTCCTGTGATGAATGCTTCTTCTACCAACGAAGCAAGCTATAGCGCGATTTGCCACGCGTTTATTCCACCCAATATCTCAAGCTGGGTAAAACCTTCGGACGTTAATATTGCTTCGCAATACGGCATTCATGTGTCGATGGAGGAGGCCAGTGAGAAAGGTATCTATCATTGGATGATCACCGTGAATGCAGAAGCAGCGAAAAGACCGGAAGGTTTTCCATTCACAATAGAGCAGGTGGTAGATTCGGTCGTAACCTGCGTCAAGCTCATGACTCCAACGGTGCCCGAAGGCGATAGAAAAGTCACCATCAAGGTTTGGGCGGCCAAGAAATGACCATGTTGCATTCCCCCTGCTCCCACCTTTGGTGCGTGCCTTAACTTTGAACTGAAAGACACATCATGGGCGCACAATGGAAACAGAAATGGCGGGAAATGGCCGCAGACCAGAAGGGGAAGATCACGGGGAAGCTGGTGCGGGAAATCCAGGTGGCGGCGAAGCTGGGTGGGCCGCATCCTGAATACAATGCGCGGCTGGCGGCCGCAGTGGCGATCGCGAAGAAGCAGAGCGTGACGCGAGATACCATTGAGCGGGCGATTGCAAAGGGCTCGGGCACCGGACCGGATGCGGTGCAGTTTGAGACGACCACTTATGAAGGCTTCACCCCGCATCGGGTGCCAGTGATCGTGGAATGCCTGACGGATAACAACAACCGCACGTCCTCAGACATCAAAGTACTGTTCCGTGCAGGCAGCATGGGCAAGGTGGCGTGGATGTTTGATCACTGCGGTGTGATCGAGGCACATCATGCGGACAAGTCGCTGGACATCGAGGTAGCCGCGCTGGAAGCGGAGGCGGACAATGTGGAGCCGATGGAAGTCGAGGATGAAGAAGCGGCAGGACACCTCGGTGCGCGGTTCTTCTGCCAAATGACGAGTTTGGATGCGGTGACCAAGGCTTTAAAGGCGGCGGGTTGGCAGGTGACGACATCGGAGATGAGCTATGTGCCGAAGGAATTTCCGGAGCTGACGGATGAGCAGCGCGATGAGGTGACGACGTTTTTGCAGACGCTCGATGCGCATGATGATGTGCACCGGGTGTATGCGGCACTGAAATGAAAACTAGACGCCCATGAAAGTCCTCAGCTGCCTTCTGCTCACAACGCTGCTGATCTGCAGCTGCGGAAAGAAGAAGGCCGTGCCGCAGATAACGAAAGCGGCGGAGGCGGTTGTGGTGAAGCCGACGCTGATGACGGAGGCGGCGAAGCTAGGGATGGCAGTGCGTGTGCCCGTGGATGTGGAGTTTTGCGTGAGCAGTGTGCAGTGGAAGAAGCATGCGGAGGCGCTCAAGACGTCGAACTGGTGGAGCCAACTCATGGCGCTGCTGGAAGACAAGACGCCGGCGGCGAATGGAATGACGACCGTGGCGATTGATGAGATATTCATCGCCTTAGGCCAAGGTAGCACGAAGAGCCTCACGCTGCTGCGGCAGTTGAACGATCTTTACAACGAGACGGCGTATCGCGGCATGATGAGCGGCGGCGTGCTGGCGGGTTTGGGGACGAGTTTTGATGCCAAAAAGCTGATGGAGGCGGCGGTGCGTGATCCAGCGGTGTTAGAGACACTGATTCTGCTTCTGGAACGCTTTGAAATGCCACCGGTGATGATCGGTGTAGCATCGCCGGAACCAGAGAAGGCGTTGAAGCTGGCGAGTGATCAAATGCATCTAGCGAAATGGCTTGGCGATGCACCGCAGTCGCGCATCGTGACAACCCAAGGGGAGAAGATCACAGTGAATGAGATCGCGATGAGCTCTGTTTTAACGTTGGAGCGACGACAGGAATGGATGGCGGCGCTGATGAAGGCGATGCCGGAGATCACGCCGGAAATGAAGGACCGCATCGCACGCGGACTGGACGTGCTGGCACGGAAGAAGTGGGTGCTGGCGCTAGGCTTGGGGAAAGAGCGTGCGTATGTGGCGGTAGCGAAATCGACGGAGCAAATCCGTTTGGCGAACTCGGTGGAGGATTCCATGCTGGCACGACCGGAGATGCGGAAGCTGGATGCGGATGCAATGAAGACGCTGGGATTAATCGCATGCTGGGACGGGCCGTTTTGGGATGCACTCCAATCAGATCAGCCGTTTCAGCCGATCGTTCGCGGATTGCTCGATGGTCTGAAGTCCGAGAAGCTGTTTGCGGGCATGACGCGTGCACTGGAGCCGCAGATGGTGGAGCTAGCAGCGGCGGAACGGGCGTTTTACCATCGCGAGCACACGACTGGAGCTGCGGTAGCGTGGTGGGACGGAGGATTGCAGGTGGATTGGACCGGTGGCATCGCCACAGCAAGCCTAGATGCGCTAGCAAAGGTCTCACCGTTCACACCGTTACTGGATGAGCCAGACGTGGTCTTTGGCCTCAGTGGTCATGGTTCAACGGCGGGCACGGGCAGGGCGTATTTTGAGGCGTGGATGCGTGCAGTTTACGCAGCCGCGCAGGAACTGGCGAAAGCAGGTGTGGGTGGTGCACCGTCAATGCAGATGCTGACGCTGATGAATCAATCGGTGCTGCCGAGTGTGATCGGTGTGTATGATGGCACGAAGACGATCTATCAAAAGGCACTGGGGAATGATGGAGCATTGATTCTCGACATCGGCGGCAAGATGCCACTGCTGCCAGGATTACCGCCAGGTGGTGAAGCCGTGCCGCTGCCACGCTTTGCGATGGCGCATGAGGTTAAGAACCGTGCCTTGATCGGTGTATCATGGCAGAACATTGAAGAGGGCCTGCGACAGGCTTTGATGGTGGTGCCAGCGGCAGAACCAATCAAGTTACCGAAGACGGTGACCAAGCGGTATGGCGAGGTGATGAGTTTTGCGTATGAACTGCCTGTTGGGTCAAATGATCTACTGCCATGTGTGTCCCTGACGGAGAAGATTTTAGTGCTGGGTACATCACGGACCCAGCAGATTCGAATTGCGGAGAGTCTCATGCAGTCGGGTCAAGCATTGGTGCCAACGGGGATGAGGCTGAAAGTCAATTTCACAAGGCTGCGGGAATTTTTGAAGGCCTTTGCGGCGGTGCGTGCACAGACTAGTGGTGCGGATGGCTTTAAGGTGGCGTTAAAATGGCTTGCACCGTTTGAGACCATGGATCTGCGGATGTGGAGTCAAGAAGGGCAGGGAAGAGGAACGCTATCGTGGAAAATGCACGATGTGTTGAGCTATGATTGAGGCCGCTTGCCGTGGGCATCTTGTCCGTTGCTGTTCCTGTCTCATTGACGAAAGCAGGCCATTACTTCGGTGAGACGATCGCAGGTTCGGCTTGGGGGTGCCAAGTAAGTGACCCGTTTTCGTCTTTGGTATAAATAACCGGAACGGCTTTGCCTTTGGGGCCTTCGGGAAGAAGACGGCCTTCCGCGTCGAAGTTGGCGATGCGGGCACCCGTATAGCGAATCCAACCCTGGAGTGCGCCGGAATCGGAGTGGTAGCGATAGACGTCACGCCATTGCTTGGGCGTGGTGAGGCGCTGACTGACGTAGGCGGGGGCGGTGGAGCGTTCGAGGACGTCGGCGAAGAGAACCTGGCTCAGCAGCGTGAGATTAAGGCCGCGAAGCATGTAGCGTTCGCCGAGGGAGAGCTGGTCGGGCGGTGACATGGTGTCGATCTGGCCGGAGGCCTGCTCGACGAGAACACCCTGCATGATGAGGCGATGGAGTTCGGCACGGACATCGGCAACGGCGGATGATTTAGGAGATGCTGCTGCTAATGCATCGAGTTCGCGCTGGGAGCCAAGGTAGAAGGGATGAAAGCTGGTGATGGCGTGAAGCACTTTTTCGATGGTGCTGCGTACGGTGAACTCGGATTTTTCGTCGATGCGTGTTTTCAGTGCGGTGCTGATGGCTGCGCCGAATTTGGAGCGAAGCTTGGCGGCTTCGTCTTTGCGTTTGTCGTCACGTTCGGCGGCAGTGAGAGCCTCAAGCTGCGGGGTGAGAGCAAGGTAGTGTTTTTGCAGGCCGCTGCGTTCTGCGGGAGTGAGGATTTGATCGAGGAGGCGGCCACGCAGATTGGTGTCCTTCAAACTGAAGGCGAAGAGAACTTTCACCCAGCGTGAGTCGGTGTCGGAAGTGGGAAGACCAAAGTCGGGGTTGTGAGTTTGGTAATGAATTTCTGCAACGCGGCCGTGCTCATCATAGAAGTGCATCTCGTTGGGCAGCATGTAAAAACTGATGATGGCCGGGGCGCTGATGCTGGCCCCGTTGTCGGCAAAAATGCCGATGTCGATGCGATGGCTACGTATACCGGTGGCCGTGATGACGGGCGGCTGCCAACGAACGCGAATGCGCATGACATTGCTGCCGGGAGCGGACTCGATGCGGACAAAGCGTGGATCGCCTTGCAGCACGGTAACACGCATCTGCAGCAGTGCTTTGGTGAGATTGAGTGTCTTGTCGAAGCCGATGAGCATACCGTGCTCAGCTTCATTCCCACGCAGGATGCGCGCAATGGAGACGGGTGTGTCGGAAAGCTGCCAAGGATAGGAGCCGGGCAGTTCGAAGTAATTTTTACCGGCTGCAATCTTGGTTTCTTCGATGACTTGCAGCAAAACGAGCGGTGGAATTTTCTCCGGCGTCATTTCATGGGCGATTTGCACCATTTTTTCTTCGTCGATTTGCGCACCGTCGAATACCACCGGATGTGCCTTGCCAGTGAAGTAGTCTTCTGGTGTTTGAACCATCTTGTTTGCACGACGAAAGATGGACTGCAGCGTTGGCATGAGCAGATGCTTTTCAATGAGCCGCTTCTGCGTGTCGGGAGGAAGAGCAGCGGCGGTGGAAAGCAACGCCTGGAGGAAGGGCTGATCAGTGCCGGAGGAACCCTGGGAAATGAGTAGAGCAGGGGTGTTCAGCGGCAGGAGATCGCCATATCCACCGCCGATGCCGTTGGCACCTATGTCGTGGTCCTGATGTTCGGGGTAGATGAAGAGGTTGTTGGAGAGATACTGCTGGGCGAGGAAGCGATTCCCACCGGGATCCATCATGTAGAGCCGCGGCAGGCAGCCGAGTTGCTCGGCGGCAGAAGCCATGGAGCAGTTGCCGAGGGTTGGCTGGGAGCGAAGCTGTGTGGCGGCACCTTTGTCGTTCTCCACTGCCTGAAAAACTTGGAGTTGCGGATACTGTGCGGTGTTTAACGGTGAGTGTTGGCCGTCGCGATTTTCATAGGTCATGGCTTTCAGACCTGCCGCTGTACCGTTGACGAACCATTCGTTGAGCAGTTTGGCGACATTGTCCGTTCGCGTGGTGACGGGTTGCGCAGGGACGATGGTGATGCCCAGCGTTAGGAACGCAAGGAGGCGCAAAGCTACCGTGGTCGTGAATGACACGCGGCATTGTCATGGTGACGTGCTGCTTGGCAAAGAGAATGTGCTATGCCAAAGATTTATCCTTCGGTCGATGCGAGCGGAAAACGCAGCTTGATCTCGGTGCCTTGATCGGGATTGCCCTGGACGAAAAGCTGGCCGCGCATCTGCTCTGCGAAAACGGCGAGGATTTTGAGGCCGAGGCCCGTGCCTTCTCCGGGATGAAAATCTGCTGGCAGGCCAATGCCGTCGTCGCTGATGACGAGTTCGCCGCTGGAATGTGTATAATTCAGCGTGGCAGTGATCTGCCCACGACGGCCATGCGGATAGGCGTGTTCAAGGCAGTTAGAGAGCGCCTCATTGAGAGTGAGGGCGAGCGGCATGAGCCATTCCTGCTGGATGGGGCCTTCCTGAATTTCCAACCGCACGCTGATCTGTTCCGTGGACAGTTCATAACATTCACGCAGATGAGCAACGAGGTCGCGCGTGAAGTCGCTAAACGTGTCGCCTTTCCCAAGCGCGACTTGATAGAGATGCTGGTGCAACGCGGCAATCGCACGCACGCGGCTCTGACTGGAGCGCAGGGCGTCACGAGCATCCTGATCACTCACGCCATTGATCTGCATGTTCAGCAGGCTAGAAATGATCTGAAGGTGATTCTTGATGCGATGATGTGTCTCAGTGAGCAGAAGTTTTTCGCGTTCCAGATCGACGACAGGCCAGCGCTGGCTGGAGGGCGAAACGACTTGAAAAGCGAGCGGCACCGCTGCTTTCAAAGAGACCGGCTGAGTTTGCTGAGCCAGTGGTGGTGCCACTTGCTGGTCGGAATGTGCGGAGAGTTCAAAGCTGCCGTCATCGAGCATGCGGGCGCTGATTTTCACGACACCGCGTTTGCCATTGGCACCATAGAACGGCCTCTCTACTACGTTTTGCGGATTCGCGGCCTGCAGGCTCAGATCAGCAAAGAAGCCGGTGGAATCGGAGGGCTTAAAGAATTGATGCAGCGGCCGACCGATGGCGATATCGGCATCGAGCTCGAAGATTTGCTGAGCCTGCTCGGTCCATGTGCGAACGCGGCCATTGGCATCCGTGATGAGTAAGGCTGCCTGCGTTTGCGTGCTTGCCGTTGCCCCCGCAATGCTCGGTGAAATCGGCATAATGCGAGGTGCCGAAGCAAGCACATCGGGCGCGATGACCTCTTGAAGGTAATGAATCGTGCAGTGCGTTTCGCCCTGTGCATCAGGTACGGCGGCGAGATGCAGGATGGCATTGGAGAAGGAACCATCGACACGTTTGATACGAACACCGAGCGCTTCGGCCTGTCTGCCGCTGTGTTGCAACTCGCGCAATGCATCACGCCGAGCGGTGGCGCTATCTGGATCGAGCCAAGCATCAAGCGGGAAGCGGCGGAGTTCGGACTTGGCTTGGCCGAGCAAGGCTTCGGCGTGCTGATTGACTTCAAAGATGACGCCAGTCTTGTCAGTGAGTACGATGGCGATTGGGCTGCCCTGCAATAGCGTGCGCAGCTTGGCCTCCATGCTGCGGAGCTGCTCTTCATGCCGAGTGTGCTCGGTGGTATCTTGAATGCTCACGAGCAGACCGCCGCCAGGCAACGCCGTAGGATGGAACTCGAGTTCTTTGAGTAGTCCGTCTGCGGTGGCAAGTGACACCGTGCGTGTCAGCTGACGACGCCAGACGCTTTCACGCCACGCAAGCGTGACCTGTTCACGATGCTCGTCGGTGGGGCAAGCATGTGCGAGCCAACTTTCGACGGTTTGATCTTTTTCGAGCGGGCGGCCGAGCAGTTTTGCGAGGCGTTCGTTTTGAAACACCGGAGCGCCACGTTCATCCAGAACGAACACGCCGCAGGGAACACCTTCAAGATAGGTGCGCAGGCGTGTTTCACGTTTGCCGAACGTGTACTGTGCCTCCGTAAGAGTGCGTAGCTCCTGGCGTGCGCGTGAAAGTTCGTCTTCCATGCGCTGCAAGACAATGTCATTCGCTGCCGGGGCGACCGCCAGAGGAACAACGGCCGGTGCCAAGGGCGACATTTGAGAGGTCGTGCGCGTTGCGTTTTCAGCAACTGCCTGCTGTGGAAGCCCCATGAGCATGTACAGGCGTAGTGAATCGCTGACGCCTTTGTGCGCCAACGTGGAGACGAGCCAACGCGAAGGTGTTGCGGGGTCCGGAGAAGAATTCGTTCGTGTCGTGATGCAACCGGATGCGTTGTCTTCACCAGCGGCAACTTTGGCAAGTGTTTCGAGCGTTTGCTGACGCAGTGCGCTGAAGTCACGCCCTTCCCCAAAGATTTCCCAGAAACTGGTCGTGCCTTCCTTGATCCCTTTGTCCAAAGTAAGATGTGCGGCGGCAATATTGGCACGTTGAATCACACCCTGCGCATCTAGGACGAGCATTGGCAAAGTGCACTCGAGTAGGTCAGGTGTTTTCTTTTCCGCCTGGCTGACTTTTGGGTCTTCCAGTGCGGAAGCGGCTTCCGCCTCAGTTTCTGTGTCAGGATGCGGGGAGGCGAACTTCTCGCAGGTGACCATCAGACCGCCCACAGATGCATCACGCTTTTTGCGCCAAGGGCGAACTTCCCAGCGATAAACAAGGTTACGGCCATCCGGTCCACTGACGGCGTCATGCTCACTGCGAACGATGTGTCCCTGTAGCGCACGTTCATAAACCTGCCGCGATCCTGGATGCAGGCCGGGGAAGATTTCATACTGGCTCCTACCGACAAGCGGCTGCACCTGCTGCAGACCAAATTCGTGAATCCACTGGCGGTTGGCCAGCATGTACCGCATGGCACGATCAAACATGGCCATCGCCACTGGGGCGTTTTCCACAAGGACTCCGAGCACCATTTCCATGTCTTCGGCTTCGGTGTTAGACGATTCGTGCACGGCGGAAGAACTAAAGGAGGGCGCAGTTATCCCGGCACGATGCAAGCGTGGCTCAACGTCCATTTTCTCCAAAGGCGATATCTGCGCCTTGGGTTGAATGACGTTTTTGAGCACTGAAGATGACATCGAGGGATTTATTTGAGAAGTTTTAAAAATTAGCCTCTCTAAAGTTCTCAACAAGGAAAAATTACAAAGAATTGCGACTCAATTCAGCAATAAACGCGCCGAGTCGCAAGCTCCATCATTGAAGAAGTTTTTCTGCCATCATTCACGATGGTACGGCTCGCCGCGCATAATGGTGTGGGCACGATAAAGCTGTTCCACTAGTACAACGAGAGCGATGTCATGCTGCATCGTCATTGTGGAAAGTGACCAGCAGTGTTTAGCATTCGCACGAAAATATGCCGAATGCCCATCTGCGCCACCGATCACGATACATATGCGCTTACGGCCCGAAATCTCCTCGTGCTGGATCCATTTAGCTAATTCCGCACTGCGCATTTGTTTGCCACGCTCGTCGAGCAAGATACATAAATCTCCATCGCAGGCAGTTAATATTTGGCTTTCGACCTGCGGCTGTGGCCCTTCTTTAATCACCACATGTTCGAAGCGAGAATAGTGTTGAAGTCGCTTCCAATACATCCCCAGAGCATCCTTGACCCAAGGGTGGCCCGGCCTTCCTACGGTGATGATTCGCCATTGCATAGAGATAGTGGAAGCGCGTGCTCGAAGACCATACAAGGTCAGTCTTGCTTTATGGAAAATTTAGTAGTGCTTAATTTTGTTTCACAGCATTACCATCCTTGTTGTTGCATAATTTAAAAAGATCGTTAAAATGAGAATGCTAATTCAAAAATTAACCGCAACGCCCATGTCACAAGTATCCTATTCCACGGTTCGTCTCACCGCAGCCAGCCTTGCGGCTTGTCTGTTGGCTTCTTGTTCTGTCCCGCCACGTCAGGCATGGCAGCAAATCCAAACCAAGGGTCTGATCACCTATTACATGTCCAAGGACAATGCTCCGCTGGGCACTTCCAATAGCTCCCAGTCGCTGGCACAGAACACCGCCTTGCTCCAACCAACGACTACAACCCTCGTTGGCCCTGAACGTCCAGCGACCCCACCGCCATCCATGCTAAATGCATCCACGATGCCTGTTGCTCAAGCGGTGCCCGATCTTCCGGGTTATGTGCGCACTCCATTTACCAACCCGCCTCGTCTTGTCGATGTGCGTGGAATGTCCGCAGGGTCCAAGGTGGTCTGCCCATACACACAGCGTCCATTTTTGGTGCCTGGCAGTGTGACCGCCTCAAATATGGCCTCCGCTCCAGCTCCAACTCGCACGAAGACTTCTGAGGCTCCAGAACGTCCCCGCACCGCCCCAGTTGCTCCAAACAGCAATGTGGCCGCGATGAACAATCCCGCACCATCTGCTCCACCCGTGACCACTTCTGCCCCAAGCCCTGCTCCTGAGCTGCCTTATGGCGCTCCGATCGCCGGACGTCCAGGATTCGTGAACAGCCCCTTTGCGGCCAAACATCAGCTGGTGGACGTTACCGGTTTGCCCGTTGGCATGGAAGTCAAATGCCCCTACACCGGCAAGCTTTTCCGGGTTCCGCCACAGTAAGGTACCGCATAGCTAACTGTTGATCGCCCATCTCCGCCCCGTCTGGCATGAACACCAGACGGGGCTTTTCATTTCCTGCTCAACAGTTCCGTGATTTGCCTTCGGGTAACAACATGCCATGATTGACGGTGATGGATTCCCCCTCCGGCATGCTGGCTCTACCGGGTCGCACTTTTCTACGTTTTCTGGTCTATCTCGGGCAGCTCACTGCATTGATGGGTGAGTTAATGATTGCCGTACGTTCGGGAGTGTGGCGGTTGCGCCTTGTGGCGGAGCAGATCGTCGCCATCGGCTATGGATCGCAGGCGGTCGTCATCGTGACAGGAGCATTCACAGGAGCTGTCTTCACCTTTCAAAGTTACGCCAAATTCAAAGACTTTGGTTTTGAGACGACCGTCGGCGCAGTGGTTTCCGTCGCCTTATGTCGCGAACTCGGCCCGGTTTTGGCTGGATTGATGGTTGCGGGTCGCGTTGGGGCTGCCATGGCCGCCGATATCGGCACCATGAAAGTCACCGAGCAGGTCGATGCCTTACGGGTCATGGGCGTGCATCCGGTCGATTACCTCGTGCTTCCGCGCTTCTTGGCCATGATGATTTCCATGCCCTTCCTCGTGGCAGAAAGCATCTCCTTTGGTCTCATCGCCTCCTACTTGGTTACCAGTTTCGGTTACGACATGCCCTCGGCTTGGTATCTCACCCACATGCTTGACCATACGAACATGGAGGACCTTTCCATCGGCATGATCAAAGGATTCGTGTTCGGGATGCTCATCACTCTCATCTCATGCCACCAAGGGTTGGCGGCGGAAAATGGTGCGGTCGGCGTTGGGTTGGGAACCACACGAGCCGTCGTCATCTCCTCGCTCGTTCTTCTCATCGTTAATTTCTTTCTCTCCATCCTGCTCAACTACGTCTTCCCAATAGGAAGCGCATAGCCATGGCCTTACTCACCAGCGCCAGCACGAACCCACCTGCCGCTCCAAACGGCAACGCCGAAGTGTTCATCGAACTAAGGGGTCTTCATAAACGCTTTGGCAGCCAGGAAATCCTCTGTGGCATTGATCTCAAGCTCTATCACGGCGAGACGCTCTGCATCATCGGTCCAAGCGGTGAAGGCAAGACCGTCACGATGAAACACATCATCGGCCTCATACGACCGGATTCAGGCGATGTCTTTGTAGCGGGTATGCATGTGAACCGCCTGCGCGAGCGCGAAATGGCCCCCATTCGGCAGAAAGTAAGCATGCTATTCCAAGGCGCGGCACTGTTTGATCGCATGACGGTGGAGGAAAATGTTGCCTTCCCGCTGTGGGAGAGTGGTGTGCGTGACCGCAAAGAGATCAAACAGCGTGTGTTGGAAGCCTTGGAGGCCGTCGATCTCGCCGAACATCTGGACAAATATCCCACCAGCCTCTCCGGCGGCATGCGCAAGCGCACCGGCATTGCCCGCGCCATCATCTGCCGCAGTGAATGCATCCTCTATGATGAGCCAAACTCCGGTCTCGACCCCATCGGCTCCGACATCATCGACCAGATGGTCCTGCGCATGCAACGCCGCTTCGGTGTCACCTCCATCATCGTCACTCATGACATGCGCAGCATCTTCAAGATCGCCAACCGCGTCGCCATGCTCTACCGAGGAAAGATCCACTTTCTCGGCACACCTGACGAGCTGCGCGCCTCACCTGACCCCATCGTGCAAAACTTCATCAATGGCCGTTCCGACGTCACCGGCTAAACATTCCTTTTTTCACCCTCACCAGCCACCACCATGATCGACAGCGACAAAAAAACCGAACTACTCGTCGGACTCTTCCTGTTCGTCGGGTTGCTTCTCCTCGGCGGCCTCATTCTCCAATTTGGACGCGTGCGCGAAGTCTTCAAGGACACCTATCACCTGCATGTCGCGTTTGCGAACGCCTCCGGCATCAAGGAAGGCTCGCCCGTGTTCCTCGGCGGTTCCCGTGTCGGCAAAGTGGATAAAAAACCTGTCCTCAATCCAACTTTCAGCGGCGTCATCATCGATCTCGAACTCTTCAAAGACGTAAAAATCCCCGCTGACGCCACTTTTGGCATTGGTTCCGCCGGCCTCATGGGAGATGCCCTCGTCGAAATCAAACCAAGCGGCCAACTCACCGATGTCTTCCTGCCACACGACTACGACAAAGTAATCGAAGGCGAAAAAGCCAGTGGCCTCAATGACCTGCAAAGCACCGCCAAAGCTGTCGGCGAAAAAGTCGATGTCGTGCTCGACGAAGTGAAAGTCGCCCTCAAAGACATCAAGGAAGCCATGAGTAAGGTCAATAAGGGCGCGCTTTCCGATCCCACCATTCAGAACTTCACTGAAGGCATGGAGCACCTCCACAGCACCCTCAAGCGAGTCGATGAAAAGGTACTCGGCGATGAAAACGCCCTGACCCTCAAAACCGCGCTGGCTGAACTCAAGGACGCCGCCACCAGTTTCAAGAGCGCCGCCAAAAGCATCGAGGAATCCAGTAAAAAACTCGAGCCCGCCATCGCCAAGGCGGACAAAGTCATGACCACGGCCGATGAATCGCTGCAATCCATCAAAAAAGCCGCAGACAGCTTCGCCATGGCTGCCGCCAACATCTCATCGAGCAAAGGCCTGCTCGGATCGCTCATGAACGACCAGCGCCTCATGACCGACTTCCGCGATCTGATCTACAACTTCAAAGTCAACGGACCGCTTTGGTATAAAGACACCGCAGAAAAAATGCGGGCCGAAGAACTGAAAAAACAGCAAGAAGCACCAACACCACCGAAGCGTGGCATTTTTCGCTGAAGGTGGAGCGTGATTTACGCCAGCGCCGCATGCAGAACGGTCTCGTTCTCACCTTGACGACATTCAGCGCGAATCAGTACGCGCAGACGATTTTTAGCGCGATGCAATGCCGTGCGCAGCGCTCCGCTCTGTGGGCGATCGGCACGGGCACCGTCGATCACATTGCTCTCCAAGCAACCCCACACATCACTGCGTCCCTGCGCCTGCAGTTCGGTGCTAATGCTGTTCAATGCACGATCGATCACGTTTCTGGCCCAGTTGCGGTCTAGTTCGCGGTCAGGAGCCGCATGTGTGTCCGCCACGTCGATATTCTCACCATTTTCATCGCTCAGTGAGAAGCAGACCACACCACCACCGCGACGTTGCCGCGTGCGGTGTTGCCAGCGTTTGATCAGATGGGTGCGCAGGCGTGCAAACAAAAACGCTGCCTGCTCGCCATGATCAAAGATGGCCGCAGCGCGTTCGTGTTGTCCCTGGGCCACGAGTTTGGCAAAGAGTTCCTGCACGGCGTCCTCCGCATCGTGCGTTTCACAGCCTCTGGCCCGTGCAAACGCGCACAACGCCGGCCAGTGGCGGCGGTAGAGCGCGGAGGCATCGGCCTGAGTGGAGGAGTTGGTCGTGTAACTGGCGGCAGGCATGGTGTTCATGCACGTATTGGAGCCGCCAGACATGACGCCATCCTGTGGCCCATCATTAAAAGCCATTTATCTTGGTGCGTGCCGTCACTCTCCGCGTGAGATTCGCCGCGTTCTCCTCATGAACGCTCCCGCCAACACCCGCAGCTTCCGTCTTCGTCTAGCGTTGCAGACGATGCTCGTCGCCGGTGCCCTCGTCGCGGCGTTCGGCAGCGCCGCTTGGTGGTATGCCAGTCAAACTCTCGAACGCAGCGTCGATGACCGCATCATCGCCCCGGCACAGCGCGTGTGGAACCGCATTGATCCCTACACCTCGGATGAGGAGTTCAAAACCATCTCCGATCTCGTGTTTGGCACCTCGCACTCGCAGTCAGCGCAGGCGGTGCTTGTGGTTCAAGAACATCGTCAGGGCAAAACAATCTTCGCGACACCCAATGCGCCCAAGGATCTCGATGTTTACTTCCGCAGTTGCTTTCCTACGGCGGAAGAAATCAGCCGCGTTCCACCACAGCCGCAACCAGGCGAACGTGGTGGTCCACCAGGTGCACGACGGCCACGGCGTGAGAGAGAATTTGATGATTTGCTCGGTCTGCCACCTGGTTTGAGTTCTGCACCTGAGCAGCCGCCCCCAGAGCGCGGCCAGTCCTTCCGTCCGCAGATGCCCATGATTCGGGAGCCAACCACCTTCACCGCGCGCTCTGGTGGCATCGACTGGCGCTTCGGTTCCTTCAGCAGCCCAGATTACACCATCTTCGTCGGCCTCTCGCTCACCGATTACTATGCGGAGATCAATCGCATGGCGCAGTGGTATGTTGGTGCGGGTATCATTGGCCTCGCCTTCGCTGGCCTCGGCGCCATGTGGACCTCGAAACGCGCCATGCGCCCACTTGAACGCGTCGTCGGCACCGCCCAGCATCTCAACGCCAGCGATCTCGCCGAACGCATCCCGGTGCAAAGCGATGACAACCGCGAATTCGCCCAACTCATCGACGTGCTCAACGGCATGATGCAGCGCTTGGAAGGCAGCTTTCAGCAGGCAGTACGTTTCACGGCTGATGCCTCGCATGAACTCAAAACCCCGCTCGCCATCATGCTCGCCGACCTCGACGATGCTGTGCGTCACGCCAAGCCGGGGAGCAGCGAGCATGAGCGCTTCGTTTCACTCTTTGAAGAAGCCACCCGCCTCAAACAAATCACCCAAAGCCTGCTGCTACTCTCTCAAGCCGACGCGGGTCGTCTGCCGACGCATCCCGAGCCTTATGACCTCAGCGCCGACCTCGCACGCCTCATTGAAGACGCCGAAATCCTCTGCGAGCAGGCTGGACTGACCCTGGAACATCAACTTGAGCCTGGAATCGAAGTGAATGCCGATCGTGCGCTGCTTCGGCAGGTGTTTCACAATCTCCTCAGCAACGCCATCAAATACAACCGCCCGGACGGCCGCGTCGCATTGAGACTGTTGCAACAGAACGCGCAGATCTCGTTCACCATTACTAACACCGGCCCCGCCATTTCCGCAGAGAATCAGCAGCGCCTCTTTGAGCGCTTCTTCCGTGGCGATCAGGCCCACAACCGCAAAACCGACGGCTTCGGCCTCGGTCTTAACATCGCCACCGAACTTGCCCGCGCCAACGGTGCCGAGCTGCGGTTGGTCAGCTCAGAGGACGATGAGACAGTGTTTGAGGTCGTCCTGGCGACAGCCGAAGTCGGTTAAAAGCCACATCTTCTTCCTTGCCAAAGGCCGTACTTTCCCGACTATGGCGGCCCTCTTGTCCGGGAGCCTATTGGCGCTGCGGGACAAAAGCCCGTAGTACGCCTCAGGAGTGGAGGTGCACGTGCGGTTCATCCTAAACACTCGCAACCGTAACAACATTAAATGAGTGCCACAGCAACTCTCGCTGAACTGATCGCAGGATCGTTCCGCGAACTTTCCGAAGGATCCATTGTCAAAGGCAAGATCCTCGAAATCAAACCGCAAGTCGTCCTCGTGGACATCGGCTACAAGTCCGAAGGGGCCATCCCATCCAACGAATTCGAAGACGAAGACATCCAGGTTGGCGATGAGGTCGAAGTCCTCCTCGAGCGCCTCGAAAACGACGAAGGCATGGTCGTCCTCTCCAAGGAGAAGGCCGCACACCGCCAGAACTGGGAAAAAATTTACACCGTCTTCAAAGACGGCGGTCTCGTCAAAGGCAAGATCAAGAGCGTCGTCAAAGGCGGCCTCATGGTCAACGTCGGCGTCGAAGCCTTCCTCCCCGGCTCCCAGATCGACATCATCCCGCCGAAGGATCTCCACGAATACGTCGGCAAGGTGTTCGAGTTCAAGATCGTCAAGATCAACGACGAGCGCAAAAACATCGTGCTCTCCCGCCGCGAAGTCATCGAGGCAGAGCGTGCCGAACAGCGTCAGAAATTCCTCGATGGTGTCACCCCTGGCGACAAAGTCATCGGTATCGTCAAGAACATCACCGACTTCGGTGCGTTCGTCGATCTCAACGGCATGGACGGACTGCTCCACATTACGGACATGTCCTGGGGCCGCCTCAACCATCCTTCCGAGCTTCTCGGCATCGGTCAGAAGATCGAAGTGCAGATTCTCGAGGTCAATCGCGAGAAAGAACGCGTCTCCCTCGGTCTCAAGCAGCTTCAGAACAACCCGTGGGAAAACATCGAAGCCCGTTACCCCGTCGGCCATCAGGTCCACGGCAAGGTCACGAAGCTCGTCGCCTACGGCGCGTTTGTGGAAGTGGAAGAAGGCGTCGAAGGCCTCATTCACGTCTCCGAACTCTCCTGGACGAAGCGCATCGCCCGTCCTTCCGATGTCCTCACCGTGGGCCAGGAAGTCAACGCTGTGGTGCTTGGCATCAACAAGGAAGAGCGCAAGATCAGCCTTGGCGTTCGTCAACTCGACACCAATCCGTGGGACGATATCGACGCTCGTTACCCAATCGGCACTCAGATGAAGCGTGCCGTCCGCAACCTCACCGCTTACGGTGCATTTGTGGAGCTGGAAGAAGGCATCGACGGCATGATCCACGTGTCCGACCTCAGTTGGACACGTAAGATCAACCACCCATCCGAACTCCTCAAGAAGGGTCAGGAAGTGGACGCCGTCGTGCTCGGCATCGACAAGGCCAACCAGCGCATCAGCCTCGGCATGAAGCAGCTCGACACCGACCCATGGTCCATCATCGACACCCGCTTCAAGGTGGGCGACGTCGTGAAGGGCCGCGTGGCGAAGATCGCCAGCTTCGGTGCCTTCATCGAACTCGAAGACGACATCGACGGCCTCGTGCACATCTCGCAGATCAGCGAGGACCGCATCGAGAAGGTCAAGGACAAGCTCAATGTGGGCGACGAAGTGGAAGCACGCGTCATCAAAGTGGACAAGGTGGAGCGCCGCATCGGCCTTTCCATCAAGGCCATGAACTACAGCGAAGCCGACATCGCCAAGGAAAGCCAGGCCTTCGAAGCCCTCCGCCCCAGCACCGACCTCGTCGGCTTGGAGCAAGCCTTCAAGTTCGCCACCGAAGAGTGGCGTCCCGGCGGTCAGTAATCCGCGATCCAAGCCTCACAACTCGATCAACCACGAAGGGACGCCGCAATGCGTCCCTTTTTTTGCTCGCGTTTGCTTCAATGAATGGAAACCATTCGCATCATGGCCGCCACTCGTCGTCAGGTCCTCATCATCGTTGCCATCACATCACTCTACGCGTTGGCCTCTTGGCTGCTGTTTTCAGCCAGGTCACTGGGCGAGTGGCTACAGATCGTCTCAATCTCCTTCATCTACACGTTACCATGCAGCTTAGGAGCTCTGGTCTGTTTTCTAGGCTACAAACTGGACAAGCCGAGTCGATTTTGGGCCTATGGGGCACCTGCATTAACAATGCTGATACTCGTGTTTCTGAGTTGGTTGTTTTACATGGAGGCGCTGATCTGCGCCTTGGTGGCCGCGCCCATCCTCATGCTCATGGCTTTCATCGGCGGCTGGATCATGAGCCTGATCTTGAAGAAAACGAAGCAAGGTCAACTTTCGGTAACCTTGTTTGTCCTGCTGCCCTATTTCGTCTCGCCGGTTGAGCAACTGTGGCAGACACCGCATGAAATGCGGGTGATGCAGAACGCCGTGACGATTCATGCATCGCCAGAAACGATCTGGCAGCAGATCTATGAAGTGCCTGCGATCAAGACCGACGAACTGCCGGCGCAATGGATCTACCTCATCGGCTTTCCGCGTCCGATTGCCGCCGTCATAGACAAACAAGGCATCGGTGGTCGTCGTCACGCCACTTTTGAGCGCGACGTGTCCTTCTTTGAAGTCGTCACGCAATGGGAACCCTCGAAAAAACTTTCCTTTACCATCAAAGCTGATCCCGAATTCGTGCCACAGACAGCCTTCGACAAACACATCATCGTTGGCGGCAGATTCTACGATGTTCTCGATGGCACCTATGAGATCGAGCCTCGTAGCGATGGCACATGCATGCTGCAACTCTCCAGCACCCATCGGCTTTCGACAAGGTTCAACTGGTACGCAGGCTGGTGGAGCGAGTGGGTGATGAATCAGATCCAAGGCTCGATCCTCGAGGTTATTCGCCAACGTTGTGAGAAGACTCGCCAAGCCTGATCACCCTTTACCCACGCCACGTTTCATCACCACCAGCGCATCGCCGGGCATCAGCATAGCGGTGGGATTGGGATTCATGTCGGTACCGCCTTCTTTGCGCAAAATCGCCACCACAAGCAGCCTGCCAGAGACTTCTTTCTCCAAGTCACCAACACGCCGATGCAGCCAGGGTGACTGCAGGCCGATCTCGATCTCCTCCATGTCCAAGCCCAGCTCGGTGAGATGATGCTCGAACTCGATACTCGACTTCGTTTTGCCGCCGAGCAAATCACGCGCATTCGGATGCAGGATGAGATGCGCGATACGGTCCGCGCCGATGTGCGCGGGTAGCACGACGCGATTCGCACCCGCTTGCCGCAGCTTGCGCTCGGTAGAGGGCACTTCACCGCGCGCTATGATTTCGATCTCGGGATTCATGTTCCGAGCACTGAGGGTGATGAAGACATTCGCTGCATCATTCGGTAACACGGTGGCCAGCACACGAGCGCGCGTCACACCCGCCGCACGGAGCACCGGCTCATCCGTCGCTTCACCCAAATGAGTCAGCCAGCCGGCTTCACGCGCTTCGGCCACACGCTCCGGCGATTGATCAACGATAACGAATGGAATGCCGCCCGCTTCAAGCTGGGTGGCGATCATTTTGCCGATGCGACCGTAACCGCAGATGATGGCGTGGTTTTTGAGCTTCTCGATTTCGTGTTCCATGCGTTTGCCTCCCAAGGCGCGTTGAATTTGTGATTCCGTCAGCCACTGAACCAAGGTACCAGTGATGAAAATGATGCCGGTGCAGCCGAGGACGATGAGCGCCATCGTCCAAGCCCGCAGCCACGGGTCCGTGATCGGCACCACCTCGCCAAAGCCGACGCTGAAGGCCGTGATGACGACCATGTAGATGGCATCGCTCCACGACCAGCCCGCCATGCGATACCCCACCGCGAACACCGCCATCACGGCACCCGCAAATGCGGTGGCGTAGAGCAGATTGGACTGGGGACGGCTGGTCGGAGAGGGCATGCGGCGGGCGGAAGTTCTTTCCATAGCCGGAGGCGTGCCAGCAGGGCCGCAGGAAAACCACCATCCCGCCTGAAGAGCGCACGAAACAATCTTCTGACACTTTGCCTCTAGCGACTAGGCATGAATCAACCATTTTAACATTGATGTTAGAAACCGTGCCTCCATCGCTTGCAGAGACACGTCGCCAGTGGTTGCGACGTGCCTTGGCCGCCTTGCCGCTGACACTCGCAGGCTGCGTCGCTTCTTCCACCTCGGTGCTCGGTGTCTCCGCACGCAGATCCCGGGCCCAGTGGGAATATCACAATCGTTTCCTCGCTTCGGGTGCGCGTTTACGCTTCCGTGCACACAGCGCCCATGGCAGACCGTGGACGTCTAGCATGGAGCAGACTTATCGTGCACATCGGCGTGATCCGCGCATCGATTACGCTGTCAAAAATCTCGCCACTGGCCGCTACCTTGCCGAATTCCAAGCAGATCAGCTCTTCATTGGCGGTTCCATGCCAAAGCCAGCCGTCGCTGCTGTGCTGCTGGAAAAGCGCCGCGGCAATCTCACGCGCGAGGAGTTCCAGAACATCGTCTACGCCTGCGATCAGAGCATCAACGCCTCTTGGTTCTACCTGCTAGCGCGTATCACCCCAGAGGATGAGCGGAACTTTGAGTGGAAATACAACCTGCCCAATGTCGAGATCATCAACAACTGGCAATCCCCACGCTTTTACGCTGAGTTTTATGAGCACTGCGTGAACTACAGGTTCGATTACGGCTGCGAGCTGCTACTCGAAGCCATGCGGCGTGATCAATACGGCCTTGGTCGCTGGGTTATGCCGGCAAGCATCACCTACATCGGCGGCAAGACGGGCAATTACGGCGAATGGGATCACGAGTCACTATTCTTTTATCATCGCGGCACACCCTACGCAATTGTGCTCTACACACGCGGCAACTTCGCTCCCGGCAATCAGCTCGGCTGCATGATGGGCGGTTTGTTCCGCGACTACTGCGCGTGAGCAAAGCCTAATTCTGTAGCCGATAGATTGTCCCGTGAATGCTGCGGGTGAACCCTTTCCCATCTGCGCCTGTTAGCGTGCATTGCAGTTGCAGGCCGCGCGTGGGCGCAAGATCTGGAATCGTTAAGTGCAACGTGCGTCCATCCTCCTTGAGTGTGGCTTTCGTGATGCTTAGCGCATGCTCGTTGAGATGCTTGGAGCCATAGTTGCCGCTGCGAAGGAGGTCCCACACTTTCAGCGTATGATGTGTGATATCTTCAGCGCTCGTTTTGTCGAGAGGGTCACTAAAGGTGAGAGTGATGCCGCCTTGGGTGGTGCGCCAGCCAATGGGCAGGTGCAGCGGCAATCCAGTGCGTCTCAAGCGGTAGATGCCACCGTCTTGAATCTTGTTGCTGGCCCACACCGCCATGCCGCAGGTATAAAGATCACCGGTGGTCGGATGAAAGCGGCCCCGCATGACGCCCGTGGGGAAATCCGGCATTGGCAGCGCAACGGCGGCTCCTTGGCCAGCGTCGGACTCGTCTTGCAGAATGAGGTTCATGCGACCCATACCGTAGCTGATGTCGAGCAGCTTGTTTTGCAGAGGTGCCCATGAAATGGGAGTCACGCGCACCAGTTCGCCGGGCGAGCGATCGAACTCGTTGGTCAGCCAGATGAGAGGTTGCTGCATGGCCGCATCGCTTTTGTCTTCTGGAGCACCGTAGGACCACATATTGCCGTAGAACTTGCCTTCACGAACCAGATTGATTCGGTTTTTTGGCGTCCAGTGTCCTTCCTGATCGGTGACATAAAAAGTGCCGTCGTCATTGACGCTCACGCCATTGGCTGCACGGAAACCATTGGCAACGATCTCGGTCTTCGATCCATCAGGACTGATACGCAGCAAGGTTCCATGCTGTGGAACCAAGGGGGGCAAAGCATGGCGCGCCGACTTGGCATAGTAAAAGTTGCCGGCGGCATCGGTCTGCAGGCCCATCGCGAACTCATGGAAGTGCTCAGTCACCTGATGATCGCTGTTGAGGCACTCATAGAAATCCGTTTCACCATCGCCATTGCGGTCGATGAGACGCACAAGCTGATCGCGGCAGGTGATATGAATGATACCATCGATGATCTTCAGCCCGAGCGGTTGATTCAAACCGGCAGCGATGCGGCGCCAGGTCAGCTTGCCTGCGGGGTCGAGCAGACCATCAACGATCCACACATCTCCCATCCAAGTACAAACAGCGAGCCGTCGGCCATCCGCAAAAAAATCAAGTCCACCGGGACGCCACTGTGTGTGCCAGGGATTTACTGCAGCGTCAGGAAAGGCAAGCGTGTCGGCCTCAACACCTTCACCGCTGATCTTGGAGCCACTTTGCGACGTCAAATCGACAGCCCAAAGCGGCGCCGCGACTTCTTGGCCCGCTTTGATTGGCACCAAGCCCGTCGGCGCTTGGATATCCGATAGGATGCGCACCGTTACCTGTTCTGTTGCTGTGCGCGCAGGCACTCGCAGCACGTGAAACCCGCTTCCCACGGCCAGCTTGGCTGCTTTTCCACCACTGATGGTCACGCGCTGCTTTTCATCTGCCACGCGCATTTCGAGAGCGGTGTCGCAGGAACCGATTTCGAGCGTGCGTGTGAAAACGAACTTTCCATCACTCACTTCGCAACCGGGTGATTCCTGCACCTGCGCGGAGCCAACGCTGTAACTCAAGGTAATGTGATTGCTGTGTTGCGTCATGCCACGGTAACACAACCAAGAGCGCGGCAGTGGTCCGTAGGGCTTTTTGTCGAGACCGAGAATGCGGGCCTCCTCATAGCTACCCGTCGCAGGATTGGCCCAGCCAGGCGTGTTGGGATTCACCAAGGCTTTTTCACCCACAATCTTCGTGTGCGTGCCATGAGATCCATCAAAGGCAATGCCGCGCCAATCGACAAACTTGTCACCCGTCCATGCGGCAGCCACTCGCATCGTGTCATGATCATAAAGCATCCACGCCCGGCCTTTCGTCACACCACCAGCACCTTCATCCAAGCGAACGGCGATGCCTTTATACGCAATGTTTCCTGGCGCAGCTTCCAGCGTCCACATCAGCGCTGGGCCAAAGTCCATGCGCAGATATTTCGGCCCTTTTTGAAACTCCTTCATCTCCGCCGTCTCCACGAACTCGCCCTGCGGTTTCGGCAACTTCGCGAGATAGGCCTCTGTCACTGGCGCATAAGCCGTCGCGTTGCTTGGCTTCACATATTCCTCACGCACAAAATACGCCACGTCATACTTCTGCTGCGGTGTCAGCATCGTCCACGGCGGCATGAGGCCGAGGCCTGTCGTCAGTGTGCGATAGATGCCGTGAAGATCGCCGCCATTTTTAAAAGGCTCCTTCCAAAACGCCCTCGACAACGGCAGCGAGCCGGCCTTCTCTGGCGTGCCATGGCAGGCAATGCACAGTGTCTTGTAGAGCGCCGCCCCACGCTCCATCGCCGCAGTATCGAGGGCCTTGATCAGCTTCACATGATCCACGGCAAGCTCCGCAGGAGATGGTGGCAGTGTGATAGGAGTCTGCGCTTGGCAGAGAGTCACCGACAAGCCGCAGGCTAGAATAAGAAAGATGAATCGAGGCATAAGACAGAAAAATGATCGTAGCGTGTCATTAGAACATAAGACCAGAACTTTGGACAAATATCTCTCTGCTAGACCGAACGATGACTCATTAGCATCTCACGAAAAACCCCTGCACTGGGCGATGTCGTGTGTCCTGCGCGACTCAACAATGCCACCTGACGCTCCACCGGATTGTCACGCAGCTTGACTACGGCACATCCTTTCGTGGGCTCTCGTGTGGCAAGCTGAGGCAGGATGGCAATGCCCAGTCCCGCAGCCACAAGTGAACGAATCGTCTCCAACTCGCTGCTTTCACAAGCAATGCGTGGTTCGAATCCCGCAGCGCGACAGGCGGTGAGCGCAGTATCGCGTGCACGGCCTTTGTACAGGATGAAGGGCTCATCGGCGAGCTTCGCGAGGCTGATGGTCTTTTGTTTGGCCAAAGCATGGCTCTTTGAGATGAGAGCGACGAAAGGCTCCTTGAAAAGCGGATGCTCATCAAAGCTACCGCTTGATGTGGGCAGTTGCACGATGCCAAACTCCACGCGTCCGCTCTCGACCCACTGCGCTACGGCCTCCGAGGTGCCTTCAAAGAGGGCGAGTTCAACGAGTGGATGCAGTTTGCGAAACGCCGCAATTGCCGCGGGCAGCAAACAAGCGCTCACAGACGGAATGGCCCCAATGGTGAGCCGCCCACCACGCAAGCCGATGAGATCATGCACCGCCCGTTTCGCCGCATCGGCCCGTTCGATTAATGCCTCTGCGTGTTGGCGCAGGGTTTCGCCAGCGGCAGTGAGCACCGTCTCGCGGCGACCTCGATTGAAGAGTGGCGTGCCGAGTTCGGTTTCCAACTTGCGGATCTGTTCGCTCAGCGCCGCCTGTGCGAGATGCAAATGCGCTGCGGCGCGAGTGAAGTTCCGCTGGCGGGCGGCTTCGAGGAAATATTCGAGTTGGTAGAGTTCCATCGGTATTACCGTCCACGATGATCGGAAAGAACTGATTTACCAGCAGCAACTACTTGGCACTTATGATGATCCATGAGCCGACTTTGCGTGCACACCATCACCACCAAGCCCCTGAACCTCGACCAATGTCTCGTGGAGTTTCCGAAGCGAGGCGTCAGCGGCATCACGATCTGGCGGCAGGCGCTGGAAGGTCGTGATCTTGCTGCGGTTAAGCGCCAGACCGCAGATTCAGGTATGGATGTCGTCAGCCTGTGTCGCGGCGGCTTTTTTCCATCGGCTACAGCAGCAGGTCGTCAGGCAGCGATTGATGATAATCTTCTCGCTATCGAGCAAGCCCACGCCATCGTAGCGCCGCTCATCGTTTTGGTCTGTGGTGCGGTTCCTGGACAAAGCCTCGTCGAATCTCGCAAACAAATCGCCGATGGCATCGCCGCCGTTTTGCCAGCCGCAGAGCAGGCAGGGGTGAAACTCGCCATCGAGCCGCTGCATCCGATGTATGCCGATGACCGCAGCGCCGTGAACACCATGCGTCAGGCGCATGAGATTTGTGATGCGCTTGGTTCACCAAAATCACTCGGTATCGCGGTCGATGTCTATCACGTCTGGTGGGACCCCGAGTTGAAAGAGCAAATCGACCTCGCAGGCCGCACGGGTCGTCTCCACGCCTTCCACATCTGCGATTGGAAAACTTCGACCACCGATCTCCTCAACGACCGCGGCCTCATGGGCGAAGGCTGCATCAACGTCCCCGAAATCAGCGACTGGGTTGACGCCGCCGGCTTCACCGGCCACCGCGAAGTGGAGATTTTCTCCAACAAGTGGTGGGCCACAGATCAGCACGTCTTACTCGACGAGATCGCTTCGAGTTATGCGAAGGTCTATGCGTGATCTCGCCGCAGTTGTGACGCCTGGGTCCTGATTGCTTCGCGCTTGGTTTCATCGAGACGTGCAAGGTTTCTCACTTGCATAGCCATGCGTTGATTCTTTCGCATGGCAGGTTCGTGTTGCAGGAGGAAATCCCAGTAGAGGGTGGTGAAGGGGCAGGCGGTGGGGCCGGTGCTTTCGGCGGGATTGTAGCGGCATCCAGAGCAGTAGTTGCTCATGCGCTGAATGTATTTGCCGGTGGCGATGTAGGGCTTGCTGGCCATGAGACCGCCGTCGGCGTGCTGAGACATGCCGAGCGTGTTGGGAAGCTCCACCCACTCGACGGCATCGACATAGACGGCGAGATACCATTCGTGAACCTCTCGCGGACGCACACCGAACATCAGCGCGTAGAGGCCCGTGACCATGAGTCGCTGAATGTGATGCGCATAGCCGAGTCGCAGTGTTTGACCCAGGGCATCACGCAGGCAGGCCATGTCGGTTTCGCCGGTCCAATAGAAAACGGGTAAGGGTTGGTCAGCACCGAGGGCGTTGAGTTCCACGTAGTTGGGCATATGCTGCCAATAAATGCCTCGCACGTATTCACGCCAGCCGAGGATCTGCCGGATGAAACCTTCCACTCCTGCGAGAGGTGCTCTGCCTTGCTTGTATTCGTTCTCTGCTGCCGCGATGACTTTGCGCGGATCCAGCAGTTTGAGATTCATGGCCACGCTGAGGCGCGAGTGAAAAAGCCAAGGCTCAGCAGTCCACATGGCGTCCTGCCAATCACCAAACTCAGTCAGGCGATGCGCGATGAAATCTTCCAACGCGATCTGGGCGTCCTCCGCTGTGACAGGCCAATCAAACGCCGCGAGATCTCCGGGATGAGCTGCGAATCGCGCATTGACGACCGCGATCACTTCTTTCGTGATAACATCTGGCTCAAATCGACGCGGCGGCAGATGAAGTGGAGGTCCTTCTTTACCGAAGCTCTTGCGATTCTCGCTGTCGAAGTTCCACTCGCCACCAACGGGTTTGCCCTTCTCCATGAGCACCGCATGACGCTGCCGCATCTCGCGATAGAAGAACTCCATGCGCAGTTGTTTACGGCCTTCCGCATGAGCGGCAAACTGAGCGTGAGTGCAGAGAAAGTGCCGATCCTCTCGCATGTCTAAATCCATTCCTGCCGCTAGCGCCGCAGCGCGAATCTCTTCCCTCACACTCCACTCGCCAGGCTCGACGATGATCCATTTCTCGGGCTTCAGTCGCGTTGTGGACTCAGCAAGGGCAGCCGTGAAAGTCTTAGCGTTGCTCTTCTTTGCTGTGCCTGTTGTTCCGTGCCATGCGCCGCCCTTGGTGGTGAGTTCGCGGTAAAAGACCTTCCATCCTTTGGATCGAAGCGTCTCACTAAAGTGGCGCATGGCAGACAGGAAAACGGCGGTGCGTGGTTTGCCACTCCACACCTTGCTGCTCTCGTGCGCTACCTCGGCCATCCAGACGGCATCACGGCTAGGATCAAAATCATCGAAGGCGGCAGAGTCGGCGTTGAGTTGATCGCCTAAAATAAGGATGAGATTTCGCATGGGCACGGGACTTGAGATGAGGGAAGGGGGATCCTTCGATTAACGCACGCTAGCGGCAAAAAGACTCCGCCGCACTCGCAGCATCTCAATGGGCGCGCGGAGCGTTTATCAGCCATGGCGTGGATGCTTCGCATCGCATGTCCCAATGCAGTATCCGATTTGTAACCAATGCACCTGATTGCGCCCCTGACTCGCCAAGCGGCACTCGTTTCCTGGAGGGCTTTTCGTCCCGTGGGGCGGAGCTACGCAAGTGCGAGGAATCGTGTGCAATCTGGACATGGCAACGTGTCGCTGCTGGGCGGGAGCATCCGTTTCCGGACTTTGCTCGAAGATGAAGTCATAGAGAAAACTTGTCATGAAAACGACTCTCACGACTGAACAAGCCTCCCGCATCATCCGCTACGCGTGGGAGGATCTGCACCACGTTCGAGCAGATCGAGGAGCGCACTGGACTCACCGAACGACAGGTCATTGATGTGATGCGCCGTGAGCTGAAGTCCTCGAGTTTTCGTATGTGGCGCAAGCGTGTCTCTGGCAGAGTCACCAAGCATCGCAAGCTGCTGGAGCAGCATTTGAACGGTCCTGTCGATGACGAATGATCAAACCCGCACTCCATCTTCAGAATGAGCAACGCCCGTAGCCGAAACCTCGATGTGTTAGTCATTGGAGCGGGCATGGCCGGGCTCTCCGCAGCTGCCGCTTTGCAGAAGGCGGGATGCAAAGCTGTCGTGATCGACAAGGGCAGAGGCGTGGGAGGTCGCATGGCGACACGTCGAATCGGTGCGGCTACGTTTGATCACGGAGCGCAATTTATCACGGCGCGTGACTTAAGCTTTGCCGACGTGCTCGAGAATGCTCGAACTGCGGGTGCTGCGCTTGAATGGTGTCGCGGATTCATGGCTGATGCCGATGGCCATGCACGCTGGCGCGGCACTCCGGGGATGTCATCGCTCGCGAAGCATTTGGCCTTGGGGTTGGAGATCGTTCAGGAGAAACAAGTCTCCGCCTTGCAGCAGATGACAGATCACTGGTCCATTGGCATGGCCGATGGTGAAACGTGGACGGCCAAGGCGATCATTTTGACCGCGCCTGTCCCACAGTCTCTCGTGCTTCTGGAGGCATGTGGAATCGTGCTTGAGCCTGTTATGAAAACGCGTCTTTCTGCCATCCAATACGAGCGCTGTCTCGCGGTGATGGCCGTATTGGAAGGTCCCTCGCGAATGCCGCCACCGGGTGGTTTTGCGCCGACTCAGGGACCGATTGCTTGGATCGCCAATAACCAACTCAAAGGGGTCTCAACAGAACCCGCCATCACGATTCATGCGACTGATGAGTTCAGTGTCGCGCATTGGGATCAGAATCGAGATGAGACGGCTCGGATGTTGATCGCCGCAGCTGATGAATGGTTAGGTGTGGGAATCAAGCAGTTCCAAATCCACGGCTGGCGTTTCAGCAAACCCAAGCAAACAGACCCATCGTCGTGTGCTGTCGTGAGCAGTGCGCCTCCGCTGGTGCTGGCCGGCGATGCGTTTGCAGGCCGAAGAGTGGAGGGCGCAGCTCTCTCTGGTTGGGCGGCAGCAGCCGAGGTCTTGAAGTTCGACTCTGACAGTTCAGCTTCCACACGCTGAGCTTTGATCATCGCAGATCTCACCGCTGGCTTTGTTTTACGGCAGCGCTCACTGCAATACTTCACTTCATCCCACACCTTCTCCCACTTTTTACGCCACGTGAACGATCGCTGACAGACGAGGCAGATCTTGGTTGGCAGGTTCTGTTTCTTGACGCGTCTCATTCCAATTCGGGGGCGTGGGCTGGATCACGTCGATTCATGTTTTGAGTTTGCGGGTGATGTCCATCAAGCGGGTTGCATTCTTGCATTTCGTGCCGCCCACTTCCGTGTGCGGTAATGCCGATACTTGAACAGCAAGATCAAATAGAGCCGCACACCCGTCTCAGAGACAAATCGACCCCACCAGGAGCGACCCCATTGATACGTGACCCTGTCGTGCATGATGCAACTGCTCGGCCCCTGTGCATCGAAGCCATGTTCATGCTCAAACAAAGCGAATGGACCTTTCACGATTTCATCCACCAGCAGATGAGGCCGCTGCACCGTTTTCCATCGGCAAGTCCAACGCATCGGAATGATCCACCAATCGCGGCAATGCAGTTCAATCATGCGCCCTTCCTGAGCAGGTCCATCGGTTTTCAGGCTAACAAGCTTTAACGTCGGCGGCATGACCTCAGGGAGATTATGTGGATCGCTGTGGAAGTCGAACATCGTTTCCGCGCTGGCGGCGACTGGCGTGCTGGTGTGAAAGTGCGAAGGCATATTGTGCGAGCTAGGTCTTGGCAGGGGTCACATCCGTCGTTCTTTTGCCAACGTAACGGGTCGATTGAGTGTTAGTGGATGGGGAATCTGTAGCTGCATATACGATTTCGGGAGAAACACAGATGTTGATTCGTTCTCGTTGCCCTTCGGAACCAAGCTGCCCAGTGAATCGCCTTAATATTCATTGAGAGAATTTGCCTGTTTGTTGATGCTAATCGCGCGAACGATCACAGCCAATTCACGGATGCTTTTGGATCCATTTTAATAATATTTCATTTTGCATCCAGCGCCACCCGCCGGGCGAATCAAATGCGCACCACAAACCGTGGAGCACCCAAACTCAACCAAACTAAAATCAGTTATCACATGAAAAAAATCCTCAATTTTGCCTTTATCGCGCTGCTTGTCGGCACCACTTCACAGCGCGTTATTGCTGCCGATGCAGCCGCTCCACAAACGGTTGTCGCCATTGCTGCCGGCAATGCTGATTTCTCCACTCTCGTCGCCGCAGTCAAAGCCGCTGGTCTAGCAGAGACATTGAGTGGTGAAGGTCCATTCACCGTTTTCGCACCCACCAACGAAGCTTTTGCAAAACTGCCAGCAGGCACGGTGGAAACACTGCTCAAGCCTGAGAACAAAGCCAAGCTCGCTGGCATCCTCACCTATCACGTCGTCGCCGCAAAGGTGATGGCTGCTGATGTGAAGACTGGCAAGGTCAAGACCGTGCAAGGCACTGAACTCGACATCGTGGTGGAAGACGGCAGCGTGACCGTTGACGGCGCCAAGGTCGTCGAGACAGACATTGTTGGCTCAAACGGCGTGATTCACGTCATCGATAGCGTGGTGTTGCCGAAGTAATAATCTGCACTGCGGCATTAACCGAAAAGTGTTCGCTTTGAGGGGACCTTGGGCCGAGTGCTCAAGGTCTCTTTTACATCATGACAACACCTCAACAATCTCGCCGCCCCCAATTTTGATGATCACCAAACATGTTCTCATCCTAGGCGGCGGGTTTGCCGGTCTCGAATGCGCGAAACGGCTGCGCGGTGAAACCATCCGCGTCACGCTCGTGGATCGGTGGAATCACCACCTCTTCCAGCCGCTGCTCTATCAAGTGGCCTCTGGAGCATTGGCCATGGCAGAAATCGCCCAACCTCTGCGCAGCATCCTGTCGGATCAAAAGAACGTGACCACGATCATGGGCGATGTGGTGCACATCGACCTCCCGGCGAAACAGGTGCAGCTCAAAGATCGTGTGATCAGTTACGATTTTCTTGTCATCGCTCTCGGTGCCAAAACCAGCTTCTTTGGTCACAACGACTGGGCACAGCACACACTCGGTCTCAAAAGCCTCGATGACGCGATGGCAATCCGAAAGAAGGTGCTCCTTGCCTTTGAGAAGGCCGAATCCACCGTCGATTCGGCAGAAACCGAGAAGCTTCTCACCATGGTCGTCGTCGGTGGTGGGCCGACTGGTGTGGAGATGGCAGGCTCGCTGGCGGAACTCTCGCGCGTCGTTCTCAAAGAGGACTTTCGCCATATCGACCCCACGCAGGCTAGAGTCCATCTCATTGAGGCCGGGCCAAAATTACTGCCCATGTTTCCCGGCGGTCTTCCCGATTACACACGAGAGCGATTGAAGACCATGGGTGTCACCGTTCACCTCAATTGCCCGGTCAAAGAAGTCGGCGAAGGTTACGTCGTCGCTGGCGATCAGCGCATTGAAAGTAGCATCATCATTTGGGGAGCGGGTGTGGAGGCAAGTGAAGTCACGCGCACGCTTGCGGGCATTCCACTGGATCGAGGTGGCCGCATCGAAGTCCGCCCTGATTTGAGCCTCCCTGGATATCCAGAGGCCTTCGCCGCTGGTGACATCGCAGCCCTGACGGACAAGAACGGCGTCAAAGTGCCGGGCGTCTCTCCCGCTGCGATCCAGATGGGTAGTTTCATCGCCCACAGCATTCAAAACGAACGCATCGACGGTGCACGCCCCGCCTTTGGTTATTGGGACAAGGGCAGCATGGCCACGATTGGCCGCAGCGCCGCTGTCGTCAGCTTTGCAGGCATCCAAATGCGCGGATTCATCGCTTGGTTGATGTGGCTCTTTGTGCACCTCGTTTTCCTCATGAACATGCGCAACCGCGTCTCCGTCTTCCTGCACTGGGTGTGGTCCTACTTCACTTGGCAGCGCGGCGCACGTGTCATTCAGTCGGCGCGCGACCCTTGACCGCGGGTAGGACACTCGTCGGGCTGGGGGCAGATTTGAAAGTGAAATTGATTCGCTGGTTGCGACTCCCTGCAAGGGAAGGTAAATGGGGACGAATAGAGCTTCAATGTGTCAGCATTATTTACCGCCATGGAATACGTCGTTATTATTTTAAAATTGGTTGTGGGTTTAGGAATACTCAATGTCTGGCTACTCCGAGCGAACAAGGCCACTGCCTATCGCGGTGGTAACGCAAAGACCATGCGTGAGGAGTTCGCCACGTATGGACTGCCATACTGGTTCATGTGCGTAATCGCAGTGCTCAAGCTGACGCTGGCGATCGCTTTGCTGGCTTCCATTTGGTTCCACAGTCTGGCACAGCCAGCAGCGATCGGCATGGCCTTACTCATGCTCGGGGCCTTCATCATGCATCTCAAAGTGAAGGACCCGATTTCTAAAGCCCTGCCGTCCATCGCCGTGTTTGCCATGTGTGCAGCGATTGCGATGCTCTAGCCGCTGAAGGCTCCTTAGAACGCCATCCAACAAAGGTAGGCATTCAAAAGCAGATAAAATAAGGCTGGGATCGTTTGCGCGAGACTGTCTTTGATACGGATGCGCACACCGACAGCGACCAGCATCATCAACGCCAGGCCCACCGCTGCCGAGCGTCCCATCCAGGGATGGCTCAGGCCAGCCAACAGCCCGAGCGATGCGGCCACTTGCAGTGCGCCGACTAAAATGCGCTGAGATCCAAGACGGTAACGCTCGAACTCCCGCTTCATGTAAGCAGAGAAAAAGCACGCGGCTCCATAGCCCAGAAACGAAAGGGAGGAGAATAGGATGAGGGAGAGATTCAGAGTGGACGATAGGCTGACAATATTGATACGCATCTCCTATTCATCTGGCTTCACGATTGCGGATTTTGGATGCGCTTCACATCTAAATGGAGGTGTGTGTCCGTCGAAACAGGTGGAGCGACCCAAATTTCGAGATTTTTTCGCACGAAGCGCTGTCTGGATCGTAACATCATGTGCTAGACCGACTTGAATTATCCAAATGAGTCTCACTGCAAACCTTTCAGAGTCCCTCATGGGCATGACCATGGGTGGCTTCATCGGCGATGCGCTGGCCATGCCGGTCCATTGGTATTACGACCGGTCGGCACTGCATCGAGACTACGGCTTGGTGCGCGACTACATGGCCCCGCGTTCGCCTCATGCCGACAGCATCCTTTGGCGCTCTGAATACACCGCACTCAATGACCGCGGCAACATTCTGCATGATCAAGCACGCTACTGGGGACAGCCTGGAATTCACTATCATCAGTTCCTCCGCGCCGGTGAAAACACCCTCAATCTCCAGCTCGCGAAAGTGCTCATGGAATCCCTGATTGCATGCGGCGCTTACGATGCGGATGACTACCTTCAGCGCTACATCGACTTCATGCTCACGTCTGGGAATCATCGGGATACTTATGTGGAAGAGTATCACCGAAAATTCTTCACGGCTTACTCTCGCGGCGTCTCTCCGCACAAGTGTACTGGCACGGACATCCACATCGGCGGTCTGGCTCATGTGGGAGTTCTTTGCGCCTTTTTTGGCAGTGATCTTCCAGCGGCGCGTGCAGCCGTCCGCCAACACATTACCCTCACCCATCGCTCTCCGGAGGTTCTCGCAGCGGCTGACGCCATGGTGAAAATCGTCGCCGAGATTTTAGCTGGCATACCAATCCGCGAGGCTATTTTCACTCACGGCACTGATTGGTTTTCCAAACGCAAAGCGCAGGAATGGTCCAAAGATCCCGATACGGTCGTCGTTGGTCGCCGGGTGAGCCCTGCTTGCTACATTGCCGAGGCCTTCTCGGCATCCCTCTATCTAGCATGGAAATATGCCGAGAACTTTGAAGCTGGCGTCATCGCCAATACCAATCTCGGCGGCGACAATTGCCATCGCGGTGCGGTCATCGGCTCGCTCATCGGCTGCGCCGTCGGTGTTTCCCGAATACCGCAAAGGTATGTCGATCAAATCGACGGTGCCGCACGGCTCAAAAATCAGATCGGAAGTTTAATCAGCCACTCTTAAAGTGTCGCAGTTCATGAAGTTAGCCTCACGGACGTGAAGTTCTTTAGCCATCACTATTTCCGTCCATCAGCATCGGAAAGAACTGATTTACCAGCCACATAAATTGAGTCCTCATAGGGGACTTTCCTCCACCTATGAAAACACAACGAATCGGCATCATCATGAACGGCGTCACGGGGCGCATGGGCACCAATCAGCACCTCATCCGCTCCATCAAGGCGATCAGAGATCAAGGTGGCGTGAAGGTGGGTGATGACTTGATCTTGATGCCGGACCCGATTTTGACGGGACGTAATCATGATAAGCTGGCGGCGCTGGCGGCTCGCACCGGAGTAACTCGGTTTACGACGGATGTGGATGCGGCTTTGGCGAATCCTGAAGACGAGATCTTCTTTGATGCCTCGGGCACCTTGCAGCGGGCGGGCTTCATCGAGAAAGCGGTGAAGGCAAAGAAGGCGATTTATTGTGAGAAGCCAACGGCGGTGGAATCGGCGGAGGCGCTTCGTCTGGCGAAGCTTTGTGAGGACGCTGGAGTGAAAAATGGCGTGGTGCAGGACAAGCTTTGGCTATCGGGCATTCGCAAGTTCCGCATGTTGCGGGATCAGGGGTTCTTTGGTCGCATTTTGAGTGTGCGTGGCGAGTTCGGCTACTGGGTCTTCACGGGTGAAGATGGCGACCAACCAGCGCAGCGTCCGTCCTGGAACTACCGCAAAGAAGACGGCGGCGGCATCATCGTGGATATGCTGTGCCACTGGCGTTATGTGATCGATGATCTCTTTGGCAAAGTGAAGGCGGTGAGCTGCCTTGGAGCCACGCATTTGCCGAAACGCATCGACGAAATAGGCAATGCCTATCCTGCTACCAGCGATGATGCCTGCTACGCGACTTTTGAATGCGAAGGCGGCGTGATTTGCCAATTCAACAGCTCCTGGACCGTGCGCGTGCGTCGTGATGACCTGCTGACGATGCAGGTCGATGGCACACATGGCAGCGCCATCGTGGGCTTGCGGAAATGCTGGGTGCAAGCCGCAGGCACCACACCGCGTCCGACTTGGAACCCTGACATCGATCAACCGATCAACTTCTTCGACGGCTGGCAGGAAGTGCCCGATACCACGACCTATGAAAACGCTTTCAAAATCCAGTGGGAAGAGTTCCTGAAGCATGTGGCGGTGGGAACGCCGTTCCCATGGTCGCTGCGCGAAGGTGCGAAGGGCGTGCAGTTGGCAGAGCTGGGTCTGCAAAGCTGGGAGCAGCGCAAGTGGCTGCCAGTAGAGCCTCTGGTCTAATTCAAACTTGCTGCTCTTTATGAAATCACTCATCTCAAAACCCGATGACCTCGCACCAACTACCTCCTGGCTGGACACCAAGTGGGCCTGGACCGGCGAGGAAGAACTCATCGATCACACGAGCAAGCCGCGCCTCTGCGCTGCGGCACTTTTGCCGTTTCGTGATCAGAAGCCGGACTGGGAAGGATTTGTGGCGAGCATCCGCTGGATGCAGGCCACGGCAGATCATTTCAGAGTGGAAGTCGTCGTCGTGCTGAATGCGGACACGGGCTACATCTTCGATCTCGATGATGCGCTTTATGCCGAAGTGTTGCGCCGTTTCCGCGCGGAGTTTCCGACCACGAAGTTCATCGCAGGTGTTACCGCGCGAGGTGCTCAGGATGACACGAGCTTCAAAGTGGAGCGCTACCGTCCGCTGATCGACATCGTGCAGCAGCATGACAATTGCGAGGTGATGCTCATGACCTCCAAGTGGCTCAGCGCCCTCGATCCTGAGCCATGCCGCGATGCCTACTACGAGATCGCCGAGTGGCTCATTCGTCCGGGTATTGTTCATGCGCTGGAGCCAGCCTTTGTGCCATGGGCGCGGCCATTTGGCCCGTGGTTGCTGCATCAGCTTGCCATTCATCCGAAGTTCGTCGGTGGCAAAATCAGCACGCTGGATGAACCGCACTTCCTCTACTGGGCAGCAATGTGCCGCGACCTCGGTCTCGATTTTGCCCCACACAGTGGCGACGACTTCGGCATCGCCACCGCGATCAAACTTGGCTTGCCATTGCTCATCGGAGCTGCAGTCAGTGGTGCGCCACTCATCTGTGCAGCGAAGGACATGTGGCTCAATGACGACTCACCGCAGAAGAAATTCCCCACCGGCACTGGTCGCTTCGACACTCGCGTCTGTAAGGTCTTCGAAGCGTTCCAATCGCTGGAAGATCAAGTCTTCCGCCTCGATGCGAACATGAGCGCCTCTGCCTACAAGCACAGCACCGCGCATGTGTTGCATAATCTCGGCATCATTGCCGCCCCCGAAGCACATCCGGCCTGCAAAGACCTACGTGGTGCTGATGAAGCTGCTCGTATGGCCGAAGCACTACGTCGTCCGAAGCGAGTCGCAGAAAGGCTCGGCATTCCGTTTTGATTCACCCCATGAAGCATCTTCTCTCTTCGATAGGCATTTGTTTGGCACTCTGCCTGTGCCCATTGGCATCAGCAGAAGAGACTGCTATTCACTTACTCCAAAAACGCGATCATTGGCAGTTTGAAGACCCCGCAGCCTGGGAATGGCAGGGTGATGGCGAGGCGACAACGTTCGTGCTGAAGAAGCCTTCACACTACAAACCGAAGGTTCGCCGCCCGTTCAACCTAGCGTGGTTTGGCGGAGCTGAGTGGGCTTCTTTCACGCTGACCTGTGAAGCACGACTGGATGTGTTCAACAAAGGCAACAACGACCTCTGCATCGCCTTCGGGGGTCGCAGCGAATCGGAGTTCTACTACGCTCATCTGGGTGAAACCGCTGACGGCGTGCATTTGCAACTGCACTTGGTTAACAACTCTGATCGCAAACCGATCACGACCAACCGTGCGAAGACTTTGCCCTGGCAACCGAACCACTGGCATCAGATCAAACTGGTGCGCGATGCTTCATCAGGCAGCATGAAGGTCTGGTTTGAGGATCAACTCGTGCTCGAAGCAGCCGACAAGACTTTTGGCAAAGGTCGGATCGGTCTGGGTTCCTTCGATGATCTCGGGGCGTTTCGGAATATTGTTGTCACACCTGGCATCGCTGCAATCGCTAACGATTCGTTCACTCAGATCGAACTCATCGCCAGTGGTGGCACGGCGGTGGAGCATGCACCGGCGACTGAGTGCAAGGTGACACAGCCTTTTGGCATCGCCTTTGATCCGCAGGACAACATGTTCATCTGCGAGGAGACGCACCGTTTGCTGCGTGTCGATGCGAAGACCGGTGTGCTTACGGTTGTTTCTGGTGCCAAGCCGAAAGGTGCGCCGCTCGGAGACAATGGCCCCGCCAAGGAAGCCAGCTTCATCGCGCCACACAATCTCGTCGCTGACGCCGAAGGGAATCTGTTCATTGCCGACACCTACCACTACGCTGTGCGCCGAGTGGATGCGAAGATTGGCCTTGTCACGACCTTCGCTGGCAATGGCACCAAGGAACTCAGCGGCGATGGCGGCCCTGCCACAAGCGCTGGACTCGATGGCCTTGCATGCCTGTGCTTCAACCACGACTTCTCCAAGCTCTACCTCGGCGGCTTCAGTAAAGTGATCCGTGTGGTGGACATGAAGACAGGCATCATTTCCACGGTCACGGGCATTGGTGGCAGCCGTGCCATGGCCGTGGATTCCAAAGGCAACCTCTTCACCGCGACAGGTCGTGGAGTGAGAAAGCTGAGTACTGATGGCAAAGCCATATCCCTCGAAGACCCAAGCGCCACGCCACCGCTGAACGGCGTCAAACACCTCTGGGCCGATCGCGATGACAACATCCTCATCGCCGATGCGGGCAATTATCTCATCCGCAAGTTCATCGTCTCCGAACGCAAGCTCATTACCATCGCGGGTGTGGGAACCAAAGGAGCAAGCGGCGTTCCAGGCATCGCCTTGCAGGCACAGCTTGGCGAGCCGCATGGCGTCGTCACTCATCCACGCACTGGCGACATTTACATTGCTGACTCGCGCAACCATCGCGTGCTCCGCATCAAAGCCAATCCATCTCAAACTCGCTGACTCGCCAGGACATCATCTGTCGGTCACCGCAACTTCCGTTGCCTATCAGCGATCCTTCACTGGCAGGACTTCCACTTCGATCTCTCGCACCTCGAGTGATGAAGTCGCAGACGGCGGCTCCGCCTCAAGCCAGGCAGCGGGCTTGCTCCCTGTCGTCAACTTGCGCCGCAATCCGTAGAACAGCGCCGCGCCCGCGGAAATTGCTAGTCCCGCCACCGCGACAACGGCCCCAACCGTGAGCAGGAGCGCGATGATTCCGATGGCAACAGTCACCAACACTCCCAGCATCAGCACAGCGGGCAATCCACGGAGTTCGAACGTCCTCGTTTTCATTTCGGCAAGATGCGGCCTTTGTCACCAATGACAACCGCCATGTCCGACCAAGACGGCTTCATCTTCGGTGCTTTCTCCACGATGGCGGCGAACTCGGCGGCATCGAACGCACGCATCGTCGTTGTGTGGACGTTGCCCAGGGCGGACAAGGCCATCATCAGACTTCATCCAGCTTTCCGAGCGGCAGACTTGAATGCTCCGGCTCGATGCGGTGACTCATGGATGTTCTGCAGACCCTGCTGGGTGAAGCTTAACAGCGCGACGTAGGTGCTCATGGTGTGTGTGGTGGTACAGTCTATTTTCATACCGCTTTTTCTGCTCCGCTTGCCTGGTGTGAACCTGTGCTGTTCTTGCGCTCGAACTACACCCCAGACACATACGCTTTACCATAAAGGCACCCCTGCGGCCCGTCTTCCATTGCTCGTGGGCAACACACCCCCATGATTGCTTAACAAAATTCATTTCAGGGTAAGAATTGGTCAAAAATTTGCTTGTTGTTCTGTGGATGTTGAATAGCCTATAGTAGGATTGCTGATATGATCACCACTGATACTCCTAAGGATACTCTGCGAAAAGCAGAGCACCGCGTGGGCAATACCAGCATGCTTGTGGGAGACATACCAAGCCGACGAAATAATCGTAGTATTATAGGGGGGAGATGCGGTAAAGGACGGTCATGGCACGAAGACCTATACAACTGGGGCGGCCCGAACTGGCCGCCGAGATTGCCGAGCGTTACCGCAAGGCCAAGACCGGCTGGCAGAAGACGCGCTTATTGTGCGCGAAGCTCGCCAGCGAAGGACAGCACCAATCCGCCCAGATCGCCGCGCTCTGCGGCTGCGGCACGTCCCGCATTTTCGACTGGCTCAAGATGCTGCGTGAGGGTGGCATCGAAGGGTTGCTCCAGCGCGACAAGCCAGGACCACGCTCGGGCGACTTCCATCTGCTCAAAGGCAAACCACGCATCAAACAGCAACTGCAACAAGGCTTGCGGGAAGGCCGCTGGAAGACCTCACCCCAGTTGAGCCGGTGGCTCAAGGAGAAGCACGGCCTGGAAGTCAAAACCAACACGGCGCTCAGTTGGTTAAAAAAATCGGCGGGGTGTTGCGGGTGCCACGGCCCCGGCATCCCAAGCGCGGCAGCGACGTGGCAATGGCGCAGTTCAAAGCGAGCCTGGGGCAGAAGCTTGAGGCGCTGCAACTACCGCAGGGCACCCAAGTGAAGGTATGGGTCATGGATGAGGCACGCTTTGGCCTGCACACCGACCTGCGGCGGGTGTGGGTGCCCAAAGGCGCGTGCCCGGTGGTGGAGCGGCAGACCAAATATGACTGGAACTACCTCTACGGCTCGTTGGAGGTGACCGCAGGGCAGGCGCACTTTGCCCACCTGCCCACCGTGAACCTCGACTGTGACGCACTCTATCTGGCAGAACTCGCCGCCAGCGATGCGCACGCCGTGCATGTGGTCATCCGTGACAATGCAGGATTCCATCTGCGCGACGGCGACGCACTGCTGCCAAGCTTGAAGCGCTTCTGGGAGGATGCAGAAGCAGTTCTTAGATTGGTTGGTCGCCCCTGGCTGCGGGATCAAGCAAACGTTTCGTATCCGGACTAAACTCCGATTAAATCGTCAACTTGGTATCATCGGTGTTCCATCACGATCTGCGCAGCATTTGCAGGCCACAATCTCTACCGATGAACGGGTGCAAAAAGACCATCTGCAAGAAATCGAGCGTGTTGCCCATTCCACTCAACGGGATCTAACCGCCGACTATGCCAGCTATGTCCTGGTCCCCATGGTTCTGTTGGTGGTTTTGATGGCCCTCTTTCGTCGCTTCTTGCCGTCCTAACGACTTGGCGGCGGGAATTTTCAGGCGGCCCTCCGAGGATCAACCGGCTTGAAATTGGCAGTAGGGCACGCACACAGCCATATACATACTGCTACCGACACTTTTGGAAGACGGCTCGGACAATGCTTAGAGACGTCGTATACACATTCGCCCTGCAGAAGCCGATTCAAGCTAGCTCTCTTCTTGAGATAAAGCTGAACCATGAAGGTCTTTCAATCTTTGCTGTAGCAAACTTCGTCCTCTTCAAACCACCTCTTCTTTTGCGCTGCCGCGTTTCAGCATCACTGCCAGCAAAGCAATATCCGCTGGGTTCACGCCTTGTGCTCGGGCAGCTTGGCCGAGGGTGGCGGGGCGGAGGGCGGTGAGGCGGTGTTTGGCCTCTGTTTTGAGGCCGGGAATGGCGTGGTAGTCGAAGTCGGCGGGGATGACTTTTTCCTCCATGCGGGAGGTTTTGGCGACAGTGTCTTCCTGGCGGGTGATGTATCCGGCGTATTTGACGTCGTTTTCGAGCAGAGACCAGACTTCGGACGTGAACTGGGATTGAATCTCAGCGGGCAGGGCAGCGGGGGTGTTTTCGGGCCGGCGCAGCCATTTTTCCAGGGTGATGCCGTCGAGGCGGGCTTCCTGAATGAGGAGGCGGGCGGCGGCGAGCTGGGCACTTTTTTCCTCGGTGTGCCGGATGCGGAAGGGGGAAGCGAGGCCGATGGCGGCAGCGAGGGGGGTGAGGCGGAGGTCGCAGTTGTCCTGGCGGAGGAGGAGGCGGTACTCGGCACGGGAGGTGAAGAGGCGGTAGGGCTCGGTGGTGCCTTTCGTGACTAGGTCGTCGATCATGACGGCGAGATAAGCCTGGCTGCGCTGGAGCAGGAAAGGGGGACGGCCTTGGGCCTTGAGGGCGGCATTGGCCCCGGCGATGAGGCCTTGGCCAGCGGCTTCTTCATAGCCGGAGGTGCCATTGATCTGCCCGGCGAAGTAGAGGCCGGAGACACGCTTGGTTTCCAGCGTGGGGTGAAGCTGGGTGGGCGGGCAGTAGTCGTACTCGACCGCGTAGCCGGGCCGGATGATCTCGGCGTTCTCCAGGCCTGGGATGGAGCGGATGAAGTCATACTGGACCTCGAAGGGCAGGGAGGTGGAGACGCCGTTGACATAGAATTCGCGGGTGTGGCGGCCCTCAGGCTCCAGGAAGATCTGGTGGCGCTCCTTTTCCGCAAAGCGCACCACCTTGTCCTCCACGGAAGGGCAGTAGCGCGGCCCGACGCCCTCGATCTTACCGGAATACATGGCCGACTTGTGGATATTGGCCCGGATGATGTCGTGGGTTTGGGGCGTCGTGTAGGTGATCCAGCAGGGAATTTGTTCCACGTGGAACGTTACAGGGGACCAAGAGTTGAGGGTGAACTGGTTCGGGCCGGTGGAGGGGAGGGGCGAAGAGGGGGAGAAGGGGAGACTTGGGGAAGGGGAGAGGCCTTCGGATTCGTCCTCGGGAAGCACTCCCGACAGGTAGCTGAAGCGCGGAGCCGGTTTGTCACCGGGTTGGATTTCACACTTTGAGAAGTCGATGCTGCGGCTATTCAAGCGGCAGGGGGTGCCAGTTTTGAAGCGCTGGACATCGAAGCCGAGGTGTCGAAGGCTGTCGGAGAGGGTGGAGACGCTATCGCCCATGCGACCACCAGCTTGGTTCTGCTGGCCCACATGGAGGAGTCCGCGCATGAAAGTGCCGGAGGAAATGACCGCCGCCTTGGCCCGATAGATCATGCCGAGGGAGGTGCGGATACCGGTGATGGCGTCGTTTTCGACAAGGATCTCAGCCGCGTTGCCTTGATGGAGGTCGAGGTTCAGCTGATTTTCGATCAGCCACTTCATGCGGAACTGGTAGGCTTTCTTGTCGCACTGGGCGCGTGGGGCCTGAACGCTGGGGCCTTTGCGGGCATTCAAGAGGCGAAACTGGATGCCGGTGGCGTCGGTGTTCCGGCCCATGACACCGCCGAGGGCGTCGATCTCTCGCACGACATGCCCTTTCGCCAGACCACCGATGGCGGGGTTGCAGGACATCTGGGAAATGGTGTCCAGATTCTGGGTGAGGATGGCCGTGCGGCAGCCTAGACGAGCGGCGGCCATGGCGGCTTCAACACCGGCGTGACCGGCGCCACAAACAATGACATCGTAGTGGGTGGGGAAGGTGTAGAGCGACTCAGACATGCGGGCGCGAGAATAGCATACGTCAATCATTGTTCCATGTGGAACGCGGATTGCTTCGTGGGATTGAACAATCCTTTGCGTCCTCGGGGACGTTGGCTAGATTGAATTTCCCCACACTGCCTGAACATGTCTAAAGCCAAAACTCCTGCTGCCGCTCACGCTGGCGACCCTATCAATCAGAAGCTCACCGCCGCCGACAAAGTGGGTCTTTACCGCCAGATGGTGCGTATCCGCCGCTTCGAGCAGGTTTCTCTCCAGCACTATCAAGCTGGGCGCATGGGTGGTTTCCTGCATCTTTATATCGGCCAAGAATCCGTCGCCGTCGGCACGGTTTCGGTGATGGGACCGAACGATCACGTGATCACCGCCTATCGCGATCACGCACACGCTTTGGCTGTGGGCATGGGCATGAACGAGTGTATGGCCGAGCTCTTCGGCAAAGCGACTGGCTGCTCACGTGGCAAGGGCGGCTCAATGCACTACTTCGCTCCGGACAAGAATTACTGGGGTGGTCACGGCATCGTCGCCGGTCAGACGCCACTGGGTCTGGGTCTCGCTTACGGTTTGAAATACCGTGGCCTCAAAGGTGCCGCACTTTGCTTTCTTGGTGACGGTGCGGTGAATCAGGGGGCCTTCCATGAGTCGCTGAATCTTGCTGAGCTCTGGGATCTGCCGGTGATCTATGTGATCGAAAATAATGGTTACTCGATGGGCACCAGCCAGCAGCGCTCCTCGGCTTATGAGGGTTTCCTCGCCAAGCGTGCCGAAGGTTACGGCATGGCCTGGGAGCAGTTTAGTGGCGAAGATGTTTATGCTGTGCGTGCCGGGGTGAGCAAAGCCATTGAGCGCGCTCACAATGAATCGAAGCCGAGCATCCTCGAAATCGCCACCTACCGCTGGGAAGGCCATTCCGTAGCTGATGCGAATAAATTCAAATATCGCACCAAGGAGGAAGTCGAGAAGTTCCAAAACGAGCACGACCCCATCCAAGTGTGGAAGCGCAACCTTCTCAACGAAGGCGTCGCCACCGAAGAGGAGTTGAAGAAAATCGACAAAGAAGCCCAAAAGGAAGCGGAAGACTCGGCCGAATTCGCCAAGTCCAGCCCCTATCCCGAGCCGGAAACGATCTTCGAAGACGTCTATTGGGAAGTGGACAACAAGACCGAAGCCGGTCAGACCGGTCGCCATTTCTTTAACGACTAAGTTGAGCCGCAAAGCGGATCAACTCATTCACTGACAATCATTTAGGTGCAATCTACTTGGTTGCCGCTGTGGAGGTGGGCGTATCTGCCTGAGCACTCAGAGTCACCGCATATTTGTCGTAGGTGGCTTTGGCCCCGACGAGTTGAGTCACGTAATTTAGCGCCTCAGTCAGCGGCACATTGGAGAGCGATAGGGTAAGTTTGCGCTGCCCCAACTCCTCGCCCTTCACGATCACATTCGGCATCACTTTGCCGCCGCTCGCGTTTTTCGACAATACGCGCAAACCTTCGAGTGCTTCCGTGAGCGTCACGTCCGCCATCTCCACCTTCGGCAGCATCACGGCAGAATACTGAGTTTTAAGTGTGTTGTCCGCCGGTTGATGATTCGCCCGAATGTAGGCCAGCATATTTGCCGTCTCCGCATGTTTCGGATTCGCCGCCGCTACGCGTGATAGCAGTTTGTAGGCGGCATCTAGGTCACCTCGGTAATAGGCCGCGCGACCTTGCTGAAACACGGCATGCAGATCTTCCGCCTTCACCACAAGGCCCGCTGCCGACATAAAAAAGGCAGTCGTCACAAGAACGACCGCCGTCGAAACCTTTGCCCCAATCAATGTTGTTTTCATAGGATGGTTGGATTTGCACTGATTTCATCAAATCGCGGGACACATGTCAAGATCACATGCGGCGCGAGACTTGATGGCATGCGCATCCTGTTCCATCGGTGAATCATGCCGCCGCCGAAAAAACCCACCGCCAGCCAGGTGAACGTGCTCATGGGCACGGACGAAGCGCGTGTGAAGGAAGCCGCTCTCATGCTCGTGCGCAGCCTGACACCGCCCGATGCCGGTGACTTCAGCAACGACATCATCGACGGCACCGCCGACAATTCCGAACACGCCGGCACGATCTGCTCCAATGTCTGTATGGCACTGCAAATGCTGCCCTTCTTCGGTGGCACGAAAGTCGTGTGGCTCAAGAACGCCAACTTCCTCGCCGATTCCGGCCCTGGTCGCGGGCAAGACGCCGTGAACGGCTTCGAGCGCATTCTCGATGTCGTTGAATCCGGTCTTGGCAGCGATGTGCGTTTCGTCATCAGCGCCACCGGCATCGACAAACGCCGCAGCGCCTACAAACGCATCTCGAAGATCGCCAACATGGAAATCTTCGACAAGCCCGACACGTCGAGAGCAGGTTGGGAAGGACCGGTGCTTGCCGTCGCTTCACGCAAAGCCAAAGAGCTCGGCATCACCTTTGAAAGCGGCGCTTTAGAACTCCTCGTCCAGATGGCAGGCGATGACACAAGGCAAATGGAGAACGAACTCGAAAAGATCGACCTCTATCTCGGCGAACGCCGCCGCGCTGGACTCAAGACGGTGCAAAACATGGTCTCCATGAGTCGCGCCGGTGTGCTGTGGGATCTGGGCAACGCCATTGGCAAACGTGATCTGCCGCGTGCGCTCGAACTGCTCGGCACGCTCATGTATCAGGGACAGAACGCCATCGGCCTGTTGCTCGCGGCCATCGTACCGCGCGTGCGCAGCCTCTTGCTCATCAAAGACCTCGGCTCACGCTACAAGCTCAACAAGTTCAACTACGCCGGCTTCTGCACCTCACTCGAAGCCCTGCCATCGACCGCCACATCACATCTGCCGCGCAAGAAAGACGGCACCGGCTTCAATGCCTACCCGATGTTTCTCGCCATCCCTGAAACGGGCAACTTTTCGCTCGAAGAACTGCACACCGCGTTCAAAGCCTGCCTCACCGCCAATACAAAACTCGTCACCTCATCGCTTGATCCCAAGCTCGTGCTCGAACGTCTGCTTGTCGGTATGCTTGCCAAGCAATCCCGCTGATTGAGCCATTCAGAATTACTCGTTTATGATCAATCGAAAAGCCGCCGCAGTATCCATGGAATCTGAGCTCTTTGAAAAAGCCAAAGAACGATCTCAGAATCTTGGTTTCCCCACATTCTCCAGTTATGTGGTGCAACTCATACGCGCCGATCTCATGAAGCGTGGAGAACTCCAAATTCGCGAAAACACTCAGCCTAAGTCCGATTAAAGTCTCTCTTAGTCTGCATTTAATCATGTCCACTTCCACCATTCTCACCTGCCTCGCCATCGGCGTTGTGAGTGGTGTCGTCGCTGCGCTCTGTGGTGTCGGTGGTGGTGTGGTGATGGTTCCAGCGTTTGTGTTCTTCCTCAAAGTGGAACAGAAGATCGCCGTCGCGACTTCACTCGCCATCATCATCCCCACGGCATTGATGGCGACGACACAGAACGCACGTTCCGGCTTCGTCGATTGGAAAGTGGCAGGCGTCACCGCGATCTCAGCGTCCATCTTTGCTTACTTTGGCGCTGGCTGGCTCAAATCGATGAGCAACGAAACGCTCTCACGCATCTTCGGCATCATCCTCATCGTCTTTGGCGTTCGCATGCTGCTGCAAGGCAAAGCTTGAGTCTCACCAGACCAAGACGTCGAGCAAAAACACCGCGACCATTCCCAGCGCGACGATCAAGCGCAGCACCAAGCCAACGCCCGTGCCCAGGAGTGAACCCCAGGCCGACATCGCTGCGGGATGCAGTCGTTTCTTCGCAAAGGCGAGTTCAAAGCCAACACCACCGATCAATGGACCGAGGATCAAACCAACCGGCGCAAAGAACATGCCCACGATTCCACCGATAAACACACCCGCGATGCCCCAGCGACTCGCACCAAACCATCGCGCCCCCATGGCACCACTCGCGAAATCAACCACGTAAGACAGCACGACTCCAAGGGTTAGCAGAGCAAACCCCCACATGCTCATACCTGCCTCCGGTAGTAGCACCGTGTGAATGATGCCTGCGGCAAAGATGAGGAGCGGCCCCGGCAAAAAGGGCACCGCCGAACCAATGATGCCGACGATCAACAGACAAATCGTCAACGACCACACGCCGAGCGTGTCCCACGGCATCGAGGTAAAGAAATGCGCCGTCGCATTCCATACGCTGGTGAACCACTCACTCATCGCACCACCTTGTTTTGGATTCGACCGGCTGCCGCACGCTTTGCGGCCATTTCAATCCTGCACGCGGCCAGCCGAGGTATATCAAGCCCACGCAGCGATCTTCCGTACCAATCTGCAGCCACTCGGCAAACGACTTGGTTCCCAGCAGCGGCGGTGTTGACCAGTAGCAGCCCAAACCGGCCGCCGTAGCTGAAAGCTGAAGATTTTGCAACGCACAGGCCACCGCTTCGATCTCTTCGACCTCGGGAATCTTCACGCCGCCACGCCGTTCCATCACACACGCGATCAACACCGGCGCGAGCAGCGGATTTTCACCCATCTTCTTCATCTTGTCCTCGCGGAACTCATTCGCTGGCGTCGTCTCGCGATAAATCCGCTGCATCGCTTCCGCCAATCGCGCACGACCTGCACCTTGATGCACCACAAACTTCCACGGCTCCGTCAGTCCATGCGTCGGTGCCCACGTCGCATCTTCGAGCACCTGCGTCAGCAACGCACGCTCCACCATTCGCGACGAATCCATATCCACCGGCTTGATGGAACGGCGATGACGAATGAGCGCGCTGAGTTGCGAATGGGTGGCGATGTCAGTCATGAACACGCGACCCTTACACCATCGGCAGCAGTTTGCTCAAGGTCAGTGTCACCAGCAGTCCGATAATGGAATCCGCCGTGAGCTGCAGCGTCCAAGTGCGCAGCGTTTCCTTTTCGGTCATGCCACTGAGACGATTCACCACCCAGAAACCGCTGTCGTTCATCCAAGAGCAAAACATCGCACCGAAGCCGATGGCGGTGAAGAGATACACCGGATGACAGCCGAGCTGGCCGCCGACAAGCATCGGGGCCATGATCGAGGAAGTCGTCAGCATCGCCACCGTTGCCGATCCTTGGGCCACACGCACCACGGCCGCCACGATCCAGCCCAGCAGCACAAGATTGAGGCTGTAACCCTGCGCCAGCACCTTCACCGCATCACCCACACCCGCGCTGCGCAGTGCTAAACCGAATGCACCGCCGGCGCTCGTGATGAGAATGATCATCCCCGCCGTTTCCAGCGGTGGCCCGACGAGTTCTTCCACTTTCTTCAAACCAAAGCCTCGTTGCTTCGCCAGCACCCACAGTGAAATCGCCGCACCGATCAGCAGCGCGATGTTCTTGTGCCCGATGAAGTCCACCCACGCCCGCACGGCGGTGAAACTCTTGTCACCGCCAAAGGCATTCACCATCGCCACACCCCAGCCTGCGCCAGTCGCCGCACCTTTGTGCGCCAGTTCAAACACAGTCGTCAAACTGATCAGCAGAATCGGCAGAATCACCGGCGTCATACTCCAGAAGAACGACGGCAGCTCGCTCTCCGGCTTCGCGCTCACGCCTTTCAAATCATCCAGCGAAACACCACCCGTGGCACGCAGCGGCACTTCGGTACGTTTGTTGAGCCACTTGCTGACCATGAAACCAAACGTGCAAGTGATCGCGCCGATGACCAGGCCACCAATGATCGACTCGCCCACATTGAGATGCAGATCATCCACTACCGCCACCGGCCCCGGATGCGGCACCGTCATCGAGTGCGTCACGGTGCCACCACAGCACACCGCGAGAATATAAAGCGTGTAGTCCTTCCCCGTGCGCATGCGCAGCGCCATCGCCAGCGGGGCCATCAGCATGAACATCGTGTCAAAGAAAATTGGCGCACTCAGGATGAAGGTGCTCCACAGCAGCGCCCAGCCCGCCCGTTTCTCGCCAAAGAAAGCCAGGAAGCGACGCACCACCTTGTCAGCACCGCCGCTTTCCATCAGACACATGCCAATGATCGCCGCCAGTGCGATCGAGATCGCAATGTCACGCGCCGTGTCGCCCAAGCCTTTGGAAACCATTTCCACCACGCCGACCATCGAGGACATCGCCTTCACCTTGCCGTCTTTCTGCACGATGTCCCAAGAGTCCTTATTCGTCAGCAATCCTGCGAGCATCGCGGCTAGGATCAGCGCCACAAACGCATGCATGCGCAGCACACTGATGCCGATGATGATGAACGCCACGCTGATGGCGAGAACGACGAAGGGCCAGTAGCTGGCCGAGGTTGCGGCAAGGATAAACATGGCCGCGATGCTGGCGGGCGGCGGCAAGCACGTCAAGACATTCGGCAGGTCAGCCTAAATCTAGTCCGATGGCCGCTCACCATACTTGCGCCGTGGTTTCCACAGACCATTGGCCGCTATGCCTGCCACTGTGACTACCAGCATGATCACCATCATCAGGACCTCCGTGTTCCAGATGCCATGGATCGGTTTCACCAAATCGGTGAAAAATTTTATCGTGGCGGAGAAGAAATCTAGCACTGCGGAGATCATGCTGATGAGCGTTTCCATGGCATACGTTTGCCTTAAAGCAGCCCTTGTCTCAAAGCCTTCACAGTCACAATTCGCTCACTGACTTTTCGGTAACATTGCTTTTAGACCTCCGGTGCCGCCCACCCCCCCCGAATTTTCGCTGGCGCAAGCCCCGTGACCGGCTACTATCCGCGACTCTCGATTGAGATGGTGGCCGTAGTTCAACGGTAGAGCCCCAGATTGTGATTCTGGTTGTTGCGGGTTCGAATCCCGTCGGTCACCCCACTTTTTTCACTGGAGCACCGGTGTTCCAGCGGCTTCAATCGCCGCCACGCATGGAAGACTCGCTGGAAACCATTCTCGGACACACCTTTCGCGATCCCGCGTTGCTCCAGCTCGCGCTCACGCACGGCAGTGTCGGCTATGAATCCCAGCGTGCGCAGGCAGACAATCAGCGCCTCGAATTCCTCGGCGATGCCGTGTTGCAGCTCACGCTCTCCCATTTGCTCTTCCAACGTCTGCCCCAGGCCGATGAAGGCGTGCTCACGCAAGCACGCGCCCAGCTTGTTTCCACCAAGGCCCTCGCCCGCATCGCCCGCCGCATCGGTCTTGGTACGCATTTGCGCATGGGCCGTGGTGAAGAGGCCAATGGCGGCCGTGATCGCGAATCCACCCTCGCCGATTCTCTCGAAGCCATCGCCGGCGCCATTCATCTCGACGCTGGCAGCGATGCCGCACAGCAGTTCGCTGCACGCCTCTTTGCCGAAGACCTCGATGCCCTCAGCCACGGCCCGCTGGACACCAATCCCAAAGGCCAGCTCCAGGAACTCGTGCAAGCCGTCGGCACTACGTCGCCCGTCTATCAGATCATTGGCGAAGAAGGTCCCGACCATGCCAAGAACTTCATCGCCGCCGTCGTCTGGCAGGGCGCTGAACTTGGCCGTGGCAGCGGTCGCAGCAAAAAAGAGGCCGAGGTCCAAGCCGCCCAGGCCGCGCTCGACCATCCCAACCTCCAAAAACAACTGCGAACAACCCGTGAACAGCCGAGCCAACAAAACAGCAAGGTCTGAGAGCAGCCGTGCAAAACCCCAGTTGTTCCTGACCGCTCACAATTCCTGCCGAAAACATTCACAGCCTCAGCCACCGTGGAACCCGCAGAATCAAAGGGTGGAACCCACTTGTTGCGCTTGTTCGCACTCCTTACGGATATGAAGATTTAGGCAACTCGACTCATCCCAATCATAAGAGATGGTAACAACTTCGTTTTCGACATCAACAAAGGTATCGACATGGCGTTCCGAGTGCGTCTAAAATGCCGGATATAAAGGTGCCAGTAAACCTCCGGATTTGGGAATGATCCAAAAAGTTCACCCAAGCAACGTAGCCCCTCGACCCGACCTAAATGAGCCAGCCACCTCCGCTACAACAACCACGCAAAGGGTGCCTCGGATGTTCTGGTGGCTGTCTTAAGATCATCGGAGCCGGATTCATTGTTATGATACTGCTTAGTTTCGTGATGCGAAATTTCGATCCGCAGAGCTTTGAGAGAGATCGCGCAAAGACTGAGAAACATGAGAGCACGTCTTCCGTTATCGAGACCGAGCCAAAAGTGAACTCCGAATCAATACCTATTCCTCCGGGAACTATTGAGAAAGGCCGCAAGATCTTCGAGCGCATCAAAACAAACTACAGACGGGCCGAGATCTCCATTTGGGGCGCTGCCAGCAGCAGTCCGAAGGTCGCACTTTGGATACCAGAATCCGAGTGGAAAAGCCTCCCCTCAGTCGAGCGCGGAAATCTCGGCTACTACGTCAAGTCCCATGTCCCCATCTTCCGCACAAACCCCGGTCCCCATACTGGCATCTCATCGAGCGCGCCCATTTACTCCCAGCTTGTCTCCAATTGCCGTCGAATGTCGGACGACGCATGGTGTATAGGGGTCGGGGCATACAACGCCGAGGGCAATCTCCTTTACGACCATGAGGCCGTCACCGGCAGCGAGAGTCCCTGGCGCACCAACGCAATTCCAAAATGACCGCAGCGCTTACTAAGTAACGCATGTCCTCTGAAGCCAGACGATCCTCAGGGCCCTATAACAATTTAGTGGAGTGTGTGGGGTAGGCGTAGGATGACTCAGACCTTAATCCTTGCTCACCAGCGCTAGCCTGAACCGTCCATCATACTTGCCGCTGCTGTGAGTATTGCAGCAGTGCAGACAAGCCGTAGGCCGGCGGAACTTGCGAACGCGGGCCACCTGCACCTGACAGGCTGGACACACATAGGTGAGTTTGCGGGCAACTTCCTTGCGTGGCAGCGGCAGGCGATGATGCGCCTTCTCTCCCGCAATGCCCAGATCCGCACACGCAAGCCGCCATTCATGACCATGTGGCTCGATGCGGCGGCGTCCTGAACGATGGTAGGCGATCAGATGCGCGAGTTCGTGCTTCAAGGTACGGTCCACCTGGCCTTCAAACTCACGCAGACGCGGATTCAACTCGATGGCCCAGCTCGGATAACGTGCATAGCCTGCGGTGCTGCGCAGGCGCGCATTCCATGTCACCGTGACGAGCTTGGCACCGCCGGGAAGATCCAGCGCATGCAGCAGGGCACGGGTCTGCTCCTCCAAGACAGCATCACGACCATCCAACACGGCTTCCTCGGCTGGCGCGGGTGTTTCTTCCACTTCAAGATCACGCACTGAGCGAAACGGCACCCAGCGCGGTAGCGCGGCGAAATCAAAGTTGAGCTGGGAGAGTCCAAACATGCGTCACTTCGGTTTTTTGACCTGCACCTTGTGCTCCTGCTCGCCGAGCGCAAAAATCATGTCAGGCGCGACGCTTTCGAGGATGAACACGTTTGCGCCGATGGTGCTGCGCGCGCCGATGACCGTGTCGCCGCCGACAATCGTGGCGTTCGCATACACCGTGACGTGATCTTCCAGTGTGGGATGGCGTTTCTTGCCGCGCAACGCCTGTCCAGCCGCTAGCGAACGCGCCACGAGACCCACGCCTTGATACAGCTTCACATGATGCCCGAGCTGCGCCGTTTCGCCGATCACTACGCCAGTGCCGTGATCAATGAAGAAATGTGTGCCGATCTCCGCGCCCGGATGGATGTCGATGCCGGTCCGTCCATGCGCCCACTCGGTCATCATGCGTGGAATCAGCGGCACGTTTTCCTTGTAGAGTAAGTGCGCCGAACGCTGGATCGCAATCGCTTCAAGACCGGGATACGCGAGAATGATTTCCTCAAAGCTGCGTGCCGCAGGATCGCCCGCGAATGCAGCTTCCACATCGGTTTGCAGCAGCGCCCGCACCTGCGGCAGCGCCAGCATGAATTGGCACACCATGCCTTCGCTCTCTGTTTGCTCCGTGTTGCCGTTCAGCCGCACCGTGCGCCGCACTTCCAAATTCAAGCGCTGACGGATGCCGGCGACGAGTTCATGCGTCATGAGCTGCAGTTCGTCGGATGACACCGCCTCTTCCGAGAAAAAGCCGGGGAACAGCAGTTGCAGCAAATCTTCGCACAGCGACGCTATCGCATGCTTCGACGGCAGGTTCCCGCAATCGACGTGGTTGATCCCTCCAACCTCGTGATACGAGGTCATGAGGCTTTTAACGATCTCATCTTGGCGGCAGTCTTTCAATGTGTGTCAGCGATAACGCGGCACGGCGTGGATTCAAGCGCGGGCCTCGCATAAACCGTTGTTGCGCATGGGTGAGGTTGTTCGTAACCAAGCACGCGCACTGTGAACAACATGCTTCCGTCCCTCAATCAGCTCAAACTTCCCGACCCCTGGCAGCATCAGGCGGTGAATTTGTTGCGCACGGGCTGCGATGTCGTCGTCAGCGCGCCCACCGGAGCCGGCAAGACCTACATCTTCGAGCTGCTGCATCAGGGCCGCCATTTGCAGGGCCCGGCGATCTACACCGTGCCGACGCGTGCTCTCGCGAATGACAAATACGCCGAGTGGAAGGAAGCGAAGTGGAATGTCGGCATCGCCACCGGCGACATCGCAGAGAATGTCGATGCGCCCGTCGTCGTCGCCACATTGGAGACACAACTCGAACGTCTTGTGCGCGGCGAAGGCCCCGCATTGCTCGTCATCGACGAGTACCAGATGATTTCCGACAACGCGCGCGGCGCCAACTACGAAGCCGCCATCGCACTCGCTCCTGCAAATACTCGTCTGCTCCTTCTCAGCGGCTCTGTGGCGAATCCTGAGGACATCGTGGCCTGGATGCAACGCCTCGGTCGCAAAGCCGAAGTTGTTGCCACGCGTGAACGTCCCGTGCCGCTCGAAGAAGTCGCCCATGAGGCTTTGCCACAGCGCACGCGTCAATTTGATCACTACTGGCCGCGTTTCGCCGCCGCTGTGATGCTCGCCGATCTCGCGCCGCTGCTGATCTTCGCGCCACGCCGCAAAGAAGCCGAATCCATCGCCCGCCGACTCGCCAACGATCTCCCGCAAGGCGATCCGCTCGAACTCACACCCGAGCAACGCTCCGTCTGCGGCAAAGATCTCGCCACACTCATCGAGCGCCGCATCGCCTTCCATCACAGCGGCCTCTCGTATGCCGCACGTGCAGGAATCATCGAGCCATTGGCCAAAGCGGGACAACTTCGTGTCATCGTCGCAACGATGGGACTCGCTGCTGGCATCAACTTCTCCGTGCGCAGCGTCCACGTCGCCGCCACGACTTATCATGATGGCACCAGCGAACACAAACTCGCGCCTGACGAGCTATTGCAAATGTATGGCCGCGCCGGACGCCGCGGCCTCGATGACAAAGGCCACGTCATCACCTCACGCGACAGCCCCTCGCTCTCTGATGCGCGCCCTGCACGCTTGCACCGCAGCGCCTTGCTCCCCTGGCCGATCTTTGTGCGCGTGATGAAACACGCCGCCTTGAAACAAGAAAACCCCTTCGATGCCGCCACCTGCTTCGCCGAACGCATGTTCGCCAAAGTACCGCCGCTGCTTGGATTGGAGGCCAACGATTCATCCGTGCAGCCCCAGGAAGTCAAAGCACTCTTTGGTCTCGAAGCTACCGAGAGACAAATCGTAAACTCCCTCGGTGAGTGGGAACGCAAAAATCGCCACGCACTCCAACGCGTGCCGCTTTCACGCGTTTGGATCACCAGCACGACTCAAATCGGCTCTGCGCTTACCATTCCTAGCTTCGCCGCGAAGTTCGCGCATGGCATCGGCCGCGTCGGCAAGATCAGACGCGAGAACGAAACGATCTACGGCGTCGAAATCAGTCTCGGCACACCCGTTGATGAACCATCCGGCCACATCCGGCCCACGAAAACGATTCGCCGCCTGTTGAAGCTGCCGCGCAAAGCCGAAACCATCGCGCTTGAAGAAATCACCATTCTTCATGCCGGTGAACTCGGCGCAGCGATTCTCGAAACGGTGGATGACATCATCAAAGATGTTGTACCCGAGTTCATTGGCACCGTGCAGAAAGAAAATCTCGTCTTCGCCTGCTTCGATCTCTCGTCTGTTGAAGTCATGGCTTACGAAGACACTCATCAACGTCTCCTCTTTGCTCCGCAGGAACGCGGCATCGTCGTTCGCAATGAAACGGGCGTGCATCACGAAGACGAAACGCATCAGGGCGAGAACAGCGCGCGCGAACCCCGTGTCGGCTCCCCCATTCACGCGTGGCGCTCGCTCGGACTCATCGACGCTGGCGGCGTGCCGACACGACGCGGTGAAATCTTCAGCTTCTTTCAGCATGGTGAAGGCCTCGCTATTGTCGCCGCACTCGAAGACGAAAGTTATCACGCCGACGAACTCGTGAACCATCTCGCCAACCTCCGCAGCGGCTCCAAATTCGATCTCCCTCACGCCGCCGGTTCCGAACGCCTCGCTGCGGTGTGTCGTGGCACCTACGGCTTCATCAATCATCACGGTTATCTCGAGAATGGCCTGCCTACCGATTACGGTGAAGGCGCCGCTGAACTTCTCGATGCCTTGCTCCATCCCGAACGCCCGGGTTCCCACGATCTCCGCGCAGGCATCGCCGAAGGTGATATTTCAAGAGCCTACGTCGAATGGCTCAGCCTCCTGCGCCACATCACGCATGCTCCCGCTCACCCCTGGCGGCGCTGGACCGAGTTAAAGGAAGCGGCCAAGCAAACCCTCAAGCACCACACCAAAACTCTCCGTCACTTCTTCCACCTCGACCTTCCGCCGCTGACGAACAAGCAGCGGCATGGCAAAGTGAAGCATTATTACTTGTGAAGAAAACTCTCAGCTTGGAGACCTTTCACAAAAACCTCGCTGTCCGGCTCTCCTTGCACTTCTTCACCTGCTCGGGCGTTCCTGCGGCGACAACGCGTCCGCCTTCGGCTCCTGCTTCGGGGCCGATGTCGATGAGGTAGTCGGCTTCGGCATAGACGTCGGGGTGATGCTCAATGACGACGACGGTGTGGCCTTCATCGACGAGACGATGGAGGACGTCGATGAGTTTGGCGACGTCCTGGATGTGCAGGCCGATGGTCGGCTCCTCGATGAGGTAGAGATTGCGCTTCCCGGCCTTGGTGATGCCTTTGAGCTGCTCTTTGATCGTGCGGCCATCGCCGCTGCGCAGCTCGGTGACGAGCTTGATGCGCTGCGCCTCGCCGCCACTAAGCGTTGGGCTGGGCTGACCGAGCTGGAGATAGCCGAGGCCGGTGTCGGCAAGCAGTTTGAGCGGTCGCGCGATCTTTTGCACGGGCGCGAAGAACTCGGCGGCCTCGGTAATGCTCATGCGCAGCACTTCGCCGATGTGTTTGCTGTTGTATTCGACTTCGAGCGTCGCGGCGTTGAAGCGCAGGCCGTTGCAGGTCTCGCAATGCACGCGCGTGGTCGGCAGGAAGGCCATCTCGACCTTGATCTCGCCGTTGCCGCCGCAGGTCTCGCAGCGTCCGCCTTCGGTGTTGAAGGAGAAACGGCCCGATGAATAGCCGCGCGTTCGGGCGAGTGGCACCTGCGCGAACAGTTTCCGAATGTCATCCCAGATGCCCACATACGTCGCCGGACATGAACGGCTGGTCTTTCCAATCGGCGATTGATCGACCTCATGCACCGTCTGCAAATTTTCAAAACCTGTGATGCTCTTCCAAGCGTGAACAATCTTCGCCTTCGACTTGCTGATCTTCTCGCGCACTGCCGGTGATAGAGCGCCATGCATCAGCGAGCTCTTGCCGCTACCGCTCACGCCGGTGAGCACGGTCAAACGACCGAGCGGAATCGCGACATCGACGTTTTTCAAATTGTTCGCCGTCGCGCCGGTCACTCGCAGCCAGCCGTCTTTCGATTTCAGCGCAGGCAAGGCCCGTCGCTCGCCGCGTGAGGGATGTTTGAGCGGTTTGTTCAGGCTCTGGCCCGTCACGCTCCTCTTGTTCTTCAGCAGATGCGCCAGCGTGCCTTGCGCGATGACCTCGCCACCGAATTTGCCCGCGCCCGGCCCGAGATCGAGGATCGTGTCCGCCCGCCGCATTGTTTCGTCATCATGCTCGACGACGAGTAGCGAGTTGCCCTTGTCCCGCAGCGCGGAGAGCGTGTCGAGCAGCTTCTCGTTGTCGCGTGGATGCAGGCCGATGGTCGGTTCATCCAGCACATACAAGACACCGCGCAGATTGCTGCCGAGCTGTGCCGACAGACGAATGCGCTGCGCCTCGCCGCCGCTGAGCGTGTCGGCGCTGCGATTGAGCTGGAGATAACCGAGACCGACCTCCTGCATGAATTTGAGTCGCTGCTCGATCTCCTTAACGATGTCGCGTGCGATGATCGCCTCCGTGCCTGCAAACTTCAGTTTGCCCATCAGCTTGTCCGCATCGCCCGCCGTGAGCGAGGTGAAATCCTGAATCGTGCTGCCTTGAAGCTGCACAGCGCGGCCGATCTCATTGATGCGGCTGCCTTGGCAGCTCGTGCAGGTCTGGCGCGGCGCATCTTCCTCGTCTTCGCTGTTGAAACGGCGCTCCTCCTCCATCTCAGCCTCCAGCACCGAAACATCGGGCTGACGATCACTCAGATCGATTTTGCGACCGACGACGCCAAAGCCACGGCAGTCTTTGCACCAGCCATGCGGGCTGTTGAAGCTGAAAAGTCGCGGATCAAGCTCCTCAAACGACAAACCACACGAGGGACAGCTCATCTCCGTGCTCAGCACCGACGTCGATTTATCGGCCAGGCGCAGTTTGATCGTGCCCTTGCCCATCTTGATCGCCGCTTCGACGAGCGGACGCAATTTCTCATCCGAATCGGCCTTCGTGACCTTCGCGATCACTGCATCAATGTTGTGCTCCTTGAAGCGTTCCAGCCGTTGGAAGCCCAACGTCTCGCGAAACTCGCCATCGACGAGCAATGTCTCGATGCCATGCCGTTGCGCATGATACGCCACCTCGTTGTGGAAACCTTTGCGCGCTTTGATCAGCGGTGCCAGCAGATGCAGCGGCCCTTTGGACGCCTGCTTCATCACGGCATTCAAAATTGACTGCGCGCTCTGCTTTTTCACTGGCACGGCACACTTCGGGCAATACTGCGTGCCCAGCTTCGCAAACAGCAAGCGCAGGAAGTGATACGACTCCGTCACCGTCGCCACCGTCGATTTGCCGCCGCCACGCGAGATGCGCTGCTCGATGGCCACCGTCGGCGGCACGCCTGTGATCAAATCGACCTCCGGCTTCTCCATCTGCTCCACAAACGTCCGCGCATACACCGACATGCTGTCTAGGAAGCGCCGCTGCCCTTCCGCAAAGATCAAATCAAATGCCAGTGACGACTTGCCAGAGCCGCTCAGGCCGGTGACGACGACGAATTCATCACGCGGGATGTCGAGCGAGATGTTCTTCAAATTGTGTTCCCGTGCGCCGCGAATGGAGATCATGTTTGTCGTAGCTCGACTCTCCAGAGTCGAGGCGCGTGCCTTGGGACGTTCGAACTCGACTTTGGAAAGTCGAGCTACTCCAAGCACTTGCTTGAGATACTGCCCCGTATGCGAAGCCTCGCACTTCGCGACCTCCTCCGGCGTTCCCGCAATCACCAGCGCACCACCCGCCGCACCACCTTCCGGCCCCAGATCAATGACCCAGTCAGCGCACTTGATGACTTCGAGGTTGTGCTCGATGACGAGCAGGCTGTGGCCTTCGTTGACGAGGCGTTGCAGCAGTTTCACCAGCAGCGCGATGTCGTCGAAGTGCAGGCCTGTCGTTGGTTCGTCGAGTAGGAGTAGGCTGCCGGAGCCTTGCTTCGCTTTGGGATCGGTGGGGTTCTCGATGAGATGACCGATGAGCTTCAAGCGCTGCGCTTCACCGCCGGAAAGCGTGTTGAGCGGCTGCCCGAGCTTCAAGTAGCCAAGGCCGGCCTCGTTGAGCATCTGAAGCTGCACCACGATCTGCGCGGCTTTCTTTGACGACTCAAACAACGAACTGCTGAACCACGCCACCGACTCCTCGGCAGTCAAACCGAGCACATCGTGAATGCTTCTGCCATGCAGCAAGATTTTCAGCGCATGCGGCTGATAGCGACGGCCTTCGCACTCGGGGCAGGTCACATAGAGATCGCTGAGGAACTGCATCTCGATCTTCTCGTAGCCATTCCCCGCGCAACGCTCGCAGCGGCCTTCGCCGGAATTGAAGCTGAAGAAGCCCGGCATGATGCCCTGCGTCTTCGCATCTTCGGTTTCGGAGAACAGCGTGCGGATGTGATCAAACGCGCCGAGAAACACCGCCGGTGTGGAGCGCGGCGTGCGTGCCAGCGGTGATTGATCCACCATCACCACCTCGCGCAGATCTTCGTGCCCCGTGATCTTGCTCACGCGGCCCGGTTCCTCCTCGCAGACTTCTCCACGCAGCTTTTGCAGATTCCGGTAGAGCACATCATGCACCAGCGTCGATTTGCCCGAGCCGCTGACACCCGTGACGCAGCAAAACAAGCCGAGCGGAATGTCCACATCGAGCTTCTTGAGGTTGTTTTGGCGTGCGCCGTGGATCGAAAGAGTTCCAGGTTTCAGGTTTGAAGTTTCAAGTTGGCGCTTGCCTGCGCCCTTGAGTGTTTCGATTGGCGAACTTGAGACTTGAGACTTGAAACTTGAAACCGGTCTCCGTTCCTTCGGCACCGGCACCGATTTCCTCCCAAACAAATAATCTCCCGTCAGCGAACCCACCTTCGCACTCAACTTCGACAGCGGTCCGCTAAATACCAACTCACCGCCTTTGTCACCACGCCCAGGGCCGATGTCGATGACGTTGTCGGCGCTGCGCATCACGGCTTCTTCGTGTTCGACGACGAGCAACGTGTTGCCCTTGTCGCGCAGGCCTTCCATGACGCCGATGAGGCGGCCGATGTCACGCGGGTGCAGGCCGATGCTCGGTTCATCGAGCACGAACAGCGTGTTCACCAACGAAGCGCCGAGGCAGGTCGTGAGATTCACGCGCTGAAGCTCGCCGCCGCTCAAGGTGCGTGTTTGGCGATCCAAGTTCAAATAACCGAGGCCCGCACGATCCATGTAGCTGATGCGGCTGGCGATTTCGTCGCGCAGCATTGCGGCAGCGTGATCGCCATCTTTGAGCGGCCAGGATTGCACCAGAGGATGCAGATCGCTCACCGGCAGACGCCACAGATCGGCCAGCGTGTGCTCGCCGATGCGGAAGCTGTGCGCCTCTTTCTTCAAACGACCACCGCCGCAGTCCATGCACTCCGTGTAGGCGCGGTAGCGGCTCAAGAAGACGCGGACATGCATCTTGTAGCTGCGCGACTCCTGCCACTTGAAGAACCCGCGCACGCCATACCATTCACCTCGATTGTAGGCGACTTCAGGATCATCATTCGTGCCTTCGATGAGCCATTTGCGATCCGCATCGCTGTAGTCTTCAAACGGCTTGTGAATATCGACGCCACGCTTCCGTGCCGCACGTTCGAGATCGAGCTGCGACTCGCCATAGGTGCTGCCTTGAAACGGACGCACCAGACCTTGATTGATGTTCAGTGACTCATCTGGAATCGCCTTGCCCATGTCGAGTCCGAGCGTGCGGCCAAAGCCACGGCAGGTCGGACACGCGCCGATGGGTGAATTGAAGCTGAACAAACCCGGCGTCGGTGCTGGCAGCGTGATGCCGCAGTCCGCGCAGCTCCAGTCGGTGGAGAAATGCCGGATCTCATCGTCTATGTTTGTCGCCACCTTTCCTTTGCCGAATCGTATCGCCGCTTCGACGGCTTCGCTGATGCGTGCGCGTTGTTTTGCTTCGAGCGTGACGCGATCCTGCACCACCATCACTTGCGCTGGCAGCTTGCGCTCGGTGATTTCATCGAGCCGCACGATCTGGCCATACAGCCAGATGCGCACAAAGCCCTGCGCTTGCAGGAAGGCCGCGAAATCAGCCGACGCTGTGTCCTTTGGCACCGCTACGGGAAAGAGAATGAGCGCCTGCTTGCCCGCGTGGCCGTGCAGCAGCGTGTGCAGGATGCTCTCCGACGTTTCCGGCTTCACCGCCTGTTTGCAAGACGGACACGTCGCCGAAGCGAGGCGCGGGAACAGCATCTTGAGGTAATCGTTGATCTCCGTGATCGTGCCGACGGTGGAGCGCGTGCTGCGCATGTTGTTCACCTGCTCGATGGCGATGGCCGGCGGGATGCCCTCAATCGAATCCACCTGCGGCTTGTCCATGCGCTCGAAAAACTGCCGCGTGTAAGGCGAAAACGTCTCCACATACCGCCGCTGGCCCTCCGCATAGATCGTATCAAACGCCAACGACGATTTCCCCGAGCCGCTCGGCCCCGTGATGACATTTAGCTTCCCCAGCGGCAGATCGAGATCGATGCCTTTGAGATTATTCTGCCGCGCTCCGCGAATGCGGATGACGTCATCAGAGATGGAGCGGCGGGCAGTTTTTTTCAGGACACGAGACATGGGGAGCGCGAGAGTAGCGATACGCCCCGAAGTGGCAAACGGGCGCTCAAGGTCGCGAAAAGAATGCGTTCATCCAGTTGGCAGACGGTCACGAATCTCACCCCAGAGAGACTCAGGATCACGCCGCATGTCTACGACACCAATGACCACGATGCCGCGTGGTTCAGGTACATAGAATAAGGCCAGATGGCGGCGGCGTAAAATCAGTCGGCGCACAGGACGACGCCATTTGAGGGAAGCAAAGAAGGAGCACCGTGGCTTTTTCAGCCAGGGTGAGCAATTCCAGACCTTTACCTTCCTCTTGGTCCTCCGCCTCGGCATAGAAACGCTGCATGTCGGCCTCAGCGGCCCACGTCCACACGATCTCGCGTTTCATGCACGGGAGGCAAGGATGCGGGCCTTCACGTCGCTCCAGGGGGAAACGCGGTCAGGGTGCTGGCGGTATTCTTGCCAACGCTGCTCGACGAATTCGGCCAGCGCTGGACTCTCAGCGGGCGAATCATCCATCACATCCTGCCAAAGCTCAGCCATGAGGGTCATCTTGTCCTCATCAGGCAGTTGTGCGATTCCTGGAAAGTGTTCGGCGATCATGCGCAGAGATTAAGATGCCGTGAGCGAGGCGTCAATCGGATGATCAAGCGTGTGGCATCACTCGCCTTCGGCGAAGTAGTCCGAGTCGATGCGCTTCACCTCATAGACTTGAGCAACTGAGACGCCGACGTTGTGGTCGATCATGAGTTCGGCGAGTTCGTCACCGTCGATGAGGACGATCTTGCTGTTGCTGACGTTCTTGGCGAATTCGACGGCCTCCTTGGTGAAGGTGGAGGTAGTGATGAAGATGCCTTTGGTGGCCTTGTTGCCAGCGAGAGCACCGGCGAACTGCTGCACATCCGGTCTGCCGACAGTCTTGTCGAGCCAGCGCTTCGCCTGAACGTAGATGGCAGCGAGACCGAGTTTGTCCTCTTTGATGATGCCGTCGATGCCGCCATCGCCCGATTTGCCGACAACCTGTGCGGCATCCCGCAACGAACCGCCGTAGCCCATTTTGACGAGCAGTTCGATGACGAGTCGCTCGAAGAATGCTGGCGTGCATTTGCGGATTAACTGAACCAGATCGGCTCTGACCGCGCTACGCATGAGTTGATGAGCAGATTCAAGGCGTTCGAGTGGCGCTGTTCCACTATCCTCATTGTCATCTTCGGTTTTGCCGTTTGATGCATCTGAATCTCGCCGCTTGTCACGGACAAAAAGCCGGTGCTCCTCGAACTGCCGAAGGATCTTCAGATCAATGCGGTCTTTGTATTGAGCGAGAAGCGTCTTGCCTCGTTCAGTGATGGAATATCGGCCACGCTCCGGGGTAGCAAGCGCGAGCGCTTTGCGCAAATGAACGATGGCCCAGGCGACTCGGTTGATGAGAGTGCTCTCTTTGGCGCTCGGAGTCAGTTCTGCCAGATCAGCTTCAGTCAGCTTGAATTCCTGAATCACAGTTTCGCGCATATCCGAAGAACCGATCGTGCCGGGTTCTGCAAGAGCGGCTCGTCGCAGCACTGGCAGCATCATGGATTGGAAGTCTGGGACAGGCATGGTTCTTGATTAACGCATGCCTGTCAGGAATGCCAAGTTTGAAACGGCGTCATCCCGACTGGTCACTTCCCCATCACTTTCTCCAACTCCTCCACCGTCGTCACGGGAGCCTGGCAGGTGAAGTTTTGGCAGACGTAGGCGGCGGGTTGGCCTGCGACGGGTTTCATGCCGGCGAGGGCTTCGTTGTGAGTGGCGAGCCATGCTTGGGCTTCGCTGCCATCGGCGTGGAGGAGGGCGGCGTTGGGTAAAAACTGGCGGCGGAGGTGTTGGGTGAGCTTTTGGAATTCAGGCGCGGCTTTGTCTCCGGCGAGGACGATTTGCTGTTTGCCGCGATGGTGCAGGTCGAAGGCAATGGCCATGACGGGCACGGAGGACGGGCTGCTTTGCAGCGTGGAGCCGAAGAGGGCGAAGATTTTCTCGGCCTGTTGCTTCCAGGTGTCTTGGGCGAGCAGGGCGCTGAGGCGCACGAGGTTGAGAGAGGCCAGAGAGTTGGGTGAGGGCTCGGCGCCGTCGTAGTCTTCCTTGATGCGAAGGACGCTGTTGGGCATGTCGGTGTGGACGCTGTAGTAGCCGCCGTTTTTCGTGTCGAGGAAGAGCGTGTCCATCTCGCTTTGCAAGGCGGTGGCCCACTGGAGCCATTTCACGTCGAAGGAGGCTTGATAAAGATCGAGCAGGCCGTGGATGAGGCAGGCGTAGTCGATGGCGAAGGCCTTGGGGCCGCGTTCGCCTTCGCGCCAGGAGCGGTGCAGGCCTTTGCCGGGCGTGGTGCAGAGCTGGTCGTGGATGAACTGTGCGGCTCCGGCGGCGAGCGCGATCGTTTCGGCATCGCCAAAGGCAGCTCCGGCACGAGCTAGGCCGGAGATGGCGAGTCCGTTCCATGCGGCGATGATTTTGTCGTCGAGATGCGGGCGCGGACGTTTGGTGCGGGCTTCAAATAGCGTGCTCAGGCCTTTGTCGATGATGACTTGGACCTCTTCGGGGGTCTTCTTGAAGAACTCCGCGGTCTTTTTGAAGGAGACGGCGCGGTAGAGGGTGTTGAGGCCTTTGAGTTCGCCGTGCGGATCGCTTTCAGGCCGTGCGTTGCCATCGCGGCGGGCACCGTAAGCGTAGCGGAAGATGTTGCCTTCGTCTTTGCCGAGAAGTTCGTCGATCTCGGCGGCTTTCCAGACGTAGAAGGCACCCTCGGTTTTGTGCGCGGCATCGGCGGTAGCGAGGCTGTCAGCATCCTCGGCGGAGAAGAAGCCGCCGTCTTTGTGACGCAGATCGCGCTTAAGGTAGGCGACGGTGTTGCGTGCGATGCTTTCAAAGAATGCGGTCTGCGTGATCTGCCAGCCTTCCGCATAAGCGGTGAGGAGCTGCGACTGATCGTAGAGCATTTTTTCGTAATGGGGAATGTGCCAGTAAGCATCGACACTGTAACGATGGAAACCGCCACCGACGTGGTCGCGCATGCCGCCATTGGCCATGCCGCGCAGGGTTTTGACGGTCATCTCCATGGCCCAGTTGCTCTCGGAGACGCGGTCCTCGCCCTTCCGCTCGGCGAGGATGCGATGGATGCGCATGAGCATGTTCAGCGAGGTCGGGCGCGGGAACTTCGGCGCTCCACCGAAGCCACCTTCATGGTAATCGAAGGAGCCAGAGAGGTCGTCGTAGGCCTTCTGCACCAGCGTCTCGTGATTAATGTCCGCGACGGCGGTGTTTTCGTTGTCGAGATGGTCCTGCAACTTCTCCACCGAGCGTGCGGCACGTTCGTCGATGCCTTTGCGGTCCTCCGTCCACACTTTGTGCAGTTCGGTGAGCAGGTTCTTGAAGCCAATGCGTCCAGGCGTGTTCTCCGGCGGATAATACGTGCCGCCGTAAAATGGCTTCAGCTCCGGCGTGAGGAACACGCTCATAGGCCAGCCGCCGTGGCCGCTAGCGGCCTGCACGTAGGTCATGTAAGTGAGATCGACGTCAGGCCGCTCCTCGCGATCAACTTTGATGGGGATGAAGTTGTCGTTGATCTGCTTCGCGACTTCCTCATTCTCAAAAGATTCACGCTCCATGACATGGCACCAGTGGCAGGTCGAGTAACCGGACGAGAGGAAGATCGGCTTGTCCTCGGCCTTGGCCTTCGCGAACGCGGCATCGCCCCACGGCAGCCAGTTCACCGGATTGTGGGCATGCTGAAGCAGGTAAGGCGAACGCTCCTTGGCGAGGGCATTGGTAAATTTGTGGGGCTGGCCGGAATCACTCATTGGGGTAATGAGTTAACGTCGGCATGAGGGGCGGGGTTGCAAGGCGGGTGTTCAACTGCCCGCCTGCTGCTTCGGCAGCATCTTTGCAACGATCCACAGCAACGCACCGACTACTAAGGCAAGCGCGGCCCAGAGCCACGGCGAACCTTTGCCGCTTTGAAGAGGATCGTCTTGGTAACCGGGAAGTTTTTTCTCGTCGCCGAGGGTCGCAGCGACTTTGGTGGCGGTTTCGAATTCTTGGCGAACGAGCTGGAGATCGTAGCGAGTGTGAGTGGCGCGGCGGTTGCCGTAGCAGAGTTGAATAGGCGTGGTATCGGGCACGCGGAACAGCAGTCGCACGACGGGATATACGAGGCGAACGGAGGTGAGCTGCAACGGGGCATTGTCGCCGTTGTCAGTCGTGAGTTGAATCGTGGGTGCCTTGGGTGCGGTGTAGAGGGCTAGGTGGAAGGTGTTGGATGTCTGACCGGGTTTGCGCTGCCAGTTTGCGGTGCCGAGGATACGCTCAAAGTGGCCCTGCTCATTGTCATGCTGCTCGGTGACACTCAGCGTGCGCATGAACAAGGGCGTGGGTGAGTCGAGTAGCAGTTCGCTGGCAGGGAAGTTGGGAAATGGCATTGTGATGTCCCATTTTGAAACCGTGGGAGCCTTGGGATCGGCCATTTCTGCAAAGGGGACCTCCACTTCATGCTCAAGACCCGGTTTGATGGCGAGAAATGGAATCTGATGGCCATCGCGCAGGATGCGCACGTCGTGCAGATCATTGGCGGAAAGTGCGAGCACCGCAGGATCGAGTTCGAGTTCAATCACGCCGGCTTCTTTGAATTGCACCTCGCGTTGAAAGGACCACGCGGAGACATCGAGCGGTGCGCCAGTCTCACCGACTTCGGGTGCGGTGGCGGTTTTGCGAAAGGCGGTGTTCGTTTCGACGGCGCTGGCGGTGGCGCTGTTGGCCGAAGCATCTCGAAGCTTGTCGCTCAGCGCCGCGATGTCGTAACGCGGCTCGGTAGCCTGCGCATTACCGATGAAGAATTGCCAATCACCAGCAGCATCGGCCTGGAAGACGATGGGCACAGGATGCCGCGAGGCTTCGATGCTGTCGATGCGCAGCGGCGGGCTGTCGCCGTTGCGGATGACGAGTTCCACTTCGCGCGTGGTGGCGAGTTGATGCGCTGCGATGTCGAGATCCTCGGCGCTGCGGCCTTCGTGTTGCAGGCGGAACAGCGTGGAGCGGGTGTTGAGCAACGAGGTGTCACGTTGGAACACAGGTTCAGGCGTGTGAAGGCGCAGGTGGCCGAGCAAGACGTTGGCGGTGCCCAGATCGAGTGTGAGGTGCGTTTCGTTCTTCGCTTCGCTGCGGGCACGAATCATCACAGGCTGGGCGATGGTGCGCAGTTCGGGCAGATCACGACGGATTTGTGCTCCGGTAAAGGCGATGGGTGTGCTGCGTGCATCGTCAATCGTGACGCGAAAATGTGTCCATGCAGCGGGCGCGAAGGTGCAACGCAGGCGTTCCGTGCCGTTCTGACGGCAGATGAGCTCGTTGCTGGCCAGCGGCTGCCAGTTCGTGCCGTCTCTGCTCGCTTCGAGCGTGGCGGCCTTGATGAAGTTGGAGGCGTTGGTTTGCAGCAGCACCTCGCTGATCGTGTCGCGTGTCGGTGCCTGAAATTCGAGCACGGTGGTGCTTGGATTCAGCGTGGCTTTGAACGCTGCGGCATCGAGATGCTCCGGCCGCATGATGCGTGGCAGCGCGACGATGTAGGGCGTTTCAACACCGGCAGGACTGATCACCCGCAGATCATGAAACGCTGCACCACCAGTCGTGCGTGAGGCATCGAGCAACGCGGGTTCGAGTTCGATGCGCGTGAGGCCGGGCTGCGTGATGCGAACGGTTTGATGATGCGTCCACGCGGCGAAATCGGCGGCACTGGCGGAGAAGGACAGGCATAGAGCAAATAGAAGTGGATGCGTGTTGATGATCATGAAAGTAGTAAAGAGCTTCAGCTCGTTCTGGGTGCTTGGGAAGACGAGCTAAAGCTCTGGAGTACTTTTCTCGTCGCTAAGGAAGCGTTGATACAAGAAAGAAGCCGCGAGAGCGATGATGGCCACCACGATGAGAGCGCCAATGCGGAATATGCTCTCAATGTTCGCGAGATCGTGGAAAAACAGCTTCAACAGCGCCACGGCGAGCAGGCCGATGCCAGCGTAGCGTGTGGGCGGATTGCGCTTCCAGATGCCGAGGATGAGCAAGGTAAGCGCGAACAAGGCCCAGGCGATGGTGTAGGTCATATCGCGAGCGAAATTGCCGTCGAAGTCGAAGACAATCGAACGACTGCCGACGGGCGTGAACGCATCGGCGATTTCGATGTTGAGCAGCAGGAAGAGCAGGATGCCACCGAGCGAGCAGAACAGGCCGCGCAGGTTCACTTTGTCCCAGCAATGGTTGGGAGGCGTGAGCCAAGCGGCGGCGCAGAACATCGCCAGCGCAGAGAGGCTGTAGGCATAGAGCTGCCAGTTGAGGATCGCGACATCGCCGCGTGTTTGATACGCCAGCACGGCGGGATTGAGGGCGAGACGGACGAACGAAGCGACGAGCAGCACGGTGCCGGTGCCGCGCAGGCCAGGATGAGGCACGCGGCGAAACAGCCAGCACAATGCCGCGCCTTCAAGCGCCCAGCCGAGTGTGATCCACTGTTTCTCAAACTGGATCGGGAAGATGAGCGTGATGAAAAACAACGCCACGCCGCCGAACCACGCGAGTTGCGTGAGACGTGCAGGATTGTCGGCACTGTGCTGTTTCAACACGAAGACGAGGCAGAGCAGTGGCGCGATGGCAAAGGCGATGGGGAGGAGGCCCATCATCTGATTCGGCCACGCTGCACCGACAAGTCGATAGACGAGGCCGAAGGTGCCGATTCCTGCCGCAGCGGAGGCGATCCACGGCAACTGGCGTTTGGCGAAGAGGGTTTGGTACACGAGCGGGAAAGCCGTGAAGAGCAGGTAGAAGCCGAGATACCAGAGCAAGGGCGTGATCGGCTGCGCGGCATTGAAACTTTGCTGGTGCCAGGCCCATTCGAATGCGAGGACGCAGCCAAGCGCCGTTGGCGTGAGCACGGTGATGCCGCTGATACGCGTGAGACCGAGCAGGAACACCGTGAGCAGCAACGCGAGGCCAAACACCGATGAAGGATCGGCCACACGCAGATGCAGCGTGGCGAGAATGAGCAGTGCGAAGGGCAAAACGGCCGAACTGACCGGCAGCATCGACGCGAACGCCACCTTGGGCATTTTGCGCGAGAGAAAAGTGCTGGCGATGCCAAACAGCACCGCGAAGCCGCCGAGGACGAGAAGGAACTGACTCAGGCTGCCCGTGGTATTTGCGGGAAGGCGGAACAGCCAGGCTCCGGCCGTCAGCAACGTGAGTGCGAGTGCCGCGAGCACTGGCACCAAAGCTCCAGTGGCAATGGCAAGGCCGATGATAAGCAGATCGACGAGCAGAATCGCGGGCCAGATCATGAGACTGATGGAATCGAGGCAGAACACCGGCATGAGCAGCAGCACGAGTGTGATCACCGGCGTCCAGCCCATGAATGGCGTCGCGTTCTGACTGCGGCGTTGCCACAGCACCGCGAACGCGGTGTGGAGGATGCCAAAGCCGAGATAGATGCCCAGCGCATACGGCAGCAGCTCTGCGTTTAGCTTGGTTGTCGTCCAAATCGAGAGATGCAGGAAGGTCAGCGAAGCGATGATGCCTTGAGCGATGGCAACGCGCGGCTGCTGCCACACGACGAGCATCACGATGGCATTGATGCCAAGCGCGAAGGTGTACAGCAGCGTCGGACGTTCGGTGATGGCTCCGTAGCCGAGAAATGCGAACGCGGTGAACATCGCACTGCCGCAGAGCGCCAGAGCGGAGCCCGCAGGGAAGGCATCGTCATCATCACGTTGACGCGACCACCATGCGGCGAGCATGAACAACGTCGCGAAGCCGAGAAACACGATCACGGGCGTCCAGGTGGCCGAACCGACGGCGTATTCGGACGAGTGGAAGAATTTGGTCATCCAGCCGCCCTGCATGAAGATCGTTCCCGCAGCCGCCAAGGCTGTGAGATGCAGCCAGCGTTTGTGTTTGGCAACGGCTAGCACACCGATGTCGAGCAGCGCGATGTAGCTGAAGAGGCCGACGGGATTGTCGCGACCGGTGGAGCAGAGAATCGGCGTCAAAAAGCCACCGAGCATGCCGAGCACCGCGATGACCTGCGCCTCCATGCGCACCGCGAGCAAGAACGCGGCTGCGGTGATGAGCGTCATCATACCGAAGGTCACGAGGGCATTGTCGAAGGGCGGAATGTGATACAGCGCGTGCGCGGCAAAGCTCACGCCGTAAAGAATGACGATGCCGGTGGCACAGAGTGTGTGCGCGAGTGTGGCGTAGGGTTTGCGCCGCTGAATGACGACGCCAGCTCCCACCAGGCCAATGCCAATGACAAAGCCGATGGCGGTGCGCAGTTCGGGTGAAATCCAGCCGCGCTCGATGCTGAGTTTCACGAAGAAGATGATGCCGAGGAACAACGCGAGACCGCCGACCCACGCGAAGAGTTTCGCGCCCATGAATTGTTCGAGATTGATGCTGGGAGCAGGTGCTGGGCGAGGTTTGGCTTCCACGGACGGGTTGAAGCCCGAACTACGAACAGGGGCAGGTGTTTTCGTGACCGTTGGCTCAGGTTGGGGAATCGGCGGTGGCGCTGGAGCCTCGGGAACGGGCTCGACGGTGGGTTTTGGAGCCGTCGCCGAAATGAACTCACGCGGTGTCACGGGCGGCGGCGCGAATTTAGATTGCGCCTCAACCGCAGGCTCCTCCTGCGGTTGTGGTGTTTTGTTCACCTCTTCCAGCAACTCGATGCGCTGGATGAGCCGTGCCTCGCGTTCGATGAAGCGAGTCTGCTGCTCGCGTAGGAAGCCGATGTCGCGGCCCAGTTGATTTACCTGCCGGTTAGAACGGCGGGCGGTGACGATGGCACTGATGGGCAGTGCGAGCACGAGCACGACGACGACGAGCAGGATGAAGATAATGAGTTCTTCCATAATGCCGCGAAGTGTCTCAGGATTGGCGGGCAATGGAAATTGATATTTCCAGGTGGCATCATTGATAAAACGCATAGCCTTTCATCCAGCGCATGAACGTCCATCACCTCGAACTCTTCTACTATGTCGCCAGGAACGGCGGCGTGAGCGCAGCGGCACGCGCGATGCCGTATGGCATCCAGCAACCGGCGATTAGCGCGCAGATCCTTCAGCTCGAAGATGCGCTCGGCGTCACGCTGTATCAACGGCGGCCGTTTCAGCTCACGCGGGAAGGCCAGACGCTGTATGATTTCATCGTGCCATTCTTCAGCGGGCTGGCGGAAATGAGCGACCGCCTGCGTGGTGGCTGCGAAAACCGGCTGCGCATCGCGGCGGCGGAAATTGTGCAGCGGGATTACTTGCCGGAGCTGCTCGCTCGCATGCGGCGGAAGGTGAAGGGCTTTCATTTCACGCTCACGCATGGCCGCCAGCAGGAGATTGAAGCGCTGCTCGCCGCGCAGGAGATCGACATCGGTCTCAGCACGCTGATGGACAAGACTGCGGCGAACATCGAAGCCCGCGAATTGCTGCGCTTGCCGATGGTGCTGCTCGTGCCGAAGACCAGCGGCGTCACCAAAGCCGCGCAGATTTTCGATCAGGACCGCATCGACCTGCCGCTCGTGGCCTTGGATGCGAAGGACGTGCTCTCGCGGGCGTTTCAGGCCGCGCTGCGGCAGCGCGGTGTGGACTGGATTCCGAGTCTCGAAGTCGGCAGCCTTGATCTCGTGCTGCGCTATGTCGCCGAAGGCTTCGGTGCCGGCCTGGCCCTGCGTCATCCGCGTGTCGAACTGCCCGCCGGTGTCAAAGCCCTCGCGCTCGATGATTTTCCGCCGCTGAGCTTCGGCGCGCTGTGGACCGGACGCCTGTCACCGCTGGGTGAAACATTTCTCGCCGAAGCAACGGCGGTGGCGGGGGAGTTAGCGGTTTAAAAGTTTAATTGCACCGCCACTGTTTTCGATAGTAAGCTCACTTCATATTATAAATGCCAACTGGGAGACTTGGTCGCCGTTTCAGTCGCCTGAAGTGCGTGAGATATGCGCAAACATGACCGACACCGAGAAGGCGAAGGCATCTTATCGTGCTGGATTTTACGGCTTATGGGCGGCCGCCACTTTTGCCCTGCCGTTGGCGCAGATCATCATTGCACACAGTTCTTCGGGCAAAGTCATTGCTGCAATTTTAGTTGCCATTCACATTGCCTGCATCCCGATCTGGCAAAAGATGCAGCGGATTTTTTTTGTGTTCGACCACATGGGCGCGTGAGCGCAGCATCACCCCGGATCGATTGAGATTGTTTGCTTTTCGTGCATGAAAAGGTTCGCATCAGGTTAGAACTTTGGTTGATAATTGAACATCACGCCACTCCACCTGATCGGTGACGCCAAGCTCTAGTCATACTACTTCAGCGGCCAGAACATCGGCACCATCGCGAGTACAACGAGGAGCATGGCAACGGTGAGGCCGCCGCCGACTTTGATGAAATCGTAGAAGCGGTACTTGCCGGGGCCATAGACGAGGATGCAGCTGGGCTCGAAGGGCGTGAGCACGGAGGCGGAGGCGCTGAGCATGACGCCGATGGCAAAGGCGCGCGGGCTGGCACCCATCGACGTGGCTGCCTGCATGGCGACGGGCAGGACGACGAGCGCGGCGGCGGCGTTCGACATCGGTTGTGTGAGGATAACGGTGAGGATGCAGAAGCCGGCGAACACGGCGAAGACGCCCCAGGGTTGTAGCCAGGAAGTGATGGCATCGGCTACCATGGCGGCGGCACCGGAGCTTTTCATCGCCTCGCCAAAGGCCATCATGCCGCCGATGAGGATGAGCAGCCGCCAGTCGATGTTGCCGTACGCATTTTCGAGACTGATGCAGCGGCTGAAGACGGCAAACATGGCGACGATGACAAACGCGACCGTGTCTGGCACCCAGCCGAGACTGCTGACGATGACGGCGAGGATGAACGCCGCCAGTAGCACGATGCCGCGACGCCGTGATTCGGCGCTGGCCTGATGCTGCGTCAGCACAATGATCTCCGCGCCTTCCTCGATGGTGCGGAAGCGTTCGGCGGGCCCTTGCAGCAGCAGCACGTCACCGGCGTGGATTTTTTCGTCCGCCATGTGATGGAGCAGGGAGCGGTCGCTACGCATGAGGGCGAGCACGGAGAGGCCGGTGCGCTGGCGGAAGTTGCTCTCACGCAAGGAACGACCGACGAGACCGGAACGCGGCGTGATGACGACCTCGGCGACCTGTGCACCGCTCATGTCGATGCCGGAGCTGCGCAGCGTCACGTCTTCGAGAATATCGAGGCCTTCGATCTTCTTCACCTTGATGAGGTTTTCGACCTTGCCGGCCACGAGCACGATATCTCCCTCGTTGAAGTAGATCTGCGGCCCGACATCAAACGTGTCGCCCTGGCGGGTGATCTTGAGTGCCTGAAACTCCATCGCGGAGAAGTCGGAATCGAAGGCCTGCTGCCCGATGAGCGGTGAATCCTTCAGCACGACGACTTCCGCGAGGTATTCACGCATCGCATCACCGTCATCGACGCTGCTGCGATCACGCTCGGGCACCATGCGCGTGCCAATGAAAACCATGTACAAAATGCCTACGAGCACGATGATCACACCGACACCGGTGAACTCGAACATGCCCAGTGGCTTCAGCCCGAGCTTCGTGATCGCACCGCTTACAGCCACATTCGTGGAAGTGCCGATCAGCGTACAAGTGCCGCCCATGAGCGAGGCAAAGGCCAATGGCATGAGCAGACGCGATGGCGGGATGCGCAAGCGCCGCGCCAGACCCATGACCGGGCCGACAAACACCGCCGTGACAGTCGTGTTGTTCATGAATGCAGACACACCGCCAACCACAGCCATCAGCATGCCCATCAACCGCCGCGGCTTAGTGCCAAGCGTATTCGCCAAGACGCTGCCCATCGTGTCGAGCACGCCCGTTTCGCGTAATGCCGCACCGATGACAAAGATTGCCGCTAACAGGATGATCACGCGGTCGCCAAAGCCGGCGAAGGCCTGCTCCGCCTTCAGGATGCCGCACATGACCAGCACGCAGAGCATCGAGAGCGTGACGAGGTCCACGGAGATTTTCTCCGTGGCGAAGGCGATGACGGCGATGACGAGCAGTCCGATGACAATCCAGGCTTCCATTTGATGCCGCCATCTGTGGCGCAGGGAAATGCTGTGCTCAAGAGACAAGCCGCGTTACATGCAAACATCTTCGTGGCGTAATGTTTTGGAAGCATTTCACGCCGCAGTGCGTTATTTCGCGCCCTACCATCATGCGTTTCATCCTCAGCACCCTTTCGGTCGTCTTCGCCTTCGGTTTCATCGCCAACGCCGCTCCGCGTGCGGAGCATGTGTTCATCGTCAGCATCGACGGGGCCAAGCCGACAGTCGTGGCGGAGGCCGAAACGCCGACGTTAAAAAAAATCGCCGCCGAAGGTGCGGTGACGTGGCAGGCGAGCACGATATTCCCTTCGATCACGCTGCCTTCGCATACCTCGATGCTCACCGGTGTCGGACCGGACAAGCATCAGATTCTGTGGAACTCCTACACGCCGATCAAAGGCTTCGTGAAGGTGCCGACGGTGTTCTCCCTTCTCAAAGCCGCCGATCCAAAGGCCGTCACCGGCATGTTCGTCGGCAAGGTGAAGTTTCGTCACCTCTGGTTGAAGGATTCCTTGGATGTATTCGATTTTGGCGGGCCGCAGACTAGAGACCCTGTGGCAGGCACACTTGAGATCGAGAAAGACAAAAAGCCTTCGCAAATGGTGGCCAAACAAGCAGCTGCGTGGATCAAAGAAACCAAACCACGGCTTACTTTCATTCACTTTGCTGACCCTGATACCGCCGGCCACAAAAGCGGCTGGGGATCGCCGGAGCAGAAAGAGGCGCTCAAAGTGACCGATCAGGCGCTGTGGCAGGTCTGGCAGGCGATTAAAGAGGCGGGCATCGCTGATTCCAGTGTGATGCTCGTGAGCGCCGATCACGGTGGCCACGACAAGACCCACGGTCTCAACATTCCCGACGACATGATCATCCCGTGGCTTGCCTGGGGCAAAGGCGTGAAGAAAAACTTCACCATCACCGCACCCGTGACCACCTACGACACCACTGCGACGGCTCTCTGGCTGCTCGATGTGCCAGTGCCTGCTGAATTTGACGGCAAAACGGTGACGAGTGCGTTTGAGTGATCAAGCAGGGCGTGGAAGAATTCCCGCCCGTTTCGACGCTAGGTCTTGCCAAACCGAAGCTGACTTCCTAACCTCGCGCCTACTATGAGCGAAAAATCACCTGTGAATTGGGCACAACTGGAGGCGAAGCCGGAATTCCGCGCGCTGCTGGCCCGCAAATCGCGTTTCATCATCAGCTCCACGATCTTCTTCGTCATCTATTACTTCGCGCTGCCAGTGCTGGTGGGCTACTTCCCAGAGATGATGAAGCAGGAAGTGCTGGGACGCCTGAACTGGGCATATCTCTTCGCTCTCTCGCAATTCTTCATGGCCTGGGCAATGGCCTTCATCTACACCCGCAAAGCCGCGCAGTGGGACAAAGAAGCCGCCGCTGTCGTCCACGGCCATTGAACTGCTTGACTTCCCTTGACCGAAATCTTGACCCTCTGATCTGACTTTCTCCCACTTATGACCATCGCCGTTTGGATGTTTCTCGCCTTCGTCGTCGCGACGCTCGGCATCACAGTTTGGGCCGCCAAAAAAAACACGGGAGCCAGCGCCTATTTCGCTGCGGGCCGCAGCATCACTGGGTGGCAGAATGGACTCGCAGTGGCCGGTGATTACATGAGCGCCGCATCATTCCTCGGCATCTCGGGGATGATCGCCTTTTTTGGTTACGATGGGTTCATGTACTCCGTTGGCTGGCTCGTCGCCTACCTGACGGTGCTCATTGTTGTGGCTGAGCCGCTGCGAAATGCAGGCAAATACACCATGGCTGACCTGTTGGCCTACCGCCTTACACCGCGTCCGGTGCGGGCGATGGCCTCGTTGAGCACAATCACGGTTTCCACGCTCTACATGGTCGCGCAGATGATCGGCGCAGGCACCTTGGTGAAGCTGCTGCTCAAAGATTTGCCGTGGATCAGCACTGAGTGGGCCATCATCGGAGTGGGCGTGCTGATGGTCGTGTATGTCGTCTTTGGCGGCATGCTGGCCACCACCTGGGTGCAGATCATCAAGGCGATCCTGCTCATGACTGGCACGATCTTCCTGAGCATTCTGGTGATGAAACACTTTGGCTACAGCTTTGCCAAGTTCTTCGAGGCCATTGCCAACCTCACCTACACCGACAAATCTGGCGTCGAAGTGACCAAGAACTTCCTCGAACCCGGCATGAAATTCGGGGCCGATGTCACCAAAGGCTGGGGGCCGCTCGATCTCATCTCACTCGGCCTCGCACTCGTCTTCGGCACCGCCGGACTGCCACACATCCTCGTGCGCTTTTACACCGTGCCTGACGCCAAAACCGCGCGTGTGTCTGTGGTGTGGGCGATGGTCATTATCGGCACGTTTTACATCCTCACCACCTTCCTCGGTTTCGGCGCGGCGACTATTTTGAAGCCGCACAACATCGTCACCGACAACATGGCCGCCCCGCAGCTCGCTGAATTCCTCGGCGGGCCGATCTTCTTCGCCTTCATCAGCGCCGTGGCCTTCGCGACCATTCTTGCCGTGGTCGCCGGTCTTACTATCAGCGCCAGCGCCTCGTTCGCGCATGATTTCTACTCCAACGTCCTCCATCACGGCAAAGAGAACCGCCCTGGTATGGAAGTCCGTGTCGCCCGCATCACCGCCTTCGTCGTCGGTGCCATCTCGATCTTCCTCGCGATCAAACTGCAAAACGTCAACGTCGCCTTCCTTGTCGGCCTCGCGTTTGCCGTCGCGGCAAGCGCAAACCTGCCCGTCATCGTGCTGAGCATCTTCTGGAAGAAATTCAGCACCACTGGAGCCGTGCTCGGTCTCGCCGTCGGCCTGGTGAGTAGCATCGTGCTGATCATCCTCAGCCCCAGCATCATGGGCATCGACGGCCCCGAGATTGTCGCCGCCAAGCGGCACCTCATCCAGGCCAACGCCATCTTCCCGCTCACCAATCCCGGCATCCTCAGCATCCCTCTCGGTTTCCTGGCTGCGATCATCGGTTCCTTGATGAAGCGCGAACCCGAGGCCGAAGCCATGTTCGCCGAACTCAAAGTCCGCGCCCACACCGGTCTTGGTGCCGAAAAGGCGACGTCGCATTGATTCTTTCGACGATTACGTGCAGCACGGACAAGGCTGCACGAAATGCCCGGGTGCGATTTCTTTGAGCGTGAGATCCATGTTCACGCTTTGCTCCCACTTGGGATGTTTCATGCGATGTCCGAAGGCGCAGCCGGGAGGGGGATTGATCGGTGAAGGCACATCGCCACGCAGAAGTTGGCGTTCACGGCGCTTCGTCGGGTCGGCGATGGGAATCGCGTCGAGCAAGGCCTTCGTGTAAGCATGGCGTGGGTTGTGATACAGCTCTTCCGCCGGGGCGAGTTCAACAATTTTGCCGAGATACATCACGGCCACGCGATCGCTCATATGTTTCACGACATTGAGGCCGTGGGCGATGAAGAGGTAGCTCAGGCCCATGTCGCGCTGAAGATCGAGCAGGAGATTGAGCACCTGGCTTTGCACGGAGACATCGAGGGCAGAGACCGGCTCGTCACAGACGATGAGTTTCGGCTTCAAGGCAATGGCGCGGGCGATGCCGATGCGTTGCCGTTGGCCGCCGCTGAACTCGAAGGGGAAGCGATCCGTCGCACTCGCGGACAAGCCGACTTTATCGAGCAGGTCGAGCACCCACTTACGGCGCTCCTCCTTCGTGCCCATCTTTTGCACGATGAAAGGCTCTTCCAAAATGTCGCGCACGGTATGACGTGGATTCAGTGACTCGGCAGGATCTTGGAAGATCATCTGCACATGACGTCGCATGGGGCGCAGTGCTCCGATGCTGGCATGCGTGATGTCCTGCCCATCAAACTCGATCTTGCCTCTGGTGGGCTTGAGCAGACGCACGATAGCCTTGCCCAGCGTGGTCTTGCCACAACCGGATTCACCGACGAGACCGAGTGTCTCACCTGAATTCAGCGTGAAACTCACGCCATCGACCGCCTTGCACGAAGCCACAGCACGATGAAGCAATCCACCGCGAACGGGGAAGTACTGCTGGAGGTTTTGGACGGTGAGGAGGCTCATGCGACGCAGATGGGGCAGTTTTCCACCCAGTGGTTGGCGGAAATTTCGATGAACGGCGGGCGGGTGTTCAGTTGCTGGGCTGTGTGGTTGCGACCAGAGCGTTCAGCGAAGCGGCAGCCCGGTTTGAAGTCGGCGATGCCAGGAACGTTACCGGGGATGGCCTTGAGCAGGGTCTTGGGCTTGCTGTCGAGGCGCGGAATGCTCTCGAGCAGGCCCTGGGTGTAGGCGTGACGTGGTTTGGCGAAGAGTTCATGCACGTTCGCACGCTCGACGATGCGTCCGGCATACATGACGGCCACTTCATCACAGACCTGGGCGATGACGCCGAGGTCGTGGGTGATAAGCACGACGCTCATGCCCATCTCTTTTTGCAGATCGGCGATTAGTTCGAGAATCTGCGCCTGCACGGTGACATCGAGCGCGGTGGTGGGCTCGTCGGCGATGAGGAGCTTGGGTTTGTTGATCAATGCCATGGCGATCATCATGCGCTGCCGCATGCCGCCGCTGAGCTGATGTGGGTACTCGTTGAGCCGTTGCGCAGGCTCCGGGATGCGCACCTTGATCATCATGTCGATGCTGCGTGCTAGTACTTCGGCCTTGCTGCACTCGGTGTGCAGCAGAATGGCCTCGGCAAGCTGGCGTCCGACGGTTTGCACGGGATTCAACGCAGTCATCGGTTCCTGAAAGATCATGCTGATGTCGTTGCCGCGAATTTTCTGCATCTCCTCCAGCGGCAGTGAAACAAGATCACGCCCTTCAAAGTGAATGCTGCCACCAAGAATCTTGCCGTGTGGTTGAGGCAGCAGGCGGGTGATGGAGAATGCGGTAACACTCTTGCCACAGCCCGATTCTCCGACGATGCCGAGCGTTTTGCCACGCGGCACATCGAAGCTGATGCCATCCACCGCCGTCATGCGCCCGGCGTCGCCGTCGAATGCGGTGACGAGGTCGCGAACTTCAAGAATGGAGGCGGTGCTGCTCATGGCTTATCCTGATACTGGTCGAAGACACGGCTCTTCTCGCCGAAGCTGCGTCCCACGCGCATGGCCTCAAGAGTCTCTTTCCTGATGTCCTCGTCGATCCACCACACGAAGGTGTCTTGTCCCTCGCGGCTGAATTTGCAGTTGCCGTCGGCGGGCCAGCGCATCCAGCGCGTGTGGAAATAACGGTAGAGCGGCACTTCCCAAGTGGGGATCTCAGTGGCGCGCCGTTGCGCTTCCTCCTCAATGAGCCAGCTCAGCCGCTGCACCTCGTCCTCATTCGGTGCTTCACGGCACTGGATGATGAGCTTATCCAGCTCAGGGTCGGCAGTCTGGGTGAAGTTGTTGGTGTCCGCCTTCGGCTTGCGAGTACCGTCCGGCATTTTTTCATAGGCGTTGTCGCTGTGGTAGAACTGCCAGAACTCGGGATACGGTGGCCCGGCGCCGAAACCCGCGAGGATCAGATCATGCTTCTTCTCGCCGCCTTTTTTGAAGAGCTGGGTGAAGTCCAGCGACTCAATCTGCAGATCCAGACCGGCTTTCAGCGCGCCTTCTTTCCAGATCAGCCCCGCCTGGGTGTAGAGCGGCATGGCACCAATGGAGAGCACGAAGGAGAGACGTTTGCCCTCCGCGTTAATCAGCACGCCGTCGTTCCCCGCCTTGGTGAAGCCCGCCTTGGCAAAAGCCTCCCGCGCCTTGGCCGGGTCATACGTGCGTGCGTGCAGGTTGGGGCTCGTGAAGCGGCCAAAGCCTGCAAACGCGCTCTGCATGCGCAAGGCGTCGTCACGCAGCACGACGGCGATGACCTTCTCCATGTCAAAGGCGTGATGCACGCCCACACGCACATCCACGTTGTCCAGCAGCGGCTTGCTCGTGTTGATGTAAATGCAGCGCGGGTTGCGAGGATACTGGTTGTAAAAAGTGTAGCGCTCGAGGTAACCGTTTAGCAGCTCGGGGACGTCGCCACGGTCATACCAGAAGGTCGGCGGCAACATTTGGGCGCTGCTGGAAAACAGGTCCAGCTTTCCTTGTCGCAGCAGTTCGAAGCTCTTGTCAATCGTGCTGACCATCCGGTACCCAAGGCGGTCGGCGTTGAAGCGGTACTTGTAGTACTTCTTGTCCTTGGCCCACCAATTTTTCACCCGGCTAAGGGTGATGCTGCGGCCGAACTTCACATCCTCCGGGAGGATGTCGTAGGCGCCCGTGGTCGGCATCTTGCGCCACTGGTAGCGGGCCGGAAAGTCCTCGGCAAACTCACGGAAGAAGTGGCGCGGCAGAGGCATGAGATTCGCGATCAGCACCGGGTCGGGGTTCACCTTGGTCAGCGTGATCGACATCGTGTGCTCGTCGTATTTCGTGACCGCAGCAAACTCGCGCGGGAAATAGTCCGCCTTGTAAGGATCCTTCGCGTACTTCGACATCGAGACATAGAAGAACATGAAATAGTCCTCCACCGTCACCTTCACGCCGTCGGAATAGGTGGCGTCCGGGTCGAGCCGGAAAAACACCGTCTTGCGATCCTCGCTGATGGCCCACTCCTTCGCCAGACACGGCATCCACTTGTCCACATTGGGATGCCGCATCACGTGGTTCATCTCGATGTTGTCGTAATGCTCGCTGCGGAAGGTGTTGCCGCCCTCCGGCCCGATGAAACGCAGCGTGGGCGGGAAATTCGGCATATCGAAGTTGAAGGTGCCGCCCTTCTTCGCCGCCGGATCACCGATCTCCGGCAGATCCATGCCATTCTCCCACTTCAGGTTTGCCGGCACATCAGCGAGGGTCTTGAACTGGTAAAAATTCGGCTTCGACTTCCACTCTGCCTCCACCTCAGCGGTGTTGTCATAGGGTGGGAAACGTTCGTCATTGCTGCGCTTGCAGGCGGACAGAGCGACACATGCCGCAGTGGCAGCAAGCAGCATGAACGCCGCCTTGCGCCGAATGCTGGAACCTGCTGTTCCTTCCGCTGTGATCTCTCGCTTCATTCGTAGATGGTGAACTTCTTCGGATCGAACGCCTCACGGACGGCCTCACCGACAAAGGTGATCAGCACCAGTACGGAGGCCATGGCGGCGAAGGCGCTGCTCACGATCCAGGGATAGGAAAAGTTATCAACCCCTTCGTGAAGCAGGCGGCCCCAGCTCGGCTCATCCGGCGGCAGACCGAAACCCAGGAAGTCCAGCGCGGCCAGCGAGGTGATGACACCGGACACTTCAAACGGTGCCAGCGTGACGAGGATGGCGATGACGTTCGGCAACACCTGGCGGAAGATAATGCGCGGCGTGCTGGCACCCAGCAGGCGTGCGGCGGCCACATAGTCACGCGACTTCTCTTTGTAAACCGCCGTGCGCAAGTAGCTCGTGGTGCTCATCCAGCCAAACGCGGCGATCAACATCACCAGCACTGTCAGCGTGGGACTGACCAAGGCGCTGACGATGGACACTAAAAAAAGGAACGGCAGCACCGACCACACCTCAATGAGACGCTGGCCCACGATGTCCACCACGCCGCCAAAATAGCCCAATGCTCCGCCCACGATGATGCCCACACCAAAAACAAGGGTGACAAACAGCACGGATGCTATCAGCACTTGCTGCCAGCCGCCATAAAGCATGGCCAGCACATCCTGGCCGGTGCCATTGGTTCCCAGGTAGTGTTTGTGAAGAACGGACGGCTCCGAGGGCGGATAGACCAGCCTCTTCCATTCCGCATGTGCCATCGGCTCCAGAACCGCCGCCTTGCCCTCGCTGAAGTCAGTGTAAGCGACGCGTTTGCCGTTTTCATACCGGCCTTTCTCGACCTGCTCGCCCGCCTCGTTCCAGCCGCGGAAGTCGCCATGTTTCACCCCTTTGCGGAATTGGAACTCCTGGCGCTTCTGCTCCCGGTTGGTCACAAACACCGTGTAGGCCGTGCCGTCCAGAGGGCGGGACGAACCTGGCAGGTACAGCACATCTCCGCGCAGGTCCAATATCTCGATGGTCGGAGGCGAGTCGAGCTTGGGCGAGTAAGGAACTAGGGGCATCAGCACCCAGTCGCCCTTTCGTTCAATACGACAGCGCTCCTGCAGTTCGCGGTAGTCCACCTCGGCGGAGGAGTCGAAGCCGAAAGTTTTGCCAGGGAGGAAGTCGCTGCGGATGAAGGGAAAATAATAATGACCGTCCTGCTTCACCACCAGCGCGCGTTTGCCCACGATGAGATTGTCCAGCGAGGCCAGTCCTGACAGCACCACCAGCACCACGAAAGACACATAACCCCGCCGCAGTGAGCGGAAGCGCCGAAGCTGCTTCAAGGTCAGCGGGCTGAACTGCCACTCGTTCCGAGCGCGCAATATCAAGCGAAGGCCAAAAAACACGATCAGCCCCAGCAGGATAAAGCCCAGTACGTCCCCTCCTAAAAACGGCACCTTGAACAACGGCACCAGTACACGCAACAGCCGGAAGACCGCGGATAAAACCGCAAACACAAGAAAACAGATGCCGGTGGTGCGTGGAGTCATGCGGCGTGTGGATTCATTCAAAACGGACGCGTGGATCGGTCAGCGCCACCAGATAGTCGGAGAGGATGTTGCCCAGCATGATCAAGACCACATCAAAGGTCAGGATGCCCATGACCAGCGGATAGTCGCGGTCGGAAATGCTCTGCACCATCAGCAGGCCAAAGCCGTCGATCTGGAAGATTTTCTCGATCAGCATGGATCCCGCTACAAAAATGGTCGTGATGCTGCCAAGCGTGGTGACGATGGGAATGATGGAGTTCCGCAGCGCGTGGCCGATCACTGCCCGGCGGAAGCTGGCACCCTTCGCGATGGCCGTGCGCACATAGTCCGCCGCCAGATTGTCCATGAGGTTGTTCTTCATGAGCATGGTCATGAAGGCAAAGCTGCTGATCATGTAGCAAACGAGCGGCAAGACCGCGTGATGGATGACGTCCCACACCTTGCCGAAAAAGCCCAAAGAAGCGAAGTTCTCACCTGTAAAACCCTCGGTTGGAAACCAGCCATGCCGTGCGGCCAGGTACACCACCAGCAGACTGCCCAGCAGGAAGCCCGGAATGGAGTAACCGATGAAAATCAGCAGGGAGGTGATGTTGTCGACCATCGTGCGATGCTTGATGGCCTTCAGCACGCCCAGGGGGATGCACACCAGATAGCTCAGGATGAAACTGACCAGGCCGTAGAAGATAGAAACCGGCATCTTTGACAGCATCATCTCCAGCACCGGCTGGTTGTAGCTGGTAGAGAGGTGGAAGTAGCCGTGGATCATCCCTTTAAACACCGGCCGGTAGACCACCACGCGCTGCTTCTCCGGCTCCGCCCGTGTCTTCCAGCCCTCCAATATGGTGAGATCTGACGCGGAGAGCTTCCCATCGCGGGAAAGCGTGGCCGGGGTGACCTGGTAAGCATTGGTGGGAGTCCATTTTTCCCGGGGCAGCAGCACCTTCAAGCTGACCGGCACTTCCTTGATGTCCTTTTCAAACTTTACAAACTGCGGTGTGTCCTCACGCGGCAGGACGCCCAGCCACATGCCGTAGGCGTGCAGGAATGATTTGTCGAAACCGTAGTAGGAGGCCAGATCGGCAAGCTGTTCTTCCGAAAGCGAGGCCCCTGCGTTTTTGCCCCCGCCCTTCTCATTCATCATCGCCATTTGCATCGTTCGCTCCATCGGCCCGCCCGGGGTCACCCGCGTGATTCCGAACACGACCAGGGTCGCCCCGATCAAGGTCGGGATGATGAGCAGGAAGCGTCGGATGAAGTAGTCGCGCATGCGGTGGTCGGCGGGGAGAGATGGGAAATCTCAGACAGTACGGAGATATGCACAAGGATTTGTGTGTGAATTGCACGCGGTTGACAGGATTGTCGGCAGGACGGATGGCTGAGGGACATGAATTTGCCGCACTTGAACTTCGCTGCGCGCATGGCGCAGCTAACATTGATAGCGGTAGGCTTGGCGGGATGTGCGGAATCATTTGTCGTCCGCAATGAGGCCGTCCCGACGGACATTCAGAAGCAGCTGCAAGCGCAGGCGATCAAGCCGTCAGAAGCAAGCTTGGTGAAAGGCGGGATGAAGGTCAATACGCGCAGCGTGCCGCCGTCGGAAGGTGTGCTCAATGTACCGATGTACTACGAAAGGGGCATTCCTTACATCAAAGTGAGCCTCAATGGGCACAAGCCGAAGAAGTTCATGCTCGACACCGGGGCGACATTCAGTGTGTTCGACGCGGAGCAGGCGGTGGAGTATGGTTTGAAAACCGTGCCGCAAGTGCGTCCCACCATGGCTGGAGTGTTGGGAAAAGAGCCCGGCATGGCGGCGTTGATTCCCACGGTGCAGATTGGCTCATGGCGGCTGGAGAACCTGCCCTGCATCATTCGCATGCAGCGCACGACGGCAGGAACGGGTATTTTAAAGGAGAACTTCGGTATTTCGGTGCTCGGCGTGCATCTGGCGGCGAATCACTGCAAGTACCTGACTCTCGATTTTCTGAAGGAGAAGGTCGAGTTCGGTTTCAACCGTAGTTTCCCAGGGCAAACCCGAAAACACATCCACAAGGCGAATATGAGCATGGCTCATGGCGTGCCGACGACACAACTGAAGTATGGCAAGATTTCGTGGGAGGCGGTGGTCGATTCGGGTTCGGTCTTTGGCGTGCAACTCGATCAGCAAGTCGCCCAATTGCTCGGCTACAAGAATGGTGGCTGGTACGTGGGTGGAAATTATTTGATCACCGGAGTAGGTGGGGCGCAGTCGCCCAAGGACGCAAAGGTGCGCGTGCTGGAGTTCATGGCACTGGGATTGTTTGGTTCCCGTTATCCGTTTGCCGAGGTGGATGTGATGCCAGGTCCGTCGCGCCTCGGCACTTATTTGCTGGAAGACTATCGCGTGACTTTGGATTTTGAGCACAAGGTGCTTTGGGTCGAGTGGGGTTGATCTTGACCCGCAAACAATAGCGATTTTTTGCGACAGAATCGCAACAGGACAAGCGATGCATACAAAAGTTCAAAAAAATCAAGATGACGGTTGCAAACTCGTCACCATCTCCCTATTCTGAATTTCCTTGTGAAATTTTTCACAAGCTCATCTGACGACATTTTCTATGGGTAACTTTTTTCCGCGTTGGAGCAACTGGCTGCCGCTCAAGGTAGCCATTGCCGTCGTGTTCATTGCCTTCGGCGTGAGTGTCGGCATTGCCTACTACTTCACTCCAAAATACACTCGCGTAGGATACGAGCCGACGCAGCCGGTGCCGTTCTCACACAAGATTCACGCAGGTCAGCTCGGCCTCGACTGCCGCTATTGCCACAGTTTCGGCGAAGTTTCGAGCCACTCGAATGTTCCGACAAACCAGACCTGCTTCAACTGCCACGGCCCGGGCAAAGGCAACATCCGCAGCAATTCTCCCAAGCTGGAGATGGTCATCAAGGCCAACGAAACCGGCAAGTCCATCCCTTGGGTCAAAGTCCACAAAGCTCCGGACTACGTGTATTTCAATCACAGCGCCCACTTGAACCGCGGCATCTCCTGCGTGGCCTGCCATGGTCGTATTGATGAAATGGAAGTCGTTCGCCACGATCAGCCTCAGTCCATGGGCTGGTGTCTCGACTGCCACCGCAATCCTGAAAAAAATCTTCGCCCGCTCGATTACGTCACGAAGCTCGCCTTCAAGCCCTCGGACCTCAAGCGTGGTGAATTCTACAAGGGTTTGCTCGACAAGAAAATTCCGGCTGGTGAAATCGCTGCTGCTATCGGTGAAGGCAGCAAAGCTGATGACCTCGAACAACTTCTCACGCTCGCTGAAAAAACCTACGGTAAGGAAGTGACCCAAGCAGAAGTGGGCACCCAGCTCAAGAAGCACTGGCAGATTCAGCCGCCGGAATCCTGCACCGCCTGCCATCGCTAAACCCCTCGCCATTTTTCCTGACACATGAAACAGATTTGGAAGCATCCCGAGGAGCCGCAGAACGCCAAGCGCTACTGGCGCAGTGTCGCCGAGCTGGATCGTCGTGAAGATTTTCTCAAGAACCTGGGTCGCGAGTTCCCTGCTGGCGACACGCTGAACGAAGAAGAACGTGAGAACGGTCGCCGTGAATTTTTGAAGATCATGGGCGCCAGCGTGGGCATGATGGGTCTGGCAAGCTGCCGCCGTCCGCTCATCAACATCCTACCTTACACTCAGCACGTCGAGTGGATGGTGCCGGGTAAAGCGCTCCTGTATGCCACCACGATGCCCCGCAGCGGCGGTGCCACGCCGCTCGTCGTCACTACGCACGAAGGCCGCCCTACTCATCTCGCTGGCAACCCTCTCCATCCATTGGGTGGCGGTATCGACGCCTTTGCTCAAGCTTCCGTCCTCGATCTCTATGACCCTGAGCGCTCGCAGAAGCCTCTTGGCGCTGGCAAAGATCTCTCTTGGGTCAAGGCGAATGATTTATTAGCCGCTGCTGCCGAAGAAGCCAAAAAATCCTCAGGTGCCAGTCTTGGAGTCGTCGCGGGTGCCACGACCTCGCCGACCTATCTTCGCCTTCTTGGTGAACTGAAGGCCGCTTACCCACAGGTGAAGCTCTTTCAATACGAAGCTGCAGGCGGCGAAGGCCAGGCCGCAGCGAACAAGGAAGTGCTCGGTGCAGGCGTTAAGCCCTTCGTGAAGCTCGGCTCCGCGATGCGTATCCTCTCGCTGGACTGCGACTTCCTGGGTGTTGATCCAGTTGCAGGCGAACCGATCTCTGCCTTCACCAAGCATCGTGCAAAGGAAGCCAAGACGGCGGACATGAACCGTCTCTACGTTCTTGAAAACCGCTACACGTTGACTGGCGGCATGGCCGATCATCGCAAGCCGCTCGCGGCCAGTTTGATCCCAGTTGCAGCAGCTCTCATCGCTTCGGAACTCGGAGATGCCTCCGCCAAAGCACTCGCTGACACGGCCCCTACCAGCCTCAAGGAGTGGATTGCCCCAGCCGTTCGCGATTTGATCGACAACAAAGGCAAGGCGGTCGTTCTTGCCGGTGCCCGCTATGGCGCGGAAGTCCACGCGCTCGTTGCTTCGATCAATAACGCCCTCGGCGCTTACGGTTCGACCATCGAACTGCTGCAAGACAGCCCGGCTCCTGAGATGGGCGGCTTTGCCGAACTTCAGGCCGCTGTTTCCGGCGGTCAGATCAAGACCCTCGTTTCCCTGACTCCTGCCAGCCTTTATTACGACGCCCCGGACGCCGAAGCGTTCGCGAAGCTCGTCATCGAAAAAGGCGTGAAGCTCATTCACGTTGGCGCTCTGAAGAACAAGACCGCACGTCACGCCGCGCTGCACATTCCGGCGGCACATTATCTCGAAACCTGGGGTGATGCACGTGCCGCAGACGGCACCTACGCCATCGTTCAGCCGATGATCGCGCCGCTCTATGACGGTGCGAGCAAGATCGAAGTCATCCTTGCTCTTCTCGGTCGTAAAAAGCTCGGTCCGGCCGAAGTCGCCGCTCCCGTTGCTGGCGCTGCTCCGGCTGCGCCCGCCGCACCGGTAGAAGATGCTGCCTATACCGCTGTGCGTGACACCTTCGCCGCTGTGGCGGGTGGTCTCGACGAAACGAAGTGGAATTTCACTCTGCGCGACGGTTTCCTCAAAGGTTCCGCCTTCGCCAAAGCCAGCGCGGCGCCGAATGTCGCCGCTGTGGCTGGAATCGTCGCCAAAGCCAAGCCTGTTGCGGCTCCGACTGATGACTCGCTCGAAATCGTGCTCGTAGTTGACTCCAGTGTCTTTGATGGACGTTTCATCAACAACGCTTGGCTCCAAGAAGCGCCCGATCCAGTGACTAAACTCACGTGGGACAATGCAGCGTGGATTGGTTCAGTCACGTTCCGTCGTCTCGGTCTCAAAGAAGGCCAGAACATCAAAATTTCCGTCGGTGGCGCAGAAATCGAAATCCCCGCCATCGAAGCTCCTGGTCACGTTTCCAATTCCATCACACTGCCCCTCGGTTATGGCCAAAAAGGCGTCGGCACCGTCGGCAGTGGCCGTGGTGTAAACGCTTATGCCTTGCGCAAGCAGCCCGGCACGTTCGTCTTGAGCGGTGCGAAGGTCGAAGTGCTCGCTACCATCGCTGAACTGGCCCTCACGCAGGATCAGAACACGATGGAAGGTCGTGCGCTGTATCGCGAAGGCACACTGGACACTTTTAACAAGGACACGGCCTTCGCGCAGAAGACCGGCATGGACGGCCACATCCCGGAAAACATTTCCCTCTACAAAGGCCAGGTCGGCGTGCGTTCCGAGGAGAATCCGGACGGCTTCGACTACGAGAAGCATCACCAGTGGGGCATGACCATCGATCTCAGCAAGTGCATTGGTTGCACGGCTTGCATCGTTGCCTGCCAGAGCGAAAACAACATTCCAGTCGTCGGCAAAGATCAGGTGCGCAAAGGTCGTGTGATGCAGTGGATCCGCATGGATCGCTACTTTGCCGTGCCAAAGTGGGGCAAGAACGAAGTCGCCCAAGAAAGCACGTATGCCGTCGATAATCCGACGCCAGAGCAGCTTGAAAACGCCGAAATGGTGCATCAGCCGCTGGCCTGCCAGCAGTGCGAATCCGCTCCCTGCGAAACCGTCTGCCCCGTGAACGCCACCGTCCACACCGACGACGGCCTCAACGCGATGGCCTACAATCGTTGCATCGGCACACGCTATTGCGCGAACAACTGCCCTTACACCGCGCGTCGCTTCAACTGGTTCGACTACAACAAGCGCAATCCGCTGATCGACACCACCGTGCTCGGCATGAAAGTCGGCAATCTTTACGCCGGCCCGCTCGGCGAGAAGAAGGAAGACGAAAGCCTCCGCCTGCAGCGCAACCCGAACGTCACCGTCCGTATGCGCGGTGTCATCGAGAAGTGTACCTATTGCGTGCAGCGCATCGAATCCGCCAAAATCATCCAGAAGCAGGTGCAGCGCGACTCGAAGAACTTCCGCGTGCTGACCGACACGGTCAAAACCGCCTGCCAGCAGTCCTGCCCGGCCGACGCCATTGTTTTCGGTGACTTGGCCGACAAGAACTCCGCCGTCGTCAAATCGAAGGCATCGCCGCGTGATTACCAGTTGCTCAAATACATCGGCACACGCCCGCGCACGAGCTACCTCGCCCGTCTGCGCAATCCGAACAAGAACATGCCCGGCGCGGAAAACATCGCCGTGTGGAGCAACAACCAATTCTAAACCGGACACATGGACGCCTCAGCCTCAAACACACCGCGAATTCTGGACCGCGAACCGCTGGTTCTGAATAACCGTTCCTATTCGTGGGTCACGAACCGCATCTGCGGCATCGTGGAAAACAAGCAGCCCGCCCTCTGGTGGCTGCTCTTCATCCCGAGCGTGATCCTCACCGGCGTCATGGTGTTCTGCTTCACCTACCTCATTTCCACCGGCGTCGGTGTCTGGGGTCAGAAACAGCCGGTCGCCTGGGCCTGGGACATCACCAACTTCGTGTTCTGGATCGGTATCGGCCACGCCGGCACCCTCATCTCCGCTATTCTCTTCCTCACGCGTCAGAAGTGGCGTACCTCCGTCAATCGTGCAGCAGAGGCCATGACGATCTTCGCCGTGATGTGCGCCGGCCTGTTCCCGGCCTTCCACGTCGGTCGTGTATGGATGGTGTGGTTCCTTGCCCCGATTCCGAACGCCAACGCTATCTGGCAGAATTTCAAATCGCCCCTGCTGTGGGACGTGTTCGCTGTTTCGACGTATTTCTCTGTCTCGCTCGTGTTTTGGTTCCTTGGTCTTGTGCCTGACCTTGCGACGCTGCGTGACCGCTGCCGTCCTGGCCTGAAAAAATTCCTCTACGGCCTGTTTGCCCTCGGCTGGCGCGGAGGCAACCGCCATTGGAGCCACTACGAGACTGCCTACATGTTGCTTGCTGCTCTCTCGACACCGCTGGTGCTGTCCGTGCATTCTGTCGTGTCCTTCGACTTCGCCACCTCCGTTGTTCCCGGCTGGCACACCACGATCTTCCCGCCCTACTTCGTTGCTGGCGCCATCTTCGGTGGTTTCGCGATGGTGCTGACGCTGATGATCCCCTGCCGTCGAATCTACGGTCTGGACGATCTCATTACGCCGAAGCACATCGACAACATGGCCAAGATCATTCTGCTCACGGGCACGATCGTCGGCTACGCCTACTGCATGGAGCTGTTCATGGCCTACTACAGCGCCAATCCATATGAAGGCGCGGCATTCACGCTGCGCGGCCTCACTGGTCCGTCCACTTGGGCCTACTACTTCATGTTCAGCTTCAACGTCTTCTCGCCGCAGTTGTTCTGGTTCCGCTGGTGCCGTCACAACATGTGGGTCGTGATGTTCGTCTGCATGTGCGTGAACGCTGGCATGTGGTTCGAGCGCTACGTCATCATCGCCACCACGCTGGAGCGTCACATGACGCCGGGTTCATGGCGCGTCTATGAGGCCACTTGGGTCGATAAATACACCTTCTTGGGCACCTTCGGTTTCTTCATGATGCTGTTCCTGCTGTTCCTGCGCTTCCTGCCCGTCATCGCCATTGGTGAAGTGAAGGGTGTGCTGCCACAGTCGAACCCGCATCTTGACGACCATGCCGAGCCCGGCATTCAGGAGGAAGACCTCATGGAATACTCCGACCGTCACGTCCCCAAACCCGTCGCCGCCTAACCTTTCAACCGATCCAGACCTGTGAGCACCACCCTCAAACGAGTCCACGGCTACCTCGCTGAATTCGACAGCGTCAAGGAGCTGTACCATGCCGCCGAGCATGTGCGCGACGCTGGTTATCAGCGCTGGGATGTGCATTCCCCGTTCGCGATTCACGGCATGGATGCCGCTATGGGCAATCCCCGCTCAAAGCTGCCCATCCTCGTTTTCTGCGGCGGCATCACTGGCACCACCATCGCGTTCACGCTCCAAACGATCACGCAGACGAACTTCTGGAGCCACATCGGCCTCGGCTTCCTGCAAAAAATCGTCGAAACTTATCCCACCGTCGTGCAGGGCAAGCCCACCGACATCTGGACGCTGCCTGCGTTCTTCCCGGTGATGTTTGAGCTCACGATTCTGTTCAGCGCTTTCACCACACTGTTCGGCTTGCTCGCTTTGATCGGCCTGCCACGCTGGAACCATCCGCTGTTTACTTCCAAGCGCTTCCCGAAATTCTCCGACGACGGATTCTTTGTCTGTATCGAAGCCCGCGATCCTAAATTCTCCCAGGAAGGCACCAAGGCCCTGCTCGAAAAGGCCGGTGGTAAGAACATCGAACTCGTGGAGGACGAAATCTAAGCCGCGCTTACCTCACGCACCATGAAGTACTTCTTTCTCAGCTATCTCTTTGTCGCCGCGATCCTTGTGAGCGCGTTTGGCTTCCGTGGCAGCAAATCTGAGTTGCCGCCGCTCGAAATCATCCCTGACATGGACCAGCAGGCCAAAATCAAATATCAAGCAGCGAGCGACTTCTTCTCCGATGGCCGTGGTGCGCGACTTCGCGTCAAGAACACCGTGCCGATGGGCTTTGACATTCCCACCAAGCCAGCCGCCGACGGTGCCAAGCCTGCTCGTGTGGCCTTCAGCAACGGTCTCAGCTACTACGACACCGGTAAGATGGGTGATTTCTACGGCGACGGCCTGCCCACCGAGATCACGGGCGATGCGGCGGTCTTCAACGACCTCTTCATCAAACGCGGTGAACAGCGCTACGGCATCCATTGCGCGATCTGCCACGGCGCATCTGGCAACGGCAAGGGCGTGACTTCCAAATACGGCATCCTTACCGCCTTCAACTTTCAGCAGCCGGGCAACACCGACCCAGCCAATGCCGCCGCGTTCCGCGCGGATGGTGCCATCTTTGATGTCATCACCAACGGCAAAGGTTTGATGGGTGGTTACGGCGGCAACATCACCTTGCGCGACCGCTGGGCCATCGTGGCCTACATCCGCTCCTTGCAACTCGCCGCCAAAGAGTCCGGCGCCACCCTCCAGTAACGGCACGATCACGCGAACACAGGCATGAGTCACCACGTCACCTTCAACGATCTGCCCCAGGGCGGAGAAAAATTCGAGCCGGCCAAGGGCGCGAAGCTCATCGGCGCATTGGGCCTGTTCGGCCTGCTGGGCCTCATTGCTTCTGCATTCTTCTTCTTCAAGAACACGGACACCTTCGCCTACTCCTGGCTGTTCGCGATCTTCTTCACCTTCACCTTCGTGGTGGGCGGTTGCTTCTGGATTCTGCTCCACAGCGCCTCGAATTCGAGCTGGGGTGTCGCCGTCCGCCGCATCTGGGAAAATCTGGCGAACATGATCCTCGTGCTAGGCATCCTAGCCTCGCCGCTGCTGCTTCCTGCGGTTCAAAAGCCGCTTTATGAGTGGATGGGCCATCACCGCACTGCGGCTGAGCATGCGCATCATGATCACACCACCGTCAAAGAAGCGTTGCATCACGCCTCTGAGGCTGATCCGCATCTGCACGCTCTCGTGGCCAAGTTTGGTTACCTGAACATCAGCAATCACTTCTTCCCGCCGTTTAGCTGGCAGGTGCGCTTCGTGCTCTACTTCCTCATCCTCTGGCACATCGCCCGCACCCTGCGTGGCAAGTCGCTCAAGCAGGAACAGGACGGCGACATCAAGCACACCATCTCCGCGCGTGCGTTCTCCTGCCGCTGGCTGCTGTTCTATGCACTGACGGTGACTTTCGCGGCGGTTGATTGGCTCATGTCGCTCGACTACAACTGGTTCTCCACCATGTGGGGCGTTTACATCTTCGCTGGCTGTGCTTGGGCCTCGATGGCGCTCTCGATTCTCGTCGTCACCTGGCTGCGTAGTCTTGGTTACTTGAAGAAAGTGGTCACGGACGAGCACTACCATTTGATGGGCAAGCTGCTGTTCGCCTTCACGGTGTTCTGGGCCTACATCGCCTTCAGCCAGTATTTCCTCATCTGGTACGCTAACATTACCGAAGAAACGCGTTTCTACCTCACGCGTAACACCGAAGCATGGCGTGAGATTTCGATCTTCCTCGTCGCTGGGCACTTTGTGGTTCCCTTCCTGTTCCTGCTCTCTCAACAGCGAAAAAAGAACCCGGTCGTCATCAGCATGGGTTGTATCTGGATCATCTTCATGCACCTCGTGGACATCTATTGGAATGTCATCCCTGAGCGTGGTCCCTCGCTTGGCATTGGCGTGTGGGTTCCAGGCGCATGGGTGCAAGATCTCGCCGCCGTGGCCGCCGTGTTCGGCACCATGGGCTTCCTTTACCTGCGCGGTCTTGCCAAATACAGCCTGTATCCATGGCGCGACCCGCGCCTCATCGAATCCGTGAACGTCGTCAACTGATCCCCCGATTTTTCCATGTCGCAGTCTGATCCATCCCCCAAAGCCGGAGCAACCTTTCTGTGGGTGCTCGGAGCCTTCGCTGGCTTCGCCGTGCTGTTCATCGTTATCCAGGCCATGAGCGCCTCGAAGCTGGGCTTTGACCCACGCGCTGATGAACGCACCGCCAACACCGCTGAAATCCTCAAGGCGCAGACTGAAAACATTGCGAAGATCGGTTTCAGCGACGCCGCCAAGAAGAAAGCCGTGTTTGAAAAGTCACTCACTGCACTTGCTGCCAAAAAGCCCGCTGTCAGCACGCAAGTTGTTCCCGGCTCACCCACGCAGCTCAAGCAGGCCGCTGCTGCTGTACCAGCCGCGCCAACTCCTGCCGCCGCTCCCGTTTCACCCGCCCCTGCTGCTCCCGCAGCACCTGCACCGGCCCCTGCCGCACCCGCTCCGCCCAAGTAAGTCATGCAGACCACTCCTTCCACTCCTGACACGGACCTTCAGGCCGACAACCTTCGCCGCGCGGCGATCGACAAGTCGGTGAAAGTTCCCGTGCTGTTCTTGTTCACCAACGGTGCCTTCTGGCTCATGCTCTCCACGATCCTCGGCGTTCTCGCCGCGATCAAACTGGTGGAGCCTGAATTCCTCGGCAACTGCCAGTACATCAGCTACGGCCGCCTTCAACCTGCCCACATCAACGCACTTGTCTATGGTTGGGGTGTTCAAGCCGCACTCGGTGTCATGCTATGGATCATGGCACGTCGTTCCGGCCAGGAGCTGAAGTCTGGCAAGAGCCTGCTGCTCGTTGCCGCGATCTTTTGGAACATCACCATCACCTTTGGCATTCTCGCTGTCGTGATGGGCAAGAGCACCTCCATCGAGTGGCTGGAGATGCCCAAGTTCGTGTGGCCCATCCTGCTGGGTTGCTTCCTCTGCTATGCATGGCCGATTGTACGCATGTTTGGTCGCGCTTTCCGTCCCGAGGGCTTCATGGTCAGCACTTGGTACATCCTCGGTGCCTGCTTCTGGTTCCCATGGATCTTCATCACCGCCAACGTCGCGCTGCACTGCCTCCCAGGACTCGGTGCGCTCGGTGCCGGCATTGATGCATGGTACATCCACGGTGTGATCATGCTGTTCTTCGTCCCGGTCGGTGTTGGCGCTGCCTACTACTTCATTCCGAAGATCACCGGCCAGCCAATCGCTTCTGCACAGCTTGCTTCTGCTGGTTTCTGGACTCTCGCCATTCTCGGTGGCTGGACCGGCATGCAGAAATACATGGGCGGCCCGTTGCCTGCCTGGATGACTTCCATCGGCGCTGCCACCGGCGTGCTCCTGCTCATTCCAGTGGGCCTTGTCGGCCTGAATCATCACCTCACCACGCTTGGCAAGCACAGCGCCGCTGCCTCCAGCCCCACGCTGCGATTCGTGTTCTTCGGAGCGCTCTTCTATCCGGTCTCCGGTGTGGTTCTTGCCTTGAATTCCGCGTTCTGGACGGGTGCCAGCCTGCAGTTCACGCAGTCTTGGTATGCCTTCCAGATGGTCAGCGTGTACGGCTTCTTCAGCATGTGCGTGTTTGGTGCCATCTACTACATCGTCCCGCGTCTCTCCGGCTGTGAGTGGCTCAGCGTGCGTCTCATTCGCAACCACTTCTGGTTCTCCGTCTATGGCGTCGGTACCATCGTCATCATGAGCCTCGTCGCAGGCTGGCAGCAGGGCGCTGACTTGAACGATCCTGAGCACTGGGATCAGACCTTCATGAATCACGTCGTCAACTCCCGCGCCTACGTTGTCTCGCGTGCGGTGGCTTGGGCGCTCATCAGCTTCTCGAACCTCATGTTCCTTATCCATCTCTTGCTCATGGTGCTTGGTCTGGGTCGCCGCAGTTCGGCGCCTACCCTGCTGCATCACGACCATGATGAAACCGCCCTTCCCAACGGAGCACACGCATGACGAACTTCCGCACCTTCATTCTTGGTCTCACCGCCGCCTTCGGGCTGCCTTGGCTGTGCCTCATCGTCCTGCCGGCGATGCAGTACCAGCAGCTCATCCCTGTCGCTTATGACAAGGACAAAGACGGTGTGGAGGGCATCTATCCTCCCGCTCCCATCAACGCCCAAGGCCAACTCGTTTACGTCCGTGAAGGCTGCAATCAGTGCCACACGCAGATGATCCGCCCGCAGCAGCTCGGCCTCGACGGCTGGTACAAAGGCTGGGGCCAAGATCAGCAAGGCCGCCCCACAGCTCCCGTGCGTCCCAACGTGCTGCGTGACTATCTCAGCGAAAAATACGCCCTGCTCGGCGTGCAACGTGTGGGCCCTGAACTTGCCAATTATGGCTGGCGTGCACCGGATGAAGCCGCGCTTTATCAGCACCTCTACTCACCACGCAGTGTGCATGACTGGAGCACGATGCCAGCCTACACACAGCTCTTCAAAGTGCAGAAGATTCAAGGGCCCGTCTCTACGGATGCCCTGAAGCTACCGAAGAAATTCGCCGTCGCCGCAGGCTATGAAGTCGTCCCGACGCTTGAAGCAAAGCAGCTTGTTCAATATCTCCAATCTCTGAAAAAGGATTATCCCATTCCCGGACAGTCAGCCGCCGTCGCCGCTGCTCCTGCCAAAAAGTAGCCCTCCGCATTGCCCATGAGCGCCTCCGCCCATCCCGACAGCACCGATCTTGATCGCCTCCACTCCGCCGTGAAGCGCGAGAAGGCCGATCTCGCGCCCGAAAGCCAGCCCACACCCATGTGGGCAATGTTCTTGTTCTTTCTTTTTGCCATCATCGCTGGCAGCCAGCTTGGTTTCTATACCGGTGGTTGGAGCTTCGATGTCAGCAATCCTTTCACGGTCATCAATGGTGGTGGCGATCCCCGCCCAGGTGGTAGTGGCGCAGGCGCGGCACTTGATCCCTTCGCACTCGCCATGAAAAAAGGCGCCAGCGGCTATGCCGTCTGCGGTGGTTGCCATCAAGGCAACGGTGGCGGCCTTCCCGGCCAGTTTCCTCCCCTTGCTGGATCTGAGTGGGTATCTGGCGGCACCGAGCGTCTGATTCGTATTACGCAGCATGGCTTGGTGGGTGCAATCTCCGTCAAAGGTCAGGGATATAACACACCTGGTGGCATGCAACCCTTCGGCGCGGCGATGTCCTCTCAGGATCTTGCCAATGTGCTAACTTACGTACGTAACTCATGGGGCAATGAAGCCACCATGATCACCAAGGAGATGGTGCAAAAAGTCCGCGACGAGGAAAAACGCGCCACCCAGTGGACCGAAGCAGATTTGAAACCTTTCGCCGATAAAAACGTCCCTGGGGAGATCCCAGCCGGACCTGGTGCCACCGCTGCGCCTGCCGCTGCTGCCGCACCCGCAGCCAAGTAAATTTCGAAACCTCGATGATCCGTGTAAAGCAAACCGTCTCCCGCCAGGCACCTTGGGTTGCCTTCGGAGCCGTCATGCTGATCGCGAACGTGAGTTGTGGCAAAATGCCCGAGACAGCAGCGGTCACGCTGAGCCCGGCCATTCAAATCGACGCAACACCCAGCATCACCGGCAAGGTGACGCTCAAAGGTGCTGATGCTGCCAAACTGCGCCAAGTCGTGGACGTCGGTGGCAATCCCTTCTGCACTGGGCATGGCGACATCATTGATTCAACTTGGCGTGTCGCCGCCGATGGTGCTCTGGCCGATGCAGTGATCACCGTGCGCGGCAGTCAGCGTGTCAGCAACCTGCCAGCGACGGCTCCGCTCATTGATCAAACAAACTGCGAGTTCGTGCCGCATACGATCGCTATCCAGCCCGGCCAAAACGTTCGCTTTCACAACAGCGATCTGACCTTTCACAACATCCGCATCGCTCGGCACACGGGTGAAACACGCGAGAATATTGACAACCTCGGTCAGCCCTCGCGTGGCGATGAAAACACGAAAGTTTTCAATGCTCCCGGAATCTACCGCCTCGAATGCGACGTGCATCGCTGGATGAGCGCATGGGTCTTTGTTCACGAAGGCGTTCATGCCGCCGTTTCCGCCGCTGATGGTCGTTTCGTCATCAACCATGCGCTGGCTGACGGTGATTATGTTGTCGAAGTTTGGCACCCACAATTTCCGAAGAGCGTATCTCAAACCGTCACCGTGCGTAATGGCAAAGCCACCGCCGATTTCGAGTTCGACTTCGCGACTGCTTTTCAACTTTGAACCTGAAACTTTGAACCTCCCATGAGTGCCGCCGCCATCCCCCACGATCACGATCACGCGCATGACACTGCGCACGATCACCACGAGCCGAGTTTCTTGCGGAAGTACATCTGGTCCACCGATCACAAGATCATCGGTATTCAGTATGGCCTCAGCGGACTGATTTTCTTGCTATTCGGCTTCTTCCTGATGCTGCTGATGCGCTGGAGCATTGCCTATCCTGGTGTGCCAGTGCCGGCGGTGGAGGCAATTCGTGCGATTCCGGGCATCAGTTGGGTGTTTGAGGAAATGTTCGGCCGCTGGCTGAATGCGGACGGTTCGCTTAACGGCGAGCTGTACAACATGCTCGGTGCCATGCACGGCACGATTATGGTGTTCTTCGGGATCGTACCGCTGGGTTTCGCCGCCTTCGGTAACTTCGTCATGCCGCTCCAGATCGGCACCATCGACATGGCGTTCCCACGCCTGAACATGCTGAGCTACTGGTTCTTCTTCATCAGCTGCGTCATCATGGTTTACAGCTTCTTCGTCGGCACCGGCCCGGTGCAGACGGGTTGGACGATGTATTCTCCGCTGGCATCGACCGCTAACATCGGTGTGACAAACGTGTGGCAGCACGGTCATACTTGGTGGCTCACCGGCATGGTTTTCAACATCTCTGCATCTCTACTCGGCTCCGTCAATTTCATCGCCACCGTCATCAACCTGCGCACCAAGGGCATGGGATTCATGAAGATGCCCTTTTTCACCTGGGCAATGTTTGTGATCGGCTTCCTTCTTCTGCTGGCCTTCCCGCCGCTTGAAGTTGCCGCCATCCTGCAGCTTTCCGACCGCGTGTTTGGTTCCTCATTCTATCTGCCGACCGGTTTGATGGAAGGTGGCAAGCACCTCGACATCTCCGGTGGTGGCAACCCGCTGCTCTACCAGCATTTGTTCTGGTTCCTCGCGCATCCTGAAGTGTATGTGCTTATTCTGCCAGCGTTTGGCATTCTCACCGAAGTCATTCCTTGCAACACTCGTCGTCCGCTATGGGGCTACAAGTCGATGGTCTATTCCGTCCTCACACTCGGCTTCCTGAGCTTCCTTGTTTGGGCACATCACATGTACCTCACCGGCATGGGCACGATGATGTCCACCTACTTCCAGATCACGACCGTGCTCATTTCCGTGCCGTCAGTGATTCTGCTGACCTGCTTGATGATCTCGCTGTGGGGCGGCTCCATCCGTTTCAACACGCAGATGCTCTTCGCCTGCGCCTTCCTGCCCATGTTCGGCATCGGTGGTCTCACCGGCTTGCCGCTGGCCTTCACGTTCATTGACCTCGCGTTGCATGACACCTACTACGTGATCGGCCACTTCCACTACGTCGTTGCCCCCGGCACCATCTTCGGCCTCTTTGCTGGCATCTATCACTGGTTCCCTAAAGTCACGGGCCGTTTCATGAACGACCGGCTCGGCAAATGGCACTTCTGGCCTTCACTCCTCGGCATGAACCTCGTGTTTGCTCCGATGCTGGTTCAAGGCATGGCCGGCTTCCACCGTCGCTGGTATGACGGCGGCAAGTACTTCGAGAACACCTCAGGTTTCTCCCATTGGACGACGACGTTGACCCACAAGATCGGCGCTTTCTTCGGTTTCAACATTCCGGACAACATGCTTTCACTCAATGTGGTCATGTCCATCGGCGCATTCATTCTCGCCCTCGGCCAGGTCCCCTTCATCTTTAACTTCTGGTTCAGCATCAAAGGCGGTAAGAAGATCGAGAGCGACAATCCTTGGGATGCCACCACGCTGGAATGGGCCACGCCAACGCCACCACCCCATGGCAACTTCCTCTTTGACCCCGTCGCGCATCGTGGCCCTTACGAATACAGTGTTCCGGGCCACAACACCGACTTCTACCCGCAGTGGGAATCCGAACCCGGCAAGCCCGTCCCCGTTCCTGCTGAAAAAGTGCTGGCCCACCACTAACCGCGAACTGAAAACCGCGCACCGCGACTACTTCAATGGACATCCCTTATACCGTTCACGCCCGGCCTGACACCGGCCTCTACAACGCCAAGATCGGCGTCTGGCTCTTCCTCGCTTCTGAAGTCATGCTCTTCGGCGGCCTGTTCTCCGCCTACATCTTCCTCCGCGTTGGTGCCGATTATCCATGGCCCGTGCATGACCTCGATGTCACGCTCGGCTTCATCAACACGGTCGTGCTCATCGCCTCCTCCGTCACGGTCGTCATGGCTTGGGCCATGCTGAAGCTGCGCAAGTTCGGCTGGTACCGCATCAACATGGCCATCACCGTGCTCTGCGCCGGTGTCTTCATGTTCAACAAGACCTTGGAGTACAAGGCCAAGTTCGCTCATTACGCCGTGAAGCTTTCCGACGGCACCTTCCTCACTGGCCATCTTCCACATGGCTATCAGGTGAAGTTTGGTGACGTGACCGAGTTTGCGATCACGATTCCGGTTAAAAACAGCGCCGTCACCGCCGATCCCGTTGGCTATGTGCTCCCTTACATCGAAGAAGGTACCGCACCCAAATTCAAAACCGAGGACGGCAAGGAAGTCACACTCGATAAGGCCACATTCGCTGAACTTCGCGCCGCAGCGCTCAAGAAAGCCGAGGCTGAAAAGAAAAGCGCAGGCACTTTTAAGCTGACTGTCACTGCTCCGCTCAAATTCGCCGCGAAGCCTTCCGAGATCTTCGGTTACACTGACACAAGCATCACTTTCCGTGATGGCACCATTGCCACCGGCAAACTCATCGACGATAAGATGACCCTCGAAGTCGATGGCATTGATGCTCGAGGTGTCGCACAGCCGGACAACTCCCTTGCCTTCGATCATCGTTATCTCCCCGACTGGCAGAAGGCCTTCGTCGCCAATCGCGAGCACCATCTCGCCGAGTTTGAAAAAAACTATCCAACGCGCGACAAAGCTCGGTCCGCCACGCTTCAGAAGGAGTCTCTCTACTTCAAGCTCCATTCCGTCACACCACCTGCGGAAGGCGCTGCTCATGGCGAAGGCGCCAAGCACGGTGCCGAAGCTCACTCACCTACAGCACATGGTGCTGAGCATGGCGAAGCGCATCACCCCACGGTCATCTTGGAAAAGAAAGACATCACCTTCTTCTCCAACTTCACGCCCAAGCTGAACACCTACTACGCCATCTACTTCACGCTTACCGGCCTGCACGGCGCGCACGTTGTCATCGGTGCTCTCGTGCTGGCGTATTTCCTCTGCTTTGACAACAAGCGCCTCAAGCAAGACCCCGAGCATCTCGCCAATCGCGTCGAAGTCGGTGGCCTGTTCTGGCACTTCGTCGATCTCGTGTGGATCTTCCTCTTCCCGCTTCTTTACCTCCTGTAATACCTCACCTTTTTCACTGCCATGGCTGACAACGTCGAAGCAATCCAGAAATCCATCAAATGGTACTTCATCATTGGGTTCATCCTGATCGTCTTTAGCGGCCTCACCGTGGGCCTCTCTTATGTCGAGCTGCCTACTCACAGCCTGAACATCATTGTCGGCATGATCCTGGCCACCATCAAGGCCGCGTTGGTCGCACTGATCTTCATGCATCTCAGTCACGAGCGCCCCCTCATCTACAAGGTGCTCGCCTTCACGGTCGTCTTCGTCCTCGCCCTGTTCCTGCTGTTTATCTTCTCCCACGGCGATCCGCTGGAGTTTCCCGGCTTCTACAATCCAGTCGAATAGCCTCGCGCACCGCCACTCATGTCCCTCAAGTACTTCCACCTCGTCTTCCTCGGCTTCGCCATCTTGTGCGATGCCGGGTTCTGGCTGTGGCTGCACTTCATGCCCGAGGATGCCGCACGCGCTGGAGCCGCCGGTCTCAAGAACTATGCGGGCATCCTTTGCCTCGCTCTGCTGGCATATGGCATCTGGTACCTGGTCAAAAAAATGAGAACCATCATCGTCTGATCATGCTTCCTGCGCTTCCATCCTCCATCCTGGCCTGCGCCACCTGCATGGGTGACAAAGGCAGCCTCATCGGTCAGGCGCAGGGCTTTGCCATCCTCTTTCTGCTCGGTGTTCTCGCCTTCATGTTTACCTGCGCCGCCGGCATCGTCCTCTCCATGGTCCGTCGCCAGCGCCAGCACGCGCAAACTTCCGCCACTCCTGCCTAGTCGCCCTTTTCCTTTATGAAACCCGATTCAATCAACGTCTTCATGGGTCAAACCCCGAACGCCTCCGAGCACGGCGGCCTCGTCGATCACATGCTGGGCTTCGTCCACTGGTTCATGCTCGTGCTCTTCATCGGCTGGAGCACCTACCTGCTCATCGCCTTCTGGCGCTTCCGCAACACCAAGGCGAAACAGGCCGACTACCATGGCTTCCGTGGCCATGCCACGACCCACATCGAAATCGGTGTCGCCATTGTTGAGGCCATCCTGCTGCTCGGCTTCGCCTTCCCGCTCTGGGCCCGTCAGGCCGATGAATATCCCACCTCCCCCGACACCATCCGTATGCGTGCGTTGGGTGAAAAATTTCTCTGGAACTTCCAGTATCCGGGCGCTGACATGATGCTCAGCACCTGGCACCTCAACTATGTCGATGGTGCCACCAACACCACCGGCAAAGATCTGCACGATCCCAATGGCAAGGACGACTTCGTCAATCCCGGAACCATGAAACTCCCCGTGGGCCGCCCTGTCATCGTCGATGTCGCCACCAAAGACGTGATCCACAATCTCGCCATCGTTTCCATGCGTGCCGCACAGGACGCCATTCCCGGCACCAAGAGTCACATGTGGTTCAAGCCGACCAAAACCGGCAGTTGGGACGTCATCTGCGGCCAGCTCTGTGGCCCTGGCCATGCTCAAATGAAGGCCAACATCGAAGTCGTTGAAGCCAAGGAATACGATGACTGGGCGAAGGAGCAGTCCGCCACTGCGCTCAAGAAGATCACGGATGCCGCCGCTGCTGCTCCCAAGCCTGCCGCACACTAATTTCCATCCATCAGGATGGCAGACTCAAAGGGCAAAATAATGACCTCATTATTTTGCCCTTCTTCTTTTTCCAGACGTTCCCTATTTGATCGACATGCCCTCACGTGCTTTTCACTACTACGCGCTCTTCACGCTTGCTGTTGGCATCGTGCTCGTGTGGTGGGGAGCTGCGGTGACCACGGAGGATGTGGGCCTTGCAGTGCCTGATTGGCCGCTGTGCTATGGTAAGATCAATCCCGAAGGCTGGTATAAGGTTCCTGCCCTTCTGCTTGAGCACGGCCATCGCTGGATCGCCACAACCATTGGCTTCCTCGTCTTGGGCATGTACTACTGGCAGTTTGCCAAATTCAAACCTGGTTTGGTCGAAGGCGTCGGCATCATTCTTTGTTCCTTCGGCTTCTTGGTGCTGATCTACTTGGGATCACTCTGGACTGCAGCATTCATCGCACTTCTCGGATTTGCTTGGCTCATCTTGAAATGGTACAGCCAGCGCTGGCCATTGCTGCGTGGACTGACCACGCTTGCGCTGTTGCTCGTCGTGTTCCAAGCCTCACTCGGTGGACTGCGCGTACTCAAAATGTCCGATCCGCTTGGCATCACCCATGGCACACTTGGCCAGCTCTTCTACTGCCTGCTGGTCTTCATCGCGTTTGCCTCTTCACGCACTTGGACCGAAGGGCGGCTCGTTCTCAGCGTCAAAGAAGCCGCCAAGGCACGCTTCTGGACGCTTGCGCTGTTCGTCTGCGTCTTCGGCCAGCTCGTGCTTGGTGCCACCCTGCGTCACACACAGCGCACGCACCTCGCTGCCAGCGATATTTTGACCACCAAAGGCCAATGGGTGCCCCCGCTATCGCCACCCGATGTGTTTCTGCTCTTTGCCCACAAATACTGGGGTTTCACCGTCGCCCTCCTCATTCTATTCGTTGCTGTGCGTGCGCGTGGTTGGCTTGCTACGCTGCCGCAAATGCGAATCGTTCCGAGACTGCTCATGTTCATGCCCACGCTGCAGGTTGCCCTCGGCATCTTCGTCATCCTCACCGGCAAAAGCTTCTGGGTCACGAACTTCCACGTTCTGAATGGACTTGCCCTCATTGCCCTCACGAGCTTGCTCCTTGCGACACTCTGGGGAGATCAGCTTGCTCGAGACGAACTTGAAGACGCTTAGTGCAAGAGCTCGCCCACCAGCAGGATCGCGCCGGGATAAAACGCCGTGCCATTGAAGCGTTCGGGTTTGTCGATCTTGTTGCCGTTCTTAGCTAGGATCGTTGCCTTGTCGGGTTGTTCAGGATGAATCTCGATTTTCACGCTGTGCGCTTTATCTTCAAGATCAGTTCCGATCAAGAGCGTCGCTAGACGGTGATAGATGCAGTAAGCATCGAAACGCGGCACGATTTTCGTCGGCTGATCATCGAGCGTCACATTCACCTGACCGCAGTCAGGTCCGATGATGTCGTAGATCGAGCAGCGGGTGCCTTTAAACTTGAAGGTGATTGCTTCGCCGGGTTGCGAGCCTTTGTGCAGCGTTGTCATGCGGTTTGCCCAATGTTTGCCAAACTCATCTGTCTTCGGGTCCAGCAAGCTGAAGCCCTTCGACAGCGTCGAAGCCGTGATCGGCAGCAGTTTGGCCTGTTCGTAGTTCGTGGCGATGAAAGGCGCATTCAAAACATGCGCGGCAGGAGCTTTCGAAGCAGCTTTGATCGGTTCCAGCGAGCGGACAATCGCCTCCAGATACAACTCGTGTCCCGTCTCCACATGCGGATGCACGCTGTCAGGTGCAAAGACAAATTTCCCTTTGAGAGCCTGCTTTTCCTCGTCGGTCTTCGGCAGCTTTGCCTTCCACACGAGTTTTCCTTCCTTCGCCAACTTTGCGACTTCCATCGCCATATGAATCGTTGGGATGCCGTAGTGATCGGCGATCTTCTCCATCGCGCTCGCTGAGCGTTGGAACTTTCCTTCCAGCATCGCCGGAGCCAGCGCCTCGGTCAGCGTATAGACAAAGCAGATGTCGCACTCCGGCAGCGTCTTCCACGTCTGCCGCACGATGCCCTCCATGCAGCGGAAAATCTGTCCTGGAGATGCGCCGCCGTCATTCACAGCGAACTCGACGAACATGAGATCCGGCTTGTGATCCAGCACGTCCTGCTTCAACCGAAAAACACCCAAGTCCGACCCCGTGCCGCCGATGGCCGCGTTGATCTCGCTGAATTTCGCCTGTGGATACGCTTTTTGAAAATGCGACAGCGTCTTCGGCCTCCAACCATTCTGCGCCGTGATCGAACCGCCGAGATAGCCGATCTTGATCTCAGCGCCCGGCGTATTCGCCTTTGCGAGGAAGTTCGGCAGCCCGTTCCGTGGATGGCATTCCTGCGCTGGGACGAGCGGAAATTCGTCCGCAGCCTGGAGAGTGATGACAGCGAGCAGAAGCAGAAGATGGCGCAGCATAAAAGGTGATTTGAAAGGTTTCGACGCCATGTTGCGAAGCAACGGCGCATGAACAACTTCGACTTTCGTCCACAACTTCAACGCGGCATCGCTATTCCCGCGCACCCGCTCGCGCTCGATGCACAGCGTCGTCTTGATGAACGGCGGCAGCGGGCCCTCGCTCGTTATTACATCGCCGCAGGTGTCGGTGGTCTCGCTGTTGGCGTTCACACCACGCAGTTTGCGATTCGTGATCCGCAGGTTGGCTTGTTTCGTCCTGTACTCGAATTAGCGAAGGAAGAGTTGGATCGCGCTGCGAAACCGCTCGTTCGCATAGCCGGAATCTGCGGTGTAACGAAACAGGCTGTCGCCGAAGCCGGCCTGCTCAATGAACTCGGCTATCACGCCGGTTTGTTAAGCCTGGGAGCGATGCGTGATGCTTCAGAAGACGAATTGATCGCGCATTGCCGCGCCGTTGCTGAAATCATTCCGGTCATCGGCTTCTATCTTCAACCCAGCGTCGGTGGTCGCGTATTGCGGCAGTCATTCTGGCGGCGCTTCGCAGAGATCGAAAACGTGATCGCCATCAAGATCGCACCGTTCAACCGCTACCAGACGATTGATGTGGTGCGTGCAGTGATCGAGGCGGGACGCGATGACATCGCGCTCTATTCTGGCAACGATGACAGCATTGTGGCCGATTTTGTGACGCCATTCCGTTTCGGTGGGAAGGAACGCCGCATCGTTGGCGGATTGCTCGGCCACTGGTCGGTTTGGACACTTCGTGCGGTCGAGTTACTGGAGCGCTGCCGCAATGATGATGCCACGCCGGAGTTGCTGCGTCTCGGCGTCGAAGTGACCGACTGCAACGCCGCCTTCTTCGATGCCGCGAATGGCTTCAGCGGCTGCATCGCCGGTTTGCATGAAGTCCTGCGCCGCCAAGGCCTACTTGGGGGCCTGTGGTGCCTTGATGAGCACGAAACGATGAGCCCAGGTCAGCTAGCCGAGATTGACCGCGTCTATCACGCCTATCCGCATCTCCACGACGATGAGTTTGTGGCTCGACACCGTGATGAGTGGCTGCGCTAGCGGAAGAAACGCCGCACGGAATCGACTGCACGGTCGATGGTCTTCTCTACCGGACTCTTCTGTGGTGGCTGCGGAGTTTTCTTCTTCGTGGCACCGGTTACCGACTTCTTGGGCGTCGTGGATTTTGCTTTCACAACCGTTGGGGCTTTGGGCTTTGCTTCCACCGTGGCGGTTTTCTTGGGCTCGGGCTTAGCCTCAGTTACGATGGCCACGGCTTTGCGAACTTCCTCCTTTGCGGCAACGATCACCGCTGGTGCGGGTGGCGTAGGCGTAGGAGGAGCAGGCACGAGGCCTGGGGCTGTGCCATAGCCGTAGAAGCGGGTCGGGCTGTCGGCTTTTGGCAGACTAAAATCAAAGACACTCAGGCCGCTGCGGCGATGACCTTCGAAGGCGCGTCCATCGCTGGCACCGAAGACGATGCGTTTGCCGGATTTTTGGAGTTTACCGAGGTAGATCATTACATGCGTGACTGGCAGCTTGCGCTTGGTTTCGGTCGTATTCGTCCAGAACAGAAGATCGCCGGGCTGCAAATCAGCGAACTCGGTGTGATCGAAGGCGGTGGCAGTGGGCGTGAGGTGGAGCTGCGATTTTTTCTCCACCCACCCGCACATTTCATCCGACTGGCGCGGCACACCTTTTAGACCTTGAAACTCCAACACATGAAACACGGTGCCGGAGCAGTCCATGCCGCCTTTGCTTGGCTCGTGGGAGCCATATAGATAAGACAGCTCCAATCGCGTGAGCGCCAGTGCGCTTTGCACGAGGCTCTGAACCTGCTTTGGATATTTTTCAAAACCACTGATATCCTCGATGCTGACGGTGGAGACAGCGGCGGGAGGTGGGGTCGTCGCTTTGGGTTCCTCCTCTGCCTGAGGTTTGGATTTCGTCGTGACTTCGGCATGCGACAGCGAAAGCGCACCAAGTAACAGAGACAGCAGCCGCAGGGAGGTTTTCATAAGAGTGAACTGGTCACGGTTTGACGTCATTGCAGCTGCTTTGATCAATCTATTCCTGCATGCGTGAAATCACTGCGCAAACCACGCCCACCATCAGCAGCATGGCTGCGATGATTCGGATGCCAAAAACGCGGCCGGATTCGTGGCGTTCACGATTCCCTAAAAGAGGACCGAGTAACGCGACGACAGCGAGACTCCACATTCCGCGTGTGGCATAGACCACGTTGACACCGATAGCGTCGTTGAAGAACGCGAGCGAGATGCCCATGAGCATCGACTGCGCCGCGATCAGCGCACTACCGCCGAGCGACCACTGCGTGGCTCGATTCCATGGCATTGGCGGACGTTTGGGCAGCAGCGTCATGGCGAAGAGTGAAAGAACTCCTGTGGTTGCGGACATGATAGCCAGAAAAGTCTTCGCACCAAAGGTAGGAGCCCAGCGCTGCAACAGCACATCGGCGAGAGCAAAAAACGCAGCACTGATCAGTGCCATGACGACCGGACCAGCCAGGCGTGCCCCTTTCGGTGTTTTGAAATCCGTCGCGCTCATCAAAAAGATGCCCGCCGTGGTGATGAGCGCCGCGACCCACATCAGTGGTTTCATGCTGCCAGCGATGAGAAAACTCGCACTGAGGGCAACGAATACGACTTTGGATCCTAAGACCGGTGTGACGAGTGACACGTCGCCACGCTGCATCGCGACGAAGGTGAACCAACCTCCCGTGAAAAAGAGCACGCCTAGGCCAACGGGGATTAGCCACAGCTGCCAGGCGACGTTTTGCGTTTCAAACAGCGCAAGCGGCAGAAAGACGAGAGAGGAGGCCCAGTTGTTGATATGGAAGCAAGCCATCGGATGCGCTCCTTCAGTCAGCGCTTTTTTCAGCAGCAAGGAAGCAATCGCGTAACCGATGGCGGCTACGAGAGGCAGCAGCAGATACCAGGGAAGGTTCATACGCCGACCAGTTTGAGTCCCCCCGCGATGACCAATGGCGTGGTGATACAGCTTACCAAGGTGGTCGCGATCACGACCTGCACCGCCGTCGGTGCATGACCACCGTAAAGGCGGGCGATCATGATGTTAAACACGGCAGAAGGCATCGCGGCCTGCACGACGATCACGCGTTTCAATTCCGTCGTGAGCGGCAGAAAGTAAGCGGTAGCAAGAAAAGCGATGGGGATGATGCCCAGCCGCAGCACCGGGCTGAAGATAGCCACGTTCCAACGTATCGACGCCTGGCCCCAGAGGTCTGCAATCGAAGCGCCGATGAGCAGCACGGCCAGCGGCACTGCGCAGGCACCGAGCATCGTGAAGGTGTTGTGCGCAACCAGCGGCACGTAAATGTGGAGGCCGGTGAAGTTCAGCAGCAACGAAACGATAATTGTGAGCACTGGTGCGTTTAGTGCGAGACGCCATGGGGCCTTGTCCAGACCTGTCAGCAGGCCCACCCCTGCTGTCCAGCAGGCCAGTTCGACGCCGAGCGTGAAGGTGAAAAGCACGCCGAGCGTGCCTTTGTCAGGAAACAACGCGGTGACGAGCGGAATGGCCACGAAACCGTAATTTTGCAGCCCGCAGGCCACGCTGAAGGTGCGGCGACCCTCGCCTTTCTTCAAACCGATGAGCGGGGCGACGAAATAGGTGAGGGCGATGCCAATCACGACCAGCGTGTAGCCCAACCCTGCCGCAATCAGCACCGGCGCGAGTTTCATCACCGCCGGATTGCCCACCACGCGCTCAATGATCAGCGCTGGCGTCAGCATCATCACCGAGAGTTTCATCAAGCTGGTGTCCGCCTCGTGTTTGAGCAGCCCCGTCCGACGCGCCAGTGCGCCCGCGCCCATCGTGAGATACACGGGCACGGCCACGGAGAGAATGTTGAGGTAATCGAGCATGGAACGCCCTCCCGCTAGGCCCTGAAACCCCGCTGTGCAAGTGCCGCCGCATTCAACCGCGTTTCCACACCACCCACAGCTCCGGTGGTGCGGCAGCGCGATTGATTGGGCGCAGGTGCTGCACCTCAAAACGACGTGAATCGAGCGTCACGGCCCATTCAGCGATGTTGCGCCCTTCCTCGGCTCCGCCTTCATGTCCTGGATACACTGCGATGGTGATTAGTCCGCCCGGCTTCAAGAGATCCAGCGCTTCTTTTACTGCGATCATTGTCGTCTCGGTGCGCGTGATGAGCGTTTTGTCCGTGCCCGGCAAGTAGCCGAGATTGAACATGATCGCGCTGATCTTCCCATGCAGCTCCGCGGGCACATGCGAGCGCATCATTTCGTGGCCGGAGTGAATCAGCGTCGTCATCTCGGCCGGAACACGCTTCGCTGTTTCCACCAAGGCGGCCGCCTGCACATCAAAGGCAAACACATGACCGCCCGGACTCACGCACTGGGTCAAAAACAGCGTGTCATGCCCGTTCCCCATCGTTGCATCCACCACGACATCACCGGGGCGCAGACGATCCTTCAACATCAATTGCGCCCATAGCACGGACGATGGCAGGCCGCCGTTGGGGCTGGCGAGATGTGGTTTGAGATCGCTGCTCATATCGAATTCTGCTGCAAATCCATCTCCGTGTCGATGGCAGCACCATCAAGCAGATGTTCAATGAGATGACGGGCGAGCCAGGGTGACCGCAGCGAGCCTTTGGAGCCGAGGCCGTTGAGGAAGGCGATGCGTGGGTGCGTGGGATGCGTGCCCATGAGTGCCTGGCGGTTTTTGATGATGGGACGCACGGCCGTTTGACGGACGGTGATATTCAGCGGCACTTTGAGCAGGCTATGCAGGGTAGCTTCGAGCGTCTGCACTTGATCGGCGGAAGGCGTGTTGGGATCGTCGAACTTCCATTCGTAGGTGGAGCCAGCGCGCAGGCTGCCGTCGTTTCGCGGAAGGAGCCAGCAACCGCGATTGAGGATGCGCTTCTCGCCTTGGAGATCGGCTGCAACGGTGAGGATGGTGCCGAGGGCGGATTGAAATGGAACCCAGTGGAAGAGCGGATGTTTTTCAGCACTCCAGCCCTGTGCCCAGATGACGTGGGAGAAACGTTGGGCATTCCACTCGATGCCATCGGCATCGTCATGCACGTCTTCGGGTTTCACTTCGGCTGTCGTGTATGAATCGAGGGACTCGAAGAACTGGCGGCTGGATTCGAGGTAGGTGTTGGTGTCCAGCCATGCGGCGTGGCGCTGCTGGAAGCCGTTGTCGGGCTGATGAATCACCTCGGCGCTGAGTTGTGGTGCTTTGCGATGCAGAAACGGCTGCATGTCAGGATCGCGGCGGCGCTTGTGCCATTTGGCGATCTCCGCTTCGTTCTTGAGCAGGCGCACATAGCCACGTGGGAAGAAGAATCGTTGTTTCATGCGTTTGCCGCAGGCGCGGTAGAAGCGCAGCGCTTCGCGATAAAACACGTCATAGCGCCAGCTTACGGTGAGACGCATGCCAGTGATCGGCGTGATCAAACCGGCGGCTACTTTGGAGCTTGTGACGGCTTCATCGCGATCGACGATGAGGAAGGGCACTTCACGTTCCCACAAACGCCACGCCAATGCCGTGCCTGCAAGGCCTTGGCCGATGATGAGGATGCGGGGTGACATGACGCCCATGCTGCATGTGTTTGGTGCATCTTGCCAATGCCGCCTTGCTGTGGAATGATGCCGCATGGTCGCCACGCAACTCAAAGCGCATCTCTCACCACAGGATTATTTCCGCCGCGAACGTGTGGCGGCGTACAAGAGCGAATTCTTCGCCGGTGAGGTGTTTGCGATGGCCGGTGGCAGTGTGAACCACAGTCTGATCAAGGCGAACGTTGTCGGCACGCTGCGTGATGCCTTGCGGCGCAAAGGCGGCTGCTGCCGCACGTTTGACAGCGACCTGCGGGTGAAAATCCCGCTGACGAGTCTGCGGACTTATCCTGATGTCAGTGTGATCTGCGGGCCGGTGGAGCTGGATGCCGAGGATGATGCAGGCGAGACGGTGACAAATCCCGCGGTCATCGTGGAGGTGCTGTCGGACAGCACGGAGCGCTATGATCGCGGCACGAAGTTCGACCACTATCAGAGCATCGCCTCGCTGCAGCAGTATGTGCTGGTGTCGCAGGACCAGGCGAAGGTGGAGACGTTTCTGCGGCAGGCGGACGGCACCTGGCAGTATGCTTTGTGCGCAGGTCTGGAGGCGGTGGCCACGCTGACGGCACTGGAAGTATCGCTGCCCTTGTCCGAAGTGTTTGCGGGGGTGGAGTTTCCGGCGGTGCTGCCGTTGCGGCTGCTGCCGAAGGCTTGAAACCAGGCTACTTGTCCATCACCGCCTGCATCAGTTCTTTGAGCTTTTCGTTGGTCTTGGCGACTTGGATCTGTGTCGGCGGGACTTTGTTCACGTCTTTCCAAAGGGTGCTGATTTCATCAATCGTGGTGCCGATGCGCTTGACCATAGCTTCTTCGCGTTTCGAGGCGCTGAGACGGCTGAAGTCGTCGCGCATGTCCTGCAGGATGAGAGGGGAACCGATGCACAGCGGTCGGAGTTCTTCGGTGGCTGTGTCGGTCACAATGGTGGAAGCAATTTCCAACACACGCAGCCACAGGCCGAGATCGATCATGAGGGCAAGGTCATCGTCCTTTTGCTCGCGCAGCATGCGCACGAGTTCTCGATGGCCATCGACAATCTCATGACGCAGATCTTTCCACTCACTGTCTTCGGCCATTTTGCCCTGGGCCATGAGGCGTGGCATGAGTTTCTCGCCAACGCCGAGCATGCGGCAGTAGGTAAGCACGTCTTGGTTGTTGTTGCGGAACTGCTGCGAATCGGTGGCTTGCCAGACGAGAAAACTGTCACCAAGCAGACTGCCAAGGATCAAGGCGGCACGGCCACGATCGGTTGGTGGTGTGGGTGGTGGCGGACGAAACAGCAGACGCCAGCGGGCTTTTGTACGCTGGCCGACCATGTCGAGAAAATCTGCCGGAGTTTGATCGGAGGCGTTGGCAACCGGCGCTGGTGATATTGGAGGAGCAGCGGCCGGTGGATCGGCCAAGGCCTGCCCGAGGCACAATCCAAGAGCAACGATGCAGATCGTGTGGCTCAGACGGGGCGGGATGGCGGTCATGATGGGCGGCTGGACTTCCAGACGGGCTAACTTACTCCACCGTAACGCTTTTCGCCAGATTTCTTGGTTTATCCACGTCGCAGCCACGCGCTACAGCTGTGTAGTAGGACAAGAGTTGGAGCGGGATGACGTTCAGAATTGGCGTAAGGTAGGAGGGGCAGTCTGGAACGTAAATCACATCCTTGGTAAGGCGCTCCAGCTCCGTGCGGCCCTCGGTGGTCACGGCGATGACGGGGCCTTTGCGCGCGAGGACTTCCTCGATGTTGCTGACGTTTTTGTCGAACACCGCATCACCAGGAGCGATGAACACGGACGGCATGTCCGGTTTGACCAAAGCGATGACGCCGTGCTTCAATTCCGCGCTGGGATGGCCGCTGGCGTAGATGTAGCTGATTTCCTTCATCTTCAGCGCACCTTCGAGTGCCACGGGGTAATTCATCTGGCGGCCCATGAACAGCATGCCTTCAGCGTGCGCATGTTTTTCGGCGATGGCCTTGATCTTGTCGGCCTGCTTGAGGATTTGCACGATCTTGTCCGGCAGCGCTTCGAGTTCGTCGATCATCTCCAAACCATCGACGCTGGACAGATGGTGGATGCGGCCAAGCAGCAAGCTCAACAACGTGAGGATCGCGACTTGAGAAGTGAAGGTCTTCGTTGCCGCCACACCGATTTCGGGTCCGGCGTGGATATAAACACCGCCGTCGCTCTCACGAGCGATCGTACTGCCAACAGTGTTGACGATGCCGAGGCAGCGAATGCCTTTGCGCTGACCTTCACGCATCGCGGCGAGTGTGTCGATGGTCTCGCCGCTCTGGCTCATGACGAACTGCAAGGTATTACGGTTCGTGGGAACGTTGCGGTAGCGGAACTCGCTGGCGATTTCGACCTCCGTCGGCACGCGGGCGAGGGATTCGATGAGATATTCGCCCACCATCGCGGCATGATAGGCGGTGCCGCAACCTGCGAGGATGATGCGGTCGATCTGCACCAATTCTTTGGGGGACATGTTCAAACCGCCGAGGATCGCGGTGCATTCATCGCGGGAAAGGCGGCCACGCATGGCATTGCGGAGCGAATTTGGCTGCTCGTAGATTTCTTTGAGCATGAAGTGCGGGAATTCGCCCTTCTCGGCATCGTCCGCGTTAAATTCGACCCGGCTGACCTTCACATCCGCCGGCACGCCTTGGTGCGACTGTACGTCATAACGGTCCTTGGTGATCGTGACGATGTCGTAGTCGTTGAGATAAACCACATCACGCGTGTGGGCGACGACTGCAGAGACATCGCTGGCCAGAAAATGCTCGTGATCACCGAGACCGATGATCAGCGGGCTGCCGAGACGTGCACCGACGATCACACCGGGTAGATCGCCATGCATCACTGCGATGCCGTAGGTGCCCTTCACGCGGGCGAGAGCGGCTTTGAGCGCATTGACGAGGCGCAGCGTGCCATCCTTTTCCTTTGATTCATCAAAGTAAGTGCCAACGAGATGCGAGAGCACTTCGGTGTCCGTTTGCGACAGAAAGGTGTGGCCCTTTGCGATGAGCTGATCACGCAGCGTCTGATAGTTTTCAATCACGCCGTTATGCACCAGCACCAGCTTGCCGGATTGGTCGGGATGCGGATGCGCATTCACATCCGTGGCCGGGCCGTGAGTGGCCCAGCGGGTGTGTGAGATGCCCATCGTGCCCAGTGGATTCGCCTCAGTCACGGCAATGCGCAGGTTATCGATACGACCGGCACGCTTCACGATGCGGAGGTCTTCGCCGCCGCCGTTGAGCGCCAGGCCAGCGGAGTCATAGCCGCGATATTCCAGACGACGCAGCCCATCCAAAAGGATTGGGCTAGCCTGACGATTGCCGATGTATCCAACGATTCCGCACATGAGAAAAATAAAGGGGGTAAAAAGGGTCCTGTCGAATGACAGGTAAGTACGATACCGCCACGCACAACTCGCGCCAGCAGTTCGTGCCTTTGCCCCTCTTTTGCGGGGGGATCAGGCTATGATCCCCGGCACCAGCTCCCCATGCACGTCGGTGAGTCGAAAATCGCGGCCTTGGTAGCGGAACGTGAGACGTTCGTGGTCGAGACCGAGGAGGTTCAGCACCGTGGCGTTCAGATCGTGCGTGTGAACAGGATTTTCGGCGATGTTGAAGCCGAAGTCATCGGTTTTGCCGTAGCTGATGCCCGGTTTGATGCCACCACCGGCCATCCACATCGTGTAGGCATCCTTGTGGTGATCGCGGCCCGCTGAAGTCTTGGTGCCCTCAGCGTTGATGCCCTGACGCAACGGCGTGCGGCCGAATTCACCACCCCAAATAACGAGCGTCTCATCCAGCAGGCCACGCTGCTTCAAATCGCGCACGAGGGCGGCCATTGGTTGGTCCACATCCTTTGCTTTGGCCGTCAGACGTTGCTTGAGGCCGCCGTGATGATCCCAGTCGGAATCAAAGAGCTGCACCATGCGCACGCCGCGTTCGACGAGACGGCGGGCGAGCAGGCAGTTGTTCGCGAACGAGGCTTTTCCCGGCTGTGCACCATACATGTCGAGCGTGGCCTTGTTTTCCTGCGTGATGTCCATCAGCTCCGGCACGCTGGTCTGCATGCGGTAGGCCATTTCATACTGGCTGATGCGCGTGGCGATCTCGGGATCGCCCACGATGCCTAGCTGGCGTTCGTTGAGCGCCTTCACCGCATCGAGCACACGGCGGCGGTCCTTGGTGCTATGTCCCGGCGGATTGCCGAGGAACAGCACTGGCTCACCGTTGCCGCGGAATGGAATGCCCTGATACACGCTGGGCAGAAAGCCGGTGCTCCAGAGAGTTGATCCTGCGCCGCCAGGAGGACCCGATAGCAGCACGACGTAGGTCGGCAGATCGCGATTTTCTGCGCCGAGGCCATACGTCACCCAGGCACCGAGGCTCGGGCGTCCGCCCTGGCCGAAGCCGGTGTGCAGGAACATCTGTGCCGGAGCGTGATTGATCTCGTTGGTGTGCAGGGATTTCACCACACAGATGTCATCCGCCACGGTGCCGAGGTGCGGCAACAGCTCGCTCAATTCGAGGCCGCTCTGCCCGTGACGCTGAAATTTGAATTCCGTACCCGCCAGACGCATCTCGCCGCCGATGAAGGCGAAGCGTTTGCCCTTCGTCAGCTCCTCGGGGCACTTCTCGCCGTCCATCTTCTGCAGCAGCGGCTTGTAATCGTAAAGATCGAGCTGCGAGGGCGCACCGATCATGTGCAGGTAGATGATGTGCTTCGCTTTCGGCGCGAAATGCGGCGGCCTGGCCAGCTCTGCCGCAGGCAAATCCTGAGCGAGCAATGATCCCAGCGCAGCCGAGCCAAGGCCAAGCCCCGACTGCCGGAAGAACTGGCGGCGGGAGACATGGAGGAAGTCAGGCGTGGTAGTCATACAGTGCTTAGAACGTTGGCAAAACTGCTGAGATTGCGTGACTTCCTGCATTGGCTGTATGATATGGGCACATGGCACTGGGAACCAAAAATCGACTGCATGAAACGGGCGTCGCCTGCAAAACGCATCTGCGCGAGCAACATGGCGACAAGCTGGAGTTGGTGACGGAATTCATAGCCGAGATCGAAGGCGCCGGCTCTAAGCAAGATTTGACAGCATGGAACCAGTTCAGCGACCTCCGTCGTAATCAGGCCGAGATGCTGCAACGTGCGGAAGCCGCGTTTCAGACTTGGCTTGCGGGCGGTTGATTGCTGCTAACACAGCGCACCAGAAATATCAGCGCCAGCGCTGTCAGTGCACCGGTGGCATCAGCGATGAGATCACGCATGGTTTCGCGAATGCTGTGCTGAATGTTCGAGCCATAAACGACATCTGAGAACAGCTCGGCAAATTCCCAGAACAGCCCGACTGTGCAGGCTAGCGTGAAGGTGAAGAGATAACGGGCGAAAGTGGTCAGTGTGCCGAACCAGGGCGCTAAACAATCCAGTGCATGCCACGCGAAGAACGCGATGGCTACGCCGCCACTGTAATGCATCACGAAGTCGAGCTGCTGGCGATACGGCGTGTCCATGATGGCCTGATGGAAGACGAGCACCGCTAGCGGTGCCCACCCGGCACGGAGCAGAAGTCGAAACAACGGCGTCATGCTTTCCATTCCACTTTAGCGATCTGCTCGCGGCCATTGCGGTCGTGATACTTCACATGGCCGTGCTCGATACCGTATTCGTGGACACACTTGGTTACCTTCACGTCGTAGCAGCAGTACTCGGCGATCTTGGCGACTTCGCCTTGCTGCCACCACTTGAGCGCATCGAGGCCGTCGGCGGTTTTGCCCATGCCGAGAGTGGCAGCGGCCACGGCGTCGAGTTTGATGCGATGGCCGAGGACTTTTTCCAAATCAATCAGCAGGTCGAGGCTGTGCGGAACGTCGGCTGGATCAAACATGATGTCGTGACCCTTGAGCACTTCGTAGTCGAAGCCGATGTGGTTGAATCCGACGACAAGATCAGCCGTTTTGAGCTGCTTGATGAGCGCAGCTGCTTCATCTTGCGTGTAGATGGAGTATTCGTTCTGCTTGGTGCTGAACGTGCAGGCCACGGAGATGCCCATCATGTGCTTGTTGCCCCATCCACCCACGTCGTTGGCAGTGCGGCGGGTTTCGAGGTCGAAATAGACGATGTCTCCGGCCATGATCGCGAAGCGTGGCAGGAAACTCAGCCGATGCGGTAAACGATGCGCGCCTTGTCCTTGTCGTAGGGCGACATTTCGAGCTTCACTGCGTCGCCAATGACGAGACGGATGAATTTCTTGCGCATCTTACCGGAGATGTGCGCGAGTACTTCGTGGCCGTTGCGTAGTTTCACGCGAAACATGGTGCCAGCAAGCACGGCGGCGATGGTGCCTTCGAGTTCTATAGCTTCTTCCTTCTGCTTGGCCTCATCCACAGGATCCACCGGACGTGGCGGTGGAACGAAACGTGGTGGCGGAGGACCGTTGCGTTTGGGAGGACCACCGCGAGAGGGACCACGGTTTGGGCCGCTGCGTGAAGGACCGCGATTGGGAGGACGTGACATACGTGAAAAAAGTTGGGCGTGAGGATGCTGCCGCATGCAGGGATTACAAGGGTAATTTTGCAGGGTGAAATGACAGTTTCGTCGATTCCCGCAGACAAAAATCTCGCCGCCATCCGTCCTGTCTGTGAATCTGCCACCTGCATGCCTGCCGCTCCGACATTGCCTGAACTCTACGACGCTCATGCGGCCGGGCTGTTTCATTACTTCACGAGCTTCACCGGTGAAGAGGCGGATGCGAAGGATCTGCTCCAGGAACTTTTCATCAAATTGGGTAAGCAGTCGATTCCGACTGGAATCGTGAACTTGCGCGCCTGGCTGCTGCGGCTGGCGCATCATCAGGCGGTTGACTGGCTGCGGCGACATCGTGTGAGACGGCGTGCGGAGGAAGAAATGCCGCCGGAGATGTTTGCGACGCAGGATGACCCTGATCAGGCGGAATTTGCCAAACGCCTTGAGGCAGCTCTTGCACTGCTGCCCATGGAACAGCGCAGCGTGGCCCAATTGAAGCTGTGGGACGGGCTGACCTTTGAAGAAATCGCGGAAGTGCAGGGCATTCCGCTGAACACGGCGGCCAGCCGTTATCGCTATGCCTTGGAGAAACTGCGGAGTGAGCTGCGACCGCTGTACGACGAACTCAAACCCTCATGAACACGAACCCCGATGCTTTTGAAAACGATTTGCGTGCGCTGAAACGGCGCGCATTGCCGGAAGAGTGGCGCAGCGAGATGTTGCAACGCTCAAAACCGGTCATCCGCACACCACGCTGGCTCGTCGCCGGTTGGAGCGTGGCCTGGGCGGCGATCATGGTGATGTATTTCACCACACCCCCCGAACCCGACACGCCATCGTCTGATTCATGGAGCAACACGGCTCCCACCATGCTGTGGCAGCAACGTGCCGCCTCCATTGAGGCTCTGCTGGCTGCCAACTGAATTCAACTCTCACCCATTCAACCTCATGCTCCGCCGCATCTATTCCCATCGTTTCATCCGCATTTTACTGTGGCTGTTCATCACGTTCACCACGCTCGTCTTCCTATTGTTCGTCTGGACGAACTGGAGTGGTAAACGTCGTTGGGCCGCAACACTGGCACAGATTGAACGCGAAGGTGAAACACTCGACTTTCGTAAACTGTTGCCCGAAACACCGTCTGAAGAGGCCAATCTGTTCGCCATCGAGCCATTGCGCGGCATTGCCGCAGTGATCGAACAAGATGTGAACAAAGGAGAGCCTGGCGCGAAGCGGCAGGCCCTCGAAGCGATGAAATGGAGCACCCAGAACAAGGCTCCCGCCTCGAGCGGGGTTTCTTTGGGTCAGGCTACCGCCACGGCCGATTGGGTGAGATTTGTGCGTGAATCGAAGTTTCTCGACCTGCCTGCGGATGCGCCATCGACCAGTCGCGACCTGTTGAATGCTTTGGATGCGAAGTTCCCACTGCTCAAACAACTCGCCGAACAAGTGAAGCAACGCCCACAGGCGATGTTCACGCCAAGCATGCGTGAGCGTGAGATGCCGGAGATGCTCTTTAGTCTGCAAGTGCCGCATTACACGATCGCACAAACGCTGGCGCGCACGCTGGCACTGCGCGCACGAGCCGCTGTGGATGCTAAAGACAGTCAGGAGGCCGCGTGCAGTATTCTGGTGTTACACCGCCTCAGTGCTGCGTGTGAGTCAGAGGCGCTGTTGATTGGGTTTCTCGTGGGTATTGCGACAGACGCCATGGCCACCGAGGCTGTGTGGCACTGTCTGAATGAACGAGCCTTGACCGACGCGGATCTGCGCCTGCTACAGAAATCATTCATGGCTGATGACATCGAAAAATCACTACTGCTGGCTATGCGCGGTGAAATGGCTGTCGGCTTGGGTTCACTGGCGTTTATCCAAGAGGCGGTCGCTGGCAGAAAAAAAATAAGCCAAGAAATGATTGCCGCACTCTCAGACGTGACGGCTCTCTCAGCGAATACCTGTCGAGTCTTGCCGGACGGATTGTTTGACCACTGGAAGAGTGTGGCGGCGGATGTGGAACTGCGTTTTTTGATCCAGCCTTTGAAGAAAGAGGGCATTGCGGCGGTGGTTCGTGCTGGAGAGGCGATGGATCGCGAATTCTTGGAGAAACGAAACTTTGTACTTCACGCCGATCACATCATGGCACGGTTGATTGTCCCTGCGATGAAGCAGATCAGCTCAAATGCTTTGCTAGCCCAAGTGCGCGTTCGTCAGGCCGTCGCGGCGATCGCTCTGGAGCGGTTTTATCTCAAAAAGACTCAGTATCCCGCGCGGCTCGATGAATTGGTGCCGGAGTTTCTGCCAGCGGTGCCGCTTGATTCGTTCGATGGAAAGCCCATGCGTTTTCGTCTGTCGGAATCAGGCCGCTACCTGCTCTGGTCCGTGGGTTTTGACGGCAAAGATGACGCAGGCAAGGTGAACGTGGCGAAACCAGGAGATTCCAGTGCGTTGAGAAAACCCGGCTATCTTGGCGATTGGACCTGGCAGTATGAGCCGGTTAAGTGATCAATAAAGATCGAGCGCCAAGTCTAAAGCACGGGCGGAGTGCGTAAGCGCACCGACAGAAATGGCGTTCACGCCAGTGGCTGCGACTTCTTTGATGGTGTCGAGGGTGATGCCGCCGCTGGCTTCGAGCCAGAGCTTGCCGTTCACGAGTTTCACGGCTTCGCGCTGTTGATCGGTGCTCATGTTGTCGAGTAGGAGCATGTCCACGCCGTCGAGGGTGAGGAAATCAGCCACTTGCTGCAAGGTTGCAGCTTCCAGTTGGACACGCACACCCGGGCGCTCGGTGCGCAGTTTGTGAATGGCGGCTTGGAGTGACTTCAGATCGCTGTTGGCGGCGAGATGATTGTCTTTGACCATGGCGTGGTCGTAGAGGCCCATGCGGTGGTTCGTGCCGCCACCATCTTTGACGGCGGTTTTTTCGAGCAAACGCCAGCCTGGGGTGGTTTTCCGGGTGTCCCAGACCTGGACGGGATGCGGTTTCACGGCATCGACGTAGCGTTTTGTCTGCGTGGCGACACCGCAGAGACGCTGGAGGAAATTCAGGGCGGTACGTTCGGCGGTGAGCAGGGAGCGGGTGCTGCCGGCAGCTTTGATTAAGATGTCACCACGGCCAAAGGGGTGGCCATCAGGGATGCATACCTCGACTTCGAGCGCGGGGTCGATTTGATGGAAGACGGTGACGGCGATTTCGACCCCGGAGACGATTCCGGGCTCGCGGGCGACGATTTCGGCTCTGGAGCGAGAATTTTTGGGGATGAAGTAGAGGGATGTAACATCGCCAGTGCCGATATCTTCGGCGATGGCGGCACTAATCAGGGCTGAAACGGAGGATTCCATGGGTTGCCGGATGATAGGGCGAAGAATGCAGGTTTCCAGCACAGGGAAAAACAGGTTGCCAAATCAGGTGAACTGTCCATCTTCCCAGCCCCTCGCCCCCGGCCTGACTGATTCATGGCCTGCGCAGCGCGGACTTTAGGAGTGTGCCATGAGCAAAATCATCGAAAAGATCAATCAAGAGCAGTTGAAGAAGGAGCCCACCACTTTCACCGTGGGTGACAGTGTCAAGGTTCACACCCGAGTCGTTGAAGGCGACAAGGAGCGTATCCAGATCTTCGCCGGAATCGTCATTGCCCACAAAGGCTGTGGCATCAACGAGGCCTTTACCGTCCGCAAAATTTCCTATGGCGAAGGCGTGGAGCGTGTCTTCCCGGTGCATAGCCCAAAGGTCGCGAAGGTCGAGGTCACCAAGACTGGCCGTGTGCGTCGTGCCCGCCTGCATTATCTCCGTCAACGCCAGGGCAAGGATGCTATGTCCGTGAAGGATCAGGCTCAGAGCGCCGAAGGTTAATTGAGAATTTTGAGTGTGTGTTTTTAAGATAAAAGGGAGGGCTGTGAGGCCCTCCCTTTTTCGTTGAGTAAAGGATGAACAAGGAGCGTACGCGGAATAGTCCGCTCCTAAACAGTGATCACTTCTTCTTTTTGCTACCGCCTCCCAGCATGGTGAGCAAGAGCACGAGGACGACCACGCCAACACCGATGAGGATCATATTGGTGGTGCTCATGCCTCCTTCTTCCTCCACGGGTGCAGCAGGTATGGGGGCGACGGGAGCGGGCTGGGGCTGGGCATAAGCCGCCGGTTGCTGTGGCTGAGCATAGGCGGCAGGTGGCTGCTGTTGTTGGGGATATCCAGCGGCTGGGACGGCCGCGCCGGGCTGGCCGGGCTGTACTGGATAACCGGCAGCTGGTGCCGCTGGCATGGTTCCAAGTGCTGGTGCCGGAGCTACAGTGCCAGGCATGGCAACAGGCGCGCCCTGTGCGGGGGCAGCTCCGGCAACCGGGGCGGTAGCCACTGCAGCTGCTGGAGCAGAGCCACCGCCGGCTGCCGCAAGTGCAGCGGCCATCTTGGCATCCTCACCAGGTGCGGCAGTTCCTGTAACAGCAGTGGATCCCCCGACGGCTGCTGTAGCTGGCATTTGCGCCTGCGCTGCTTGGGCCGCTAACTGCTGCTGGAATATAACAAAGCGCTGACGGAAGGTTTGAAAAATGTTCTGATAGAACTGCTTGCTCGTATTGTCAGCGTTGGCGGCAGCGGATTCACCTTCCATGATCGCTTCGCCCATCTTTTTCAGCTCTTCAGCATCCTTCCCTGCTTTGAGATCTGCCTTCATCAGGCGAGAAATGGCCGCATTAACTTTGGTGATGGTGGCGAGGTCGATTTCCTTCAGATGGGTTTTCAGGGTGCTGATATTTTGAGAGAGAGCCTTCAAGCTTGGCAGATCATACTTGTAGGGGGTGTACCATTTGCTGGACTTGCTCTCTTGCTCGTAGGTGGTCTTCCACAGTTCAGCTTCACGTGAGACGGCGTCCTTCATCCGCGTGAGATCAGGCTCGATGAGCTTCTTCATATTTTCATCGCGCAGCCTCTGCAAGGTGGGCTGGTCTTTGATCATCTGCTCGATTTGAGCATCGTATTTTGCCAGGATGGCGAGAGTGTCTTCGACCGCTTTTGGATAGTAAGTGGAGGCAACAAAATAACTGCGGGGTTCGGTAATTTTATCGAACTCCTTGAGCGCCCCGGTGTAGTCCTTGGCCTCGGCTTTTTCCATCATCGCATTACGCAGGGCGTATGTCTTGATATTGAGACTGTCCGCTTTGGCTTCATCCGGCGTGAGCCACCGGCTCTCCAGCTTCACACCGCCGGCGACGACTTTCTCTTTCTCCTCCTGCGCGACGGCCATCATTTTCTCGACCTCAGCGGCCTCTTTCGTGCCTGGATAGCGGTTGATGAAAGGACGCAGGCGATCTTGGATGAGTTGCTCGTATTTTTCCGCTGTCAGGAGGTCAGGTGTCGGGACCAATTTTTTCAAGTCGATGAGTTCCACTTCTTCCGGCTTCTGCTTGAGAATGCCACCCTCAGCGATTTCGGTGCGGAGAATGTCTTTTTCATCCCAGATCTTCGGCGTCAGGTGGTATTTCATGCGAATCGCCGTTGGCGTTTCGGATAAGATATTGCCTTCCAGCTTCTTGCCATCCTTGAGGGTCACAATATCGGCTTGCAAAAATCCAGCACTGCATAGCAGCGCACAGAGGGCAGATCGGCTCAATTTCATGGGTGATACGGGGTTGGATGGGGTGTTAGGAAGATGCTCTGCGTTTAGATTTTCGCGGGTATTGAGAAATAACTCAAAACCATACCGCGAGTAAAGAACGAACCTGATTTTCCTCGCGAAGAAAGAATGGCAGTTATTTCGTGCGGCGCTTGAGCACAATGCGCTTGAAGCGGGCGTTGCCGTCCAGGCTGACGCTCGTCACTTCAGAGTCATTGACAAACACGTTATGGATGAGGCGGCGGTAGTAGCTGTTCATCGGCGGCAAATCGGCATTCTGGCCGGTGGCACGCACGCGCTCGCCGAGTTCCTTGGCTCTGGCGACCATTTTGTCCTCACGCATGGAGCGGTAAAACTCCACATCCACGCGGATACGCGGGGCATCCTTCACATGGCGCTGCAAAATGCGGTTCACGAGGTATTGGATGTCCTCCAGCGTCTCACCACGGCGACCAATCAGAGCGTCCGAGTCATCCGTGAGTAATTGTAGCGTCGGACCGTCCGGACCATTGTCGTCTTCGATTTGAACCACGAAGCCCAGGTAACCGAGCATCGCGTCGAGAATATGGCGTGCGTGATCGATGGGCGTCATGTGAGTCTAGCCTCCAAGGCGTGGTGGTTTGGGACCTTTCTTCTTGTCATGTTTGTTGCCCATGGGGTTGAAGAAGGGATTCTGCGGCGGCGGGCCTTTGGGCACCGGTTTTTCCGTCACTTTTTCCAGCTTTGGCTCCGGCATGTAAAGTTTCATGACCCGAGTCTGGAAGATGCTGAAAATGTTCTGCGTGGACCAGTACAAAGCCAGCGCCGCAGCGAAGTCATAGCTGAACCAAAGGAAGAACAGCGGCATGAACATGAAGATGCGCTGCTGCGTCTTGTCCACGGTCTGCGGCTGCGGCGTGAGCTTCATCTGCGCCACCATCGTCAGGCCCATGATGAGCGGCAGCGGGTTGATGTTGAAGCCAAACAACTGACCCTGCGTATCCGCCGCCGCCAGATCGTGCACCCACCAGAATGATTGGCCGCGCAGCTCAGCGGCCACTTCCAGCACGCTGTACAAACCGATGAAAATCGGGAACTGCAAGAACAGGGGAAGGCAGCCGCCCAGCGGATTGACGCCGTACTCTTTGTAGAGCTTCATCACCTCCATTTGCTGCTGCTGAGGGTTGTCCTTAAACTTCTCCTGCAATTCCTTCATCTTCGGCCCCAGCAAGCCCATGCGCTTCATCGTCATGGTGGATTTCGCATGGATCGGCCAGAGGCAGAGCCGTACGAAAATGGTCAGCAAAATAACTGCAAGGCCCCAACTGCCACTGATGCCGTGCATCCAGCGCATGACCTTGGACAGCGCGATACTTACGATCTTAAAGTAGCCGTAAAACATCGCGTAACTGCGCTGGTGGCCGATGCGGCTCAGGCGGTCATATTCCTTCGGCCCGAGATAAATTTGATAGTGCTCACTGTGTGAGGATCCAGGGGCCAGATCCACTGTTGGTAGGCCCAGTGCAGCGTCATAGGCGTGATCTTGGATGTCAGCTTTGCCTGCGTGAGCCGCATCAATCGGTTGCACCAAGGTGCGACGTGAGGACCAGAATTTTCCCGGCGCATCCTTCTCATCCATGCGGGTGATGATGTGCGTGTAAAAGCGGCCCATCACCCCGGCAAAGCGCAGTGCGTTGAATGACTGTTTAAATTCGGTCGCAGCGTCGCTGAAAAAACCTTTGCCGTAAAAGCTCGACAATTTGTACTCCGCATCACCAGCGTTGTTCCAGAAGAAACCATCGTAACGTGCGTCGTCATGCTTCAGAGCGCTCGAAGCACCGGCGTAGAGATAATATTCTTCGGAGCGATGCTGCGCTGTCCCGGTGTTCCTCAGTGTGATCGTTAGATCAATCAGATGTTCGTCACCCTCAGGGCCTTCAGTGAGCGAATAGGCCTTGGTCACCACGATGCCCTCGGCGTTCGTGCCTTCAAAAGTGGCGCTCTTGTCGCTTTTGGCTGTCAGTTTGTAGGCGATGGCATCCAGTCCCGCTGGCTCGCGTCGCAAGGCACCGATTGGCTCAACAGCGTCCTTGTTCAAGGTGACCTGATCCGTGCCTGCTAGCACCGCCCGTGCGATACCACCGCCCTTGGAGCTCAGTTCAAACGTGACGCTACCAGTCTTGAGTGAGTGCGTTTCTTCAGGCACCGACGGAACCGTCGGCGTTGCCGGAGCAGTGCTAGTCGGAGTTGCGGCGACGGCCGCAGCGACGGCTGCCGGGGTCTCTGCAGGCTTCTTGGCGATCTCCTCCTGCTTTTTACGTGCTGCCTCTGCCTGGGCCAGCTTCTGGTTTTCCTGCATGTAGTGCCAGTTCACCCCCATGAGGATGACGCACAGCGTCACAACGATCCAACTTTTACGGTCCATGAAAATGAGTAGGGGTTCGGGAGATTTCGAAATTTAGTTTAGTTCACGCGGCGGCACCGGATCATGTCCATGACCACCCCAAGGGTGACAGCGGCAGATGCGGCAGATGCCCAGCCAGCTTCCACGGAGTGCGCCGTGGGTTTCCACTGCTTGGAGAAAATACACTGAGCAGGTCGGTGTGTAGCGACATCCTGAGCCTGAGCCACCGAAGGCATGAATGACGGGAGAGATGAAAATTTGGTAGCCACGGATGAAAATTCGGATGAGCCATTTCATGAGGCGGAGACGGCGGGAGCAGACTGTTTCAGCAGATTCATGCGTCGTGCCAGCCGCAGCCAGTCTTTTTCCAGTTCCTCCAGCGCTGCTTGGGGCGCACGCCAGCGGGCGATGATCACCATCTGCCAGCCCGGGGCTATTTCGGCACGATGCGCTCGCACTACCTCACGCAGCAGACGGCGGATGCGGTTTCGCATCACGGCATTGCCCAATTTACCCCCGGTGATGAGGCCAAACTGGAACTCCGCCAGCGCTTCCACTCGCAAAACACCCAAGACCAGAAATTTTCCGGCTTGGCTGCTGCCCTGTGACTTCACTCGTGCGAAATCACACGCGAGTTTCATCCGCAGGTTTGAAGAAAGGCGCATGGGGAGAGAGCGCCGCAGCAGGTTTAGGCGTGCTGCTGAGTGTGGCGCTTGAAGTGAAGTTCCACACCCTTCGGCAGGAGGCGCTTACGTCCGGCGGCACGGCGGCGGCGCAGGATGTCGCGGCCATTGGCCGTCTTATTGCGGGCACGGAATCCAAACTGCTGCTTGCGCGTGCGCTTGGAGGGTTGGTAGGTTCTAAACGTCTTGGGCATGGGCGTGTGGGGTGGTGAAAGTCAGAATGAATAGCTCAGACCGGACAAATCACGGCCTCCCCTCGAAAAGGGGGCGCGAAACTAGCGGGGGCCGCCCATTTGTCAATCAGGTGATCAAATCGAGCAAAGTTCGCCCTTTTCACCGTTACTTATTAACCATGAATCCAACTGTCCTTTTCCTCGTTCTCATTGCTCCCATCTTCGCGCACGCTGACACCCCTGCTGCCCTCCCGCTCTGGCCCATGGGCGCCCCTGGCTCCGAAGCCCGTTCTGCCGAGCCTGAAAAAGCCGAAGGCAGCAACGTCGTCAACATACATAACCCCAGCATCACGCCATTTGTCCCCGCCGCTGACAAATCCACTGGCACCGCTGTCATCATCTGCCCCGGCGGCGGTCATTCGAAGCTTTGCCTTGGCCATGAGGGTTACGCTTTGGCCGAATGGTTCCGCGACCACGGCATCGCCGCCTTCGTGCTCAAATACCGCCTCGCCCGCGAAAAAGGCAGCACCTACACCATTCAAGATCACGCCATGGCCGACGCCCGCCGTGCCATCCGCACCGTTCGCAATCGTGCTGCCGAATGGCACATCCAAGCCGACCGCATCGGCATCCTCGGCTTCTCTGCTGGGGGCGAACTCGCCGCCTTTGCCGCCATGAAGAACGATCCCGGCCAAAAAGACGCCGCCGATCCCATCGAACAGCAATCCAGCCGCCCCGACTTCCAAGGCCTCATCTACCCAGGCACCTCCGGCCTCTTCAACGCCGAGAAAGGCATGCCCCCGCTCTTCATCGCCTGCGGCTACAGCGACCGCCCCGACATCGCCGAAGGCATGGCCACTCTTTATCTCAAATACAAAGCCGCCGGTGTGAAAGCCGAACTCCACATCTACGCCAACGCCGGCCACGGCTTCGGTTACAAACCCGACGCCAAACCCAGCGCCGCCGCGAAATGGCCCGAACGCTTCACCGAATGGCTGACGGACAGCGGTTTCATGAAGTAGCCTTCAAGGTTCCTTCACCAGCAGGCTCTGTTGGAAGCGATTGCTGGACTTCATTCTAAGTCGCAGTGCGTCCGCGTCTTCGACCGGCCCTTCAGTGATTTGCCTCAATTCGATCATAGGGAGGCTCAGGCCTTTGGGCAGGGGCGCACGGATCTTGATCAGCTTTGGGCCAGGATTCGGATAGAGGGGCGGAAGGATCTCATTTTTTGGTGAAACAACCGTTGGCTCCAGCAGCGATAACTCAAGGTCTAGCTTTGGCATGTGTGCTTCCTTCCAAGCTACCTCTGGCGACACGGTCGGCGCAGCCGTTGGTTGGGAGTCCTCTGGCGCGATCATGATGCGGGGCTTCTGCTTTGAAACAACCACGAGAACCGTCTCACCATCCGCGCTTTGAACCACGATTTTGCAATCATTCACCGCTGAATAGGTGCGGTAAAACGTCCCCGGCTTCTCCGGCCAATTCAAAAATGCTTCCTCATGGCCTTCCTTCACTCGCAGGGATTCCAGTAGCCACCGGCGCACTGCGGCACGTGGTGCAGAAAAGCGAAACTGAAAAAAGCCCGAAGAATGCTGCTTGTCCCGCTCGGATAAAACGGGCACCACAGCCTCCGCTGGCAAATCGGCCAGCAGGCCTTTGCTCTTCAAGAATTTCCATTTGTCCGCATCCGCTGGCCGCATTCTGATCGCGTCATCACTCTGCTGGCGAATCTCAGCCTTGCTAGCAGGCTTGGGCGCGGCCTCGGTTTGATTGCCGTCGTCTGGATGAATCGGAACCTTGGCATCTACCGTCTTCCCTTTTTCAATGATCTGGTCTTCGAGCGCCTTGGGAATTGGAAGCGGATTTGACGGCTTAATGGAAGGAGGTCGCAGTTGCACCTGAACACAAATAGTGACGATTTTGCCATCGGACGAGGAAGCAACAAGTTCGCCATTAAAGAACTGGTAGCTTTCTTTGAAGCCTAGAGGAGCGGGTGGCCAATCTCGAAGCTGGCTGCTGTCTTCGCGGAGGGCCTTCCTTAACCACATCAGGGCATCTTCTCGTGAAGCCGTGAACCCAGAACAAAATCCTGTGCGCTCTTTAAACCCGCCCGCATCTAGTGACGCGCTTATGAGAGTAGCACTTTTGGGAAGGTCAGGCAGGTTTCCAGCTCGGCTAACCATCTGCCAGCTGGAGTTATTTATGTATGCTCTGAGTTCCAATGGGTTCATTTTGGCCATTGCCTCCTTCCTCTTGGCCCTCTCTTTCTCCTCCTCCGCTGCGGCCTTGCTTAGACCCCTAGCTTGGAATCGGACCCTGCGGCCGTCCTCCATGGTTTCAGGCACAGGAAACGTCCACTCGATCTCCCAGGGACGACAAATTTCGATCATCTTTTCGCGATACGCCAGTGCCTGGATCATGCCGGGGGCTATGCCTTCCGCCGTTAGTCGCCCATTGGTCAGATGGAAGGTCGTCAGTTGGATACCCGAATTCGCCTCGTCTGCCGCTGCGGCGAAAGCCCGGCGGATTACCGGCTCTTCTCGATCAAAGGCCGCTTTGAGTTTTGAAAAGCTTATCTCCTCTACCTTGGTCTCCTCCTCCAAAGGTTCCACTTCACCGCTCCCATCCGCCGGCAGCGCCAGCGCCTCTTCCACAATGCGCTTTGCGATGGGGGCACAATCGGTTCCACCGCTTTTGCCGCCTTGCTTGAGGATCGCAAAAGCCAGAGTTGGCTTGTCGAATGGGGCGAAGCCGATGAACCATGTGTTGTTGTCCTCGATCCGTTGGTCGCCGACGCGACGCCAGTTTTGTGCTGTGCCAGTTTTTCCCGCGATCATCACTTTGTCACTTCGCGCGGCCTTGCCGGTGCCATTTTCGCCATGCACGACCAAGCGCATGCCCTCGCGCAATTGCTCGATCTGGGCCGCAGGCAATCCATCGGCGATCAAGTCGGCTCGTAGCGAGGTTTGGCCGTCTTGTTTGACGGAAACGGGCTGCGGCACCTTGCCGCCATTGCCCACCGTGGCAGCCAGCACGGCCATTTGCAGTGGTGTGACCAAAACCATGCCCTGACCGATGGAAGTGTTGGCCACGTGAGCAGGAGTCGATTTGTCGTTTGGACGGTGTTCCTTCATCCAGGCTTGGCCGGGAAGTGTGCCCTCGCGCTCGAAATCCATGATTCCGTAGCGGGCACCGAAGCCAAGCTTCCGGCCCATACCTTCAATGTGATCGATGCCCGCCGCATTCCCGAACTGATACCAAAAACAACTGCAACTTTGAACCAGTGCCTCTGCCATGCCCAACTCACCGTGCTTGCTGCCGTTCTGCCGATTGATCCAACATTGGAAGTTTAAAGTGCCGTAGTTCACACACCCTTCGCAGTAGAACTTCTGGTCTCCTTTACCCGCTGCGATGCCTGCTAGGCCGGTCAGCGGCATGAAGGTCGACCCTGGCACATACTCCGCCACAGCGCGGTTGAGCATGGGATTGTCTTTGTTCGCGCTCAGGGCATCCCAATGATCCATACTGATCGATGGAACGAAAACATTCGGATCATAACTCGGTAGTGAAACCGCAGCCAGAATCTCCCCGGTGCGCGGATCGAGCACCACCGCCGCGCCACGTTGAAAGCCCGCGTCGACCATGGCGCGGCGTGTGAGAGCTTGGACGCGTATGTCGAGCGTGATACGAACATCCTCGCCACGTGCGAGAAGCCCGTTTTGAGTCTTTTCGACCTCGAAGCGACCGGTCGGCGTGGGGTCATCGTGTTTCGTTTTGCCTGTGTATCCGACCACATGCGCCGCGAGATCTTTCAGCGGGTAGTGGCGGGATTTTTCTTTTGTCGTTTCTGCCAGTACCACACCATTGCGGTCGAGGATGCGACCGCGGAGTTTGGGGTCTTCGATGGCGTTCAGCATGGCCACCGGAAGTAGAAGCAGCAATGCCAAGCCGCACAGACTGGCCAGCCAGCGGACGGTGATCGGATCGCGGGAGCGTTTTGGATCGAGAATGGCCTTCACGCGGGCTTCCACCGGCGCGCAGCGTGTGATCGTGAGTGCACACAACGCCAAACCGGGTGCAGCGCGGCAGTGGCGGCTGAGATCGAGCAGTGCTTGGGCATAATCGCTCGCCCGGATGCCGTGGCGCAGCGCGGTGTCGTCGCAGGCACGCTCTTGGTCGGCGCGAAGCTGACGGATCGTCAGCCAGGCCAGCGGATTGAACCAATGCAGCGCCTTCACCCACTGCGCCATCCACAGCGCCAACGGATCACGTCGCTGCAAATGTGCCAGCTCGTGCAGCAGCACGCCGCGTCGCTTCTCTGCGCTCCATTGTTCAAATCCACTTGGAAGCAGCAATCGTGGACGAAACACACCCCACACCATCGGCACCGCATTCTCGGCACCGATCAGCAAACGCGGCATGCGGCGCAGGTTGATTTCATGGGCAATTGACGCGATCTCATCGCAAGTTCCCTCAGGCAGCGAATGCTCCAACTTCCGTAGTCGCATAGCACTCCACGTCAAACGCAGCAGAAGCAGAACCGAGACAGAAAGCCAAAGGTGAGGCAGGTGATCCACGACTTGGCTCCAGGTGAACCACGGCTTGGCTGGAACTGGAACGGGCTTGATGGCTGGCAGCGGTTTCGATGCGGGAGAGGCCTCCGGAAGCTGAAATGCCTCCGTTTTCGGCTGTGATTCTTCGAGCGGCGGCTCGACAACCAAGCGCTGCCAATCCGGCGGCTCGACGTGTTTTGGCAAGACCCGCCACGCAGGCAGCAGCGACATCGCAAACGGTAAAATGGCCAATGTAGCCACCGAGGTGATCCAAACGGCGTAACGGCGAGCGGCAGCGGTTTTCCGCAGCAGCAGACCTGTAGCTAGTGCGATGCCCAGCACGGCAGCACCTTTCCATGCCGTGTGAGCGAGTACTTCGAGGAGCAGCGGGTTCATGGCATGAGGTTAGTTTCCTTGTTTCTTCGCGTCGTCGATGAGCTGCTGGATGCGCTGTGCCTGCTCATCTGTGAGGGCGGCGTCCTTGCGCGTGAGATGAGCCGCGAGCGCCTCATCCACAGCGCCGCCAAAAAAAGTGTCTAACACGCTTCGCAGAGCATGCAGTCCGGCGCTCGCCTTGGACTGTGCGGGAGCATAAATCACCTCACGGCCCTCCTTGCGAAGTCGTTTGGCATGCCCTTTCTCCTCAAGGATGTGCATCAGTCGCCGTACGGCCATGTCCGTGGGCGGATCAGGCAACTTCCCCTGCACGGTGGCCACGGTAGCGCTGCCTAGCTCATGCAGGACGTTCATGATCTGGCGCTCGCGCCGTGAGAGATTGGTGGAGTCGGACATTTCGTTATATTTTTAACGAATGGAATCCGGCATGGCAAGAACAAACAAGAAAGTTTTAACGCATGAGGGCACCAGCCAAGATGAAACGTCTTTGGAGTGCGGCTGCGATAGCTGCCGCTTTCGATCGTCTCGTGGTAGTCGTGAGCTGACCGGCCTATGGAGAACCACCGGCTCCCGCATTCGAACATTCTCTGCCACGAGTTCGCCAGCCAGCCCGTCGAAAGCGGTAGCTGCGCTCGTGCCTCGCTGCGCAACCGCAGTCCAAATCCAATCCGCCGGTTTGCGCTACTTTGCTGCCTTCTTTTTCCGCTTGTCCTTCTTCTCTTCCTTGCGGCTTTCATCGCCGTTCCAGCGCTGATCTTCCCAGCGGGGCGGCTGCATGGTGGCGTTCCATTGATCGAAAAGTTGCTGCAACGCTTTGGCTTTATCCGGTTCCTTCGCGGTGAGGTCGGTCTGCTCGCCGGGATCGGTGGCGAGATTCACGAGCATGGGCTGCATGTCTTTGGAGGCTTTCACCAGCTTCCAATCGCCCTGACGCACGGCGTGTTGCACGCCGAAGCGGAAGTAAAGTTCGCGCGGGGAAAGTTTGTCGGTCTTGCCTTCGAGCAAGGGCAGCAGGTTCACGCCATCGAAGGTGGTTTTGGGCTCAGTTCCCGCTGCAGCCAGTGCGGTGGGCAGCACATCGAGCTGGATCACGGGTTCGTTGCTCACACGACCCGCAGGAATGCGGCCTTTCCATGCTGCAATCCATGAAACGCGGATGCCGCCCTCCCACAGAAACCACTTATGACCGCGCAATCCGCCCATCTCGGCATTTTGATAAGCGCCACCGTTGTCGCTGATGAGAAAGATAAGCGTATTCTCCTCTTGGTTCATCTCACGCAGCTTTGTCATCACGGTGCCGATGGCTTCATCGGACTCGGCGGCCAAAGCGGCATACGCCGCGTCGTGCTTCGGCAGGTCCTTGAATTTTTCGAGCCATTTTTCCGACGCAACGTGTGGAGCATGTACAGCGTTGAAGGACAGATAAAGGAACCAAGGCTTGTCACGGTTTGCGTCGAGGAACTTCACCGACTCTGCCGCATAAACCGGCGAAGTGATCGGCGCACCGGGCAGTTCCTGAATCAATTCTTTGCCGCGATAAAAAGACGGCCCCTTACCTACACCGAGATTGCCCACCGTTCCCATCGCGAAGTCAAAACCACGCGCGGGTGGCATGAATTCGGGCGCGGTGTCGCCCAAATGCCATTTGCCGACGATGCCAGTGGTGTAGCCGACGGTTTTGAGGTGCTGCGCCATTGTGGTCTCGCTCAGTAGCAGTTCGCGGCCTTCTTTGGTCGGATTCGCGTCATGGCCGGTGCGTGCTTGATAGCGCCCTGTCATCAAACCCACGCGCCCAGGTGAGCACACGCAGCCGGAAGAGTAGCCATTGGTGAAACGCACGCCGCCTGCGGCCAGTGCGTCCATGTTGGGTGTCGGTGCCATTTTGCCGCCGTAGCTGCCCGGCTGCGCCCAGCCCATGTCATCGAGATAAAAGATGAGAATGTTTGGCTTCGAGGCTTTCGCACGTGCGGACGAGGCAACAACAGAGGCAAAAATGAACAACAGGGCGATGAATTTCATGAGCGCCATCCGAACGTGAACGCGCTGTGATTATATCACCCGATCACTCTTTGGCAGCCCGCAGACGCAGATGCACCGCCTCGTTCACGGCATCCGCTAGCGCTGCCAACTGCTCACGTTCGACGAGTTTTCGCCCATTTTCGTCCTGCACATAGATGGCATCAATGGCGACACCTTTTTCCGTGCTGATGCGTGCATGCGTCACGCTATGGCCGAGTTTGCCGATGGCCATGAAGATGTCGTAGAGCAGACCGAGGCGGTCCACGAGTTGGAGTTCCAGTACGGTTTGATCCGGCGAAAGGTTATTGTTCACATACACTCGCTGCGGGATCTCATCACCGATCTCGTCGAGCATGGTGATGGACTTGCCGAGTTTCTGGCTAATGGCGTCGCTGAAATCAAACTGTGTGCCAGCAAAGGCTTTGCGCACGGATTCCTCGACACGGTTGCGCGCACTTTTAGTGCTGACGGCGGCAAAGTTCGTGTTGCAGACGCGAAAGATATCCAGCACGAGATTGTCGCCACGGCGGTAGAGGTCGGCGTTGAGAATGTTGATGCTCTCTGCCGCGAGAGCGCCGGAAAGACGTGCGAGGAGCAGGTGGCGGTCCCAGCAGACGACGGTCAGCTCGCTGTAACCTTGATCAACGTGATCCACCCATGTCATCACCGGCAACAGCGCTGCATCGGCCTTCTCTTCAACGAGCTTGACGAAGAACTCACGGAACTGCCGCAGATGCGCCACGATGATATCGGTCTCGCGGAAATTAAAATACGACGGCGGCATGTGGCTGAAGTGCGCTTCCACCTCCGCCTCAAATCCAGCTCCCAGCTTACGTGCCACGCCGGTGCGCAGCTCATCCAACGGCACTTGCACCTGGCGCATGTAATCCGCCGGGGCGTTCATGAAGCGCAGTGCGTTGTGGTAGAGCTGGCGGATCGAGGCCTCCTTGTAGCCGGACCAGCTCTTGTCGCTCGTGCCCTTCGAGTCGGCGTAGGTCATGAGCAGCAAGGTGTCGAGATTTTCTTTCGTGCGCACGATGCTGACAAATTCCTCGATCACCTGCGGATCATCCAGACTCTTCGTCGTCGCGGTGCGATACATCAGCAGGTGGTTATCGACGAGGAAGAGTAGCAGCTTGCGCAACTCCCCTTTGACCTGCAAACGCCGACACACAGCGGCGGCCATCGTCGTGCTTTCATCCGTGTGTGTTTTCTTGTTCGCCGCACGGCCTGCATCATGCAGCAACAGCGCGAGGTGCAGCACATAGGGCTGCTGCAGATCGTGAAACAACTGCTGGAACATCTCGGTTCCTTTGAGCGTGGGATCGCTCAACTCATCGAGTTTGTCGATGGTGCGCAGCGTGTGCTCATCCGCCGTGTAGAGATGAAAAAACTCATGCTGCACGAGGTTCGTGAGCGCGCCGAACTCTGGCATAAAACGGCCAAGGAAACCGACGCGATGCATCTGCCGCAGCGTGCGCGCCACATCACCCTTGTTCGACAGAATCGCCTCGAAAGTCTCGCGATTCGCCTTGCTGTAGCGAAAGCTCGTGTCCACGAGGCGGAAGTTGTCCTGCACGAGTTGGAACAAATCCGGGCTGAGGCGCAGATGGCGCTTCTGCGTATGCAGAAACATCCGCATCAGGCGCTCGGGGTCGTCTTTGAAGATTGTTGAGCCTTCCGCATACAGACGCTCATACTTGCGCATGAAGCCGTCGAAACGTTCCTGCTGCTTCTCGGCACTCTTGCGGGCCAGGAAGCCCATGAGTCGGCTTGTCTTTGTGCCGGTCTCCAGCGCTTGCAGATGAAAGCGGTCCATCACTTCGCTGCTGCGCTGCAAAATATCACGCGTGGCAGTGTAGTAGTCATGCATCAGCGCCTCGATACGGCGAAGCAGCTTTTTATGTCGGTAGCCAAGATTGGTAGCCACCGGTCCCTGCAAGCGCAGTGTTAGTAGATCCTCCGCACGCTTTTCGGTGTAATGCATCTCATTGCGCACGCGCAGGATGCAGTCATAACCCTGCTCGACTTCTTTCCAGCCCGGCTTTGAGATTAACCCCAGACCAATGAGATCCTTTGGGTTCAGCGTTCGGTACTTCGCATACGTCATCCAGATCAGGTTTTGATAATCGCGCAGTCCACCGCAGCCGTTCTTCACATTCGGCTCCTGCACGAAGGGAGTGTTGCCCTGCTTCGCGTGGCGTGTGTTCAGATCAATCTGGCGCAGTTTGAGAAAATCTTCATCGCGGCCATCCATGCATTCCTTGTCAAACCGGGCGCGGAACTCCTCAAACGCCGTCGGTTGTCCGGTGATGAGACGCGCTTCCATCAGCGCGGTCTTCGTTTCGATGTTTTCATTCGCCAGCGCGAGGCATTCGCCCACACTGCGTGAGCCGTGACCGACCTTGAACTTCAGATCGTAGAAGAACAGCAGGTAATTGGAGATCAGCTTCGCCACCTCGGTGGAAACCTTGCCGCTATTGCCGGGAAACATGAACGTCAGATCGACATCGCTGCCGGGGCTCATCATCCGGCGACCATAACCGCCGTGCGCGACGACGCTGACGTTGAGCTTGGCACGTACTTCGGGAGTCAGTGCCGCCACGCTCTCTGCCCATAGCACCCGCACGAGGTGGTCGATCACATCCGAGCGCATTCGACACACTTCGAGACCGCTAAAGCTGCCCGTGCGATGCCGCTGCTTGATGCGCTGCTCTTTGAGTTTCAGAAACCTCTTGGCTTGGCGCAGAGTTTCGGTGCGGCCACGCGGCATCTTATCCTCTTCCGGGAAAAATTTCAGCGCGATCTTATTGAGATGCCGCAGGTACTCACGTTCCGTCATCGCAGATGTGCTCAGTAAGTGATGAGAGCGTGAACCGGGCCGGAGGCAGCGACCTTTTCACGACCACCGAGGAACGCCAGCTCAATGAAAAAGGTGCTGCCCAGTAGCTTGCCGCCCGCTTGCTCGATCAAATGCAGCGCGGCACCCGCCGTGCCGCCCGTGGCCAGCAAATCGTCGGCCAGCAGCACGGTTTCACCCGGCGCGATGGCATCCAGGTGCATCTCCACCGAATTCGTGCCGTATTCGAGCGCATAATCAACACCCCGCGTCTGCCACGGCAGCTTGCCTTTCTTGCGCACTGGAATGAAGCCCGCGCCGAGCCGTTCCGCGATCAGCGCCCCGAAGATGAAGCCGCGCGCGTCAATGCCCACCACCTTGTCCACCTGCGTGATGCCCGTTGCTTCGATCATGCCGTCAATCGTCTGCGCCAGCAGCGTTGGATTTGCCAGCACGGGCGTAATGTCTTTGAACAGAATGCCTGGATTCGGAAAATCAGGTACGTCGCGGATCGTGCTGCGGATGAGTTCGAGGGTGTCTGGGGCCATGTCCGATCATGGCGGAGATGCGTGGCGGCGCAAGCAATGGCAACGTTGCAGCGAGAATTGCCTTCACCCTTGCAGAACCGCTGTAAGACCGCGAGTATCCGCCCCCTTTTCCATGACCCTCTCCCAACAGTTTCTGGCCGCCGCCACGCTCACCTTTGTGAGTGCGGTGGTGCAGGCCTTGCTGGCGCTCAAATCTGGCGCGTGGAAGCAGGGACGTATGCAGCTTGTGCTCATGACGCTGGGTTTTGCGTTACAGACCGGCTTCATTTACCTGCGTGGTCAAGAAGTGGGCCAGTGTCCGATGAAAAGCCTCTCGGACATCCTCGTCTTTATCGCGTGGAGCATTGTGCTGCTCTATTTCCTCGTCGGTTCGGGGTATCGGCTCTCTCTGCTGGGACTTTTCACATCACCCTTGGTCAGCATCATGCAAATCATGGCCTTGGTCGGGGGTTTTGCCCCCTACAAGCCAAAAGGCCAAGTCAACTCGCTCATTGAGTTGCATGCCGCTGTGGCGCTCATCGCGTATGCGGCCTTCGCATTAGCCTGTATCACCGGTGTGATGTATCTAGTTCAAGAACGCATGTTAAAGCGTCACAAGATCGGCGGTCTGTTTTATCAACTGCCGCCGATTCAAGGCCTGGCGGGCGCGATTCAGCGCTTGGTGCGACTCGGCTTGCTCCTACTGAGCATTTCGTTGGGAATTTCGTTCGCTTTGCACACGCCGGTATCGAACCCCAAGCTCATCTTCTCCTGGGTCGTGTGGGCCTTGTATGCGCTGATCACGGTGTTGATGTGGAAACACGTCACGTCTCCCCGGCGCACGGCGTGGCTGGCGGTCATCGGCTTCATTCTGCCTTTTATTTCTCTGTGGATTGTGACGCATGCCTGAGCCGACCGCCAACCGCAGCGGCCTCGTCTGTGTGGGCCTGAACTACAAAACCACGCCCGTCGAGGTGCGTGAGCGTCTTGCCTTTCCTGAAGCGCAGGTGCCGCAGGCCGTGCAGCAGGTGCGAGGCTTGCCAGGCTTTGAAGAAAGCGTCGTGCTCAGCACCTGCAATCGCGTGGAGCTGTACGCCGCGCATTCGCTGCCAAGCGGTGATCACGGCCATGCGGCGTTGCGTGATTACCTCGTCACTCATTTCAAACTGCAGCCCGAGCACGCCGAGGCGCTCGTGCTTTACAACCTCGACTCCGCCGAGGCCGCACGGCATCTGTTCCGCGTCGTCAGCGGTCTTGATTCGATGGTGCTCGGCGAGACGGAAATCTTCGGTCAGGTCAAAGCGGCCTACAAAGTGGCGCTCGACACTGGCACCACGAGCAGGGCGCTCAACAAACTCTTCCAGCAGGCTTTCACCGTTGGTAAAAAGGTGCGCAATGAGACTACCATTCAGCGCGGTTCCACCAGCGTCGGCAGCGTGGCCGTCGATCTCGCGGAAAAGGTCCACGATCTCAAAGAATGCCGAGTCATGCTCGTCGGCGCGGGGGAAATGAGCCGCACCTGTGCGCAGAGCCTGCTCTCACGCGGCGCGAAGAGCGTCATCGTTTCCAATCGCAGCTATGACAAGGCCGTGGAACTCGCTTCCGAGATGAAAGGCACCGCCTTGAAGTTCGAGGAATGGGAAAGCGTGCTGCATGAGGTCGATGTCATCATCTCCAGCACCAGTGCGCCGCATTTCGTCATCAAGCCCGAGCAGATCGAGCAGGTCATGCGCAAGCGCCGCTGGAATCCGCTGCTGCTCATCGACATCGCCGTGCCACGCGATGTTGATCCTGCCGTGAACGAGATCGAAGGCGTTTATCTCTACGACATCGACGCTTTGCAGGCCATCGCCGATGATGGCCGTCGCGAACGCGAACGCCAGCTCGTCGCCTGCGAGCGCATCATCGAGGAGCAGCTCGAAAAATACGGCTTCCTTCAATCACCTGGCTCCACTCAGCACGGATTTGTCACTTCATGAGCATCGCAAAAATCACTCTCGGCACTCGCGGTAGCGAACTGGCCCTCACGCAGACGAAGATGGTCACGGCGGACCTGCAAACCGTGTTCCCGCATCTGTGCATCGAGCGCCAGATCATTCAAACGAGCGGCGACAAACGTCAGGATCTGCGTTTTTCCGAATTCAGTGATGTGGCGCAGGTGGACAAAGGCATTTTTATCAAGGAACTCGAAATCGCTCTCGCAAACGGGCAGATCGACGCCGCCGTGCACAGTCTCAAGGATGTGCCGAGCGATCTCGCTGCTGGATTCACCATCGCCGCCGTGCTGCCGCGTGCCGCCATCGAAGATGTGCTCGTCACCGCTCAGCCTTACACGCTCGAAACCTTGCCGCAGGGTGCTCGCGTCGGCACCAGCAGCGTGCGCCGTGCCGCCCAGCTCAAGTTTCTGCGTCCTGATGTGCAGATCGTCGAGATCCGCGGCAATGTGCCCACGCGCGTGAAGAAAGTGCTCGGCGAAAATGCGCTGGATGCCGTTTTACTCGCCGCCGCCGGTTTGCTGCGGCTCGGTTTGCTCAATGCGAACCTCAGTCGCATTCACATCGATACACACACGCTTTACGGCCTCGTGCTCGATCCCGTGAAGTTTCTGCCCGCCGCAGGGCAGGGGGCCATCGCCATCGAATGCCGCGCAGGTGATGAGGCGACGATTCAAGCTGTTCGCTCGCTCAATCATGCTGAAACCGAGTCACGCGTGAACGCTGAGCGCGAGTTCTTGAAAATTCTCGGTGCTGGATGCCAGACGCCCGTCGGCGCACACACTTGGATCAAAGACGGTCAGCTTCACATGGCCGTGCGTGTCTTCAACGAGGCCGATCTCTCCCTTCCGCCCGTCGAACGTGAGGCAAAGCGTCCGGTTCACGAAGCGGCTCAGCTCGCGCTAGATCTTGCTGCGATGCTGTGATGATTCGTGCAACTTAGGTGAAGGTTTCGCGTTTTACAGCGCATGAAGCCAACCCATCTTCCCCTATTTATCGCCGTGGCAATGATGTTGCCCGCCCTAGCCTTTGCCGCCAAAGACGCCAAGGGTAAAAAGAAACCCGCAGCCGCGCAGCATGACGGTGTCACCGCCGAAGTCCTCAAAACCTTCGACAAAAATGAAAACCATCAAATCGATGCCGACGAACTACCTGCTATGCAGAAGGCCTTCATGACCCTGAAGAACCTCGACAAGGACAGCAACGGTGAGATCGAGCTGGCCGAACTCGAAAGTTTGAAAGCACCGGCTGCTGATGGTCGGAAGGGCCGGATGCTCGCGGGTCTCAAGCAGGTGGACAAAAACGGTAATCACAAGATCGACGCCGATGAAGTTGAAGCGCTGCAAAAGATGATCGCGGGCGGCAAAATTATGTCGCGCTTGGATCACAATGGTAATGGCAAGCTCGATCCCGACGAAGTGGAGCGTCTGAACAAGCATCTTGAGCACGGTCTGGGTGGCAAAGGGGCCGCCGCCGCACCTTCGGTGCGCAAGGCGCCGGAAAAACCTGTTGAGACTCCGCCTGCGGCAGATTCGCCCAAGAAGGAAGAGAGTAAGGATAAGCCCGCCGAACCAGCGCCGGATGCCAAACCGCCGGGCAACTTCGGCAATTAGCGTTTATCGACCGCACGGCGGCCTTGGGATGCTTTGATGAGCGGGCGCAGTCGTTCGAATGACGCAGCGCCGATGCCGCGCACGCGAATCAAATCCTCCACCGCACTGAACGGACGTGCGGCGACGATCATCTGCGCCAATGCCGAGCCGATGCCGGGCAACGATTCCAGTTCTGCCAGCGTTGCCGTGTTAATATCGGTGCGCTGCCGCTCTACTTTAGCGATAGGCCGTCTGTTGGCCGCTGCGGACTCTGACAACACCCAGATCATGGCGGTGCCGAGCATCAGCACGGTCAGAAACATCCAGCTCCATGGCACCGCTGCCGATTCGCAGTCCCAAATCGTCGGGCGCTGCCGCTTCGATGGTTTGCTCTGCGAAGCCATGACAAATCTATCACTTAACGGAACAACTTTGGCGCGAACTCGGCGAGGTAGTCGCGCCAGATGGGCCACGAATGATCGCCAGGCGTGAGACGCCATTCGTGGTTGATGCCGCGTGCTTTAAGAGTGGTGATGAGCTGATTGTTACGTTCGAGAAGGAAGTCTTTTTCGCCGCAGGCGATCCAGAGCAGTTTCAATTTGGCATTGGTGCCGGTGGCATCATCAAGGGCGGGTTTGATCTCGTTTTCATCGACTGCACCACTGAATGAGCCAATCCAAGCAAAGCGATCGAGGTTCGTCATACCGATGCTCAAAGCCTGCCAGCCACCCATGCTGAGGCCGGCGATAGCGCGTTGTTCGCGCTCGGGAGAGACGCGGTAATGGCTTTCGACGAGGGGCATGCCGTCTTCGAACAGTTCGTTCTTGAAGGCTTTGAGTGACTCACCGCGCTTGTCAGCCATTTCGCGCGGCACTTGGCCAAGCGGATGTCCGTCGAGCATCAAAATGATCATCGGCTTCGCTTTGCCGGTGGCGATGAGGTTGTCGAGAATCCAGTTCGCTTTGCCATGCACCACCCATGTCTCATGGCGGTCACCGGAGCCGTGCTGGAGCACGAAGAGCGGGTATTTCGTCTTTGCATCGGCTTCATAGCCCGGTGGCGTGTAAACCCAGGCGCTGCGCTGTCTGCCGAGTGCTTTGGAGAGATACGTGTGCTGATGCACCGTGCCATGCGGCACGTCCTGAAAGTCCCACACATTCAGCGGTGTGCCAGCGACGTGCAGGATGCTTGCGCTTGGATTGCGCTGCGGCTTGAGCGCTGGGTTGAGCGGATCGACCATCGTCAGTCCATCGACGATGAAGCTGTATTCCCACACGCCAGGCTTCACGTCTGGCACGGTGATGCTCCACACATTGTCGGCATCCTTGGTCATTTCGATCTGCTGCTTGTCCCATTGGCCACGAAGCTGGACCGCTTGTGCTTTCGGCGCACGCAGGCGGAAGACGATGCTGTGATCGCTCTGGATCTCAGGCGAGATCAGCGGCCCACCCTTTTGAGCAAAGGCGCTGATGGTGCAGGCAAAAAGAAACGTGAGATTGAGTAAATGCTTCATGGTGGCCGCGATGCTGGCATGAGCAGGGCAGAATGGGAAGCGGGAATTGGCTGCCAGCACCATGCGGCGATTGGTTTGCTTGAATAGTCTGAAGAGTGCTGCGTCGAATCCAGCGACCATGAAAACAAAACTTCTCCTTCTCCTGGCTTCAACCATTGTCGCCAGCTCTTTAACTTCGTGTGACGTGTATGCCACCCCCTACGGCTCTGGCTACGGCAACTCCTACTCCCGCCCCTCGTATTACGGCGGCTATAACCGCGGCTACGGTTCGCCTTCCTACGGCTACGGCGGTGGCTACGGCGGCCGCGGGTATGGCGGTTTTGGTGGCGGCTACGGCGGTGGATATGGCGGCGGCTACGGCGGCCATCATTGCCGTTAAGTAGGTGCCTTTACTCCTGCTTCAATCCGGCATCACTCCGTTGGCAAGTAGCCGATGATGCGTGCCGGACCTTCGCCCTCCCATAGCAGCATCGCAGGGCCTTTGCCCTCGGCCTCGGTGCGGGTGCAGTAAAAGAGACGTGGCTTGCCTGCCACTTCGGTGGCGCAAAAGCCAAAGATGTCGCCGAGATCATCGGCGATGATCTGTGTCTTGGTCAGCGAGTCCGTCATGGCATTGATCTGATCTTTCACTGTGGGAAATTCGCCTTCACCTGGCGCATACAGCGGCTTCGCTGGCATCGGTGTGCGCATCAGTGCAGCCATGTGGCGTCCGCGCAGTTGCAAGTAGATCCATTTTCCGGCAGGAGCCACATGGTTGATCCACATGCCACCACCGTTGGCCTCATCCGTGTTTGAAATGGCCAGCGGGGCGATGCGCGCAGCGACCAGTGTGCCGAGCCGCTCCATGCTGGGATCCTCCTCCACTTGGATGCCGCCTTCCCACAGATCGCCATTGCTCATGAAGAAGAGTCGTCCTTCATCAGAGAATACGCCGCCGGTCGCATCGCGCACACGGCGGCAGAAGATGGATGCGAAGGCCTTGCTTTTGCTGCCCGGCTTGCGCCCGTAGAAGCTGCCGAGGTTGTAGCCCGCATCCGCAGCATCTTTTTCGTTGCCGCTCACAAACAGACAATCGGTGAGCGGTGTGCCCGGCAGCGTGGCGACGAATAGGTCGGTGGCACCTGCCACGGGTGTGGTAGCATAAATTCGTTTTACCGCCTTGGGCGTCCACACCCACACGGCATCTTTGGCGAGGAACAGCGCCTCGCCATCACCGCCGCGCGCGACACTGTCGATGCCTTCGTCTTTGATCTCTGTTGGCAAAGGAGCCTGCGTGATTTTTCCCGTTTCGATGTCCACTTGTACCAGGCCCGTCAGCACATTGTTCAGCCCCATCGTTACGGTCTTGCCGTCCTTGGAAAAGAAAGCCTCACCAGCGATGCCAGATGAAATGGAAAGCATGACCAGCATGGAAACGCTGAACAGGCAGGCAGGAAGTCGTGAGAGGTGCATGCGCGCGCTTTAAGACAAGCTAGTGACATGTCAACGATAGGTAATTTAGCGCTTGTCACACGAGCCAAATGTTCCAGCTACGTCGCAAACCGCCTTTCTGATTGCGGCAGCGGCCCCACGCTTCACAATGTGCGCCACCATGTCGCCCCGTTTTGTTTTTTCCGCATTGTTCCTTCTTCTCAGTCTGCTCATCACCAGCTGTGAAACCACCGGCCTTTCTCCGCAGCAAGTTGCCGCAGTTGAGACACGCCGTCGTCAGATCGCCTTGGAGCCGCGTGGCGACTACTACATCGGTCGCCGCTTCTATATCGACCACACACACCTGTGGGGTTACTTGCGCAGTCCAGGGCAGGATTGGAGCACCTCGAAGCTCGTCATCATGAACGAGCGCTACCAGAAAATCCCGAACCGCCTGCCGGAGCAGCCGACTGACGGCGGCTACGCCTACGGCGACGATCACAATACCGAATACCGCATGTGGGGCCGCTACACGGGCCGCAAGGTGTTTGATCCAAACAGCAACCTCGTCCTGCCCGAGTTCGAGCTGCGCCGTTGGGAAGTCAGCAATGCCAGCCCGGGTTGGCTATTCAAACCCAACGAGCGCTTCAATGGCTCGCAGCTCCTGCGCGCCGAACCGGGATCGACTCCGTAATTTCATCATTTCATGCCCACGACCGACCTGATCGCCGATCTCGAATGGCGCGGCCTGCTAAAGCAGTGCAGCGACCTCGAAGCCCTCAAAGCAGCCCTCAAGACCCAGCAGACGTTCTATTGTGGCTTCGATCCCACTGCGGACAGCCTGCACATCGGCAACCTACTGCCGCTCATGGCGCTGCGCCGTGTGCAGGAGCATGGGCACAAGGCCATCGCCATCGTCGGCGGCGGCACCGGTTTGATCGGCGATCCCAGCGGCAAGGCGAACGAGCGCACGCTCAACACGCCTGAGACCGTCGCCGCCTTTGTGAAGCGCATTGAGGTGCAAATTAGGAGCATCCTCATTCCCGACAAGACCATCATCGAGGACAACGCCTCATGGATCTGCAAACTCAGCGCCGTCGAACTTCTGCGCGATGTGGGCAAGCACTTCACCATCGCGTGGATGCTGGCGAAAGAATCCGTTAGCGCCCGGCTCGAAAGCGGCATCTCGTTCACCGAGTTCACCTACATGATTTTGCAGTCGTATGACTTCGTTGTGCTCAACGAACGCCACGGCTGCACCGTGCAGATCGGCGGCAGCGACCAGTGGGGCAACATGACCGCCGGCATCGACCTCGTGCGCAAACTGCGCGGCCAGCAGACCTTCGTCGTCACCTTCCCGCTCATCACCACGAGTTCGGGCAAAAAATTCGGCAAGTCCGAGGCCGGCGCCATTTGGATGGACCCGGCGAAAACGAGTCCGTATGCCTTCTACCAGTTCTGGGTGAACTCCGAAGACCCCGACGTGCCACGCTTCCTGCGCCAGTTCACGCTGCTCTCGCACATAGAGATCGAAGCCATCGAAACCGAGCACAACGCCCGCCCCGAACTCCGCAGCGGCCACAAACGCCTCGCCGCCGAAGTCACCCGCATGGTGCATGGCGAAGAAGAACTGCAAAAAGTCATCCTCGCGTCGCAGGCCCTCTTCGGTGGTGCCGATCTCGCCACCGCCGATGTCAGCACGCTCATCGAAGCCACCGCTTCTGCCCCCAGCACCGAAGTCGATCTCGCCAACATCCCGCAAGTGGCCGATCTCCTTGTCACCCTCGGCCTTGCCACCTCCAAAGGCGATGCAGGCCGCTTGATGAAAGGCGGCGGCTTCTACATCAACAACCAGCAGGTGGACGCTGGCTCCGTGCCGACGCTAAGCGCCGATCATTTCCTCGGCGGCAGGCTCTGTATCCTGCGTAAAGGCAAAAAGAGCTACGCGACGGTGCGGGTGGCGGGGGCTTGAGCGTCATTAACCCTCGAAACATTTTCCGTGTCCGACGAGCATCTCTCCCACCGGCTACGAAAATTTCGTGCCATCAATGGCTATTCCCAAGATGATGTGGGCAAACTGCTTGGCGTCACGGGCCGTTATATTGGTATGTTGGAGCGTGGAGAGAAGAATGTGGAGGCGCATTGCGCGATCTTTAAATTGTTCACTCTTCTGGAAGCCAATAAAATTGATCTTTCCGATGTTGAGCCATGCATTCGCAACAACCAAGACGACGGATTAGTTCTGAATAAACCATCAGCTGTTCATACTATACCTCCCACGTTTGGCTTGAGCGTGTCGGACGTGATCGCGCAGATACACACCGACCTGCAATTGGTGGAAACTGGCGATGTACAGGAAAAGCGCCGTGCTTTCATGATGCTGCGCGAAGTTCATCTTCCCTGTCTTGCCCAGTTGCTTAAACTCTCATAAATCGAGTGTCCTCGACTATGCTGGTTGAGTTCTGTTGCTGGACGATGCAAAAATCATGTCCAACGATGTCAGCAGCCACGCACCTCAACTTCACATGAAGATCGCCACACTTGTTATCATCATCAGCATCTTTGGGATTGCGCTGCAATCCGCCGAAATCATCAACGCCGACCTGCTCATTGTCGGCGGCAATGAATCCGGCTGTGCTGCTGCGGTTCAAGCTGCGCGGCTTGGCGTGAAGCACATCGTGCTCGTCAACGACATCGACTGGCTTGGTGGTCAGTTCAGCGCGGAAGGCGTCGGTTGTCCCGATGAATGGACCACCGTGAATGGCCGCCGTGTGAATTTTCCGCGCAGTGGCATCTACAGCGAGGTGATCGACCGCATTCGTGCGCACAACTCGCAGACCTACGGCCTTCCCACGCCTGGCAACGCCTACTGCGGCACCGAAACCATCGAACCAGCGGCGGCGGCGAAGATCTTCGAGGAACTCGTGAAGCCTTACGTCGATGCCGGTGTGCTGCGCATCGAACGCGGCTGGCAGGCCGCCGAAGTCCGGGTCGAAGAGAACCGCGTGGCCGAAGTCAGCTTCGTTCGTAGTTCAAACTTTAGCCCGTCGGCATCGCCGTTGACCGTGCGTGCGAAGCTCACGCTCGATTCCTCCGACTGGGGCGATGTGATCCGGCTCAGCGGAGCCAAATACGGTGCCGGTGCCGATTTGAAATCCCGCTTTGGTGAAGCGAGCGCTCCTACGACCTACGACGACGCTGATCAGCAGGAGATGAACCCGCTGTCCTGGTGCTTGGTGCTGCGTGAGGCTGGCAAGGATAGCACCATTCCGAAGCCGGCGATCTACGATCCGCGCTCCTTTGCGCAGCTCGACAAAACACCGCCGTGGGTGGACAGCGACATGAGCGCCGGCATTTACAGCCAGTCCGGCTGGAGCGTTTACACGCATCGACGTCTGGTGGATCGCTGGCACAACGATCTGGCCGCCGGCACTGAAGCGACATTCCTGAACTGGCCGGTGCAGGATTATCCGCTTTGCCAGTTGCCGCAGCGTGTCGTGGATGCGCTCGAAAAAACCGCGCCGGGCTCCTCGAAGAAAAATCTCGTCCATCTCACGCCCGCACAGCGGCAGATCATCTTCGACGACGCGAAGCAGCATGCGCTGAGCATGCTGTATCACCTGCAAACCGCCGTGCATGATCGTGTGGGCGACTTCCCGCAGACGTTCCGCTACATGAAGCTCACTACCGAGTTCGGCACGCCTGATCTGCTGCCGCCGAAGCCGTATGTGCGGGAAGGCTTGCGCCTCGAAGCGCTCTACATGCTGCGCGAGCAGGACATTCGTGCCGAAACCCGCGAACCGAAGTGGGCGAAGGTCATGGTGCCAGATGCGGTGTTCGGTTTTCAGTTCAACATCGATTTCCACCCCACACGGCGTCGTTTCATCGGCGAAGATCGCAACGGCCCTTGGCTCTATGTGCAGACGCCTGCACGTGGTTGGCACACCGACACTGATCGCGCGATGTTTCCACTGCGCGGATTCGTTCCCGTGCAGATGAACGGTCTGCTTGGCTGCTCGAAGAACATCGGTGTCAGCAGCGTGGTGCAGAGCGCGCTGCGTCTGCATGGCCAGATGATGCACGTTGGGCAGGCGAGTGCCACCCTCGCATGGATCTGCCTGCGCGACGGCCTGCAACCACGAGCCGCAGCAGCTTCGCAGAAACACTGGCGCGAGATTCAACTCCGCCTCGTGCGCGGCAGCGGTGGTCCTGGCATCTTAATCTGGCCCTGGCAGGACATGCCCGCCGACGCGCTGCACTTTGAAGCCGCGAACATGCTCGCGGTGCGCGGCATCTGGCAGGCGGATGCGGACAGTGTCTCGTTTGGCGCGGATCAGATCATGACGCGCCGCGAACTCGCCCGCGTGCTCGCTCGTCTCATGCGTTCGCAGCCCAACACACCCCAATGGTCCATGATCGCAGCTCCGCGCTTCACGGATGTCGTTCAAGACGATGCAGATCGTGCTGCCATCGAATCGCTCTGCTCCTGGGGCATCGAGACCAAGGACAAAACCTTCAACCCCGACAACAAAGCCGACTGGAGCACGCTCTATCGTTGGTCGCTTGCCTTAAAGCTGCCTGCTAATCGCGGCCTTCTTGCCAAAGAGGTGGCGCAACGCCCGCTCACGCGTGCGGATGCGGTGATTCAGCTCTGGAACATGCTGCGCAAGCATGGCGAGTGGCTGAACGAAGATGACTCCTGGGTGCAGCCCGACAACGATCACGACGAGGACGAGCGCAAGGATCTCGATGACCCGCTGCCCTTCGACAGCAATAACAACAACGTGCCGGATCGCCTCGAATACCTCCTTGAGCATTGAGGTGCTTAGCTCACCGGCGTGAGCAGCACTTTATGCACATCGAGAACGGCGCTCTTGGCTTTGGTCAACGGATCAATGACGAGGCGCTGTTTACCCGCCTCTTTGATCTCGACTTCACCAACTGGTGCTTCAGACCATTTCTGGAAGCCGCCGGTGTCCTTCACGGTGAACTTCAATTCCTGCGCACCAAGCTTCACGGCTACTTCGCTGCCTTCATTGCCCGTGCCGCAGCCGTGAACGACGGTCACCTTGTAGCGACCGGGTTTAACGGCTTCAAACTCCCATTCAGCGATGTCGTCCTCGCTTGTCCAAAAGCCGAGGCAGTTTTTTTCAGCCTTCGGCTCGTAGCGCATGTTTTCCGACCAGGTCGTGGCGCTGCCAGCTTCGAGCACGATATTGCCATCGGCAGCTTGCACCGGCAGCGGCCCTTCAGGCGCTGGAACGAAGGCCACTTCATGAATTTCGAAGCCGGGTTCGTTTCCGGTTGCCGCGGCATAGAGTGAGAAGGGATACTGGCCGTTCTTATCGACATACACGGTGCCATAGACGGCCCGCTTGGGCTGGCTGGAGGCCATCAGTGTCTTTTTCAGCGGCTGCTGGGCAAAACGAAACTGCGTACCAAGGGTGGCGTTTCGGAGCGTGTAGGTCACCCGCACTTCATAGCGGCCCCACCGTTTCGCATTGAAGGCTGTGCAGTCATATTGATCCCAGTGCTGCTGATTCGTGTGTTTGATGTCTTTGGGTTCAATGATGATCACGCCGCGAGTTGGTTCATCGATACGATGCGCAGGTTCGTCGCTGCCAAAGCCATTGAGATCAACGGGCATGGCTGCGAACACGGGCTCCGCTGGTTTAACTGCTGCTTGTGGCGGAGTCGGAGCCGCAGGCTTTTCTGCCACGGGTGCAGGCGGTGCCGCTGGTGCAGGCTTCGCTGCAGCGGGCTGCTCCGTTTTGCCACAGGCGTTCAGGAGAAAAATGAGCGCAAGAGCGCCGGCGGCGTGGATGATGGCTTGGCGTTTCATGGTGGTCAGGGCCGCCATGATGCAGTCACTGGGCATGTCCGGCAACAGAAACGCACGGAGACTTTCGCCCCCGTGCGTCTCGACTCCTCGACACCAATAACCCGAAAAAATTAGAAGCGGATGCTCATGTCCATGGTGAGACCACCCAACACAAGTGTTTGAATGTCGCCGCAATGCATCAAACTTGCTGCCACCTCAGCCCTGCCCGCACTCATTATCATTGCCCCATGTCCGCCTTTTCTGATCCCTTCCAAAAAGTCCGCCAGGAATCTGGCGTGCTGCAGTGCCCGTTTCATGGTGAAAACATCACCATGATCCTGCGTCATGAAGATGTGCGCAAAGCGGCGAAGGATTGGCAGACCTTTAGTTCGGATGCGCCCTTCCGCGTGCCGATTCCGTCTGAAGAAGATGTGCGCAGCATGCGCCAGCTTCCCATCGAGACGAATCCGCCTGAGCACACCGATTACCGCGAGATCGTGGAGCCCTTTTTCCAGCGTGCCAAAGATCCCGCCATGATCGCGCAGGTCGAGGCGCTGCTTGAAGGCATGCTCACGCAGGCGCTTGAGCGTGACTCCATTGAGATCGTGAACGAGTTCGCGCTGCCGGCGCAATCACGTGCGCTGACGTATCTGCTCAACACCGCCGAATCCGAGGCGGATACATGGATCGGCTGGGGCATCCACGTCTTCAAAGTCACAGGCGGTGAGTTCAAATCAGGCACGGTTTTGGAAGACTACCTGCACGCCAAGTTCGACCAAGCTGAAGCAAATCCAGATGCGGATTTCTTCAGCGCCCTAACCCAAGCGACTTTCCGTGACCGCAAACTCACGCGGGAGGAATGCATGGGCTTCGCCAATCTAGCCTTTGCAGGCGGTCGCGATACGATCATCCACACCATTTCCTGTGCTCTCGGTTATCTTGCCGAGCATCCCGAGGCACTGGAATACCTCCGCGCTGATCCAAAACGCATCACTCTGGCCAGCGAGGAGTTTTTCCGTGTCTTCATGCCACTCACGCACATCGGTCGCGTCTGTCCTGCCGATACCCATGTCAACGGTGTCACCGTCAAAGCTGGCGAGCGCATCTCTCTCGCTTGGGCATCCGCCAACTTCGACGAAACCGCCTTCTCCGAGCCACAAGAGGTCCGTCTCGATCGCAAACCCAATCCACACATCTCCTTTGGCTTCGGCACCCATCTCTGCCTCGGCGCGCCTCATGCGCGTCTGATCCTGCGCACACTTCTGAAGCTCTGTTGTGAGCGTGTGAAGAGCATCATCATTCTAAAAGCAGAAGAACGTGTCGAGCATGAGGCCAAATTTGATCGCACGCTTGGTTACGATGCCCTGACGGTAAAGCTGACGCCACTTTGAAGCCGCTGCTGAATACGAAACTTCTTTTGATGAGATGTTTGGAGCGAGCGGTTCGTTACACGCATTGCCATGAAGTTTTTCACCTCACTTTTTCTCTTCGCTGCCTGTTCATCGCTACTTGCAGCTGATAAACCCAACATCGTCTTCATCCTCGCCGATGATCTCGGTCAGATGGACATCCGGGCCTTCAATCCGAAGACGTTTTATGAAACGCCGAACATCGACGGACTCGCGAAGCGTGGGATGAAGTTCACGCAGGGGTATGCGGCTTGCTGTGTGTGCTCGCCGACACGTGGCAGCATCATGACGGGGAAATATCCGCCGCGTTTTGGCATCACGAATTTCATTCCCGGGGGGCGCACTGGCAAACTGCTGCCAGCGCCAAATGCAGGTCAGTTGGCACTGCAAGAAGTCACGATTGCCGAATCCTTGAGGGATGCCGGCTATGCGACCTTCATGTCTGGCAAGTGGCATTTGGGCAACGAAGGCTTCATGCCAAAAGATCAAGGCTTCACTCACGATGCCAGCGCCGCAACTGGACCGAAATCAGATATCAAAAAAGATGCAGGTGACCCCAAGAAAACTGACCGCATCTGTGACGACGCCATTGCATTCATTGAAGCGAACAAGGACAAGCCTTTCTACGCCTACCTGCCATTCAATGCACCCCACGTGCCCATTGGCGCCCGCGCTGACTTGGTGGCGAAATGGGAAGCGAAGGCCAAACAAGCTCCCGCTGATGCTTTTGGCGATGAGGGCAAGAACAAGGTGCGGCTGGTGCAAAACAACGCCGTCTATGCAGCGATGCTGGAGCAACTCGACACCGGCATTGGTCGCGTGCTCTCTGCTCTCGAGAAAAACGGACTCACCGAGAAAACGATCATCGTTTTCATGTCCGACAACGGAGGCCTCTCCACCGCTGAAGGCTCGCCCACCTCGAATCTCCCTCTGCGCTCTGGCAAAGGCTGGCCGTATGAAGGCGGCGTGCGTGAGCCTCTCATCGTGGTGGCTCCAGGCGTGGCCAAGCCCGCAAGCACCTGCGATTCGCCAGTCATCAGCACGGATTTTTATCCCACGTTGCTTCAGCTCGCGGGTCAGCCTTTGAAGCCAGAGCAGCATCTCGATGGCGTGAGCTTTCTGCCGCTTCTCAAGGGCGAATCCGCATCGCGTGGCAAGCCGCTCTTCTGGCACTACCCGCATTATGCCAATCAAGGTGGATCACCCAACAGCGTCATTCGTGATGGCGATTGGAAGCTCATCGAGTGGCATGAAGATGGCGCGCTCGAGCTTTACAACATCGCTCAAGACCTCAGCGAGAAAACCAACCTCGCTATCGAGCAGCCTGACAAGGTGAAGGAACTGCACGCCAAGCTCATTGCCTGGCGCAAAGAAGTCGGCGCCCTGATGCCAACGCCGAATCCCAATTTTGATCCCAATGCAAAAGCGCCGACCGAGTCGCCTAAAAAGGCTAAGAAGAAGGAACCCAAAAAGAGCCAGGCTGGAAACGCAAACTAGTTTGGCCAAAGGTTGATGCAGGCTGCGCGACAAATCCGTTCGTGAGGTGTTCATTCGCCGATCATGAAGCGCATCGCTAAAATTCTATTCTTCAGCACGATCGGGATTCTCACGTTTCTCGTTCTCACCAGGCCCTTTCGCTCGAGCGCAGAGAGCGTCATCGATACCTCCAGCAAGCTACTCGCTGGTGATTTCACACGCAGTGTTACCGTGGGGGATCTCAAGCGCCGCTATCGCGTGCATGTGCCTGCGAAATACGATGCCACCAAGCCCACACCGGTGATCATCGTGTTTCATGGCGGCGGCGGCAATCCCGAGAGCATGGTGCGTCTCACGGGCATGAACGCGAAATCGGAACAGGCTGGTTTCATCGTCGTCTATCCCTTTGGCACCGGCCGACTGGAGGATCACATGCTCACCTTCAATGGTGGCGAGTGCTGCGGTTATGCCATGCAAAACAAAATCGACGACGTGGCCTTCACACGTGCACTACTGGACGATCTCGCGGCAGCGACAAACCTGGACACGAACCGCGTCTTCGCCACCGGCCTCTCGAATGGTGGCATCATGTCACACTACGTCGCTTCGGAGTTGTCTGATCACATCGCCGCCATTGCCCCCGTCGGCGGCCCATTGATGATGGAGGCCTGTCATCCACAGCGAGCCGTTTCCGTGATGCATTTTCACGGCACGGGGGATGAATTCGCGCCCTTCAAGGGCGGCTTTGGCAAAGGTGCCTTGGGTCGTGCAGGCATTACAGAGTTCCGCTCCGTCGAGCATACCATCCAAAGCTGGGTGAAAGCGAACGGCTGCAAGCCAGAGGCCGAAGTCGTCGCGCTGCCCGACAAGGCCGACGACGGCATGAAATGCACCCGCAAGACCTGGAGCGGCGGCAAGGACGGCAGCGAAGTCGTGCTCATCGAAATCGAAAACGGCGGCCACACCTGGCCCGGCAACGAACCCACCGTCGCCATGCTCGGCAAATCGACCAAGGACATCTCGGCGAATGATTTGATGTGGGAGTTTTTTCAAAGGCATCCGCTGAAACCTTGAAGCACAATGCCACCCACAATCTCCGATGACATTCACGCCTGGGTGGCGAATCGTGATGAGGCGGCGGCGCGGAGGGTGATGGAGGCGTTGCATCCGCGTGTGGCGGGGATCATTCGGCGGCATTGGGCGAGGGTGGAGGAGTGGGAGGATTTGGAGCAGGAGGTGTTTATGCGGGTGTTTGAGGCATTGCCAAAGTGGAGACCTGATGGCGCGCCGCTGGAGCATTGGGTGTCGCGGATCACGATGAATGTGTGTCATCAGCGCTGGCGCACGATGTCGCGCAGGCCGGAGTGGCGGTGGTCGGACTTGAGCGAGGGCGAGCAGCAGGCGTTTCTGAATGCACAGCGCGATGATGAGCCGCTGGAGAGCATCGAGACGCGGGAGGCGCGGTCTTTGATGCACAAGCTGCTCGACACGCTCAGCGCGGATGACCGCATGATTTTGTCGCTGCTGCATCTGGAGGAGAAGTCGCTGGAGGAGATCGCGCAGGTCATGGGGATCAGCCGCATCGTGGTGAAGGTGCGGGCGTTTCGAGCGCGGAAGAAGATGCACGCGGCACTTCAAAGGCTGGAGGGTGAAGAAAAATCTTCGTCCTGATGTAACCGGTGCCCATCTGCGGGATGTGAGTCTGTGAAAACCGAACTCGCACTCGCCATGAACGATCCTGACAAGCTCCTGCAACGACTCGCTGCCGCCACGCGGCGTGAGGGTGATCCAGCCGCCGATGAACTGCCACTCGGCCTCGCCACGCGGGTGCTGGCCAAGCTGCGCGCTGGCCGTGCGCCGACGCTTTGGGAGACGTTCGCGCTCGGGGCGCTGCCGGTGGCGGCGGTGATCACGATTGTATGCGTCATGCTTGGTTCGCCTGAAGCACGGTCGCCGGACGACGCGGATGCGATCGCTCAAGTCATGCTCGAAACCCAACTCATCACCTCCCGCTGATCATGAATGCCAAACCTGTTCTCAAAGTCGTCTCATGCCTCGTCGCCTTGTTCGTAATGGGCAGCGTGTGTGGTTACGCGGTCTCAGGTCGCGTCACTCGTAGCCGTCCCGCTTGGACACAAAACCAGCAATGGGCCGAGCGCTGGCTGGAGCAGCGCATGGCGCAGGATTTTGCCCGTATCGAGGCTACACCGGAGCAGAAAGCAAAACTCAAGCCGAGCTACGACCGCCTCCTCTCCGACTTCAACGCCATCCAGCAGGAGTCCGCGCAAAAAGTCACGGATGCCTTCAAGCGTCACGGCCTCGACATGTGGAAGCAGCTCACGCCCGAGCAGCGCGAAATCATCCGCCAGACCAATCAAGAACGCCTCAACCGCAAAGCCGCCCAGCCATGAAACTCTCCCTTTTCACTTTCACGTTGCTCATCGCATCGCTGTCACTCGCGCAAAATGCGGCGCAGTCAGATGGCTTCAAAAAGATCGACCGCAATGGCGATGGCAAGGTCACGCGGGAGGAGATGCCGAAGCTCTTTGATCAGATTGATGCGGACAAAGATGGCGTGGCTTCGGTGGCGGAGTTGACGGCGTATTTTGCGAAGGCCAAATCGAGTGCGCCTGCGCCGGGTTCGGCGAATCCGAACGAACCGGCGGCTCGCGGGGCCTTGCCGGACACGGTCGAGAAACGAGCCATCACGATCTGGAGCGATGGCACGCGCATGGCGGGTGATCTTTATCAGCCGAAGAACCGCAAGGAAGGCGAGAAGCTGCCCGCCATCGTCTTTTGCGCGGGCACAGGCGGCACGAAGGGCGGCACGGGCGGACGATTAGGGCCGATCTTTGCGGAGAAAGGCTATGTCGCGCTGGCTTTTGACTATCGCGGTTGGGGCGAAAGCGAGAGCCAGCTCATGGCCGTGGAGCCACAGCCGAAGCCGGACGAAAAGGGCGAGCTGTCGATTAAAGTGAAAGCCCTGCGCTGGCAGATGAACTACACCGACCAGACCGAGGACATCCGCGCGGCGATCAGCTTCCTCGCGGGCGAGCCGACGGTGGACCCGCAGCGCATCGGCATCATGGGCAGCAGCTACGGCGGCGGTCTCGTGACCTACATGGCGGGCAATGATCCACGGGTGAAATGCGTCGTCGCCCAGGTGCCCGGCCTCGGCGGGGCCAATCGCGACCGTGCACAAGCCGCCGCCTATAAGCTGCACACGCAGCAGGCACGCGGCGAGGTCGAGCCTGTGCCGCTCGAAACCGGCAAGATGACCGGCAAGATGGAAAAATACTCGAACATGCGGACGAACTCGGCCAAGAGCATCGGCTTCAGCGCCCTCGAAGCCGCCGCGAAGATCGCCGTGCCCGCGCTCTTCGTCGTCGCGGAGAACGAGGAGTTGAGCAACAACGAAGTCGTCGCCGAAGCCCAGCGTCAGATCGCGGCTCGCGGCGTGCCATCAAAGTATCACGTCGTCAAAGGCATCACCCACTACGGCATCTATCGAGAAGGCTTCCAGGAAGCGACCACACTAGAGTTCGCGTGGTTTGAGGAGCATCTCAAGGGCGCGGGGGCGAAACCAGCGGCTCCGGCCCCTGAGACGCCTCCAGCAGCTAAAACGACTTCGTCCGCCAAGACCACGCCGAATCTCGAAGAGGGCTTCAAGGCGATGGACGCGGACAACAGTGGCAAACTCAACTCGGATGAGTTCGCGGCACTGAAACAGACCACGCCTTATTTTCGCGAGCATCCCGATCATCTTGATCCGGCGTTCAAAAAGCTCGATGCGGATGCAGACGGCGCTTTGACGCTGGAGGAGTATCGAAACATCGCCAAGCCTCGCCAGAGCAAAGGCGGTCAGGGCAAGGCAAAGCGGCAACCAGCGGAAACGGAAGCTCCAAAGCCATCGGCCAAGGCCTCAGCCGACCAAAGCACGCGCTTCGCCGATGCCGACATCGCGTTCTTTGAGAAGAAGATCCGTCCGGTGCTGATCAAGAGCTGCTACGAATGCCACAGCGCAGAGGCGGACAAGTTGAAGGCGGGGTTCGCGCTCGATTCGCGGGATGCCTTGCTCAAAGGCGGCGACAGCGGTGTGGCGGTGGTGCTCGGGAAGCCGGAGGCGAGCTTGCTCATCACGTCGCTGAGTCACGCAGATGAAGATTTGAAGATGCCGCCGGAGAAGCAGGGCGGGAAGTTGTCGGATTCGGTGATCGCGGACTTCACGGAATGGGTGAAGCGTGGCGTGCCAATGCCGACGAAGCAGGCTGTGACGACCAATGAGAAGATGGAGGCGCGGCTGGCGCATTGGGCGTTTCAACCGGTGAAGGATGCGCCTGCGCCACCGGTGAAGAACACGGCTTGGCCGCGCTCGGAAGTGGATCGGTTTGTGTTGGAAGGGTTGGAGGCGAAAGGACTCGCGCCCGTCGCTGATGCAGAACCTGCGGCGTTGCTTCGTCGCGTGCATCTCGACCTGACCGGACTGCCACCAACAGCGGAGCAGGTCACCGCTTTTCTTACTGCACCGAGCGAGTCTCGCATTGAGGGCGTGATCGATGAACTCATGAAGTCGCCGCAGTTTGGCGAGCGTTGGGGTCGCCACTGGCTGGATGTGGCGCGATATGCGGAGAGCAGCGGCAAGGAGACAGACTTCGCCTATCCACAGGCGTGGCGGTATCGCGATTATGTGATCAAGGCATTCAATCAGGATATGCCCTTTGATCAGTTCATCCGCGAGCAGATCGCGGGCGATTTGTTTGAGGCTCGCGATGACAAGGAGCGTGCCGAGTTGCTCATCGCGACGGGATTTCTCGCCATCGGGCCGAAGTCGCACATCGGGAAGAATCCGCTCCAGTTTGAAATGGATGTGGTGGACGAGCAGATCGACGCCGTGAGCCAGGCATTCCTCGGCACCACGATGGCCTGCGCCCGCTGCCACGATCACAAATACGATCCCATCACACAGCGCGACTATTATGCGCTCGCGGGCATCTTCCGCAGCACCGACACGAAGTTTGGCACGATCAAGCTGGTGCAAAACAACAATGTCAGCCCGCTGGTGCCGCTGCCTGCCGCTGCGGGCCAACCGGATGCGCTGAAACCTTTGTCGGCAGGCGAACGTCGTCGATTGCAGTCCATCGTCGATCAAGGCTCGGCGCGCCTTAAGGAGATGACTCGCAACAAGGATTTCGCCACGACGGAGTTTGTGCAGACGCGGCTTCGCACCCAGACATCCGCCGCGCATCTCGCGGCCTACGAGGCCGACGGCACACCGAAGCAGTTCGCCACTTGCGTGCTGGAGCGCGAGCAGCCGCGCGACTCTGCGCTGTTGTTGCGCGGTGAAGTGGAGAAACCCGGCGACATGGTGCCGCGTGGTTTGCCGATGCTCGCGAAATCGAGCAACGAGATCGCGCAAGGCAGCGGCCGCAAAGAACTCGCGTCGTGGATTTCATCGCCGGAAAATCCGCTCTCGGCGCGTGTCATCGTGAATCGCGTGTGGCTGCATCTCTTCTGCCAGGGCATTGTCGCTGCGCCTGACAACTTCGGTTTGTCGGGACAAGCGCCCACACACCCCGCGCTGCTCGATCACCTCGCCACGCGCTTCATGAAGGAGGGCTGGTCGGTGAAGAAACTCATCCGCGAGCTGATGACGAGCCGCGTGTATGCGCTGAGCACCGCGCACGACGCGAAGAACTTCGAGGTCGATCCCGACAACACCTTGCTCTGGCGCATGACGCCACGCCGACTCGATGCCGAGTCCATCGGCGATGCCATGCTGCTCACCGCTGGCAAGCTCGACCTCACGCCGCCCACCGCCATGCAGGCCCGTCGAGCCAATGAGGAGAATAACCAGCGTGCCAACAACTTCCCCGTGAACCCCGACGCCCGCATGTCCAATCTCCTGCTCACCATGATGCAGACGATGGGTTTGAAGGATGACCATTTTGCCGACAGCACCGCGCCCATAACTCAATTGCTAACTTGATTGATACCGCATCTCCTCATCCCCCTCCTTTGCCTCCACGCCACTTGTCTTCTCAGCGCCGAATGGAAGGAAGCGCATCATGATGGCGGCACCTTCTCGTATCAGGAAATCAGCGGCGACTTCGATCTGCAAGCGAGCCTCACGCATCTGCCGGAGCATGGGCGCGTTGCCTTGATGGTGCGCGAAAGCCTTGCTGCCGATGCGCGCTTCGAGTTGATCTATGTGATGCCCGATGGCCGCGTGGGCACGGATGCAAAGGTGGGCGCTGGCTTCTACCAGTCGCCGGGTAAATCGGAGTCGGCCAAGCCGCTGCCGTTGCGACTGCGGGCGACGCGGTATGGCGATGAGATCGGCCTTTCGGTGGTGGATGCGCAGCCTTGCACGCCGCCGCGCATTCATGATCACGCCACCGTGCATGGGCTGGCGGGCAAGGTGTTTGCCGGCGTATTTTACACCTCGGATGGTGAGAAGAAATCGGCGAGCGTGAGTGATGTGAGCTTGAAGCCACTCGTGCTGAGCTACCGCACCTCATGGCTGGGGAACTCGCTCGCAGGCTCAGCGCGGGGGATTCAGCAGCAGGCGCAAGGCATCGCGGTCGAGCCGGTGTCGGGTCGCATCTACCTCAACGCACACGGCGACGAGGGTGACAAATTCGGCGGCATCTATTCGGCGGACGGCGACCAAATCAGCCGCACGGAGAACAGCAAACTGCTGCGTCGCTCTGGCTATGGCATCGCAGTCACGCCGGAGTTCGTTTTCCGTGTCTGCCAGGATGAAGGAAAGGCGAAGACCGGCGGCAAGCGGCGCTTCTTCATCAGCAAGACGAATGCGATGGGCGCGAGCGTGGTGATCCCGAATGCGGATGCGATGAAGCATCTGCGCATCGTCAACACGACGGGCCATCCACGCGGAGTCGCCGCATCGGTAACGAAGCGCGAGGTGTATGTGAGCAACACGCCGGAGAATGAAGTGCTCGTCTTCGATTTCGATTTGAAGCTGCTGCGCAGGTTCCCCTCCACGCGACCCGGCGCGATGGCGTTGGCGAAAAATGGCGATCTCTGGATCATCGAGCGGGGCGGCGACACTGAGCCGCCCGCCTTGTGCCGCTACACCGCTGCGGGTGTGAAACTCGCCGCGCATGGCACCGGACTCGTGATGCCCGAAGGCATCGCCGTGGCACCCGATGGTCGTGTGTGGGTGGCAGAGTCGGGGCCGCGCAGCCAGTTCTTCATCTTTAGCGATGATGGCAAACCCGTTGCGACCTTCGGCGCTAAAGGCGGCGTGTGGTCGAGCTTCGATGGCACCGTGCCGGGAGCCGTGCATCCGCTGAAGTTCAACCGACCCGTCGGCATCGGCTTCGATTCACAAGGCAACATCATCACCGCCGCAGGCAAGCTCGATGACGAAGCCGGCACCGGCGACATCCACACCACCGAGCTGCGCAAGTTCACGCCCGATGGCAAGCTCATCTGGGAGCGCCACGGCCTGGAGCCGATGGACATCGGCGCGCCGCAGCCCGGCACCGATGGCCGCATCATCTACACCGACCTGCATCGCTATGAGTTCGATGGCAAAGCGCCCGCGAAGTATGCGGCCTTCACCATGGACCTGTGGAAGCATCCTGAAGACCCGCGTCAGCTTGAGAAGATGACTGGAGCCATCGTGCGCAACATCGGCGAGCAAAAGCTCCTATTCACCGTGGCCAACACCGGCCAAGCACTCGCCACTTATCGCTTTGCAAAGGATAGCGAGATCGCCATCCCCACGATGCTGCTGCACATCGGCGAAGGCAAAACTCGGTTCAAACCAAAGCAAGCCCCCGAGGCCGATCACTGGCTCTGGCGCGATGCCAATAACGATGGCCGCATGGATGCTGCGGAGTTCCTCAACACTGATGCGACAGAGAAGACGCGAGACATCTTCATCGACGAAGCAGGCGGCATTTGGATCACCACCAAAGCCGCCGACGCTGGCTTCCTTTACTTGCCCTGCGCCGGACTCGATGTCCACGGAGCACCGCTCTATGATTGGCCGAAACATCAACGCTTCACCCCACCGCCAGCCTTTGCCGAAGTCGGTCGCGCATTCTATGAAGTCAGCAGCGACACGCTCTATCTCGGCGGCTTCATCGAAGACCAGCCACGCGAGGGCAAGGAGTTCAAGCAATTCGGGAACGACGTGCGCGCCTACACCGGCTGGCTCAAAGGCGAGCGCCGCGAGTCACTGAAACTCACCCTGCCCTACGTGCCCAAAGGCAAAGGCGGGCACGAAGCCTTCTCCGCGCAGAACCTCTGGGTGGCGGGCGACTACGTCTTCATCGGCATCAGCGCCAGCGCCGAGGTCATCGCGTATGATCGCCACAGTGGTGCGATGAAGAAGGTCTTCGTCGCCGGGCCAGAGGTAGGTGGTCGTGCAGGCTTGCTTGACTTGACCTATGCGCTCAATGCCATCCAGCGAAAGGACGGCAGCTATCAGTTGCTCCTGGAGTCCAACGATCAGGCGAAGATTTTGATTTATGAATGGGATGGGAAGTGAGGCGCGATCTCGATCAATATAGACAACAACCTATGCTGAACCCTTTTCGCCACTTTACTACTGCCACGCTGCTGCTCTGGCTCCTTGCCCCGTGCGCTCTGCTCCATGCGGCAAAAACCAACATCCTCCTCATCCTTGCCGATGACATGGGATTCTCGGACCTCGGCTGCTACGGCGGTGAGATTGCGACGCCGAATCTGGACCGGCTCGCCGCGAACGGGCTGCGCTTCACTTCCTTCTACAATTCCGCGAAGTGCGAGCCGACGCGCGCCTCCCTGATGAGCGGCCAGTATTGGCAGGACTGTGGACTCGGTGTGAAACGCGGGCTGACGATGGGGCAGGCGATGAAGTCGGCGGGCTACGACACGTTCGCGCTGGGCAAGTGGCACCTCGATGGGAATCCGGTCGAGCGCGGTTTCGATAATTACTTCGGCCATCTCGGCGGCGGCAGTGACTACTTCAAAGGCAGCCGGACGCATCGACTCGACGACAAGCCATTCGTGCCCGCGAACGATGGCAAATTCTACACCACCGATGCCAATGCGGACTACGCGATCAAATTCATCGGCGAGGCTCACGCGCAGCATCCCGGCAGACCGTTCTTCACCTACCTCGCCTTCAATGCACCGCACGCGTCGTTGCAGGCGTGGCCGGAGGACATCGCAAAGTATCGCGGCAAGTATCGCATCGGCTGGGACAAGCTGCGCGAGCAGCGATATCGAAAGCAAATCGAACTCGGCATCACGAAAAAGGAATGGACGCTCTCGCCGCGGCCCGAGACGATCCCGGCGTGGGATTCGCTGACCGAGGCGGAGAAGGATTTTGAAGACGCGCGCATGGCCGTGTATGCCGCGCAGGTGGACCGGATGGATCTGGCCATCGGCCGCGTGCTCGCGAAGATCAAGGCACTCGGCGAGGAAGATAACACGCTCGTCATCTTCCTCAGTGACAACGGTGCCAGTCCCTATGATCACGGCAAGGTCACTGCTCGCAAAATCGAGTCGCTGCTCGCTGGCACCTCGAATCTCGGCTACGGAGTCGGCTGGGCAAATGTGAGCGAGACGCCCTTCCGCCACTACAAGCGCAACATGTTCAACGGTGGCAGTTCCACGGCTTGCATCGCTTCCTGGCCCGCCGTGGTGAAGCAACGCGGCGGCATCACCGACCAGCGTGGGCATATCATTGATCTGATGGCGACGATTGTCGATGTCGGTGGTGGAAGCTGGCCCACCGAACATGCAGGCGAAACCATCGCGCCACTTCCGGGCAAGAGTCTGCGCCCGATTCTCCTGGGCGAACAGCGCAAGCAGCACGAGTTCCTTTACTTCCAACTCTTCGATAATCGCGCCGTGATTGAGGGCGACATGAAGCTCGTCTCCGACTGGGGCCGTCCGTGGGAGTTATTCAATCTCGCAGCCGACCGCACCGAACTTCACGATCTCACGAAAGCCCAGCACGAGCAGGCAGCTCGTCTTGAGAAGCTCTGGAACACTTGGTCGGACCAGACAAACACACGACTCCGCAGCGCTGGAGGCGAGCCCATTTACCGGCATCAAATGGATGAGCAAGAAAAGTTCGTCGGTGGTGGCAGCGATAGTGGTGACGAGGAGATGGAGAAGCCCAAGAACAAGAAGAAGGGCAAAAAGGCAGACAAGAAAACCCCAGAAGCGGCACCAACTCCGGCACCCGCGCCATCCACGGTTCCAGCGCCAGCACCTACTGCTAAGGTTAAGCCGATCCGCGCCCGCGTTGACACCAAGCTCGCGATTGAGAAAGAACAACTCGTTCTCACAAGCACCGGAGATAAACCAGGATTGACCTTCGATGTGTCGGACATCAAAACCGCTGGCCCCTACACGCTCACCTTTCGCATTCAAAGCAACGCCAGTGGCGATGGCGCAATCTACTGGACCACCGACGCGAAATCCTCGCTGCCCAAGGGCGTGCACCAAACCTTCAAGGTCACGCACGACGGCCAGTGGCACGACATCACGCTCAACCTCGCCGAACTCAAAATCCTCCACGCCCTGCGCCTCGATCCCTGCGCGGGCAAGGGCGTCGTGCGCCTCGACTCACTGCAACTCAAGGACGCCACCGGCAAGACCCTCAAACAATGGCCTTAATCTCAGTCCCATCTTTCCCATGAAATCACTCCCGATACTTTTCGCCTCCGTTTGTTTGTTCAGCATTCCACTTGTCGCTGCTGAGACTGCCGGGGCCAAGCCGAACATCATCTATCTGCTTTCCGACGACATGGGCTACAGCGACGTTGGGTTTAACGGTTGCAAAGACATCCTGACTCCAAATCTGGATCGGCTCGCAAAACAGGGAGCGGTCCTGGAGTGCCTGTATGGCCAGCCGGTTTGCTCGCCGACGCGTGCCGCGCTGCTAACTGGACGGTATCCGACCCACACGGGCGTCTATAACGTGGTGAGCGCCATGAAAGCCGAGGCTTGGCCACTGCCGCTGGCCGAACGCACTCTGGCCCAGGCGCTCCATGAAGTCGGCTATACCACGGCCATTTGCGGGAAATGGCATCTGGGCGAGGCTAAGCCTGAATTCATGCCCACCCAGCGCGGTTTTGACCACCAGTTCGGCTTTATGGGCGGCACCATCAATTCCTTCACACACGCAGGTGGGGCCGGTAGCGACCCTTCCAAGCCGACAGACTGGTATCGTGACGACATTGCGTCGGAAGACACGGGTTACTCCACGCACCTCATCACCCAGGAGGCATGCCGCCTCATCCGCGAGCAGCCCGCCGACAAGCCGCTTTTTCTCTACGTGGCTCCCAATGCGGTCCACACACCCTGGCTATCGCCGGATGAATACAAGCAAACTTACGCCCATCTCTCCAAACGCCGAATGGAACTGGCCGGCATGACCTCCGCCCTGGACGAAGGCATTGGAAAAATCATCGCCGCGCTGACGGAAAAGGGGATGATGAACAATACGCTCATTATTTACTCCACAGACAACGGCGGCCCGAGCTGGGACGACGTCGCAACCAATGGCTCTCTGCGTGGTGGCAAGGCTGACATTTACGAAGGCGGGTTTCGCATCGGGGCCTTCGCCGTCTGGCCGGGAAAAATTCCCGCTGGCATTCATATCAAAGAGCCGCTGCACGTCGTGGATTGGTTTCCCACGCTTTGCAAGCTTGCAGGCGCATCGGTCGCTCAACCACTCCCGCTTGATGGCTCGGATATATGGCCCGTGTTAAGCCAAGGAGCAAAATCGCCTCACGAGGATATTCTTCTGGTGGGTTCACGCGCCGGGCAATCAGCCATTCGGATGGGAGATTGGAAGTTGTTGGTTAATCCGATGGAGTTTAAGCGGGATGTGCAGTGCAGTCCGGTGGAACTATACAACTTGTCCGATGATATCGGCGAGAAGACCAACCTAGCCGCCGCGCAACCCGAGCGGGTGAAGCAGATGCGCGCGCGGCTGGATGCGCTGATCGCCAGCCCAGCCAACCCCGATTACCTGCAACCGAAAAAGAAGAAGGCTAAGTAAGCGACATCCCCAGAGTGATCATACCTCAGACTGACTTTGCCAAATGATGAAACTTCAGCCGCCCGGCCTCAGCGTCTAGCCCACGGCCAAAACGGCAGGAGATTACTTTCTCAAGAAACCGCATTTTAAACATGAGAACACTCATACATCTCACGCTGCTGGCGCTATTCGGCAGCTCGCTCATCGCCGCTGAAACCAAGGCGGCCAAGCCCAACATCGTCCTCATCCTCGCAGATGACCTCGGCTATGGAGACGTGGGTTGCTACGGCGCGACGAAGGTGAGGACGCTGAACATCGATCGTCTCGCCAGCGAAGGACGGCGCTTCACGGATGCGCATTCGGCTTCGGCGGTTTGCACGCCTTCACGATACGCGCTGCTGACGGGCGAGTATCCGTTTCGGAAAAACCTGTGGGGGCCGGTGATGAATGACAGCCCGCTGGTGCTGGATGCAACGAAGCCAACTGTCGCGAGCATGTTGAAGGCGCAGGGTTATGCCACGGCATGTTTTGGCAAATGGCATCTCGGTTTCGGCAACAAGCCGAAGCCGGATTGGAACTCGGATTTGAAACCAGGACCACTGGAGTGCGGATTCGATCACTACTTTGGCATCCCGGTCGTGAGCAGTCATCCGCCGTTCGTGTGGGTGGAGGATCATCGCGTTGTCGGGCTCGATCCTGCGGACCCACTGAAATATGGCGGCAAGGAGGAGACGCAGAGCTTTCCTGAAAAGATGCTCAAGCCCGCCATGTCCGGCGCGAAGGCGGCACATGCGCTCTATCGCGATGAAGAACTCGGCACAGCACTCACCGAGAAAGCCACGGCATGGATGCGCACGAAAAAGGATGAACCGTTCTTCCTCTACTTCGCCACGCCGCACATTCATCACCCGTTCACACCAGTGGCGAAGTTCAAAGGCAGCAGCCAGGCCGGACGCTATGGCGACTTCATCCAGGAGTTCGACTGGATGGTCGGCGAGGTGATGCGAACGCTCGATGAACTCAAACTGCGCGACAACACGCTCATCATTCTCAGCAGCGACAACGGCGGCATGTTGAATCAAGGCGGACAGGAAGCCTGGAAGGCCGGGCATCGGCTCAATGGCGACCTTCTCGGCTTCAAGTTCGACTCATGGGAAGGCGGTCATCGCGTGCCCTTCATCGCCCGCTGGCCCGGCAAAATCGAAGCGGGTTCCGTGTCCAACAAACTCATCTGCCAGATCGATTTTCTCTCGACCTTCGCCGCGCTCACAGGTTCTAAGGCCACGGCACCAGACAGCGTGAATGTGCTGCCCGCCTTGATCGGCACGCCCGACAAACCATTGCGCGATCACCTCGTCATCGCGCCGAGCAACAAGAAAAACCTCGCGCTACGCGAAGGAAGCTGGCTCTACATCGGCGCTCAGGGCGGTGGTGGCTTCAATGGCAACAAACCCGGCGATCACGCTCTCGGTGGCCCCGGCGCTCTCAAGTTCACTGGTGAAGTTAACAGCGACATCGCCGACGGCAAAATCAAACCAGACGCGCCTGACTCCCAGCTCTACGACCTAACCACTGACCCTGCGCAATCGCGCAACATCGTGCGCACTCACACCGACATCGCCGCTCGTTTGAAAGCGCGGCTTGCACAAATCCAATCCCAACCTAGCTCCGTCACTGCACCATGAAACTAACCATCACACGCTTCGCTGCTGTCCTCCTCTCGGCAATCGTCATGCCGCATTCATCATTCAGCGCTGAAGGCGCGAAGCCCAACATCCTCGTCATCCTCGCCGACGACCTCGGCTTCGGCGATGTGCAGTGCAACAACCCCGAGCGTGGCAAGATCCACACGCCGAACATCGACAAGCTCGCGTCGCAAGGTATGCGCTTCACCGATGGGCATTCGTCTTCGGGTGTGTGCTCGCCCTCACGCTACACGTTGCTCACGGGGCGCTATCATTGGAGGACGAAACTGCAGAACGGTATCGTCGGCGTGTTTGGCGATCCGTTGATCGCGCCGGATCGTATGACGATCGGCACACTGGCGAAGCAGCAGGGGTATCGCACGGCTTGTATTGGCAAATGGCACCTCGGCTGGGATTGGCCGATCACGAAGGAGCAGCGTCCCTTGCTCACGCCTTCCAAACAGCCCGCCGATGAGGCGAGCAAGCTCGATAAGAAAGCCGCTGCTGCTGGAGCCATCGCCACCGAGCAGCAGATCGCCGCGTGGCACGACATCTTCTCCAAGCCCATTCCGGGCGGGCCGAGCACGCGCGGCTTTGATCTCTACTTCGGCACCGACATTCCGAACTGGCCGCCGTTTTGCTTCATCGAAAATGATCGCACACTCGGCATCCCCACCGAGTTCCTGCCGCGTGAATACATGGTCAAAAATCAGGCCAGTAACCAGGGTCCAGCACTCAAAGATTGGAAGCTCGAAGGCATCCTGCCAGCCCTCGGTGATCGCACGATTAAGTTCATCGACGAGTCCGTGGCGAAGAAGGAGCCCTTTCTCGTTTACATGCCCATCACCTCCCCACACACGCCTCTGGCCGTGAATCCAGAATGGAAGGACAAGAGCCATCTCAATCTCTTCGCTGACTTTGTGATGGAGACGGATGCCGTCGTGGGTCGTGTGCTCGATGCGCTGGAGAAAAGCGGCGCGGCGGACAACACCATCGTTGTCTTCTCTGCCGACAACGGCTGCGCGCCTTACATCGGCGTGGAGGATCTCGAAAAGATGGGACACTATCCGAGCGGCCCGTTGCGTGGTTATAAAGCAGACGCTTGGGAAGGCGGACATCGCGTGCCATTCATCGTCAAATGGCCCGGCAAGGTCAAGGCAGGCAGTGTGTGCAACCAGCTCGTATATCAAGCCGACCTCATGCGCACTTTTGCCGATGTCTTCAGTGTGAAACTCCCCGACACCGCTGGTGAGGACAGCTTCAGCCTCATGCCCTTGCTCAAAGGCGAAGACAAACCCATCCGCGAAAACGCCGTCAGCGCCTCCATTGGCGGCACACCGGCATTGCGCAGCGGCACTTGGAAATACATCCCCGCGACCGGTTCCGGCGGCTGGGGCAAAGGCGGCGATCAATCACAGCCTATCCAACTCTATAATCTCGCCGACGACCTCGGCGAAACAAAGAACCTCGCCGCCGCGATGCCAGAGAAAGTGACCGAAATGAAAGCACTACTCGAAAAGCTCATCACCGACGGCCGCAGCACCACTGGCGCATTGCAGAAGAACGATGTCGAAGTCATTCGCTATCCCCGTGCAGATGCAGCCAAACGTAAGACCAAAGCCATGAAGTAGTACCATCCATGAAACACGCCCTCACTCTCCTTCTGTCATTCGCCCTCCTCTCTGCCGCTATGGCCGAGCCCAATGGCAACGCCCAAGTCACGCTCACCGGTGAACTCAAGCAGTGGCACAAGGTCACGCTCACGCTCGATGGCCCCTTTGCGAACGAGAAGGACAACAAGCCCAATCCATTCACCGACCTCGCGTTCAACGTCACCTTCACGCACGAAAGCGGTTCACCCAAATACACGGTTCCAGGCTACTTCGCTGCCGATGGTCATGCAGGCAACAGCAGTGCTGACTCTGGCACGAAATGGCTCGCGCATCTTTCTCCCGATAAAACAGGGACATGGAACTACACCGTGAGTTTCACCCAAGGCAAACACGCCGCCCTTGATGGTGGCGGCGAGGCTTTGAAGCCGTTCGATGGCATCAAAGGATCGTTCAATGTCGAGGCCAGCGACAAAGCAGGTCGCGATTTCCGCAGCAAGGGTCGCCTGCAATACGTCGGCAAGCATCACCTTCAGTTCGCAGGCTCGAAGGAGTATTTTCTCAAAGCTGGTCCCGACGCGCCTGAGACGCTGCTTGGCTATTCCGACTTCGACAACACCATCGCTGGCAAGCCGGACAAAGTGCCACTGAAGACTTGGAAACCACATGTGCAGGATTGGAAAGCGGGCGATCCGACTTGGAAGGATGGCAAAGGCAAAGGATTGATCGGCTCGCTAAACTATCTCGCTGGGAAAGGCGTGAATGCCTTCTCCTTCCTAACTTACAACGCCGCTGGTGATGGAGACGACGTCTGGCCCTTCATCGACCACGACGACAAACTGCACTATGACTGCTCCAAGCTCGAGCAATGGGGCATCGTCTTTGATCACGCCACGGCGCTCGGTCTTTATCTGCACTTCAAACTCCAGGAGAACGAATCCGACGACGAACGCCTCGGCATGGGTCGCAAGCCCGGCAAACTCTCCGAAGCTCTCGATGGCGGAAAGCTTGGACCTGAGCGCAAACTTTACTGCCGTGAACTCATCGCCCGTTTCGGTCATGCGCTGGCTTTGAACTGGAACATCGGCGAAGAGAACACACAGAGCACTGAGGAGGTCCGCGACATGGTGAAGTATCTGCACGACACCGATCCCTACCAGCATCACATCGTGCTCCACACTTTCCCACCGGAGCAAGAGAAGGTCTATCGCCCGCTCCTCGGCGACAAGTCACTGCTCACGGGCGTCTCGCTACAAACGAGCTGGAAAGCGTCTCATCAGCGCACGTTGCAATGGCGCAAAGAATCTGCCGCAGCAGGTCGCCCATGGGTCGTGGCGCATGATGAGCAAAACTCCGCCAGCCTCGGTGTCCCGCCGGATCCCGGTTACAAAGGCCACAGCGGTATCGCAGAAGAAAAGGAAACCAAAGGCCCCAAAGGCGAAGGCTACACCGCCTCAAAGGCCTACACGATGCACGATATCCGCAAGCTCTGCCTCTGGGGCAATCTCATGGCCGGTGGTGCTGGTGTGGAATACTATTTTGGCTACAAGCTGCCGGAAAACGACCTCATCTGTGAGGACTTCCGTAGCCGCGACAAATCATGGGACTACTGCCGCATCGCTTTGAACTTCTTCCGCGATGAAAAGATTCCCTTCGCCGAGATGAAGAACGCTGACGCACTCATCGGCAACGATAAGAACGATAACTCGAAGTTCTGCTTCGCCAAAGCAGGTGAGCTTTATCTCGTCTTTCTTCCCAACGGCGGCAGCACCAAGCTAGACATCGAAGGCAAATACACCCTGCAATGGTTCAACCCACGGGATGGCAGCAAAGGCGAAACATCATCCTTCAACGAAATTCTCACCGCCCCTGACGCCAACGATTGGCTAGCCGTCGTCCGCCCCAACTGAAGTCTGTTCTTTGCCGTCAGAAACCTCTTCCTTCATCATTTGCAAACCAACCTAAGCCTAACATCAACCCGTTGACGCCATGAACACTTCCAACCCAACCACCTCCTGCAACGACGACTGGTCAAAGAATGTCCTCTTCTTTGAATACGGCAGCGCGGCCAATCCGCGGATGCCGAAGATCGGCATCGATGTCTTTCCGCCTGCCATGCATCAGATCGCCGAGACGAAGATCATCCCGCTGCAATTAGCGCATAAGCTGGAAACAAGCTATCCAGCCACAGGCCCGAACCTGCTGGCAAACTTCATTCACATCGCGGCAGGAGATGCGCTGTCCACCAGCACTCACGCGAGCAGTCAGGTGTTTTATGTCATTCGCGGCGCTGGATTCAGCATGATAGATGGCAGCAGGCTCGATTGGAAAACAGGCGACTTTTTTGCCATCCCATTCACCGGCGAAATCCAGCACCAGGCAAGCGAGGACACCGCTTTTTACTGGGTCAATGATCAGCCGCTGCTGGACTTCCTCGGCGTCCAGCCGAACAAACAACGCTTTCGTCCACTCTACTTCTCGCATGAACAACTCACCTCCGAGTTGGAGAAAGTCCGCCGAGCCAATGAGGGCAAGGACAAGAACCGCAACGGCATCTTGCTCGCCAATACTGATTGCCCGCAGACCAAGACGCTGACGCACTCCATGTGGTCCTTGTATAACCTGCTGCCAGCGAAGACCCGACAGAAGGCCCATCGGCATAACTCCATCGCCATGGACTTCGCCGTGAAAGCAACCGAGGGAGTCTATACCAACATCGGCCCTGACCTTGATAGCGATGGCAACATCATCAATCCGATCCGTGCCAACTGGGTAGCTGGCGGAGCCTTCGTCACCCCACCCGGCTGGTGGCACTCCCACCACAACGACAGCGATGAAGACGCCATCGTCCTACCCGTCCAAGATGCCGGCCTGCAAACCTACATGCAGACCCTCGATATCCAATTCGCCCGCGGATATTGAAAAATGAAAGCGCGTTCGTTGCTCACTGCTCAATAGCACAACAATGACACGACTCTTCACGATCCTTTGCCTTGCTCTCCAAATTGCTTTCTCTCACGCTGGCGACTTGATGGTCTATCCGCCTGTTCCGGGCCTTGATCCTTCAGCGCATTATCAGGTCCGCATCCGCAGCACCGACAAGGGCGCGAAATGGCAGAGCGCCTTTGCTTGGCAGACGGAGTGCAAGAAAGAAGAGGCCTACTTCGACACACTTGAGGGTTGGACTCACGCCTATGTTAACTTTGAAACCTCCGGCCCTGTCGAGATCGAGATCTCACGCATCAACGGCCAGCCGATTCGCAGTGCGGCTGTGCATCCCGAGCGAAAAGCATCCGACTGCTCAGTGAAAGATGGCAAGGCGCTCGTGAGACTGGACAAGCCCTGCCTCGTCGCCGTGGACATCGATGGCCAGATGGATGGTCAGGACACGGGCAAAGGCTACAAAGGTCCGCCGCTCCACACCATCTCGCTCTTTGCCAATCCACCGCTCGCAGGCAAGCCCAGCGTGGATGGCCCTGGTGTGCGCACCGTGAAACCCGGCGAGACACCACCTTCGGATGGCGACTGGCGCACACTCTACTTACTACCTGGCGTGCATGATATCGGCGCGGGTTTTCGAGTGGACGCCAACCGCCAGTATTACATCCCTGGCGATGCCATGGTCTATGGCTCGTTCTGCCATCCCGAATGGGAGGACGGTCATGACATCCGCATCTTCGGCCACGGCACCCTATCAGGCGCACGGCTAAAGCATGCGGACGCCTTTAAGAAGCTCTTTTCAGGAAACAAGAAGATGAGTCGCAAACCCATCGAGATCTTAGGGGCTCACGACACGCAGGTCGAAGGCCTGACCATCGCCGACTCCGCTTCGCATTCAGTGATGCTGATTCATCCATACAAGGAAGGGCATCCGAATGAGGTGAAGTGGACCAAGATCTTCACCTGGCGCGCCAATGGCGACGGCATCAATCCCTTCGGCAACACGCTCATTGAGGACTGCTTCATCCGCACGCAGGACGACTCGCTCTACGTGAACGGCCTCGGCATCCGCCGCTGCGTGCTGTGGAATGATGCCAACGGTTCCTCCTTCGTCCTCAGCGCACTCCCCGAACACAAGCTTATCGTCGAGGACTGCGATGTCATTTACTCCCGCGCCAAGTGGCATCACTGGAGTGGCGGACGCGTCTTTAACATGCGTGGCGAAGGTGAGAGCCCAGCAGGCACCGGCGTGATCTTCCGCAACATCCGCATCTCCGACCCGCGCCCCACGCTCCAGCAGTTCTTCATCTGCATGACCGTGCCAGATCCGTATGGCGATGGCAAACGCGGTGCAGGTGACCTCTCCGGCATCCTCTTCCAAAACATCTCGATCGCTGCGACCAGTGTTATTGGTGAGCCACAACTGCTGTGGGGCCAATCCACCGAGCGCAGCCTCGTCATCCTCGACGAGATCGGCCGCGGTACCAGCACCTTCGACGGCCTCAGCATCGCCTGGAGCGTCGCCGAGCACCTGCACGACCACATCGGTGCCCGCTGCCTCTTCGCCACGCACTACCACGAGATCACCGCCCTCGCGCAAAGCCGCAGCGCCGTGAAGAACTACAACGTCGCCGTGAAGGAGTGGAACCAGCAGATCATCTTCCTCCGCAAGATCCTCCCCGGCTGCGCCGAAAAAAGCTACGGTATCCAGGTCGCCCGCCTCGCCGGCCTCCCCGAAAACGTCATCGCCCGAGCCAAAGAAGTCCTCCAACAACTCGAATCCGGCCACCAGCCCGCGGAGAGCGTTAAAGAAGTGCCCGTGGCGACCAGCGTGCCTGCGAAGACCAGGAAGAAAGCCATCAGCGATGCGGAAGCGGGGCAGATGAGTTTGTTTGGGTGAAGGTTGTCATACCGCGTAGGGTTCTGAGTTTGCCGATTGCCGCTATCAATAACCTTTCCAAATTTACCTCAAGCTGCGTTTCCACCAAATTGAGGAAATCCGATTCAGGCAAACAAGACTGATTTGTCGAACAGCCGCACAACGCTGTAATTGCCATCCACTAGCTGCGAGCGTCTTCGACGTCTATCATGCTTGCGTTCAAGCGTGAGTTAAGCGACTGACTTATTGTCACGATTTGCTCCACTTCCTGTTGTTCAAAGAAATCCAAAAAGGAGCGTGCCCCTTTGCTAGCATTGCAGCTGCGGCAGAGCGGGATACAATTGTTCACAAACGATCCTGTTTTCAATTTCATGGCAAAATTGCCGCCCTCCATTTTGGGGAACCAAAAGTGATCAAGCTCGAGCTGTTGAATGCCTTCCTTGCATTTACAACACCTATTGTTGAATGCGGCCGCCAACGTAAATTGAAACGCTTGCCTATAGACTCGATCGACCTTTGAATCCCGACTAAAATCGGGTCCCACGATTTCATAGGAATCTGGTCGAATATCCAAATTATGATCGAGTGCTTCTTTAAAGAATTCTTCAAGCGTCATTCTTCGAAGATGCCTTTCAAGGCTCGCTTGGGTTAACGCCAAGCTAGAATGTAGGCTGGCTTCAAACGATTTGTGCTTTAAGGCGTCTCGCTCTTGAGAATAAGTCGAACGGATAGATTTAAACTTCGGGAGGGAAACCATGTGATCCTTTGCGTAGCGGCGAATCTCCTCGTCTGCTGTTTGGAATTCATTCGAGATGTCATATTTTACTACCTCTCGAATTAAGCTGATCCCATCCGATGGACTTCTCTGGGAAACTACATCAGTCAGCAATGAGTAGTTCAATTCCATAGCCACGTAGATTATTCCAAGAACCATGCCCGCCTCTGAGATTCCAACCCTGCTCTCCAGCAGGTTTTTGAACGCATTGTAGGCTTCCCCTCCTTCATTCTTCCCTGCAATTAACGAGGAAATTAGCGCCGGTTCGCTGCCAATAAACTTCAGAATAACTCCGAGCACCTCACGATTGCAGAGAAATCTTGTTGGTGGTGTTGCGAGAAGCCGATCAGGCAGATTGTCCATTGCAGGTTGGAATCGAGAACGATAGCGATTCAACAAGGCGGGAACGAATATGATCCTCGCAGCTTGAAACCACTCGTTTGTGTCCTTGATCCAGTCAAAGCCTGGGTTCCGTTCCTTTGTCAGCAACAGATAAATTGATGTGAGAATTCTTTCGCGGCGCCAAGCCACGTAAAATGTGGCTCCAATGGCAACGACTGCTGCCCCGAAGATGGTTTCCAAGGACATCAAAAAGGGAAGGAAAAACGACATTACCGCAAGCAACGCTAGCAAACTCCAATAGATCACAAGGAACACACAACAGTAAAGTGTGGCAAGCGTGAGTTGTTTAAGCACTTTCATACATTTCGTCTCTCGCCCATTTTCGGAGGTCTGCGAAGACTTAAGTAGATGCCAGATGTGCTGTGCATTTCCACAAGTGAAAAAAGAGTGGGCAGGAAGATTTGTTGGGGGCTGTAATCTCTGGGAGGCGAAGAAGGTGAGGCGCTCGTAACCGTCTTGACCGAATGCAGCACCGGGGAAATGACATCAGGGGAAATGACGTCAGGCTGCAACTGTCTGACAAACGACAACCTGTGAAAAGATGCCAGGCATGAATGGCACTCGGTTAAGACCATTCATCGTGGATTTTGAATGTTCGGGAGGACCTCCAAAAGCACCGTTCATCGCGAGCATTGATAATTCAACTTTGGTACAACGGCGTGCCGTGCAGCGGGTTCAATTCGCATGGCACTTC
>CANIBP010000003.1 GCA_947466075.1 Verrucomicrobiaceae bacterium
GCCGCATCAAAGGCCAGACCGTCTTCAAGCTGCTGGCCGCCAAGCGCTCTCGCTTCCCCTTTGACGACACCACGCCACCCGTCACCCCCGGTCAGCCCGAAGAACGTGAGTATCAGGCCATCGGCGTCCTTGGTGACGACGAGATCGGCCAGCCCAGCGACATCGTCAGCGCCATTTTTCGTCCGTAGCAACCTCGGAGCGCCTTCAAACAGCCTTCGTTGCAAAACTGTCCACCGCAAACACCGCAAAAAACGATTCACTTCAGCCTCGCCTCTAATCATGTCTTCTGAAAACAGCGATCCAATGTCTGATGGATACTCAGACGGCCAGTCCGACGGTTACTCCGATGGGCAGTCTGACGGGTATTCGGACGGCCAGTCCGACGGCTACTCCGATGGTCAATCTGACGGGTATTCGGACGGCCAGTCCGACGGCTACTCCGATGGTCAATCTGACGGGTATTCGGACGGCCAGTCCGACGGCTACTCCGATGGACAGTCTGACGGGTATTCGGACGGCCAGTCCGACGGCTACTCCGATGGTCAATCTGACGGGTATTCGGACGGCCAGTCCGACGGTTACTCCGATGGACAGTCTGACGGGTATTCGGACGGCCAGTCCGATGGCTACTCCGATGGATATTCAGACCCCTCAAGCCAAAGTGACCCGTCCTCGATTAGCTCGGAATCAAAGCTTAGCAGTGAGTCGTCGCAGAGCAGCTTAAGCTCAAAGAAATCGTCATCATCCTCGTCCAGCTCAAGCAGCTCTTCATCATCGAGTTCAAGTAGTTCGTCTTCATCATCAAGTTCAAGCAGCTCATGCGACCTTTCAATTGAAGCGCCAAGCCGAATTGGAATCAGTACATCGAAGAAAGACCGTTCGGTGATGGTGATTGTTTCGACCCCTCACTGTGATCCGAATAATATCCAACTAACAGCAACGCAAGGTGCTGACAAAATTAGTATCGAAGCCGTTGGAGTGACGTCGGAAACAAGTGCAACATTCAAAGTGACGGGCATTGCCGCTAGCGATGATGAAGATGATGTAAAACTAAAAGCTACTTGCAGAGGGAGTGAGGCCACAAAAACATTCACCGTTGTGGAGCCTGTATCTGTTGGTTCACCGAGGCCTTTGACCGGAGAATTTGACGTTCAAGTTTTAAATCTAGCAATTAACAATTCAACGTCACCTTATTCTACTGCTGTTCCCCCGTTTCATCACCTGATTGTAATGGCCCTCAAGGTTTTAGCTGTGCAGATTAATGATAAGTTTGGTAACCCGCTGATGGGATACGAAGGTTCGGAAGTATTTGAATCGGTTGACCACTCAGCATTTGTGTCAATGAATCAATTGCTCAATACCAACGGCCAGTATGCAGATACGGTGGGAATAGCCGTAAAAGCTCCGAATCCGCCTTATTCTACTAATCCGACTGATGATGCTACAATAATTAGCCAGTGGATAAGTGAGGAGCCAGTGTTTTCAAGGGGCACGGGAACTGAGCCGGAAGCGTCTATTAGAATTAAAATTGATGATAGATGGGATCTGGATGCAGGCAAGCGAGCAATGGTTTTAACTTTAGATAATAAACTACTAATTGATTGGAATTGAAAATGTGTTGTTTAACGAGGTTATTAGTCTTTTGCGCTGCCCTGCCGGCAGCAAATGCGCAAATTGTTGGAGGTGGCTGGGACACGAAGACGATTTCGCAGCTTACCAAAAATCATTTGTATATCGAGGGACGCATGATGGAGTTAAAACCTTCGGAATTTAAGCCAAATCATATTCGCTTGGAGATGCTGGCTGAATTAATCAGTTCTGACAATGTGCCTCCTGATTTACTCTCAGCGCTAAAGCTGGCGATAAAAAACGCGGACATCACGACCCCGGCCAAGGGAGAGATTTTAATTGTTCAAAAAGATTTATCACGCAAAGAACGGGCGATCTTCGAAACAGATCTGGAAGTAAGTAATTTCTATGGGAAAGCCAGTGATTTGCTTCACAACCTGAAACTTCCAGGTAGCAGCATAGAACTCGACCAAAACTTTGTTTTGCCTGGACCCGTTCCTGACTCTTCGGAAATTGATTGTAAGCTCACAGCTTTTTCATTCAAGGGAAGCCTGCGTGGCTTGTTGAAAGAGCTGGCAAAAAAAAGGGCCCCTTATGGAGGGTATTCTTTGGAAATTCGTAAAGACTGGTCATTGATCGTGAAATTGATTCCATGAGCTTGATATACTTGAGAAGAGAAGCCAATCCATGAGCCGTGCCAGTTCCTTGATGAAAGATAGGCCCGACCATGTGTCCTTGCATTCGCCAGTCTGGCGTGAACACACGGATGTGCCTGTGCGCACACCGCGTGAGCATGTGCCCTTGTTCTATACGCGCGCTGGGGCGGCGTTGTCACTTGAGGGTTTGTATCGTGGTGGGCATGCCTTCCTGATGGCGGGCGGCCCTTCGGTGAAGGAGCTGGATTTGGAGCCGCTTCACCGCCGGTGGGTGATGACGCTGAACAACGGGGCGCGGACATTTCGTGGCAACGCCAACTGCACGGTGGATGATCCCTCGCGGTTCAGCATGTCCATGTGGCTGGACCCGAACATCATGAAATTCATGCCGATGGCACACTTTGAAAAACCGCTGTGGGACAACCGCCATCTACATACGGAGGCGGGATGGGCGCAGCGCTGGGAGGCATCGAGGCTCCGGGTGGGGGATTGCCCGAACGTGGTCGGCTTCCGACGCAATGAAAAATTTCATGCTCAGCGCTGGTTGAATGAGGAGACGATCAATTGGGGGAACCACACCAAATTTGGCGGGGGACGCAGCGTGCTGCTGGCCTCGCTGCGCATTCTTTATTCCCTGGGGTTCCGTTTTGTTTATCTATTGGGGGTGGATTTTGAGATGAGCGAGACAAAGCGGTACCATTTTGAGGAGCAGCGTTCCGTCGGGGCAATCAAGGGAAACATGGAGACCTACACTAAGCTCCAGGGATGGTTTGAGGAACTACAGCCGCATTTTCTAAAAGCTCGGTTCATCGTGAGGAACTGTAATCCCAACAGCAGGCTCACGGCTTTTCCCCATCTTCTTTATGAGGAGGCGCTGGCGGAATCGGGTCTGCGTCTTGGTGATCCAACGCGTGAGCGGACGGAGGGCATGTATCTGCCGCCAGAGGATAAGGCAGGAGGGCTGGCCGAACCCAAACCAACCGGAGCGGAGATGCCGCCAACCTGATCCTGCCTGATGCATCTGGAAATCGTCACCCACTGTTTTCAATACCATACCCTGCTGCGCTACCAATTGAGCAGTCTGGTGGTCTGGCCGCCCCAGGGGATGGCGGTGACGATGACGGTCTTTTACACGGATGACGACAAGCTGACAAAGAAGGTGCTTGAGTGGTTTGGGAAACAAGAGGTGCCGGGTGTTCGCTGGCAATGGCACGTACAGCCGGTTCTGGAACTGTGCCGTCGCTCCATCGGGCGCAATCTGGCGGCTTTGAAGACAAAGGCAGACTGGGTTTGGTTTTGTGACGCCGACTACTGGTTTGATCATCAGTGCTGGGAAATGCTGGGCCAGCAAGGGCTGCCGGAAGATAAGAAACTGGTATTTCCATTTCCGATCCTGATTCACCGCATGCATGAATTGGGTGACTGGTGCATCGCCAAGGCACGTTTGACGGAGGGACTTGTGACGGCGGACAAGGCGGACTTTGTCCCCTGCAAGATTGGCCGGGCCATCGGCGGCATGCAGATTGCGCGGGGGGATGTCTGCCGGGAGTTGGGATACTTGAAGGATTCCCGCAGTGCGCAAGCGCCCCAACTGGAGCCGCGTTTTTTCAAGACTGTGGAAGACAAGTGGTTTCGTCACAAACTGGGGACGAGTGGCACGGGGATGAGGATTCCTGGGGTTTATCGCATCAGGCATTCGCAAGCCGGGCACGAAACAGCTGGAATCACGCTTTGATCCAAGGGAGAACCCATCATGAATCTCAATAACATCACTCTGATCCTTGGCATTGACCGGCATCATTTGGACGAGTTGCGCTGGTCGTGGCCGACATGGATGAGATTCAAGCCCGAGATTCGAGACATGCCTCTCTTGGTTTTCTATGACCCGGAGGAGACCAGTCCTGAACAGGCGGACTTCCTCAATGAACATCCCAATCTTCGCTTCCTACCATGGAAAATGTCCAATGCTCGCAACCAACGGGAAGAGATGATCACCGGATTTGTGCATGTGCCTGCACGTGAGGTTCAGACACCCTGGTATTTGAAATTGGACACGGATGCGATTGGCACTGGGGAAGGGCCATGGATCAAACCTGAGTGGTTTCTTCCAGATAGCCAGGCGCGGTTGCCCGCTTTTATTTCCTGCAAGTGGCATTATTCTAAACCCCGCTATGTGATTGATTTACTGGATGACTGGGGCGACCGGACACCACTGTTGGCGGGCAGACCTCGTTTGGATATACCCTATACTTCTGAGTCTCGCCGTGTGCGCCATAAACGTGTCATCTCGTGGATATTCTTCGGCAATACCGAATGGACGCGCATGGTGTCGGGATTGGCCGACCCGGATGGCCGCCTGCCTTATCCTTCGCAGGACACTTTTCTCTCGTATTGCGCCCGGCGGCTTGGCTGTCACATCGTCCGCGAACGGATGGCCCACCACTATCATTGGTCGCATTTGCGCTTTGCCTCCATGAAAGCTCGGGTTCTTGAGATGGGACTTACACCTGCCAAATGAGCACACGCGGCGTCATATACTACAACACAGGAACAAGCTGCGCCGTGCGCTTGCTGGTGTCCATAGCGTCTCTCCGGGAGCACTATCAAGGATCTGTTACCATTCTATCGGAAGGAGATGAATCACACGGCCTGTGCAGACGAATCGCGCAGGCAACGGGGGCCGAATGGAAAGCTTGGGATTGTAGAGTGACGCCAGGTGCCAATCGCGCCTATCTGGCGAAAACACGTTATCATGTGGGAACTCCATACGATACCACTCTCGCACTCGACTCGGACACTCTGGTGACCGGGCCTGTTGATGAGGTGTTTGAATGGACGGAACAGAACACGTTTTGCGTGGCGCAATTGGCAAACTGGCGCACGGACGGTGGAATCATATCGCGTCGAATCATGGAATGGGAGCATTTGCTGCCGGAGGCTGTATCGGCAGCGTTGGCCTTTGGCCCCGCCATCAATTGTGGCGTTGTCGCTTTTACCAAAGATGCACCTTTGTGCCGCGATTGGTATCAGCATGCCGTTTTAGGACGAACTTTTTTCATTCCTGACGAGGTGTGCTGCCAGTTGATGCTGCCGCGCTATCAACACCGGATACTTGATGGGCGCTGGAACCGGTCATGCAAACATGACAATCCATCTCTTCCTGACACGCGGATCATTCATTATCATGGTCGGAAACATTGCCGGATAGGACTTCCCTTTGCAGGCGAGCGATGGGTCAAGACCTTTGAGCGGGTGAGTGGACTCAACCTTGCTGGTGTCAATGATTGGTTGCCAGCCGGAGATCGAATGCTGCGTTGCTATCTCAACCACACGAAGCCTCCGGCAAGATGCCCTGGCATATCGGTTTCTGATCCGAATCGTGAGCGCCTCAGGCCTGCCATCGCTGAGGCGAAAGAAATCAAGCTCATTGTGGGAGCGAGAACCACCAAGTATCCAGGATGGATCAGTACCAATCGTGATGTCTTGGATGTCACGAGGAGAGAAAACTGGATGCTAACATTGGGAAGTCACAGAGTCCGTGCATTGCTCGCTGAGCATGTTTGGGAACATCTTGATTCTGACGATATGGATGTGGCAAACCGGCTGGCTTTTGAGTTTTTGGAACACGGTGGCCATTTTCGGATTGCGGTTCCTGATGGATTTCATCCCTCAGCAGAATATATCGAGCACGTGCGGCCCGGTGGGACAGGTCGTTCTGCGGACGAACATCGGCAGTTGTTCAATTACCAAACACTTTCAGCAGCGGCTACAAAAGCCGGGTTCAAGGTTGAGCTGCTCGAGTACTGGGATGAGGCCGGGCGTTTCCATTATCAACCGTGGCAATCAAAAGATGGTCATGTCAAAAGATCGCTGCTGCATGATCGCCGGAACCGGCATGGATGCATAGGGTACACATCCCTGATCATTGACGCGATCAAGCCTGCAATCAACCCAACCCCACCGCATCACGCACGCGATTGAGCGTCTTGCGAGCAACGGCACGGGCTTTCTCGGCTCCTTCGGCGAGAACTTTGTCCACATAGCCCTTATCGGCGAGGATTTCGTCGCGACGAGCACGGTAGGGCGCGAAGTAGTCGGTGACGCCTTGCAGGAGGCGCTTCTTGAAGTCGCCGTAGCCGACGCCACCGTTGAGGTGATCGGCGACCATGGTGTCGTAGTCGGCCTGCGAGGCGACGAGCTTGTAGAGGGCAAGGATGTTGCTGCCTTCGACGGGTTTGGGGGCTTCGACGGGCGTGGAGTCGGTCTTGATGCCCATGATCTTCTTTTTGAGCGGTCCCGGCTCTTCAAACAGCGGGATGGTGTTGTCGTAGCTCTTGCTCATCTTCTGGCCGTCGAGTCCAGGGACGACGGCGGTGGATTCTTGGATGCGCGGATTGGGCAGTTTGAACAGGCCAGCGCCAAAGGTCTCGTTCATCTTGATGGCGATGTCGCGCGTGACCTCGACATGCTGCTTCTGATCGCGACCGACGGGAACGACATCGCTCTCATAAAGCAGGATGTCCGCCGCCATGAGCACGGGATAGGCGAACAGGCCGTGTGAGGCGCTGATGCCGTTGGCGATCTTGTCCTTGTAGCTGTGGCAGCGCTCCAGCAGGCCCATCGGGGTGACGGTGCTGAGGATCCAGGCGAGTTCGGTGTGCTCCGGCACATCGCTCTGGCGGAAGAAGACGCACTTCGTCGGATCGAGACCGCAGGCGAGGAAATCGACCGCGAGTTCGCGCACATAGCCGCGCAGGGCCTTGCCGTCCTGCACGGAGGTAAGGGAATGGTAGTCGGCGATGAAGTAGTAGGCGTCGCCTTCATGCTGCAGCTTGAGCGCCGGCTCCATCATGCCGAAGAAATTGCCGATGTGGAGTCTGCCGCTGGGTTGAAGGCCGGAAAGGATGCGCATAAGGCCGCTGATATGGCGGGGCTTGTCGGATTGTTCAAGCCTCAACCGGGTTGCCTAGCGTGGACTTTTGTTGAATCGGCAGTGAGATGGCATCCTTTCAAAGCCGAAATCACCCATCAGATTTTGTTATGCATCTTCATCAGCGAATTCCTTGCCGTGCTCGATGCGATTGATCGCTTGCGCGACTTTCAGAGGAGTTTTCGGCTCCAAAATAACTTCAAGCATATCAAATGGCGCTTGGGCCAGTTTACTGAGAGGGAAGCAGCATTCGAGAATCGCCATATGGCCGTTACGAGCATAAAGTTGCATCTTGCGGAGCTTTCCTCCTGTCCAGAGTTTTAGCTCGACGATGTACCTTGAATCGGAGTTTTTGAAAATAGAGGCACCTGATTTCAGAGAAATATGGCTTATACGACCTCCGGCCCAACGTTGAATGCCTCGAAATGAGAGCAACTGCTGCCGCATGATTTCCTGATCTTGATCTGGAAGATGTTCACAAATAAACCCGAGAATTTTTAGTTCGTGTGGTTCAAGAACAGGGTCATGCCCAAGAAATAATTCAGTGAGTTTCCTTGCGAGTTTATTCATACATTGGACTGAAGTTCAACGGTGCTCACTGTCATGAGGCATATTCTACGCACAAACGTCAAGGTGTGCGCTTCGGCGGCACGATGAAGAGCGGGACGGCGGCCTTGTGGCGGAGGGAGTCGATGGTGCTGCCGTGGAGAATGTCGCCGATGAGGCGGTGGCCGTGGGAGGCGAGGGCGATGAGGCCGACGTGCTCTTCGTCGGCGACTTTGAGCAACTGCACGGGCGGATCGCCAAGGACGAGGCGGATGCTGACGGTAAGATCAGTATCTGCACGCAGCTTGGCAGCGGTGGTTTCGAGGTAGCTCATGTCCTGGCGCATCTCCTCTGATTCGGCGAGGTTGAGTTGGTCAAAATTGCGGGCGACCCAGCCATCGGCAACATGGACGAGCAGCAGCTCGCTTTTCATCAACGTGGCGAGTGCGGTGATTGCGGGCAGCAGTTCCTGATCGGAGGCGCTGGTGTCGAGTGCGACGAGAATTTTGTGATACATGGCGTTAGATGCCCAGGGCGTTGATCCACGACTCGGGGGCGAAGAAGTCGAAGAGCAGTTTTAAATTCAGCACGATGATGACGGCAGCGCTGATCCAGGCGAGCAGCTTGATCCACACCGGATTGGCAAAGCGGCCCATCTTGGCCTTTTCATCGGTGAAGCGCAGCAGCGGCACGACGGCGAAGCTGAGCTGCATGGAGAGGATGACCTGGCTCCAGATGAGGAGATCGGTAGTGCGGCTTTCGCCGAACCAGCCGATGATGCAGACGGCGGGCACGACGGCGATGAGGCGGGTGATCAAGCGGCGCAGCCAAGGCTTGAGGCGGATGTTGAGGAAGCCTTCCATGACGATCTGACCAGCGAGTGTGCCAGTGAGCGTGGAGTTCTGTCCGCTGGCGAGCAGTGCAACCGCAAACAGCGTGCTGGCGAGACCGACACCGAGCACGGGGCTGAGTAGCTTGTAAGCCTCTTGAATTTCCGCGACGTCCTGATGTCCGGTGCCGTGAAATGCGGCGGCGGCGACGATGAGGATGCCGCCGTTGATGAAGAGAGCGAACATGAGCGCAAAGGTGGAGTCGATGGTGGCGAATTTGATCGCCTCGGCCTTGCCTTCGTCATCGCGTGCGAAATTACGCGTCTGCACGATGGAGCTGTGCAGGTAGAGATTGTGCGGCATGACGGTAGCACCGAGGATGCCGATGGCGACGAAGAGCATCTCACGATTTTTGAGGATGGCGGTCGAGGGAATGAAGCCGGCGGCGATGCCAGCAAGGTCCGGCTTGGCAAACAGCATCTCGGCCGCGAAACAGCCGCCGATGGTGAGGATGAGCGTGATGACGAGCGCCTCGACGTAGCGGAAGCCGCAATTTTGCAGCAGCAGCACGATCATGACGTCGAGCGTGGTGATGACACAGCCCCAGACGATGGGGATGCCAAAGAGAAGCTGCAGTCCGATGGCCGAGCCGACGACTTCGGCGAGATCACAGGCGGCGATGGCGGCCTCACACAGCACCCATAGGCCCCAGACGACGGGTTTGGGATAATGATCGCGGCAAGCCTGAGCCAGATCACGGCCGGTGACGACACCGAGTTTTACACACAGATGCTGCAGCAGGATGGCGATGAGATTGGAGATGAGAATGACGGACAGCAGCGTGTAGCCGTAACGCGCACCACCGGCGAGATCAGTGGCCCAGTTGCCAGGGTCCATGTAGCCGACGGAGACGAGAAAGCCGGGGCCCGCATACGCGAGCATCTTGCGCCAGAACGTGCCACCGGTGGGAACGTGGACGGAGCGGAAGACCTCGGGCAATGAATCGCCGCCTTGCGATTTCCAGCCTGGATCAGAAGGGTTTTGCATAGTGAGAGTGCGGTGAATCAGAAGCGGAATGATATACCAGCAAAGGGATTGAGAACCTGCTGACCATTGAAGAACCAGTTCGCCCCGATGTCGAGCTGCACGTCGGGGGTGACGCGATAAGTCAAACCGGCGTCGAACGCGGACTGCCAGTAACGTCCGTCTTCATAGAGATAGCCTTGATACGTCTCGACATAAAATGCGAGGCGCTCAGTCAAGTCGTGTCCCAGTGCGAGAGTGAAGGCGGGTTCAAAGTAACGCAGGCGCTCATCCGTCACGGCCATAGCGAGGAAGATGCTCGAACCGAGTTCCCAGCCGCCACCGATATCGAGTTCCTGATTGACGGTGAGACCATACTCCCAGCGTCCATTGCCCAAGCCTCTGCCCGCAGTGGGAGCCTTGATCCAGGGCAGGAGGGCCAAAGCATAGGAGCCGGAATCATTGCCCACCAGATTGGTTTTCACACGTAGGGTGACGTCTCCAACCCCGCTGTGTTTGCCGGCGAGGACGCCGTCGGTGTCATGGTCTCGCCGCAGCAGATGAGGAGCCCAGCCAAGTTGAATGTCGGTGTTATCGGTGATGCCGTATTTAAAGATAAAGTCACCCAAGGAGGTGTTTTCGGCCTGCTCACCCACACGGTAAGTGCGACTGTAGGAGAGCAGATTGCTTTCCACCTGGAACCAGCCTTTCGGCACGGAGTGCGCCGATTCTGTCTGGTCCGGCCGGTCAGTGCTCAGCGGTCGTAGCGCTTTTCTCTCCCTCTCAATCAAGTCATCCGCCATGCTCCATGGGCTGATGGCGGCGACAAGACAGGTAAGGAGAGGTTTTTTCATTCAGGCTAACTGAATTAGCCTGGACTAACTTTGCTTGCAACGGCAAAGATGCATTCTTCATTGAACCGAGGTCCGAGCGCTCCAATTTCACGCTTTCGCATGCCTGCCAAACGCAAAGAGCACACCAGCCACCTCGGTTCGCCCGCCATTGAGGACTACCTCGAGCAGATTCACAATCTCATCGCTTCGAAGGGCTACGCCCGCGTCGTGGACATCGCTCAAAACCTCGGAATCTCACAGGCCAGTGTGACCAACATGATTCAGAAGCTCGATGCGGAGGGCTTCGTCGTCTATGAGCGCTATCGCGGTGTTGTGCTGACGGAGGAGGGCAGCAAGGTCGGGGCCGAGATTGCTCGAAGGCATGAGGTGCTGACCCGATTGCTTGCTGGCTTTGGCCTCGATCCCAAGACCGTCCACGAGGATGTGGAGGGCATGGAGCATCATATCAGCCGCCAGACACTCGCCGTACTGACACTCCTCATGGAAGAGTTGGAAGGAAACACGGTCCTGATGCGCAAGTTGAAGCGCAAACTGGCCAGTATGGGCTAATACGGCTCTCAGAATAGTATCTGAGTCGAGTCGAAGAAGTGAAATTGGAGTGATAAGGGTTCACTCTATCCTTCGTATTCCTACCAAGTCCTGAAACAACGATGAACTGGCGTTTATCCATCCTTTCCATTTTTTTGATGCTCTCCTTGAGTGCGGAACTCTGTTCCGCACCGGGCGTAGCTATGGTAAAGGATCAGCCGCACTCGGTCTGCGTGTTGGATGATAGCCTTGAGGATGTGACCGAAAGCGGTGTAAATGGAGAGTCTGTCACAGCTTTCGTTTTCCCTTGGCAGTCTGAGGTTTGGTTGAGTATTGAATGCGCGGTGACGGCCATTGAGTCGTCAAATCGCGCTGGAGAAGCAGTAAAAGGGCATGTGGGAATACGTCTGCACCGCTGGTTGTGTGTGGAGCGCTGCTGATACAGCAGGCCAATTTATCCTGACAATCTCTCTATACGGCCGGGTCGATCCGACTTCCGTCACCTGTGCCGTTACTTTCTCTACAACCGGGGTCACACCATCAAACCAATCTTTTTATGAGCTTCCGTCTCTCAACCATTTTTAGTCTCATCTTCGCCAGCATTCTCTCCGCTGGTGATGTTACAATAGCCGTCAAAGTAGACAGTGAAAATAAATCCGCCGAAGCCAAAGCCGTGGAAAAAACACGCGTCCACTGGCTCAATATCCGTGTTACCAACAGTACAGGCTCAAAACTAGAGGGTCTGACGCTGAAATGGAAGCTCTACGCGGCCAACCTTCAGCGCGGACACGATGACGTTATCGTAGAAAAATCCGGTGACATGAACATCAGTGTGGATGCCAATGGCAGATTTGCGGATATCGCCACTCCAAAGGTGCCCTTCACCTACACGCCACTGCATTCGGAGAAGAGTGGCACTAGCAGGCGAGCCACATACAAAAAGGTCGATGAATCTGGTCATCGCTACCATGGCTTCCATGTGCAGGTAATGAACGGGGACACCGTCATCGGTGAAGCCATCAGCAACGAATCGCTGCGCCACCTTAAGTAACTTTTGCCCCCTGTTTTTGATATGGGGCAATGTGCCGGTGGGCGGCGGTGGTTAGTCGAGCTATCCCACCCTCCGGCATCAATCCATCCTTTAAAAGCTCATCTCACGTTTGTTCATGTTCCGTTGTCCTTCATTCAAATTCCTCGTTTTCTCCATCAGCGCTTTGGTTTTGCTCTCCTCCATCGCATCGGCTCAGCAGAATCTTTTCAACGTTCCCAGTGGCATCATCACTCCTAAAGGAGAGCTGTTTTTCCAGCAGCAGTTCAATGTTGGAAAAACTTCCGGGCACTAGTAACACCTCGACGGCTATTGGCCTTGGAGATGGCTGGGAGGTCGGCCTAAACCTGCTCGATCTCTATATGTATGACCACAGTGCACCGAAGAATGCGTCTTTGCCGACAGCTAGCGTCCAAGGAAACCCTGACTTGATGGCGAATGTTCAAAAAGGTTTTGAACTGACGAACTTTTGGAAAACTGCTGTCGGAACCCAGGCCGGTTTCAATCCCACGAAAAATCACCAAAACATCCAGTTTCAAAATTTCTCCTGGTGGATCAATGCCTTCGAATGCCCCGGCCACAAAGAGTTCGGCAAATGGTATCTAGGAACATACTATGCTAACCATGCTTACGCAGGTGGCGGCAATCGAATAGGAGCCATGATTGGCGGCGAAATCCCCATTGTGGAAGACAAGCTCTCTTTTCAATTCGATGCCTTGCTCGGCACCAATGACCTCAGTGTCGCGGTGCTCGGCGCAGTGTACACGTTTGATAGCCGCTGGCAGTTGTCGCTGGGCCTGCAGGTGCCTTCCCCGGGCTCAGCCAATGAGAAGGGCATCGTGATTGAATTCACTTACCCCGGCCTGCCGTTGCACAAAAAGCAGCTGTAACATGCCATTGATGAGTGCTGGAATGTCATACTTGGAACGTTTATAGAAATCGCGTCATGACAACTTCGCACCATTTGCACCAACACAGCACGCTCAGGCGGACGGTGCATGTGTTGCTGCTGCTTGGCTGGCTACTCTCCAGTCATGGTGTCGCTCCAGCACTGTGCCTGGTTGCCGCCTTGGTGGATGGTGATCATGTCGTCAAAGTGGGAGTCTCTGTGGAAGGCGAAATGACGGTGGTGCTTTCTCATGCCGTGGATTCGCAGGCTGGCAGCCTCAATGACCATGATCTGCTCTGCTCGATTCTGATGGTCTTTGCGCAGGAGCCGCCATTTGGCACGCCTGATCACATCCTGGCCTTCAAATCCGTTAATGATGCGTCACGCGCCGAGCGTGGCACCAGTTCAGTCCACACGGTGGCTAAGATAGTGCCGCCGCCTGTATTCGTGTTGCAGACTCAAGTGCTTGCGCCTGTCCTTGCATGCGTTGGAGCACGCGCTCCTGCTCCAGTTTGGTCCCCTGGTCTCGCTTTGCGGGCCGGCAGGATGATCATGCTGTGTTGATCGCGTTGGAATTGCCAGATCAGAGTCCGCGAACGGGCTCCAGACCGCACACGCACTTGTGTGGCGGTGCAAATTCTCAAACCTTTTAAACATCAACGCGCATGCACTCCAAATTCTCCATCACCTGTTTCTCACTACTACTCCTTCCGCCAGCGATCAGCTCGGCAGCCCCTGTCTCCGTCAATTCTCTCGTTCTCAAGGCACTCGCCACGCATCCTGAACTTCGTTATTACGAGGCGCAGATCGGTGTTGCCGAAGGTGGCAAAACCAAAGCTGGCGAAATCAAAAACCCCGATCTCATGACCGGTGTCGGCAACTGGCGCGTGCGGGATCTCGCCAGCAACAATCTGACCAACGGCCCCACCTGGGCCGTGCAGCTCACGCAAACTTTCGAGTGGCCAGGTCGTCTCTCGTTGCGCAAAGCTATCGCGCAAAAAGACATCGAACTCGCCTTGCTCGGCCTGGAGCAGTTCCGCATCGCGCTCGCCGCCCGCGTGCGCACCATCTCGTGGAAAATGCTCGTCGCGCAGGAAAAAACCCGCGTCACCGAGGAAGTGGCAAAACGCTTCAAATCCCTCGCTGACGTACTTCTTCAGCGCGATCCCGCTGGCGCTGCACCGCGTCTTGAAGCGCGCATCATTCAAGCGAGCGCCCTCACGCTCGGTTCCGAGGCCACACTCGCACGCAACGAACTCGAAGCCGCCCGTTTCGAGTTGAACCAGCTCCTCGGTGAGAGGGCCGAGCACCCGCTGGAGTTGCGCATGGAAAACCTCACACTTAACCCGCCTCCCGCGCTCGAATTCCTCCTCGCCGAGGCACGTCGGAAGAACTTCGACCTACGCGCTCGTTTCTTGGATGTCGAGCAGCAGGGCTATCATGTGGACCTTGCCAAAAACGAGCGCTGGCCCTCCATCACCGTGGTTCCCTACATCCAGAAGCAGACGAACAACACGCGCGAAACCCAGGTCGGCATCGGCATCTCCATTCCACTGCCACTTTGGAATAGAAACAAGGGTGCCATCGACGCGGCAAAGGCCAAGGAAGTTCAGGCCGAGGTCATGCTCACTGCGCAATTGCGCCAGCTTGAGCGTGATGTGGCTGCGCAGGCGAGTCATTACTGCCTCCACGTCGAAGAACTCATCAAATGGCCCACCGACACGCTCGACAGCTTCCGTAAGGCCGCTGCTGAGGCTGACGAGCACTACCGTCTCGGTGCGTTGCCGCTCGCGACCTACACCGAACTCCAGCGTCAATATGTTGGCTCAGTCAACGCGGTGCTCACATCGCAGCTTGGTGCTGTGGATGCACGTCTGCAGCTTGAGCAGCTCACAGGCACCAAGCTGGCGCAATAAGCCGCGTCGCATTCCGAAACTTTCGCCTTTGCGACCATGCTCAATTTCATTCTTGAATTCTCCGTCCGGCAGCGCGCTCTCGTGCTGCTCGGTGCCTTCGGCCTGCTCGGCGCAGGACTCTATTCACTCATGCATCTGCCCATTGATGCGGTGCCGGATCTCACCGGACCGCAGGTGCAGGTAAACGTCGCTGTGCCAGCCCTTGCTCCCGAGGAATCCGAGCGCGCGGTCACACGCCCCATCGAAATGTCGCTCTCCGGCATGCCCGGTGTCACGGATTCGCGTTCCATCACCAAATTCGGCCTTAGCCAGGTCACCATCGAGTTTGAAGACGGCACCGACATCTTCCGCGCGCGCCAGCTCGTCAACGAACGCCTCACCAGTGTCGTTCAAGATCTGCCACCCGGCAGTGTCTTGAGTCTTGCGCCGATCAGCACCGGTCTCGGCGAAATTTTCTACTACACCGTGCATTGGAAGAAGGATGCCAAGGAACGCCCCGCTGATGAACGCGATGGCTTGATGCGCTTGTGGGAAACACATGAGTACATCGTGAAGCCCATGCTGCGTACGTTGCAGGGCGTCGCTGAGATCAACAGCAACGGCGGTCATCAGCGGCAGGTCACCGTTGAACCCATGCTCGACAAATTGAAGGCCGCCAATATGACCGTCGGTGAGCTTGCCAGCATCATTCGTGGCAACGTTGAAAACGCAGGTGGTGGTGTCATCAACCGCGATGGCGAGCAGATGACCATCCGCAGTGTCGGTCGAGTCAGCACCGCAGAAGAAATCGCCAACCTGCCGATCAAGTTCGGCGCAGCCGTGGAGCCGCTGCGGGTCAAAGATCTTGCCAAAGTGCAGTGGGGAGCCGGTTTCCGTGGTGGTGCGGCCACCATGGATGGTGAAGAAGTCGTGCTCGGCACCGTGATGATGCTCATGGGCCAGAATGCCCGTACCGTTTGCCATCGCGTCGCCCCACGGCTCGAAGAACTCCGCACCAAACTGCCCGCAGGCATGGATGTGACCGTCGTTTATGAGCGTTCCGATCTCGTTGAGGCCACCGTTGGCACCGTGGAGAAAAATCTCGTCGAAGGTGCCATGCTGGTCATCGTCGTGCTGCTCGTGCTGCTTGGAAACTGGCGTGCCGCGCTCATTGTGGCGCTGGCCATTCCGCTTTCATTCCTGTTCGCCATCTGTGGCATGGTGCAGGGCGGCTGGTCGGGCAACTTGATGAGCCTCGGTGCCGTCGATTTCGGTCTCATCATCGACGGTGCCGTCGTCATGGTCGAAAACATCGTGCGCAGGATCGGCATGAAGCAGCACCACCTTGGCCGTGTACTTACGCGCGAGGAACGCTCTAGGGAAGTGCTCGCGGGCAGCAAGCAGATGGCCAGTCCCATGTTCTTCGGCGTGCTGATCATCACCATTGTCTATCTGCCCATCCTCACGCTCACCGGCATCGAAGGGAAAATGTTCCGCCCTATGGCCGTCACCGTGATCTTTGCCCTCGCAGGCGCTTTGCTGCTCGCTCTTACACTCATGCCGGCGCTCTGCTCGTTCTTCCTCGGTGGCAACGTGGCCGAAAAAGAGAATTTCATCATCGCCGGCATCAATCGTGTGTTTCAACCCATGCTGCGTTTCGCTCTCAAGAAGCGCTGGCTCGTCACGCTTATCGCCGTGGGTTTCTTCGCGTTCTGCGGCTGGCGATTCGCTAGTCTTGGTGCCGAGTTCGTGCCAAAGCTCGATGAAGGATCCATCGCCGCGATGATCTATCGCAAGGTAGGTATGAGCCTCACTGAATCGGTGCATGAGGATCTGGCACTCGGCAAATTGGTGCGCGAAAAGTTTCCGCAGGTCACCTCCTTCTTCAGCCGAAGTGGCACGAGCGAAGTCGCCACGGATCCGATGCCGCCGAACGAAACGGATTTTTACGTCTTCTACAAACCGCTCTCCGAATGGCCTCAAGGTCCCGGTCTGCCCACCAACAAAGCCGAACTATGTGCCGCCATCGAAAAGGAGGCTCTCAGCGAGCATGAAGGCCAGACGATTGAATTCGGCCAGCCCATCGAAACGCGCTTCAACGAGATGATGGAAGGCACCAAGGCTGAACTCGCTGTCCGCATCTATGGCATCGACTTCGACATCCTCGAAAAGCTCGCCGGACAAGTCCGCGATATCATCAACAGCACTCACGGAGGCGAGGCGGAACTCGAAACCGACGGTCGCACCAGCACCGTCGTGCTTGCGGTGAAGCGCGAAGTGCTCGGCAAATACAACGTGCCGCTCGCGGAGTTGAACCACGCTGTTTCAGCCGGTCTCGGTGGCGAAGTCGCCGGCCAGGTCGTCGAAGGCAACCGCAAGCGCGACATCGTCGTGCGCTTGCCGGAAGAAGAACGTGCCAAGGAAGAAGTCATGCGCGCCCTACCGCTGCGCGTGGGTGACTTCGGCATGATCTCGCTCGGTGATGCCGTCGATATTCGCACCGAGAAGACCGTGGAGCCCATTCGCCACTCCCGCACGCAACGCCGCGCCGCATTGCTCGTGAATGTCGTTGGCGGACGCGACATGGAAGGCTTCGTCAACGAAGCCTCGGCACGCATCAGCAAAGAAGTGACCTTTCCCGAAGGCTACAGCTTCGAGTTCGGCGGCACCTTTGAAAATCTCAAGGAAGCCCGCGCACGCCTTGCCATCGTCGTTCCCACGGCACTCGCGTTGATCTTGATGCTCATCTTCTTCGCCTTCGGCAGCCTGCGGCAGACCTTCCTCGTCGCCACCGGCATTCCGCTCGCATTGACCGGTGGTGTGCTGGCCTTGTGGCTGCGCGGCATGCCCTTCAGCATCACCGCTGCGGTCGGCTTCATCGCGCTGAGCGGCGTCGCCGTGCTCAACGGCCTCGTGCTCGTGAATTACTTCAACGAACTCCGTGAGGAAGGCATGAGCGTCCGCGATGCCGTGATCAACGGCGTCGCCACGAGATTGCGACCTGTCATGATGACCGCCCTCGTCGCCGCGCTCGGCTTCGTGCCCATGGCCCTCGCCCACGGCCCTGGTGCGGAAGTCCAGCGCCCGCTAGCCACCGTCGTCATCGGCGGCATCATCAGTTCCACGCTGCTCACTCTACTGCTACTGCCGATGCTGTATGACTGGCTGGAGCGCGCAGCGAAGAAGGATTGATGACTGAGCCGGCCTTGAGTCAAACGAATGGCGCAATCGGCACGCCGCGTTTGGCTCCGGTGCCGCCGTAGATGTTGAAGCTGCCACCATTACCGGCAGGGATCAGGTCTTGGGGAGAGACGCCCATGAGTTTGCCAATGGTGGCGTGGAAATCGAGGACGGTGACGGGATTTTCGATGACGCGGGTGCCGGTTTCGTCGGTCTGGCCGTAAGCCTGGCCACCTTTGACGCCACCACCAGCGATGAAGGAGGAGAAGGCAATCGGATGGTGATCGCGGCCGCTGCCGTTGATCTTGGGCGAGCGTCCAAACTCGGTGGTGAGTACGACAAGAGTGCTTTCCAGCAGTCCGCGTGCTTCCAAGTCCTCCAGCAACGTGCTGACGGCATCATCGACGGCTTTGGCGAGTGACTCGACCGTCGCAAAATTGTTGGAATGCGTGTCCCATCCACCGAGTTCGATTTCGACGAACTTGGTGCCGCGTTCGACGAGTCGGCGAGCCAGCAAGACGCCCTGACCGAAGTAGTTCTCGCCGTAGTCGCGTGCCAGTTTGCCTTTTTCCTGGGTGAGGTCAAAGGCATCGAGATCTTTGCTGGTCATGAGCTTGATAGCATCAGCAAAAACATCGGAGTGCGCCTTCACCTCAGGCATGGGGAAGCGCTTGAGGAAGTCGCCATTGAGCTTCTCGGCAAGACCGCTGCGCTTGCGCAGGTTTGTCATGGAGTCACCCTGTTGGAGCTGGGTGTGCTCCAGCCCTTTGCTGGCATCGAGCACAGGCACAGGTGCGTAGCGTGCATCCATGAAGCCAGCGCCGGGATGTCCGGCGAGATCAGCGAGGCGAATGTAAGGAGGCAGCGTGGAGGCACCTTGCGTGACCTGTCGAGCAACCCAAGCACCGAGCGCGGGATGTTTCATGGTGGCGGAGACTTCGTAGCCGGTGAGTACTTTGTAGGTGCCGGGCTCGTGCGCGCCCTGCGTGTGATGCATGGAACGCACGACGGCGATTTTCTTACCGTGCTCCGCAAGCTTCGGAAAGAAGCCCGAGATCTGCAGACCGTCTGCCTTGGTCTTGATGGTGCGTGTGGAGCCTTGATAACCGGCGGGAGCATCCGGTTTGGTGTCAAAGGTGTCGATGTGGCTCATGCCGCCGCGCATGGTGAAGTAGATGACGTGGCTGGCGAATTTCGGCGCGCTGGTTTCCACGGCTCGTGCGAGCATCGCAGGCGGAACGAGGCTGACACCGAGACAGGTCTTGGCCATGCTAGTGATGAATTCGCGGCGGGCGAATTCATCGAGACGGTTGAGAGGATGATGCATGAGGGTAGTGGTTACTTTTGAAACATAAACTCGGCGGTGGAGAGCAGCATGCGGGCGAGCGCCTTGGCGTTGCGCGTTTCTCCCAGCGTTTCCTGGCAGGCGTCGATCTCCTCCTGCGAGGGTTCGCGGGTGAGCACGGCGAGAAACGCGGCACGGGCGGCATCACGAATGTTATTGGCACTGCGCAGGCTTTCTGAGAGCGGACTACCTGAGCGGGCCACGTGGTCAAAGAAACTGCTGTTCAGCATGAGCAGCGCCTGCGGCACGGTAGAGGCGCTCCACGCATCTCCAATGAAGTCGCGATTCCCTTGGCCAAACATGCGCAGGAAATGACCGTCCGGTGTGGGCTGCGGCAGCTCCGAGGCACGCTCCAAGCCGCCCCCGGCGAACTCGTTCGCCATCTCCTTGCGCAAACGCGCACGGCGTTGCTCAGCCTTCATCTCACGCTCCTCTTCGCTGGCCATCTTGCGTGCCACGTTGGTCACATCACTGGCTTTCTTGGAACCGACGGCGGCTTCGAGCGCGGCGACGCCGGGTGGATCGAAGTTTAGGTTCACGTCGAGATCTTTGACCGCGAGCGACATCATCGAATCCCACACTTGTTCAGCACTCAAACGACGCACGACCGGGCCCTGAAAGCGATAAACGACCTCAGCGTCCTGCGGCGGCATGCTAGCTTCGCGTTGATAAGCCTTGGTAAGGCAGAGGATGCGTAAAATCTGCCGCACGTCGTATTTCGCCTCACGCACGACGTGCACGAGGTATTGCGCGAGGTCGGGGTTCGCGCAGTCGGCAATCTCGCGCACCTGATCGACACGCCCCGCGAAGGGCAGGCCGAAAAGCTTGGTCCAGAGGCGATTCGCCAGTGTGAGGCTGAAGCGCGTGTTCTGCGGTGACGTGACCCACGCGGCCAGCGTTTCCGCCGGACGTGCGCCCGCAGACGGAGGTTCGCCATAGAGAACGGCGGCGGGGATCAGATCGCCCGGTTTGCCATCAGGATATTGATAATCATCTGGTAGCACGGCGAGTTTGCCTTCGCCATTCACGACACCGGCACCTCCGGCGGCGCGTTGCAGTGCAAGCAGCGCCTCCTTGATGCGCTCATACTTCTGCTGGCGCTCGTAATTCATGCCCGCCATCGCCAGGCGATCATAACGTTCGGCGGATTCTTTGATTTTGTCTGCTTCGACCGTGCCGACAGTGGCATCTTCGGATGCGGTCTTGATGCCGGAGGTCCAGGCAAGGAACTGGTGGTAATCTTTGCGCGTCCAGCGGTTGAAAGGATGATCGTGGCACTGGGCGCAGGAGATTTGCGTGCCGAGGAAGAGTGTGGCGGTGCTTTCGATGTTTGCGGCACGGTTCTCGCCATCGCGCAGGTAATAACCAGCGGCAGGCGCACGCCAGCCGTAACCTTCGGGGCTGAGCAACTCACGCGTCCACACATCGAAGGGTTTGTTGTCGCGGATGCTCTGCTTGATCCATGCGAGGTAAAAATCTCCCTGCACGCCCTCGGCAAGTTCATCCTTCGCACGCAACAGATCGCACCAGTAGTTGAACATGTGGCTGACGTGGCCGTTGGAGGCGAGCAACTCGTCAATCACGCGACTACGCTTGTTGGCTTCCTTGGCGCTGAAGAAGCGCTTCGTTTCATCCGTTGTGGGGATGCGGCCCACGAGGTCGAGATAGACGCGGCGCAGCCACGTGGCGTCGTTCGCGAGTGGTCGCGGCTCCTGCGCATGCTTGGTGAGGTCTGCTTCGACCAGTTGGTCGATGCGTGCGGCCACAGCTTGCAGCTTGGCAATGTCCACCGCTTCGTTTTGCGTCGAAATCGTGACCTCCTTGGCTCGAGTCGAGGTCCATGAGCCAAAATTCGCACCTTCATCGACCCAGCGACGGATGAGGGCGATTTCATCCGTGCTGAGCGGCTTACCTTCGTTTGCAGGTGGCATGAGATCGTCATCGTCCTTCTTGAGCGAGATGGATTTCACCAACGTGCTTTTGTCCGGCTTGTGCGGCAGCACGAGATTGTCCGAGCGGCTTTTATCACGGATGAGTTCGAGATCATCCAAGCGCACTCTGCCTTTGGGCTTCTTCAGTTTGCCACTGTGACATTCAAAGCAGGAGCGTTCGAGGATCGGCAGCACATGCTTTTCGAAATCGACTTTCGTGGAGACGTCGGGAATAACGAAAGGCATCTCAGCCGTGGGTTTGGAGGCGAGATTCATCGACGGCACCTTGGACTCGACTACGGCGGGTGCTGGAAGTGGAGGAGGTGGCTTTGCTTCGGGCTTCGGCTGTTTCTCCACGATCGCTGGCGCAGGAGTTTGAGAAGGAACGATCACCGTTTTTGCCACCGGCTCCGGCTTGGACGTTGTGGTGATCGGAGGCTGCGTTGGAGCTGGTTTTAAAGATGGGAATGAAAAAGTGATGGCGGGGACGGGCTTCGGCGCATTCGCGATGATGTGGCCGTGCAGGATCACGCGTTTGCCGGTGCGCTGGGCGACTGTGGGGCCGAGATCGAGCCACAAAAACACATCTGGCCATGCCAGCGTGCCGCTGATGAAGCCGATGAGCACTGCGGCGGCGGCTGTCGTCCAACGCGGCATCGTGGTGAACCATCTCCGCTGTTTGCGCGCACCAATCGTGGCCGCTTCGATGCTGAGCATGAGATCCTCGACTGGTGATACACCCACGCTGGCTTCGATGGCTTCCGCCAGCGCCGCTGGCGAGTCGATTTTCTCAAGAGACACACGTAGCAGCGCGTCCATGCGGAGCTGCAGCTCCAGCTCCTTGAGCGTGTCAGGGTCTGCCGCTAGCGCCTTCCATTCGTCGTTGGAAAGCACGCCCTCCAATGCCTTGTCGATGATTTCGTCGTCGTTCATGCCGGGGTTTGCTGGAGCTGGGATTCGATGCACTTGCGCAGTTGCTGACGCACTCTCATGAGCAGCGTGCGCACCGCCAGTGTGCTGCGACCGGTGCGCTGGGCGATCTCCTCGCTGCTGAGCTGTGCTTCATAACGCAGGTCTAAAACAGTGCGTTGGTGGTGCCGCAATTTTTCGATGCATGCGGCAAGGTGGTCCGACTCATCGCTCACCGGCTTCTCCACGGCCTCCAGCGCCATCTCCCAGCGCACCATCTCGGAATAGCGTTCATGCTTGATGGATTCCCGCGCATACGCTTTCAGGCGGTCGCGAAGCAGATTGTGCGCGATGCTGCGCAGCCACGGTTGCATTGAGCCGGTGGTGAAATCGGTGATGTTTTGATAAGCGAAGACGAAGGCGTCGTGCGCGACTTCGTCGATCAGGTCTGGAACCGGCGCACGCAGGGCTAGGAATGAGCGCAGTGGCTGGAGGTGACGCTGCATGAGCGTGCGAAACGCCGCATCACCACCGTCTTCGACCTGTCTTGCCAGGAGGGAGTCAGCGGGAGCGGCGGATTCGTCGAGAGGAGCCATGCACAGTGGATATGGACGCTCGGAGCCGGAGTGTGGCAGAAAAATTTCGGCCGTTCTGATTCGTCATCTCAGCGTGCGCCGGGATAACCCGGCGGTGGCGGCGGAATGCCCGAAGGCGGTGCCTGGGTGCCGTAGCCGGCTGGTGGAGCACCAAAGTTCGTGCGCGGTGGACTGCTGTAGTTCGTTGCAGGTGGCGCTCCATAGCCAGCGGGAGCAGGCGCGCTGTAGCTAGCGGGAGCTGCACCGTAACTCGGCGGCGGCGGTGTCGGCGCGTTTTGGCCGAAACCACCGGAGGATTGCTGCTGACCGGGAATCGTCTTCGCTGTCACTGTCACATCGCTGATCTGATGATAGGGAATCTGGATTTGCTCGGCGGCGGCGCGGGAGAGATTGATGATGCGGTTCGGATAGCTGGGGAAGCGATCATTGACGATGACCTTCACCGTGCGGCCGTTGAAGTTGTTTTTCACCTTCACCTCCGTGCCGAAGGGAAGTGAGTTATGCGCGGCGGTCCAACCCTGCGGATAATACACCTGACCGGAGCTGGTCATGTGCCCCGCATAATGATCCGCGACATAGGAGGCATAGCCACGTGCCTCGTAAGCCGGTGGAGCACAATTTACCAGCATAGCCGGCAACGCGATGGCAAGGAATCGAAGGAGCGCGGTGGTTTTCATGTTCTGCTGGAGCCGAGCATAACCGAATTGGCACGCTGCACAATCTCGGCAATGATCTTCCAGTGAAAAGACGCTTTATCATCGCCGGGATTCTCTTGCTGCTGCCGCTTGCGGCCAGTTGGTGGGCCGCCGACCAGCTTGCGCATCCGCCGCGTCGGCCCTTGCAGGATTTTCATCGCGAGTTTCTCGCCAATCCGTCAGCGCATGGCGTGGTGTTGAAATCCTTTGCCTGTGCCGACAACACGCCCTGCCTCTTGTGCGAGCCTGCTCCATCTGGCGCGCTGGGAAAACGTGGGCAGGTGGTTCGCGAGCAATTGGCGAAGAAAAACATCTCACTGCCGTCGCCTGGAAATATCATCGGTAATCTCGTGCTCATGCATGGACGCCGTGGCCGCAAGGAGGACTACCTGCTCATCGCGGAACGCTTCTGTGCCGCCGGATTTCGCTGCATTTTGCCCGACCTGCCCGCGCATGGCGATCATCCGGGCACCGTGGCCTGCTACGGTGTGAAGGAAGCACACATCCCGGCGATGGTGTTGCACGAGGCGGCGGCGAAGTTTGGCTTTAAAGCGAAACCGGCAGGCATCATGGGCCTGTCGATGGGTGGAGCCGTCAGCATTCGCGCTGCTGCCGAAAAAGATGCGCCGTGGCGTGCCGCCGTGCTGGTTTCGACGTTCGATACGCTGGAAAACGTGGTGCAGCATCAAGCGTCGGGTCTTGTTGGTGAAGCTTGCGGAGCAGTTTGGCAAAACCTCACCGGCCGGCTGTTTGCATGGAAAACGGGCATGCCGCTCAACGCCGCGAACTCCATCGCACTCGTCCCAGCGTTGCATTGCCCGACGCTCATCGCCCATGGCACGGCGGATCGCGTGATCCCCATCGAATGTGGCCGCCGTCTGTATGCAGCATTGCCATCCGGCATCGAAAAACGCTGGATTGAAATCCCGGGGGCGGATCACAACAACGTGCTCATCACCGACTTTCCGATCTATGCCGAAATGGCGGAGTGGATGCTGCGCTACGTGCCGGATTCGCCTTGAGGCGGTGGGGTTCGCAATTCCACGCCGCCACAATCGTTGCATGCGGTCATGCCGGTTTGAAACTCAGCGCCACAACGTGGGCAGTTGGGCAGTTTTGTGTCGGTTGGTGGATCGTAGTCGCTTTCTTCGACGTTTTCGTGCTGGAAGAATGTCTGGAATGCTTCCGCTTCGAGCGGCAGCGTGTCATTTTGCGACCAGCCAGGAATGTAGCGAGCTTCGCGCCAGAAGTTGCGAGCGGCCTGGAGCCAGGCTTTTTCATCCAGCAGTCCACGCCACGCAAGCGGGTGCGGTGGTTCTTGATCGGTGGTGAGACTCACTGCATCCGCTGCGCGCATGCTTAGTTGCGGCAGCAAGGCGATGCCAAGCGCACGCCAGCGACGGTGTGGGATGCTCATAGTCATTTTGCGCGTCGTGCGCAGGAACAGCCATGATTGGATGATTTGCAGCAGCAGCAGCACTGCGGCAGCGCCCAAGACCAGCAGGCTGTCGCCAAAGCGATGATAGACCACGCTGATAACACCGAAGCACCACATGAAATGGATCGTGGCGAGCATGCGCAACGAACGCGTGAGCTTCGCGGCTTCGATGGCGGCATTCGTGGCAGCTTTCGTATCGAGTGAGGTGCGTGCGTGTTTCAGAAAGGCGCTGCGACGTTGATCCGGCGTCATGCAGCGCCATTCAGCGAGGTGCTGCTGCCAGATTTTCGCGAGCGTGTGTGATGGTAACCGCACGCTAGTACTGGCATCGAGATGCAGCGTGGTTTCCTCGACGCGCAGGCTGAATTTATCCCACGCGAGATTCGTGCTCATGCTGTCGCTCAATCGAACACGTAGTGAATCGTGTTCTGGAACGAACAACCATGGCAGTGCGAGGGTGTGTGCCTGAAGCGGAGGCAGCGGAGCGAGGAGCAATGGTGAGCCGCCGCCAATTTGAAAGCGTGACCACGGCCTAATCGATCCCCAGCGCGATTTTTCCGCGCCTGCGGCCATCCATGCGGTGGACGGCACGAGGCGCAGGCATTCGATGAGATACAGCAGTGCGAACACTGCGAACAGCGTCTGGCCGTCAGTCATGTGCTAGACGTCAGGTGGCTGCTGGCGTGCGCCAAAGAGCTTACCGAGCAGTTTTTTCAAACCCGCCAGCACACCGACTACGAGAACGATCGCTGCCTTACCCAATTTGGCAAAGAACACGCCCAGTTGTGCGAACAAACCCATTTTTGAAGCCACCAGCACACCCGTGCCAGCGATCAGCGCAGTGAGGCCGTATTTTGCGACTTTGTCGCCTTCGCGGAATTCAGCATAGCGTTGGCCTTCCACATACTCAAAACCGCCCATGATCTGCTGGAACTCCGTGAGCAGCGGTTGCAGTTCATCTGGGCCGCAGACCAACTGCACCTCCATGACGCCCGTTCTGCCGAGCAGACGCGTTTCATAATTGATGGAGACGCCGCCGGAGTTCACGCTTTTGACCTTCAACGCCCATTCCAGAGTGTGGGTCTTGTCATTGTAACGTGGTGGAATGGCCCAGCCTTCGAGGGCAAGTTCATTCAGCCCGCGCTCTTTGCGCACTTCGTTGGAGGCCGCTACCTGCTCCCGTTTGGTTTGCAGCAGCGCATCAGCGTCGATCTTGTCCTTCTCATCATCTTTCACATGACCAGCATCGTCGTAGCTGAAAATGATCCATGGGCCAAAGCCCTCCGTGGTGAGCATGCCTGAGGCGGAAGACATGGGCAGATTGCCAAACAGCTCCAGCACCTTGCTCGTGGCACTGCCGTTGGTGTAGCGGTAGCCCTTCGGAATAGCAATCTTGGCCATGCCTCCTAGATCTCCCGTGCCTTCACGAACCCAGCCGATCTTCTCCATAGCATCGAGGAGTTTCTTGTCCTCCTCAGTCATGCCTTGATCGGTGGGCTGCTGAGCGTGGAGAGAGGTAAAAACTGCCAGACAGGCCAGCAGCACGATAAGAGAAGGGAGTGAGCGCTTCATGCGGGCTCAGTCTCGTAGGTGCGGCATGAAACCGTCAAGACGAGGTTTTCACCCAATGCATCTTTTGGCAGGCGCTGGCTCAGCGTTTTTCGTCCGTGCCATTCGTGGCCTGGCCGCCGCGCATCTTGGCCTTCAGGCGTGACCAAAAATCATCTTCCTGCTTTGGCTCGTCTTTGGAAGTGCTGGAGCCACTTTTGAAGGAAGGCACGTCCACGCTGGCGGTGTGTGCGCCGTCGCTATTGGTATCGGCGAGCGCTCGTCCATAGGGCGCGAAGTTGTTTACCGGCACGTCGTATTTCTGCATGCTAGAGGAGAGCACACGGCGTGCGTTGATGAAGGCGGTCGGGCTGTAGTAGTTCGAGGAATCGCGGGCGAACTGCGAGCGATTCATGCCGATGTGAAGGTTTTTGCGCACTTCGAGGTGTAAGTGCACCGGGTACATGCCGTTGTTGCCGCCCATCGTGCCGACGAGTTGGCCTTTTTCGACCAATTCATGCAACTTCACCTTACGCTCATGCAGATGGGCGTAGAGTGAGTCCACCATCGCGATCTTGCCATCGGCCTCGCGGAAAATATGACGCACGAGGATGCAGTTGCCCCAGCCGACGCCGATGTTTTGAGAAAAAATCACCACACCGCGGCCGACGGCGTAAATCGGCACGCCTAGGTCACTGTCACCGCCTCCACGTCCGTTCCAGTCCTCGCCAAGGTGACCATTGGGCCAGTAGCCACGTGCTTTGTAGAAGCCATCGGCATCCGGTTTGCCCACAGGAAAATCAAAACCATCAGCGAGGCGAACACGCATCGTCGAACCAGACTGGGCAAGGGCCTGTGGCGAGAGCGCCAACAGCGCTGAATAGCACACGCATAGCACTGCCAGCCACCGTGCAGGATGGCGACGTACGGGCGACGCAGATGGGTTGGAGGCACTGGCTGGCATGCCGGAAAGGGGCAGTGATGGTAGCCGAATTCGGCACAAAGGCCAGCTTGAAAAACTACGGCACGCAGTTCATGACCCACTGTAGCAAAATTTCCAGATCGAATGCAGTGAGTGAAGTGCAGCGTGCTTGCAAAGCTCTGCGTCACGCCCGACAGTCGCCTCTCCCCTGTTCCGAAGCATCTTCCCCAACCCTCCCATGCCTGACTGGCTCGCGATCATCCTCCTCGGCATCATTGAAGGTGTCACTGAATTCCTGCCTATCTCCTCCACGGGGCATCTGCTCATCCCGCAAAACCTTGGCCTGCTCCCGGCGAAAAGCGATCTGTTCAATGTGGTGATCCAAAGCGGCGCCGTGCTGGCCGTGCTGGCAGTTTTCACGCAGCGGTTGAAGCATCTGGCCACCACTCTGGGCGATCCTGCTACGCGTGATTATCTCGCCAAACTATTCGTTTCCTTCTTCATTACCGCTGTCGGTGGCCTGCTGATCAAAAAGCTCGGCATCAAGCTGCCGGAAACAATTCCGCCGGTCGCGTGGGCCACTTTGATCGGTGGCTTCGTGATTTTGCTGCTGGAATTCTTGCACAAAGGTAAATCCGGCACGGCTAACATCACCTGGACCGTCGTGATCGCCGTGGCGCTGGCGCAGTTGCTCGCGGCGGTGTTTCCTGGCACCTCGCGTTCAGGCGCGAGCATCTTAATGGCGCTGGCCTTCGGCGTCGCACGTCCTGCTGCCACGGAGTTTTCTTTTTTGCTGGGCATTCCCACCTTGATGGCCGCTGGCGCTTTCAAAATCCTCTCCGCCATTAAAGATGGCGAGGTGGGAAACGAAGACTGGGCGATGGTGGTGCTGGGTACATTGGTTTCCGCCATTTCAGCTTTCATCGTGGTGAAGTGGCTCATTCGTTTTGTGCAGGGGCACACGTTCAACGGCTTCGCGTGGTATCGCATCGCACTCGGTGCGGCGCTGCTTATGTGGGTTTACCAAGGAGGCCATTGATCATGCTCACGATGGCTCGCGGCTGGTTTCGCCGCTCAGTGTTCAAAACCATCCGCTTCCTCAAGCATCCACGCAAACTGCGGCGCAGCCCCGGCATGCGCTGGTTCGCACGCCACTTCCTCGACAAGCGCGTGTGGAAGCCCACGCAGCACACGCTCTCCGGCGGCATGGCCGTTGGCATGTTCATCACGCTGCAGCTCCTGCCCATCCAGACTCCTGCGGCCATCATCTTGTCCGCCATTTTCCGCGTGAACATCCCCATCGCCATCGCCCTCTGCTGGGTGAGCAATCCCGTCACCGTGCCGTTCATGGCCTGGCTGGAATACGCCATCGGCAAATGGTTCCTAGCCCTCTACACCACGGTGCCGGCCACACCTTTCCCCACGCATCTGCCGGACTCGATCGTCGAAGCATGGGTCGTGCTTAAGGAGCATGCGCCTGTCATGCTCGTCGGCGGCATCCTCCTGGGGGCTCTCGTCTCACTCGTCAGTTACATCGCTACCTGGAGCACTTGGGAAGTCACTTCGCGCATAGACATGGCAAAAAAGCTGCGTGAGGCGAAGACAGTCTGAGCGCGGGCTTTTTGCACAGGAGGAGGAAAAACCTTGTTCCTGCGCGCGCTTTGCGTTCTCATTCGACCATCACACTGAAAATGACCGAAGCCGAACGCAGGATCATCGCCGCACAGGGCTACGTGGAGCTAGGACTCCATGAAGAGGCCCGTGAGGAACTGTCGCCACTGCCGGTGGAGATGCATGGCCGTGTGGATGTCATCGAGATCACGCTGCTCTGCCTCATGGGCGATCTCCGCTGGGCAGAGGCGCTCGCATTGGCCACTCGACTCTGCCAGCAGGAACCGATGGAGCCGGGCGGCTTCATCCACGCCGCCTTCTGCCTGCATGAACTCGGCCAGACCGTCGAAGCGGTCGATGTTCTCTCGCGCGGACCCGCCACACTGCGCACCAAGCCCGTTTATTACTACAACATGGGCTGCTACCACGCCCGCCTCGGTCATTTCGACAAATCGCTCACCTATCTGGAGCGTGCGTTTGAAATGGATGGCTCGTTGCGACTGCACGCGAAGAAGGATCACGATCTCGACTGCCTACGCGCACAACTGGAGTCCCATCACGCATGAACACGCCAGCCTGCGCCGCAAATCTCCAAGCCGTCGCCACATGGTTCGAGGGCAGTTTCAGCACCCGCTGGGAAATGGGTGCTTCCGTTTCCATCTGGCAGCATGGGCGTGAAGTGCTGAACCTCTCCCACGGCCACTGCGACCGAGCTCGCACACGCGTGTGGGATCAAAACACGCTCGTGCCCGTTTGGTCCGCCACCAAAGGCCCTGCCGCTGTGTGCTGCATGCTCGCGCTCGCAGAAGCGGGTATCCCACTCGACTGCCCGGTATCAGAAGTCTGGCCCGAGTTCGTCGGCGGAGGTAAATCCAATGTCGCTTTCATCCACCTGCTCACGCACACCGCTGGCTTATGCGCGCTGGATGCGCCCACGCCCATCTACAATTACGATGCCGTCGTCGAAGCCCTCGAACGCCAGCACCCACTGTGGGAACCAGGAACGCGCCAAGGCTACCACGCTCGCACCTTCGGCTTCCTGATGGATGAAATCGTGCGCCGTCTCGCCGAAACCGAATCACTCGGTGAATACTTCCGCGAAGTCTTCGGCAGCCCAATGGCGCTCGACTTCTGGATCGGCCTGCCCAGCGCGCAATGGGACCGCGTCTCGCCGATCTATCCCGGCAAGATCAGCATCGCCAACAGTGACCAGGCCTTCATCAAGGCCTTCAACAGCGCTGGCACGCTCACGCAGCGCACGTTCACCTCGCCCTTTGGTTTGAACGCCGTCAGCGACTTCAATCAAAGCTCCACCTGGGAGCCCGGCTACGCCAGCATGGGCGGCGTCGGCAGCGCGCATGGCCTCGCGAAATTTTACTCGATGCTCGCGCAAGGTGGCCGCTGGAACGGCTCTCAGCTCGTGCCTGAGTCCGTCGTGCGACACTTCGAGCAGACGCTCACGCAGGAACACGATTCCGCGCTCCTCACACCCATCGCCTTCTCCACCGGCATGATGCAGGACCCCTTGAACACCGATCCCGAATCCGACGGCGGTAAACTGCGTCGTCATTTTGGCCCCAGCAGGCTCGCTTTCGGCCATCCCGGAGCCGGCGGCAGCCTCGCCTTTGCTGATCCTGAAAACGGCATCTCGTTTGCCTACGTCATGAACCAGATGGAAATCGGTGCCTTGCCGGGGGAACGGGCCGTGGGTCTGGTGGAGCGCTTGTACGCATAAAAACGCACCTCACTTGGCGGCGTCGATCTCGTGCTTCCCTTCATTGATCGCGATGGCCTTCATGCCGCTGCCGGTGATCTGGTTCGCTTTCACGATCTGATCTTCACCAGCGAGGATGATGCCGTTCTTGCCGGAACCGTTGATCTCGTTTTGCGCGATGGTGTTGCGCTGCGTGCCAGTGGCGATCTGCACGGCGTTGCCGATCGTTTTCTCGAACACGTTTTGCACGATCAGATTACCTTCGTTGAGGCCCGGCTGTTTGCACCAGCGCCAGAGGTTGATGCCCGTTCCACATTCGCGGAAATCGTTGCCAGCCACGAGACAGTCCGTGGCGTCATTCAACTCCACACCGATGAGACTACGGGCGATGTGATTGTGCGTGGCGAATGATTTCACCGTGAAGTGATCAAAGTCGATCGCTTCGTCCGACGTGTCGCGAATGGTGCAACCATCGATCTCAGCGCTTTCCACCGAATACAGCGCAATGCCGCGCCCGTGGCAGTTCTGGATGAAGCAGCGCTTGATGCTCAAATTCTTCACGCGTGGTCCGGTTGGCCCCTTTTCATAGCTGTAAGCACCCGATGCCATCACGCCGCACAACTGCGCATGGCCGCGCACCAGCGGGTCGCCGTCCACTCGCCCGCCATCGAGCGTGATTTTTTCAATTCGCACATCTTCACTGCTGCCACGAACCTCGATGAGGTTCGGCGCGTCTTCGTGACGAATCATCGTTCCTTCGGGAACCGGGAATTTCAGCGGCGCATCGAGTTGAATGGCGTCCTTCTCCACCGCTTTCACGATGGCGAGATGGTAAGGCTTCGGTTTCTTCGTGAAGGAATCCAGTTCGCCATCGCACTCGAGCTTCAAGCGCATGCCTGACTTGATACCACGCTGCGTTTTCACGCTGATCTTGGTCGCGCCTGCCTCAGTGACTCCTTTAGCGATCGCATAAGTCACCGGCAGCAGTTTCAGCACCGTTTCCTCAGCATCTAAGCCGATGATTCGCAATTTCTTCGCATCCTTGATCATCAAGCCGTGCTCGATGAGATGAACGCCGGGTGGAATCACCACTTCGCCGCCGCCCGCCTTGATCGCTTCATCAATGTAGCGCTGAATCTCCTCCTCCGTAAGTGCGCGGGCAGATTGCAGAGCACTTAGCAGCAGGGTGAGTAATAAAAGCCGTTTCATCGGATGGGAGTTGTGATTCAATCGCTGTGAAAAACGCTTTTTTCGTCTTCTTTCGTTCTTCCAATGAAGTTTCTCTCCCGCCCCGGCTTTTACGTCATTGCGCTGCTCATCGCCGCGATGCTGCTGCTGACGCTTTGGCTGAACTGGAAGCTCGACACGCTACCAAAACGCCAGTCCAAACAAGAAACGCCGCCTTCAGCCGTTCCCATTCCACCATGAAGCTCCTGACCTGCCTGCTGTTCTTTTTCAGCGCATTCGCGGCCCAGGCCCGCCAGCCGAACATCATCTTCATCCTCGCTGACGACCTGGGGCCCGGCGATCTCGGCTGCTACGGCCAGAAGTACATCAAGACGCCGAATCTGGATCGCATGGCGGCGGAGGGCATGCGTTTGACGCAGCATTATTCTGGGAACGCCGTTTGCGCGCCATCGCGCTGTGTGCTGATGACGGGCCTGCATCCGGGTCATGCCTTTATTCGCGACAACCGTGAGGCTGCCAATGCCAAAGGTTTATCCCACGTTGGCAAACCGGAGCATGAAGGGCAGTTTCCGATTCCTGATGCCACGCTCACCCTTGCGGAAGTCTTCAAAAGCATGGGCTACACCACGGGCGGCTTCGGCAAGTGGGGCCTCGGTGGGCCGGGCTCCACGGGGGAGCCGCTGAAGCAGGGGTTTGACCGCTGGTTCGGCTACAACTGCCAGGGCGTCGCGCACAACTTCTATCCCACCTACCTCTGGGACAACGACAAGACCATCGACCTCAAGAACCCGCCGTTTCCTGCCGCCGACAAACTCAAGCCCGACGAAGATCCGACGAAGCCCGAGAGCTACAAGCGCTTCCAAGGCACCGAATACTCCGCTGATCTCATCGCCGAGCAGGCGCTCAAGTTTGCCCGCGACAACAAAAACAAGCCCTTCTTCCTCTACTGGCCCACCACCGTGCCGCACGTCGCACTTCAGGTGCCGGATGACACATTGCAGGAATACCTCGGCAAGTTCGACGACCCGCCCTATCCCGGTGGCAACGGCTACCTCCCGCATTTCAAACCCAAGGCCGCGTATGCCGCCATGATCACGCGCATGGACCGCGAGATCGGCAAAATGATGTCACTTATCGCTGAACTCGGCCTCGATGATGACACTATCTTCATCTTCTCCAGCGACAACGGTCCTGTCAGCGGCACGCATCAAGGTCTCGCTGGCACCGACTGCGCCTTCTTCAACTCCAGCGAAGGCCGCCGCGATGGCAAAGGCACGCTCTATGATGGCGGTTTCCGCGAACCGGGCATCGTGCGGTGGAAAAGCAAAATCAAACCTGCTTCTACCAGCGACCGCGTCACTGGATTCGAGGATTGGATGCCGACGCTGCTCGAACTCGTCGACACAAAGGACAAAACTCCGAAAACCGATGGCATCAGCTTCGCGCCGACACTCCTCGGTGAGAAACAGCCCGAGCGTGAATTCCTCTACCGCGAGTTCCCTAGCTACGGTGGCCAGCAAATGCTGCGCATGGGCGACTGGAAACTCGTGCGCCGCAATTTCGTCGCCAAAGGCAAAGCGAAAACCAAAACTGCCGCCGTCACCGAAGAACTCTTCAACATCGCCACCGATCCCGCTGAAACGAAGGATGTTGCCGCCCAACATCCCGAACTCATCGCGAAGATGAAAACGATCATGGCCGCGCAGCACACACACAGCACCGACTTTCCGATGACGGCGCTGGACGAGTAGGAGCACGATTATGAAGAAACAACTCGCACACGTCTTGCCAATGATTGCTAAATTTACGACCCTCACTGCTTCATAGCCTCCGCCACGAACGGCGCGAACTCGCGAAAGCTCCAGGCGCTTTTGCTGAGACCCCAAGCAGTGTCTTGTGGGTGATGGGGATCAATTTCGGCGGTGATGAAATCTTCTTGATGGCGACGACTTTGAACCAAGAGCTCACCTTGCGGGTCCATGACATAGCTGTCGCCATAGCCTATGCCGGTGTTCTTGATGATGCCGGATTTAGCAGGATCGAGGACGACGTTGTTGCCGCGAACGAAATAGACATTGTTTTCACAAGCGCGGGCGGCGTGGTCGGCGCGAACTTTCATGAAGTGAGCGATGAGGCCTTTGTCGCTGATGTAGTTGAAGTGCGGGGCGAAAATGACGCGTGCGCCTTTGAGCGCGAGGATGCGCGCCGGCTCAATGTAGCCGCCGTCGGCACAGATGAGGACGCCGAACTTGAGACCGTCGATCTCCCAGACGGGAAAGTCGCGGCCCTGTTGATGAAACTTCATATAGGCGGAGCATTTGCTGTATAGACCCAGCTTCTGGCCGTGGTGGGCGACGACGACGGTATTGTAGAGTTCCGAGCTGCGCAGCTCGTTAAAACCCGCGATCGCGACGGCGGCATGGCGAACCGTGACGTCGAGAATGCGTTTCATTTGAGGTGAATCGGCTGCGAAGGCGCCTTGGCGAGCCATTGCCTCGGTATCGGGATAGCCAGTGAAGAAGCACTCAGGAAAAGAGACAATCTTCGCACCCTCTGCATCGGCACGTTTGAGGCCCTCTTCAAAACGGGACAAGTTATGGTCGAAATCTCCGACCCAAGGCTCGAACTGGCAGTGCGCGATTTTCATGCGGCGTTAACGGCACGTAAATGCGCGATTTGACAGGTCGACATAAACTTATGCCTGTCGATTCTTGGACGGATTGGTAGCAACAGCGCCAAATTTAGATCGAGGAGACATGGTGTGGCTTTATGCCTCGGCATTGAATAGGCCGGCCGAGAGCAGAGCTGTCTTGACCCTCAGGCTTAAATTCCGTATTTTCCTATCATGATTTTAATCACCTTCCTGCTGAAGGACAAAAGAGCACTGAAGCGTCTTAAAACAGACGGCATCATGATGATTCCTTTCAAATTTTGAACCTGTCCTCCAGCCTATGAAAACAGAATTACCGGTCATCCTCGAAACCAAGCTGGCGGATTTTCGCAAACGCGTCTGGATCGTGAAGCTGACGGAAGGGCTGCTGGCGGCGGCTTTTGGGATTGCGCTGTCTTATGTGCTCGTGTTTGCGCTGGATCGAGTGATGGAAACGCCAGTTTGGCTGCGGGCGTCGTTGCTGATCGCTGGCGCGGCGGTTTTAGGGCTGGGGCTGCCGCTGAAGTGGCATCGCTGGGTATGGCGGCAGCGGAGTCTTGAGGATGCGGCGCGGTTGTTGAAGAGCACATTCCCGCGCTTGGGTGATCAATTGCTCGGCATCGTGGAACTGGCGCATGTGGAAGCGGGCTCGGCAGGGCGCAGCGAGCGGCTGGTGCAAGCAGCGATGGATCAGGCCGCGGAAGCGGTGAAGGACAAGGATTTCTCGCATGCGGTGCCGGAGGCGAAGCATTTTCAATGGGGCTGGGCCGCAGGTGTGACGGCGATGCTGGCTGTGACTGCGTTGACGTTGGTGCCGGACGCGGCTTGGAATGCCATGGTACGCTGGGTGACGCCGTGGCGCGATGTGGAGCGTTTCACGTTCGCGAAGATCGAGAAGCTGCCTAATCGGCTCGTTGTGCCGTATGCGGAGCCGTTTGATTTGAAGGTGCAGCTCGACAAGGACACGCGCTGGTCGCCAGCGCGGGCGAAAGCACAGATCAGTGATCAGCCGGCGATTGTGAGTCAGTTGCAGGCAGGCGCTTACCCGCTGGCCTTTCCGCCGCAGAAGGAAGACGCCGCCCTTTCACTGTCGCTGGGCGATGTGCGCAAGACATTAAACGTTTTGCCACGCACGCGGCCTGAATTGGCGGCCTTATCGGTGCGCACGCGACTGCCGGAGTATTTGAAATACAAGACGGAGCCTGTGATCGAGGTGCGCGGCGGTTCGGTGAGTGTGTTGAAGGGGGCGAAAGCGTCTTTGGAGGCGACAGCATCACGAGAACTGGCTTCAGCGGAAGTCGATGGTGAGACGGAGAAGGTTTCTGGCGCGAAGGTAACGACTCCTTTTCATGAAGTGGCTGCCGATGCGGAAAAGCATGTGATGTGGAAGGATCGCGATGGTTTGACGCCGCGTGAGCCGCTGCTTTTGAAGATCAACGCGATAGAAGATGAATCACCTCGACTGGCGGCACGGCGCGAGACGCAGGAGCAGGTGGTGCTGGATTCGGAAGTGGTCGTTTTTGACGTGAATGTGCAGGATGACTTCGGCATTCAGCGCACGGGCCTGGAATGGCGCAGCGTGAACGATGACAAGACGAAAGGTGACAAAATCGCCGCTGCTGGAGCTCCGGAGAAGAAAGAGCTGTCTAACAAGGCGACGTTTTGTGCCTCGCGTGATGGGGTGGAGCCGCAGACGCTCGAGATTCGTGCTTGGGCGGAGGATTACCTGCCAAACCGGAAGCGGGCGTATTCAGCGGCATTCGTGCTGCATGTTCTGAATAAGACCGATCACGCACTGTGGCTGACGGAGCAGTTCGGCAAGTGGCTGGAAGCGGCACGCGAGAGCTATGAGCGTGAGCAGCAATTGCATGCGACGAACAAGGAGTTGCGGGCGATGAGCCCGGCGGAACTGGATCGCCCCGAGAACCGCCGCAAGATCGCGCAGCAGGCGAGTGCGGAGAATGCGAACGCGGCGCGACTGGGCAATTTGAATCAAAGCGGACGCAGTCTGGTGGAGCAGGCGACGCGGAATGATGAATTCGATGCGAAGCGACTCGAATCGTGGGCGACGATGCTCAAGTCGTTGCAGGACATCGCGGCGAAGCGAATGCCAAGTGTGGCGGATTTGTTGAAGGAGAGCTCGGGAGCGAATGCTGGGAAGCCAAATCAGAGCACGGCGAGCAACTCGCCCTCCAATCCATCGCAGCAGAGTTCTAAAGAGGCGAAGCCGGGTGAAGGAAAACCTTCTCAGAGCAAGCCGAGTGCGCCGCAGATTGCGAACGGGCCGGATTTGCCGAAGGGATCGCAAGGCGGCAAGCCTTCCACGGAGGAGCAGAAGAAGGAGAACATGCCGAGCATCGCGGACAAGGAAGGTTCGATGAGCAAGGCGGAGCAGAAGCCGGCTGATCCGAATGCCAAGCCGTCACCACCGAAGCCGAGCACGATGAAACTACCGACGACGCAGATGGCGGCGGCTCCGAGCAAGAAGAAGGATGGTGAAGAAGAGAAACCGCAGGAGGCGCAATCGCCTGCGCAGAAGAAGATGGATGACGCGATTGATGAGCAGAAGCTGCTGCTGGCCGAGTTTGCGCGGGTGTCGGATGAGTTAAGCGCGATCTTGGCAAGCCTGGAGGCCAGCACGTTTGTGAAGCGCTTCAAGGCGGCGTCACGGCAGCAATTGGTGGCGGCGAAGGATTTGAACACGAAGACGCTGAGCGCGTTTGGCCTGGAAAGAAAGCCGGTGAAGGACGCAGCGACGATTGCCGAGAACGAAAAGAAGCAGAGCGAGACGGTGCGCTTGATTCAGAGCGACTTGGAGGCCTACTTTGCCCGCAAGCCTGAGATGCATTTCAAAAACATTATCGGGCAGATGAAGGAGACGCAGGTGATCAAGGCGCTTTCAACGCTGGGTGATCAGGCGGCGGTAAATTTGAGCGGCAACAGCATGTCGGGCGCGGAATTTTGGGCGGACACGCTGGATCGCTGGGCGGATGAGATGGTGGCCGCGAGCGAATGCAAATCGTGCAGCAGTTGCAGCGCAGACAGTTTGCCGCCGGAGATTGTGCTCAAGGTGATGAAGTCGCTGCGGGATGAGATGAAGCTACGCGATGAAACACGTGAGCTAGAAAGTGCGAAGGCGGCGCTGAAAGATGGAGAGCATGCCAAGAAGTCGGCGAACCTGGCCTCGAAGCAGTTTGGCATTCAGGCAAACACGCGGGGCGCGTTTGATGACATCCTGCGGCTGCCGCAGGGGAATGAGAAGTTTGGCAAAGAGCTGAAGCTGCTGGATGCGGTGATGGGCGTGATGATGGAAGCAGCGGGCATTTTGGACAAAGCGGACACGGGAGCGCCGGCGATTGCGGCGGAGACGGAAGCGATTGAACTGCTGCTGCAGGCGAAACGTCAGGGCAAGGGCGGTGGTGGCGGCGGTGGATCGAATCCCGGCGGCGGTGGCACGGCGGCATCGGCATCTGAAGCAGCGCTGGCCGATTTGGGACCGGGAAGTGATGCGGAGAGCAAGGCCGAGGTGCGTCCGGTCGGTCAATCGACCGGCAAAGCCGGACGCGAACTGCCGGAAGAATTCAAGACAGGCTTGGATGCGTATTTCAACAAGCTGGAGTCAGGAGGCACGGTGAAATGAGGCTTCTGGTGCTGCTCACCGTTCTTTTTGTCAGTCTCGATGTTGCGCAGGCGCAAACGCTGACGCGTGCCGAGACGAAGAAGCCGCTTTCAGAAGCGGTGGAGAAGGTACTGGCGGAGTTTGTGGGAAAATGCGCGCCGGAGAAGCTGAAGCAGCTCACCACGCACATGGACGAGGTGATCAAGGCGGTGGATGAAGCGGCGAAACTCACGCCGGAGGAGACGACCACGTTGAAGAACGCAGCGGCAAAGGCGGTGGAGGTGGCATTGAAGACTTGGGAGCCGCAGGCGATTGTGATGATGCGCACGTATCTCTCGCGCACGTCCGATGCGGCGGCAATCCGACATATCGGCGTATGGAAGCCGGAGAACGCGGGACCGGGAGAACCAATCGAGGACTGGACACCGCCGAATGAAGATGCGGCATGGATAACCGCATTGAAGATAACGCTCGGTGAGGCGCGTTTCGCGACCTGGAATACGGCGGATGCAAAAGTGAAGAAGCAGGCTGATGAGGAGATCGCTGCTTATCTTGAACGCTGGGTGCGTGAGTCACGTGGGCCGATGAACGAGGACTTACAGGCAAAGATCGCCTTAATGACCAAGACGCTGCAATTGCCGGAGGAAAAAATCGCTGCGCTGAAGCAAGCGGCGGAGGCCTTTTTAAACCGTTTGTGCCTAGCGGAGCAGAAACGCGCAGCGGGCATGCTGCGGACGATGCCACCCGATGCCAGACAGAAGAAAACGGGCAGCAGTTCTTTCTACATCCGCTTCGACCGGCCGCGTGGCGATGCCTGGAATAAAGTCTGGGATGATACGGCGGCGAAAGTGCTACCAGCGGAACAGATCGCGACTTGGCAGAAAGCTGATCAGGAACAGCGTGCTAAGGAGGAAACGGAACTGGCAGAGATGATCAAGCCATCTGAGCAGCAGGCTGAGCAACAGATGGAGACAGCGCTAGCCTCCGAGATCGACAGCATCACGGTGGCGCTGAGTTTGAGCAAGGAGCGGCAGAAGGAGTTGGAAAAACTGTCTAAAGCGGCGATTCAAGAGTCACTGAAGCAAGCGCGAAAGGGCTGGCTTCAACAGGCGAAGAATTATTCAGCGACAGAGCGCAAACGCATTCGCGGCAATGTCTATTTTGGCATCAACGAAGAACAGCAGGCAACGGCACTGCCGATTTGGAAGGATGGGCTAAAAAAAATCCTCTCCGAAGAGGAACGGACGCGCATGGCCGCAGAGAATAAGCAGCGCGAGGAGCGTACCTGCGGTGCCATTGCGCGTGCTTGTCTCGCTGAGATGGACAGGACTCTAGTTCTGAACGCCGACCAGCGCACAAAGCTTGAGCCGCTGCTCAAAGATCTGATGCAACCGCTGATGGAGCAGCGCCGTCAGCAGTACTGGAGCTACAACGCTACACAGCTCTTTCAAAACGCGGGCAAGGCCAAGGAAGAAACGGTGCGATCGATTCTCGACGACGTGCAATGGAAGCATTGGAAGGAATTGATTGCCTCGAACAGCAGTTCTTCACGCAACGGCCTGCCTAACATCAATAGCAACAGTGCTGAGGTGCCAGACATGGAGGCAGCTATCTCGGCGCATTTGTACAAAATGTTTGTGGCGGAGCGCAAACGCGTGCTTGCAGTCATGATGCCACTGGTGGAGGACGCGACACGAGTGCTGACGTTGCCCGCTCCAGATGTTGCGCGGCTCACCACCGCGGCGAAGGGCGCTGTGGAGCAGAATTTAAGCTCGTGGCGGCAGACACTGGAGCGCTATGTGCGGTCGAGCGTGCAGACAGCCAACGCGAAAAACATTTTGCAGGCCTTGGCAGGCACAGAACGCGTGAACTTCAGCCGCAATGAAGGCGAGGCACAGGAGGTAGCGGTTTGGAAGGAAGCTTTGAGCACGACCCTGAATGAAGCGCAGCAGAAGCAACTCAAGCAGGTGGTGGACGCACGGCGCGACTATCGACTGAAGGCGATGGCAGCAATGAGCACCTCTGAACTGGACCGCCGCCGCCGACTGACAGCGGTGCAGTGCGTGAGGATCGAGGCGGTCATTCAGAAAGTGCTAGCCGAATATCTGCCGGACATCGAACGCTACATGTCCCAACAGTGGTTCCTGCAATACTACTACGCGCTGGTGCCGATGGGCGGCGTGCCGGATAAGGAAATGCAGGCAATCCTGACGCCTGAGCAATGGAAGCTGTGCAAGGATCGTGATCTCCCCGACGCGATGCAGTACTGGGAAGGCATCAAGCAGAACCACGAGCAACGCGTCAAGCAAGGTGCGAATGGCAATGCGAACAGAGGAATCATCAACGGAGGTTTTATCATCGACCAATGAAGCAATTCATGATTCCCGCCTGCCTGATGCTGCTTTGCACGGCTTTTCCTGCCGCAGCACAAGACCCAGCACTGCGCTTTGGCGGTGCAATCCCGCAGGAAGTCGAAACAGTCTATGAACGTGGTCTAACGTGGCTGGCATCGAAGCAAAGCGAACAAGGAGGCTGGCAAGGCGGTAATGACGGCGCGGGAGTCGATGGCATCTGCGTGATGGCGTTTCTCGCCAGCGGAGAGGATCCGAACTTCGGGCGTTATGCACCGAATATTCGTCGAGCATTGCGCGCAATGATCCGCAGCCAGGATGCGAGCACCGGTTACTTACCCAATAGCATGTACCATCATGGGTTTGCAATGCTGGCTTTGTCTGAAGCCTACGGTGCGGTAGATGAAGCACTGCTGTGGGAAGGTGGCAAGCCGCTGCGCACAATCTCGCAGGCACTCGATCTCGCGATCCGCTGCGCTGGCACGTCGCAAAAAGCGAACCGTTGGGGCGGTTGGCGTTACATGCCGAACTCGACGGATGCGGACACCTCGGTCACGGGTGCAATGCTGATGGGATTACTCGCAGCACGCAACGCTGGCATGGAAGTGTCAGATGAGGTGATCGATGCCGCGCTGGAGTACATGCGCCGCAGCACCGGTAAGGATGGCAGCGTGGCCTACAGCGGCGGCTTTGGTGGCTTTGGTGAATCGATGAACCGCAGCGCCATTGCGACCATTGTGGCCGCAGTGTCGAAGCACAAAGACACCGAGGAGTTCAAAGCCACGCTCAAGCACATCAGTGAGCGGCTTGAGCACAATGAAGGCAACTACAAGGAATACTTCCGCTACTACATGGCGCAGGCGCTGTTTCAGGGCGACTACACCTCCTGGCAGAAATGGAATGCTGCCACCGCACGAGCGCTCAGCGAAACGCAGTCGGCGGATGGCAGCTTCAACAACGATGCCTACGCCACCGGCATGTCTTTGCTGGCCCTGGCACTGAACTACCGCTTCCTCCCAATCTATGAACGCTAAACGCCTCATCACCTTCCTAGCTCTGGTAGGGATGAGCCACGCCTCGGAGCTTCATTGGCAGAGCGGCGAATGGATCGGCGGACATTTGATGGAGATCACGGACGATCATGTCGTCTGGCGTTCGGAAATGTTTACCGAACCGTTAAAAGTCAGCCTGAGCGTTCTGCGCCGCGTGCGTAAACTGCCGGAAGACCTGCCGACCAAGGAACCCTTCAGCCTGCGCATGGCCGACGGCACCCGACTCTACGGCAACATCATTGGCATCGATACGAAAACGCTCACGCTCAAATCGGTCCGCTTTGGCACGATGCAGATCGAGCGCAGCGCTGTCGCGAGCATCAAGCGACTGAGTGGTTCTGGCATGCTCTATGCAGCACCAACGAGTACCAGCGGCTGGATTGAGAGCGACGTCAAAAACAACAACAAGCTCTGGCGGGTGATTCCTGGGGCGGCCTTAAAGCAGTATGGCTGGAATCGCAGCGCGACCCTGCCATTGAATCTTCCTGAGCAGGTGGAGATGCAGTTCAACCTCACCTCCACCGTGAGCCCTGAGTTCAAACTTGACCTCAAGGCTTCGGAGCAGGAGCGTGTGACCATTGAGACCTGGGTTGATGAAGTCGTGCTGCAAGGTCGCGTTTTTCAAAGCCTCAAGACCCTCAAGGATAGCGACCATCGTGTGGCGCTGACCTTGTTCTGGAACCGCAAGACTGGCCTTTGTGCCATTTACAGCGCCGACGGCAAGAAACTGGCGGAAACGAACAAGCTGCCAGTGGAGGATGCCAAAGCGAAAGCGAAGGCTGCGGAGAAAAAACCTGCCGCACCTGCCGGTGGTGGCGGGTTGTTTGGTGCTTTGTTCGGCGTAGTGCAGGGCGCGGCACAGGCCAAAGTCGAAGCACTACAGCAAGCGCAGGCGCGCCCCACGACTGCGGGTGAAGTGGTACCAATGGGGTTCACGCTGCTGAACAAAGGCCCCGATTTAAAACTCGAGGGCCTACGCATTCGTGCCTGGGATGGCGTCTTGCCCACCGACATCACGGATGTGCGGCCACGTGTGGAGCTAGCAGACGGCCACTACCTCAAAGCATCCGTTGTGCGTGCCAACGCCACTGGTTTGACCGTGCGCAGCAAAGACAACCGCAAGGAAACAACGCTGACCTGGGACAAAGTGCTCGGCATCGAAATGGAACCTCCCTCGCCGTTCTACAGCGCGCCTTCACCTGGCACAGAGATGTGGTTTGCGGATGGTGAATGGATCTCCGGCCTGCTCATGCATATACGCAATGAAGTGGCAACGATGAAGACCGGTTGGTGCAAAGATCCGGTGTCCTTCAAGTTCGGCGAAGCCCGCCGTCTGGACCTACGCGAGAACAAACCTGGCTCTAAATCACCTGACCTCGCCACACTCGACGTGCTCACGCTGGGCGAGAACAAAAAGCCACTGCACGGAACTCTCGATGGAGGTGGCGAGACCCAGCCGCGCTGGCGTGTGGTCGGCGGCTTGAACGCTGTCGCCATGATCAGTGCAGGAAGTTTCGAGATCACACGTACGGTTGCAGCAAAACCCGAGGGAATTCGCAGTGATGCCCTGTTTTATCTGAGCAATGGCGACGTCGTGCCAGGAACATTGCGTGCGATCGATGCGAAGCAGGTCGATCTCGACTCCGATGTGGTCGCGGTGAAGCATCTGCCCGCCGACAAGCTTCAAGCCATCCAGTTCGGCGGAGCCGCGCTGAACTTGAACGGCTTCGAAGATTCCGGCTGGCGGCGCGTACGCGGTGGGCCTGAACTGGTGAAGCTCAATGGCAAGAACGCGCTCGATTTCCAGCCAGGCGGCTCCTGGGGGCATCCCGCCTTCATGCAGGTGAACGAAATCAACTTCACGCTCGTGAACAACGGTTTCAGCGCTCTGCGTGTGCGATTGTTCTGCGACGGCGTCGATGCGGTCTCGAAAAGCACCAATCTGCTGTTCGGCCACATGGGCAGCGAGGTATGCTTTGGCCTTGAGGCATCCGGCGATCAGATGGACCGGCAGTTCCGCACACGTAGCAACGGCCCCATGCCAATGCGCATCTCCATTGCGGAGAACAGCGTTGAAGTCTTCTTCAATGGTCTATCCGTGCGCAAGATCGAACTCACACCCCAGATGCGCTCAGGCGGTGGTATCATCATCGAGCCGTTCAGTTTGTGGGGAAATGGTGAGCGCGAGGTCAAGATCAACTCATTCAGCGCTCGCATTGCTCCAGGCCGTGTTGCCGTGCCCGTCGTCGATGTGAAGGCCAAGGAGCATGCGCTGACGGTGCCGCGCTTTCGCAAAGAAGACCCGCCACGGCATGCGTTGCTCGCTGCAAACGGCGATTTACTCCGTGGCGTGATCGAAGCAGCCACCGCGAATCATTTCGCCATTCGCTCTGGTTTGGAAACCATCCAAGTGCCGCGTGATCGCGTGAAGGCAGCTGTGTGGCTGATCAAACCCATCGACGATGTCAGTGCCGCCTTCGAGGCACGCGAGCATGCGTCCGACCCTGTGGCGACCACCCACTGGCTGCAACTCAACAACGGTGCACGCCTTGCCTTGAAGGTGGCACGCTTCGACAAAGAAGCCGTGATCGGCACGAACGCTCTGCTGGGTGACTGCCAGGTGCCTTTGAATCAAATCTATATCATTCGCAGTACATCGCCCCACGAAAGCGCCACCATGCTGGCTTTGCGCGACTGGAAGCTCAAGTTCGCCCCCGAGCCCGTTTTGCCCGAAAGTGGTGGAGAAAGTTCGCCGCTGCTCAAAAAGGACGCCAAGCCGTTCAAACTGCCTCTGCTCGCCGGTGGTGACTTCGATCTCGCACAGGAGAAGGGCAAAGTCGTCGTACTCGACTTCTGGGCCACCTGGTGCGGGCCCTGTATCAAATCTCTGCCCGACATGATCGACCAAATGGCCGACTTCGATCCCAAAAAGGTCCGCTTCATCGGCGTCAATCAAGCCGAGTCAAAAGAGAGCGTGAAAACCTTCCTCGAAACCCGCGGCTGGAAATTTGAAGTCGCCCTCGATGCCAATCAACGCGTCGGCCAGTCCTTCGGCGTCGAAGGCATCCCCCACACCGTCGTCATCGGCCCTGATGGCAAAGTAGCGTATGTGAAGACGGGTTATGAGCCGGATGGCGCAAAGAAAATCGCGGAGACGGTGAAGAAGCTGCTGGGGGAATGAGATGCCAAGATCATCCTCTCGCGGCAGTTTGACTCTTTGAATTGTGTCCAATTCCCTTCTCCAGTTCGACAAGCTGCATCTTTGGCATCCCTTCACGCCGATGCGGCAGTGGTGTGCAGATGACCACACGCCACTGATGCTCGTAGAGGGACGGGGCTGCACGCTGCGGGATCAGTTTGGGAATGAATATCTCGACGGCAATGGCTCGATCTGGACGAATGTCCACGGCCACAATCATCCCACCATCAATGCGGCGATCATCGAACAGCTCGGTAAGGTGGCGCACACCTCGTTTCTGGGTTTTACGCATGAACCGGCGATCCGTCTGGCCAAGGAACTCGTCGATCTGGTGCCGAATGGAAAGCTGACACGGGCATTTTTCACTGACAATGGCTCCACGGCCATCGAATCCGCCGTGCGCATGGCCTTGCAATACTGGAAGCAAAACGGCAGGCCGCAGCGCGACACGTTGATCGCTTTTGATCGTGCGTATCATGGCGACACGCTCGGAGCAGCGAGCCTCGGCGGCATTCCGCTATTCAAGGGCAGTGGCAATGATTTCGGCTATCGTGTCATCAGCATTTCTAGCGTCGAGGAGCTTACAGGTCTCGATGCAAACCGCATCGCCGCCGTGATCATCGAGCCGCTGATCCAAGGTTCCGCTGGGATGCGCTTGTGGCCGCAAGGCATGTTGAAGGCGCTGGATGCATGGTGTCAGACCCAAGATGTGTTTTTGATCCTTGATGAGGTCATGACGGGCTTTGGCCGCACGGGGAAGATGTTTGCCTGCGAGCATGAGGACGTCGTTCCCGACTTCCTCTGCCTCGCGAAGGGTATCACGGGCGGATATCTGCCGTTTGCAGCCACATTGACGTCGGAGCGTGTGTTTGAAGGCTTCCTCGGTGAACCGGACGAAGGCCGAACGTTTTTTTACGGCCATAGCTATGCAGGTAGCCAGCTTGGTTGTGCCGCTGCACTGGCTAGTTTGCGTGTTTTTCGTGATGAACAGGTTTTAGAACAGCTTCCGGCCAAAATAGCCCGCCTGCGCGAGTTGATGGGCGATCTGCCTCGATTCCGTCAATGCGGTATGATCGCGGCGATGACGGTGGATTCGCCGGATTTGAGCATGGGCACGAAAGTCTGCCTCGCGGCGCGCAAACACGGCCTACTGACACGCCCCGTCGGCAACACCATCGTGCTGATGCCGCCGCTGTGCGTCACACTCGAAGAAATCGAGCGCATGGTAGCGGCGCTGCGGGCCGCGTTGGCAGAAATCACTGCGATGCAGCGATGAGCTTGTGGAAGGCATAGCCCAGCGCTGCAGTGGCAGGAATGGTCATGATCCAGGCCCAGATGATGCGCTCCACCAGCGACCAGCGGACGGAGTTCCAACGCTTCGCCGCACCGACACCCATGATGCTGGTGGTGATCGTGTGCGTGGTGCTCACCGGCATGCCCATGTAGCCGGTGACCGCCAAAATCGTCGCTGCGGTCGTTTCAGCAGCGAAGCCATGCACGGGTTTCATTTTGACCATCTTGTGGCCCAGAGTCTTGATGATGCGCCAGCCGCCCGCGTAGGTGCCTGCGGCCATCGTGAAAGCGCAGCTCAAGACGATCCAGAGGGGGATCGAGGCCGACTTGTCCGGAATTTTCAGGAAACTCAGCCACTCCGGCAAACCATTTAGATCACCGGCCTGCGTGGCAGCAAACAGCGTCAGCATGACCACGCCCATCGTCTTCTGCGCATCCGCCATGCCGTGACCGAAACCCATGTAGCCAGCGCTGACGATCTGGAGCTTGCCAAACACCGTGTTCACCTTGTGCGGACGCCAGTTGCGGATGAGCCAGAACAAGAAACCCATGAACAGAAAGCCCACCACCAGCCCGAGCATTGGCGAGGTGATCATCGGCAGTACCACTTTGTGGTAAATGCCCTCCATGCTCTCCTTGCCAGTCACTTTGTCGATCTTCACCCGTGACCAGATGAGCACCTTCCAATTGCCGTTCGAAGCCCCCAAGCTCGCACCGATCAGTCCGCCGACGAGTGCATGGGTGGAGCTGGAAGGCATGCCAAACCACCAGGTAAGCAGATTCCAGATGATGCCGGCCAGCATCGCGCAAAATACGGTCAGGGTTGTCACCGCGACGACCTTGTCATCCACGATTCCGCTGTGGATCGTCTTCGCCACGGCTTGGCCAAAGAACGCGCCGACGAGGTTCATGCTGGCCGCGAGAAGCAGCGCCTGGCGTGGCGTGAGCACCTTGGTTGACACGACGGTGGCGATGGCGTTCGCCGTGTCGTGAAAGCCGTTGATGTACTCGAAGGCATACACCACGAGCAGAACGACGAGGAGCAGGAACAGCGCGGTGGTCATGGATCGCGGTGGCTGCGGCTCAGGAGTTTTTCAGGACGATGAGAGCGACGACATTGCCCGCGTCACGGCAGCGATCGACGACTTTTTCCATGAGATCGTAGAGGTCTTTTAGGATGACCACCTGGACTGCGTCTTTTTCACCGGTGTACAGTTCGCGGAGGCAGTTCAAGATCAACTTGTCGGCATCGCCCTCAACCTGCTGAATCTTGTCATTCAGATCCTTCACCCGCTCCAGATGCAGTTTCTTGCGCAGCTCCGTGACCATCGTGAGAACGATGTCAGCGGCGGTGTCCATCAGTTTGACCTGCTGAGAGAAATCCACTTTGCCCAAGCGCTCACGGCTGATCAGGATGCGTTCGGCGATCTTTTCGACCGTCTTGGGGATTTTATAGAGGGCATTTGCCAGCGCTTCGATGTCCTCCCGGTCCAATTCGGTGACAAAGCTGCGGCACAACGCCTCGTTGATCTGCTGAGTGATTTTTTTGTCCTCACGGCGTGAGGCGGCGAAAGCGTCGATGTTTTGCGTGGAACCCGCAGGCTGGGAGAGCAACGGGTGCAGGGCTAGGACGCTCTGCCGTGCCTGACTGGCGCTGGCTTCCAGCAGGTCATAAAACACGTCCGTTTTGCCGAAGATTTTTTGGAAGGAGATCATGCGAGGAAATCCGCCGGAAGTGACGGGCGTGGCAGTTAGAGCGAGCGGGGCCGGTGCTGTCAAGGCATGTGGCTTAGCCTGAAGTGACGAAACAGTCACAACACGGCCCCGATGCTGATGCGTGAGCACAAAAAACCGCCAGCGGCAGAACCACTGGCGGCTTGTTTGAAGTTTACGGTTTTGGGGTGGGAAAACTAGCTGCTGGCAACAGCGTCGGAACCACGCTCACCGGTGCGGATGCGGATGGCGTCGAGCACAGCGCTGACGAACACCTTGCCGTCGCCGATTTTTCCGGTGTTGGCGGCTTTCACAATGGCGTCAACCACGGTGTCGGCACGGCTGTCGTCCACGACGACTTCAATCTTCACCTTCGGGAGGAAATCGACGGTGTACTCGCTTCCGCGGTAGATCTCGGTGTGGCCTTTTTGGCGGCCAAATCCTTTGACCTCCACGACGGTCATGCCTTCGACTCCGACTTCGGAGAGGGCCTCTTTAACATCCTCCAGTTTGAACGGTTTGATGATCGCTTCGACTTTTTTCATGGTTAACAGCAATTAGAAGTGTGGTTTCACAAATTGCAACGATCAGAACCGTGGGAAGGTAAATTTTCCTGGTCCAACCTTTTGCAAAACGATGATAAAGCCGGAAGCGTGCCAACTTCTGGCGCGATTTCGTCCGCGTGATAAAAAGGCCGCAAGCCGCTGGAGTGCTGCGTTGCAAATCGCTGCCCGGTGGCTTACCTCGGCCCATGCTCCGCTCCGCCGCCCTTCTGGCTTCAACGCTTCTTTGTCTCCCCTGCCCTGCTCCTGCCCAGGATGCGCCAGTGGAATTGAAGCTACATTGGGAACCCGGCCAGACCTACATTCAAGAGTCAGACACCGACACGACCAATTTTCTCACCGCCCTCGGCAAAACCAGCGACCAGAAGCTCAAGCTGCATCAAACCACCAGCATCTCGGTGCAAAAAACAGCCCAAGGCCAGACCGAGGCCAAGGTGATGATCGAATCGCTGCTCGGCGAAATGAATTACGAGGGCAAAAGCTATGTGTTCGACTCCAAGAACCCCGGTTCCTCCGATCCTCGGCTTCAGCAAACCCTCGGCGCTGCAGCGGGTAAAGGCTTCAGCCTCGTTTACGATGACAAGGATGCCTTCATTGATGCCAAGGACACCGGCTCGATGGTCACCGGCGGTGCTGAGCCAGACTTCACCTCCATCGCCAACGCCCGCCAGCTTGCCACGCTCTATCGCCGCTCTCTTGAAATGGGATTGCCCAAAATCCCCGTGCGCCCCGGCGACAAATGGATCTCCGATGAAATCGTCCCCTTTCCTCAGGCCGGGACGGTGCAGGTGAAGCTCAACGCCAAATTCGACGGCATCGTCGATCGCGAAGGCCACCGCCAGGCCCAGATCGCCTTTGAAGGCACCATGAAAACCCAGCGCGACAAAGACAGCACTGGCCGCGACCTCAATACTGACCGCCTCGTTACCCTCGGTGACGACTCCAAGGTCAACGGCCACGTCTTCTTCGACCTCGAACGCAAAACCATCTCTCTCGCCGTCTTCTCCGCCACCATCCAGCTCAAGGTCGAGGGCAAACCCATGCCCGTGCGCCAGCAGGTCACGACACGTCTCGTCTCGATGAAACCAACGAGCCCGCCGTGAGAAATGACCTCCATCGGATTCCAAACACTAAGAGACGCATCACGCCTTTTAATCGCGGCCTTCGCGTCCGTGGCCGTTGTTCAGGCCGCTGGCGCTGACGCCGCCTTCAAGCCCGCCGTCACGCGCAGCGCCGCTGCCAATCGCATAGCGGAAAAACCGGACTATGTGCATGCCTTCAGCAGCAGTGCTGACTGGCTGGAGATCGGTTTGGAATCGCGCACGCGTTATGAAATGCGCGCCAATGACTACACCTTTGGCCTGCTTTCCGACGATGCGCTCGTCACGCGCAACCTGCTCTACCTCGGCGTGAAAAAGGCACTCGATCCGCTGCGCCTCGCCTTCGAGCTTCAGGACTCCCGCCGCTTCTTTAGCGATCTCGGTGCCACGACCAATGTGGTGGACAAGCTGGAGCCGCTGCAGGCTTATGCGCAGTTGTATTTCAATGATGCTGTCGGTGATGCCCCACTCAGCATCAGCGTTGGCCGCATGGCCTTCGACTGGGCCGATCGCCGCCTCATCTCCCGCAACCGCAACCGCAACACCATCAGCGCCTTCGACGGCATCCGCCTGCGCATCGGCGACGAAAACGCACCGTGGGAGATCGACGCCATCGCGGTGCGGCCAGTGAACCGCAGCATTCAAAACCTCGACCAGTCCACCGACGACCTCATGCTCTACGGCATCGCCGGTTACTGGCGCGGCTGGTCGCCGCATGTGGTCCTAGAACCCTACTGGCTCTGGCTCGATCAACGCGAGGCCGGCACCACCGCGCTGCGGCGGAATCTGCACACCTTCGGCCTGCATGCCTTCGGTCAATGGGGCCAGGGCAATGCGTGGGACTACGACCTCAGCCTCGCCGGCCAATGGGGCCAGTCCGGCGGCCTCACACATCGCGCCTTCGCCGGTCATGTCGAAGCCGGCCGCACCTGGACCACCGCGTGGAAGCCCCGCCTCGGTCTCTGGCTCAACTACGCCAGCGGCGACAGCAACCCCACCGACAGCAGCAACCAGCGCTTCGATCCGCTCTACGGCGCGACGTATTCGTTCTATGGCTTCAGCAGCTACTTTTCCTGGCAGAACATGATCAACCCCGCCGTGCGCTTCAGCGTGCAGCCCACCAAAACCCTCAAGTGCGAGATCATCCACCGCGCCATCTGGCTCGCCGCCGACCGCGACTCCTGGGTCAAGTCTGGTCGCCGCGATGCCACCGGCAACAGCGGCAGCTTCGTCGGCCAGGAGTTCGATGCCCGCCTCGTCTGGCAGCTCCGCTCCAACTTCGACCTGGACTTCGCCTACGCCCACTTCTTCCCCGGCAACTTCGCCTCAGGCACCGGCGCCGCACCGCCCGGCAACTTCATGCAGCTCGCGGCCATCCTGCGGTTTTGATTCACGCCTGCGCCCGCTGCATCGCGTCTTGAATCCTCCCAAACTCGCCAGGCCCCTTCACCATTTCAAACAAGCACTTGCCGTTGCTCCGTTCCGCCCACAGCTTGCCGAGACGTTCTTTTTCAACGGTGTCCGGGTTTCCGGCGAGATGCCCGCCTTTGTATTCCACCGCGAGCACTTTGCCGTTTTTGAGCTTCGCCACAAAGTCAGGGTAGAACTTGTCTGTGCTCGTCTGAATCCAGAACGACAGCTTGGGTTCACGCTCCAGATTCCGCACCCATGTCTCGACCCGTGCGTCGTGGGCGATGAGTTTTGCGCAGTCGATCTCCTCGCCATTCATCGCGCCGATCTCCTTATAGTAGTGGCGCGGCAGTTCGAGACCTTGGTATCGATCACCGACGGGATACTTGGTCGGATGGAAGGTGAACACACTCGCCAGCGTCACATGCACCGCACCGGAGCCATCTCCGAAGAGCAGCGTCTCGTAGGTCTTCTTGCGGTTCTGTTTCTCCAGTTCGTTCACGCGGGCTGACACGGCACGGAAAAGCCGGTGACGATGCGCGGTCATTTGTTCCAGCGTGATGCCGCGCTTCTCCAGTTCTGAGATCACTCGCGTGAGCCAGATGCCGGTTTCAGCATCGGTCAGTCCGGCATGGGCAAAGGAGCGGTCGATCTCGTTCACCAGCTTCGCCACGGGCCATGCGGCAGTCGTTTGCAGCAGTTCCATCTGGCGGTCCGCCGCGACGAGGAAGCGCTGTTGCAGCTTCTCCTTCTTCGTCTCCTCGTTCTTGTCGATGTCGATCACGATGCCGTGATTCGTGTTCGGAATCACAAAGCTTGGCAGATCGGCATCGCACTTCGAGAGCGTCCAGTGATTGTGTTCGATGATGTCGTCTTCCTCGAACTGATGGAAGAACTCGCCTTGTTTCAGAGCAAGCACTGGCACGCTAAACGTCACGCCGTCCAGCGCCGGGCAGCTCTTCGGCTTCGCCGCTGTCGGCGCACGGCCTGCGCGTTTATTAACCGCCGCACGCACGGCTTCCTTGGCCTTGTCGGTACCTGCCCAGTTCTCCATCGCAGTTTCTTGCTCCGGGGTGAGCGGCTGGTTGATCGTCAGTTCGCCAGTGCTCGCATTCCAGGTGACTGCATCGACGACAGCCACCGGCAGCGCCGCCTTCGGCTTGTCGGACAGCGTGGTCGTCACCGGTTTGTCAGGTATCGGAGATTCCGCCTGCATGCCGGGAAGTTGTCCACGCTCGATGATGAGTTCCTCCGCGTCCTGACCCTCGAAGCCCGACGCGATGAGACCATCCTTTAGCGCCTTCGCCGCCTCATCGAATTTCGTCGAGGCGACAAACGCATAGGCATTGTTCAGATCATCGCGCTGCTTGCGCTTCGCCTTCGGCATTCGCAGGATGCGACCGAGAATCTGCTCCACGGCTTTGCTGCTGCTCATTTCGGCAACGGAGAAAAGCACATAGGCCCACGGGCAGTCCCAGCCTTCCTTGAGCGCCTGCACGGTGATGATGAAGCGCACCGGGCATTCCTTCGTCATCACATTGATCTTGTTCAGGCCGGGGCGGTCGCCGGTATGCACGCAGATTTCGTTCTCAGGAATGCCAAACTCCTTCAGCTTCGCCTCCACGGTATCCACGGTGATACTCGCCTTGTCTTTATACTCCGGTTGCGCTTGCAGCAGCATGATCGGGCGAATGTGCTCGCCCGTCTGCGCTTCCTCTTGCAGTGCCTCCGTGCCCAGATGCTTCAGCAAACCAATCGCATCACCCAGGAGTGCATCCCATGGCTCTCGGTAGCGGAGATAAATCGGCAGCTTGATCATCTCCTCGGCTTTCAGCGCATAAGCAGAAACCGAGAAGAGCACGTTGCTCGGCGGGTTCTCGAACGTCTCGCCATCCTCCTTCACGATTTCCGCTTTCAGATTCGGCGTGGCGGTCAGTTCCAGCACAGCGCTGGGATTGAGGCGGCGCAGCGTTTCAAAGGAGAGCGGTTGCCGCGCATTGTGCGCCTCGTCGATGATCACAAACGGCCGCCGCAGACGGAACAGATTCACCAGCGATTGCTGGAAATGCCCCTCCGGCTCGCGCTCGATCACCTCCAGCAAATCGGCGGGCAGGTTCTCGAAGTGGCTCATCAACTCGCCGTTGTTTTTATAGACATTCAGCGCGCTCATGTCCTTCCGGCGGAAGGCCTGCATCGTTGCCACTACGATGACCGTGTGGCTGTCCAGCAGCGCGCGCTTCATCCGCGTCGCCTCTTCAATGTCCAGCACGGCCACATGGCCGAGGTTCGTGTCCAGGGTCTGCCGATACGGATCGGCGCTGTCCTTGAGACGGGCGAGCGTCTGCGAGCGGATCGTGTCACTCGGCACCAGCCAGAGGATCAGTGCGCGGTCTTGCTGAAGCAGGTCCTTCACGCCGAGGCTCACCGCTTCGCACGCCACCAGCGTCTTGCCACCGCCCGTGGGAATGCGCAGGCACACATACGGGATGCCCGGCACTTGCTTCACCGGTGCGTAAGGCCGCCCTTGCCCCTCGTGAATCTCGCCGGTCACGGACATGAAGGCCGTGGCTGAGGGAAAGCTGTCGTCCATCGCCTGTATCAGGCGGCACTTCTGGTAGTAGCGCCGCAGCCAGTGCAGCGAATGCTTCTGGTATTGCTTGGTTTCCATTCAGCGGGTGCGGATCGCGTAAGGGGTTTGTTTGAAGGTGATGCCCTCGCGCTCCAATCGCGCCTTGCTGAATCGGCAACCAGCAGCAAAGACCACCTTCGGCCCGTCATGAGTGGGTAGATGCTCCAGCATCGTGCTGGTGAGCACGTTGCCTCCGTCCACGCTCTTGTCCTTCAGGATGCCGTTGTAGAGCAGATAGACCGCACGGCCATGATGGATTCCCAGCAGCGGCGTCTTGGCCGAGATGCGTTCCTTGGGCAAAGGTTCGCCGGTCTCGGAGAAATAGACATGACGCGCGAGATCGGCGAAACGGACCTTGGACTCATTGATGCGACCGTGCTCGTCGAAGAGTTCATCGCCAAACCGCACATAACGGAAGCTGCCGCCGAGACCGGGCACTGATTCGCCTTTCGCATTAGTGTAGCCTTCCGCCACGCGCTTCACGCGTTCGCGGGTGATGTCCGGCGCGATCTTCTCATCCATCTCCACCAGGATGAAGCGGCGTGTTTCGAGAGGAGCGCGGACACTCTTGTCCGCTTCTTTCTTCGTCGCGGCTTCGCCGCCATTTTGATCCAGGCGGGCAGGAGTGCCCGCGCTCCCTTCCTGCGCCGCATTCATCTTCAGCACCGCATGGCCCGTCGTGCCGCTGCCGGCAAAGCTGTCGAGCACGAGATCGCCGGGTTTTGTCGCGATTTGCAGGATGCGCTCGATCAGGCGTGTGGGCTTTGGAGTGGCGAAAACTGCCTTTGAGTCATCCGTGGCAAAGATTTCCATCAAGTCGTATTTAGCTTGGCGGTTGTGGCCAGTTTCTTCTAAATCGATCCAGAGATTTGAAGGTGGAAGGCCTTCCATGTCGTGAAGGTAAGTTCTCCTTCTGATTCCTTTACCATTCTGAGTAAACCGGATTTCACCACTAGCGAACTTTTCGGCCAGGGTGTCTTTAGACCAGCGCCACCCATTCTTGGGTGGCTTAATTTTATGTCCTCTGGGACCAGTGATTTCATATTTGAGATTCTCGCGCGGATTTGGAGAATTGAGGGGATTCCCGTCAAACCACGGCCCCTTCTGGTCATTGTCAGGATTCTTGAAGTGGCTCCGTTTCGAGTCATCCATCAACCGGTTTGTGAGCCAGCCATTTTTTTTGGAATAAACAACGGTGTGGTTGTAGTCCGACGAGAATTGCTTGGCATCGTTGTTACTATTGTCTGACGATCTCCATGCAACAGAGCTGACGAAACATGCACCGCTGAATATGTCGTCCATCAAATAACGAAGCGCATGTATCTCGTTGTCATCAAGGCTGACCCAGATGCTTCCATCCTCGCTCAAGAACTCTCTTAGCAGAGCCAGCCGGGGATACATCATGCAGAGCCAGCGGTCGTGGCGGTCGAGGGTTTCGCCTTCTTTGCCGACGGTCTCGCCGAGCCACTTCTGCATAGCCGGGCTGTTGACGTTGTCGTTGTAAACCCAGCCTTCGTTGCCGGTGTTGTAAGGCGGATCAATGTAGATGCACTTCACCTTGCCCTTGTAGTAGGGGAGCAGGGCTTTGAGGGCGAGGAGGTTGTCGCCCTCCACAATGAGATTGCCGCTGCCGGGATCACCACAGCCGAGGTCCGGCACGTCCTTCAACAAATGGAATGGCACATCGAGATGATGGTTGATGACGGCTTCCTTGCCGATCCAGTTCAGCGTCGGCATGCGTTCAGTTCCAAGCCTCCGCATTTGGCTCCCCGGCACCGGCAACACGCATCCCTACGGCGGGGCCGTCAGGGTTGGGCGGGTTGCGGGAGACCGGGTGAGTCATGGGTGATGACTAAACCTGCATCATGGGTTCTCACAACTGTGAAATGCCACGGATGAGCGGTTGGCCCTTCAATGGAGGTCATCGTGCCCAAACACCGAGCCATCGTCCTGAGCGAAAAACTGTGCGCCCACCTCGCACAGATCGCTCGTGAATGCCGCGAGGAGGAGGGGCTTTCCCAGAACAAGGAGGCCGAGGCTGGTTCGCTGAGCTGTCAGATGATCGGCTACGTCGAAAAGCAGATGCGCACGCCCTCCATCGACGTGTATTTCCGCATGGCCCATGGCATGGGCCGCAAGCTCTCCGACATGGTGGCCGAGGCGGAAAAGCGGGCGGGCATCAAGTGATGTCCGAATCAGCGTGAGTGAAATGAAAGAACAACTAAGGCTCTTTCACGCATCCCGATGCGTTGGCGTCGGTTTGCCCGGCCTGAAGTGCTCCTCGTGATCCAGCGTAGCCTTCAGGGCGAAGAAACTCGCCGCGACTTCGCTCAAACCCGCTTTCACCGATTCAATCAGCGAGGCCGGATCAGCTTCGGCACGCAGATTGATGATCAACTGGCCACCGGTGGTCGGTTCGTCGAGTTCCATGCCGAGCTCGGCCACATAGTCGCTGCGCACGAGATTGATGCTGGCGAGTTCGCCTGCAATGCCGTCGTCGGGACTGAAGGTCATCTTAAAATGAGCGATCTCGGTTCCAGCGAGTTGCAAACGTCCCTGCACGTTTGTCGCGAGTCGTTTCAGGAAATCATTGGCGTCGAACTCATCATCCGACTTCAGCGTCACCGTGGCATTCAGCCAGCCGAGCAGAGCCTCGCCATCAGCATAGACTTCGTAATCGACGGCCATGGGATTGCGCCGCGCTTGCTCGTCCGTCATGAGGCTGGCGAAAAGCTCGTCGAGGCCGGTTTCCTCTCGCGGTGAGGCCGTGACGACCTTTGCGAGCGGAAACTCCTTCGTCAAAACGGCCCGCAGCTCCTCGCGCTGCGTGTCGTCGATGAGATCACTTTTGCTGATGACGATGATGTCGGCCTCTTCGAGCTGCTTCTTGAAGATGTAAGCCACTTTGGTGGAAAACGTGCCGCCATCATCGAGGCCGAACACACGCCGCGCACGAATCGGGTCCACCAGCACGCTCAGCGGCGCGATGGTGAACGAATCGCCATACATGCGGCGCAACGGATACGTCACCGTCGCCACGAGATCCGTGCAGCTTCCGACCGGCTCCGCGATGAAGACATCCGGCTTCGTGCTGCTAGTCAGCTTGCTCGCCGCATCCACCAGTGTGTTGAAGCGGCAGCAGAAGCAGCCGCCCGCGATTTCTTCCGTGGCGTAGCCTTGTCCACGCAAAAGTTTCGTGTCCACGAGTCCGCCTGCCTGATCGTTCGTGATGAGGCCGACTTTGAGGCCTTGATCGCTGAGATGTTTCGCCAGACGACCAACGGTGGTCGTTTTGCCGGCTCCGAGGAAGCCTCCGATCATGATGTAGCGTGCTTTGGCGGGCATGGGGGTGGTTGGTTGAATGGGTGTTTCGATGGCGGTCTTCAACAAGGCAAACGCAGCGGCGTTGCTGTTCTTGAGCGCAAGCCAGTCGTGCATGTACACAGGCAATGGCACGCCTTTGACGAAGTGATTGCCAAAGTCGTCTTCGATGACGTTGTGCGGTCCGAGATAGACGACGGTTTGATCTTGCTTCGACGAACGAAAGCCGGGCTTCGCGGCGGTGATGAGCACTTCGCGCAGAGGAATGCCCTCAGCTTCGAAATAACCCTTCTCGGAGAGCTTGGTGAAGCGCGCGTTGCGGAATCCGGCGGCATGCAGCAGCGGCACGAGGCTGGGAAAGTCCGGCACATGCTCCACCGCAGCGGCGGGGCCGGGCAGGAAGGGACAAGGACCACTCAAAGGCGAATCGCCAGCAAGGCCGTGCAGCGTCACCGTTCCGCCGGGTTTCAGAATGCGTAGCGCTTCTTTGAGCAAGGCGGGAAGATCGAGCACGGCGTTGATGGAGCCCTCCAGCACGACTTCTTGGACGCTGTTGGCCTCATGTCTCACCGCGACGGCTTCGCCGAGATGATGCGTCCAGGTGATGGCGGGAGTGTCTTTCTCTGCACCGCCGCCCATGAGCGAGGGCAAATCATGATCGGGTGCGTGGTGATCGCCGTGATCGTCAAGGTCTTCATGGAAGACATACAGCTCCAGCAGCACGCCATCGGGGTCACGCACCCAGAATTTCGTCTGGCGGGAGTAGCAGCAGGCCACGCCGTCCTCGCGCAGGGTTTTGTGGCCCGCTTGTTCGAGTCGAAGCTGGATGGCGACGAGTTCTTCCGACGAGAGCAGGCACAAACCGACGTGATTGAGCGATCCGCCGCCGCCCGCACGGCCAGGAATCAAGGAGAACACCGTGGGCGGTGATTCGACTTCGAACTTGGCGTAGTCGGCGTGATGCTTCGCGGGTTCCAGGCCGAACAGCACGCGATAAAAAGCCACCGAGCGGCCGAGGTCAGAGACATTGATGGAAAGATGAAATTTGCGGACAGGATCGCTCATGAGATGGGACGCGGGCGCAGAATGAGTACCAGAAGGCCAAGTAGAACGCAGAACGGGGCCGCAACTATGAGTGTATTTGCGTATCCATGCAATAATCTTGCGCCGCGCTCCAGCAGCAGCGGGCCGAGCGCGGAGGCGAGCACGGTGCAGGTCTGCGCGACACCTTGGATGCGGCCGAGGTGGCGTTTGCCGAACGAACTGCCCCAGATGGCGAAGAAGGAGACGGTGATGACGCCGCCGCTGAGGCCCATGAGCGTGGCGATGGTCCACAGGCCGGTCTGCGTACTGATGAGCTTGTACGAGGCCAAGGCGCAGGCCTGCACGATGAGCGCACCACCGAGCCAATAGCGAATCGGCAGCCGCCGCATGCCCGCGCCGCAAATCATCTGCCCGCCGAGGCTGATGAGGGATGAGGCGGCGAGGAAGTGATGATAAGTCTTCTGGTCAAAGCCGCGCTCACCCAGCAAAGCCTGGTTGAAAAGGCCGGTGGCAGAGGAAATGGCCGCAAAGGCCGAGATGCCGAGGCAGTAGGCCCAAAAGGCCGGAATGCGCGCGCTTTGCGCCAGGGTGAGGTCGTTTTCGCCACCACCGTCGTTGTCAGCCTGCGCGGGGCCGTTGCGCAAAACGAGGGCGACGGGCAGCATGAGGAGCAAAGCGATGCCGATGCTGTCCCAGGCCACGCGCCAGCCGGAACTGCGTACGAGGCCGCCGATGACGCCAAACGCGATGGCGAAGAACACGGAGAGCAGCACGGAATAGCAAGCGGCGGCGGCACCGGAGTTGTTTTTGAAGACCCGGCCCGCGACCGCGAGGCTGAGCACGGACATGCCTCCCTGTCCGAAGGCACGTGAGAGCAAAATGAGCACGAAAAGACCGGTGGCGGCGACGGTGAGGTGACTCATGCCGAAGACGACGAACGCGAGCGCCGGCAGCAGCACGAGCGCGCCGGTTTTGAGGCCGCAACGGTCGAGCCATGCGCCCACCGGGAGACAGACGAGAGCACCGCCGAGCGTGGCCCACAGATTGATCTGCGCGTACGTGTCGCGGGAGAGATGCAGATCGGCCAGCAGTGGCTCGGTGATGAGTCCGAGACCGTGCGTGCGGCCGGGAAGCGTGGCGAGCATGAGCAGCGCGCCCGCGATGACCTGGGTCCATACCGCAGGCAGTTTGGGAGATGCGCTGCTCATCGGAAATAGGTCTCCGTCTTGCCGTAGTCGGCGTAGCGCTCCTGCAACCAGCCGTGAAAGTATTCATAGTGGGAGGCGCGGAGGTCGCCGCCATCGCTCGCGGCATTGAAGCTCAAATAGAGCAGACGACGCGAGTGCTCCGACTTGTTCGCGGCCGAACGATGCGGAGTGAAGCCGCTGAAGAAGGCCACATCGCCGGGCTGGAGATCGAGCGTGACGCCGGTCGTCAAATCGACGAGTTTTTCATCGAGCTGATGGTAGTCGCCATCACGCGGACTGAGGTAGCCTTTCTGATGGTAACCAGGAAACACCTCAGTAGCTCCGCTTGACGCATCCGAAGGATCAATGGCCACAATCACGGTCATGAATGACTCTGGAAAGCCCTGCCACGAGATGAAGTCCTGATGCATGTCATAGCCCTTCGCACCACTGGGTTTGAAGATGAGCTTGTCTTTGAACAGGAAGGCCGGTTCGCCATAAAGCTGCGCCGCCATGTCACTGAGAAGTGGTTCACGTGCGATGCGCTCGCAGACGGGGCTGATGTCGATGACGGGATCGAAGCAGTCGAAGCGGCACTCACCCGTCTCCGCGTGGTCCTGCCAGCGGCAGCGGATGTTGTTGGAGTCCATGAGGTGCTGCAAGCCGGTGAGGCGATCACATTCTTGCTGCAAGGCATTCGCTTCGGCAGCGAAGATACCAGGTGCGGTGACAAAGCCATCGCGATGATAGGCGGCGATTTGAGCAGGAGTCAGAGACATAAAGTGCAGGAGGAGAAACGAACAACGGCGGCTGGCAGCGTGCTATCGCCACCAACCGCCGCTGGACCAACGTTATTGACTAAAATTTGATGCCCGAACGCACCCCAAAGGTGACGGGAGCGCCGCTTTCACCGATGTAACCGGAGGCGGCGAGGTTCGGGAACGGAATGGCGATGGGGACGTACTTGGTGTTGAAGGCGTTATTGGCGAAACCTTCGAGGTACCAGGACTGGTTGCGCACACCGATGCGGAAGTTCGCCAACGTGTAGGCATCCTGTGCGGCACCATTGAGGCTGTCATAATTGAAGCCACCGAAGAACTGCACATCGCCACGGGCATAAAGGCTGTAGCCACCACCCAGCTCCCAGGCGTACTGCGTGCCGACAGCAGCGGTGTAGTCTGGTGTGTAAGGGATTTTTTTGCCGCCGATGCCCACTTGGGTGCCGAAGGGGCCAAGGAAAGGATTGTTGTCTGTGGCACCATTGAGGAAACGCGCGGTTTGCAGGCCAGCGCTGCCGAACAAGGTCCAACTGCTGGTCGCCTGATAATTGAGAGACAGCTCGATGCCTTTGGATGCGGCGTTACCGGCATTAACAATGTCGTATTGGGCTGGAGAAGTAGCGCTGGGAGTATTGAGCTGGAGGTTTTTCCAGTCGGAGTAGAAGAGTGCGAATTGGAAGCCGAGCTTGTCCTTGAGCGCACGGCCCTTGAAACCCAGTTCATAGTTCCAGCTTCTCTCTTCATTGTAATTCGTGCGTCCGCCAATAGAAGCAGTGTTGAACCCGCCCGCCTTGTATCCGCCAGCAAAGCCAAAGTAGGCCATGAGGCCTGGCGTGAAGCGGTAGGATATGGCAGCCTGTGGCGTGACTTGGCTGAAGGAGCGCGAGGTGCTTGAAGCAGCATCAATCAAGGGCAGGAGGAACGGCACCACCGGTGTGCGTGTCGTATTAAGGTTCCCATGCTTGTGTTCATAATCCCAGCGTAGGCCTGCGGTGATGTCCAGCTTGTTCCAAAGTGTCAGTGTGGACTGCGCATAGAGGCCCATGCCAAGGTCACGCAGTTCAGCGCTGGTGGTGGTGATGTTGGCTGGAATGCCGAAGAAAGGAATCGCATCACGGTTCTGCAAGGTGTTCTGCTGGTAAGTCTGCTCGAAGAAGAAGGCACCCGCCTGCCAGGTAAAGAAGGCCGAATCGCAGATCGTGACCGGCACGTTCTTCGGATTGGAAAACCGGAACTCCTGCGTCCAAGTGGTCTGGCGTTCTTTATTGGTTCGCTGCAAGAAAGTGGTACCACCACCGCCAGCAGTGAACGTGGAGTAGTCCAAGTCTGTTACGTCCTGGGTCTGCCACCAAACGAGGCCGGTGGTGGAGGTGAAGTCAAAGGAATCACCATGCCACGTCAGTTGCAGTGTCGGCATGAGGACATCGCGGCGGGTGAAGCCGGTGAAGTCACGTGCCGAACGGCGTGGTGAATTGCGCAAAGCCGCCAGATCATTCAGCCCATAGTCGCCATCACGGGCTTTTTCACCGGCGATGATCAAGCGCACTTCCAACCGCTTGTCAGGCGTCCACAGGAACTGCGTCTTACCAAACCAGGCACCACGGTCATCGATCGGCTGGCCATTCACCGTGTTCTTCGTGTAGCCATCGCGCTGATTGTAGCCGCCCATGAAGCTGAAGCCTAGGACATCATCGATCAAAGCGCCGCTGACTCGTGCGCGGTAGTCCTGTAGGTTGTAGTTGCCAATCGTGCTTTGCAGCTCGCCTTCCCAACCATTCATGCGTGGACGGCGGCTGGTTATGTTGATCAGCCCGCCCGCAGTGTTGCGCCCGAACAACGTGGATTGCGGCCCTCGGATGAAGTCGATCTGCTCCACGTCGAGCAGCGTGATGCTGGAGGAGTTGCCGTTGAACTGTGGCACGCCGTCCATGCAAGTCGTCACGCCAGGATTGTTCGGCGAACCGCCGATGCCACGGAAGCGAGGGTTGCTCAGCTTGCGGGCGCTGAACTCGGTGAAGAAGGTGTTTGGGGCATAAAGCGCGGCGTCCTTCACCGTGGTCATGCCTGCGTCCTGAATGGTCTTCCCCGTCGTCACGGTCGCGCTCAATGGTGCTTCCAGCAGGCTCTTGGAGAGCTTCGGTGCGGAGATGATGACCTCATTGAGATCAACTGCCGGGGCGGGTTCTACTTTCTTCGTTTGCGCGATGGCAGCTGTGGTGAGTAGCAATAGCATGGCTGCCGAGGCAGCTAGGCGCGTGACGGGGTGGTGGGAGTGGGTGGATCGGAACATGAAGGCGCGTGTTTTATTTTATTTGCGCTGATTAGCAAATATATTCTTTGCACGCTCATTTTGCCGGGCTTCTTGCGCCTTGCGCCTGACCTGCCTATGATCGCCCATGCCTTCGCGCACCCTGACTCGTTCCTTCGACTGCCTCAGCGCCTTGCGTGCGCTGGGCGAGCCGACCCGACTCAGCCTCGTGCGCCAGCTCATCGCCGGAGCGAAGCCCGTCACCGAACTGTGCGACACCTTGCACATCACGCCCTACAACGTCTCTAAGCACCTGCGTGTACTCAAAGAGGCCGGTCTGCTCGAAGTGGAGAAGCAGGGCCAGCAGCGCATCTACGCCCTCGCCGTCGCGTTTCGCGAAAAACTCACGCACAACGCCAACACGCTCGACCTCGGCTGCTGTCAGTTCGATTTCGACAAGCTGCCGGAGTGAAAACGATGACTATCGCTTCATCTGGTCACGCCGACCATCCGCATAAGCGGTGAAGACGGCTTTGATCTCATCGCGCACACGGCGGAAGACGTTGAGGATTTCCTCTTCAGTGCCGGTGGCGTGGGCGGGATCATCAAAGGGCCAGTGATGGCGGTTGAGTTGGCCAGGGAACATCGGGCAGGCCTGATCGGCGTTGCCACAGACGGTGATGACGGTTTCCACATCGCGCACGAGGAAGTCGTTCATGTGCTTGCTGGTGTGCGCGCTGATGTCGATACCGATTTCTTTCATCGCAGCGATGCCGAGCGGATGCACGTAACCGGCGGGCTTCGAACCAGCGCTGGCGACTTCGAGGATGTCGCCTGCCACCGAGCGCAGAATGCCTTCGGCGAGATGTGAACGACAGGAATTGCCGGTGCAGAGGATGAGTACGAGAGGTTTGTTCATGAGTTGGTGGTTTCGAGTGCTTTCGCGAGCGGAATAGCAACCAAAGCACCGAGCACTGTCGCGCTAAGGTAGATCCACAGATGCTCCAAGTGGCCGGAAACGAGCGCCGGAGCCAGCGAACGAGCAGGATTCATCGAAGCGCCACAAATCGGCCCGGCAAACATCGCCTCCAGCGCAATGACACCGCCGATGGCGATCCCAGCGGTGATGCCTTTATCTTTGGCACCAGTCGAGATGCGCAGAATGCATAACATGAGAATCGCCGTGAGGATGAATTCGAGCACAAAACTCTGCATCACGGCTCCGGCGGGCAATGTGGCTCCAAGTTTATCATTCGTTGGAAACAGCAGCCGCAAAACACCGCTGGCAAGACAGGCGCCACCGATTTGAGCCATGATGAAACCGGGCACGTCTTTCCACGCGAAGCGGCGCGCTGCCGCGAAAGCGAGCGTGACGGCAGGATTGAGGTGCGCACCGCTGACATCACCGAAGGTGTAAATCATTGCCATGACGACGAGCCCGAAGGTCAACGCAATGCCCGCATGGCCAATCACGCCACCGCTCACTTCGTTGATCACAATGGCTCCCGTGCCAGCGAAGACGAGGATGAAGGTACCGAGAAATTCCGAGAGCAGTTTGTTCATGTCAGCAGCATTTCGATCCAGGTGTGCAGCAGGTCGTCGGCGCTGCTTGAGGCGCTGGCGCACATTCGCCGGGCAGGCAAATGCCGCGAGCGAGGCAATCGGTGTGCTTCAACCCGAGACGGAAGGTGAGCGAACCGTCGATGATCTCGGCGCTTTCGACCGGAAACTGCGCCACGACGAAGTCTTCGTATTCGATTTCGACCGGCAGCTCGTGATGCGGTAGCACATCACCAGCGCGATCAAAGATGGTGGCGAGCTTTCCGGCCAACAGGCGATGATCCACATCATCATGCACCCAGGTTTGCAGCAAACACGTCTCCAGCGTGCGCCGTGTGCCGCCACAGTCGATGAAGCGCTTCGTCACATGCCCAACTTCGGTGATGTGGAAGTGCGCGGCGATGAATCCGCCATCCGGTAGAACAAAAGAGAGCGGTTTGTCCGCATGGGTGCGGAGTTGAGTGAGAAATTCAGCGATGTTCATGATTTTTTAACAGCAGCGTTTGGTTTTGGTGCCTCCAGTCGCGAGCTTGTCCACACAGCGGAGAAACTCGCCCAAGCAGTCGCAAGCGAGCGAGTAGTAGATGTTCAGCCCGCGCTTCTCGCAATTCAGCACGCCCGCCTCGCGCATTAGCGTGAGGTGCTTGGACACCGTGGACATGTCTGCACCGACGAGATCCTTCAGATCGCAGACGCACTGTTCGCCCTTCATCAACGACTCCGCGATGAGCAGCCGCGACGGATGCGCTAGCGCCTTGATCACGGCGGCACGCTTATTCGAGATGGCTTTTGAAGCTACGGACATTACTTGGTCATTTAGCCAAATAGATTACCGAAGCAAGTTGATTTATGCCAAGCCATGACTTGCTGTGCAACTCATCACTGTGTCGCCGTAGGCATCGGTCTAAAATGATGTCCTCACTCCTTCTTGACTCTATTGCTATGCATCCCATGCCTCCGCGCTGTTCTTCGCCCTGGCTCGCCTTGTTTATGCCTGAGCTGTTTTCAACTCGAGCGAAAGCCACCGTCAGCGGCCTCGGTTACAACTCGCCGACATTCTCTTAACCGCCCTCGGTGGCGATGATCCGCGCGTCGGGACGATCTGCGCCAGCATCTATGCTCTCGGTTTGATCGTTATCTGGTGGGCGCCGGACACGAAGGCCGCGGACTTATCATAGCAGTCGAAAGAAAGCAGGTGCGAGATCCATACTTGTGAGTCGCCAATCGGCGAACGTGTCATGCTCAAGATTCTCGCCCCCGCCGAACAACGCAGCGCCTTCTGTGATGGGGTTTCGCGTCGCAACTTCATCAAGATCGGCGGTTTGGGCTCGATTGGGCTCTCATTGCCGAAGCTCTTGGCGCTTGAGAATCAGGCGGGCATTCGTAGCTCCAAGAAGTCAGTCATCTTGATCTACCTCGTCGGCGGTCCTCCTCATCAGGACATGTTTGATTTGAAGCCGAATGCACCACGCGAGGTTGCCGGACCACACAAGCCCATCGGCACGAACGTGGATGGCATTCAAATCTGTGAGCTGTTCCCGCGCATGGCCAAGATGATGGACAAATTCACCATCATCCGCTCGCTCGTCGGCGCGCAAGCGGATCACGATGCGGCTCAGTGTTACACCGGTCATCCGCCGCGTGGCGGTGTGGTGCCGCCAGGTGGCTGGCCGCAGTTCGGCAGTGTCGTGGGTAAGTTGCAAGGTGCCTTTGATCCTGCGGTGCCGCCGTTTGTCAGCATGTGCTATGACTGCACGCATGGTCCCTACAATGAGCCCGGCCCCGGCATGCTCGGTGCGGCCAGCGCGGCCTTCCGCCACCTTGGCCCCGGACGCTCCGACCTGACGTTGCAAGGCATCACCACGGACCGCCTTGCAGATCGCTCACGCTTGCTGACGAGCTTTGATAATTTCCGCCGCGATGTCGATTCCAGTGGGAAAATGAGCGCGATGGACACCTTCACACAGCAGGCCATGGGCGTGCTCACGTCATCGAAGCTCGCTCATGCGCTCGACCTCTCCAAAGAAGACCCGCGTCTCGTCGAACGCTACGGCACGGGCGACACCGTGAAGCGCATCGACGAAAACGGTGCACCGCGTGTGCCACAGAGCTTTCTCACCGCACGCCGACTCGTCGAGGCAGGTGCGCGCGTCGTCACTGTGAACTACAGCAAGTGGGATTGGCATGGCGGAGCCGGTAACGACATTTTCTCTCGCGAACGCGAGGATTTCCCGATCTTTGACAAAGGCATCACCGCTCTCGTGGAAGATCTGCATCAGCGTGGTCTCGATAAAGACGTCACGGTGCTGGTGTGGGGTGAATTTGGCCGCACGCCGATCATCAGCAAGCAAGTCGGCCGCGATCATTGGCCGCGTGTGGCCATGGCCTTGCTCGCCGGCGGCGGAATGCCGATGGGTCAGGTCATCGGCTCCACCGATCGCCTTGGTGGCGAAGCCGACAGTCGTCCCGTCACCTTCGCGGAGGTCTTCGCCACGCTGTATCGCAATCTCGGCATCGACGTGGCCACCACCACCGTCACCGACACCAAAGGCCGCCCGCATTACCTCGTCGAAAACGGCGCGCTGCCGATCCGCGAGCTGATTTGATCAAGTTCCGTCGTTTCGTGCCGTAAGACTCGCATGAAACACCTTCTCCTGATTCTTGCCTTCTTCGCAGGGGTGACCACAGCGCCTGGCGCGAACATCGTCATCATGGTTGTCGAGGATCCGAACAACTATGAGGCACCGCGCACCATGCGTGACTTCGCCGAGAAGCAACTCAAGCCGCTCGGCCATCAGGTGAGCATCATCGAAGGCGACAAGCCGCAGCCTCATCACTTTGCTGGACTCGTCGAGGCGCTGAAGGACGCTGACCTGCTCGTGCTCTTCTCACGCCGTCGTTTCCCACCGAAGGATCAGATGGCCGCCATTCGCGCTCACCTCGATGCAGGCAAACCACTCCTCGGCATCCGCACCGCGAACCATGCCTTCATCCCAAAGCCCAATGAGGTCGTCGATCCGAGCCTGGTGCCCTGGCCGGAGTTCACCGTCGAGGTTCTCGGTGCTCCCAATACTGGCTACGAAACCAAAGGCCTGCCCTACAGCGTTAGCGTCGCCCCCGGAGCCGAAAACTGCCCGCTACTTACTGGAGTGAATCCAGCGAACATCCTCGGCTCTCAATCGCTCTACAAAGTGCTCCCACTCGCTGCTGATGCCACGCCGCTACTCATCGGCACGGCCAAGACCGATACGTCCCCGCCGATGCCTGTAGCCTGGATACGAAGCTATGGAGCCAAGAAGGCCCGCATCTTCTACACCAGTCTTGGAGCGCCGGAAGACATGGAGATCACGGATGTCCGCACGTTGTTGCTCAATGGCGTCGCATGGACGCTGACGAAATAACGCACATGCAAACGATCCATCACCTCCTGCTAGTCGCTATCTTCACGGCGGCGTTGAATGCCCAATCGCCGGACCTCGACGGGGCGAAGGTTGTTTGGGAGCGCTACACAGGCGCTGCCACTTTTACCGCCACCAGGTTGGAGAAGTTTAAGCTTAGCGTGCAGGTGGAACGTAAAGACGAAACACAGCCGCTCACGCTGCGCATCGAGCTTCCTGCAACAGGACGCCAAACATGGCCAGCGAACGATGTCGAAGTGCGTGATTCAGCAGGTCAGGCCATGCTGGTGCAGCGTTCAGGCATCGAGTGGGAAAAGCTGCTCATTCCACTTCCAATTCATGTGACAGGCTGCGTAGTGCAGGCCGTTGAACCGGCCAATGGATGGCCAAAGCTGACTTCAGAAAGAGATCGAGTCATTCAGGATGCCGCCAGCGGTGCTCAGGTGCGCATCGCGAATTGGCCGCAAGGCCGCGTCGCCGCACTGAGCATTCGTTTTGACGACTCGCATCCCACTCATCTCAGCAAAGCCATCCCCATCCTCCGCGAATACGGCTTCAAAGGCACCTTCATGGTCAATCCCGGCCCCAAAGAGCCCGGCAGCCGACAGAACTACTCTTTTGAGACCCAACACGCCGAATGGGAAGCCGTAATGAAGCAAGGCGAGATGGAACTAGCGAACCACTCCGCGCATCACCGAGGTGCAAAGGGCGATGAGGACATGGGAAACGAGATCGGCAGTGCTGCGGAAGCCATCTGGAAACTCACGCCCGGCAATAGCAAACTCACGGCCCTCAACCTCGGCGGTGGCACTCGCTGGGAGACCACACGCACGCTGCGCCATTACCTCGACAAGTATCATCAGTTCGACGCCTCCAGCGGCTCGCTCGGCATGGACGACAGCTACGGCGGACGAGTTGAGGCCTTCCGCAAGGCGCTCGAAACCCATCTCCAGCGCGGCCTCTGGTGCCGCATCCACTATCACTACATCGGCGAGGGCCTCAGCAGCAGCGAGGCGAACTTCCGCTCCGCGCTCGAAATCGCGAAGCAGCATCAAGCCAAACTCTGGATCGCCGGCATGGCTGACATCTACAAATACCAAACCGAGCGCAACGCCGCAAAGCTCACGTTGGCGAAGTCCGATGCACGCAACCTCACCTTCCAGATCATCTGCAGCACAGACATGAAGCTTTACGATCAACCTCTCACACTCGAAATCACGCCATCTGCCGATTGGGATGTGTCCAAAGTCATCGTCCACGATGCCGTCGGCCAATCTCTCCCTGCCACTGTCGAAGGGGCCGTGATTCGCTGCACCTTGCCGCCTCGTGAAGGCACTTACTCCATTACCTCCGCACCATGAAACTCTTCACTCTTCTCTTTCTGGTCTGTGCCATCAGCGCCAGGGCCGAAATGCTCGCTGGCATCGCGAAGGTGGACATCACAGACCGCACGGGGCCAGTGAATGATCCGTGTTTTGCGAAGGCACTTGTGTTGAAGAGCGGTGAAACGACCGCGGTGCTCATCACGGTGGATGCGGTGGCGATTGGGGAGATTGGACGCATTGGCAATGGCTTCCTCGCGACGGTGCGTGGTGCGTTGGAGAAGGACTTGGGCATTCCGCCATCAAATGTGGTGGTCAATGCGAGTCATTGTCACGGCGTGGTGCGTGCTGATACGGCACAACTTGTCGTACAAGTGGTGAAGGACGCGGTGAAGAACATCGACTTCGTCAAAGTCGGTGTAGGCACAGACAATGAGAGCCGGATCAGTGAGAATCGCCGATTGAAGATGAAGGATGGCAGTGAGGTGGACATGCGCCGCGCTTACTCGATGCCGCGTGATGAAGATGTGGCCAGCGTCGGGCCGATTGACCCGCAGGTGGGCCTTGTGCGACTTGATCGTGAAGATGGGAGGCCGTTGGCGGTGATCTATAACTTCGCATGTCATCCGATCATGAATCCGCCGAGCAAGGGCAACTCCGCCGATTATCCAGGCTTTGCCTCCAAAGTCATCGAAGAGGCCACCGGCGCGATGGCGTTTTTTATCCAAGGATGTGGCGGCGATATCAATCCGGTCCGCTACAAGGAAATCACGCGGCCTGCGGATGCCGAGCCACTCGGCACGATGCTCGGCGCGACCGTTTTGGCCGCGATTCGCCAAATCGAAGTCAAAAAAAACGCCGTGCTCAAAGTGAGCAATGCAGTCGTTTCCGTGCCACGAGCCGCGGATTACGAAAAACGCATCTCCAACATCGAAACGGAGCAAAAGACGCTTCTAGCGGCTCTGAAGCCCACCAACGTCAATTTCAAAGCCTTCCTGCCTTTGCTGATCGAGCAAAAGCTCTGGCCCGATTTCCCGTCGCATCACTCGCAGAGCTATCTGCACGATCAGACACTCGAAAAGAAGGCCATTTCACAACTCGATGCCGACAACAAGGTGCTCGTCGAAAACTACCTCGCCAACATCCAGATCATGGAACGCCTCACGCGGCTGAACACAAACCATGCGCTGCTCAAAAAGCACCTCGTCGAGACTCAAGCCGCTGCCAAGCCCACGCTCGATGTCGAGGTGTGCGGTTTGCGCATTGGTGAGTTCAAATTGGTGACATTCCCTGGCGAACTCACCGTGCAAGTCGGCCTGAACATCAAGAAAGCCGCTGCTGATCCAAGCGCTTTCGTTGCTGGCTACACCAACGGCTACATGTACTACACGCCCACGGTGACTCAGCGAAACAACAGTGGCTATGCGCAGGAAGATTGCGACACGCTCGTGGCTCCCGAGTGGCAGAAAATCTTCGAAACGAAGGCGTTGAAAGTGCTGCACGACCTCGCCCGGTAATTCTCCTCGCCTTTGCATCGGCACGAAATTGCCGAAGGTGAAACCTTGAGCGGGCGTACATACTCGCCATAGAAACCGCTCCAACTTTCCAACCAACCATCATGCGACTCCAAGACCAAGTCATCCTCATCACCGGCAGCACCACCGGTATCGGCGAATTCATGGCGCGGCGCTTCGTTGCTGAAGGCGCCAGAGTCATCCTGCATGGTCGCGATACAGCACGTGGTGAGGCTTTGAGAAAAGAGCTTGGCGCAAACAAGGCGGCGTTTTGCCAGGGAAACCTCGGAGACGCCGAGTATCCGTCAAAACTGGCTGCTGATGCCATCGCCGCTTTTGGCAAGGTCGATGCGCTGGTAAACAATGCTGCCATCACCAGCCGTGGACGCATCGGAGAAACCGACGCGGCGTTCTTCGACCGCATGATGGCTGTGAATGCCCGTGCGCCGATGTTGCTGATTCGTGCGCTGTTGCCAGAGTTGAAGAAAAACACCGGCGTCGTGCTGAACATCGGCTCTGTGCTCGCTCACTGCGGCCAAGCCAATATGCTAGCCTACTCAATGTCCAAAGGCGCGATGATGACGATGACGCGCAATCTGGCGGATTCTCTCGGCATGGACCGTGTGCGCGTGAACCAGCTCAATGTCGGCTGGACGCTTTCGGACAACGAATACCAAGTCAAACTGGGCGACGGACTCGGCGAAGGCTGGCCGGAGCGTCTACCTTCCCATGTCGTGCCCATGGGCCGGCTTTTGATGCCAGAAGACATCGCCGCCGCCGCTGTTTACTGGGTCGGCCGCGAGAGCTATCCCGTCACCGGCACCGTGGCGGAACTGGAGCAATATCCGATCATCGGCCGCTACACGAATGCCGAGGGCGACGACAAGAAATAAATCAACCCAACCGAAAACCACACCATGAAACTGATCCGCTTTGGAAACCCTGGAGAAGAAAAGCCCGGCATGCAGCTCGACGACGGCCGCCGCATTGATGCAAGCGCCTTTGGCCGCGACTACGATGAGAAATTCTTCGGAGGCGACGGCTTGGAGCGACTCGCCGCTTGGGCCAAGACCAACGCGGCCACTGCGCCGACGATAGCTGCTGGTACCCGTCTTGGCCCGTGCATTGCGCGTCCGAGCAAGATTATCTGCATCGGTTTGAACTACAGCGATCACGCCAAGGAGAGCGGCATGCCGATTCCGGCGGAGCCCATCGTGTTTTTCAAAGCTACCTCGGCCATCGTAGGTCCGAATGACAATGTGGTCATCCCACGCAACTCGAAGAAGACCGACTGGGAGGTCGAGCTGGCCTTCGTGATCGGCAAAAAGGCCAGCTACGTCAGCGAAGAAAACGCGATGAGCCACGTCGCTGGCTACTGCGTGCACAACGACTACAGCGAGCGCGAATGGCAACTCGAACGCGGCGGCCAGTGGGTCAAAGGCAAGAGCTGCGACACCTTCGCGCCGATCGGACCGTTCCTCGCGACGAGCGATGAGATCCCTGATCCGCAGAATTTGAAGCTCTGGCTCAAGCTGAACGGCAAGATCATTCAAAACAGCAGCACCGTGCAGATGATCTTCGGCGTGAAGACGCTCGTCAGTTATCTGAGCCAGTTCATGAGCCTGCTTCCCGGCGACCTCATCACCACTGGCACGCCTCCCGGCGTTGGCCTCGGCTTCAAGCCTGATCCGGTCTTCATGAAGCCCGGCGATGTCATCGAACTCGGCGTCGAAGGCCTTGGCGAGCAAGGGCAGACGGCCGTGGCGTGTGTCTGATCTAAATCGAACAAGAAAAATGGAGATGCCGGGCCGAAAGCCCGGCATTTTCTATTCCACCTTGAGCACGCCGTTCATGACCATCCAGTGGCCGGGGAAGGTGCACAGATACGGGTAATCGCCCATCTCCTTCGGTGCGGTAATGTGGATCACGAACTCGCCTTTCGAGTTCGTCATGTCGGTGTAGGCGATCACGTCGTCGCTGTCGGGGACGTAGTGCTTCTGCATGCCTTGCGGGTCGGAGATCATGAGATTGCATTTCTCGCCAAGTTTTTGGAGTGAGCCGGGTTTGGCCAGGAGCCAGTTATGGGGGACGACGTCGGGGTTCTTGAAGATGATGGTGAGTTTTTCACCAGCTTTGGCAGTGAACTGCTTCTGCACGTATTGCAAGCCGAGCGCTGCTTCGATGACGATCTGGCGACCTCTTTCGCCTTTGGCCCAAGGATTGGGTTTGGTCGGTTTCGGTGCTTCGAGGCCGATTTGTGCGGCGTGGTTGGTTTTGGCGATCTTGGCGTAGCCGGGGAAGTCGATGAAGGGTTCGGCCAAAGCGTGCGCGGTGAGGAAGATGTCGTGACCGGTGCTGACGCGGAGATGAATCTGACTGGCGGTGACGATCTGCGGGATTTCGAGGAAGAGCGTCTTGCCGCCATCGAGCTTCTGTACGCTGCGGACTTCGAGCGGGTCGTGGCCGGGGGTGTCGGCATACTTCACGGAATACTCGGGCGAGCCGTATTGCGGCCCGTATTTGTAGTTCCAGCATTGCGCGAAGCAGGTGGCGGCATCCACGTCTTTCACAGGCTGGTTGAAGCGGAGCAGCACGCCGTTGTCGCGTGCTTCGAAGCCGACGGGCACGGGTTTTTCGCCTCCGGTGAAGCGCACGCGTTGGAAGCAGCCATCCTTCGGCGTGTAGCTGCCCCAGCCTTGCATGCCGTTCACATAAAGATGCCCGTCCTTCGGATTGAAGCGGGCGCATTGCGGCCCGGAGTCGAAGTTGCCGCTGATTTTAACTGCTGCGGCCTGCCAGCGGCCTTTCACCTGCTGCCGCATCATGAGCCATGCGCTGCCGCCACCGGAAGAGAGGTGGATGAGGTTGTTGTCGCCTTTAAGCGTGGCCCATTTCTCGCTGGTTATGAAGACCTGGCTGCTCGCGCTGTTGTCTTCGCCACGCGGCATGTACATGAGCACGGGCTCGGGTGGCTTGCCGTCTTTCGGGCCGCCAGCACCAAAGTGCGCGCCGAGATTGTGATCGAGTTCGATCTGGCAGATGGAAGTCGCAGGTGTCCAATCGCCCTCCTGGACACTCGTGGTGATGAAACGTCCATCCGGCGAGAGGCCGAGGCCGTTCGGATTGCGAAAGCCCGTGGCGAGCACTTCGAGTTTGTCGCGCTCCGTGATGCGGCACACGCCTTGATTGCCGGAGGCGAAATACCAGCGGCCTTCTTTGTCGGTCTCGAGTCCGACGATGAAATCGTGGCCGCCGGGCGAGGTCTGCATCGCATTTGTCACGCACTGGTAGAGATCGGCTTCGTCATCGCCATTCAAGTCACGCAGGCAGGTGATTTGATCGCGACCGAGGACATAGAGCTTGTCTTTCACGATCTTCAGGCCCAGCGGCTGATGCAGTCCGGTGGCGAAGCGTTTCCAGCGTAGCTTTTCCAAGTTCTCGTCGATGCCTTTCACCAGCCAAACCTCGCCAGTCATCGTCGCGACAGCCGCGGTGCCATCGCTGAAGAAATCATGCGCGGTGATGAAGAACAGCGTGCCATACGGATTCTCGAACGGGATTGTGATGCGATCCGTGGCGAAAGGCGTCTGCGTGCCGAGTTCGCCTTTGGTTTCGATCCACTTCGGCCACTGAGAGGGGCCGCCTTTAACAAATGGCGCGTTCCCTTCGAAGTCGATGCTCCGACGGCCTTCATTGTTGGTCGCGAAAATGACCTTTTTGCCATGCCGGTAAAAGCCATTGTACCTGATCGCTCCGTCGTGGCCGTCGGCTAGATCCTTTTTGACCACTTTCCCATCCATCGCTGCCCCGCCCATGAATCCGTGGCGAGCATCGCCGAGTTTGATAAAACCGCCAGTCCAAGTGAGAGGGGTCGTGATTAAGTCTGTATCGAAGACATAAGAGGTGTCGCCGTCCCGGACGCACACCGCCTTCGGGATCGTCAATCCGTCTCCTTTGAAAACCGTGCTGAACACGCTCCCGAGATCGCTGGCAGCGAAGCGACCGTCTTTCCACGTCACTTGATCGTTTTGATTGCCCCAGTGGCCTTGCTGGCCGCCGTCCATGCCGGGGAAGGGGGCGATGAGTTCGGGAAGCGGCTTTTGCTTCATGAATTGCAGTGCCTGCTTGCCGTAGAAGTCGAAGGTGCGCTCGCGATTGACGAATTCCTGCCAGTGCTGGTTGTCGGCCTTGTTGAGCGGTGAGAGGTCGGGTTTGAACTCGGCGGCTTTTGGCGCGGGTGGCGGGAGGAGATCGCTTAGGTTGTCGAAGTCCCAGAGGCCGAGGGTGTTGTCCATGCGCAGGCGTGGGGCGTTGCCTTTGCGTGGCTTCATGACACCGCGTGAGAGGCGCACGTCGTCGATGAGGCCATCGCAACCGATTGAGTGATCGACGAGGCTGCCGAAGGCGATGCCACCTGCTGTCGGTGTGCCTTTTATCGGCTGCACGGGCTTTTCGAACACTTGTTTGCCGTCGATCCAGAGGATGACGCTCTTGTCGTCGATGCTGGCGAGGAAGTCGTACCACTGGCCGTCGCAGACATCGACCTTCGAGTCGAAGTCGCCGCCGCGACCGGGCATGTAGAGCGCGAGCGTGCCGCGCCCGGCGTGGGTGTAGAGCTCCCAATGCGTGGCGGATGATTTGGCGTCGGAGGCGATGAGGATGTTGTAGCGATCCTTGCTAATGAGCTTCGCGCGGCACTCGATGGTGAGCGGCAACGTGCGGTAAGGTTCGTTATCGAGTTGGAAATAGCTGCCCTTCAAGGCATCGCCGAATTCCTTGCTCAACGATGGCACACCTTGGCCAATGACTTGGAGCTTGGCGGTGATGGCGGGGGCGACAGCGGCGGGTTTGTCGCTCCACGTGCGATACTTGGGCTTCTCACCTGGCTTGTCGTCATCGAGCTGCGGCACGAGCCAGCGCAAACCGTCGAGGTTGTCGAGCAGGCGGCCTTCGGCGTCTTCGTTGGTGTGGTTGAGGATGCCAATCGGGCCGCTGTAGCCGCTGGCGCGGATCTGACGCAGCACCTTCACGTCCTGCGTGCCGATACCGAGCGGGAGGATTTTGCGGCCTTTCGCTTCGCCGTCGATGTCCATGCCGTTGAGGTTGAGGCAGAGCAGGTGTGGCAGCATGCGCGGTAGCACTTTGGCAAGACGATCGAGATGGCCGTGACCGTGGTGGAGGTTGTAAACAATGCCGATGTTCTTGATGCCTTGCGCCTTCAGCCCCTCGCAGACCGCGATCATATTTTCCGGCTCGCCACCCCAGCCACCGTGATTGTAGATGCCGACTGAACATCCGAACGGCACAGCGGCCTCGCAGATCGGTTTGAAACGAGCGATCTCTTTTTCGATGCGACTTTGTTGATCCGCCTCATCCTTCACCGGAATCGCGCCACCGCCGCCGCTGATCCAAAGCTGGGGATGCACATCGAAGCGTTTGAAAAGCTCGAGTGCCTTTTTTGCCTCGTCATTGATCGCGCCTGGAAACCACCAGCCCATCAGCTCGATGTGATGCTTCTTGAGTGCGTTCAGTTCGTCGTCCCACTGCGGGATGTGCTCGGCACGGTAATCATAGACGAATTTTTTGACGCCCATCTTCTCCAGCATCGCCGCACGTTCCTCCGGACCGCGCTTCTTCGCATCAAACGGTACGATGCACCACGCGGCGAGGTTGGATTTGTCGAAGAGGTCGGCGGCGGAGAGTGAGCCAACGAAAAGAAGAAAAAAGAGATGACGAAAGAGCATGGTGAAAGAGTGAGCAGTTTTAAACGCGACCAGGATGCAGGAGTCATCCCATTTTAGTCGCATTATCCCACGTGTGTTCGGTGCGGGTGAGTTGGCCGGCTTTGATGATGCCGCCTTGCATCACGGCGATGAAGTGGCTGCGGTCTTCGAGAATGGCGATGTCTTTTAAAACATCACCATCGACGATGAGGAGATCGGCGAGCTTGCCCGCTTCGACGGTGCCGAATTCGTGGCTGCGGCCCATGATCTCGGCGCCGGTCTTGGTGGCGCACATGATGGCCTCCAGCGGTGTGAAGCCGACGTCTTTGACGAAGAAGGTGATCTCGCGGGCGTACTCGCCGTGCGGGTTCCAGCCGAAGCCGTAGTCGCCACCGAGGCCGATGCGGCCACCGGCGCGGAGGATGCGCAACGCGGAGGCGGTGCCGCCATCGAGCGTTTCCTGGTGGCCATCAATGACGCTCTGCGGCAGGCCGAACTCGGGTCCGCGCAGGATGCTGGCTTTTTCAAAGTAAAGTGCGGGGACGCACGGCACGTCGCGCTTCAAGAGCAGTTCCAAGCCTTCGTCGTCGATGAAGGTGCCGTGCTCGATGCAGTCGTAACCAGCGCGGAGGGCGTTCTTGATGCCCTCGGTGGCGCGGCAGTGGCCGGTGACCTTGAGCTTGTGATTGTGCGCGGTTTGCACCACGGCGTTCATCTCGTCGAAGTTCATGCACAGCGTGTGATGATCATTGGTGTCGGGCGAAGCGGCATCGCCGGTGGGATAGGTCTTCACCCATTCGATGCCGTCTTTGACGAGCGCACGCACAGCGCTGCGAGCGTCCTCGACGCCGTTGATGATGAAGACGAGGCCTTCCATGCCGATTTTGCGGAACTCGGGGTTCCAATCCATCAATCCGCCCGCGCTGCAAATCTCGCGGCCCGACGTGGCGAGGCGTGGTCCGGCGATGAGATCGTTCTCGATGGCCTTCTTGAGCCAGACATCGACATTGAAAAGGCAGCCGCCGCTGCGAGCGGCTGTGTAGCCACATTCTAGCGCGAGCTTGGCATTCACGGCGGTCAGCATGCTGACGTATTCGACGGGGTATTTGATGTCGAGGTCCTGGAGTTCCTGGATATTAAAGTAAGTCGCGTGGAAATGCGCCTCGACGAGTCCGGGCATGATCGTGCCGCCTTTGGCGTCGATGACGCGAGCGTGGGGTGGCGTCTGCGGCGCGGCTTCAGCAGGGCCAGCATAGGTGATGCGACCGTCTTGAACGATCACGGTGGCATTGGGGATGGCGGGCTTGCCCGTTCCATCGACGAGCTGGCCGTTTTTGACGACGGTGATGCCTGGTTGGAGCTTCATGGTGCTCACAGGCTACCGTTTTGCCCGGCGAGAGGATAGAACGAAAACGGCAGGACTTGGAAGATTTACGGCGGCGTATTTCTCCCGGTAGGTGCTTGGCGTGAGACCTGTGATGCGGCGGAATTCACGGGTGAGGTGGCTTTGATCCGCGAAGCCGCAGCGTTGAGCGATGGCGGCGATGGCTTCACGTGTATCCACGAGCAAACGGCACGCAGTTTGGATGCGCAGACGTTTCAGGTACTGCTGTGGCGGCACACCATACTCGCGGACAAAGCTACGCTCGAAAGCGCGCACCGACATGCCAGCTTTGCGGGCCATGGCGGCGTTTGTGACAGGTTTATCGAGGCTTCGTGTCATGAGCGAGATGACCACGCCCAGGCGAATGTCATCACGCTGATCGATCTGTGTGGCATCGAGCGCCCGCGTGATGCCTGCGGTGCCAATGATCCGGTTTTTGGCATCGCGCACGGGCCGCTTGGTGGTGAAGCACCATGACGCGGTGTGATCAAAACGGCCTACGAGTTCGAGTCGGCCCTGCACCGTCTGACCGGCGAGCACGGCCTCGTCACCTTCGCGAAAATGAGTGGCGAGGTGCGCGGGCGAGAGATCGTCATCGGTTTTACCGAGCACCTCGGTCAGCCCATGCATGCCGTAGTTTAGCAGAAAGGTGCGGTTCACCCAAAGGTAGCGGCGCTTTTCGTCTTTGATCCAAGCCTGCACATCGGGCAGCACATCAAAGAGATCGCGCAGGGCATCCTCGGTGGAAGAAGCGGCTGATTTAGACTTGGGAGTCATCCGTTGATCATTTGGCATAGACCTGCCACTGCGCATCGATCCATTTGGCATCAGGTGCGCCATCAAAGACTAGGATGCAGTATTTGGAGATGTAGGGTTTGCCGGGCTCGATGGACCAGTCGCCGTCTTGGGATGGGGCGATGCAGAGCTGGGGGTTCTTGGGATTCAAACGCAGCGGCTGCGGGAAGCGGAAGTTGCTTGGATGCATGAGAATCACCATGCCTGTCGCTGCTCCATCGACTTGACCGCCGATGTGTACCCATTTGCCTTTGGAGCTATCGCCAGTTTTTCGGTCGTGGCCTTCACTGGTGAGCATGCTGACGGCATCGACGGGATTCCACGCTTCGTTACCACGCACGCCGAGGCCGCCGTAATGGTATTTGGGCAGCTTGAGTGGCTTTTCACCGGCACAAGCCTGCGTGCTGGTGAGATCGATGATGTTGGTGAGCACGCCATCCAGATTGGTTTGCGATACGCTGACTTCCCAGGTCTCTGTGAGCACTTTTTGGTCGGGCGCGTGGCTGTGATCGAGAAAGAGATGCTGGCTGATGAAGCCGCCGCCCTCAGGGCCACTCCAGGATTTCGTAAGCGATCCAAAGCGCACTTCCGCAGCGGGTGCTGCGCCGACTTTGCCCATATTCCAGAAGTCGGGATGGGAGTCACCAAACTCCGTCTTTGTCCATGCCATCCAGACGCCGCGATGCCAGCGGTGGTCATCGGGATGATTGCCGGTGACCAGCTTGCCACTGGGTGAATAAATGGGATGCAAGTGTGCGCCGTGCTTGAAGACAGAATCGACGCCTTCAGGCACATCGCCGGCTTCCATTTGATAATCGCAGATGGTTTTACCGCCGTTGGCAAAGCGAAGGATGGAGCCGAGTTTTTCAACAGTGGTTTCAGCGGCGTTGAGGTGGCCAACGGAGCACGCGGAATAGACGGCAAAGATCAGGAAAAGTGGGATTTGAGACAGGGGTGATGGTTTTTGTTTCATGATCAATGTGGAAGAGAAACGCCCCAAGCGTGTAGCCACAATCATTCAGACACAAAAAAGCGGAGCCATTGATTATGGCTCCGCTGGGAGAGATGCTGCTATTGAGAATGGATTACTGCCTTACTTCTTTGATGTGCTTGTCAGGAGCGGCATCGAATGCGGCCTTACTCGCGGCGTCGGCGAAGGCGACTTGGCGGGAGTAGCTTACGGTGATGGAAGGATCAGATTTCTTCTTGCTGAGTGGGCACTGGCCGGTGACGGCTGCGACGATGTTGCTAAGGTAACCCTTGGGGGCGGCGTTGAACTGGGCTTTGCACTTGTTGCAGCAAACCGCGACCGTTTTTGTGTAGGAGCTGGTGATAGCTGGATTCGTAGGCTTGCCAGAGATGGGGCAGACGGTGTTCAGCGGCTCGGCGGCGTTGGAAATACCGGCAAACAGGCTGACGGTGGCGATGAGGGTGAGGATGTGTTTCATGGGTAAACAGAGTTATGGAACGGCTTACTCGAATACGAATTCATGGTCTTTTCTGCAACTGAAAACTTTTTGTCTTAGTGACGTCAAGGACAGCACTTAGCGCCTCTCATCATTTCGGCTGATACTTCGGATAGCGCTGCTGGAGTTGCTGCATCATCTGCTTGGCCTGAGCAGCATCACCCGCTTTTTCGAGGACTTTGGCGGCTTTGTAGAGCGCGTCAGGCGTCACATCGGGATCGTCGAAAAACTGGCTGGGCACGGCGTATTTGGCGGCACCGGTCTTCCATTTTTCGACAGCGGCGGCTGGCTGGCCCTCGGCGGCGAGTTTATCGCCCTGCGCGGAAAAGATATCGCCTTCGAGGATGAGCAATTCGGCTTGGAGCTTGCCGTCTTTAACGACCTGCAACGCCTCTTGCGCCACTTTATCAGCCTCATCAAATTGTCCTTTGCCGAGCAGAGCGCGGCCTTTGGTCAGTAACGCACGAGCGCGGGCGGCAGCGTCTGGATCCGATTTGATGAAATTCTCCGTGGCTTGGATGCTGGCGTCAAACTGCCGGTTCTGAAGCTGTGCCATGCCGAGGTAGTTCCACACGACAGGCTCGGTGTTTTCCGGGTTCTGCGGCGTAACGGCGAGTTCGAGGAAGCGTGCGGCGCGCTTAAAGTCGTCGCTGCTGTAAAGTTTGAGGCCCAGCCATTTCAAGATGTTAGACGGCACTTCGCCGCTGGGTTTGGACAGTAGATAGTTGTCGATGGTCTTCGCGAGATCGTTGGCGTTTTGGCGTGCGTAGTCGCAGAGGATGAGGATCTGGCTGGACTTGTCGAGGTAGGTCTTGCTGTCGATCTCGATGGAGCGACGCAGGGCAGGAGTGGCCTTGTCGTAGAGCTTCTGGTCGAAGTTGCCGCGACCGATGCCGTAGTAGGCCTGCGCCGCCGCCGCCGTGGTTGGGAATTTTTTCAGCAGCGTCTCGAAAGCAGTCACCATGCCCTTCGGGTCCTTCTGCTCCATCGCGATGAAGCCGAGCTGCAGCCAGGACATCTCGCAGGCGTCGGATTTCGGGAATTCCTTCGTCACCTGCTCGAAGTCGGCCTTGGCTTTCGGCAGATCGCGGGCATCACGATTCGCAAGACCGCGGCGGGCGTAGGCCTTGGGGATAAATTCGTGCTGCGGATGCTCGTTGATGAAGCGTGTGAAGGTGCCGACGGCCTCCTGATGACGCCCGGCCTCTCCTTGAGACCAACCCATGTTGAACAGCGTACCGGGACGCAGTTTCTCGGGCAGCTTTTCGATCATCACCTCGTTGTAGTTCTGCGATGCCTGCTGGAAGTCACCTTTGTTGAAATAGAAATCCGCACGGATGAGACGGGCGAGGGAGAGGTACTCATGGTCGGCACGCTTCTGCGCATGACGTGTGATGAACGCGGTGGCGAATTCGCCAAGGTCCTTGTCATTAAGCAGGTAAAAGCAATACAGCTTCCAGTAACCGGCGTCGAAGGCCTCGTCGGTGTCTGTGTGATACTGCTCGATGAGCAGATAGACCTCCACGGCACGCGCATAACTTTTGCGCATGCGGTAGGAATGGCCGACAAGTAGCAGCATCTTTGCCCGCGAGGCACCGGGCGGCAGAACTTCGGAGTTCTTGTTGTAGTAGTCGATGACGCCGTCGTAGTCGCCCTTGGAATAAAGCGCCTGAATGACACCGACGAGAGAGATGCCGCGATTTTGCTCGCTGGTCTCTGGCATCTGCAGCGCCTTCTGAAACATCGCGATGGATTCATCAGGCTTCTTCAATTCCGCATACAGCACTGCGGCGCGGATGGCGGCCTCGGCGATGATGGCGCGGTCGGTGCTGTGTTTGAGCAGTTCTTCAAAGACCGGCAGCGCCTCTGCCTTCTTGTCCTTCGCGAGGTAGATGCTGCCAAGCGTGAGCAGGGCTGTTTCGCAATACGGATTGTCCGTTTTTACAGCGATGACGCTGTTCAAAGCGGCAGACTGCTTTTCTTTGTCGCCCGCCATCTCATAGGCGCGGCTTTTGTTGTAGGCGGCAGCCAGTCTGACCTGCGCGCTCTTGGTTTTGGCCTCGCAGAAGGCGAAATGCTTCGCGGCATCGGCGAACTTCGAGTTGTTGAAGGTCATCGCGCCGAGGCGATAGGCGGCAGAGGGAGCGCCATCGCTGCCAGGGTAACGGTTCACGATTTCTTCATAGTAACCGGCCGCCTGCTTGAGCTGGTTCTGCTTCATGTAGCACTCGCCGATCCGGAACATCGCATCCGGCACCTGTCGGCCGCTCGGATACGTTTGCAGATACTTCGCATAGCTCTGCGCGGCCATGCCCCACTCCTGGCGGTCGTAGGCCAGGGTGGCGAAATCAAACATGTCATCATCCGGGCCCTTGGTTTTAGGCGGGGCGGGGCGTGACTTTGGATCATCCAGCACGGGCTGGGCTTTCGGCGGTGCGGAGGGTGTCGGCAGCGGACGCACCGGGACTGCTTTCGGAACCGGAGCGTCATCCTCCACCGGCAACGCACGCGGCGGTGGCTGCTGCGCCAAAGATGAAAGCGTGATCAAACAAAACGCCACTGGCATGAAACACGACGCACTGCGGCGTGAGATGGTTGGGAACTTCACAGTGGTCATCTCACTTGGGCGTAGCGGCAGGTTGGTCGGCGTCAGGCTTGCGCGTGGCAAAGGCGATGTTCCAGATGCCGGCCTTCTGGCAGGTGTCCAGCACGCGGATGACGTGTTGGTAGTTGGTGATTTCGTCACCGCGCAAAATCACCGCCTGATCCTTGTAGAGGGCGACGATGTTTTTCAGTTTCACCAGCAGTTCGTCGGTGTTGAACTGCTGGCCATTGACGAGGATTTCGCCGTCTTTTTTGATGTTGATGATGATCTCGCCGACGTTGCGCGACTGCTTCTCCTTGCCCTCGTCGGCGGCGGGCACGCTGACATCCATGACCTGCTCCTCCTTGGCATATTGGAAGGTCACGGCGAAGAAAATGACGAGCAGGAACAGCACATCGACCAGCGGCGCGAGCTGCATCGGTGAGGGTTCGATGGAATGCTGTTTGCGGAAGTTCATCGCAGTGTGGGGTGCGTCGAGCTTACTGGCCGGCGACAGCGCGTGCGGCACGCTTGTACTGCACCGCGAGCAAGGCCATGAGATGTGTCGTTGCCGCTTCCATTTCAGAAATGAGGCGGTTCACCTTGCCACGGAAGATGGCATAAAACATGAGCGAGGGAATGCCGATGACGAGGCCCGAGGCCGTGCAGAGCAGCGCTTCGGACACGCCTTGTGCGAGGCCGAGCTGATTCGAGCCGCCGACGCCTTTGCCGGAAATCTCATGGAAGGTCGTAATCATGCCCAGCGTCGTGCCGAGCAGGCCGAGCATCGGAGCGATGGCACCCACGTCACCGAGATAGGCGATGCGGGCCAGCAGCAGGCTCGACTGGCGGTTGCCCTCGGCTTCGGTGACTTCTTTAACTTCTTCAAAGCTGGCGGTCGGGTTGCGTGTGGCGAAATCGAGCGTCTTCGCCGTGATGCGGGCGATGCACTCATTGCGACGGTTGCACACCGCTAGCAGGCCGAGGTAATCCTGTTTGCGGATCAAGGCGTCCGCCGAATTCATGAACGCATCGCTCACCACCGCGCCTTGACGCACGGTGAAGGTGAACAGCACGATCATGAAAAAGGCGATCATCGACAGGACGATCAGCGGGTAGGCCATGACGCCGGTGCGTTTGACGAAGCCGTTGAACGTCAGCACATCGCCATACGGATTGTCTTCTGCGATGGCGGTCGGGGTCGTGACTGCGCCTGCGGCAGGCGCTGGCTGCTGGGCTTGGGCGTTGAGGTTCATCGTGAAGATGAGAGCCACCAGCACAGCCAGGGCGAGGAGGATTTTTCGATGCATGAGGTGGCGACTGTAAACGTGAGCGCCAGCCTTGCAAGCGGGCTGGTTGGCTGGCTTTCTGCCGGACTCAGGCCAGCAATTCCCGCACCACTTTGCATTCGTTCACGCCCGTGAGGCGGAAATCGAGGCCAGCATAGCGGTACGTGAACTTTTCGTGGTCGAAGCCGAGGATGCGCAAAATCGTGGCGTGCAGATCATGCACATGCACGGGATTTTCGGTGGCCTGGAAGCCGAATTCGTCCGTCGCACCGTGCGTGTAACCACCGCGCACCCCGCCACCGGCCAGCCACATCGTGAAGCCGTAGTGATTATGGTCACGGCCATGCTGCTTGCCAGCGTTGGAGCCGGGCGTGGGCAGTTCCACCGCCGGTGTGCGGCCAAATTCACCGCCCCACATCATCAACGTGTCATCCCACAGGCCGCGCTGCTTCAAATCGCTCATGAACGCCGCAATCGCACCGTCTGTCTGCTGCCCGAGCTTCCGATGCTCGAGAATTTCGTCGTGATTGTCCCACGGCTGGCCGGCACCGGTCCATAGCTGGATGAAACGCACGCCGCGCTCCAGCAATCGCCGCGCGATGAGGCACTGACGGCCAAAAGCGTGGTCGCCATACATCTTCCGCACCGATTCCGGCTCCTTCATGATGTCAAAGGCGTCCGTGGCCTCCATCTGCATGCGATAGGCCAGTTCGTAGCTTTGCACGCGGGCTTCGAGCTGCTGGTCGCGGTCCTGCTGGACGAGATTTCTTTGATTCAACTCCTGCAGCAAATCGAGCTGCCTGCGCTGCTGCTTGAGATCGAGCGAACCGTTCTTGATGAACTCCACGAGCTTTTCGACCCGCGTGTCTTCCGTGTTGATGTAAGCGCCTTGGTAGGCGCTCGGCAAAAATGACGACTGCCAGTTCTTGGTGCGCCGCGTCGGCATGCCGCCGGGACACATGGCGATGTAACCAGGAAGGTTCGCGTTCTCACTGCCCAAGCCGTAGGTGACCCACGATCCCATGGTCGGACGGTTCAGCCGGCCTTCGCCGCTGTTCATTAGGCCGAGCGATGGCTCATGATTCGGCACGTCGGCGTGCATCGAGCGGATCACGCAGAGATCATCCGCGAAGGCGCCGACTTTTTCGAAGACTTCACTCACTTCGAGACCGCACTGGCCGCGTTTGGTGAACTTGAACGGCGATTTGAAGCCCGCCCCGGTCGGACGCTCGGTTTTGAGCACATTGGGGAGCGCTTTGCCGTCGTATTTGTCCAGCATCGGCTTCGGATCGAACGTATCGACCTGCGACGGGCCGCCGTTCATGAAGAAATGCACCACACGTTTCGCCTTCGGCTCAAAGTGCGGTTTTTTCAGCGCCATCGGGTCCAGCGTCGCTGCTGCGGCCTGCTGATTGAAAACAGAGCCAAGCGCCACGGAGCCAAAGCCCATGCCGACACGTTGCAGCAACTGCCGACGTGTCAGGAACGCATGCTCCAGATTCGGCGCATGATGTGAGTAAATTGAGTTCATTTGGGGTGCTGAAGATACGAGGCTGCCGACGGGTTGCTTTCGCATGATTCATAGCACTGGAAAGCGCAAAAAAGAAGCGGAAGCTGCTGATGAAATGGCGCACGCAAGAGCGTATCCAAATCACCCCCAATGTTCCTGAATTCACGCCATCTCGCTCTGGTCGGCTTTGTTGTCGGCACGTTTTCTCTTTCTGCCGCTCCCGCATGGAAGGACGCGGAGGGCGTTTTGAAGGCCAAGTGCTACGAGTGCCACAACGAAAAGAAGACCAAGGGTGATGTCGATTTGCAGCAGTTCGCCGCCGATCCTCAAATCGTGAAGCACTTTGAAGTGTGGCTCAAAGTCAAAGACACCATTGAAAACGGCGACATGCCGCCGCCGAAGGCGCATCAGATGAGCGATTCAGAGCATGCCGCGCTCCTTGGCTGGGTGAATGGCGAACTCGATCACCTCGCTGAAGCCCAATCCGGCGATCCCGGCCCCGTGACGATGCGCCGACTCACCAACGCTGAGTTTGATTACACGATCCGTGATCTCACCGGCCACGACTACGGCCTCGCGAAGGAATTTCAAACCGATGGCGGCGGCGGCGAAGGTTTCAGCAACACCGGCGACGTGCTCTTCATGAGCCCGGCGGCCATCGACAAGTATTTCAATGCCGCACGTAAAGTCGCCGACAATGCCACCATCATGCCCGGCACTGGCATCCAGTTTCATCCGCAGCGAGTCGGTCTGCGTGGTTTTGAACAGGTCAAAGCGCAGGCTCAGCAGGGCCTCTATGTGTGGTATCAGCAGAAAGCCGCCCCGCACTTGCCGAAGGACGATGAACCGATGCGCGAAGGCGACTACATGCTCGCCTGCTGGAAGCACAAAAATCAAAACGTGCCGCTCGACCAGCTTGCGAAGGACATGAAGCTCAGCATTCACTTCTTGAGCAATTGGTGGAACCTCGTGAACAGCACGGAGCCGAAAAGCCGCTTCCTTGATCTCACCCGCGTGGCCTGGCGCGAGTTGCCTGCGGATGAAAAAACGGCCACAGAACGCATCAAAGGAATCGAGGCCGATCTACTCTCATGGAATAACCCCAAGCATCCCGGCAGCGGCGTGCAGCGCCAGCAGCAGGACGCCGACGGCATCCGCCCCTACAACATGCAAACCTCTGTCAGGGACAAACCACAGATTCACCTCTGCATCGGCGATACGGGTGACGGCAACAAAGGCGACATCGCTCTCGTGAACTACATCGAGGTCAGTGTCGGCAAAGAGAAGCTCAATTATTTCCACTGGCTCAACAAGACACTGGAGGAGAAGAGCAAACAGGCCGCTGTGAACCCTCCTGCGCCGAATCTCGAAGCGCTCAAGGTCCGCATCGCCGAACTTGAAAAAATCCGCTCCGTGTATGGCAAGCATCCGCAGCAGGGTCGCCAAATCGAGCCGCACGTCATTGCTCTGGCCGCACCAACTGTGCTCGACGTGCCGATGCCGGAAGGGGCACACTGGTTAAAGATCGAAGCTCAACTCGATATGAAAAACCCTTAGGTCGATGAGGCCACGGTGCAGTGGACCATCGCCACCGACAAGCCGCGCGATGTCACGAAGATCATGCCCGGCGTGCTCACCATCTGGAAACGCAGCACGAAGAAAGCCGGCGAAACGATGAACGATTTCAACAAGATGAAATCCGCCTTCCCGGACATGTTTGAGCGCCGTCTTGAAGAAGTGGCGGACAATCTCTACCGCCGCTCACCCGGCATCAGTGTCTATTATTTCAGCGACGATCAACTCGCCCAACTTCTCAGCGAACAAGATCGCAAAGCGCTCCTCGGCATGAAAAAGGACTGGGGATACAATGCTGTGCCCAATCTCAATCCGCAGCAGCAAAAGGAATACGATGGTGCCTTGCTCTGGAACCTGCATGAGTTTGCCAAGAAAGCTTGGCGCAGACTCATCACCGAGGACGAGATCAAAAAACTCAACGCGCTTTACTTCGCAGGTCGCCAGAAAGAACTCGACCGCGAATCCGCCGCTCGCGAAGTCATCGTGCGCGTGCTCGTTTCGCCGCACTTCCTTTTTAAAGCCGAAACACTGCCGCTCGCCACCAATGGCACCGGCGATGTGAAACTGAACGCCTTCGAACTCGCCTCACGCCTCAGCTACTTCCTCTGGGCTTCACAGCCTGATTGGGAACTGCGCAAAACCGCCGAAGACGGCAGCCTCATGAAGCCCGAAGTGCTCGCCTCGCAGACGAAGCGCATGCTGCGCGACCCGAAGGCCAAGGCACTGGCTAAAGAGTTCGCTGGCCAGTGGCTGAAGTTCAATGGTTTCGATGAGAAGAGCACCGTCGATGAGAAAAAGTATCCCGAGTTCACCGCCGATATCCGCAATGACATGCAGCGCGAGACCACCGAGTTCTTCACGCATCTCATCCGCGATGACTGCAACGTCGGCGACATCATCGGTGGCGATTATTCCTTCCTGAACGAGCGCCTCGCCAAATTCTACGACGTTCCCGGCATCACCGGTGGCGAATTCCGCGAGGTTAAACTCGCCCAGCAGCATCGCGGCGGCCTGCTCGGCATGGGAGCCGTCCTAACCAAAACGTCTCGCCCCAATCGCACCAGCCCCGTCTTGCGCGGCGATTACCTGTATCAAGTCGTCCTTGGCTTCTCCTCACCGCCGCCGCCGCCGAATGTGCCTAAGCTTCCCGACAGTGCCGTAAAACCCGCATCGCTCCGCGAAGCCCTCATGCAACACCGCGCCGATCAAGCATGCGCCGTCTGCCATGATCGCATCGACCCGCTTGGCTTTGCCCTCGAAAGCTTCGACCCCATCGGCCGCTTCCGCATCGCCGATGAAGTCGGCGGCAAGATTGACGATACCGGCGAACTCAAAGACGGCACCAAATTCCAAGGCCTCAAAGGACTGCGCGACTACCTCAAAAAGAACGAGGCCAACTTCACCACACAGTTCTGCCGCAAACTCCTCGGCTATTCGCTTGGTCGCCAAACATTGCCGAGCGACAAAGCGCTCATCATGCAGATGCAGGACTCGCTCAAAAAAAACAACGGCAAGTTCTCCGCCGCCGTCCTTACCATCATCAACAGCCGCCAATTCCTGAACCGCCGCAACGAACCAGCGGTCGCCACCAATCCCTAATCGACTCCTTTTTATGAACACTTCCCGTCGCAAATTTCTCCGCGGCACCGGCATCGCACTTGGCCTGCCTTGGTTTGAATCCATCTGCTCATTCGGTGCTGAATCGCTGAAGAAGAATGAAGCGCCGCGTCGTCTCGCGGTGTGTTTCACCGGCAACGGCGTGAATCCGCATCACTGGGGCGCAACGCAGGGCCCTGGCGGCATGGAGTTCATGAAATCGCTCTCGCCCTTGGAGCCGCTGAAAAAACACGTCAGCGTTTTCAAAGGCCTGTGGAATCCCACGACCATCGAAGGCGAAGGCGGTCATTATCCAAAGATGAACGTGCTTTGCGGTCTCAAGGTGAAGAAGACCACGACCGATGTCGAAGTCGGCACCACGATGGATCAGCTCATCGCCGCGCAGACCGGCAAGTTCACGCCCGTGCCGAGCATTGTGTTAGGCACCGAGCGCCCCAGCTACAGTACCGACTCCGGCTTCACCTCGATCTACTCCGCGTACATCTCGTGGAGCACGCCAACGACGCCCGCGCCGAAGGAAATCTTCCCGCAGCAGGCCTTCGACCAGCTCTTCGACGACGGCAGTCGCCGCAAGCGCGACAAGAGCATTCTCGACCTCGTGCTCGATGACGCGAACGGTCTCAAACCCAAGCTCAGCCAGCGCGACAAGCAGAAGCTCGACGAATACCTCACCTCCGTGCGCGAGATCGAGCAGCGTGTCGAGCTTGCCGAAAAAATCAGCCAGGCCGAAACCAACGGCACCGGCTGGCAGCCCACCGTGAAAGTGCCCACGCTCAAACGCCCCGGCCCCGGCATTCCCGCCAGCAGCGAGGAGCACCTGCGCCTCATGTTCAACATCCTGGTGCTCGCCTTCCAGATGGATCGCACTCGCGTCGCCACGTTCATGATGAACAATGACCTCTCCAACATGCGCTTCCCCAGCCTCGACGGCATCAGCGGCGGCATCCACGAACTGTCACATCACGCCAATGACGAGCATCGCCTCGACATGTACCAGCGTGTGAATCAGCATCAGGTCAAACTGTGGGGCGAAGCCCTCGCCAAAATGCAGGCCACCAATGAAGGCGAACGAACCCTCCTCGAAAACAGCATGATCATGCTCACCAGCAGCCTCTTCGACGGCAATGCGCATGACTCCCGAGAACTCCCCGTAGTCCTCGCCGGCGGCGGTGGCGGCACCATTCAAGGCGGCCGCTTCCACGACCACAGCGCCGACCCGAATCGCAAACTCTGCCGTCTTCACATCGCATTGATGGACCGCATGGGCCTGCATGTTGGTCATTTCGGCGATGCGGAGAATGCGCTGGCGATTTAGTCCGTGAGGTGATGCTCATTGGCACCGTAGAGGTGTCATGGTCATCACCTCTCTCGACTTCGACAAACCGGGCAAGCAGCAGGGCTTTCTGCAAGTCCCGTATTCCCACAACCTCGGTGGCTGGGCGAACGTGATGATTCCGATCACCGTTGTCGCTCGCGGCAAAGGGCCGACGGTACTCGTGCTCGGTGGCAATCACGGTGATGAATATCAGGGCCAGATCGCCATCATGAAGCTCGCTCGTGAGTTGATGCCCGAAAAGGTCACTGGGCGCATCATTCTCATTCCGTCGCTGAACCTGCCGGCGGCCCGCGCGGCGACGCGCTTGTCACCGCTGGATGGCATGAACATGAATCGCGCCTTTCCCGGCGATGCCGAAGGCCCGGTGACGAGCCAAATCGCGCACTACCTGCGCACCGTGTTGTTTCCGATCAGTGATATCGTCATCGACATCCACAGCGGAGGTCGCAGCATGGAGTTCGTGCCATGCGCGCACATGCATCTCGTGCCTGATCGTGAGCAGCGCGCCAAGATGTTTGCCGCCATGCTCGCCTGGGGCACCGAGTTTTGTTTCATCTACGCGGACATCGCAGGAACAGGCCTGCTGCCTGTGGAAGCGGAGAATCAGGGCAAGCTCGTCATCACCACCGAACTCGGTGGCGGCGAGTGCATTCCTGCCAGCGTGCATCGCATCGCGCAAAGTGGTCTGCGCAACGTGCTCGTCCATGTCGGTGCTCTCAAAGGTCGTGAACAGCCGCGCAAAGCACCTGCGATCATCACGCAGGCCACCAATCGGGAAGACTACATTCTTGCGCCTGAGTCCGGCATCTTTGAAGTCACGGTCGATCTCGGCGCGAAGGTCAAAAAAGGCCAGATCGTCGGCTACATTCATCATCTGGAGCGTCCGGATCGAGCGCCGGAGGAAATCGTTGCCGCGAGCAGTGGTTATCTCATCACCATGCGCGCTCCATGCCTCACGCAGCAGGGCGATTGCGTCGCGGTGATTGCCAGACAAGTTAGCGAGCTCGAGGTCCTCCGCGCATGAGCAAGGCGAAATCAGCCGGCGCGCTCGTCGCCTTCATGTGGTTCGCGTATTTCCTGAACTACTGCGACCGCCAGGCCGTCTTCTCGATGTTTCCGTCGCTTAAGGCCGATCTGAAGATGACGGATCAGGAACTCGGGCTCGTCGGGGCGATGTTTCTCTGGGTCTATGCCTTCGGCTGCCCGATCTCCGGCTATCTCGGCGACCGCTTCTCCAAACGCCTGCTCGTCGTGTTCAGCCTCGTCGTGTGGAGCATCGTCACCATCGGCACCGGCCTCCTTGCATCAGGCGCGATGCTTCTCGTCATGCGTGCGGCCATGGGCGTTTCGGAATCGCTCTACATGTCCAGTGCTGTCGCACTCACCGCCAGTGCCTATCCAGCGGCGCGACGCTCACGAGCCGTTTCGATGCTCATGACCGGCCAGATCGCAGGAACGGTGGCAGGCAGTTGGTTTGGCGGCTGGATGGCAGATCGCGGCCAGTGGCGTGAGGCGTTCTTCGCGCTCGGGGCAGTCGGTGTGCTGTATGCGCTGCCTTACTTCGCCTTTCTGCGGCGCGTCGAAGAACCTCAGGCCGACAAGGGATCGACCACCGCAGGCATCACCTTCACCGCATTGGCTCGATCACGCACGTTTCTCCTGCTCTGCGTCGTGTTTCCCGTGTTCGTCTTTGGCATCTGGCTGCTCTACGGCTGGCTTCCCGCCTTCCTGCACGACAAGTTCTCGCTCAATCAAGCCGGCGCCGCTTTCAATGCCACCGTCTTCCTGCAAACGGCCACCTTCATCGGCGTGATCAGCGGCGGCATGATTGCTGATGCTCTCTTCAATCGCACCAAAGCCGCGCGCTTCTGGCTCATGGTGACAGGTCTCGCTCTTTCCGCGCCATGCATTCACCTGCTCGGTAACAGCGACACGCTTCTCGTTACGCGCATCGCCGCCACCGGCTTCGGTCTCTTCAGCGGCCTTTTCATCGCGAACATCTTCCCCGCCGCCTTCGATGTCGTCTCCGCCGATGCGCGCGCCACCGCCGTGGGCGTACTTAACTTCTTCGGCGCCATCATGTCTGGCTTCGCGACGCTCTTCGGCGGCATGTGGAAGCAGACGCTCGGCATCGACCGACTGCTCTCGATGACAGCAATAGCTTATCTTGTTGCAGGTGCCGCCCTGATCATCGGCATCAAGTTCTTGTTCCCACGCGACCTTGCTCATACTCCCGCCTGACCATGAAGCCGTTCTTCTTTTTCACCCTCACGCTGCTGGCTTCGTACGCCGCGCTGTATGCGGAACCGCAGGACGTCGCCTTCAAGTCCATGCTCGATGGCACCGAGCAGCGTTACGTTGAGTTGCTGCCTGAAGAATTTGAGCCGCTGATGGCTCACGATGTGTTGATTGCGTTCCATGGCCACGGCTCAGATCGCTGGCAGTTCATCAAGGACACGCGCGGTGAGTGCAAAGGTGTGCGCGATGTCGCAGCGAAGTATGGTTTGATCTACGTATCGCCGGATTATCGTGCGAAGACCTCGTGGATGGGGCCATCTGCTGAAGCGGACGTGGTTCAAATCATTGGCGAACTGAAGAAGCGTCATCATGTGAACCGTGTGTTCATCGCCGGTGGTTCCATGGGCGGCACGGCAGTGTTGACGTTTGCGGCGCTGCATCCTGAGCTGGTCGCTGGCGTGTGCAGCCTGAATGGCATCGCGAATCTGGTGGAGTATGAGAAGTTCCAGGATGCACGCACGGCTTCGTATGGCGGCGCCAAGACGGAGAAGCCGGATGAGTACAAGAAGCGTAGCGCAGAATTCTGGCCGGAGAAGTTCACGATGCCTGTGGCGTTCACTAGTGGCGGTAAAGACGACATCGTGCCGCCAGCGAGCGTGCTGCGGCTCGCAGAGAAGTTAAAGCAAGACAAACGCAAGGTGCTGAGCATCCATCGTGAAGCAGGCGGCCACTCGACAACTTACGAGGACACCGTGGAAGCGATGAAGTTTGTGCTGGGTGAAGCTGGGGCAGTGACGTTTGAGCAGAAAGGTGGTTGGATCGCGCAGTTATTGACTTCTCCAGTGCTGAATCGTCCCAAGGCGGAACGCGAGCGGTTGAACGCCGACATTCGCCTATTCTCCGCAGGCGTGGGCCACGCGCTGACTTTTGATACGGCATTTTCACCGGCCGACATCCGGATCATCGAGAGGGCCATCTTGCGCGACACAGAGCGTGCCGTCTCTGAGACTGCCCCATGGACAACCAAGCACGGCAAAGTCATTCGCGGCTTCGTTTCTGTCATCGATAACTCAGTGCAGCCTTTTGGAGTCATCATCCCGAAGAGCTACGACGGCAAGAAACCGATGCGACTCGATGTGGTGCTGCACGGTAGCTCAAAGCCTGTCGGCATGAGTGAGCTGAAGTTCATCAGCCGCTTCGATGAAGGCGACGAGGAGAAGGGCAATGCGCCGGACGTGGATTACATCGAGCTGCATCCGCTCGGTCGCGTGGAGAACTGCTATCGCTGGGCGGGAGAGACGGATGTTTTCGAGGCCATCGAGGCCGTGTGCCGCAACTACAACATCGACCGCGACCGCATCGTGCTGCGCGGCATGTCGATGGGTGCGTCGGGCACCTGGCATCTCGGCTTGAAGCATCCGGACCGCTTCGTCGCCATCGGGCCGTATTGCGGCTACGTGGACACGCATCGCTTCTCCGAGACGCCGATCCCCGGCTTCATCAAGGTTGGTCCGCTGCCGCCGCATCAGGAGATCGGTCTGCACATGCTCGACTCCATCGACTATGCCGCGAACGCGAGCATGGTGCCAGCCATCGCGGCTATTGGTGACAAGGACACATTCTTCCAGGCACATGTCATCATGGGTGAAGTCTTCGCGAAAGAAGGCATTCCGTTCACGAATCTCATCTCGCCGGGCACCGGGCATGTCATTGACCCAACGACACACGCCGAGCAGATGCGACGCATCGGCGAAATCGTGGCAAAGGGCATCGACCACGACCCAAAACAGATGCGTTTCGTTACCTGGACGCTGAAATACAACCGCTGTCATTGGCTGGAGCTGCTCGCACTCGGCAAGCACTACGAACGCGCCGAGTTTCGCGGGACGGTGACCAACAACGGCATCGAAGTTAGCCAGGTGAGCAACATCACGCGTTTCGCCATTCACCGACCTGTTTCCCGAATGCGCATTTCCGGTATTGAGATCGCTCTGCCACCGCACAAGACCGATGACGAGCTCGTTTTCAGCAAAACAGGTGATTCGTGGCATTGCGATGGTCCACGCGAGCAAATCACCCTCACAGGCAAACGTCCCGGCCTGCAAGGCCCCGTCGACGACGCCTTCGCCACGCCCTTCCTCTGCGTGCGCGGCACCGGCAAGCCCTGGAATGCCGAAGTCAACGCCTGGGCCGCCGCCAGTCTGAAACGCTTCGAATACGAGTGGGCGCGCTACATGCGCGGCGACTTGCCAGTGAAGAACGACACCGAAGTCACCGAGGCCGATGTGCGCGACAAGCACCTCATCCTCTTCGGCGATCCCGGCAGCAATTCATGGATCGCCAAGGTGCTGCCGAAGCTGCCCGTGGCGTGGACCCGCGATGAAATCCGTCTTGGTGACCAATCGCAGTCGGCGGCCAGTCACGCGCCAGCCTTCATCTGCGCCAGCCCGCTTGCCAAAGATCGCTACGTCGTCATCAACAGCGGCCACACCTTCCACGAAAAGGAGTTCGCGGCGTTCAACTACCTGCTGTTTCCACGCCTCGGCGACTGGGCGGTGATGAAGATCGATGCAGAAGACCCGGTGGCGGTTGGATATTTTGATGAGTCTTGGATGAAGGCTGGCGTTGTTGCACCGTAGAAAGAGACACCCATGCCCCGAATCCTCATCGCCGAATGCAAACAGGAAGTCTCCACCTTCAATCCAGTCCTTAGCGGATACGAAGACTTCACACTTCGTCATGGTCAGTCGATTCTCGACTACCATCGCCAAGTGCGCAGTGAGGTGGGCGGAGCGTTGAGCGTGTTTGATGCGACGCCGGGCGTGGAACTCGTGCCGACGTGCAGCGCTCATTTCATCACATCAGGCGGCACGCTGGCGGATATTGGGTTTGCGCGCATTGCGGAGGAATTGCTTGGTGCAATCAAAGCTGCGCCGCCAGTGGATGGAGTTTACTTCTCCCTGCATGGTGCGATGGCGACGGAGAGCGAGGGTGATCCTGAAGGATGGTTGCTGGCGGAGACGCGGAAGATTGTCGGCGAAAAGGTGCCCATCGTGATCTCACTCGACCTGCATGGCATCCTCACGGACCGAATGCTGGAGCAGAGCGATGCAGCCGTGGCGTTTCACACCTATCCACACGTCGATTTCTTCGGCACCGGCGAGCGTGCGGCAAGATTGCTGCTGCGCATCGTCGCTGGTGAAGTAAAACCGGTCACAGCAAAGGTGACAGTGCCTGCACTGGTGCGTGGCGATGAGTTGATCACGGCATCGGGCTCGATCCGCCATGCTGTGAATGCGGCGAAGGAGATCGAGCAAAGCGCTGGCGGACTCTCGGCGGCGATGATGTGGGGCAATCCGTTTACCGATGTGCCTGCGCTTGCTTCGAACAGCTTCGTGGTGACGGACAATGATCCTGCAAGAGCCGAGCGCGAGGCGTTGTGCATCGCGAACATGTTTTGGGAGCATCATCAGAAGATGCAGGTGCCGCTGACGAGTCTGGCTGATGCTGCGCGAATGACGAAGGAGAATCAGTTCGGCACGGTAGTGCTCGTCGATGCCGCAGATGCCACCAGCTCAGGGGCATCAGGCGACAGCAATGCGATCCTTCTCGCACTGATCGAGATGGGCTATGAAGGTACGGCATTGATTCCCATTGTTGATCCTAGCGCGGTGGAAGAAGCCTTTACCGCTGGCGTGGGCAGTGAGGTGAAGACAACAGTCGGCGGAGCGCTGGATGCGAAGCGCTTCACGCCGCTGCCGGTTGAGGGACGAGTTCGGATGTTGTCAGACGGCTGGTTTCACAGCGAGACGACACGCGAGTTATGGCAGGCTGGACCCACGGCGGTGATTCAGGTTGGCAACATGACGCTGATCCTCACAAGCCGCGCGGTGAGTCTCTATGATCGAGCGCTGTTCCTGGCACATGGTTGTGATTCGAAGTACTTTGGCGCGGTCGTGGTGAAGTCACCGCACTGCGAGCCGCACATGTTCAAAGAATGGGCCGCACGATACATCGATGTGGATGCGCCGGGCTCCACAAGTGCCAATCTTCGCAGCCTCGGCCACACCAAGTGCGCGCGACCGATGTTCCCGCTCGATGCGGATGTGCCATTCAAACCCCAAGCCAAACTTTTCCAACGACACCCATGAAAATCCGAGAAATCCGCTGCGCAGGTTTGCGCGGAGCCACGCCCGAAGGCGGCTGGAGCAACGAACTCCGGCCTGAAGACTGCGTTCACACGCTCATCGCCGTCCACACCGATGAAGGAGCTGTCGGGCTCGGCAGTGTGTTCACCAATGACGCGCTCGTTCGCGCTTCGCTAGCCGTGCTGGAGCCGCTTTATCGCGGCGAGAATGCTCTGGAACCCGAACGTGTGAGCGAGAAGCTCCATCAGAACATGTTCTGGCTCGGTCGCGGTGGTGCCATCACACACACGATCAGCGGCATCGACATCGCATTGTGGGATCTGCTCGGCAAGGCAACGGGACAGCCTGTGGGGCGCCTCCTCGGTGGTCGTTATCGCGAGCGCGTGCAGCCTTATGCTTCGCTGCTCATGGATGAGCCTGAGAAACTGCGTGATCATCTGCTCAAGGTGAAAGCGCAGGGATTTCGCGCCTTCAAGATCGGTTGGGGGCCATTCGGTCGTCGCAATGCCGCCACGGACGAAGCCATCGTCAAAGCCGCGCGTGAAGCCGTGGGGCCGGACAACAAGCTGATGGTCGATGCGGGCGGCAGCGATGCGCATTGGACGAACGGCTACAAGTGGGCGCTCAGCACCGCGAAGATGCTCGCTGATTATGATGTGCATTGGTTTGAAGAAGCACTCACACCCGACTCCCTCGAAGACTTCGCAAAGCTCCGCGAGCACTCACCTGTCCAGATTTCCGGCGGCGAGGTGCTCACACGTCGCCAAGCATTCCAACCCTTCCTGGAAGCCCGCGCCTTCGACATCATTCAGCCCGACGTCACCAAAGTCGGCGGCATCAGCGAAGAGCGGCGCATTGCCTGGATGGCGCAGGAGCACGGCGTGCAATTCATTCCACACGGCTGGAACACCGCCGTCGGACTCGCAGCCGATTTGCACCTTGCCTCGGCGTTTCCGGGCACGGATTTGGTCGAATATCTGACCGGTTCTCCGTTCATCGACGAGATTACCGTCGGCGGATGGAAGCTGGATGCCGATGGCATGCTGGCAATTCCGACGAAACCAGGTCTCGGTCTCGAACTGGATCCTGATGCCGTGAAGAAGTATACCGGCGGAGAGAAGCTGCTGGACTGATCACTCCTTCGTGATCGTCTCGTCGAGGTTCAGCAAGACGCGTGCGACGAGCGTCTGCGGTGCGAGTTCGCCTTTCTTTTGTTCATGGCGGCGAAGCATGTCGAGCAGCACGCCGCTTTCCTTCGAGGTAGGAACGCGGCCGGTGCAGAGTTGGAAGCCGTAGGCGATGCGGGAGGTGTCGTCGGTGCCGCCTTCCTTCCACATGCGTTCGCCGAGGGCTTTGGCGGTTTCCAGGCTCATCGTTTCATTGAGCGTCATGAGTGCCTGCAGCGGTGTGTTGCTCTTGGAGCGGCGGATGCAGGCGGATTCGCCGTTTGGCACATCGAAGGTGCTCAGAAACGGATACGGCGTGCTGCGGCGGCGGAAGACATAGACGCTGCGGCGATACTTCTCCGCGCCTTCCTCGACCTTCCACGGGAAGGGCGCATAGCTGGCGGGTTTTTCGAAGAGATGCGCAGGCGCGGGCGGCATGACAGGACGTCCGCCGACTTCGGGATTGAGCAATCCACTGGCGGCGAGTTGGATGTCGCGCACGACCTCGCCTTCGACGCGGAATCGCGGCCCGCGAGCGAGGAGGCGGTTGTAGGGATCGCGTTCGAGGAGTTGAGGTGTGACGTTACTGGACTGCTGGTAGGTCTCGCTAGTGACGATGAGTTTGAGCAGATGTTTTGTGCTCCAGTTCTGCTCCATGAAATCGACAGCGAGCCAGTCGAGCAGCTCGGGATGGCTTGGTGGAGTGCCTTGAGTGCCGAAGTCTTCGGCGGTTTCGACCAAACCGGTGCCGAAGACGGCCTGCCACACGCGGTTCACATAAGCACGTGCGGCGGTGGGCGATTTTTTGTCCACTAGCCACTTCGCGAAGGTCAGACGGCTGCCGTCGGCTTTTGAGGGCAACGGATTGAGCACGGCGGGCACACCGCTGGTGACTTTGTCGCCGGGCTTCGTGAAATCACCGCGCTTCAGCACGGTAGTCATGCGTGGTTGCTCGCGTGAGTCGAGCACGAGAGTGGTGCTGCCTTGTGGATGTTGCTTCCATGCGGCTTCGATCTCGTCATTCACGGATTTCCACTCGGCCACTCTGGTGCGGAAGGCAGTGAACTCGGATTTCTTGCCGTAAAGCGGGTCGGCCTCTGCATTTGGCACATCGGTGCTGCTAATGCGGTAACGGCCAAGGTTCATCGTTTGCAGGTCGTCGCTGTTCCAACCGCCGTGCTTCATACTGAGGCTGATTGATAATTCCGAGTCAGGCTTCACCTCGACAGGTTTCTCGAGCACGAACACAGCGTTGCGCGGCACATTGCGGCGGCCAGGGCCCGCATCAATGCCCCAGGCGGTTTCGCCTTTGCCGTCGATGGCGTAGCTGATTGGACCGGTGACGCGTTTGTCCTTCGTAGCGTCTTGATCGCGGGCAAAAGGCGCGAGCGGCGTGTTTTCCGGCTCGCCGAAGTCGGCTGTGGCTTTGATGAACTTCAGCTTCGTCATTTTGCCTTCGATTTTCATCTCTGCCTCAAACTCAGTGAGCGCTGCGGTGCCTTTTTGTGAACGTCCGGGGCCGTAAGCAGGCAGGTTCGGATCGTTCATGAGTTCAAGACGGAAGGCGCTGATGGTTTGCGCTGCATCGAGCTTCACGATGAACTTCACGTCGGATTTTGTGGGGGCGTAACCTTGAGCGAGGATGCTGCCATCGGGCTGACGCAGCGCTTTTTCGCCACCAGAGGGATCGTCTTCAAAGTGCAGTGTGCGCCACTGCGGCTGCGCGGTTTTGATCTTTGCCATCCACGTATTCATGCGCTGTTGCCAGTCGGGATGATCGTGTTTGAGTTTGGCTTCGAGTTCGCTGACGCGCTGAAGAATCTGCGAGCGCTGCATCTGCTCGCTGGCGGTGTAAACAACGCGCCAAGGTTCATTGTCGTTGTTGAGGTAGGCGAACATGCGGTAGTACTCCTCCTGCGAGATGGGATCGTATTTGTGGTTATGGCATTGTGCGCAGCCGATGGAGAGACCGAGGACGTTTTTACCAATGACGTCTAGGTGGTCGAACATGGCCTCCATGCGGAACTGTTCGGGGTCGATGCCGCCTTCTTCGTTGATCATCGAATTCCGCAGGAAGCCGGTGGCAACGATTTGATCCTGCGTTGCATTAGGGATCTGATCACCGGCGATCTGCTGGATGATAAACTGGTCGTAGGGAAGATCGCGGTTGTAGGCGCTGATAACCCAGTCGCGATAGAACCAGATGAAACGCATCGGATCTTTTTCGTAGCCGTTGCTATCGGCGTAGTGCGCACCATCAAGCCAGTGGCGGGCCCAGCGTTCGCCAAAATGTTCAGAGGACAGAAGCTGCGAGGCCAGTTGCTTGATACTCACCGCTGGATCGTTGTGATAAGCATCGACAAAGTTGTCGATTTCCTTCGGTGAGGTTGGCAGGCCGGTGAGATCGAGAGAGATCCGGCGGATGAGTGTTTCAGCAGACGCGGTAGGTGCAGGTGCGAGTTTTTCTGTTTCAAGATGAGCACGAATGAAGGCGTCGATAGGATGTTTCGCGTTTGCAGGCACCTTTGGCTTCACGGGAGGCTTGAAGGCCCAATGGTCGATTTTTTGTTCGAGCTTCACACTGGCGCTATCAGGCCAGACGGCTCCAGCATCGATCCACGCTTTGAGTTTGCCGATTTCATCAGCGGTGAGCGGTTCACCCTTGCGCGGCATGCGCATCTTCGGGTTCGTACCAAGCACGGCGTGCATCAGGCGGCTTTCATCCGCTCTGCCGGAAACGAAGGCGATGCCAAAATCACCACCTTTGATCGCGGTAGGTTTATGATCGAGTCGAAAGGCGGCTTCCTGCTTATGCGGGCCGTGGCATTGATAGCAGTGCTTGCTAAAGATCGGTTGGATATCCTGGACAAAATCGACACCAGCCAAGGCAGGCCTCGCGAGCAGAAATAAAAGAAGGACGGGCAGTTTTTTCACGGTTGCGGAGTCATACGCGAGCAATGCATGCGACATCAGCGCGTGCCGCATGGAGAATGCTATCGGCCTGCTTCATTGACCAACGGCGAGTTCGAGCGACGGGTTGGGCTTGGGCAGGCCCTTTTTCTCCCAAACAACCTTCTTTTCTGCGTCGAGCACTTCTAAGCTAAGACCTATTGAGCGCTCACTAAATTCCGCGTCGGTGCGGTTCCAAATAACAATGGTCTGCAACAGTGCCTCCTGACCGAGATCGAGTTCCCACCATGGGTTGCCGCGTGCATTGCCATTGGTGTGCATGACGCTTTTGCTTTTGGTCTTGTCACCGTCTGTGTTGCCATCGATCGCGAGTTCGGGTGTGCCATCCCAACTGACGCTGCTCTGTGTGGCGGTGCCTTTCATAGCGATGTTCTCACTACCATTGAAGACCTGAACCTCTGCTAGGTTGATAATGCCTTTGCTAGGAAGCGAGATGCGCACAAAACGTCCTTTCACACCAGAACCGGTCGCCGTAGGAATAGGAGATGCCTTGGCTGGCAGAGTAACCGATTTTGATGGGCTGGAAGTTGTATCAGCCAAAGCAAGGTTGCTGACATTTTTTGCCGACGTAGATGCTGGGGTCGATGATTGCGTATTGGCCACCGCCGCAGTGCCACCGCTTATTTTCGCGCCGAGTGGCCCACCGCTAATCATAGGCCACAGAAAGAAGCCGACTATGCCCAAGGCTGCAACATTCAGCAGCACAATGGCCAAAATACGGCCAACAGAACGCTTTTTCCCCACGGATGCGTCCGGTTGCGCAGCGCCAGCGGCTGTGCTGGATTTTTTTATGCCATTCGATGTCGTAGCGTTGGCTTTCGCCACGATCGGTCTGGGTTTCGGTGCGTTGGGGTGTGAAGAGGCGCCTAGTTGTGCGGTTTGCGTGCCAGGTGCCATGGCCGGAGCCTGCTGTGGCATGTACGTGAAGCCCGGGTGCATCCCAGCCATCAGCACGTCCAGTGCTTGGGCGACGGATTGCGGCCGCTGTTGCGGCAGCATGTTAAGCAGCCAAGCCAACCAATCGCGCAGGGATTGGTCCAGATCTGGGCGCATCTGGCTTAGCGCATAGTTGACATTGAAAACCCGCCAGTCGGACAAGATTTCCTCAACGGTTTCACCCTGCGCAGGCGCGGAGTTCGTGGCGAGGCAGAAGAGGCTGGCGGCGGCGGTGAATAGATCACTTTGCGTTGTCGGGGAGCCGCCGCTGTGCAATTCAGGCGCACGAAACCATAATGTCTCAGGCGACTGTACCGCACGAGTGAGTGTAAGACCCCAGTCCTGCACCTGAAGAAACAAGCCACCACCGGGATGGTCGGCGATGATGAGATTGCTCGGTTTCGGATCGCCATGCGGCTGGCGCAAATGCTCGCCTACCAGCAGCGCATGCATGAGTTGCACCGCGAGTGCACGAAGATCGGTCGGAGAGGGTTGGCGCTCAGCGGCGAAGGCACGGGCGTTCATTCCCGGCATGAATTCATAAACGAGAGCAAATTCATCCTCCGTAGGCAGCAGAGTGATGAGGCCGGCGATTTGTGGATGCCGTAACTGCAGCAGTGTGGGCGCGAGAAGCTGTAGTTTTTCACGATCAAGCGGATGTGAGGCTTCGTAATCCTGCAGCAGCACTTTGAGCAGCACCTTGCGTCCGGTCGCAGTTTCGATGCCGCGATACACCTTCGCTGCCGGTCCTACGGCGAGGAGTTTTTCAGGCTGAAAGGAGTCTGCGTGCATTTTGAAAACAATTAACCTCAGCATGACAAAAACGCCACCCTCTGCGCAAGAGAAGATTGGCGCACTTGCACGATGGCACTTCTGCCGCAAAGTCGCGGCATGTTGAAACTTGGACTTATCGGCTGCGGAAAAATGGGCGGTGCATTGCTGCGCGGCGTGGAACATGCGCTTGGCAAAGGCAGCCTGCAGGTGGCGCTCAGTGATGTCGTGCCTGAGGCAGTAAACTCACTCAGGAAATGTCTTTCGTGCAAATCGATCACCGGCACGCCAGCGGAAGTAGCTGCGGCGTCAGATGTGATCATCATCGCCGTGAAACCCGCCGATGTGCGGGCGCTGTGCGAGACGCTCGCCGAAGTCAAAGGCTCACGACTTTACCTTAGCATCGCCGCTGGCATCTCAATCCTGAATCTCGAAGCATGGCTGGGTGGCAAGCAGCGCGTGATCCGCAGCATGCCAAATACGCCTGCCCTCGTAGGCAAGGGTGCCGCCGCCTTTGCACGTGGCAGTAAAACCACGGTGAAGGATGCCGCACTCGCCACAAAAATTCTCGGAGCTGTCGGCACGGCGGACGAGGTCGCTGAAAAACTGCTCGATGCCGTCACTGGCCTCTCGGGCAGCGGTCCAGCCTACATTTATACGGTGATTGAAGCATTGGCCGATGGCGGCGTGCTTATGGGCCTGCCACGTGCCACCGCGCTGCGACTCGCGGCTCAAACGGTCGTCGGAGCCGCCGAAATGGTGCTAGAGACCGGCAAGCATCCCGCTGCCTTGCGTGATGAAGTCACCAGCCCCGGCGGTACAACGATAGCCGCGCTCGAAAAACTCGAGCAACACGGTCTGCGCAATGCCATGATCCAAGCCGTGCGAGCGGCGACTGAAAAGAGCAAGGCGCTGGGCGCTTAAATCAAAACACTGGCTTGAAGTATCCAATGTAGCCCAACACGCCACCGATCACGGCGGCGATGAGCACCACCAACGGTGCAGCAAGCACACGGCGCTTGGCGAGAACAGGTAGGAAGCCAAGCACCAGCCAGAGGGCAAACTTAATGAGGACCCATGGCTGCGTGTAATAGGAAGGTGCATCCGGCGGCAACAGTTTGGCATACTTGGCGACCATTCCGAAGCCCGACACGAGACTGATGACCAAACCGATGCCATGCCACATCATGGCTTTCTTTGCACCTTCACTGGAAAGCAGGCCGCCGAAGCCGATGAAAACAAAAATTAGGCCGATGAGATGAAGGAAGTGATAAGTCTGGAGGGTCATGACCGCATCCATGCCCAGAACCGGAGCTTTCACAAGTGCGAGGATCATGATGAAATGATGCCGCACGCCATGACACTCGGTTCCATCATGCTCATCAAGGTTGGGCATGAATTCAGGCTTTTCGTTCGTCAGCGGTTGTGATTAATGGCGGGATGTCTGTATCTCCGATCTTGGCTTCTGACTCTCCCACTTTCATGCGCCGCGCTTGGCTGGTCGTGGCGCTGCTGTTTCCCGTGGCGCTGCTGAACTATCTGGACCGGCAGATGATCGCATCAATGAAGGTGTCCGTGATGGGCGATATCAAGGACATCGGCAGCGAGGCGAACTGGGGGCATATGCTGGCGTCGTTCAAGTGGGTGTACGCCATCTTCAGTCCCATCGGTGGCTACATCGCGGACCGCTTCAGCCGCAAACTGACGATCTGTGGCAGTCTGTTCGTGTGGTCGCTCATCACTTGGCTCACCGGCCACGTGGGCAGCTTTAACGAGTTGTACTGGGCGCGCACCTTGATGGGTATTAGCGAGGCGTTTTATATCCCGGCGGCGCTGGCGCTGATCGCGGATTATCACACGGCAGGGACACGATCCCGGGCGATCGGCGTGCATCAGATGGGAATTTACTGTGGCGTGATGGTCGGCGGCTTTGCCGGTTTTGTGGCTGATGCGCCAGACCTCGGCTGGCGATTCATGTTCGACTTCACCGGTCTGGCTGGCATCCTCTACGCGATCCCGCTGCTGCTGCTGCTGCGTGATGTGCCACGGCAGGCGGACACGCAGAAAGCACGGGATCCGGCTGCTCGCGGCGGCTCGATGGGTGAACTGCTGATGAACCGTAATTTCATCCTGCTGGTGTTTTACTTCACGCTGCCAGCACTCGCTGCCTGGGTGGTGCGCGATTGGATGCCGGCGATTTTGCAAAAGGCCTTCAACATCAGCCAGGGCAAGGCCGGTGTATCCGCCTCGCTCTACTGGCAGGCGGCAGCATTGCTATCGGCAATACTTGGCGGCTGGCTGGCGGATCGCTGGATGCAGCGCAGCGAACGCGGACGCATCTATGTCAGTGCCATCGGCATGATGCTCATCGTGCCGGCGATGTTCGGCGTCGGCAATGCGCCTGCGCTAAACTCTTTCGGACTCGCCATTGCCTCACTGATTCTATTTGGCGTCGGATGGGGTTTCTTTGACTGCAACAACATGCCGATCCTCAGCCAAATCGCGCGCCCACATATGCGCGCCACGGGATACGGCCTCATGAACTTCGTCAGCATGATGTGTGGCGGTGTGGCCGACTGGGGCTTCGGTGTGATGCGGGATCATCAAGTGCCTCTTAACATCATCTTCGGCGTCTTTGCCCTTGTGTGCGTATTCTCACTCGTGCTGGTGCTCATGATCCGACCAAAACCGGAAACATGAATGAAAATCATCCGCCGCAAATTTTGCACGGCGTGCCATCCGTGGCTTTGCAGGGTGCCTGCGGCTTGAAGTAGCGGCAGTTGTTGTTGTGCCGCGTGCCTGATGAACTGAGGCTCCAACCTGTCACAGGGCCACCGCCACCAGCCGCAGGAGGTTTAGCGTCCGCAGCCTTAGGAGTTGTGGAGCCATCTTCACTTGTCGTCACAATGACCAGCGAGGTTTTTCGCAGCACTTCCGCAGCCATCAAAATAGGCTCACTATTGACGGCTGGTTTCGCCCAAGGCACACCGGGCGTTTGCTGCACGGAGTCTGGCAGCAATTTCTCCAAAGACGCGATACGAATAGAGTCGGACAAACCGGCGACCACGGGCTGATCCGTGCTCGCAGTCGGCTGCGTCGGGCGGCTACCCAGCATGCGTGACTGGCCGGAGAAGAAGATTCCGAGAAGATCACCTTTTTCGTCCAGCACATACCCGCCCTTGCTGTTTTCAGGGATCGCAGCGTCATGTTCAAAGATGTCTGAGCCGATCAAGCGACTGATTCTGCCAGCCGTGCGCGTAGCAGTGGCATACGTTTTTCCATCGCTCGCGAGCATCAGCGAGACGGCGAAGATCTTTTGTCCAGGCTCGACTGGTTTGCTCGGCAGAAGTCGCTTGGGACCTGTTTCGATATCGCTGGTCAGCAGCGCCACGTCTAGAGGCTCGCTCGATTGCAAAACGTTGGCCTGCACATCTTTGCCATTGAAGTGCATCGTCATAGTCTTCGCATTCTTCAGCTGGGCTGCCTCGGCAATGAAGTATTTGTTGCCTAATGGCAACACCAGACCGCGCAAGATGATCAGTTTGTCGCTCGGTTCCTGAATTTTAGCCGCCTCAGCATCGCCCGCCTGCGCGATTCGCAGCGAGGCATCCACCGCCTCATCGAGCGATACACTGTAGGCGTTCATGAGCGTGCTTTTACCGTCCAGCGCCTGAAATGTTCGGGTTCCCGCATGGAACAACCTCTTGCCCATCACCCTTGCATTCAGTTCCGTGGCAAATTCGTTGCTGCGCAGCACCAGAAATGGCGCACCCGTGGCGATCCAGGTTTCTTTCTCAACCGGCTGCTTTTTAATGATGCGGCACACGTAGCCTTCAGGCAGGAGCTGATCCACCTGCATATCGAGAGCGCCCACGCTGACAGCTGCATCGAGGACAACCTGCGCTTGTTGCGCGAATTGCTGGTCTTCTTTGGAAAATACAGCGGCGGGATAGATTGTCGCTTTACCATCCTTGTCTTTCAGCAGGAGCTTATCCTCCTTCATTCCAGCAAACTGAGCTTCCAGAGTACGCGTGCCATCCGCGCTATGCCATTCACGTGCTGAAGCAGTCGCGCAGACCATGACTGCGTAGATAAGGAGATTCCGCCAACTCATGGGCGCGAGATTAGGCACGATCTCGTCACGAGCAACCCTCTACTGCGGCCTGCCGCCACGCTTCAATTCATCGGCAACGTCACCGAATGCCTGCGCGAGCGCCTGCCAGTCTTCCGCCATCGTGTCCCAGCCACCGCTGATGCGCACCACGCGTTTCAATTCATCCACACTCGCTCCGAGTGCTGTCACCACGACCGATGATCCTTCTTTGCCCGAACTGCAGGCCGAACCCGTCGAGATGCTGAAGCCACGCCGCGAAAGCCGCGTGAGCCATTTCAAATTATCGTGCTCCGGCATCACCATTAGCACCGTATTCCAGAGCCGTGGCGCGGATGCACTTATCACGCGCAAGTTTTCAAAACGTGCGCGCATGGTGGTGATGAAATCATCGCGCCGCCTGCTTTGCGCGACCTCAATCTCGCTCAAAAGCGGTGTGATCGTTTCCAATGCGGTCACCATCGCCTCAATCGCCGGATAATTCTCCGTTCCGGCTCTGCGGCCACTTTCCTGTGGTCCTCCACGCATGAAATTCAGCCGCGAATCTTCCGCAGGTAGAACTAGAAACCCGCAGCCTTTGGTGCCGCCGAACTTATGGGCGCTCCCAGTGATGAAATCGCATTCGCCAAGGCTTGTACCATCAAGTTTGCCGATCCACTGCGCCGCATCCGTATGGAACAGCACACCTTGCTCGCGACAGATGGCGGCAATCTCACTCCACGGCTGCAACGCGCCGCTTTCATTATTCGCTGCCATCACGGAGACGAGCGCAGGACGTTTATCAGCGATCAACCGCTTTATCCTATCCGGTTCGACAACTCCTTCGGTATTTACCGGCAGTTCCAGCGCCTTGCCAGCCGCCATGCGCACACTTGGATGTTCGATAGCCGAGATCGCAACGAGTTCAAAAGAGCGCATCAAGGCATTGTTCGACTCCGTGGCACCTGAAGTGAACACGATACGTTCCGCATCAGTACCGATCAGCGTGCCAAGTCGTTCCCGAGCAGACTCAAGCTGCTGGCTGGCCATCCCAGCATCACGGTACAAGCTCGAAGGGTTGTGCCAGTGCTTCTCGCTCGCTCGCAGCCAAGCTTCGCGTGCAACGGGGTGCAGCGGGGTCGTCGCATTGTGATCAAAGTAGCCGTTCATGAGGCAGGCTTGAAACGCGAAGGCAGTGGGATGTGCGCCAGCATCAAGATGAGAGCGAGGCCAAGGTATGGCAGCCACGCATCACCCGCGCCATTAGACATAAGGCCATTCACGAAGCCGAGCGCTCCCACGCCTTCACTCAGCGCAAAAACCACGACATTGCCGCCCACGAAGCGTCCATGGCCTGCAGGATCATCCAGGGAAAGTTTTCCGGTGGCGAATCCGCCGAGCAACAGCTTGCGCAGCACAAAACTCAAAGTTGACGCACTCCCGGCAGCCAAGGCAATGACCGAACTCATGCTGGCGGCATCGTTCTTAACCGGCGCAAAGGTCATCGCGCTTAGCATGGCTGCATAGACGAAAATGGATGAGCATAAAGCGCCCCAGATGATGAAGACTGTCAGATGAGCCCGTTTCATGATGGAAGCATGACTCGTTGCGGATGCGTGTAAATATTCATCGTTTCACCCCGCAGAAAGCCAACGAGCGTTTGATTGGCTTCTAGGGCGAAATCGACCGCCAGGCTGCTTGGTGCCGAAATCGCAGCGAGCAGCGGAATGCCCGCAGCGAGAGCCTTCTGGATGATCTCAAACGACACACGACCGCTCACGAGCAAAATGTGGCGATCCAGTGGCAGCATATCACGCTGCAAGGCGTAGCCGAGAATCTTGTCGAGCGTATTGTGACGACCGACGTCTTCGCGCAGGACGATCAAATTGCCTTCGAGGTCAAAAATGCCGCTGGCATGCAGGCCGCCTGTTTTGGAAAACGTTTCCTGTGCCGCACGCAGTTTTTCCGGCAAACTCGCTATCAAGGCCGGTGTGACCTGCCAATCGCCTTTCACTGTTGGAAACTGCTGAAACACACTCTCAATGCTCGTCTTGCCGCACAGGCCGCAGCTTGAGGCGCTGAAGACATGTCGCGTGAGTGAGTCCCAGTTCACCACGGCACCGCCAAGCAGCACATCGACAATGTTGCCCTTGTTGTTCCCGGTGCTGGGGCATTGCGAAACCTCCAAAATGTCGCGTGCACGCTGCACCACACCTTCGCTGACAAGGAATCCGGCGGCTAGTTCTTCATCGTGACCCGGTGTGCGCATCACCACAGCCACAGAGCGTCCTTCGACGCGAATTTCGAGCGGTTCTTCGCGTGCGGTGACGTCGCTGACTTCACTTTGCGCGCCAGTGACGTTCACTTTGCGCACACGCACTTCGGTGATGGCTGAATTGTCATCGCTCATCACGAAGCCTCCATGAAATCTGCCGGCAGCACGCCCGCAGGCACGCGGCGCGGCTCCGCGATCAAGCGCACCATCTTATCGAAGACGTCACGACCTCGGATGATCTCGATCTCGACGCGCATGAAGTAGAACGGGATGTCGGCGACGGGCAGTTTGGGGAAGCGCACGTAATCTTTCTCTGTCGTGACCATGCAATGCACGTCACGCCGCACGCAACGCTCAATGAACTGCTTCAACTCCGCCCCGTGGAAGCGATGATGATCGGCAAAGCGTGCGATGACCTCCACCTTTGCTCCGAGCTTGCGTAAACCGTTTTCAAAACTCTCCGGCACGGCGATTCCTGACAATGCACCAACAAACTGACCCTGGAGACCATCCATTGGCAGGCGTTCACCCGTATGAATGTCTTCAAAGTGCATCGCACGATGACGACACTCGATGATCTCGGCCGCACGATTGTAGCGGCGGATCTGGGCAATGATGTCCTCGCTATCACCATCCGACTTCGTGATGAAAATGTAGCTGGCGCGACGCAGGCTCCGAGGCGGTTCGCGCAGCGTGCCGCGTGGCAAAAGATAACCATTGTTGCCGAACGGCGCGGTCTTATCGATCAGGACTATGTCATGGCGATGCTTAAGCCGGAGGTATTGCAGGCCGTCATCAAGCACGAGTACGTCAGCACCGAAGCGCTGAATCGCATGCGCTCCGGCCTTCACTCGATTTTTGTCCACCACAACCGGTATGCCAGGGCAATTCTTCGCCAGCATGAAGGGCTCATCACCCGCGTTGTGAGAATCGAGCAGCACTTTCTCGCCATCGGAAACGATGCGCGGCAGCGGTTCCGGTGGTTTCGGGATCAAGCCAAAGCGTGCGGCCATTTTTTTTGAGAACGGCACCTTTCTCTGCCGCTTGCTTTTATAGCCACGGCTCAAGATGCACACACGGCGACCATGCTCCTGCAATGCCTTCGCCAGCATCTCCACGACCGGCGTTTTACCGGTGCCGCCGACAGTCAGGTTGCCAACGCTAATGACCGGCACGCCGAGATGGTGATCATGAATGTAGCGATGCCGGTATAAATAGAGCCGCGTCCGCACCACCGCCGAATAAACACCCGACAGCCCGCGAAACACGACCCTCAGCATAGACGCGCGAATCCCACGACGGTTGTTGATCACGACGTCGATGATGAAATTCTCCAGATCTTCCAGGCTGTCTCTCACGGCGCGGCATTGGAAGCGGGGAAGCGTGCCGCGTCAACGAAGACGCCTCGCTGTTTGCAGCCAGTACTTGGCCTGTCGCGACAGCCAATCGATGTCGTCCGAACGCAGAAAGGCGAGGTACAAAACCATCATGGCCAGGAAAAACATCAACAGGTTGAGAGATGTCACAAAGATACCGAAATGGAAAAGCAGACCGGTAAGCATGCCGACCCGGTGCCAGCGCCGACTCATCAGCAGCAGCGGTAGCACCACTTCGAGAATGAGGATAAGATAGGTCACTACACGCAACGTCATGTCGAAGTCCACCAGCCAGATCGCAGGCCAGCGTGCGTTCTGCAGAGAGCACGTAGTAACCCATGAACTCACCACTGAGCCAAAACTCGCTATCATGCCGATCCAGAACGGTCTGCCAGTAGATCACCAACAGTTGAAACCGCATCAAAGTGAGCCCGTAGTTTTTCACCACTGGGGTGCGTTCGCGTGACTTGTCCAAGGCCCAAACTGCTGGCAGAGGCGCGAGTAGCACCAGGAATGAACTGCTCCGCAGCACAGAATCCCAACCAGTGAGCGCCGTGACTGCACGCGCTGAGTATGATACATGCCAAACATAAACGAGCAGAGCTGCCACCCGCTGGTACTTTCCCACGAGCAGAAGGATCATCGCTGCGGCGGCCACCAGCAGCACGATGGTGACGGAAGTGTCATCCCGACACCAGTCAAACACGTTCAGGTAGGGCCAGAGATAGGTCTGGCGTGTGAGTTCTTGATCGATCATGCCTGCATCGGTCAGCAGGCAAGCGCGATCAGGCCAGAGCAGGATTAAGTTGACCAGTGCGGCGAAGGCGAAGCCAATCCGAACGGAGGCATAAATCCGAGCATCGGCAGGCGCCAGTAACAGACGATTGAGGAGTTCACAGCTGCGGGTTATCATCTGCACAAGATTCAGGCGCGCGGAGCGGCGGCTGGAGCGAGGTCACGGATGGTGAATGGTCCCATGGTGATGGTTTTTTTGACGATGATTTCACGTAACTTGAGAACGCCGAGTAAACTGCGGGTGTTCCACACGTCACAGTCCAGCCACACCTTGGACTCTGGCGGATATATGCCGGTTTTTAGCAGTTCTGCCGCCACTCGCTTCATATATGGTTCGCGTTGGTCGCTGCGTGTATTTCTCAGCAACACTAAGCTGACCCAGTTGCTGTAACGTGCTTGTTCTGGCAATGGAAAGGGCCGCAGGCCGGGGATCCGCATGCCCACTGGTCGCGCAGGGCTTCCCGGTGCGACAACCATGAGGCGCACATCCAAATAATGAATTGTGGGAATGGTATAGAACATCGACCAATCTTGGAGGCAGGTCGTGACCGACTCATACGCTTGGGTAAAACTGCCAATGCCGATGTTGAGGGCCAATTTACGCGGCAAAATGGAGGCCACTAGAAAGATCAAATACAGCGTGCCAAAGAGCATCACGCAGTTGTTCTAGAATTTGAGTGAACGGAAAGACATCAGTGGCTACAAAGAGAACACTGACAGGTGGCGCATCAAGCAATTCTTTGCTGCTAGTGCGCCACCCGCCTCATGAACCAGACCAATGACCCGACGAAGTGAGACGGTTTTCTTTTTCCGCTAGTGCTAGGATCGTTTGGAAATGCGGGCTTTTGCCCTCGCGATGCACCACGCTGATTTCGATTTTTCGGAAGCCGGCCTTACCCAGCATGTCATGCAGATCGCTCTCAGAAAAGCCGAGCCACACGTCCGCATAAAGGTCACGTGCCTTCTCAAACTGATGCTTTAGCAGATCCAGCACGACGATGCGACCGCCGGGCTTCAAGATCGTGAACGCGGCTTTCAGCGCTTTTTCCGGATTTTGCGCATGATGCAGCGCCTGGCTCAAAAAGACCAGATCCACGTTCAAGGGCGGAATCGGCGGCTGCTCAATATCACCCAAACGGTATTCGAGATTCGTGAAGCCATGTTTCAACGCCAGTTCCGAGCCGTAAGCCACCATTTTCTCGCTGTTATCGACGGCGATGACCTTCTTTGCTCGTTGAGCGAGCAACTGCGACAACGTTCCTTCACCCGCTCCAAGATCGGCGATGATCAGCGGCGGCATGAGTTTAAGCAACGTTTCGCCGAGACCTTTCCATGAACGTCCAGGGATGTAATGACGACCAAACTTACCTGCCAGCGCATCAAAGTAAGCCTGAGCTGTCTGTGCCCGCTTTCGCAACACGACTTTGAGCGCCTCGTTATCCTTCACCACCTCGCGCAATTCGCCTCCGGCCGCCTCGATCAGCGCCAGAAAGTGCTCATGGGCCTCTTTGTCCTTCGCGTTAGGTTCATCCAGTTGGTAAAGCCGGTTCTTGCCGCTGCGGCGATCATTCACCAAACCCGCAGCCTTCAGCTTCGCGAGTTGGGCTGAAATATTCGACTGCGGCAGCGACAGCACTTCCTGCAACTCCGCCACGCTCAACTCTTCCTGCTTGAGCAGCAGCAGTAGTCGCACCCGTGTCGGGTCAGCGATGAGGCTCAGAGATTTGAGAATGGAGGCCAAGGTATAGTCATCGTATCAACGCATCATGATTCATCAATGCCAGAGTTTTACCCCGTAACGAGTGTGTGTCAGAACTTCGACGCCGCCCAGATGCCCGCCTTCTTCTGCTGTGCCTGCTTGCGCAGATCCTGCAATTCCTGCCCATACTGATCAGAGGATCGCGCATCTGCAGGCAGAGAGGTCGTAACCCCCGCCAGCCGAGCATAACCGCGCTGCACCAGCAGATCCGCCAGATAAACCTGCTTGCCAGGACTGATCTCCACCATGAACAGCGCGTAGAAACGACTGCGGTCTGGCACCTCCTCCCAACGCGTCATCACGGTGAACGCATGCTCTTTGAGCAGTTGTGTCACGTATTGCGCCGCTTTCACGCCTTCATCCACGATGCCCTGACTGCTCACACCAAAATATCGCGCTTGCTCCTGCACGCGTTGCGGATGCGTCCAGGAGGCATCCAGCGCATCCACAAAATAGAGCACAAAGACATGCTCCTCCTCGATCTCGCTCACCTTGATGCGCAGCGTATCCGCTTCATTCGTTCGGCTCTCGATGAGGCGTGCCTTCGGAAAAATCTTAAACTCAGGCAGCGGCACACGACCCGTGTCACTCGTGTTTTGACCGGCCACCACCTGCGCCACTGGAATCGGCAGCGCTGCCAGCGGCACCGGGCGGCTCTCCTTCAGCAAAATAGCCGCCAGCACGATGATCAACACCAGCACGCAGGTGATGGCGAGATTGAGCAAGGTGTCACGCAGAGGCATTGTCGAAGGCGAAGGAAGTTGGCGCGCACTGTCCCGCGCTCGCGGGCAGGCTCAAGCCGCAAGTGAGACAAAGGTCATGCATAACAGTGCCTGATCGTTTTCAGGCAGGATGAAAGAAAGCGCCGTCATATTGACGATTGGTATGACCTCCTACCAATCTGTGATGACTCTCTCTCCCCTCATCAAACCCACCTCTTCGCTTGTCGATCAGGTCTGCTCGCGCCTCGCACGACAGTTGCGCGACGAAGTTGAGTCTGGCGACGGCAAGTTGCCGCCCGAACGTTTCATGGCCGAGAGACTCGGCGTCAGCCGCACCGTATTGCGTGAGGCCACCAAGCGTCTCGAACTGCAAGGCCTACTCGAAATTCGCCACGGCAGTGGCATTCGAGCCGTGAATCGATTACACAAACCATTGAGCGGCTCTTTGTCGCTGCTGCTGCCCGAATTAGCAGAGCGTTGGCGTCAATTGAGCGAAGCCCGCGCTGCCATCGAGCCCGAAATCGCCCGCCAAGCCGCATTGAAAGCCAAAGCAGCCGATGTGAAGCAACTCCGCAGCATTCATGAGCGCTTAGTGGCCGCTGAGACTCACGATGAAGCCGTCGAAGCCGACATCGACTTCCACCGCACCCTCGCGCGCATCGCTGGAAACGAGATTTTGAAGCTCTTGCTCGAATCCCTCGCCGATCTAGGTCGCGAAAGCCGCCGCGTCACCATCGGCAACGTCGGCCAGCAGCGCGCCATTGATCATCACGCGGCCATCTTGAACGCCGTTGCTGCTCACGATGCACCCGCAGCCGCCAAAGCGATGAAACATCACATGGATGAGGCCGCTCACGATCTCGCCGCCAAAACGAAGGCCAAACGATGAAAACCACGACCTTCCTCTTTCTCACAGCTTCGGCTTTCGCGGTCGATTTCGATCGCGAGATCCGTCCGCTTCTGCGGGAGCATTGCCTTGAATGCCACGGCGAAAAGAAGCAGAAAGGCGAACTGCGGCTCGATGCGAAGCCGTATGTGCTGAAGGGCGGGCATGATGGACCGGTGCTGGTGGCGGGTGATGTGGCGAAGAGTCTGCTGTTTCAGCGAATCATATCCACGGACGATGACGAGCGTATGCCGCCCAAAGGTGAGCGGCTTTCCGCAGAGCAAGTCGCGACGATCAAGGCGTGGATCGAGGCTGGAGCCGTGTGGCCGGAGAATGCGGCAGACAAGGCGGCGGCGGTGGACAAGCGACTGCAGCACTGGTCCGTGCAGCCGGTGAAAGTGGCTTCGGCTTTAGCCGAATCTTTCGGGCTGAGGCCCGAGCTGCTTTCCATCGACGCCTTCATCAATGCGTCGCTGTCCGCGAAGGGGCTGGCCATGTCGCCGGAGGCGGATCGGCGCACGCTGATTCGGAGGTTGTCGTTCGACCTCACCGGACTGCCGCCGACACCCGAGCGAGTGGAGCAGTTTGTCCGCGACATTGACCCGCAGGCTTACGAGAAGCTGGTGGATGAGTTGCTGAAATCACCGCGCTACGGCGAGCGCTGGGCGCGGCATTGGTTGGACATTGCGCACTATGCGGACACGCATGGTTTTGAGCGCGATCAGTTGCGGCCGAATGCCTGGCGTTATCGTGACTACGTCATCGAATCGTTGAATGCGGATAAGCCTTACGACGAGTTTTTGCGCGAGCAGATTGCAGGCGATGTCATTCATCCCGATGACCAGAAGGCAGTGATCGCCACGGGCTTTCTCACGGCGGGGCCTTGGGATTTCGTCGGGCAGGTGGAAACGAAAAGCGACATGCTCAAGCGTGCGGCTCGTGCGGGCGATCTCGATGACATGGTCACGCAGGTCATCACGTCCACGATGGGCATCACGATCAACTGCGCACGTTGTCACGACCACAAACTCGATCCCATCACGCAGCAGGAGTATTACAGCCTGTGGTCGGTCTTTGCGGGTGTGAAGAGGGGCGAGCGCGAAGTCAGCGCGGTGGAATCCAAGCGACTTGCTGCTGAGAAAGATCGTCTTGGCAAAATGCTCACGCAAACGCGAGCACAGATCGCTAAGCTTGCTGGTGAAGGTATCGAACTCGCTACACTCATTCCGAAGGATTCCGGTATCGACCTGCGCAACGGCTCTGTCACGAAGGACAAGCTCGGCTACCATCGCGACCTGATGACGAACCGTCTTCAAAAAGTGGAGAGCGTGCCTGGGGTGAAGTGGGTCTTCGTGGCCGATGGCAAAGGAACCGTCAGCGTGGACGCCAAACAAGAAGTGAAGGGTGTTCCTGCCACCAGCGGCCACTTTTGGGACACCATCGCGAACCGCCCGCTGAATGCGCAGCGCAGTACGAAACTGGGTGATACCGACTTCGCCGCCAAAGGCCATACGATGCTCGCCATGCACGCGAACAGCGGCATCACCTTTGACCTCGTGAAGCTGCGTGAGCTAAGCGGCCACGCTGCCATGCGACTCAACGGTCTCGTCGGCTTTGGAGCGTCCAAAGAAGCGGCCGCGAGCCGCGCTGACTTCACGGTTTTCGTCGATGCCGAGTTGAAGTTCCAAAAACTCAAGTTGCGCAAAGACGAGACCGCCACGCTCGACATCGAAGTGCCAGCGGCGGCGAAGACGCTCACGCTCGTAGCCACCGACGGCGGCGACGGCATCAGCAGCGACCTCCTTTTCATCGGCGACCCCAAGCTCGTGCCCGAAGCCGCCGAAACACGCCTCACCGAGTCCGAGGCGGCTGCATTGAAAAAACTCCGCGCCGAGGCGCAGAAGCTCGAAAGCGACCTCAAGGCTCTGCCAGAGCCAGCAAAGGTCTTTGCCATCGTTTCCGATGCGAAGCCGCCGGTCATCAAAGTACAGCGCCGCGGCAATCCTGAGGACGAAGGCGCGGAAGTCGTGCCGGCTGCATTCACCTGGGCAAAGCATGCGCCCGTCGCTCTCGGCGATAACACGACGCCGGAAGGTCAGCGCCGCCGTGCTCTTGCCGAGTGGATTACGCATCCCGACAATCCGCTCACGCGCCGCGTGCTGGTGAATCGGCTCTGGCATCATCACTTCGGCCAGGGACTCGTCACCACGCCCAGCGACTTCGGTCTCGGCGGCGACAAGCCCTCGCATCCCGAGTTGCTCGACTGGCTCGCGGGCGAGTTTTTGAAAAGCGGCTGGTCGCTCAAGCACATGCACAAGCTCATCGTCATGAGCGCGGCGTATCGGCAGCAAAGTGGCTTCGGCTTTAGCCGAAACGATGTAGCTAAATCAGCAGCTACTTTGGATTCCGCCAACCGCCTCCTCTGGCGGCAAAACCCGCGCCGTCTTGATGCCGAGTCATTGCATGACGCTGTATTGGCTGTCAGCGGAACGCTCAATCCCGAGATGGGAGGCCCAGGCTATCGCGACTTCAAATACACGGAAGCCTACGCACCTATTTACGACTACATCACGCCCGACAAGCCGGAGCTATGGCGGCGCAGCATCTACCGCTTCATCGTGCGCACCACGCCACACCAGTTCCTGTCCACACTTGATTGCCCTGACCCGGCCAATCTCACGCCCGCCCGCGTAAACACGACCACCGCCTTGCAGGCACTCACGCTCAGCAACAACGACTTCATGCTCCAGCAGTCGCGACATCTCGTCACGCGCATCGAAAACGAAACCGACTCCCGCGAAGCCGCCATCCGCCGCGCCTTCGCCCTCACCTTCCAGCGCGATGCCACCGCCGCCGAAGTGCAAGCCGCCACGCCCCTCGTCACCGAGCAGGGCCTCTTCGCGCTCTGCCGGATGCTCATCAATGCGAACGAGTTTGTTTACCTCGACTGAAGCATGAATCTGCCGCCGCTAGCCATGAATCGCCAAGCCATGAAACACACCCTCACCCTCATCACTGCCCTGCTGCTCGCATCGCTCACCGCGCTGCACGCCGCTGATGCACCAAAGCCCAGACCCAACGTCATCGTGATCCTCTCCGACGATCTCGGTTGGGCCGACCTCTCTTGCTACGGCAGCACCTTTCACGAGTCGCCGAATCTCGACAAGCTCGCCACTCAGGGCATGCGCTTCACGCAGGCGTATTCGAGCAGTCCTTATTGTTCGCCTTCACGCGCGGCGATCATGACGGGGCGGCATCCTGCACGATTGAAGATTACCGATTACATCCCGAGCAACGGCAAGAGCGGCAAGTTGCTGCCCGCGGAGATGAAGATGGAACTCCCACTCGAAGAAGTCACCATCGCCGAGGTATTGCGCGACGCAGGTTATGCGACGTGGCATGTCGGCAAGTGGCACCTCGGCGACCTGGGCTTTTACCCCGAGGACCAGGGCTTTCAGGTCAACATCGCCGGCAATCATAGCGGTGCGCCAAAGAGTTTCTTCTGGCCCTATGGCGACGATGAGGGTGTGAGCGTGGTGCGTCCGCTCGCGAGAGATCAGATGAAAGGCTACCACATGACTCCGATGCCGGGACTTCGTGCTGGCGGCAAGCCAGGCGAACACCTCTGCGACCGCCTCACGAGCGAGGCAATCAAACTCATCGAGCAGCGCAAACCGGAGCAGCCCTTCTTTCTCTACCTCCCGTTTTATGACGTGCACATCCCCGCCATGGCGAAGCCCGAGCTGGTGAAAAAATATCAGGCCAAGGCCGCCAGGATGGGACTGCCCAATGTGAAATCGGCCCCGACGTATGACGAAGGCAGCGTCGCGCGCGGCTCGGATCACCCGCCCAAACTGCTGGAGCAGCAGGTCAATGCGACCTACGCCGCCATGATCGAAACGATGGACACGAATGTCGGTCGCCTTCTGGCCAAGCTCCGCGAACTCGGCCTCACCGACAACACGATCATTCTCTTTACCAGCGACAATGGCGGCCACTTCATCACCAGCAACCGTCCGCTGCGCGGATGCAAAGGCTGGCTTTACGAAGGAGGCGTGCGGGAGCCGTGGTTCGTCAAATGGCCCGGCGTCACCAAGCCCGGCAGCACCTGCGACGTGCCCATCATCAACACCGACATCTTTCCCACGCTGCTCGAAGTCGTCGGACTTCCCGCCAGGCCCGATCTGCACCGGGACGGCGTCAGTATTGTCCCGTTGCTCAAAGGCGGAACCAAGCCTCTGCACGACGCGTTATTCTGGCATTACCCGCATTACGGCAACCACGGCAATGGACCGTGCAGCAGTGTCCGCGTCGGCGATTGGAAACTCATCGAGTGGCTGGAAGATGAGAGCGTCGAGTTGTTCAACATCGCCACCGATCTGTCCGAGAAAAACGACGTCGCCGCCCAGCATCCCGAAATCGTCCAACAACTCCGCGAACGCCTCCGCGCCTGGCGCAAGGAGACCGGCGCGAACATGCCAAAGCCCAAGCAATGATCATGAAAACCATCCTCGCACTCCTCACCGCACTGCTGCTCGCGCCGCTGGCCACACTTCACGCCGCTGACGATCTTCCCGAGCCGCCCGTGAGTTGGAAATACCCGCCGGAGATGCCAGGGGCGAGCGTGGAGGTTTATCGGGAGGTGAACGGTGTGAAGCTCAATGCCTACATCTTCACGCCGCCGAACCATAGGGCCTCGAATCGTCGTCCGGCGGTATTGTTTTTCTTTGGTGGCGGATGGAAAGGTGGATCGCCGGGGCAGTTCCTGCCGCAGTCGCTTTACCTCGCGCAGCGCGGCATGGTCGCTATCCCTTGCGATTATCGAGTATCGAGCCGCCACGGAGTGATTCCGCAGGATTGCCTGCGCGATGCGAAGGCAGCAATTCGTTGGGCACGTGCCAATGCCGGGCGTCTCGGCATCGACCCCGACCGCATCGTTGCCGGCGGTGAATCCGCTGGTGGTCATCTCGCCGCTGCGGTGGCGCTGGTGCCGGGTTTCGAGGACGGAGCCCACGCAGAAGTCAGCTCCATGCCGAATGCTCTCGCGCTTTTCAATCCTGCTGTGGTGCTGTCTCCGGTGGAAGGTCATCCAGGGCTGCTTTCGGACGAAAAATTCGCCGATATCCGCGCCCGCACCGATGGGCGACCACAGGAGATATCGCCTTATCATTTTGTCCGCGCTGGTCTGCCTCCGAGCATCCTCTTCCATGGCACGAAGGATGAGGCGGTGCCATTCCCCACGGTGGAACTCTTTGCCAAGGCCATGACCGCCGCAGGCAATCGCTGCGAACTGAAAGCCTACGAAGGCCAGCCGCACGGCTTCTTCAATCCTGGGCGCGGCAAGGGCGAGCCGCGAGAAGAGGCCAGCCGCTGCTTCCACCGCACCATTCGCGAACTGGACGAGTTCTTCGTATCGCTGGGCTACCTGAAACCGTCCACCAAACCGCCAGTGCTCGCCGCCAAGAAGCTGTCGGATTTCCAGCCACTCGTCCGCACCGAGACCTGGACTGAGCAATGGTCGGATGCCTGCGGCAAAGTCGAAACGCGCAACGTCACCGCCGAAGTGTGGATGCAGGCCATGCAAGCGACGCTCGACGCACAAGGAACGCTGCACATTCCGGCGCGAGATAAGCCCTATTACATCGACGGTCCCATCATCATGAAGTCGGGTCAGAAACTCACCGCAGATGCGAAGGCGGAGATTCGGCTCAAACCCGGCTGCAGCACCTGCATGGTGCGTAACGAACACATCGTCGGCTTTACCGATGAGCCCGTGCCATCTGCCTTGCAGCCGGACACCGACCTCACCATCGAGGGTGGCATCTGGACGACGCTGGCTACCTCGCGCACTGAGTCGAACGGCAACCAGCGCGGCCTATCTTCCAAGCTCAAGCCTGTGCCCGGCACGCATGGCGTCATCCTTTTGCAAAACGTCCGCCGTGTGACGGTGCGGAACATCACCGTGCGCCAGAGCAAGGCCTTTGGCGTGCATCTGGCAAACGCACGCGACTTTACCATCGATGGTGTCACGCTCGACCGCCACGAGCGCGATGGCGTGCATGTGAACGGACCTGCAAGCGACGGCGTCATCCGCAACGTGAGCGGCGTCTCCCACGACGACACCGTCGCGCTCAATGCCTGGGAATGGACAAACTACGCACCCAGCTTTGGTGCCATCGACCACATCGTCATCGAAGACATTCACGGCGCACCCGATAGCATCCCGTCGGCCAACTCCATCCGCCTGCTGCCCGGTGTAAAGCGCTTCGCCGATGGCACCACGCTCGACTGTCCTATCCACGACATCACGATTCGTGACATCACCGACATCCGGGACTTCAAGCTCTACGACCAGCCGAACCTCGAAGTCGGCCGCGACAAGGATTTCAGCGTGGGAGTCGGCACACTGAAGAACATCACGTTTGAAAAGCTCACCTTCAATCGCCCAGGCAGCATTGAAGTCCACGCCAACACCGACGGACTGACGGTGCGCGACGTGAAGCTGAATTTTCCGATCAAAGACGACTACCGCCTCATCGAAATCGGCCCCAAATCCTACACCTACCGCCACGGCGGCGATGCCACGCCGGAGAGGTGGGTCGAAGTCCTCTCTCCAGACCTCGACTGCACCGTGCGCAACGTCAGCATCACTGGCGTTCGCGCTCGTGACTCGGAGACCGATTTGCCCATCGAAAAAGTCGTCCACGTCATCGAGCAAAAGCTCAACCCCGATTACCCGAAGACCACGCCGAAAGGCGGCACAGGTAAAGGCATTTGGATTCGGTAGCTCAATGGCACACTCGTCGTGAAAACCTTTGAACTCATAAAAACTAGCCGTCATCATCTTCAGCTTCGAACAGCCAGCGCCGATGCTCATGACGAATCTGAAGAATCGTCACGAGTTTCCTGGCTTCGTCGATGGTGTAGAGCACACGCCATCCAACGCCCGACTTCCAAGGACGAAAGAGCATCTGGCGGATCTGATGCTGCTGCATCCATAGGCCGTTCTCGGGTGCAAACCCGTGGCGAGTTGGATTGTCGCCAAGCGTTGCCAAAGCGACGTGAAGTAGATCAAACCATCGGCTGGCCAGCGCTTCACCTCCACGCTGTTCGTCTTCGCGATACCAGTTCACCTGGGCCGCAACGCAATCGTCTGCCGACAGAGCTTGCTTTACCGAATAGATCATTTCTTGGGTTTCGCTTTAAACAGACGTGCGCGGAGATCACCGAATGCCTCATCCAAAGGTCTTCCCCGATCCCCGCGATCATAAGCCTCCAGCGCAGCCTTCAGTTCCATATCCAGCCGATACTCCTCTGCTGCATGAGCCATCTCATCATAGGCGGCAACGGAAAGCACCACGGCAGCCGCCTTGCCGTTGTGAGTCAGCACACGCGGCCTGTTGTTCTTCTTCAGCTCCGCCGTGTGCTTGCGCGTCTGGCGGGCAAAGTCCGTGAGGCTGACGATGTCTTTTTCGAGAATCATTTTCATGCTGCCAAGCTAGCACATAATTGTGTGTGTAAGCAATCCTTCATTTCACTGCCATGAACACTCACACACGTCGCAACTTCCTCCACAGCTTCACCGGCACTGCTCTCGCTTCTCTGCTGCATCGCGATGCCAGCGCAGCGACGAATCCGCTCGCGCCCAAGGCCTCTCATCATCCCGCCAAGGCCAAGTCGGTGATCCAAATTTTCTGCCCCGGCGGTCTTTCGCATGTCGATACCTGGGACTACAAACCGGAGCTGGCGAAGCGTCAGGGCAAGCCATTCGATGCGGATGGCAAACTGCAGTTCTTCGCGTCGAAGCCGGGCAATTGTCAGCAGAGTTGGTGGCCCTTCCACCAACATGGCGAGTGTGGACGCTGGATCAGCGACCTCTTTCCGAAGCTCGCACAACGCGTGGACGACATGGCCTTCCTTCACTCCATGCAGAGCAAAACCGCGCTGCACGGCCCGGCCATGTTCATGGCCAACAGCGGCTTCATCCTGCCCGGCTTTCCCAGCATGGGCGCATGGGTCACCTATGGACTTGGTAGCGTGAGCGATGACCTGCCTGCCTTCGTCGTGTTGCCCGATCCGCGCGGGCTTCCGCCTGGCGGAGTCATCAATTGGGGTGCAGGATTTCTGCCCGCGATTCATCAGGGCACCACACTGCAAACGGATGTCGAGAAGCCACCCATCGCCGATTTATTCCCGTCGAAAAACTTCGCGCACCTCCGCGGTCAGACCGAGCAGACCAGCCGTGATTTTCTCCAAACGCTGAACCGTGCCCACGCCGCCGAGCGCACGGGCAACAGCGAACTCGAAGCCCGCATCTCCGCCTACGAACTCGCCGCCCGCCTGCAACTCAGCGCTCCCGACGCCACCAATCTACGCGGCGAATCCGACGCTACCAAACAGCTCTACAATCTCGATCACGAAGACATCGGCACCTTTGGCCGCCAATGCCTGCTCGCTCGCCGACTCGTCGAGCGCGGCGTGCGTTTTGTGCAGATCTTCTGTGGCGCAGAGAACACCGGCGCGAAAAAGATTCGCCCGAACTGGGACAGCCACGAAGACCTCGTGCGCGACCACGGCTACTGGGGCCCCATTCTCGATACCGGTGCCGCCGCGCTGCTCACCGATCTCAAATCACGCGGCCTACTCGACAGCACGCTCGTCATCTGCACCAGCGAATTTGGTCGGCAACCAGCCGCACAAGGCGTCGGCAAAGGCCGCGACCACAATCCCGGTGCCTTCACCGCCTGGATGGCCGGCGGCGGCATCAAAGGTGGCACCGCCTACGGCAGCACCGACGACCTCGGCTTCAAAGCCGCTGAGAACCCCGCCTATTGCTACGATCTCCACGCCACCGCGCTTCACTTGCTCGGCCTCGATCACGAAAAACTCAGCTTCTACAACAACGGCATCAAGCGCCGACTCACCGATGTGCATGGGCATGTGATCAAGGAGATTGTCTCTTGAGACTGCCGTCATTCATCGCGATGAAAAATATCTTCACCCTCCTCATCGCACTACTTCTCCCATCGCTAACGGCTCTGCACGCATCCGATGATGCACCGATCGTCGGCGCGATTCGCTGGGATGCTTTTTATGGCGATGGCGGCGTGACGAAGGCCGTGGAGTATTCGCTTGGGCAACCGAAGTATCATTTTCGTCTGCCTTGGTTCGCGCAGTTACTGGGCAATGACAAAGTGCGCATCAATGGCGACTCGCAGGCCATCATGGAGCAAGAGATCGCGTATGCCGCGCAAGCGGGGCTGAACTACTGGGCTTTTCTCGACTATCTGGATGAAGCGCCCGGCATGACCATCGGCTTGAATCGTTATCTCGGTGCGAAGGATAAAAAAGTCATGCGCTATTGCCTCGTCGAAGAAGGATCAAGAATCGAAAGAGCAGGCACGAAGGCCTGGAGCAAGCTCGTGCAGCATTTCCGGCATCCCGATTACCAAACCGTGCTCGATGGCCGACCACTGCTGTGTTTGTTCGGCAAGACCACCAAGCTTGGCAAAGCCGAGTGGGATGAGTTGAAGCGTCAAACCATCGCCGCAGGCCTGAAGGCACCGTATCTCGTGCTCATGGGTTGGAATGCGGACAAGGACCGCGCAGACCTCGGCTTTGATGCCATCTCCGAGTATGCCTGCGCGGGCAAAGGCTACACCATCGACCCTGAAACCTATTCGCGACTCACCTCTCTTCACGTGAGCGAAAATCTCTGGGGCAAATGGAAGCGCGAGCGCACCCCATGCATCACCTTTGCCACCGCCGGCTGGGACACACGTCCCCGCCAGGAGCGCCCGCCGCCGTGGTGCACTTGGGTGAAGCCCACACCCGATCCCACACCACCCGCTCAACAAAAACCACTCATCGACACCACCACCGCCACGCCGGATGAACTCACCGCTCACATCCGCGCTGCCATCGAGTGGACCAAGTCCAATCGCGATCTCAATCCCGCCAACGCCATCATCATCTACGCCTGGAACGAACACGACGAAGGCGGTTGGCTCCAGCCCACGCTCGGTGCCGATGGCAAGCCCTATGAGGCACGCATTCAGGCGCTGGGGAAGGTTTTGCGCCCTGTGGCGTTAAAGAATCTGTAAAATCTTCCATCGCCATCATCGCCTTCCTTTTGTCAGCGCTGCAAGCCGCAGATAGTCCAAAGACTGTTTCAATCCACGAGACTTTTGACGCTCATTTCGATGCCAAGCGTTTCATCACGCCGATCCCGAACAAGAACACCGAGGTGCGTGATGGCGTGCTGTGGACGCGTGGGTCCAGCGGCGGGAAGTATCCGCCGATGGTTTATCTGGCTGTGGAGGGGAAGGACCTCACCATCTCGTTTCGCTATCGGCATCTCGGCGATGGTGGCATGGTTTGGTTCTTCGTCGATGGCGACGATGGCTTTGGCAGCGAAGACCACATGCTGCGCGTGAAGTTGCTGCGAGATGGTGTGCAACTGGAGGTGGATGCGCATTCCAAGGATGAGCATCATCCGCTGCGTCAGGACAATCGGCCTGCGGATAAGGTTAGCGGCGTTTATCGACTGAATGAGCACTTTCCTCTGGAGAAAGTGGACCTAAAAAGCAACGACTGGCGCGAGGTGAAACTCGTCTTTCAGGGCGAGCAAGTCGTTATGAGCATCGATGGCAAAGTGTGGAGCAAGACGCTGAGCCGGGCGAACTTCAACGCAGGCAAACGCAAGCTGCTGTGGATGCAGAACGGCGGCGAGAAAGGGATCGAGATCGACGACGTTCACGTTCAGGCCACTTCACCGACACCCTAACAGCACTCATGAACCGACTCATCACGCCCATCGCCCTCTTCAGCATCACATTCGCCACAGCAGTCCTCGCTCAGGCGGATAGACCACTGCTGAATGACAGCGCGCTGCCCGTCATCGCCGCGCCGAGCTTTGCCGAGCCGTTGGTGGCACCGTTTGTGACGGCAAAAGGCCAATGGGTTCCTGCAGAAGGCGTTCTTAGCGTCGTGGACATCCCAGCGGAGAAACACATCCCCGTGCTGCATCACAAAGTTGGCTTGGCCAGCGCGGTGATCGAATTGGAGTTCCGTTGGGATGGAGTTGGCTCGTTCCTCGTGGGTTGTGATTCAGATAAGCATGTAGGCCGCGTGGTGATCAATGCCAAGGGACTAAGCATCGCGGAAGACTCGGTGAAACCTTCACACACCATCGCGCAACTCCCGCTCGCCGTGAAACAGGGCGAGTGGCACAAGCTCCGCGTCGAATGGAAAGGCGATCAAATGGCCGCACGTCTTGATGGCTCCGAACTCCGCGCCCAACACGCCTACCTTGCCACAGCGAAGAGCCGCAGTTGGCTCGCAGCCTCACAGTCGGTGAAAGTCCGCAACCTCAAGATCAGCGGCGAGGCGAAGCCTTGATGAATCTTATTCTGACAACCCTCTTGGTTGCGATAGGCACAAGCGTTTTCGCACAAGCACCAGCGCGCCCGTTGTTTCGCGAATTCGTCGGTCTCTGCGGGCATACCGTGCAGTTTAAGCCGGAGCTTTATCAACCAGTGTGCCGCGTGGTGCGCGACTACCATCCAGTGAAGTGGGATTTGGCCAAGGACACCTCCGTCATGCCAGAGTGGCCTTTTGCGAAGAACCGCGTGTCGTGGGAGAAGGTCTATCGCTCGTGGCATGACAAGGGTTTGAGCATCAGCGTGTGTCTTCAGTTTGATGACATGAAAGCTGAGGACTGGAAGGACATCGAGCGCGATGCGCGTGCCTACGCCAAAGGCTTCGCTGAGAACTTTGGTCCCGGCGGCAAGTATCCTTTCGTGAACTGCGTGGAGATCGGCAACGAGTCCGGTCACATCGACGACGCAACTTACCTGCGCATCTTCAAAGCGATGGCTACTGGCATTCGTGAGGGCAATCCGAAGCTCAAGATCGCCACCTGCAACACTGAGGCTGGCGGCAGTGATCGCTATTGGAAAGGCGCCGACATCTTCACGCCGCACCTGCCCATGATCGACGTGTTGCGCATCCATCGCTATGCGATCAAAGACGGCTGGCCCACGTGGAAGCGCAGCTACCCGGAGGACTCCACCGTTCCCTACCTCAGCAAGATTCAAGAGATGATCGACTGGCGCGACAAGCATGCGAAGGGTCGCGAGATGTGGCTCAGTGAGTTCGGTTGGGATTGCAGCACGCAAAAACCCGATCCGAAAGGCGACATGGCAAAGTTTATCACCTGCACCGATGACGAACAGGCCATGTGGCTGGTGCGCAGCTACTTTCTCTTTGCCGAAATGGGCATCGACAAAGCCTTCGTCTATTTTTTCAACGATGCAGACAAACCAGCCTTCCATGCCTGCTCCGGCATCACTCGCAACTTCCAGCCCAAGCCCAGCTACCACGCTATTGCATGGATGCTCAAACACCTCGCCGACTACCGCTTCAGCAAAGCCATTCTGAAGTCAGAAAAGGATGGCTATCTCTTTGAGTTCACACCGGAGAAAGCCGATGCACCCAAAATCCTCGCCGCATGGCATGCCACTCGCGAAAATGTCTCTCTCGATCTCCAAGGTGCCACCATCCTGCGCTCCGAAATCATGCCCCTAACCGCTGGCAACGCCGTCGAGCCTCAACTGAAAACAATCGACACCACCGTCATCGCAGGAACGCTTCCCATTCTGCTTTGGGTGAAGTAAATCACCTCAACACATGTCCACCACCGCTCACATCGCCATTATCGACTGGCGCACCGCTCCGCAAGGCGATGCGGAGTCTAGCATTGAAAAAAACATCATCGGCAATGCCGCGAAGGTCACACGACATCTCTGTGACACCGATGCCGATCTTACCGACGAAATCGCCAGCGCGAACGCTATCATCATCTGGCACAACATGCCGCTCACGGCCTCCGGCATCGACAAACTCAAGAACTGCCGCGCCATCATTCGCAACGGCGTCGGGTTCGACAGTGTGGACGTCGCTGCGGCTCGTGAGCGTGGCATCGCCGTGTGCAATGTGCCCGACTACGGCACCGAAGAAGTCGCCGATCACGCCATCGCACTCGCCATGGCTCTGTGTCGTCAAATTCTGCCACTCGATCAAGAAGCCAAACAACTCGGCTGGAACATCAAAGTCGGCCCCAAGCTCCGCCGCCTTAGCACGCTCACCTTTGGCGTCGTCGGACTCGGCCGCATCGGCACCGCCACAGCCTTGCGAGCCAAAGCGCTCGGCTTCCGCGTTATCTTCCACGATCCCTACCTACCGAATGGTGCGGACAAAGCCGTGGGCATCACACGCGTGCGCACGCTTGATGAGTTGCTCGCTCAAACCGATGTCTTGTCGCTGCATTGCCCCTTGAACGATGAAACGAAGCACCTCATCGCCGAGCGCGAGCTTTCACGGCTCAAGCCGGGCGCTTTCGTCGTCAACACCGCCCGTGGTGCCGTTATCAAGAAGACCGCAGTTCTCGCCGCCCTCCGCGAAGGAAGCCTCGCCGGTGCAGGTCTCGATGTCATCGAAGACGAGCCGCTGCGCACCGCAGAAGAAGCCGCCACGCCGAATCTCATCGCCACCTGCCATGCGGCGTTTTGCAGCGTGGAATCGAAAATCGAAATGCGCAGCACCTCCGCCCGCATCGCGCTGGCAGCTGTGACGGGTCAAGCATTGGAGAATGTCGTGAACGGCGTCGCTTAGGTCAGCCCGCTTGGATGCCGGTTCATGGCATCGAAGGGCGAAAAAGCAGATGCGCGGGAGGTAGAGACGCTCAACATTGCCAAACTCGGGCGAATGAGAACTGCATCTCGCTCCGATCTCTCCAACCCATGAACACCCAACCCACGTCCCTCTCTCGCCGCCGCTTCGTCGGCGCTGCCGGCCTCGTCGCCGGAAGCATGATCACCCGTCCGCTGTTTGGCCAGAACGCCGCCAGCAACAAACTCAACGTCGCCCTCATCGGCGTGTGGGGCCGCGGTCTCGCTCACTATGAAGCCCTCTCTGAGGAAAATGTCGTCGCGCTATGCGATATCAACGAGGCGCACTTCCCGGATGCACTGAAGCGCTTTCCCGGTGCCACGACCTACATCGACTGGCGCAAATGCCTCGATCACAAGGGCCTTGATGCCGTCATGATCTGCACGCCGGACCACACGCATGCGTTCATTGCCAACTGGGCGCTGAAACGCAATCTGCACGTCTATTGCGAGAAGCCGCTCGCCATCACGGTCAATGAAGCACGCACGGTGCGCGCGACTTGGGAGAGCAAGAAAGGCAAACTCGCCACACAGGTCGGCATGCAGCGCCATGCGCAGCCGAATTTTAATCGCGTGAAGGAACTCATCCGTGACGGTGCCATCGGTGAGCTGAAAGACGCCTACGCCTGGGGCAACCGCCAGATTCCGAAGCCCGGCTACTTCCCTGAAGAAGGCACACCACCTCCCGGCTTCCATTACGATCTCTGGCTTGGCCCTGCCCCGTTCCATCCGTACAATCCTGCCTACTTCTCTGGCAAAGCCGGGGCAAACTGCCTCTCCTGGAACATGTTCTGGGACTTCGGTGCCGGACAGATCGGCGACATGGGCAGCCACACGATGGATCTGCTCTGGAATGCCGTGGATGGCAGCCTGCCCACCTCCGCCGAAGCTAAAGGCGAGGCCTACAACTCCGACGTGACGCCTGTGAACTGCGAGTCGCACTTCGAGTTGCCAGCCAATGACTGGCGTGGACCAATCACCGTCAATTGGTATCAAGGTGGTGCCATGCCGCGTTCGCCGAAACCGTTCATTGATCTCACCAAGATCGGCCACGGTGCCATGTTCAAAGGCACCAAAGGCTTCCTCATTGCCGACTTCGACACGCGCATGATTATACCCTTCGGCGACGATGCAGACATGACTTACTACAAATCACGCAAGTCGGATGACCTGCTGCCACCCGTTGGCGTCTTCCAAAAGCAGTGGTTCGACGCTTGTCGCGATCCTAGCAAGCCCACCGCCTGCAACTTCGGTTACAGCGCTGACATGATCGAGATGATGCTCCTCGGCCTCGTCGCGTATCGCGTTGGCAAGAAGATCAAATACGACGGCAAGACCGGCACCAGTCCCGACACACCCGAAGCCAACGCCTTCATGAAGAAGGAATACCGCGACGGCTGGAACATCGACGGTTAATCTAGCCTGCGCCCTAGCACTCATTCTCCCGTCGTCACAAAGTTGTGGCGACGGGATTTTATTTGCCCAGCTGAATACGTTATCTTGATACATCGCCTCACCCTTCCATGAAACCACTGTTCGTTTTCCTTCTCGTCTGCACCTCTCTCGCCGCTGAAGACGGCTTCACGCCGCTCTTCAACGGCAAAGACCTCACCGGCTGGGATGGCGATCCGAAGCTTTGGAAGGTCGAGAACGGCATCGTCATCGGCACCAATCCCGCGCCCGAGGCGATGGCGAACAACAGCTTCCTCATCTGGCGCGGCGGCATCGTAAAAGACTTCGAGCTGCACGCCACCGTGCGCGTCATCGGCGACAACAACAGCGGCATCCAATACCGCAGCCGCGAGCTGCCGGAGGTCGCCCTGTGGGTCATCACCGGCTACCAGTGCGACATCCATCCCGCCATCGAGCACACCGGCATGACGTATGAGGAAAAAGGTCGCGGCATCTTCGGCCTCAACGGCAAAAACGTCATGCTCGACCCCGACGGCGCTCTCTGGCAGCTCAGCGAGCACGCGCCCGTGAAGGTCGATGTCAGCCAGTGGAACGAGTACGTCATCATCGCGAAAGGCAACCACCTCACCCATCAAATCAACGGCCAGCCCACCTCCGAACTCATCGACCACGACGAAAAGAAACGTGCGTTGGCAGGCCTCCTCGCCATCCAGCTCCATCGCGGCAACCCCAACCGTGTCGAAATCAAAGACCTGCGACTCAAAGTGCTGGCGCAAGCTGAGATCGTCGAGTTTGATGCGGCGAAGATGCCTGCGGGAGCCACGAAGATCGAGAAGCCGCGCACAGTTCATCCGCAGGGGACGGGCGCTGTGGTGCCGGGGAAGAAGTAACCGAGATTGATAATAGCACGAGCCGCACGTAAAAGTTTCCGGAGACGTCCTTTCCAACCAATCTGTTTCTCAAATAACTCATGAACTACTGGCTCGATCTATTTACAGGCGTGAGCTGGGACGAATTTCGGAAGGCAGGCAGCAATGTCACAGGCTTTAGGGAATCTCGATGGAACACCCTTCAAAAGATCAAGAACGGCGACATTTTCCTTTGCTACCTGACAGGCGTATCGCGGTTCGTGGGTCTTCTCCAGGTCACGGGCAAGCCGTTCAAAGACAACACCCCCATCTGGAAGGATCAAGTTTTCCCGTGCCGATTGCCAGTGAAGCCTTTGCTCGTGCTCGATCCCGAGTTTGGCATTTCAGTCCACGACTTTCGGGATCGTCTCTCCTGCTTTATCAATGCAAGTTCTCAGCACGCATGGACGGGCGCGTTTCGTGGTTCTCCGTCGAAGTGGTCTGCCAGCGACGGCAAGGCGGTGACAGATGATCTTCGTGACGCACAACAGAATCCTCGAAAACTTCCGACCGATCCCCGAAAGCTAGCTCGAAAACCCAGAGCCTTTTTCGGCAAAGACAAAAAGGCAGTGACCATTCCGGATGATGACGAACTTCCGTTGCCTCAAAAGTCCGCAGTCACTACCTCGCCGACAGAACACACCGAGATACAGGCCCTTCTGCTCAGGCTTGGAGCGGATATGGGTTTCGATGTTTGGGTGGCCCGCAATGATCGCGGGAGAATATGCAACGGCACGACTTTGGGCGACATGCCGAAGATGAAGGAATCGCTTCCTCTTCAATTTGACGACGCCACGAATCGCACGATCGAGTTGATTGATGTTCTCTGGCTCAAGGGCAACTCCATAGTAGCTGCTTTTGAAGTCGAGAGCACGACTTCGATCTATTCCGGCTTGCTTCGGATGTCCGACCTAACTGCGATGCAGCCCAACTTAAATATTCCGCTTTATCTCGTCGCACCAGATGACCGCAGGGACAAAGTCTTCAGTGAGATCAACAGGCCTACTTTCAGCCACTTGAACCCGCCGCTATCGGATTCCTGCCGATTCATCGCCTTCTCCGAACTCAAGCAGAAGATAAAGGACGTTGGCGCTTATCTTCGCTTTATGAAGCCTGAGTTCCTCGAAGAACTGTCCGAGGAATGCACGCTGGATGATGACTGAGGGAAGAATGGCGGAAGCGATTGCCAACTCGAATTAGAAAAGGGAAACACTCCACCATGAGCGCCATCGCGGAACGCATCGACCTTCGCCTTCGCCAACTGTCGCCGCGGCGGGCGGCGAAGCTGGAGCGAATCATCGCGAGCATTCTCGACATGGTTGAGCCCGAGGGTCCCGCGAACAACATCACCGCCACCGACGCCGACAAACGCGCCGAGGCTCTGGCCGCGCTCAACCGCATCGCCAGTCGTGGTGGCCTTGCTGGGTGAGCTTTCCCTCCTTTTGCTTCCTCCGCATCTCAGCGGTGCAACATCAACGTGCGCTCCTCGTTCACTTACCATGCGCCAAGCCACCACCATTCTTCTACTCGCTCTTTGCCCTCCGCTTTTCGCCCAGAAAGCCGGCAAAGCCACCACGCCACCGCCGACGAAGCCGCCCCTCGTGAGCGTGGATGTCACGAAGCTGCCGGAGGGCACGACGCAGCTCGATCTGTTCCTGCTCATGGGGCAGTCGAACATGAAAGGACGCGGCGTGATGCCGGAGGAGCCGAAGCGTGATCCGCGCATCGTCATGATGCACCTCAAGGACGACCAGTGGTATCTCGCACGGCATCCGCTGCACCTCACCGGCGAGGCGAAGACCTTCCAAGGCCACGACAACGCTGGTGTCGGCCCTGGACTGGTCTTTGCGGAGGTGATTGCCGCCGCGAATCCGAAGTCTGCCATCGGTCTGGTGCCCTGCGCGGTCGGTGGATCGTCGATCAAGCTGTGGCAGAAGGGCGCGAAGCTCTATGAGGAATCGCTTCGTCGGGCGAAGCTGGCCTTGCAGACGACAGCACCGTTGAAAGCTCGCATTCGTGGCGTGATCTGGCTGCAGGGTGAAGCGAATGCGAATCCCGAAGAACTGCCGCTGCATGCCGAGCGCCTCCGCGCGATGATTGAAGCCCTGCGTGCTGATCTCGTGTTGCCAGAGTTGCCCTTCATCGCCTGCACCGTCGGCGAGTTGAAGCCTGGGCCGCTGCTGACGAACCTCAAAGCAATGAATGAGATCCAGCTCGCATTGCCGAAAAATGTGCCGCACACCGCCTGCGTCGATGCACGCGATCTTAAGACGCACATCGGTGATGCCGTTCACTTTGACACCGCCGCGCAGAATGAGATCGGGAAGCGCTTTGCGGAGAAGTTCCTTCTAAACCCATAACGTCATGCCAACCAGACTCTGCCTCTTCTTGCTGCTTCTCGTGAGCACCACTCTCGGCTATGCCAAGCAGTTCGTACTCTTCGATGTCACATTCACCTTCACCCAGGAGGACGCGCTTCAATCCAAGCCGAGCCAATCGCACTACTATGTCAAAAGCGATCGCTTGAACCCAGAACGGCCGAAAGACTGGACCACACCAGTCGATTACCGCAACGGCACGGTGCATGTGCGTCTGGAAGTCATCGGCAAACCCGAAGGTGGTCAGCCCACCACATGGAGCGTGTGCTACATCCCTTACAAAGGCCAGAACCATGGCTACGGCTGCATCGGCACTGGTGTTTACAAGGAGAAGGGCGTGATCGAGAAGGACATCGACATGACGAGCTTCTGGCAGAACAACGACATCGTTTGGAGCGAAGGCGTCAAGGAGATGCATCTCGTCCTCAAGGACGATCACAATCTCCACGCGCACAAACGCCCTGATCCTGAGAAGTTCTTCCCCACCAAGGTGCGTATGAGGCTTATTCAGGTGTCCAAAGGTGGGAAGTATGATCCTAAGCTCGTGCCGGCGTTGCCTTGATCAAAACTTCTCTACCTGGAGCCATTCGATGCGCCGCTGGAGCTTGGCCTGACGTTCTGCGTTTGGGTTCGGGTAAAGAATGGGATACCATGCCGTCATCACGGCAGCGCGGCCAATGAGGCTTTGCTGAAGCGCTTTTTCATCCACGGCGCCGTACGCAGCAAGGATGGTATTCACAGTGGACTGATCCTGATCAAGAATTTGCGCATTCCAAATGATTGAGGCCACGTCCCACTCGACGGGACCGGCGAAGGTGTCCTCCCAATCTGTCCACAGCAGTCCGCGGGTGGTGTTCATGAGGTTGCCCATGTGCGCGTCGCCATGCAGAGCCTGATGAGGATAACGACTCAGCACTTCGATGGAGGTCGTTAGATGATCACGCAGCATCTGCTGTGTCGATTGGGCAAAAAGCTCGCGATCTTGAAGAATAGCGACGCTTTCGGTGAGGATCGCCAATTTCGGCAAGGGCTCCTGAAAACGGCGCATGATCTCATGACACAGACGCAGTGTGCGACCGATCTCAGCGGGATCAGGTGCTGCCTCGGCTCGCGTCACAAACTCCCAGAAATTCAGCGGATATCCCAGATGTTCGTGTGGACCTGGCGGAAGATCGGGATGCAGCGGAATCGTTGGTGCTCCATGCTCTGTAAGATGCTGGGCGATGGCATTCTCTCGTGCAAACCATTCGGTGCCCTGCCGCGGCCCATCGCGATCTTGAACGACTCGTGCCACCAGTGTCTCCGTTAGCCGCAGAACGAGGGTGCTGCCGTTTTGCAGCACCTCACACCGATCCGGGGTGATGCCGTGGGCTATCGCCGTTTCCGTAGCGGCGCGAATGGCTAAATTCGTGGAAGACATTGAAGAAAAACGCTGTGCTTCGCCTTCAGGCGTCCACTTCGCAACTCTTCACATAAGCACCCTCTTCCTTCGCCACCCAGTTCACCCGCCAGCCTGCGATCTCCGTGGCATACTGGCGATCACTGTCCTCGTGATAGGCTGGCTGCGGTTGTTGGGCGAGCGATTGATTGATGATGATACGCACCTCGTCCGGCACGAGGCTTTCACAGTCCCAATGCACCGGCACAGGTGCAGGCGGAGTGTCGGCAAATCCGCTTCTTGCCTCGGGAATTGAGTCAGCAAAACGAATGTAAGGTTTGATGTCGAAAATCGGCGTGCCATCAACGAGATCGACACCGGAGACGAACAGGCGAGGCGCTGCGGTTCCTTCGAGTTCCACCCGGTCCAACTTCACCACGCTGAGCGTGAGTCGGTTTGGGCGAAAGGGTGAGCGCGTAGCAAAGACTCCACGTTTTTCGTTTCCACCGAGCCGCGGTGGGCGCACGCTGAGTGATTCGTTCTCTTGATTCACCAGATGAAACTGCGTGATGAGCCACAGGTGGCTAAATTCTTCGATGCCGCGCACGGCCTCCATGCGTCGATACTCTGGCTCAAACTCAATCACTCCCCAAGCGCTCGGCACCAGCCCTGATTGACGGGGGACGCCGAACTTGTCGGTATAACAACTGCGCAGTGTGGCGATGACGTTCAGTGAAACCATTCAGCAAGGAGGACGAAGATCGGTGGCAACTTACTTGAACCACCGCAGCCGCAGGCTATTCAAAATAACGGACACGCTGCTGAGAGACATGGCCACGCTGGCGATCATGGGGTTGAGCAGCCAACCGGTGAAGGGATACAAGATGCCAGCAGCGAGAGGAATGCCGAGGCCGTTGTACAAAAACGCGAACCACAGGTTCTGGCGGATGACCTTCATCGTGGCGCGACTGAGAGCGAAGGCTTGATGCAAGGCGCGCAAATCGCCCTTCACCAGCGTCACAGCAGCGCTTTGGATCGCCACATCGGTGCCGGTGCCCATGGCGATACCAACATCCGCGGCGGCGAGAGCGGGCGCATCGTTGATACCGTCGCCAGCGAACGCCACACGGCGGCCACCTTCCTTCGTTTTATAGACATGCAGTAATTTTTCCTTCGGCGAGACCTCAGCGGCAACTTCATCGATGTCCAAATCTTTGGCGACACGCTGAGCGGTGGCCAGTGCGTCGCCAGTGATCATCTGCAGCTTTAAACCAAGCGCGTGCATGGACTTGATCGCCGCTGGCGTGGTCACTTTCACTTTGTCCTTGATGGCGATGAGGCCGAGCGGTTTTTCATTGAGCACGACAATGACCACCGTGCATCCTTCCGCCTGAAATTGCGTGGAGCGTGCATTGCATTCGGCATCGAGAAAGACGCCGTTCTTTTTCAGAAATGAAGCCTGACCAACGAAGACTTCGCTCTCACCGATGTTGCCTAGCACACCGCCGCCGGTGATGGATTGAAAATCGGTGACCGTGGCGAGTGGAATATTGCGCTCCTCAGCGGCTTTCACGATGGCGGTGGCAAGAGGATGCTCGCTAAGCGCTTCAACAGCGGCGGCGCACGCGAGCAGATCGCGTGCGGATAGGCCCGGTAGTGGGAAAATCTCGACTACCGATGGCTTGCCCTCAGTCAGCGTGCCAGTTTTGTCGAGCATCACAGTGTCAATCTCGCCAAGACGCTCCAACGTCTCGGCATTCTTGATGAGCACTCCGAGCTGCGCACCGCGACCAAGGCCGACGGTAACGGCCATCGGTGTCGCAAGACCCAGCGCGCACGGACAAGCGATGATCAAAACGGCCACGGCATTCACCACGGCAAATGCGAATGAAGGCTGCGGGCCAAACTGCCACCACAGCAGGAAGGTCAGCGCTGCAATGAGCGCCACCGCCGGAACAAACCAGGCCGACACACGATCCGCGAGACGCTGCACCGGCGCACGGCTAGCCTGCGCCTTGGCGGTCATGTCCACGATCTGGCTTAGCAACGTGTTCGCGCCCACACGTTCGGCACGCATGAGGAAGGTGCCGGTGCTGTTCACCGTGCCACCGGTCACAGCGGCGTTTGCCTCCTTCATCTGCGGCATGGATTCACCCGTGAGCATCGATTCATCCACCGCAGAGCTGCCCTCAGTGACGATGCCATCGACGGGAACGCGCGCGCCGGGCTTGATGCGCAGCACATCGCCTGATTGAATCGCCGTCACTGAGGTTTCTATTTCTTGGCCATCACGCACGAGCAGCGCTGTTTTCGGTGCGAGATTCATCAGCGCACGAATCGCGGAGCCGGTGGCCTTGCGGGCGCGGAGTTCCAGAAGCTGTCCGAGCAACACGAGCACGGTGATGACCGCTGCACTTTCAAAATACAGCGTCATGCCGCCATGTGTGGCCGCATGGGGCAGTGAGTTGGGTGCCACGAGTGCCACCACGCTGTAGATCCATGCCGCCAGCACACCGAGGCCGATCAGCGTGAACATATTGAAGCGCAGATGCCGGAGTGAGTTCACAAACCGCACGAGCAGCGGCCAGCCGACCCAAAACACCACGGGGGTGGCCCAGACGAGCTGCATCCAACCGGAAGCGTCATGAGGAATGTCGCGAATGACCGGCAAGTCCACTCCCATCGAAAGCAGCACCACTGGTGCGGTCATGGCAGCGCTCCAGCGCACGCGCCACCATAGATCGCGCACTTCTTCTTCACCACCATCACCGCAGCATTCGGGCTCGTTGCGATGTGCGAGCGGATTTTTCTCCAAGACCATGCCGCATTGTGGACATGAACCGGGACCATCGGCACGCACGCCTTCGCACATTGGGCAGATGTAGGGAGCTGGCGGCAGAGGCAACGCCACCACTGGCTTCTCATCAGGCGAGGAGCAGTGCGGGCAGGATGTCGGCGCGTTAGGAAGCATGACGTTGGTAAAATAGCCGCACAAACAACGCCATCACCAGTCTATTCTTGGCGAATGCAGGGTTCAGCCCTTCGTAATGCACTCGTCAAGATTGAGAATCGCACTCGCCACGGCATACCAAGCGGCGAATTCGGCGGCGGGGAGATTTTTGGGGAGTTCGAACCCAGTGTTGAGTTCTTTGGTTGCCTTGGCGTCGAATTTCGCGGTCTCAAACTGGGTGCTCCACAGGGATTTGAGCACGCTCAATTCCACAGGCTGCGGCGCACGCGCCAAAGCAATGCGAAAGGCGTGTTGCAGGCGTGCATCGAGATCCTGGCTCGGCGATTCGGTGATGATGCGTTTGGCAAAGGCCTTGGCGGCTTCGACATAGACGGGATCGTTGAGAAGCGTGAGTGCTTGCAGCGGCGTGTTGCTGCGCGAGCGGCGGACGACGCAGGCCATGCGGGCGCTGGCGTCGAAGTTCATGAAGCTGGGATAGGGCGAACCACGTTTGAGCACGACGTAGAGGCCACGACGGTATTGTTCGGCACCGGGACTGACGACGTAGTTGTAGTCCAGCCCGCCGACTTTTTTCCACAAGCCGTCCGGCTGGGGTGGTCGTATGGGCACGCCGCCTTGCTTCAAATTGAGCAGTCCGGCGATGGCAAGAACGTTGTCGCGAATCATTTCGGCATCGAGGCGGAAACGTGGGCCGTGCCAGAGGAGATGATTTTCTGGATCGGTTTGTTGCGCAGCAGCGACGGCAGAATGTGAGCTTTGCCGATACGCGGCGCTCATCACGATTTTCTTGAGCACGTGTTTCATGTTCCAGCCGCTGTTGATGAACTCGACAGCGAGCCAGTCGAGCAGTTCGGGATGGCTTGGGGCTGCGCCTTTGATGCCGAAGTCTTCGAGCGTCGTGACGATGCCCTGGCCGAAGAGTTCGGCCCACCAGCGGTTCACCGTGACGCGGGCGACGAGTGGATTGTCGCGACTGGTGAGCCACTTCGCGAGCGTGATTCGATTCGAAGGGCCGACGGGCTTGGAATTGAAGATAGCGGGCACGGTGGGAGTGACCTTGTCGCCGGGATCGGTATAAACACCGCGTTTGAGGATGGCGGACATGCGCGGCTGCGGAAGTTCGCGCATGACTTCGGTGGTGGTGGGTTCGAGTGCGGTGATTTGCTTCTGCAGCGCGGCTTTTTGCTTTTCGAGCTTGGCGAGTTCGGGGTCTTGTGGCTTTGCTGCGGGTGCAGCTTTGCCTTTGCCGCGTTTTTTGGCGACGGGTTCAGAGTTTTCGACGGCGGGAAGACAGGCGGCGACATTCCCAGTGATGCTGGAGATGCGCAGGCAGCCGATGACAAGCCCGGCCCCGAATTTCTGCTCCATGCGGATGCTGAGTTTGGTGCCAGCCGTGATCTGAACTGGTTTGGCGAGTTCAAACGCGGCCCAATGCGGTTCGTGAAAGCGTTGGCCGATGGCCCAGGCTTTTTTACCGCCATTGGTGATGAGATTGGCGACATCGTAGCCTTTTTGAGAGTAGTCGGCGTGTGCGGCGCTGAATTGGAGCGGCTGCGTTTTGCCATCGGGCGTGGTGAGGGTGCAGTCGAAGGTGTGGAGCACGAAGTTCGGACGATTCGCACCGCCGCGGCCGGGCCCATCACCGGCGATGGAGCTGTGAGTGAGTGTTTCGAGCATCAGGCCGCTGAGTTCACTGGTGCTGAGTTCGGCTTCGAAGGTGTAGGTGTCTGTGTCTGGCGCGGGACCGATCAAAAGCACACTACCGTCGGGCTGAAGTTCGGATTCAGCATCGCTCTCCGTGATGAAGGCAGTGTGTTTGAGCACTTTCATCGGGCTAGCTGAATCGATTTGGCCAGAACGTGAAGCAGCTGGGTTTTGCCGTTGGCCGCTGGCGGCTGCGATCTGCTGCTGACGGGCGGTGAGCTGAGTGCTCAGCGTTTTCAATTGTGCCGCGAGCTGCTGGCGCTGCGCGTCGCGTTCGGGATCTCTGAGCTTGAGCGGAGCGCCGAGGAAGGCGATGGAGCCGGGGGTCTTGGGATCTTTGCGTTCGGCTTCTTTCTCGGTGTTGTTGTAGTAGGCGAGGAGCGAGTAGTAGTCGCGCTGGGTGATGGGGTCGTATTTGTGATTGTGGCACTGGGCGCATTCGAGTGTGGTGCCGAGCCAGACAGCGCCGGTGGTGTTGACGCGGTCGATGACTTGATTGATGCGGCTTTCTTCGGGTTCGGTGCCAGCTTCGACGTTGGTGGGCGTGCAGCGATGGAAGCCGGTGGCGATGATTTGATCGGGCGTGGCGTTGGGCAGCAGATCGCCGGCGATTTGCTCAAGCGTGAACTGGTCGAAGGGCATGTTCGCGTTCAAGGCGTTCACGACCCAGTCGCGGTAGGCCCAAATTTCGCGCAGGTCGTCGCGCTGGAAGCCGTGGGAGTCGGCGTAGCGTGCGAGATCGAGCCAGGGACGTGCCCAGCGGACGCCGAACTGTTTGGAGGCGAGGAGGCGGTCGGCGAGTTGCTCGATGCTTGATTCTGGCTGCTGGATGTAGGCTTTTGAGAACGCTTCGACCTCGGCGGGAGTAGGCGGCAGGCCGGTGAGATCAAGACTTAGGCGGCGGATGAGGGTTTCGGGAGTGGCTTCGGGAGATGGAGAAAGTTTTGCGGCTTCGAGTTGAGCGAGGATGAAGTGATCGAGTTCGTTCTTTGGCCACGCTTTGTTTTGAATCGCGGGGAGCGCAGGGCGTGTCGGCGGGATGTAGGACCAGTGTTTGAGAGTTTCGAGTTTGTCGGGCCATTGGGCACCGGCGTTGATCCAATCGCGGAGGTGAGTGATTTCAACGGTCGTGAGGCGATCGCCGCGTCTGGGCATGGCCTCTTTGTCTTCCCTCGACAGTGCGACGCGACGGAGGAGATCGGAGCCGATCTTGACGTGCTTTGGTGAGGCGGTGTCGAAGCGGAGATCCCCTTTTTGTTTTTCGCTACCGTGGCACTCGAGGCAGGCACGCTGAAGGACGGGGAAGACGTCTCTGGCGAAGTCGGCGGCGTGAATAGCGCTAGCTGCGAGAAGCGTGATGAAGGCAGGACGGAACATGTTGCCAAGTGAACGAGGCGAGAACTGCAGACTTTCGTGATCCTGACGGGCTAAAGCCCGAACTACGAACTCAGAGCAGCCTGCGTGCATTGCGCAAGCCGTCGGCGGTTACGACGGCTTGATTGCGGGCGGCGACCATGAAGTCGAGGTGGTTTTGCCACTGCATGGGGCGCAATGAGGCGAGGCCGAGGTTGCGGCGGCTGTAGCCGTAGTCGGCGATCTCCCAGCCGTAGTCGGAGTGGCGGTTGCGGTAGTCGCCACGGTGAATCCAGGCACCGAATTCGTCTTTGCGCCAAACTTCGGGGTCGTTGCCGGGAATGGTCTGCGCGAGGCTCCAGACCCGGCGGACGACTTCGATGTCGTAGCCTTCGGCGGTGTGGCTGGAGAGGAGTTCGGACATGGTGGGCGTGGCGGCAGCATTCGATCGACGGACAGGAGTGTCCGTCGCACTTATTTCAGCTCAACGTTGTCGATGAGGCGGGTGGTGCCGAAGCAGACGGCGACGGCGATGACGACGAGTTCAGTGGTGGCGGAGACGGGCTGGAGGGTGGCGGCATCAACGGCGGAGACGTAGTCAATGCGGCCGAGCGGCGCGTGCTCCTGGATGTGTTTGGTGATGAGGGTTTGCAATGCTGCGGGAGTACGCTCGCCGTTTTTCCAGGCGGTGCGTGCGGCGACGAGTGCTGCGCGGAGGGCGGGGGCCTGAGCACGTTCATCGGGACTGAGGTAGCGATTGCGGCTGCTCATGGCGAGGCCGTCCTCTTCACGCATGGTGTCGATGGCGTGGAGGACGACGTTGAAGTCGAGATCGCGCACGAGGCGGCGGATGATGGCGAGCTGCTGGTAATCTTTTTTGCCGAACACGACGTCATCGGGCTGAATGAGGTTGAACAGCTTCGCGACGACGGTGCAGACGCCGTCGAAGTGGCCGGGGCGGCTGGCACCACAGAGGAGGTGCGAAAGACTGGTTTCGTGAAGCACGATGCTGCGGTCGGGCGGATAGATTTCGTCGGCCTTCGGAGCGAAGATCATGTCAGCACCGTTGTCGCGGCAGATGCCGAGGTCTTCGATGAGTGTGCGCGGGTATTTTTCAAAGTCTTCACCGGGGCCGAACTGCAAGGGATTGACGAAGATGCTGACGGCGACGTTGCCGTTCTGGCCGGCGATCTCGCGGGCGGCACGGATGAGCGCGGCGTGGCCTTCGTGCATGGCACCCATGGTGGGGACGAAGATGCAGCGGGTGCCTTTGTTGATGGTGCCCCAGGAGCGGAGCTGACGGATGTTGTTGATGACGTTCATGATTTTAAGTCTCTGGATTCAAACACGGCATAACCCAAGGTAAAAAGTGTGAGATTGACAGCAAACACAACGGCGTAGCCGCGCCAGATGAGCGGCCAGTCGATGGTTTCGGCGAGGATACGGCCCCAGTTCGCCATGTATTTGGTGACGAGAAGGTGCTGATAGTTGTCCATGAAGCCGCTGGTGCGCATGATGAAGTCCACCAGGATATACGTGAGTGCGCCGATGGTGGCGGCAGCAGGTTTGATGCGGAAGCAGGAGAGAAAAAAGGCGATGCTGCTGATCGTGGTCATGCTAAGGCCGAGATAGAGCGAACTCAGCGCGTAACGCTGCAATCCCGGCCCCCAGTCATAAAACGCGATGACGGAAACCTCCGGCACGATGGCAAAATAACCGCCGCCCCAGCCGCGCAGCACGAGGCCGAGCAGAAACGAGGTCCAGGCGAGGAACTGGATCAAGAAGAACGCATAGCCGGTGCAGGTGAGGTATTTGAGCAGCAGCAGCCGAAAACGGCTGACCGGGCGTGCGAGCAGCAGACGCATGTGGCCGTCTTCACCTTCTTTGGCGACGATGTCGCCGGCCACGAGGCTGAGGAACAAGGCACCGAGCAGGAACACGGAGAAACCCATGACGGTGCTGGCCACGGTGATGGCGGAGAAGTAATACTCGAAGCTCTGGCCGGAACCCACGACGGCCTTTTGAATCGGCCCCATTCCGTATTTTTTGATGAGTAGAAGCAGGAGCACTTCGAGCGCCACGAACGCGCCGAAGCCGATGTAGGTGCGGCGGCGGGCAAAGAGCTTCAATAGCTCGCCATACCATTGCTGGAAGAACAGGATCATGATTTCGAGGACAGGCCCATGTAAAGTTCCTCCAACGTGCGGTGATGCGGCTGCCAGGCATTAACTTGGACCTTACCGTTCACCAGTGCGGCGACGAGTTCGTGCGGCTCCATGCTCTGTGGCACTTCGACAATGCCGTGTTTATCCATCGTGGCACCGGAACGGTCGAGCACTTCGCGGGCGAGTCCGATGTCGGTGGTTTCGAGCAAGTATAGGCGCTTGCTCTTTTCCTGCGAGGGCACGGGGCCTTCGTACACTTTTTTGCCGTCCTTCAAGATGACACAGCGGTCGCACATCTGCTCGATTTCGCCGAGTAGGTGCGAATTGAGCATGATGGTCAGGCCGTGTTGCTTGCGCAGGTGCAGGATGAGTTCACGAAACTCGCGGATGCCTTCGGGATCGAGGCCGTCGGTGGGTTCGTCGAGGAGCAGAATCTTCGGCTGAGGCAGCAGGGCCTGCGCCAGAGCGAGGCGCTGGCGCATGCCGTGGCTGTAGGTGGCGGCTTTCTGCTGAATCGCTCGCGTGAGGTTGACCATCTGCACCACGCGTTTCACTTCCGCCTCATCCCACCAGCCGGAGAGCGAGCAGAGCACGCGCAAATTCTGCCAGCCGCTGAGGTACTCATAAAAAACGGCGGCTTCATAAATCGCGCCGATCTGTTGGAGCGACCTGCCACGTGTCTGCTGCACACTGTGGCCGCCGATGCGCACTTCCCCGAGATCCGGCCGCACCATGCCGAGCGTGATGCCCATGATGGTGCTCTTGCCCGCGCCGTTATGGCCGAGCAGACCGAGAATTTCCCCCTCTTTCACCTGAAAGCTGACATCATCGAGAGCCAACCGCCCGGTGGGCCAGCGCTTGGTGAGATGTCGAACTTCGAGGAGGGCCATAAACGGCGGATTGTGGCAGGTGCGGATGGTGTTGCCAGTTTTTAGTCACGCTGTGTCAAACAAGTCGGCAAATTCGTGTTTGCCACCTCCGCCGCCCGACTGCATTACTGCGCCTCCACGATTTCACGCCATGCAGTTTTATTTTCCCACCACCCTGAATCTCGGCCAAGAACACAGCGAAGGCTTCCACCAGGAACTGCTGCGCGGGCTAACTCACAAGCTGAACAATTTGCTGGCGGTGATCCAGGGCTTTAGCAGTCTCATTTTGATGCAGGAGGATCTCGATCCGGGCGTAAGCGAGAACATGCAGCACATCCGCGAAGCTTCCGTGGGCGTGACGAATCTCAGCGAGCGCATCCGTTCCGCCGGTGGTTGTGCCAAGATCAGTCTGCAGTCTTTGGGCCTGAATGAATACCTGCCCGTGATCGAAGGCGCGGTGATGGAGCCCTTTCAAAAGGAAAATGTGCAGCTTGAGGCTGACGTGCAGGCGGGCCTACCGCCGGTGCTTGTCGATCCGACGAAGTTCAAAGACATCCTCACGGAGTTGCTACGCAATGCAGCTGAAGCGGCATCCAAGGGCGGTGGTCGTTGTGCACTGAAAATTTGTGGCCCGGGAGCGATCACCCCCGCAGAACAACGCCGCGTGGACATCCTGGTGAGCAACACCGGGTCGCAGATCCCGGCAGAGAAGATGCAGGAAATTTTCCGTCCGTTCCATGGCTCGAAGAACAGCAATCACCTCGGCCTCGGGCTGACGATTGCGGCGATGCTGAGCCATCAAATAAACATCCAGCTCGGTGTGGCCTCAGAGAACAACACGACGACGTTCTGGTTGAGCTGTCCGATGGCCTGAGGCCGGGCCGTTGGGTGATTTTTTGAGTTTTGTGTCAATTTCTAGGCAACGGCAGCGTCTCATACATTGTCACAAAGCGCATCACCCCATCCCAACGGAGGTTTCTCATGCAACGATCTGTCCTGTTCTTCTTTCTGCTCCTGGCAGTAATGCACGCCATTGCGGCCCCTAAAAACTACGGCACGATCACCACCCGCAATGGGAAGTCGTTTTACGACTGCAAGATCATGCGTGTGCAACCTGATGGCGTTTCGTTCACGCATCGTGATGGTGCGGCGAAAATTGCCTTCAAAGATCTGCCTGCGGACATGCGGCAGGAGTTTCGGTATGATCCGCAGCAGGAAGCAGCGTATCAGCGCGAGCAGGCCGCTGCACGCAAAGCGGAGTTGAAGCGGCAGCAACAGCAGGAAATCGTGATGCAGGAGAGGCTCATGGAAGCAAAGATGGCCGAGGCCAGCTATCTGGCTGCTGCGCAAACAGTCTACCATGCGCCGAGCACACCTGCGATGTCACTGGCACTACCGGGAGAATCGTTGCCGAAGGTGGGATATCAGACGCCCTCTTGGGTGGGAACGCCGATAACAGGGCCGGCGATTGGTGGCAGCAGCTATCGCAGTGGCAATTTCTCACGCTGGGGTTACCCGGCGGCCTATGGCCGTGGCTCATTTCCAGTCAGCGGGTATTACTCTGGATACAACTATGGCTATCCATATGGCGGCTATTCCTACGGGGGTTACCCTTATAGCGGATACTCTGGAGGAGGCTATGCGCCAAGCTATGGCACCACTGTTTACGGGAATTGGAATGTGGGGCACGGCATCAACCTTGGCGTCGGTATTGGATCGTTTGGCACTATGCTGGGCATCTGCCGCTGAAGCATTGCTTCAGTTTTACGAAGAATAAAAAACTCGCGTCTTGGCCGATTACGCGGTCAAATCAAGCTAGCACGATGAAAACGATCCTACTCTCCGTCATCACGCTACAGCTTGCCCTCACGGCAGCCGTGCGCGCACTTGAAGCAACCACCATCGAGACTGCTCAAGGCAAGGCTTACCAGCAATGCAGGGTCATGAAGCGTGAGCCTGACGGTATCTACTTCACGCATAGCAAAGGAGCCGCGAAAGTCCTGTTCGCCGACTTATCCGAGCCGATGCGCAATGCACTGGGCTATGACGCGAAGAAGGCAGAAGCCTATGAAAAAGAGCGCGCAGACGCACGCAAAGAAGCGGAACAGGCCCGCCGGGCGCGTGAAACGAAGCTGGCCGAGGCCATGATTGCTGCGCAGGCCCGCTATGCCGCGCAACAGCCATTGATCCTGATGCAGCAACCCTATGGCGGCGGCTACATGACGGGGCTGCCTCCCATAGTGGGTGTGAGTGGCCTCAGTTACACTTCCCCCTATTACGGTGCCGGGTTTCACCCACCTAGTTTCCAGCAATCACGCGGTTGGACCAACACGGGCATCGCTTCTATCGGCGCCGGCACTGGCGGCATTTATGTCCCGCAAAGCGGCGGGTTGGTCTTCACCGGCTTTCCCGGCGTGCAGTACAGCCCAACTTTGGGCTACACGAATTCCAATATCAACAACCCAGTCGCCTCACCTTTCTTCGGGACGCAGCATTCGGGTGTTGTCCCCGGCGTGTCGATACCGGGCAGCTCGTCAGGCCCAGTGCATCATTGAGACAAAAAACAGGCGGACCTGTTGCCAAGTCCGCCCGTGATAAAGAATTTGAGGCTTTGATTAGATCAGGCCAGCCTTTTTGAGCGTGGCGTAGGCGCCGTTTTTGTCGAGCGTCTTGAGTGCGCGTGCGGTGAGCTTCACATCGACGAACTTGTTCAGTTCCGGGATGAAAATGCGCTTCTTGCGGAGGTTCGGCAGGATGACGCGCTTCACACGCTTCGTGATGTGACGACCGATACCGCCTTCTTTTTTGGCTTTACCGCTGCGGTGGATGTGGTGGCCGCGGGTAACGCCGACGCCGGTGATTTCACAGATTTTTGCCATATAGATTTTGGGGGAAAGAGGGCCACGATACTAGCCGAGGACTTTGGGGCGTCAACCGAAAGTCCGGCTTTCCGTCATCAACGCCTTGGCCGACCCACCATCAGGCAGGTCGTCTGCGGGTTCATGAGGTAGCCAATGCCGAAATTGAGTGGCTTCACCGGGTAGCGCCCGGAGGAGTAAGCAGCCGTCAAATCTGGCTGCTGGCAGCCTGAAAAGATGTCCAGCGTGCCGCGATGGTTGCCGTAGAGCCACAAATCCCAGCCAGAACGGACGAAATCGCCGTATGGCACACCCGAGGGGTCCTGGACAATGGCGCTGCTGTGCCGCAACAGGTAATCGCGGATATTGGAGAAGCCGCCATCATGCATTAGATAGGAAGCACTTTTGAGGAAGGCTGGAACGCGTCCCAAGCGCGAAACAAAGGTCAGGAATGGCCCACCGGCGCTCACACCACCGTTGGACAGGTCTTGGCGGAAATAAAACACCCGCTTCACGCTGCCGAAACCATTGCGGCAGCGGATCATGAGACCAGTGTTCCCAGAAGAGCCGGACAGTGTGATATTACCCGTGCCATCAAGCCGCACCGTATCGACGGATTCGACGGTATAGCCGGTGCGGGCCATGAAAGCCAACATGAGCGGCAGCACCCCTCGAAAACGCGTGGCTTGCAGTGTGCTGCGCATCTCCGTCGTGATGAAGTAGCCGCTCTGCATGATGGTGGAAACGGCGTTGTGCAAGCCGGCGAGGCCGCGCTCGACCTCCGACTGGGACAGCCCGCTCATCCGCGGCAGCGGTTCCGCCGGTTCCAGACCGCACATCACATACGTTTCCGCCGAGGGGAACAAAGCGCTCGCAAAGAGAAAGTCCGGCCCGCTGAAAGGGTAGAACATGGCGTTCGCATTCTTGATGTCGCTAATTTCAGCGCTTGCCCAATTCTGCAACGGCGCACGGTGAACGGACTGGTGCGTGGCCCACAGGTGATCCATGCGCAGCTTATGAGCAGCCCAGGCGGAAGAATTGCGCACGTTGCCAGTCGAGCCGCCCCCAAACGTCGAGTCCATGCCGGCAAACAAGCGTGCGATGTCGTTGATCGACTCCGATTGCGTGGGCACGTTCATCGAAGCCGCACCGTTATAGAGCGGACGGTTATCCGTGCTCTGCGCCCGCCGCACATTGCCGCCGCCGAGTGCATCCAGCACGCTGGTCCACTGATTGATCCGGTTTGCCGCCGCCGTGTAGTTTTGGAACGCCGCGTCTGGTAATGCGCAGGCCGCTAGGAGCACCATAAGGAGCGATCCACCGAGCATTCGGCGAAAAATGGAGAGAGCACGATCTGATAGAGCCGTCATAACGGAGCGATAATATCAGACACAAACCATGCGCCAAGTAAGTCTTTATAGACTCTGGCAGTTTTATTTCCGTCTCGATTTAGTCGTTATTGAAATTCAGAGCCACTTTTACGGGCCCCTGAATAGTCAATCGCTCTAGCATCCCAGACTCACTTCGGCTGATGCATTCCGATGCAGTGGAAGGCTCCGCCTTCGGTCACGAGATCCTTCGCCATCATGGAGATGACTTCGCGACCAGGGAAGCATTCGGAAATCTTGTCCTCAGCCATGGCGTCCTTCTTCTTGTGTCCGAAGAGTGGGAGCAGCACGGCGTTGTTCATGATCAGGAAGTTGGCGTAGCTGGCAGGCAGGCGGCTGAGACGCCAGTCCTTCATTTCGATGGCCTGCGGCATTTCGATCTCGATGATTTCGAGCTTGCCGCCGTCAGGAGCTTTCACGTCATCGAGGCGCTCGCGGATGTCTTTGAGAACCTTGTGATTGGGGTCGTTCTCGCGCGGCTCTACCATGCAGATGACGGCGTCATCACGGATGAAACGCACCACGTCGTCGATGTGGCCGTCGGTATCGTCACCTTCGATGCCTTTTTTGAACCAGACGATGTCTTTCACGCCGAGCATGGCCTTCAATTCCTTTTCGACCTCGGCTTTATTGCCCGGCTTGCCGCCGTGGCGGTTCGGATTGAGCAAAACAGCCTCGGTTGTCAGCAACGTGCCTTTGCCATTCGTTTCGATCGCTCCGCCTTCGAGAATCATCTTCGATTTAAAGCGCTCCATTTTCAAAGCCGCAGCCGCCTTTTCAGGAATGGCGTTGTCCAAATCCCATGGCGGGAACTTGCCTCCCCAAGCATTGAATTCCCAGTCGGTGATCGCCACCTTACCAGTCTCGTTGTGCTTGATGAAGATCGGCCCGTGGTCACGGCACCAGACATCGTTGGTGTTGTTCTCGTAGATGTCCACCTGACTGAGATCGCCTTCGTTGTCGGCGATGCTGAGACGGATGTTCATGTGGCTGAGCATCGGCGCATTGATGCGCACACGTTCGTAGCGGGAGATGACGCTGGCGATCTCGCCAAACTTGTCTTGCAGCTTGTGGTAAGTCTTCGGGCAGCTTTCCTTGTTGGAAGGCCAAGAAAGCCAGATCGCCTCTTGCGGTTCGAATTCGGCAGGCAGGCGGTAGTTTTGGGGATAGGCGGCTTTACTCATCAAGGTAGCGTTTGGTCAGGGGAGCGTAGGTGTCAATGCGGCGATCACGGAAAAACGGCCAGATACGGCGAAAATCCTCCACCGCTGAAAGATCACACGGCACGATCAAAATCTCTTCAGCGCTCACGGCGGCCTTTGCAACGACTTCTCCATAAGGATTTGCCACAAAGGACTGCCCCCAGAACTCGCTCTGCTGCTCGGTGCCCACACGATTGACCGCCGCCACGAAGCAGCCGTTCGCCACCGCATGCCCACGTTGAACGGTCTCCCAGGCGCAGTGCTGGGCGGCTCCAAGTTCGGCTTTTTCACTCGGCAACCAGCCAATGGCCGTGGGATAGAACAAAATTTCCGCGCCAGCCAGTGCCGTGAGTCGCGCGGCCTCCGGATACCACTGGTCCCAGCAAATCAGCACACCAATGCGTCCAAACTTCGTGTCCCACACGCGATAGCCGAGGTCTCCTGGCGTGAAATAAAACTTCTCCTCGAAGCCCGGGTCCTGCGGGATGTGCATCTTGCGGTACTTGCCCAGCACCGTGCCGTCCGCGTCGATGATGGCAGCGGTGTTGTGATAAAGGCCCGGGCCGCGCTTCTCAAACAGCGGCACGATGATCACCACTCCAAGTTCCTTCGCCAGCGGAGCCAGTCGAGCCGTCGTGGGCCCCGGAACTTCCTCTGCAAGGTCAAACAACGTCGGATCCTGTGTGATGCAAAAGTAGGGCGTGTTAAACAGCTCCTGCAGACACACAATCTGTGCGCCACGGGCCGCCGCGTCACGGATGAGCCGCTCATGCTGCCGCACGCTTTCCTCCTTGCTTGAAAATGCCCGGCTCTGCACCAGGCCGAGTGTTACCTTCGCCATAAGACGCGGATGTTTGACCGCATGCTGGCGAATGCAAGAAAAGAAGGCCCGGCAGCGCTGCTTGCGTGCATGCCGACTGCTGCTACTCTCTTTGCATGAGTACCGCCGTCGAAGCGATCTATCAAAAGGGGCTGTTACAACTCCTGACTCCGCTGCCATTGCCGGAACACAGTCGTGTGCGTGTTGCTGTAGAACTCATCACTGACGACACGGAACGTTCCGAGTGGCTCTCGCATTCACAACAGCAGCTCGAAACGATTTGGGATAACGCTGCCGACGACGTTTTCAATGAATTGCTCGCGTCATGATGTCGTCCTGCTGCCGATTCCGTTCACGGATTTGAGCAGTCAAAAAGTCCGCCCCGCAGTGGTCGTCGGCCACGGATCATTCCCCGGCGACATCTTTGTTGTTCCGATCACTTCACAGCTCGCGAACACGGATTTCCCACTGAACGCATGGCAGGCCGCCAGATTGAATGTGCCCTGCGGGATCAAATCGCAGATCTGCACCATCGAAGACCGGCTTGTGCGCAAAGTCGTTGGGCGATTGCACCCGACCGATGTGGCAACGTTTCAAACACACTTGCGCAACTGGCTGGGTCTTTGAAAGCCCACACATCGCAAAAAAAGCCCGGTAGCTCTCGCCACCGGGCTTTGGTGATTCAAAAGCGACTTATTCGCGATCCACCGAGATCTTGCCTGCGCCGGTGAATAGCAGCGTCACATAGGCGATGAGGTACACCATCGCCAGCTCGCCGGAACTCGCGCCGACCAGCGCTGACTTGTGGACGAAGAAAAAGGCAGTTCCCATGGTGATCGCCAGCATCAGGGCGGCGAATCGGGTGAACAGCCCAGCGATCAGCAGCGCGGAGCAGACGACCTCCGCGAATACCGCGAGACCCGCGTTCACGTTTCCAGGCAGGCCGAGCAGGCCGTTCATCTTTTCGGCCGTGGCAGCAAAGCCGAGCATTTTGCCGCGGCCGTGCAGCAGCAGCATGGAGAAGCCGAGGGCAACGCGCAGAATGAGCAGACCGTAGTCGAGGGACTTCGGCAGGAACCATAGTTTCAAGATTTTGAGCATGAGTGTGTTGGGTGCGGGTTAAGCGGGGATTTCCCAGAGCATGGTCATGCCCCGGCCCGGCCGACAAGCTTAAATTTTGGCCCAGCTCCTTGTTAAGTTAGCGCTTCCAGCATCGTTTTCAGCTTCGCGAGCTGCGCAGACCAGTCGGCCTCACGCTGCGTGTGATCGTCCAGAACCTTCTGCGGCACTTTGGCGGTGAAATTCGTATCTGCGAGCTTTGCACGGACCTTTTCCAGCTCTGACTCGACTTTGGCGATCTCTTTGCCCACGCGGGCTGTTTCGGCTTCCACGTCGATGAGACCATCGAGCGGCAGGAAAAGCTCGCCAAGAGGAGTCAGGGCCGCGGGAGTGCCTTTTTTCGGCTGGTAAGCGATATCAACATCAAGCGGCTCCGCATTGAGCAAGATACGTAGCACCTCGATCTCATGCTCAGGCAGCTCTGTGGTCGGCTTCAGCACGAAACGTACACGCTTGTTGATATTGAAGGTGCTCTTGAGGCCACGGCCCAGATTGACGGCTTCATACTTGTCATTCGCGGTCTTTTCGTCCTCCGGCAAGATGCCGAAGTAAGCGAGTTCGTCCGCATCCAGCGGCTTCGGCCAGACGGCAAACATGATGCTCTGGCCGCCTTGGTTTTCGGGAAGGTCGGTGTTGAAGCCCATGCCGTGCCACAGCTCTTCGGTGATGAAGGGCATGAAGGGATGGAAAAGGCGCAGCGTGTGGCCGAGCACGAAGTCGATGACGGCGAGGGTGTTCGCCTTGCGTTTGTCGTCGCTGCCTTGAAGCACGGCTTTGCTGGCCTCGATGTACCAGTCGCAGTACTCGCTCCAGAAGAAGCGGTAGAGCGTGGCGGTGGCGTCGCTGAAGCGATATTCCTCCAAAGCGGTGCTGACCTCGGCGATGGCGGTGTTGAGGCGCAGGAGTATCCATTTGTCGTCGCTGCTGAGCAGGGCGGCGCTGATCTCGGTCTCGACCTCGCCGCCTTGCATCTGGCGGAAGCGTGCGGCGTTCCAGAGCTTGGTGCAGAAGTTGCGACCGAGTTCGACGTTCTTGTCGTCAAAGCAAATGTCCTGGCCCAACGGCGCACTGCGCATGATGCCGAAGCGCAGGGCGTCCGCGCTGTAGCTGGCGATGAGCTCCAGCGGATCGGGCGAATTGCCGAGCGATTTGGACATTTTGCGGCCCTGCTTGTCGCGGATGATGCCGGTGAAATAGACGTTCTTGAACGGTAGCTCGCCCATCCACTCGAAGCCCGCCATGATCATGCGCGCGACCCAGAAGAAGATGATGTCCGGCCCCGTGACGAGATCGGTCGTGGGGTAGAAGGCCTTCAACGTGGAGGTCTTCTCCGGCCACCCCATCGTCGCAAAGGGCCACAGCCAGGAGCTGAACCAGGTATCGAGAACATCGGGGTCTTGGATAAAACCATGTTCTTCAAGAATTCGGATCGTATCGGTATCCGTCGTCGCAACAAACACCTCGTAGCTTTCGCCAAGTGAAGGAACTGCTTTCGTGAGATCATCGAAAACTTCGCCTGATTGTGCATTCAAGCATCGAGCGATGAGGCCATCCGGCAGCTTGCTCAAGAACTCACCTTCCCAACCCAGCCAGCCAGCATAGTCCAGCCCCTTGTCCCAATTGGTTGAGGTGAAAGTCACTAATTTTCTCCACATCGGAATCCGATGCCCCCACCAGACCTGGCGGCTGATGCACCAGTCTTGGAGGCCGGTCATCCAGTGGTCATAGACCTTCGCCCAGCGGTCGGGGTGGAATTTCATCTCGCCACTGGCCACGACGGCCTGGCTTTCCTTCACGCTTGGGTATTTGAGGAACCACTGCTCGCTCAAGCGGCTCTCGATCGGCACGTCGGCACGCTCGGAGTAACCGAGGTTGTTCTGATAGGGCTCCTCTTTGACGAGGCTCCCAATCTCCGCGAGCAGCTCTGCGGCGCGTTTGCGGGCGGCGAAGCGCTCCATGCCGGCGAGGTCTTTGCCAGCGAGTTCGTTGAGCACGCCGTTCGGATGCATGACATCGACGGCGGTCAGATTGTGACGCTGCGCGATCTCAAAGTCGGCCTTGTCATGCGCGGGCGTGACTTTCAGCACGCCGGTGCCGAAGGTGAAATCGACATGCTCATCCGCGATGATCGGGAGCAGCGCCTGGTCTTCGACCGGCAGTGGACGGCGAACGTGTTTGCCGATGAGATGCGCATAGCGCTCGTCCTTCGGATTCACGGCAATGGCCTGATCGCCTGGGATGACTTCAGGCCGCGTGGTGGCGATGGTGAGCCAGGTGCCGGGTTCCTCGACGACCTCGACTTTGAAGTGATACATGATGGCGTTTTGCGCCTTCATGACGACCTCCTCATCGCTGAGCGCGGTGAGGGAGGACGGGCACCAGTTCACCATGCGCTTGCCACGATAGATGAGCCCCTTTTTGTAGAGATCGACGAACACGCGCATGACGCAGGCGTTGTAGTCGTCGTCAAAGGTGAAGCGCTCGCGGCTCCAGTCGCAGGAGGCGCCGAGTTTCTTGAGCTGCTCGATGATGATGCCGCCGTGCTTCTCTTTCCACTCCCAGATCTTCGCCACGAGGCCCTCGCGGCCCAGATCGTCGCGATGCTTGATGACGCCCTGCTTTTTCAGCGTCTTCTCCACGACGTTTTGCGTGGCGATGCCAGCGTGGTCGGTGCCGGGCAGCCAGAGCACCTCTTTCCCCAACATGCGGGCGCGGCGGGCGAGGATGTCCTGGATGGTGTTGTTCAACACATGGCCGAGCGTAAGGATGCCCGTGACGTTCGGCGGCGGGATGACGATGGAGTAAGCCGGGCGCGTCTCGCTCACACGAGCGGGATCGGCTTCAAAGCATTTGTCATCCAGCCAGCGCTGATACCAGCGTGATTCCACGTCGGCTGGGGTGTAGGTCTTGTCGAGTTCGGGCATAAAGGGCTGCCAAGATGGGGGAGTTTGCCTATTTTGCAAACCTCGCCTCGACCACCGCGAAATCAGCTTTTGAACTCAGGGAACAAACTGCGCCCGCAAGAGCTTTTCGGCCTCCACCTGCTGCACTTTCAAGGCGGGATCATCCACGCGGTTTTTTGACTCTGCCGGATCCTCTTCTGTGGCATAAAGTTCGCGGGCGATGACACTCTTCGTCTTCCAGTCACGCCATTCGGTGTAGCGCACGGAGGCCGTGCGCACGCTGTAACCCATGGCCTTCGGCTGTTTGTCAGGTTCACGGTCATAGTAGGCGGGGCGCGGGTGCTGGGTGAAGGCCGCCGCTTTGACGCACTGCGACGAATCAGCAAGAATCGGAGCGAGACTCTTGCCGTCCAGAGCCTTCGGTTGCGGAAGACCGCACAGGTCCACGAGCGTGGGGAAAACATCGACCAACTCGGCAAGCGCAGCGGTTTTCTTGCCATGTTGGCTCGCGCCAGGAGCGCTGATCATCAGCGGCACGTGCGCGTCGAATTCGAAATCGGACGTTTTGCCCCAAAGGCTATGCTCACCGATGTGATAACCGTGATCCGCCACGAAAAGGATGATCGTATTGCTCGCCGCAGGGCTTTTTTCCAGAGCCTCAAGCACCTTGCCGATCTGAGCATCCATATAGCTGATGTTGGCAAAGTATCCGTGCCTCATCTCCGCCGCCTGTTCGGGTGTCACCGGGGTCTGCTTAGCCACTGGACCGAGGATCTCCGTGCTTTGATGAAAAGCAATCTCCGGTGCACCTTCAGGCCGTGCACCCTTCAGCGGCGGCAACTTGGAACGATCATACATGTCCCAGTACTTTTTAGGAGCATTGAAAGGCGCATGAGGCTTCCAAAAACCGACGGCGAGAAAGAATGGACTCTCTTTTGACTCCCGCATCACGCGTTGGGCTTCAGCGACGACACGACCGTCATAATAGGCCCCGTCCGGCACATCACGGCACTCGCAGATGGTTGTGGCTCCATAAACACGACTGCTCAAGGTCGTCAGGTTGGGCGGCATTTCGCCAGTGATGAGCGGTTTATCATCGCCATGATTCGCATAGTGCAGAAACTCGTCCGCGCTCCATGAGCGGCGGTCACCTTTCTCCACCGTGTGCCAGTTGTGGAAGATTTTTCCCACGCAGCGTGTGGTGTAGCCATGCTCTTTGAACCAAAGCGGCAGCGTCGTCACCTCGGGATTCAGTTCGCGAAAATGCGTGCCGTTGTTCCAGAGCTTCAAAGTGTCAGGTCGGAGTCCCGTGAGCATGGAAGAACGCGATGGATTGCAAACCGCCTGCTGACAGTAAGCCCGCTCAAACTGCACGCTCCGCGCTGCCAGCTTGTCGAGATTCGGCGTCAATGCCGTCGAGCCATAGGAGCCGATCTCAGGTCGGAAATCATCCGCCATGATCAAAAGCACATTGGGCGGCGCGGCATCGAGAGAACCGCCCAAGCAAACCAGGAGAAGCAGAATGGAAAAACGCATGGCCCATGGAACGCCACCAAGAGACGCAGCTTACAAGGCACCTTATCTTCAACTCACTGCCCCAGGCTCAAATACTCACGCACCGTGTGATTCATCGCACGTCTCGCCGGTGGGAAACACTCCGCTACTTTCTCAAACGTCTCCACCAGCGCAAATTCCTCTGCCAGCACATGCTTGCGTGCCGAATCAAGGTGGCTGACGACCACCTGCTCGTAGTAATCCACATCGGGCGCACCCCGACGCTCCGCTCGACGATGCAGGAAGTCAGGATAGAGACAAGTCAGCACGAGAAACTGGTTCGCGCACTGCACATGCAGGAAGAATTTCTGATGCCTGCTCGCGCTCTCGATCGCCTCTAAATAATCGACACTGTACATGCTATCCACACTGTGATTGATGTCCTGTGGGCCTTTCGTCGGTGTGCAGCCAAAGTCCGCGCACACCACCGCCATGTAATCCGCCACCGCAATCTCCTTGATTCCGAACTCCTTCAGTGAATGCCGCACCACAATGAAGAAGAACAGCTCCGGCGAAAGTATCGCTGCCTTCCTTGAGACGATGGCGGCATCGAAGAGCTTGTCGTTGTCCAAAATGATCGGCACCGCGTCCGGGTCATCCATCATCGCCTTAAAGCCCTCCTTGCCGCGCTCAGTCAGCGCCAGAGTGTCTTGAATGAATTTCCAATCCGTTGGGGTAAAACGGAACCAGCAGCCAGGGCGAGGGAAGCGCGTCATGGAGATTAAGTGTGAACTGTCATCTACCTTTAGCATAAGGGGTGCCACTTGAGTTAATCGTTTGGAAAGGGTCTGCCGCGAGAATGTTCAAAGACGTTTTGCACCAACTGATAAATCCCTTTGGCGCACCCGCGCTTCGTGCTAAGCAGCGCCATGCCCAGAACCGACGGACGCGCCCCAGACCAGCTTCGCAAAATTGAATACGTCCTCGACGTCGCCCCGCACGCCGCAGGCTCCGTGCTCATTGCCTTTGGCAACACCCGCGTCATCTGCACCGCCTGCATCAATGAGGAAGTGCCGCGCTGGATGAAGGTGCAGAACGTCAAAGGCGGCTGGCTCACCGCCGAGTACTCGATGCTGCCGTATTCCACCCTGGAGCGCAAAGACCGCGAAAGCTCCCGTGGCAAACCGGATGGCCGCAGCACTGAAATCCAGCGCCTCATCGGCCGCAGCCTCCGCGCCGTCGTCGATCTCGAAAAACTCGGTGCCCGCACCCTTTATGTCGATTGCGATGTGCTCCAGGCCGATGGCGGCACTCGCACCGCCGCCATCACCGGTGCCTGCATTGCCGTCTCCATCGCCTTCAACCGCCTGCTCGAAAAGGGCAAGATCACCCGTCAGCCGCTCAAGAAAAAAATCGCCGCTGTCAGCGTCGGCATCCTCAAAGGCGAAACGCTCCTCGACCTCTGCTACACCGAAGACGCAGCAGCTGATGTCGATAGCAACATCGTCCTCACCGAAGACGGCGAATTCGTCGAAATCCAAGGCAGCGGCGAAGAAGCCACTTTCACCGAAGCCCAGCTTCACTCCATGCTCGAATACGGCCGCAAGGGCATCAAAGAACTCGTCGCCATCCAAGACGAAGCCATCAACAGCGCCATGAAGCCCGCCGAAGGCAAGGATCTGCAAAAGTTGGCTGAGTTATTTGGCAAACGCTGAGCGCAAGAGTTTGCGATGGTTTGCAGTCGTTGGCCGTAGTTTGCAATGGTTTGGTAAACTACTGCAAACAACCGTAAACAACAGCCAACCACCGCAAACCTATGACAGCTCTGCTTCTCGATCCTATCTACCAGCAGCATGACCCCGGTCCGGGTCATCCCGAGAGCATTCAGCGCCATGTCGCCATCACGAAAGCGCTCACGGATTCGGGTCTCGTCGCCCAAACGCAGGCGATTCAGCCGCGCGTCGCCACGCTCGATGAAATCGCCCTCTGCCATGATCGTGGTTACATCGGCATCGCCAAAGCCGATGTCGAATCCGGCCGCGACGACCTCAGCACCGGCGACACGCAGATCTGCCCGCGCTCCTACGACGTCGCCACGCAAGCCGTCGGTGGTGTTCTGAACGCCGTTGATGCCGTCTTCACCGGCAAAGCCAAGAACGCCTTCTGCGCCGTGCGTCCACCCGGCCATCACGCACGTCCGGCTCAAGGCATGGGCTTCTGCCTGTTCAACAACATCGCCATCGCCGCACGTCATGCAGAGAAGCAGCACGGCGCGCAGAAGATCGCCATCGTCGATTGGGACGTGCATCACGGCAACGGCACGCAGGACATCTTCTATGAAGACGGCAGCGTGCTCTTTTGCAGCACGCACCAAAGCCCGCTTTATCCCTTCACCGGCCACGCCGATGAAACCGGCAGCGGAAAAGGCAAAGGCAGCACGCTCAACTGTCCCTTTCCAGCTCGCACTGGCATGTCAGACATCGGTGCCGCCTTCACCGACCGCCTCTTGCCTGCTATCGACAAGTTCAAGCCTGACTTGATCCTCATCTCCGCCGGATTCGACTCCCGCATCGACGATCCTCTCGGCCAGTTCCGTCTCACAGATGACGATTTCGTCGCTTTAACCAAACTCCTGCTCGAATCCGCCGCCACGCATTGCCAAAACCGGCTCATCTCTATTCTCGAAGGCGGCTACAACATTCAGGGTCTTGCCAGCGCCGTGAAAAGCCACGTTCAGACGCTCGTCGGATAAGCAATCTGAACTTTCAGTGTCTTTCACACACAATTTACACAGCTCGCCCTTGTCAGAGCACCGGTTTTCTGATGGCATGTGTGTGCATGTCAAATTCCTCACTCCCCCAAGACGACGTCGCCGCCATTGATGAACTGCGCCAGGTCTATGGCCGACTCAGCGCCGAGCTAAAAAAAATCATCGTCGGCCAGGACAAAGTCGTCGAGCAACTCGCCATCTGCCTCTTCGCTCGAGGTCACGCCTTGCTCATGGGCGTCCCCGGCCTTGCCAAAACTTTGCTCATCTCACGCCTCGCCGAAACGATGTCGCTCAGCTTCAGCCGCATCCAGTTCACGCCCGACTTGATGCCCATGGACATCACCGGCACCGATATTCTTCAAGAACTGCCCGGCGGCAAACGCGCCTTCGAATTCGCCAAAGGCCCTGTGTTTGCGAATATCGTCCTCGCCGACGAAATCAACCGCGCTCCCGCCAAAACACAGGCTGCGATGCTCGAGGCCATGCAGGAGCACAAAGTCACCGTCGCTGGTCGCACCTACACCTTGGACTCACCCTTCTTCGTTCTCGCCACGCAGAACCCCATCGAGCAAGAAGGCACCTACCCGCTGCCAGAGGCCCAGCTCGACCGCTTCATGTTCATGATCGGTGTCGATTACCCGAGCCGTGACGAAGAAATCGCCATCGCGAGAAGCACCACGGGTCTGAGTTTGCCAAAACTCGAGCACATCATGGATGGAGCCAAAGTTTTGGCGTTTCAGGATTTGGTGCGCCGCGTTCCCGTGCCCGATCATATCTACGAATTCGCCGTCGATCTCGCCCGCAAGACACGTCCCGCTAGCTCAGAAGCTCCCGCATGGCTGAAGCCGCTTGTGAGCTGGGGTGCAGGCCCTCGTGCGGTGCAGTATTTGATTCTCGGTGCCAAAGCCCGCGCTGCACTCAATGGCAGTTACATGGTGAGGCTTGAGGATGTGATGGAAGTCGCTGAGCCTGTGCTGCGTCATCGCGTGATGACGACCTTCACGGCTGAGAGCGATGGTGTGACGAGTCGTGATGTGGCGAAACGTTTGGTCGAAGAACTCGCGAAGGCCTAAACGCGCTCATCACAAATCGTCCTCGTGCTCGTTCTCCTACTCGTCCTCGATCAAATCGCTCCGCCATGCCCAACATCGTTCAATTCGACCATGAGAAACTCGAGGTCTATCAACTTGAGCTCGCCTTTCTCACCTGGGTTACTGACTTGATGATCGAAATCCGCGCCACACAGCATCCTCACCTTCGCGAAACCTTCGACCAACTCGACCGGGCGAGCCTGTCCGCCCTGCTCAACACCGCCGAGGGCAACGGCAAGCGTGCCACGCAGCAGCGAGCACGCTACTTCGACGATGCGCGTGGCTCTGCGATGGAGTGTGCGGCATGTCTGGATGCCTTGGTTGCTAAGCGAGCAACGACACAGCAACGAATCGCCGAGGGTAAGGCGTTGCTGATACGAGTGGTGTCCATCTTATGTAAGCTCGTGGAGAGATTCGATGTAGGCGCTGCCAATTCGTTGCCGCTAGAATCGAGGACGAGTAGCAGAACGAGCACGAGGACGAAACTTGGAGGCTACGATCATGGCTGACTCTGCTCGATCCTTTCTAGACCCCGCCGTTCTCAGCCGCCTCATGGCGCTGCCGCTGAACGCGCGCCAAGCCATGCTCGGCAACGTCTCCGGTCATCACCGAAGTCCCGTGCGCGGTTCCTCGCTCGAGTTCGCTCAATACCGCAAATACGTACCTGGCGACGACACACGCCGCCTCGACTGGCGCACCTGGGGCCGCAGTGACCGCTTTTACATCAAGGAGTTCGAAGCCGACACCAACCTGCGCCTCTGCCTGCTCATCGACACCAGCGGCAGCATGAACTTCGGTCCCGCTGGAGCCACACGCTTCGACTACGCGCGCAAACTCGCCGGCACGCTCGCCTACATTGCCGCGCAGCAGGGCGATGCCGTCGGCCTGCACTCGCTCGCCGAAAAATCCGTCGAGATACCCGCCAAACGCGGCGCGAGCCACCTCGGCCTCGTGCTCGATCAAATGGCCGCCATCCAGCCCGTCGGCGATACCACACTGCTCACCGCGCTGCACGATGCCGCCGAAAAAATCCGCCAGCGCGCCCTCGTCGTCATCTTCAGCGACCTTTTCGTCGAGCCTGCCGAACTGAAGTCCGCCATCCAGCACCTGCGCTTCCGCAAGCACGACGTCGCCATCTTCCACCTGCTCGATCAGAAGGAACTCGACTTCGATTTCGACCGACCCGCCCGTTTCATCGACATGGAAGGCGGCGAAGCCGTCCTCGCCGACCCCAGCCTCATCGCCCGCAACTACCGCGAGGCCGTGAAGCAATACATGACCGAAATCGACGACCTCATCCGCACCACCGCCATCGACTACCACCGCGTGAAGTTGCACGAGAAGTACGACGACGTGCTTGTGAAGTTCCTGCTTGCGCGCATTCAGAAGAAAGGAGGCCGGTGATGTGTGATCGACCTCATGGCTACAAGCTGCCTGTTTGGCATCGTCGAGATCGTGGGCTCTTTTTGGTGAGCACAATATTCCTTGGCAGCGCCTTGATTCTTCGAAAAACGCTTAGCGCTACAGAGGTTGAAAATTCGTGGATGTATTGGCTGCAGCCGTCTGGTACAATCCTGATGATCATAGCCGGATTCACTGTGCTGTTTGCATCAGAGAAACCTTTTTCAGAGTCGAAAGGTCTGTCTGACACTGGTTCGCCATCGGAGGAGCGAAAAGACTCTGAGCCATGACCTTCCTCGTCCCAGCGCTGCTCCCCGACATTTTACCAACTGACAAAGTTCACCCCGCCAGCTAAACTTTCACCATGACTCAAGTCGCTATTCAACTTCCAGATGATCTCGGCCAGTTCCTACAGAGAGCCGTCCACTCAGGTGGATTTCACGATTCAAATGAGTTCTTCATCAGCATTGTTGCCAATCTGAAGGAGCAGACAGAATCGCCTCTCACGAGCGAGGAAGAACTCAAGCTAGCATCCCTGCGCGTGGATATTCAGCACGCTGTCGATCAAGCGGAGCGTGGTGAGGTCATCCGCGACTTCAAAATGGATGCATTTCTCGAAGAACGTCACCGCGAGCACTCCGCTGCTGACGCAGCCTGATCCTGCATGCCGCTAGTTGACGTCACACTCGATGCACAGGCCGATCTCAAGGAGATATGGGCCTTTGTAGCCCGTAATAGCGTGATGCAAGCGGACCGGTTGCTGAATCGCTTTCAGGAAACGTTTCAATATCTTGCCAGCCATCAGGGATATGGTCGTCCTCGTTCGGAACTGTCGCCTGGTTGCCGCAGCCATCCTTTCGGGAAATACTGCTTCTATTTCCGCACGACGAATGATGGCATTCTACTCCTGCGTGTGCTGCACTCCGCTCGCGACATCCGCCAGATCGAGTTCCCGAAGAACCCATGACCTTCCTCGTCCCAGCGCTGCTCCTTGCCCTGCCGCTTGCGGCGCTGCCGGTGATCATTCATTTGATCCACCTGTATCGGCGGCGACAGGTGAAGTGGGCAGCGATGATGTTTCTGCGCATGGCGCAGCGCATGAACAAGGGCCTATCGCGGTTGCGGCAGATTTTGATTCTGGCGTTTCGCGTGCTGGCGGTGGCGGCGATCCTGTTTGTCATCACGCGCCCGATGGCGGGTGGTTTGCTCGGGATCACGGGCGGCGTGCCGGACACGGTGATCGTGCTGCTCGACCGTTCGGCGAGCATGGAGCAGCAAAACCTCGCTACTGGCACCAGCAAGCGCGCCGCAGGCATCGCGAAGCTGTCGCAGGCCTTGCGCGATACCGTGGGCACGCGCTCGAAGCTCGTACTCATCGAAAATGCGCATTTGCAGCCACAGTTGCTCGAAAAACCTGAGTCGCTCGTCGATCTGCCGCTCACCGGCCCCACGGACACCACAGCGGACGTTCCAGCGCTGCTGCAAGGCGCGCTCGATTACATCACCACAAATCAAACCGGCCGCACCGACGTGTGGGTGCTTAGCGATCTGCGTCAAAGCGACTGGGATGCTGCCAGCGGCCGCTGGCAGGCCCTGCGCGGTGCTTTCACCAGTCTCAAAGGCCTGCGTTTTCATTTACTGACCTATGCGCAGCCTGTGTCACAAAATATCGCGGTCTCCGTCGAGCGCACCGTGCGCCGCGAAACGGCTGACAAGGCCGAACTGCTGCTCGATCTCCGCATCACACGCGATGCAGCCACTGCCACGCCCACCGAGTTGCCGCTGCGATTTGTCATCAATGACGTGAGCACCACGATGAGGGTCGAAATGAAGGACTCGCAACTCGTGCTGCAAGGTCATGCCATTCCCATCGATAAAACGACAAAGCGCGGCTCAGGCCGTGTCGAACTGCCCGCTGATGCCTCGCCCACCGACAACGTCTTCCACTTCGTCTTCGATGAACCCGCCGTCTTGCGCTCCGTGATCCTCACGGACGACGAAACCGAAGCTGGGCCACTTCAAGCCGCGCTCGAAGCCGCCGCCGATCCCACGCGCAAATATGCCGCCACCATCCTGCCCGTCTCCCGCGCCGCCGAAATCGCGTGGGATGACACCGCGCTCATCATTTGGCACGCCGCTTTGCCCAAGGTGGATGATTTAATCACGCAACAACTCACGAATCATCTCAAAACCGGCCGCAGCATCCTCTTCCTGCCCACCGAAACACCGAACACCGAATCCTTCGGCGGTTTGCACTGGGGTGCCTGGAGCGGTGATAGCAAACCCGTCACCGTCGAGTGGTGGCGCAACGACACCGGCCTTCTGGCCAACACTCGCAGCGGCACCTCGCTCCCCGTCGGCGAACTCGAAGTCACCCGCCGCTGCGACATCCTCGGCGAAGGCACACCGCTGGCCCGACTCGCCGAAAACAAGCCGCTGCTCATGCGCGCTGACATTCCTGGCGATGGCAATGCCTGGTTCCTCGGCACACTGACGGGTTCCGGCAGTTCCAGCCTCGCGCGTGATGGCGTCGTGATGTTCGCCATGCTACATCGTGCCTTAAATGAAGGTGCCAGCACCCTCGGCAAAGCCCAGCAACGTGAAGCCGCCGCCGCCGACACACTGATCGACTGGAAGCGATCTGGCGATGCCATGCTCAGCTCCGAACAATCATCGCGCGCCGGCATCCTGACCAAAGACGACAAACTCATCGCCCTGAATCGCCCGCTGCGCGAAGACCGACCCGAAACACTCGGCAAGACCGCTCTCGAAGAACTCTTTGCCGGACTCGATCATCACATCATCGAAGATCAGGTCGAAAACGAAACCAGCCTCGCCAGCGAAATCTGGCGCACGTTCCTATTCCTGATGGCGCTCGCTCTTCTCGGTGAGGCATTGCTGTGCATGCCTTCACGCAGGGAGACTGTCCAAACCACTGCTTAGCCGAAAAAGAGAAAAGAAGGTAAAAAGCTCCAATCCAATAAACCAGATTCCATGAAAGACCGAGCTTTTGAACTGACTGACACTGTGCGGGAAACAGCGTTTCAGGTGCGACGCTATTTTGGGACGGGGCACTTGGAAAAGGTCTATGAGAATTCACTGGCGCATCGTCTGCGAAAACTTGGGCTCAAAGTGGAGCAGCAGAAGCAGCTCGTTGTGCGCGACGAGGATGGCTTTGTGGTGGGTGAATACTATGCAGACATCGTGATCGAGGATCTGCTGATTCTGGAACTGAAGGCCGTCAAGACGCTGGCAAACGAGCATTTGGCACAGATCCTGGGTTATCTCCGCGCAACTGGTATGGAACACGGTGTGCTCATCAATTTTGGTGCTCCCAAGTTCCAAATTCGCAAACTCAGCAAACAAGACCTCGCACCTGCCTCTGGCCTTCGCAGCTTCGCTCAAGCGATCTGCGCCCTTTTCTGACTCAACCCTTTTTAGTCGAAAGAGAGACAAGAAAGAAAAGAGTTCCAAACCGACAAACCTTTTTTCTCCTCTTTCCTCTTTTTCGGCCAGCTCAACCTCATGCAACCCACTTCATCACAACTCGTCTTCAATCCCACGCCCATTGCGTTCGGCGTCGGGGTGGCGTTTGTCGTGGCGATTGCGGGTCTCGCGTTCATGGCGTGGCGGCGGAGTGGCTATCGCAAGCTCATGGGATGGTTGGAGTTGCTACGCGTGATCATCGCCATCGGCATCGCGCTCACGTTGTTGCAGCCGGAGTGGTTGGAGACGTTCAAACCGGATACGAAGCCGGTTTTGGCGGTGCTTCATGATGTTTCGGGCAGCATGAGCACAAAAGACGTCACACGCGGCACGACTGTGATCTCGCGTGAAGATGCCGCGAAGCCGTTGATCAAGCCCAAACTCTGGGAGCCGCTCAAACAACGCATGGATGTCGTCATCGAGCCGTTTTCGTCTGCGCAAACGCCAGCGACGGAAGGCACGGACATTCATGCGGCACTCGCCAGCGTGCTGGAGCAGCAGCCAAACCTCAAAGCAGTCGTCTTGATCAGCGATGGCGACTGGAACACTGGCGTAGCACCTGCACAGGCCGCCACACGCTTGCGCATGCGTGAGGTGCCGGTTTTTGCCGTACCGACAGGTGCCGAGACGCGTCTGCCAGATGTCGAACTGAGCAGCTTTGACGTGCCGACCTTCGCTGTGGCAGGAAAACCGCTGCGCATTCCATTCACCATTGATAGCTCGTTGCCGCGTGATGAAGTCGTGATGCTGGAAATGAAGGCATCCAGTAGCGAGATCATCACCAAAGAGGTCACGCTGCCTGCCATGGGTCGTTTGCAGGACGCCATCGCGTGGAAACCGGACAAACCGGGCGAGGTGAAACTCACACTGACCATTCCGAAGACGCCAAACGAGCGCTATCCCGAAAACAACACGCAGGAAGCGCCGCTCTCGATCCGCAAAGAACAGCTCAAGGTGCTGGTGATCGAAACCTTCCCGCGTTGGGAGTATCGCTACTTGCGCAATGCCTTGGAGCGTGATCCCGGCGTCGAGGTGAACTGCCTGCTGCTCCATCCTGGACTCGGCAAAGCCGGTGCAGGCCGTGGTTATTTGAAAGCATTTCCAAAGGACGAGGAACTGACAAAATTCGATGTCGTCTTCCTCGGCGATGTCGGTTTGGAAAAAAGCCAGCTCACCTCCGAACATTGCGCCGCGCTGCAAAAGCTCGTGCGCGATCAAGCAGGCGGTCTCGTCTTCATGCCGGGCTTCCATGGTTATCAATCCACGCTGCAAGACACTCCACTCGCCGATCTGCTGCCTGTCGTGTGGGACGCCGCACAACCACGCGGCTGGGGATCATCGTCTCCGGGCAAATTTGCACTCACCGAGGCTGGAACGCGCAGTCTTTTGACCAAACTCGAAGACAGCGACGAAGCCAGTGCGCGCGTGTGGAGCACGCTGCCCGGCTTCCAATGGTATGCACCTGCCTTGCGTGCCAAAGCGGGCACGGAAGTGCTCGCCACACACGGCACGGAGTCGAATCAATATGGCCGCGTGCCCTTGATCGTGACCAAGACTTACGGTGCCGGCAAAATTCTCTTCATGGGCACCGACGGCGCGTGGCGCTGGCGCAAAGGCGTGGAAGACAAATACCACTACCGCTTCTGGGGCCAGGTAGTGCGCTGGATGGCCTACCAGCGCAACATGAGCACCGGCAACAGCATGCGTCTCTTTTACTCGCCAGATCGCCCGCGCACTGGTGATGTACTCACGCTCAACGCCAACGTCATGAGCCTCACCGGTGAGCCTTTGCGTGATGGAGCCGTCATCGCCCAAATCGCTGCGCCAAGCGGCAAAGTATCAAGCGTGCGCCTCATTCCCGCTGGCGAAGAAGCCTGGGGCCTCTTCAACGGCAACTTCACTCCCATCGAACCCGGTGAGCATCGCGTCATGCTCACCTGCGCGGAGGCAGGCTCCAGTTTAGAAACGAAAATCTCCATTCAAGGCGTCAGTCGCGAGAAACGTGGCCAACCCGCTCGGCTCGATGTGTTGCGTGAGATCGCCCAATTCACCAAAGGCAAGCTGCTGGACGCCAATGATCCCGCCGCACTCGTCGCCGCCATCGCCGCCATGCCCGAGCCCGCCATCCAAGAACGCCGCCTGCCTCTTTGGTCACATCCGGCGTGGGCGGGGCTGATGATTTTCCTCATGGGCCTCTTCTGGGTGGGAAGAAAAGCCGCTGGGGCGTTTTAACTCGGATTGGCGACAGCTAGAACTTCGCACTTGGCGAAACGAGGGCGGTTTGATAGCCTCATGAAACTTTTCAAAAATGAACCGCCAACTTATCATCCGCATCTGCCTCATCCTACTGGCCGTCCTGCTCATCTTTTTGCTGTGGGAGAGCGTTAAGGACGGCAGTGACGGAGTGAAACTGGTGTTTGTCATTTTGATGGGCGGCTTGGGCGGCATCCTCATGGTGAAGTTTTTTATCCCATGGTTGGGTGACCTGATGGGTGAGGCCGTGTTTTCCTCCGGTGAAGAGGTGGAACAGGATTCCATGACCAAGGCGGCAGCCTGCATTGCACAAGGTGACTATAAAGGCGCGATCGAGCATTATGAGAAGATGTTGGAGGACAAACCTGACGATCCCTTTCCCGTGGCGGAAATCGCCAAGGTGAATGCCGAGCGTCTGCACGACCCGCAGGCGGCGCTACAGGCACTGGAAGAATACCTACAGAGCAAGGACTGGCCGGTGGATGATGCGGCGTTCATCATGTTCCGCATCGCTGATGTGCATCTAACGCACCGGCATGATTTTGAAGCCGCCCGCGATATGCTGGAACAGGTGATCGGCAACTTCCCGAACACACGTCACAGCGCGAATGCGCACCACAAGATGAGCGAAATCGAACAAATGCAGTACAAGCTGCTGATGGACCAGCGCACGAAAGCGGGATCCTCTGGGACTGCGACGGCATGATCATTTCAATCTCAGCGGCAGATGCTCGCAAAGCTCCATTCTTGGACCCGGGCGAATCCGCTGATGACACTGGCCTTGGCGGCAGTGTGCGGCATTCTCGCGGCTGAGTTTGGCTGGCTGAGCGGTGGTGGGCCATGGCTCATTGGTTTCGCCTCGGTGCTGCTGGGTGCAGCCTTGCTTTGTGGCCGTTCATGGCTGCTGATGCCAGGCGCAGCTTTGGTCTTTGCCTTCATCCACGAGACACGCACGGATGAAACCTTCCGCCATCCGCTACGACTTGCGTTGCAGCAGATGGACAAACCGGTGCAGGCCACAATCCACGGTAGTTTGTTGCCGGATTTCGACACCACTGCAGATGGCCGCGCTCATGCGCTCTGTACCACGCAGCAGATCGACATTCCTGCGGCGGGAGTAGCAATCACGCAAAACGCCGTGCTGCTGGTGCGCCTACCCAAAGGTATGCACTTTCCAGGTGCAGGAGTCTTTGAACTGCACGGGAGCATCTATCTGCCGCGCACGGCGTCGAATCCGGGCACGTTTGATGCGCAGGAGTATGCGCTGCGGAATGGACGCGTGGCGCGCTTTGAGGCCGACCGCATGCAACGCATCGGCGCTAGCGGCGAGGCGCTGTGGTGCTCATTTTTGGAGGCAGCGGAACTTTGCAGGCAGTGGATTGGCACAAAGCTCACGCACGATCTGGAGGATGACCCTCAAACAGCCGCTGTGATCCGCGCGATGGCGCTGGGTGTTTCCGCCGAAGCAGATGATGAAATCGAAGATGCGTTTCGTAACAGCGGCACGCTGCATGTCTTTGCAGTCAGCGGACTGCATGTCGCTTTGCTGGGAGTGATTGCACTCGCGTTGCTGCGTCAGCTTGGCCTACGGCGTGGCATCTCACTATGGGTGATGATTGTGATCGTGTTTGCGTATGCATTCATCACTGGCTGGCGACCTTCCGCTGCGCGTGCGGCGTTCATGGTGGCGATTTTCATGGGTGCGCCACTGGTGGACCGTGAGTCCGCGCTGCAAAACAGTCTGGGTGCCGCGATGTTGTTACTGCTGGCAACCGACACACACCAGGTTTTCATGCCGGGCTTTCAACTCTCGTTCGTCGTGTTGTGGCTCAGTGTCATCGGTTCTGTGCCGCTGCTGCAATACTTGATGCCTTACACGCGGCTTGATCCGTTCTTGCCACCTCAACTCGCGAACTGGCGGCAGCGTGGATCGAGCCAGTTCCGGCTCTGGCTGGCGGCCAACTTGAGCGTATCCTTCGCCGCATGGATCGGCAGCTTGCCGTTCATCCTCGGCCATTTTCAATCGGTGACACCCGTTGCGGTGGTCGCGAACTGCGTGCTCGTACCGCTATCGTTTTTATGCCTGGGTGCGACGTGTCTGAGCCTGTGTGCAGCAGCTTTGCATCTCACCGGCGTGCAGATCGTCTTCAACAATCTAAACTGGGCAATGGCGAAGGCGATGATCGCGAGCGCAGCTTGGTTTGCGGCACTACCGGGAGCGAGCTTCCATTTTCAACCAAATGCACCACGCACGAATGCTCCAGCCGTGTGGCGCATGCTAGAACTGCCACATGGCGGTGCCGCGAATCATCTGCGCCTCGGCAAGTCCCACTGGCTGTTCGATACTGGCGATGAAACCAGCTTCCGCCGTGTGCTACGGCCTTACTTATTTTCCAGCGGTGTGAATTCTATCGCTGGCGTATTTTTAAGTCATAATGATGCCGATCACATCGGTGCCATCGAGCAAGTCATTGAGACGTTTGACGCGCCACTGCTGTTTTGCAGCACCCAGGAGCCCGGGAGGCAGGATTCCTCGCTCACCACCTTGCGCCGGCTGGAAGCAGCAGTTCGGCCCACGCTGCGCAAATTGCGTGTCGATGAGCATATAAGGCTATCAGAAGAAAAGAGCTTCAAGGTCGAGGCACAGGTACTTTATCCCTCGATGCAGGTTGAAAACGGCCGCGGTGATGATCGTGCGATGGTTCTGCTGCTGCACATCGGCCCATGGCGCGTGCTGTGGATGAGTGATGCGGGCTGGAACACTGAGAAGAATCTCACTTCGAGCGCCGCCGACTTACGCTGCGATGTACTCATCCGCAGCCAGCATGAACTCGACCAGACCATGACCGGCGAGTTTCTGCTAAAGACCAGTCCGCGTGCGATTCTCTGTGGCAGCGATGCACGTGAGGCGGAAGTCATGCTGCCGGAATCACTTTCCCAGCACGCCAAACAAAAGGACATCCCGCTGCTCGATACTTGGAGCGATGGCAGTATCGAACTTCAGTTTAACCCATATGAACTGCACATTCTCGCGTCCAGAAACGCCAAGCACATCGTTTTAAAAGCACGCGAATGACGTGATCCAACCCTTCACTTGGCTACATCCGGGCGAGTGCCGAGCTTAGCGATGATGTCACCCATCTTGTTGTTGCGTATCACTTCGAGTTTCACCTCACTGCCGGGCGGTTGAGTGCGGATGATGTGGAGCAAGTCTCCGGGGGATCGAAAGGCCATGCCTTGAAATTTGGTAACCACATCGCCTGCTTTGAGCCCAGACTCTGCGGCTGGCGAACTAGGATTGATGTTCGTCACCAGCGCACCACGACGTGCGGTGCCCCACACTGGGTCGATCTCCACCGGTTCTGTGCTCACTTCGAGTCCTAGGTAGCCTTTGCCAGTGTTGCCTGAGACTTCCGCCGCGTTTTTCTCACCGTCTTTGATTTTCGCCAGAATACTGCCCACGACCATCTTCGCGTCATTGGCCGGCACGGCGAGTCCCACGCCTTGCCAAGCGCGCACGTTTTCATCACCGCGATAAATGGCGACGTTGATGCCGAGAATTTCGCCACGGATGTTCACCAGCGGACCGCCGGAGTTGCCAGGATTGATGACCGTATCGGTTTGCAGGAAATCCATCTGGCTGTCGCTGAGATGGCGGTCACGTGCGCTGATGATGCCCTGCGTCACCGTGCCACTAAGGCCAAAGGGGTTACCCACTGCGAACACGAGCTGGCCTACCCGTGCTTCATCGGAGTTCCCAAAGCTCAACGCGGAAAAATCCGTGCGGTTGCTCTCGATCTTGAGCAATGCGATGTCGCGCTCACGGTTGGCACCAAGAATGATTACGGGATACTTCTTGTTGTCGTTGGTGGTGACCATGATCTCCGTGCTATTTTCGAGCACATGGTAGTTCGTGATGACGTGGCCCTCTTTGCTGATGATCACACCGGATCCCAAGCCGGGAATGATCTGCGCCTGCTGATTGACGAGACCAAAGAGGGGATGCCAGCTCATCTGTCCTGGTTTCACGGTCTTGGTTGTCACACTGACCACCGAGGGCAGCACCGCGGCGGAGAGCCGGGCAAACTCATCATTCATGCGGCTCATCACCGACATATCGCCAAGATCGAGTTTCGACTTCGGCGGAGTCAGTGAAGTCTGAGTGGGTTTCTCACCCCGCAGCAGGTTCAGCAAGCCATAGTCTTCACGACCCTGGCGCATCCATGCAAACAGTAGTGCGGCCAGCACAAACACCATGGCGGCAAACAACAATCGGCGAAGATTTTCCATGTGTATCAATGCTTCAGCGGTGGCAAACTTCAAAGGTCAATGTTCCGCCGCATGAGAACAAGAGAGCGAAACGCTTGGCGCATCATTCAAGCCGCTTGCTTCGGGCAGAGAATGATCAGCTTCTGCCGCGTCGGTGCCACTGGAGTCTCGGGCTCCAGCAAGGCACGGTTCACTGCGGTGTGGATTTCCTCAGGCTCGAACGGCTTGGTCACATAATCACAGGCTCCGCGGCGTATGGCAGTCACGATGTCACGCGTCTCTGAGCAGGCTGAAACCATGACAAAGCGAGTTGTGGGTGAAGCATCGCGCGCTTCACGCACGACATCGAGGCCGTCCATCTCGCCAAGACGTCGATCGACAAGTGCGACATCGGGATTCATTTCACGGATGGCATTGATTCCAGCTCGGCCATTGTCGAAAGACATGACCTCATGCCCCTGCGAACGACAAAGCGCTGATATCAATTTGAGGACAGGTGGGTGATCTTCGATAACAACAATATTTGCCATATTGAGTCTATTTTTAGCATATCCTCTCTCCTTGAGCAAGGCGGATGTAAGAAACTTGTAATCCCCCACTTGGCATTGCGGCTTCCCGTTTGCGCCGCGCCTGCAATCCGGCATTCTTGCCCGCCATGTCTTTCCCCCTGCTCCGCTATTGCCCCGACCTCTACAACTACCAGCGCCGTGAAACGCGGCCGGTTCAGGTCGGCCATGTCACCATCGGCGGCGGAGCGCCTATCGTGGTGCAGAGCATGCTCACCAGCGACACACGGGATGCAGAGGCTTGTGTGAAGGAAGCGCTTGGTCTCGCCGAAGCGGGCTGCCAGATCGTTCGCGTCACGGCGCAGACGCGTGTCATTGCCGAAAACCTCCAGCACATCCGCGATGGCCTGCGCAAAGCTGGCTGTGATGTACCACTCGTGGCCGACATCCATTTCAAACCCGATGCGGCGATGGAAGCCGTAAAGTGGGTGGAAAAAGTCCGTGTGAATCCCGGCAACTACGCCGACAAAAAGAAGTTCGCCGTCAAAGAATACACCGACGAGGAATACGCCGCTGAAGTGGCCTACATGGAGGAACAGTTCGTGCCGCTAGTGAAGGAATGCGTCCGCCTGAATCGAGCCATGCGCATCGGCACGAATCATGGCAGTCTCAGCGACCGCATCATGAACCGTCACGGCGATTCACCACACGGCATGGTTGAGAGCGCCCTCGAATTCGCCCGCATCTCGCGTGCGCATGGCTTTCACAACTTCCTCTTCTCGATGAAGGCCAGCAATCCGAAGGTCATGATCGAAGCCTACCGCCTGCTCGTCGCGCATCTCAATCAACTCGGCTCCGACTGGAATTATCCCATCCACCTCGGCGTCACGGAAGCAGGTGATGGCGAAGACGGTCGCATCAAGAGCGCCATCGGCATCGGTTCGCTGCTGGCGGACGGCATCGGCGACACCGTGCGTGTTTCATTGACCGAAGACGCCATCTTCGAAATCCCCGTGGCTCAGCAGCTCGTGAAGCCGTACAACGAAGGCCTGCCAGCACACTTTGAGCGCATCGAAAACGCACCGCCAGTCAACTACGATCCCTTCGATTACGTGCGCCGCGAATCGCAGGTGCTCACGATCAATGGCATCAAAGCTGGCGGCCATGAAACCGTCCCCGTCTTCACCACACGCATAAAATGGGACGCCGTCGCTCACAAGATCGACAAGCTCGGCGACTACAAACCCGAGATCGTCATCGAAGACAGCGGCGTCATCGAAATCGACCCACGCGACGATGCTGCCATCGCCAGTCTCAATGCATCTGCCGAAGCGAAGCTTATTTCGATCAAGGACGGCCTCAAGCTGCCCGTCATCGCAGCGTATCGTCTCCTCGCAGCCAAGATCGACAAGAAGCATCCGATTCTCCTCAAGGACACGCTGCAATCAACAGGCAGTGATGACTTCACCGAGAATCTCCTCGTCGCCGCAACCAACATCGGCTCGCTGCTGTGCGATGGCATCGGCGACGCCGTCATCGTGAACGGCGAAGATGCTCCCGGCCAGGCGCTGCGCATCAGCTACAACATCCTGCAAGCCGCCGGCGTGCGCATCTTCAAGACCGACTACGTCGCCTGCCCGAGCTGCGGCCGCACGCTCTTCAATCTGCAAACGACCACGCAGAAGATCCGCGCCGCCACCGGCCATCTTAAAGGCGTTCGCATCGCCGTCATGGGCTGCATCGTCAACGGACCCGGCGAAATGGCCGACGCCGACTTCGGCTACGTCGGCGGAGCACCCGACAAGATCAATCTCTACGTCGGCAAGACCGCCGTGAAGTTCAACATCCCCGAAGGCGAAGCCGTCGAGCGCCTGATCGACCTCATCAAAGAACACGACCGCTGGTTTGATGCGCCCGCAGCCGTCTGACCGCCTCGGCGTTTGATTCAAACGCGAAGTCAGTAAGTGGCACGTCATCCAGTGGGCAGATCATGAACTCCATGACCTCGGAGGGCTGGATCACCACATGGGTAAAATCCTGCACGCGGGCGACGAAACACAGATCAAGCGTGGGCCACTCGTAGCCTTGAAACAGGTAGCGGTTGTTCAGTGAGCATAAGTAGGTGTAAGCAGTTGCAGGCAGATCGAGGCCGACTTCTTCGTGCGTTTCGCGGGCAGCGGCCATCTCGCCGGTTTCTTCAGGTTCAATGACGCCGCCGGGCAGGCCGAGTTTTCCCAGGCCGGGTTCATGAGCACGGCGGATGATGAGAATGCGATCCTGCGCATCGAGGATCAGCGCCACAGCGGCAGGAATGGGCGTGATAAAATGCCGGTGTCCACACGCGGTACAGACGAACTCGCGATCACCTTTGATGATCCAAGTGTTGCTGCCGCAGTTGCTGCAAAATTTGAAGGGAGAGTCAGGCATGTGGCTTTCCCTGCCGCCGATGCGCACGCCATGCCAGCAGAAAGACCAGCACGCAGGCTGCTTTCATGACAAACAGCCACCACGGCTCCCACCACGCTCCGGTTTTTGCCTCGATGAGATCCGAAACACCGAACAACGCAAAGGCCAGCGGCAGCAGCCAACGCCAGTGCATTTTCATGCGGCTCCGAACAATGAGAACGAGCGCGATAACGAACCACAGCACGGCCTCGGCTTGATTAAAAACCACATGAAAGGCGGAGGTTGAGTCCATGGGCATGCTAGGATGGTCTCAGATTGATACAGCGAAGGCAAGACATGACCGGCGTGATTTCTTCACAACGTCTCTTGGCTTGGACGCCATCCTTTGCCACAATACGAATTAATCCAACCCATGAGCAACAACCTTCTCCAGTCCTGGCTGCGACTGCCCGACGGGGAACGCCATGATCTGACCGGAACGACCAGCATTGGCCGTGCGCCGGATAACTCCCTGCCGATTGCGGACCACGAGGTGTCACGCCGGCACGCCATCATTCAGGCGCAGGGCGAACGTGAATTCTGGCTGGTGGACCTCGGCAGCGCGAACGGCACTTACGTCAATGGCCGCCGTATTTCGCAGTCGGTGCGCATGCACAATGGCGACATCATCCGCATCGCCAGCAGCGAACTGGAATTCTGCACGGAAATTCTCAGCGCCATGCATCCCGCCGGGCAGCAAGTCATGGCCTCGACCATGATCCACATCCGTCAAGCGCAGTGCTGGCTGATGGTGGCAGACATCATTGGCTCCACCCAGATGGCCCAAACACTTCCAGGCGCACAGTATCCGCGCATGACCGGCACTTGGTTCAAGAACTGCCGTCAGATCATCGACGAATGCGGTGGTCACATGTCGAAGTACCTCGGCGACGGCTTCTTCTGCTACTGGGATGACACCGAAGACGGTTCGATCCAAGTGCGCCAAGCGGTAGCTAAGCTCTATGAAGCTCAACTAAAGGCCAATCCGCCGTTCCGTCTCGTGCTCCACTTCGGCGGTGCCGCGCTCGGCACCGTGCCGACGATGAACGAGCTCAATCTTCATGGCCCAGAGGTGAACTTCGTCTTCCGCATCGAAAAAGTGGCTGCTGGCTTGAAGCAAAACGTCATCTTCAGCGAAGCCGCGATGAAAAAAATGAAGGCGGAACGTGAGGTCCATCTCGCCGGTGAATGCGAGGTGGAAGGCTTCTCGGCGCGGCACAAGTTCTATGCGCCGGGCGCGGCCAAGGCTGGCTGAAGCAGTTGCGGCACTGCCACTGCGCATGCAAAAAAGAAGGCGGCATCGTGAGATGCCGCCTCCGTTGATAAACTCAACCGACCTGACCAAATTTGAGATCAGAATTTGTAGGTGAAGCGCACAGTGCCGTAGTGCGCCTGCATGTCCTGACGGAAGAACTGGCCCTGGTAGGTCCACAGCATGCTGAAGTCCGGGCTGAACTCGAAGTTCACACCGGCACCCGCCACCAGGTAATCCTGGCCTGGAGCCTGGCTATTGGTGGTGGCGCTGAAGGGCTGGTTGATGAGGTTCACGCTGGTACCGTTGTTGCGGTCGATGTTCTGGCGTTCGTAGGTGAGGCGGAGTTGCGGGGCGATCTTGGCGAAGCTGGTGTCGAACTCCCGAGTCACGCTCCAGCCAACACGGGTGATGAGCGAATCGACACTGCGGCTCGCGTAGTTGAGAGCACCGAGACCACCGCCGGTTTCGCTGTAGCTGCCCACATTGACATGGAGCCAGTCCACGCCGGCAATCGGGCCGTGGACGAGTTTCCAGGCAGGAACACGGAAACTCCAGCCGCCATTGAGTTGGACGGCATTGGTCGAGGCATGAGTTTCGCCATTGGCGACGGGGAAACCGGTGGCGTTGCGGTCTGTGTCGAGGTCAAAGGCACCCCAGCTATACAGCAGGTCCACCCAGAAGGAGCGGCGGACATAGGAGGCGTAGGCAGAGAGCGCGATGCCCTGCATGTCCATGCTGCCGAGGCCATTGGCGTAGCTCTGATGGGTTTCCAGCAGATTGGCGGCAAAACCGAGGGTGAGGTGGCGGGTGAAGTGACGCTCGATGCCCATGCCGGGCGCCCAAGTTTGAGAATTCACGCCGGCTTGGGTGCCGATGCTGCTGAGGCTGATATTGGCGTAGTTGACGGTGGCAAAGACTTCCCACTGGCGGCTGCGGGGGATTTTTTTGGCGATGGGCTGCTCCGGGCCGTCGCCCTGGCCGTTTTCGTCGATGACGCCGTCATCAATGCCGCCGTTGAGGGAGTTGGAGATGCTGTCCTGGGGTTCTTCGCCCCAGCCGGCGCGGAGGTTGAAGAGACGGCCGTTGATGTCGCCGAGGATGCCCTGGATACCGGACATGACGCTCTGGTCTTGAGCGTTGGCCATGTCCAAGCCTCCTTTGGTGTCGATGATTTTATAGATGCCAGTGGTCTGATTGAAATTGCCCACCTGAGTGGGGCTAAGACCCAGTGCAAGGTCATTCACACCGTAAGCGCCACCGGCGATAGTTCCTGTGCCTGTGAACAGCAACCACTGGTCACCGCCGGCAAAGCCGGTCATGGCAGCAGGATTACCAATCGCGAGGGTGGTACCAGCAGGGGCGTTCAGTGTGGTGGACCCGACCAGACCCACACGGTCCGAGGAGGTGGCGATGCCCGTGTTGTCGCCAGCGCCAGCGCCGGTCCAAAGATCCACGAGGATGGTACTGGCCGCGCCCATGACAACCGAACCCGTGCCGGAAGTCGTGAGGGAAAGCACAGCGGCACCGGGGGCAGCGGTCGCATCGCCCACGCTGAGAGCGCCGTTGATGAAGATGGATTTGTTAACCGCCGCAGTGACAGAGCCAGCTCCTGCCAGGGTGCCAGTGCTGCTCACCGTCAGGCTATCATTGCTCTGTAGAGTGACGTTGCTGTTGATGGAGAGCAGCGAATTCACACTGGTGGTCTGGTTGACCGTCAGTGTTCGCGCTGCTGCGCTGGAGATGCCAGTGTTGCTGTTGACCGTAAGGCTCTTGATGGTGAAGGCCGCGTCGAGGTTGGTGTTGACTTGGTTGGCCGCTCCCGTGGCGGAGAAGGTGATGTCATCCGTGGCGGTTGGCGTCGCCGTGGTGGCGGTGCCGCCTGCATCACTGGCCCAGTTCGTGGCATTCCAATTGGAGTTCGTCTGGCCCAGCCAGTGGGTGGCGGGCAAAACGCCTCCAGTGATGACCAGCCCGGGCGGCAGTGCCCCAAAATACGCGAAGGTCTGCACGCTACTGGAGTTGAACGCAGGATCGGAGTTCAGATAAAAACTGATGGTGTAGGTGGAACCGATGCTCGTAGTAAGACTTTGCGCGATGCCATCAAACCCTCCTACCGCTCCGTCATACCAATGACCGGCTCCAGCTTGATTCCCCGAAGTAGAAAACACACCTGCAGCACTTAATCCAGGCGTTCCGATCGAAACCCAGTTCGTGGGAATGCCACTCACGGCCGTGTCTAGGCCGCCGTTTTGCAGCAGATTGGGGCCGCCTGAGAGCGAGACGGATATCGTATCCAGGTTGGTGTAGCTAGGATCGTTGCGAAACGTGAAGCTCAGGTAGGAATTGGCCTGAGTGGCGGCAACATTGTAGGTGTAGAACTGATACGATCCCACCGTTTGCGACGCCACTCCACCCGTGGGGTAGGTGCCATTGAAACTGGCGAACTGAGCCTGTGCGGGCACTGCCAGCAACAGGCCGAATGTGAATCCAAGAACCGCGAGCAGCTTCAGAACCGGTGACGGGGGGGGGGGGACGACAGGGAGATGAGTGATTGTGTTGTTTGCATGAGATGCGTGATATTAACTTGATGCTTTGACAGCTGTGCGACGTGGGGAGAACCGCCCAGCTTTTGCAAATTGCGGGCGCATCGTTATAAGCAATTTCCAAGCCGTCTAGCAAGAAATTCTCTCAACTTTGACAGAATGGCATGCAGCCGCATGTCCGTGCCTTTACAACTCATGCCGTCTGAAAAGACCTGATGGCCGGAGGAACCTGCACAGCAAGCCCTTTGATCCTGCGGCGGAGATACCGAATGATAGTTGTGAGCAATCAATCCACCGCACTCGCCATGCCATCTGATTCTTTTGGCTCGGAGGGCAGCATGATCGCCACAGCAGCGGAGGGAATGAAGAGGAAGCCGGCGTAGAGCAACGCAGTGCGGAAATCGCCGACCTTCACAAAGATGCCAAAGAACACGGTGCCTCCAGCGGCAACGATGCGGCCGATGTTGTAGCAGAAACCGGAGCCCGTAGTGCGCAGCAGCACGGGGAAGAGCGGCGGCAGACACATGGTGAAGAGTCCAAACACACCCTGGCATGCGCCGATGGCGGCAAACTGCCACTTCGTGGCCTCCCAACTCCACACCTGCGAGAATGAGAGATACATGAAAGCGAAATAGGCGAGCATCATGCCGACAATGGTGTTGCGGTAGCCAAAGAGTTTCGCGAGACCACCGGCGATGTAGTTGCCAACGAGCGAGCCGAACATGATCCACATCAAGCCGGTGACGACGGCGGAGTCCTTGCCTGCTTTGTCGAGCGAGGCGATTTCCACCAAGCTGAGCACGTGCTTCTGCTGCCAGAACAGGAAGGTCCAGTGCGCCGTCAATGACACCGCGCAGATGAGCATCACACGCCAAGTTACACCACGCACCGCGGGACTGAACAAGGCGCTGATCTTTGGCACCTCCTGGCCTTCGCGTGCCGCCGTCCATTCCTCGGTTTCGGGCACGGCTTTGCGAATCCACAGCGTGATCAACGCAGGCAGAATGCCGATGAGGAAGATGTAACGCGGCTCCTGACCGGCGAGCAACCAACCCGCGAAACAAGCAAGCAGCACGCCGCAGTTCACTGCGCTTTGCAGTGTGGCCGCAATCCAAGGCCGCCATTTTTTCGGCCACGTTTCAGAGAGCAGCGATGCGCCCACGGCCCACTCGCCACCGATGCCGAGCGCGGCCAGGAAACGGAAGATCATGAGATGCCACCACGTCTGCGCAAAGAACGAGAGGCCAGTGAAGCAGGCGTAGGTCAGAATCGTTAGCGTGAGCGCCCGACTGCGGCCCAGCACATCGCCAATGCGCCCAAAGAAGGCGCCACCCACAGCCCAGCCGACAAGGAAGGCCGCCTGAATGATCGAACCATGCATGCCCACCGTCGGATCGCTCTCCGGCACCAGCATGAGCTGTGCCACGAACGCCGTGGCTACCAGCGTGTAGAGATGCATGTCGAGGCCGTCAAACATCCAGCCCAGCCATGCGGCGAGTCCGGAACGGCGTTGCTGCGGCGAGAGATCGCGAAGACGAGTGATTTCAGGAGTGGCTGGTTGGCTCATGCGAGCGCGAGTCTTTCGCAGGCAGCCATGAATGGCAAGCACAGTTCGCAGCCTACCGCTGCTTCGACAGCTTGTTGTACTTCTCCACCAACTCGTTGAACTCAATAGTGCGGGCGTTGAGCTTCTCGATGGCGGCATCGCGTTCCTTGGCGAGCTGCTTGAGCATCTCGTTCTGTTTTTCGATGGCGCTGTTCTGCGCGGTGACGGCGGCGTTGTGTTCCTTCATCACGCTGCTGCCCTGGCCGAGGGCGGACTGGGCGGCGGCGAAACGGGCCTGCGTCTGCATGAGTTCGCGCATGTAAACGGCGATGGTGATGCCGCGTGAGACGGAATCGGCGGAGAGGTCGTTGTACTCGCGGGTGACTTCGACGAGCTTGGCCTCGACTTCGGCGCGCAGTTCGGTGAGGCGGGCGATTTCCTTCTCATACTCGCGCACTTTGCGCTCAGCCTCGATGCGCAGGGCGTTTTCGGCCTCCAGACGTTTCACCAAATCGATGATGTGGCCGCGCAGGCGGGCCTCGCGCTGCCACTGCACGACGCAGACGGCGCAGAGGCCGAGGGAGATCAAAATGAGCAGCGTGTTGAGCAGGCGCTTCATTTCGGCGGTGCGGCGGCGTTGGCCGGTTTGACGTTGAAGGCAACCTTGGTGAAGCCAACGCGCTTGGCCGCATCGAGTACTTTCACGAGGTCAGCGTAGCGCGTGTTGACGTCGGCGCTGATGTAAACGGGCGTGGCGGGATCTTTGCCGAAGCGTTCGGCGAGTTTGCGGTCGAGTTCGGGCAGCGTGGTGGACGCTTTGTCGAAGAAGACGTCGCCGGTGGCGTTCACGGCCAGATTGATCATGTCGGGCTTGAAGTCGGACTGCGCGGAGGAGGCAACGGGCAGGTTGACCTTGATGGTCTGCTGCTTCGACATGGTGAGGCTGACCATCATGAAGGAGGCCAGCAGGAAGAACATCACGTCAATGAGCGGGATGATTTCCAGCCGCGTTTTGCGCTCGGGCAATGGAGAGTGCAGTTTCACGTCGTGATCAGGCCTTGGGAGTGACTTTGTCGAAACCGTGCTGAGCCGCGAGGATGAGCACGTTGTTCGCGGCGGCTTCGAGATCGAACTTCAACGCGGCGAGACGCGAGTGGAAGTAGTTCATGGGCACCAGCGTGCCGATGGCGATGCCGAGACCGGCGGCGGTGGCGATGAGGGCCTCGCCGATGCCGCCGGTGACTTTTTCGACCGCGAGTTCGCTGCTGCCGATACTGGTGAAACTGCCCATGATACCGGTGACGGTGCCGAGTAGGCCGAGCAGTGGCGCTAGAGTGACGATGGTGTCCATCGCACTCAAAAAGCGGCCAGCATCACGCAGTTCCTGACCTGCGGCAACTTCGAGAGCGCCCTGCATGCTGCTGTGACGATGTTGCAGACCGTGATGAATCATGCGCACGACCGGATCGCTCGATTTAGCGGATTGAGCGATGGCTTTGGCTAAGTCACCTGCCTCGAGTTTTTCGTAAACCTCGTCTAATTGCTTCACGGAACGCTTGGTGGCGAAGCGCAACCACCAGAATAAACGCTCAACGAAGATGCAAACGGCCACCAGTGTGACCACTGCGATGGGATACATGATGGGACCACCTTTGTGAAAGAGATCGACGGCGGCATTGGCTAGGAGTGGCATGATATAACAAGATGGTTAGCGCAGACGGAACGTGAGCGGCAGTGTGTAGCGATTGGAGGTTCCGCCGGGCCAGCGCCAGTTCCGGCGCACCCAAGAAGCGGCGTATTCATCTAAGGCACTGAATCCGGTGCTGCCGATGACTGAAACACCTTCCACTGCACCGGAGGGGCCGACGCTGATGCTCAAGCGCACGGTGCCCTGCATGCCAGCACCACGCGCGAAGGTTGGATAAGGGGGCGCAGGAAATTTTCCTTTGCCGCCGCTGCCAGAGGCACCGATTCCACCAGCGCTGCCAGCTTGAGGTGTGGTGGAGCGCGTGCTGCTACTGGCCACTGGCGTTCGTGGACGTGGTGGTGCTGGTGCAGGCTTTGGTTTGACCACAGGATCGATGGGGCGCAGAGCGTCTTCGATTTTCGGTGCTGTGGGAATGGCAAAGATGTCTTCCTGCGTCATTGCTTCGGCGATCTCAGGCAGGTCGAGTTGCTCCGGTGGCGTTTCGACGGCTTCTGGAAGCTCGAAGGGCAGCACGGTTTCAACCTCGGCCACGGGTGTTTCACTGGCTTCGAGCGTTTGCAGCTCCGCCATCGAGGTCTCGATCATGGGTAGTTCGACTGCGTTATCGAGATCGGCGAGAGACTTGAGATGAATGGGAGGCAAGTCGGCAGCGAACATGCCGATGATGCCAATGGCCAAAAAGCTCGCGCTGATGCCCACGATCCAAGAGAGCGTGATGAGCGCCTGAACCATGCCCTCGCGACGCCATAACCGCACGATGCTGGTGGAACCAGGCATGGCGGGAGTTTGGGAAAGGTCGAAGCCCATGGCGGGCAGCGTGTTTATCATGGAGGAGGTCATGTCACAAGACAGCGGCGGGGAGTGGAGGATGAAACGCCAGAAATGGCTGTCAATTTGCAATTGCGACTCAGTCGCATAAAATACTTGTTTATTGGTTCTTCCGGTTCAGTGTCCGCGCCGTTGCGAACGAATCTCAATATCAACCTCCCATGAAGTCCTTCTCTCCTTCCAATCTCCCCCGCAGCGCCGGCCCTGCGCTGGCTACTGCTGCACTCCTATTTCTTGCCATAGCTTCGCATGCTCGATCCCAAAGCCCGGTCAATCCAGTTAGCAAACCGAAGCCGGGCACCGTCAAAGAACTGCCAAACATCGTCATCACCGCAGACGCACCAGAAGAGCCGCAGGTGAAAATCCCCTATCTGCCACCGGTCGAAGGCACCAAAATTTATGCAGGCAAGAAGGCGACCTCGCTGAACCTCCAAGCGCTGCCAGAAGTGCAGGCCAACAACTACAGCCAGGCCTTTGCGATGACGCCAGGCCTGCTGACCACCGAAGAAAGCACGCCGCTGGTAAGCTACGGCTACCGCGGCATCGGCTCCCCCGACCGTGCGCAGTTTATGATGGTGCTGCAGGACGGCATTCCCATCGCTGCCGATCCACAGGGCTATCCCGAAGCTTATTGGATGCCGCCGCTGGAGTCCACACAACGCATCGACTTCGTTCGCGGTGGTGCTTCGCTGCTGTACGGGCCGCAGCCTGCTGGTGCCATCAATTACGTCTCGCGCATGCCGCGTACCGATCGGCTCTTTGGCATGCAGTCCAAGCACATCTTTGGTAGCAACAATTTATACTCTACCTTCAACTCCATCGAAGGAGCGGCTGGAAAATGGAGTTGGCTCGGCTGGTTCAATTATCGCTCTGGTGATGGCTTCCGCAGCGCGAACAACGATTTCGAGGTCATCGCCGGCCGATTAAAGCTCATCTACCAGCAGGCCACCGACACACGCTGGATCTTTTCCCTCGATGCTGGCTCGGATCGTCATGGCGAGCCCGGCGGACTGACGGCTGCCGCCTACAACGCTGATCGCAATCAAGCCATCCGCCTCAATGACCGCTTCAATCAGACCCGTGTCGTCGCCAGCACCGAGTTGCAGCATAAATTTTCCAGCCAGACTGAACTCAGTGTGAAAGTCTGGGCGGGGGCTTATGATCGCTGGAGTCGCAGGCAAACCGGCGGGTTCGGCACCGTCACAGCGCTGACCAATGCCATCCAGCATCAGCAATTTTATAACTGGGGTATCGAGCCACGCATCCGCCACGACTACGAGTTGTGGGGAGGCAATCACTCGCTCGCCGCTGGCATGCAGTTCTACATGTGTCACTCTCCGCGCAAAGACGCTGCTGGCACCTCTCCCACGGACGACATCGGCACTGTCACCACCGATGCACAGCGCGATGTCATCTACGGGTCCTTCTTCTTGGAAAACAAATTCACCTTCGGTCGCCTCACTATCACGCCCGGCTTCCGCATGGAACTGATCAATCAGGATATCACCGTCAGAAACGTCGCCATCGCCAGCCAACGCAACAACAGCAAGTTCGACAAACAGCCGCTCTTTGGCCTCGGCCTGTCCTATGACCTCGGCAATGAGACTGCCGTCTATGCCAACGTCTCGCAAAGCTATCGTGCCACCACCTTTGGTCAGTCGCTCATTCCAGCCGTAGGCGGCACCGCCAGCGATGTCGCACCTTCGCAGGGCTGGAGTTATGAAGTCGGCATCCGCGGCAATCCACGGCCTTGGTTCACCTATGACACCTCCTTCTTCCTTATCGATCTCGATGACAAGCTAGGCACCGCTGGCGTGAACATCCAGAGCGTTGGTCGCAGCATCAACTACGGCTGGGACGGTGCTGTGCAGTTTGATGTCATCGGCGGCCTCGACGCACTGAATGGCACGCACCGTGGTGAGCGTCTCGGTGCCCTTAATCTCTATGGCAACATCTCGCTCCTTGAGGCCCGCTTGTCTGGCGGTGTTAATGACGGCGGCACGCCCCAGTATGCGCCCCCATACATGCTCCGCACAGGAGCCATCTACAAACGCAAGAGCGGCCTGAAGATCGCCTTTCTCGGCACCTTGATGGCCCGGCACTACGGAAATGATACCTCCGGTTTCGATATCCCCGCCTACACCACTTGGGATCTCACCGGCGAAATCCCGATTACCAAGAACTTCTCGGTTCTTGGCGGCTTGAACAATGTCTTCGACAAGCGCTACTACTCGCTCGTCACCTCCAGCGGCATCATCCCCGCCATTGGCCGGAACTTCTACGTCGGCGGCAGTTTGAAATTCTAATTTAGGTTGGTCCTGTCTCTGTGGGAGCGGAAGTGGTGTTTCGCTCTCACAGAGATTTTCTTGATTCGTGCTGTTCTCTTTTCACAAACCTTACGGCAGCCGCCAGCACTCGACACGGCTCAGGTCCGCATTTCCTCCCATCATGGGCCGAGCTGTGTGCTGAATCATGAGGTAAAGAAAACGTCCATCACGGGACGGCACGACCCGCTCAACCCGATGGCCTTCAAATTGGATGCCATAACGGGGCGCTCCATCCATGGAGTAAATGGTGAGGCTGTCATTTCCCGTGCCGGCGAAGAACGATTGGGAATCTGCTGTAAATCCGATCGGGCCGAATTGCAGCCTGCTCCCGCGAAACATGGACAGCATGCGCCGCCCGACCACATCCCACACGATCACCCGGTCATCCCCTGCCACCGAAATGAGCTTGGTGGAGTCAGGTGAAAAGACAAACTCGCCCGGGGACGCGGCGTGACCGGAAAACTCCACGACAAGCTCAGCCTGGGTGGCTTCAAGCAACTGGATGTTTTTGATTCCCCTGTCTCCCATGGCAATCCATTTCGCATCCGGCGAGAGGCCATGACGTAGTTACGATTTGACGGATGATCTCGTGACCACAATGTCTTCAGCGTGGACATGTCCACCCATGTAAATCGTTCTCGAACAGTTCCGTGATCAAAAATGCCAAAGGGCTCGTCAGCAGCGATCCGGAAACTGGAGTAACGGTCAACGTCATGCCAGCGGTCCTCGCCTGTCGCCAGATTCCAGGTGCGGACTCCTTCGGAATCACCATGGCGATCAAACAACAGGTGGGTTCCGTCATGAGTGAAAAATACTTCCAAGGGTCCATCAGATTTTGTAATCCGGGTTTTCTCCTTTCCATTCGTGGCATCCAGCACGCGTGCGCCGCCATTCCTGTCTTTCATTCCCACTGCCAGCAGCGTGCCGCCGGGATTGATGACCAGGCTGTGTCCGAGACCACCAAGCTCAACGGACCATTCAGGCTTTTCGAGATGCTTCTCAGGCAGCTTCAGCTCCTTGTGTGTGACGATCACGAGTCCGAAGTGCGCTCTCAGCAGATTGCGAAAATCATCCGCCTTGTCGTCACGCCAGGTGTGATCGAAGGAAAAATCTCCCGCAAATTTTTCCAGCAGGTAGGCAGTGCCGAGCACGTCATAGGGGTTCAGCCGGTCGAATGCTGGCTCGCTGACCAGACGCTTGATGACATCCTTTCCCTCGCGTGGCAGGCGTTGTTCAAGGCCATGCAGGAACACTGACTGCGCCGTCGACCCACGATCAGCATCGTTAACTTGGGAGTAAAACCATTGCACGGCGGTGGCACGGTCTGTTTCATCACCGTGTTCCACGAGAGCCGCCATCACCTTCCCGCCTTCCCACCCATCATCAAATGGGCCACGAAAATAATTCATGGCCTCGTCCTTGACCTGTCGGGCGTGAAGTGGGTCGGCATCCATCGCCGCCGTGTATTGCTTCAAAGCAAGAAGATCATGGGCACTGGCGGCGGTGAAAAAATGTTTCGCGTAGGTGATGATGAAACGTGTTCCTTTCTTGGGATCATCAATAGCGGGGTTCTGCAGCCCCGGTCTGCGGCCCGTTTGGAGAAACTCGATCAAGGCTGCGGCCCCCAGCTCGCGAATGGCACTGATCATTTCCTGCTCCGTTGCAAACCAGTCCTGCCACCTGCCTGTCATGAACACATCATCTGAGAGATAGAGCAGCAGCCAAGCTCTTGTCTTTGGCGGCAAACGATCCACCCTGCGCCTGAACTCTTTGACGGCGGGCTTGGCTTCCTCCTGCGGAGGCAACTTGCCATGACAAGCACGAGCATATAGAAATCGATACCAGCCGAGCCAGTCCGTGTTTGACTGCCGCAGTTTCCACCAAGCTTCCGCCTCAGGCTGGAGCGCCTTGTTGGGATAGAGAAACTCACATTCTACCATGCCCAGGCAACGCCGTGCCACATCTGCCACGGTCTGCGGGCGAGTTTGCATTTCTTTGTCAAAAAAATCACCGGAAAAATCTTCAGCGGGGATGGTGGGGGAATGGTCATCGACGAGCCTGATGCAAGCAGGCACGAAGTCAGGTGTCTCCTTTGCCACCAAAGCCAGGAGCGCAAGAATCCGAATGCCAGCGTCCGCATGTTCGCTGAGCTTAACCAGATCTGCGGTCTGCAGCTCGGGTGATCGCAGGCCGGAAAGAGTTTGCCAGGCATCAATGATGGCTTTGCGTTCATATTCCCGTGGCTGGCCGTTAGGAAGAAAGCTGCCCAACGTTAGAAATGGGAGGCGCTTCTTGATGTCCATCAGTCTGTCTTCTGTCTCAGAGGCCGTAGCAGGCCTTGAGCAAAGGGCAGCGAACAAGAGTAGTTTCACCAAATGGCAGGAGAAGATGCGCATGTCGGACTAGAGTATCCATTCCAGGATAAGGTCGTGTCAATCTCTTGCATCGGACCTGAAGCCGCTGTTGGGAAGACTTATCCCAGCCCCTCAATCTTCCAGCCGTCGCGATACTCGCGTTTCACCAGCGCGTTGGCGGCTTCGAGGTTGGTGAATTTCAAACCAGCGCGATCCCATTCAAGCCACTGGTTGGGGAAGCGATCGGCGATGGTGCCGACGAGGACGGTTTCGGTCAGCGGGCCGCCGTGGCTGAAGTCCCCGCAGCTTTTGGTGCCAGCGAGGATCGCATCGACCCAGTCGAAGTAATGATCCTGCGGCTTGATGTCGTGCGGATATTTTTCCGCCGGGAAATCGGCCTCAGGCAGCACGAAGGGACGCACGCCGTAAGGTTTGAAGATCGCACCATGCTCACCGATCCAGTAGCCGCCACTGGCGGGGAAATTGGTGAGCGATGACGGCATCTTCACCACATTCCTGTCAGGTTCGATGCCGCCATCGAGCCAGGTGAGTTTCAGCGTGTCACCAGCGATGAGTTCATTGCCCGCGAACTCGAATTCAACGCGGCGTTTGTCGGCCCACAGTGCGCCGCTGCTGCCTTCCGTGAGCTGGCGCACGCGTTTCGGCGCACCGAGCTTCAAGCCATCGAACGTGGCATCGAAATGATGGCAGCCCATGTCACCAAGTTCACCGCAGCCGAAGTCAAACCACGCGCGCCACGTCTGCGGATGATAGGTGTCGTTGAGATACGGACGTGGCATGCGCACACCGAGCCAATGGTCCCAATCGAGACCTTCGGGAATCGCATCACCCTGCGGCCGCAGTTCAGTGTTCTTCGGCCACCAGTTGAGCTTTTTGTTCTCCCACATGATGACCTCTTTGATTTTGCCGATGGCCTTTGTGCGCAGCAGTTCCACCATCATGCGGCTCTCGATGCTGGAGCGTCCTTGATTGCCAAGCTGCGTCACGACACCGGCTTTGAGGGCCTCTTGCGCGAGAACGCGGCACTCATAAGGCGTGGGAGCCATCGGCTTCTGCAAATAGACATGCTTCTTGCCGCGCAACGCCGTCGTGGCGATGGACGCATGCATGTGATCCGGCGTTCCCACTGTCACCGCATCAAACTTGTCCGCATGCTTCGACAACAGCTCGCGCCAATCCTTATGCTGCGAGGCTTCGGGAAAATCTTTGGCCGCCTGCGCGATGTGGCGCGCATCCACATCACACAAAGCGACGATCTTCACCTTCGCGTGCGAGGCCACACTGCGCATCGTGTTCCCACCCATACGGGCGACCCCGATGCTGGCGACCTGCAGCATCGAGTTCGGAGATGCAGAACGAAGAATGGCGGGAAATCCCAGTGCTGAAGCAGCGCTGGCTTGCTGGATGAATTGGCGGCGGTTCATGAGGCCATGCAAACGACTTCATGCCACGCAATCCTTCATCACTTCCGAAACGGTGACGCAGGAATACCTGCACCATTGAAGAGTGACGCGGTGGGATTGTCTTTCCACGCATAACGAACCTGTTTCGGCTCCGCAACGGCCTTGGCAGAGACGATCACGGTTTCGCCTACGATCTTCGCCTCTGCAGGCTGCCACTGTCCATCAGCACCAGCGAGTTCGAAGCCGGTGAGATCACCTTTCGCGGTCAAACCCTTCGCATGCTTGAAGGTGAGCGCCATTTCACCGCCTTTCGCGGTCGCGGTTTCGATCAACGGGCCGCAGATGGCAGGAACGTCCTTCTGATAAACGCTTCCCAATGCCCACTGTGCGAGACGAAAGCCCACGTCCTGCTTATTCGTCGGGTGAATGTTCTTGGGATCACCGATGTCGAGCGTGATGGCCATACCACTGTTTGGAATGGTGCTCAGTGCGTTCATCATCTGCTCGCGCACGATCATCCAGCCTTCACCGGCACGAGTAAAATTCGGCAACTGCACCCAGGCGAAGGAAAACTCATCGTTCCAGCGCTTGCGCCAGTCTTTGGCGAGCAGGGTGAGTTGATGCTGATAGAACGGCGCCTTCACGTCCGCGCTGTTCGCCTCGCCTTGATACCAGATGGCACCGCGCATCGCATAGGGGATCAGCGGCGCGATCTTGCCGTTGAACAAACCTCCCACATTGCCTTTGCGTTTACGTGTTTCCAATGGATCACGCGGCTTGCGTGGCAGCGGCTTGCGTGGCAGCGGCTTGCCTTCAGCCTTGGCTTTCTTCACTGTATCAGTCCATTGTAAAACCTGACGATCATATGCGGACTTCGTTTTCTCTTCATCAAACTGAGCATCGGCCTGCTTGGTGGCTGCAAAGAATGGTTTGAGTTCTTCGCTCGCCTGTTGCGCCTCAGGACTGATCCAGGACTCGATGGGAGTGCCACCAACGGAGGAATTGATGAGTCCAACGGGTATTCTGAGTGCCGCATGCAGCGTGCGGCCAAAGAAAAACGCGGTGGCAGAAAAACGGCCCACAGTTTCGGACGTGCAGACCACCCAGGTGCCTTTGCCTAATGTTTGCGCAGATGGAGATGCGGCACTGGCTTCGGTAAACATACGAATCTGCGGCAGAGTCGCAGCAGCCTTGGTACCTTCGAAGTCTTTGGCGCTCTGCACGGCCATCGCCATGTTCGACTGGCCGGAACCAAGCCATACTTCGCCAATGAGCACGTCTTTGATCGTTTTGTCACCAACCGTGAGTGTCAGCGGTTCGGCAGATGCAGTAAGCGCATCAAGTTTGAGCAACCATTGTCCTTCGGCGTCGGCTTTGGTGGTCTTTCTCTGACCGGCGATGGCCACGGTGACTTCCGTGTTCGCATCAGCCGTGCCCCAAACGGGAACAGGCTTGCCACTTTGCAGGACCATGTGGTCGGAAAAGGTAGCGGGCAGCGTGACGGCGGCTTGCGCCGAGAGAGTGAGAAGCGGCTTGTGAACGCTGCGTCTAAAGCGTTCCTTCACTATAAAAGGACGCTCCAATTAAAGAGGACCAAGAACTTTCACCACTTGCATGAGTCCGTTTAATTCGGTGGCGGCATGCTTGGCAAGACACTCGAGTGGCCTTGTGGCGGTGCACTTGCGGCAGCAGCTTGATCACCACCGTGCGATTGAGGCTTTTCTGCACCGCTTTGTACACCGCGCCCATGCCGCCACAGTCAATGAAATCGAGGAACTTGTAGTTAGGAATCAGCTCATCCAGCTCCGCCGTCGAAGGCGGAATGAAAGGATCGAACTTGATGGCGTCGCCACTTTTTTCTCTCTCCGGCTGCATGAGTGCGATTTAAGTCGTCGGCATCAACCTTGGCAAGACATCCGAGCGATTCGCCGCAAAATAATCACTAGAAAGCTTATTAGGCCGACCGATAAGCCGCCACTAACTGCTCCACGCTACGCTCCCAATTCAATTCCTGCGTGAGACGTTGGTAACCGGCGGTGGCAATGGCTTTGCGACGTGGCTCTTCGTCGAGGAGGTCGAGAATGGCATCGCCGAGTTTCTCGGCGCTGTTTTCCATGACATAAACCGCACCGTCACCGGCGGAGTAGCGGCCTTCGACGGTGCCGAACATGACCATCGGCTTCGCGAAGGCCATGTATTCGAGCACCTTGTTCATGGTGCAGTGGTCATTGTAAGCGTTGATAGGATCGCAGGCGACACCGAGATCGATGGTGCGCAGGGAACGGCACAAAAATTCATCACTGACGCGGCCGGGCATGCTGATGTGTGATTGCAGACCAAGCTGATCACGCTGTGCGAGCAGGGCGGCATGTTCAGGGCCGGAACCCATGAGGAGGAACTGTACATCATCACGTTGGCGCGTTTTGATGATGTGCGCAGCGGCACGGACAAGGTAATCGACACCATCGGCATTACCCATGACGCCGATGTAGCCGACGAGATATTTTTTGCCGCTCCGCAATGATTCATCCGGCTCTGCTGCGGTGTTCATGCGACTGGGTGCGGTGCGCACGATGAAAGCGCGGTCATCACGCAGCTTGCCACGCTGTTTTACGGCATGCAGCACGCTCTGATTGGTGGCGATGACGACATTGGCGAGGGCGAGCGTGCAGCGTTCCGCGATGCGCACGGCCCAGTACATAAGGCCGCGTTTACCGAACTTGGCCTCGAACATTTCGGGCCACAGATCATGCACATCAAAGATGACCTTCACACCGGCGAAGAGCTTGAAAGGCAGAGCGACGAGAAAGAGCAAGTCGGGCGGATTGCAGAGATGGATCACGTCGAAGCCACCGCGACGCCAAGCTTTGAGGGCGCAGGTGATTTCACCCCAGAGCGCTGAGGCGTATTCGGCGATGAATCCGCCGAGCGAACCAGCCTCGCCGCTGATCCAGTGGCGGTAGATTTGAATGCCTTCGAGCACTTCCTCCGCCTGCGTGTAGCCACGCATCTGCGGGCAAATCACCGTCACCTCATGCCCGGCATCACGCAACGCGCAGGCTTCCTGCCACACACGCCGGTCGAAGGGCACCGGCAGGTTTTCGACGAGGATGAGGACGCGCATGAACGAAGTAGGCTAGGCACCGTGGTCGGTCTTGGCACGATCTTCCTTCGACTTCCAGATGATTTTAAGTGTCTTGCCATCCTTGGCCGGCCCGCCAAAAAAGTCGCCCGTGTCCTTCAGTGTGACGAAGATGATGAAGCCAAATAAGGCCAGCGCACAGGCGGTCTGCACGTATTCGAGGATTTTTCCCTGTGGCGGTTTGCGGCGAATGGCCTCAGCGGCGGCCATCGTGATATGACCGCCATCCAGCACAGGGAAGGGCATCATGTTGAGGATGGCGAGATTGATGTTAAACACGACGCTGAACCACAGCACGAGGCGCCAGCCATCAGGATGCTGGAAGAGCTTGTAGTAGAGGCGACCGACACCGACGGGGCCGCTCATGTGCGCCGGGCTGAGGTCGGATTTCGGCGAGAACAGCTTGGAGACGAGGTTGCCCATGTGGCGGACGGCGTCGCTGATCTGCTCCCACGGGGTGATCGTGATAGGCATGCGTTTGCCTTCGACATCCCAAGCGACACCAATCATCGGATACTCCTGTTTATCATCCAAGACCTCCTTCATGTTGTTTTCATCGGGAATGCGCGGCGTTACCGGCAACTGGATGAGCTTGCCACCGCGCTCGATGTCGAGTGTGATGGTCTTGCCAAGGTTGGCTTTGATGTAATCGCCGAGATCACCCATGCTACGCAATTGCAGACCGTCTGCACGTAAGACGAGGTCATCGGCCTTGATGCCGGCTTCATCTGCTGGGCTGTTTGGTGCGACGCCACCGACCATAGGCGTCATCTGGCCTTGCAGGCCCACATCGCGCAATCCGGGGCGCTTGAAAATGGACTGCCACCAGGACACTGGCTCGATTTTTTTTTCAGACTTCGGCCAGGCTTTGGGATCGACATCGAATTTCATCACGCCCTTGCCCGGACGTTCTACTTCAAAAGCAATGGTGTCGCCTTCGCTGGCCACCATGCCCCAGCGCACGCTGTCCACGAGACCTTCGAAGCGTTTCACCGGCTGGCCGTCCACTTGAAGGATTTTGTCACCCGGCAGGATTCCCACCTTTTCAGCCGGGCTGCCTTTTTCGACATGACCGACGATGGTGGTCGTATGCGCTTCGCTTTGGGGCTTGCCGACCATCCAAACGGCGGTGGCAAACAAACAAGCCAATAAAAAGCTGAACAATGGACCCGCAAACGCGACGATGGCTTTGTCGAGCGGAGTGATGGGCGGCAGCGACTCTGTGCTGGTTTCGCCTTCAAGGCCGCCCATGGGGGCCATTTGCGGCAGGGCCACGAAACCGCCCGCAGGGATGCTACCGAGGCCGTATTCGACACCGTTGATGGTCTTTTTCCACAGAGGCTTACCAAACCAGATGTAGAACTTCTCGATCTTCAGCCCACGCCAGCGTGCCGCAAGGAAATGGCCCCATTCGTGGACGACGATCATGAGGTTGAAGACGAGGATCACCTCCAGGATGAGGATGATGAAGCGGAGAATTTCACCGAAGGTGCCGAGGGAGGAAAGCCATGCCATAGTGGGGGAGGAAAAATCAGGCGGAGCACCGGCGGAATTGCCGGCGCATCGAAAGACAAGGCTGGAAAGATAACATTCGAGCATGATTGGCGCAAATGATGCGGGAAGTTTATGCATTGAGGCCCAGATCATTTGCTCCATGCCTACTCTGTGAAATATTTGTCATCCTGCTGCCTCACACGTATTCTAATAACATCCCACCCTGATAATGCTGATTCGCACCGCTATTTTCCTGCTCCTGCCCTGGCTAATGATCTCCTGCCGCACCGCTAAAAGCGTGATCAGTGCGGTCGATGTCAAACCCTCAGGCTTACTGCCGCATGGGACGGAACTGAAGGAAGACCGCAAGCGCTCGCCTTTCATCGGCAACTGGTGGAACAAAGATCCAAGAGTGCTAAAGGCCGCCGAACAGGTGAAATTGATCTACATCGCCCCGGTGGTGGCCGATCAACTGCGGCCGATGGAACAGAAATTCACCAAGCTTGAGTTCAGCAACAAGCGTCGCGACGACAAGACCCAGAGCCTGCTCAAGTACACACAAGAAAAATTCGCGGGAGCCTTCAAATCCAACAACAAATCGCGTTTCAATGTCGTGGATGCCCCTTCCAAGGACGCGATGACATTGAAGCTCTCCTTCATCGAATGGGAACCAAATACCTACTCTGGATTGTTGGTGAGGGAGGCTGTGGATCTGGTAACGTTGCCAATGGTCGGCGGCCTATTCAGCAAACCTGCACGCGGTAAAATCGCTATCGAAGGTGTTCTCATCGAACCAAAGACAGGAAAATCGTTCTTCGAATTTGCCGACAAAGAAGAAGCAAAGACACTGTTCTTTTTCTTCCCTCAAGAGTTGTTCCCTTCCGGTCAGGCCAAGTATGCCATTCGTGAATGGGCAAGGCAGTTTGAGAAACTCATGAGCACTCCGCCCGAGAAACGAGTGAAGGACAGTTGGCCATTCCAGATCATCGCATTCTGATCCAGATCATCGCTTGAGTGATGCGCTTCTTATAAAAAATCACAGCCACTCCATCGCTGCTGAAATTTTCAGCAGCAGTCTGAATGATTCGTGATTGCCAAGGTCGGAGATTGTGTGCGCTACTACCAAGCGTCACTCAATTCATCATGAAAACGCCTTCTCTTCGATTCATCGTTCTTCTACTCGTCGGTGCTTCAATGACACTGACTTCCTGCCAGTATCCCTACTACAACATGGGTCCCAATCAACGCGCTGGCACGCTTTACGGTGCCGCTGGCGGTGCCTTGCTGGGCGGACTCGTCAGCCATCGACATCCGCTTCAAGGAGTGCTCGTCGGCGGTCTTCTTGGTGGTTTGCTTGGTAACACCGTCGGCTCCAGCCGTGACCGTTACTATTATGTGAACCGTAGTTCAGGCTACGGGAATCGGTATTACTACGGCAGACCGTACTACTCCAGCTCGGCCTACCGGCCCACCTACTATTCGAGTTCGTACTATCGCCACCCATATTACTCAAACAGCTACTACAGCAGCCCGTTCTACAACCGCACACCATCGTACAGCAGCTACAACTATCGCCCATGGGGTGGCGGCTTTGGTTTTGGCCAGCCGTTTGGCTTGGGCAGTGGCTTCGGCCTCGGCTCGCGTTTGTACTAAAAGCCAGCCAGCATCATATCAAACAACCTGCGCTGGCAACGGCGTAGGTTTTTTAATGCAGTTCGAAGATGCCCTCGATCTCCACCGCGATGTTGCCCGGCAGTGAGCCCATGCCCACGGCGCTGCGCGCTCCAATCCCGTTTTCTTCGCCCCATACCTCGCCAAACAGCTCACTGCAGCCATTGATGACCTTGGGATGATCGGGAAAGTCTGCCGTGCTGTTGACCATGCCGAGCAGTTTCACCACACGCTTCACACGATCCAGGCTGCCCAGCTCACTTTTCAATGTCGCCAGCAGCGCAAGTCCGGTCTGCCGCGCCGCAGCCTTGCCCTCAGCAAGATCGAGATCCGCGCCGACACGACCGGTGATGTAGTTCCCTTCGCCCAGATAAGGACCATGGCCAGAGACGTAGGCCACATTGCCAACGATAACGACTGGCTTGTACACACCGCCGCGTGGCGGTGCAGGTGGCAGGCTGAGTCCGAGGGTGGTGAGTTGTTGTTCAGCAGTCATGGTGTGAAAGGATTCAGGCGTCGTTGAAGAGCTGGCGGTTTTTCCAGAAGTAGCTGAAACCGGAGGCCAGCGTCAGGAAAGTGGTGAAATAAACAATGCTGTCGCCCGCCCAGCCAGGCACCGTGGCGTAAAACGGCTTCGCAAAACTAAACAGCGTCTCATCAGACGCCTGCTTCACGAGGAACCAGCTTACGGTAATGATCTGCCAGAGCATTTTGTGTTTTCCCAGCTTTTCCGCCATCAGAATGGCTCCCTGTCCCGCTGCGATGAGCCGGATGCCCGTCACGAAAAACTCCCGCGACAGCACCACCACCGCCACCCAGGCCGGCAAATCCCCGCGCTCCACCAGCAGAATGAAAGCCGCCGCGATGAGGATCTTGTCCGCCAGCGGGTCGAACAGTTTGCCAAAATTCGTCACAATGCCGCGCGCACGCGCGATCCGTCCGTCGAAGTAATCGGTGATCGAAGCCACACCAAACACCAGCGCCGCGATCGAGATGTGATGCACCACTGGCAGGTAAAAACACACGACAAACACCGCCGTCAGTGCAAGACGGGCGACAGTGAGTTGGTTCGGCAGATTCATGGGTTGGACGATTCCCCTGTCTAGCGATGGAATAGCCCTGCTGTCAACGCCAAGCCTGCGACGGACCATCAAAACAAAAACCCCGATGCGCCGTAAGCCGTTGCCCAAACCTCGCACATTGAACCCTGAGTTCTTCTTATCGCCTGAGTGTCGTGATCAGCTCATTCAACTTCACCCGCATGAGTTCCAGGTCGGCGAGCGTGGGTGGATCATTGGCAAAAGGCGTGTCCAGCGTATTCACCCCATTGCTGTTGTTGCTGGTCCCTTTGATCGCGGTGCTGAGCTGGGCCATCGTCACCTCACCGGGCAGGCCTTGTGGGCCGGAGCCACCGTCGTTCCCGTTCTGACCACGAGGTATGCCAAACTGAAAGCGCACGTTCGATCCATCAAAGCTGGTCTGCACCGTCGCGTTGTCGCCGGGATTCAAAGTCGTCACGCTATCCACGAGGGCATTGGCAAACGGTGGCCCTTGGGGGCCTTGGGGCCCTGTGCCGCCATCGTTTCCGTTGGACCCATTGCTGCCCGGAGTTCCTGCCGCACCATCATTACCCGTGAAGCCACGCGGCAGATTGAAGATCATTCGCACGGCATTGCCATCGAAGACCGACTGCACGGAGGCGGGATCCGTCGGGTTCAGCATGTTCACGCCATCGACAATGAAGCTGGTGATGGGCGTGGGGCTTGCACCATCCTGACCACGTGGGATGCCGAAGGTGAAGCGAACATTCGCCCCATCCATGATCGCGCCAGTCACGCTTGTCCCATCGCTGCCATTCTGGCCGTTGCTGCCATCGTTCCCGCGTGGAATGCCAAATTGAAACCGCTCGTTGCTTCCATCAAAGCTCGTTTGCACCACCGCGGCATCGCTAGGGTTCAGCGTTGTCACACCATCCACGATGGTATTCCCAAAGACCGGTCCCGCTGCGCCGTCACTGCCACGCGGAATGCCGAAGCTGAAATGCAGCGTGCTGCCAACGATGCCCAAGTTGACCGTCGCCGGATCACCCGGATTGACGGTGTTCACAGCATCCACCACCACGCCGGTCAGACCAGCGGCAGCGTCGATGAGGTCTTTGATGCCGCTGAACTGATTGCGGAACAGCGTCGCGTCGATGAGCTGTCCGTCTTGCGGCCATTGGGGATCGTAGGGCATGACAGGTGAAGAAGTTGAAGGTTGTTGTGGCCCGCTGCGCGGGCGGTTGCGGTGGTTGACCGTGGTTGGACAACGACGGTCAACGGCGCGCAGCGCCCTCAACCACCGCCAACCACGGTTAACTCACCTCCGAATCACGGCACCACCGCCTGCACTTCCGGTCCGGGCACGCTTTCACCCGCACCGTTCACGGAAGTAACGCGGACTTTCACCGTGGCACCGCTGGGCAGACCACTGAGCGTGGCATCGCTGTCGGAAGAACTTTCCACGGCGTGGAATTCGGTGTCCGTGCCGACGATGAGAATCCACACGCGGTAATGATCCGAACGCAGCGCATCGTCCCAGTCTGCCAGCAGCGTGCCGGGCACGCCAGCCACCAGCGTCGTGAAGCTCGGCGCTTCCGGTGTTTCCTCGTCTGCCGGGCGGCTGAGGCCAAAGTTATGCCAGCGTGGATCATCATCGCTGAGCACCGTTTCCAGTTCGCCGATGAGGCCGTTCATGCGTTTGCGCAGGTTCGCCTCCGCCGTGTCACGCGCATTCTTCGCGGTGCCTGCCAGCGCGATCTTGTCGGCCAGCGCGGCGCGGGCGTCACTGATGGCGGTGTAAGTGGTATCCGCGATGGCCGCCGTGGCACCATGTCCACGCTCTCATGCGCCGCATGGTTGGTGAACCAGGTTTTCAGGCTGTTCACCAAATTGAAGCGGTCCTCCTGCGTCGAGGGCATGGCCGTCGAATTGTCCGGCCAGCCTGCCGCGCCCCATTCCGTGGTGTAGCTCTCGCCGAAGAATTTGGACAGGCGCTTGCGTGCGTTGCCGATGAAGGTCTTGCCTGCCGCATCTGCCGTGGTCAGCGTGGCGTTGGCCGTCTTCTTCGCCACTCGGGCATCGCCAAAGGCCGCCTCCGACGCACGCGCTGCCGCCAGGGCCGGTCGCAGCAACGCCTCCATGTTTTGTTTGATCCCGAGCGTTACTTCGAGCTGGTGAAGACCGTCACACATGTCGTCACAGACGGCAAAGAGGCGGTCACGTTTGGTGGGTAGTGCATTGGAGGCCATGGTGGTTGAGCGCTTGTGGCGCGGTGCCTCCTGCTGCCCAAAGCGTGAGCCATCTCCAAAATAGGCTTGTCCGAATCTGGCCACGCGAGAGGGAAAGAAGAAGTGTGCCGCGTCTGGTTGTCTAACGCGTCCTCCCCACCGGACAAACACGCCCGATGTGATCGAGAGGACGAATTTCGCCTTAAATCGTACAAAAAGTGCCCGCTGATGACAATCTTTTTTCACCGTGCTTTTTCCACCCCGCCTTCCGCCTGCCGTAATGTCCTCTGGCAGAAACAAGAACAGCGCACGCTAGCCGTGCGGCTCGGAAAAAAAGTCAAGTACGCCAAACGGCTCTCGTTAGGCCCGCTGGGATTTTCAAATGCACTCCACGCTTCCCATGCGGTCCATTTGGATTTTCAAGTGCCTCAGACGGCTCCCGTGCGGTGCTCCGGGATTTCCCAAGGGCCGCCACGGCTCCCGTCTGGCCCACCAGGAAATTTCAGCGGAATCCACTCCTCCCGTTAAGCGTTGTTTTTTCGGCGGGAGGGTTTGAAAACCAATGATTTGAGGCGTCTTGAACCTCTGGAAGATCAGGCTCGGTGCGAGGGTCCCGCTGGCTTTGATGCGGCGCTCAACCACATTTGCCACCCTAATGTTGAGTACTGTGGCCCTGCTATCGAGATTGGTGGTGTGGCAAATAGAGTCCGCTCTGGCCTGCTGGAGAAAAACCTTGTGATAGCGAAGCCAGTCGGGAATGGCACTCGGTTAAGACCATTCATCGTGGATTTTGAATGTTCGGGAGGACCTCCAAAAGCACCGTTCATCGCGAGCATTGATAATTCAACTTTGGTACAACGGCGTGCCGTGCAGCGGGTTCAATTCGCATGGCACTTCAAACCTGTTTTCTCCCTCACTTCCCCCGCACGTTGCTAGGTCGTTCGAAGACCTCCGAGTCCAGCCGTGTCGCACGCGGATTGCGGCAACTGCGTGATTTGGCCTTGCCTGATCTCGCCGCTCTGCTGGGCGGTTTGCTGCCCGCCGATTTCTTTCTCGACGCCCCCGACGCACAGGCCAAACGCGAACGCATCTATCCGCCCGTCACCCTATTTTGGGCCTTCCTCTTCCAAGTGCTCAACCCCGCCATGCCCTGCCAGGAAGTGGTGGGCAAAGTCCGCGCCTGGTTCATCTCCCGGCGCAACGACACCAAGCGCCCGGCACTGAGCACCGCCGCTTACTGCGAGGCTCGCAGCGCCTTGAGCAGCCGACTGTTGCAGACCGTTTTCGATGCTCTGCGTATGCACCTCGACAGGCGCGCCGCCGCCACTTGGCTGTGGTGTGGGCGCAGCGTCAAAGTGCTCGATGGCACCAGCTTCTCCATGCCTGACACCGCCGCCAACCAGCGTCAGTGGCCGCAGCCCAGCGGACAGAAGAAAGGCTGCGGCTTCCCGGTGGCAAAAATGCTCGGGGTCTTTTGCCTCTCCACCGGCGGCTGGATCGGCCATGCCTTGTCCAAATGGCGCTGCCACGACCTGAGCCTCTGGCATCGCCTGAGTCACCTGCTGGTCAAAAACGACGTGCTGGTGGGCGACGCCGGCTTCTGCGCTTACGCCCTGATGGCTGAACTCAAAGCACGCGGCGTGGACGTCGTGTTCCGTCTGCATCAGAAGCGCAGCAAGGACATGCGTCGGGGCCAGAAGCTGGGTAAAGACGACCGCCTGCAGACTTGGAACAAACCGGCAAAACGCCCCGAAGGCAGCCCATGGAAGAAGCGCGCATGGAACAAACTGCCCGCACAACTCGAAGTGCGAATCGTGCGTGTGAGCATTAAAAAAAAGGCTTTCGCACCCGCTGCCTATGGATCGCCACCACGTTGAGCGACGCCAAGTTATATCCAGCCGACAAGCTAGCCGAGCTGTACTATCGGCGCTGGAGCATCGAGCTGTTTTACCGCGACGTAAAAACCAC
>CANIBP010000004.1 GCA_947466075.1 Verrucomicrobiaceae bacterium
CCCGTTACGTCCTGATCGACGCGAACCGCGCGCCAAAAAACGAAGGCCGAAGTCCTATCAATTACTAACTGCCCCGCGCCACAAGTTCCAAGAAATCCCCCATCGTGAACGCTACCGTGCTGCTGCTTAACCGAGTGCCATTCGGGCCAAGCACTCATTCCAAACCATGAAAATCAACCGAGCACTCCTTATTGCATGGGTCGTCGCCTTCGCACTTCCTGCGACAGCAGCCAGCCTGCAAATCACCAACGACCCCGCCACTTACGCTCCCGGCAAGTTTGCCGAAGAAGAGATCCGTCGCGAAGCTGCCGCTAAAACGACAGAGGCACAGATCACTCTCACCGTCGCCAAAGACGACAAAGCCGCCGCACAAAGTTATCGCATCAAACGCGAAGGACAAAACATCACGGTCATCGGAGCCGATCCCGCTGGTGCCATGTATGGCGGTCTCGACATCGCCGAAGCCATCCGCATGGGCACGCTCGACACGCTGAAGGACTCTGAACACACGCCGCACATCGCCAAACGCGGCATCAAGTTTAATATCCCGCTCGATCTGCGCACACCGAGTTACTCGGACAATAGCAGCTCGGCGCAGGCAAACATTCCCGAAATGTGGAACCTTGAGTTCTGGCATGAGTTCATCGACCGCATGGCGCGGGATCGCTACAACTTGCTCACGCTTTGGAATCTGCATCCCTTTCCATCCATCGTGAAGGTGCCGGAGTATCCGAAGATCGCGCTAGAAGATGTGTGGCGCACCACGGCAGATTTAGTGAAGCCGTTCGACTCCTTTTCACCCCGAGGCACAGGCATGGTGAAGCCGTGGATGCTGCAGAGCCACAAGGTCGTAAAGCGCATCACCATGGATGAAAAGATCGCGTTCTGGCGTGCGGTGATGGACCATGCGCATGATCGCGGCGTCGATGTCTATTGGTTCACCTGGAACGTCTTCACCAACGGCACCGACGGCCAATACGGCATCACCGACGACCTCGACAACGCCACCACCCGCGACTACTTCCGCAAGAGCGTTCGCGAGACCGTGCTGACCTATCCGCGCCTCGCCGGCATCGGCATCACGGCAGGCGAAAACATGGAGCACAAAGACGGCTCCAAGGGCAAAGAAGAGTGGCTGTGGGCGACCTATGGCGAGGGCATCAGTGACGCGTTAAAGACCCAGCCGGAGCGCAAGTTTAGGCTCATCCATCGTCTCCACGAAACAGGACTGAGCCCCATTTTGAAGCAATGGAAGGACTATCCCGGCCCCTTCGAGTTCAGCTACAAATACGCCGTGGCGCACATGTATGCCTCCCGCTCACCGTCGTTCATCAAGGGTGTGCTGCCCGAGATCACGCCGGAGCACCGCACCTGGCTGACTGTGCGCAACGATGACCTCTACAGCTTCCGCTGGGGTGATTCGGACTTCGCTCGTGCCTTCATCAAAAACATGCCCGGGTCGGACAAACTCGCTGGCTTTTACATGGGGCCAGACGGCTACATCTGGGGCCGCGATTTCCTCAGCCGCGACGCCGTGGACGCGGACGGTCGCCGTCAATTGGTCTGGGACCGACAATGGTTCAGCTATAATCTCTGGGGCCGCTTGAGCTATGACCCCTCGCTGCCGGATCATCATTTTCAGCAACTGCTCGGCATACGGCATCCTTCCGTCTCAGCCGAAAAACTCTTCGCCGCCTCGCAGTCCTCCTCTCGCATCATTCCGCAGGTGACACGCTTTAACTGGGGTTCCATCGACCTGCATTGGTATCCCGAGGCCAACCTCAGCCATCCCAAGCAATACAAGGGCTTCTACACCGTGCGCCATTTCATGGAAGGCAAGTCGATGCCTGGCGAGGACGTGCTCAGCATCTCCGAGTGGCGCGAAAAACTCAGCGCCAAAAAAGCCATCACCGCACAGACGCCACAGGAGGTCGCCAGTGCGCTCGAGCGTGATGCCGACACCACCTTAAAACTCGTCACCGATCTCCGCCAACAAGCCGCTGCCACCGACAAGGAGTTGACGCTGACACTCGGCGACTATGAAGCGCAGGCATGGCTCGGTCGCTACTACGCAGCGAAGACTCGCGCAGCGATTGACCTCGCGGAGTTCAACGCCAGCGCCGATGCCACCGCCCAAGCATCGGCCCTCAAGCACGCAGAAAAAGCGCTCGCCCACTGGAAACAATACGCCGCCATCTACGACCGCCAATACACACCCCAACTGCTCAATCGAGTCGGCCCCACCGACATGCCTGCTCTCACCGCGAGGGCGGCGGAGGACATCGAGATCGTCCGCAACTGGAAGCCCGGCACACCGCCCGCCAAGGGGAAGTAGTTATCCCAAAAATCTAATTCAACACTGCCCCATGAATCCACCCACCCAACTCCATCCGTCCCGAACCAGAACGATCATCCTTGTATTGTCCATGATGCTTGCGCTCGGTGGATTCGGAACCGCCGCATCCGCCGAGACTTTCAGCCTTTTCTATAACTCCGCGACTCCTCAGCATGTCTTCGCTGCGGGTGACATACGCGCTGCTTTGGAGGCCAAGAAGGTCACGGTTGAGATCAAAGAACTCTCTGCGCTGAGCGGTGATGTGGCTGGAAAGAAGATCGTCATCGCGCTGGCATCTGATTCGAAAGTCAGTGCTGCGTTTGAATCTCAGGGCGGTGCCGCAGTGAAGACTCCGGGCGAGCAAGCCTATGCTATCCGCAGCACAGCGAAGCCTGATTTGAGTTATTGGGTGCTGGGTGGCGATGACAACGGCGCGATGTATGGCGCACTGCAAATCGCCGAGAACATCACGTTCAAAGGCATGACCGAGGCTTGCAGTGAAGACGGCGCACCGCATCTGCGGAATCGCGGCATCAAGTTCAATGTTCCGCTGGATAAAGAAGCGCCGACCTACTTCTACGACTCCCGTGGCACGGCGAACCGCCTCGCCATTCGGCATGTGTGGGACATCACGTTTTGGAAGACGTGGTTTGATGAAATGGCGCGGCATCGCTACAACGTGCTCTCGCTTTGGAACCCGCATCCCTTCACGTCGATGGTGAACATGGAGGACGAGTATCCCGGTGTTGCCATCCAAGGCGTGACGGGTTTTGACAAAGACGGCGACACAGTGGCGATCAATAATTGGAGCATCGACAAGAAGATCGCCTTTTGGCAGGAGGTGATGAAATACGGCAACGAGCGTGGCTTTAAGACCTTCATCTTCACCTGGAACATCTTCCTCTCCACGGCTGAGGATAAACACGGAATCGGCAAGGGACCGGAGAACAAGGCAACGCGGACCTATCTGCGCAAAAGCACCACCAAGCTGCTGGAAACCTATCCGCATCTCTCGGGCATCGGCGTCACCGTCGGCGAAAACATGGACACTGAAGACACCGAGCTCAAAGAGGAGTGGGCCTGGGATACCTATGGCCGTGGCGTGCATGAATATGCCACTGCCCATCCTGAGCGAAACATCGGCTTCATTCATCGCCTGCTGCAAAGCGATCTGGAGCCCACAGCGCAGCATTTCAAACCGCTGATGGATCTTCCCAATGTCCGCTTCGACATTTCTCACAAGTATTCCAATGCGCACGCGCACGCTGCGGTGAAGCCCATCTACTGGAGCCGTAAGAAGCTGGAACCGCAGTTGGAAAAACTCGGCATCACCTCTTGGCTTACCATTCGCAATGATGATTGGTTTTACCTCCACTGGGCCGATCCGCAGTTCGTTCGCGATTACGTGAATCATTTCCCCACCGTGGGCAAACACGTCGATGGCATCTACATCGGCCCGGATGGCTGGGCGTTCTCGCGCGTGTTCAACAGCAAGGACCCGTCCTTTGAGGAAAAGCAGACGCTCGATGTCCAGAGGACTTGGTATATGCAAAAGATCTGGGGCCGCATCGCATACAATCCAAACGTGGCCGATGACTTATTTAAGAGCCATCTCGCCAGCCACTATCCCGAAGCTGCGGTAAACGATCTCTTTGAAGCCTGGAGCAAGGCCTCGCGAGCAGTCAGGCTCGTCAACGAACAGGTCACTGGAAACTGGAGCCTCGACTTCCACTGGTGGCCCGAGCGCTGGACCAGCAAGGACGGTGGCTACCTAACTTTAAATGATCTGCGAGAAACCGAACCCATGGATGGATCGGACCTCGCCGACGTGAAAGACACCGCCAAAGGCGACCTCGATGGCAAACGATCCGCGCTCGCCAATGCCAACGAGATCGCGCAGTTGGCAAATGAAGCCCGCAAGCTGCTCGCCACCATGAAGCCTGTGTCAAACCACGAACTGTCATTGAACCTCAAGGACCTCGAAGCAATGGCCAACCTCTCCCTCTTCGGTGCCTCCAAAATACGTGCATCCGTGTTGCTGGAGCAAAACAAACTGCCTGAAGCCCGCGAGGTCATGCTCACGGCCTTTGGCCACTGGACAAAATATGCGGACATCATGGATGCGCATTACATCGGGGCCGACATGCAAAGAAACTACCACTTCAAAAGCTGGCACCAACTCGACACCGACATCCTCCGCGAACTCGCCGATCTCGGTGGCCCCATGACTGTCGATGCCGCGCATCCTCATCCCTGGGTACGAATCGTCTCGCCGATGGACCTCTCAGAACAAAAAGGCCCCGCCGATGTCGCCATGCAAATCCATGCCTCAGCCGGTGACAAAAAGTTGGCCAAGGTGGAGTTGAGAAACAACGGCGAGCTCATCCAAACAAGCACCGAACCAACCTTCACCCACTCCTTCAAAGCCCTGAAAGCAGGCGACCACACCCTCACCGCGCGAGTCACTGATCAGGATGGTGCCACCAAAGAGCAATCCGTATCCATCACCGTGTTCGACTCAGCAACGAAGGACTCCGTACCGTGGAAAGAGGAGTTCACCTTTGCCAATCAAACCACTTCCGACACCGGCAAAACCTCCTGGACCGCCACGCGATCCAAAGGCGTATTCGCCGTGAAAGACAAGGCCCTATTCATCAACGACAAAGGCGACGAAGGCATCTTCCGCTCCGGCGAGATCCATATCTCCAAAGGCCCCGTGGAAATCAATCTCGACGCATGGTCGATGGGCGGCGTGGACGGCAAAGATTACGTCAAGCTCTACAAAATCGTGGACGGCGGAAAAGAAATCCTCATCGGTGAAGTCAAAGGCAAGCAAAACGACCTCACCACCCTCAAAGGCACCGCCGAAGGCAAGCACCTCGTGCTAGTCATCCGCGCCAAAGTCTCCAGCGATGATGAAATCTACTTGATGGATAAACTCAATGTCAGCTATCGATGAGAGATCTCACGCCGGAGCAAACATGAAACACTTGATCCTTATCACCGCAATATTGCTCGCCGCTCCAGCCTCGCTGCATGCCGCCGAGCCCAGTGCTGTGCTGATGCAGCGCATCATGAAAGCTGCGGACAAGAACAAGGACGGCATGCTCTCGCTCGACGAATACAAGGCGCTCGATGTGCAGGCACTTCATCATGGCGAGGAACATTTCAAAGCCGGTGACACCAATCACGACGACTTCATCGACGCCACCGAACTCGCTGGTGCCCTCAGCAAGCAGACATGGTTCGCGATTCTGAGCGAAGGCGCAGAACCTTGCTTTGCAAGAATCGATGCGAACAAAGACCGCAAGCTCGACACCACCGAGTATCGCAAGATCTCCAAGATGGGCCAGCACAGCGAGCAGCACTTTACCAGCGCGGATGGGAACAAAGACAGCTTCCTCGACCTTGCCGAATTCGCCGCACATGCGGAGCAAAAACTCAAAACGCTCGAAGACGATTCGGTGAAGATTAAAGCTGGGCAGTAATCTCCAAGTGGCGGAGAGAGTAGCCGGAATTTGTCAATGAAGTCGACCCAAACTGCGGAATCCGACACAGCATTTGCTGAGATGTTCGTGAAAGGTCAACGTTTCTAGCGGGACCATGCGCCTCCATTTGCTCGCCATTTTCTCTACCCTCTGCCTTCCCCTCTTCGCTGAAAAGAAGCCAAACTTCGTGGTCATCTTCACCGATGACCAAACTTATCGCGCCATTGGTTACAACAACCCGGCGGTAAAGACGCCGAACCTCGACCGGTTAGCGATGGAGGGGCTGCGCTTGAATCGCGCGTTTGTGGCCTCGCCGATCTGTGTGGCGAGCCGGGCGAGCATTTACACGGGGATGTTTCCTCAGCAGCATGGCTCGGTCGCGTTGTCTTCAGCGGGATTCAAGAAGAGCGTGGTCGAGGAGAAGCGCTTCATGACCTTGCCGATGATGCTGGGGCAGGCGGGTTATCACACTGCGCTGTATGGGAAGTCGCATCTGGGTGAGCCGACGACGTTTGGTTTTGCTGAAGGTCGAGAGATCAAGGACGCCAATGACGAAGAGACGTTCGAGGAAGCAGACAAGTTCTTGAAGCGGGAGTCGAATACAGGGCGCCCTTTCTTGCTCTGGCTCACGCCTCATAACCCGCATGTGCCTTACACCGCCCCGCAGCGGTTCAAAGACATCTACAAGGACAGCGTCATCACGCTCGATCCGAACTGGATGGAGTCGCCACCGATGCAGAGTTTCTTCAATCAAACGCCCCCTGGCAAGATCGGCTTCCGCGATAGCCAACTCTCGATCTATCCCAATGCACCTGCCGGTCAGACCTGCGGCCCGCCGCGCTCGGCGGAGGCCATGAAGGAGGTCATCAAAGCCTACTACGGCGATGTGACCATGCTCGATGAACAAGTCGGCACGCTCGTGGAGCAAATGAAAGCCGCCGGACTCTATGAGAACACGATCATCATCTTCCTGTCTGACAACGGCTACCACCTCGGCAATCACGGCTTGGGAAACAAGATCACCATGCACGAGGAACCGGTGCGTGTGCCGATGTTCATCCATTCGCCGCTGCTGCCCGTGAAGGGTGCGAAGAGCGAGGCGCTGGTGTCATCACTCGATGTGTTTCCGACTGTCATCGACTTTGCAGGAGCCACGGCACCGCCGCAGCTCATGGGCAAATCTTTGCGCCCGATCATGAGCGCACCCGACTCGACGGTGCGCGATTACGTCATCACGGAATGCGTCGGCCCGCCGGAAAGCCGAGTCGGCACCGGGCATCGCATGGTGCGCACAGATCACTTCAAATACATGCTCTCCACCGACGACGAGGAAGCCTTCTTCAACCTGCGCAGTGATCCCTATGAAATGAAGAACATTATCACCGACTCATCACTGAGCGCCGAGATCGAACGTCACCGCGCGATGCTGCGCGAGTGGTCCGTCAGCGTGGGTGAGAAGCGATTGCCGCTAGACGAGGCCCGGACGCAGCCACGCAAAGGCAAGGCCAAAGCCGCCGCGAAGCCGAAGAAACAAAACTGAGCCCTTTTGCGCCCCATGAGACTGACTCTCGCCTTTCTATCCGCGCTGACATTCGCCCCGCTGGCCGAACTTCATGCCACGCCCGCCGCAAAGCCGAACATCCTCCTCTTCCTCGCCGACGACTGGGGACGCATTGCGAGTTGTTATCGCGATTCGGCCCGCCCCAGCGTGAATGATGTCATCGAGACGCCGAACATCGACCGCGTCGCGCGTGAGGGCGTGCTCTTTCGCCATGCCTTCATGGGCGTATCGTCGTGCGGGCCTTCCCGTGGTTCGATGGCCACGGGTTCCTATTTCTGGCGCTGCGGCAAAGATGCGTTTCTTCAGCCCGACCCCGGTTGGGAGATCAACAAGACTCCGAACCCTGGCGATGCGCTTCCGCGCTTCGGCGCATTGCTGCAAGAAGCGGGTTACAAGACATCAGTCTCCGGGAAGGCGCTGGAGTTAGACCAGCGCCCGCCGCGCATCCCGCTCGGAGGCGATGGGATGCGGTTCAGCCTCTATGCGAGGAAGCAGCGCCTCGGGCACGACGAGACCGCCAAGGTTTTCGAGCAAGCCGTGCGCGACGTGATGCAAAAAGTTCTCTCCACGCGCAAACCGGGCCAGCCCTTTTGTCACGTGCTCGGTCCAGTCGGGCCGCATCGGCCTTTTCCTGTCGGCTCCGGCAGGAAGCTGTGGGGCATCGATCCCGATGCGCTGAAAGGCAAAATGCCCGCATTCATTCCTGACGTGCCCGAAGCCCGTGAAGACTACGCGGACTCACTCGGTGAAGTGCTAGCGCTGGACTTGGAAGTCGGTGTCATTCTCGACGAGCTTCAAAAAGCCGGTGAACTCGACAACACCATGCTCGTCCTCACTGGCGACAACGGCGTGAACATGCCGCGCGGCAAGACGCACTGTTACGACATGGCCGTGCATGCCCCGCTGATGATCCGCTGGCCCACAGGCATCACGAAGCCGGGCCGCGTCGTGGATGACTTCGTCGGACACATCGATCTCGCGCCGACTTGGCTGGAAGTGGCAGGTATCAAGCCGCCGTCAGGAATGGATGGGCGTTCGCTGCTGCCTCTGCTGCAATCGGAAAAATCAGGCATCATCGACCCATCGCGCGATTTCGTCATCGTCGGTCGCGAACGCCACGAGGCCGGCACCCGCCCGGATTTCATGCCTTACCCCATGCGTGCCATCCGCACGGCGGACTATCTTTACATCCGCAACTTCAAACCCGATCGCTGGCCTTGCGGCGAACCCTACAGCGACAAAGGTCCCAGCGGCGATGCGAATCCGCAAGGCAGCGGAACCATCGCCTGGATGGTGGCGCATCGCAAGGAAACGGCCGTCAGGCCGCTCTACGATCTCGCTTACGCCAAACGCCCGGCGGAGGAACTCTACGATCTGAACAACGATCCCGATCAGATGCACAACCTCGCCGCTGAACCCGCCGTTGGTGATGTCAGGGCGAAACTTTCCGCGCGACTCATGTCCGTGCTAGAAAAGACGAACGACCCGCGTCTCACCGACGCCTTTGACAAGCCGCCTTATGTGAATCCCGAATCCGCAGCCATGCCCAAGAAGCCGAAAGGCCGCAAAGGAGCCAAAGCTGGCAACAAAGCCGAGTGAGTAACCGTCCGATCAAAACCAACAACGAAGAACCAAAAACTCTATGCTCAAGAAACCCATCCTCACGCTTCTCTTAGCGACGCTGGCCTCCTCCGCACTTTACGCCCAAGATGGTTTCAAGCCGCTCTTCAACGGCAAGGACCTCAGCGGCTGGGATGGGAATCCGGAGCTGTGGAAGGTGGAGAATGGCGAGATCGTGGGCACGACGACGGGGCCGGAGCAGTTGAAGTACAATCAGTTCCTCATCTGGCGGGGCGGGGTGGTGAAGAATTTTGAGCTGCGGGCGAAGGTGCGGGTGTCGGCGAGCAATTCGGGCATCCAGTATCGCAGCCGCGAGTTTCCAGAGGCGGGGAAGTGGTCGGTGGGCGGGTATCAGTGTGACATCCACTCGGCCGCGCCTAACAATGCGATGGTCTATGGCGAGAAGTGGGGCGGCATTCTAGTGCAGAACGGCCAGAGCGTGGTGATAGATCCCGAGGGCAAAAAATGGCTCGTGGCCGAACGTGAGCCGGTGAGCGTGGACATCGCGCAATGGCATGACTACACGATCATCGCGCAGGGGAATCATCTCGTGCATCAAATCGACGGCAAGGTGGCGATCGACCTCGTGGACTACGGCGCGAAGACGCAGTTGCTGGAGGGCATCCTCGCGTTTCAGCTTCATCGCGGCCCGGCGATGGTTTTGCAGGTGAAGGACGTGCTGCTCAAAGAGTTGCCGGAGACTCCGGTGACGGCTTTTGACCCAAAACTGATCGTGAACGCCAAACCGGTCGAAAAGGCGAAAAATGAGCCCAAAGCCAAACCGAAGGCCGAAACGGCTGCGGCACCGATCAAGGCACCATCCGAGTGGAAATGGCTCTGGAGCGACTCACCGGACTCGAAGAGCGCGGCGCGGTTGAAGAAGGAGTTCGATCTCGGTGACGCGAAGGTGAAGGAGGCGATGCTGCGCGTGAGTTGCGACAATGGCGCGGAGGCTTTTCTCAATGGCGAGCGCGTTTTGACGAATCCCGACTGGCAGCGGCCGACGCAGGCGAATGTGACGAAAGCACTGCGCAGCGGCAAAAACGAGCTGCGGGCCGAGGCGACGAACAAGGGCAGCGCGGCGGGTTTTCTCGCGGTGCTGACGCTGAAGCTCGCGGATGGAAGCGAGCGCGTGATCTTCACCGATGCATCGTGGTCCGCTGCGGCACCGGCGACGGAGGAGTGGAAGCCGGCGAAGGTGGTGAACACGTATGGCAACAAACCGTATGGCGAGATCTTTGATCGTTCGCGGCAGAAGGAGACGAAGCCGACCTCGGATGAAGTCATTGCGCCGAAGGACATCAAGACGCTGCCGGGCTTCAAGGTGGAGATGCTGCACAAAGTGTCCAAAGAGAGCGAGGGCTCGTGGGTAGGCCTCACGGTCGATGATCGCGGCCGGTTGCTTGCCACGGATCAATATGGCGGTCTGTTCCGCGTCACGCCGCCGCCGGTGGGCAGTGGTGACAAGGCGCAGGTGGAGAAACTCAGCGCCGAGATCAATGGCGCGCATGGGCTGCTGTATGCCTTCGACAGTCTTTATGCGCTGGTGAATGAGAAGCCGAATGTCGCGGGCCTGTATCGACTGCGCGACACCCAGGGCACGGGCCAGTTCGATGAGAAGACGCTGCTGCGCGAGATCAAAGGCCAGGGCGAGCATGGCAATCACAGCATCACGCTCTCGCCGGACGGAAGGAGTCTCTACATCGCGTGTGGAAACGGAACCGCGCAGCCGACGATCGAGCACACACGCGGCTCGCGGCCCTTTGCCGATGATCAAGTGGTGCCGCGCACGAGCAAAGGCGCTGAGTTTTCCGACACGGAGCCGCAGGCCTTCACGTGCAAGGTTTCGCCGGATGGAAAACGCTTTGAGATGATCGCCGATGGCCTGCGCAATCACTTCGACACGGCCTTCAACGCGCTCGGCGATCTCTTCACCTATGACAGCGACATGGAGTGGGATGCGGGCACGCCGTGGTATCGACCCACGCGCATCTATCACCTCGTCAGCGGCGGCGATTACGGCTTTCGCGAGTCTTCTGGCAAACTGCTCGGCTACTGCCCGGACATCATTCCGCCGCTGGTCGATGTGGGCCCAGGTTGCCCGACGGGCGTCGTCAGCGGACTCGGCGCGGCATTTCCCGCGAAGTATCAGCACGCGATCTATGCCTGCGACTGGACCTATGGCACGCTTTACGCCGTGGTGCTCACACCGAAGGGCGCGGGCTACGACGCGAAGCTGGAGGAGTTCGTCTATGGCAAGCCGTTGCCGCTCACCGATGCCGTGATCGGCAAGGACGGCGCGATGTATTTCGCCATTGGTGGACGTCGCACGCAGTCGGCGCTGTATCGCGTCACGTATAAGGGCAAGGAGAGCACCGCGCCAGCCGCCGCGCCCGTCGAGACGCCGGAGCACAAGCTGCGTGTCGAGCTGGAGCGCCTGCACGAGGAAGGCACCGGCCCTGAGGCCATCGACAAGGCGTGGCCGCATCTCGGTCGTGCGGATCGTCTCGTGCGCTACGCCGCCCGCGTGGCCATCGAGCGCCAGTCGGCGAAGCTGTGGGCCGCGCGTGCTTTGAAGCAAAGCGAACCCTGGGCGGTGATCGAGAGCGGTGTCGCGCTCGCTCGCATGGGAGGAAAAGAACATCAGGCCGCCTTGCTCACGATGCTGAATGCGCTCGACTTTGCACAGCTCGATGCCGCGCAGCAGCTCGCGCTCGTGCGTGTGTATCAAATCAGCCTCGCTCGCAACGGCCTGCCGGAAGGTGATTCGCTCGCGAAGACCCTCGCGCGACTCGATGCGGTGTTTCCGGCGAAGACGAACGATCTCAATCGCGAGCTGTCGCGCACGCTCGCAGCGCTCGGTTCCTCCGAAGTCATCGCGGAGACGATCCAGCTCATGCGCACGGCGAAGGACGATCCTGTGTCGTGGCTCTCCATCGAACGCATGGCCCGCAACGACCGCTACGGCCCGAATTTCCTCCGCAGCGGCGACGCACGGCCGAACACGCAGCAGATCGCGTATGCCTACGGCCTGCGCTTTGCCAAGAACGGCTGGACGCCGGAGCTGCGCCGCGAGTTCTTCGCGTGGTTTGCCAAAACGGGCCCGTGGCTCGGCGGCAACCAGTTCCGCGGCTTCATCGACACGATTCGCAATGACGCGCTCGCCTCTGTGCCGGACGCGGAGGAGCGCAAGAAGCTCGCCGTGCTCGCCACGCCCAAGTTCATCGCCACCAAGCCCGAGGCGATCAAGCCACCGAAAGGCCCGGGCAAGGCCTACACCGTCGATGAAGTCACCGCTTTGGCCTCGAAGGTGCAAAGCGGCCGCAGCTTCGACCGCGGGCGCGAGCTCTTCATCGCCGCCGCTTGCCAGGCCTGTCATCGCCTCGGCAACGAAGGCGGCGGAGTCGGCCCCGATCTCACCGCCGCAGGCAATCGCTACACGCTGCGCGACCTTGTCGAGAACATCGTCGATCCCAGCAAGGTCATCTCCGACCAATACGAAAGCAGCATCATCGAGCTAAGGAACGGCAACACCATCATCGGTCGCATCACCGGCGAAGAAGGCGGCTTCCTCCAAGTCGCCACCAATCCCGCCGCCCCCGGCGAGATCACCGAAGTGCGAAGCGACAAGATCAAGTCCCGCAAAGCCTCGCCCACTTCGCTCATGCCTCCAGGAATGATCAACAGCATGAACCCCGAAGAACTCGCCGACCTCCTCGTCTACATCCTTTCGGGTGGTGATAAGCGGGGCAAAATGTTCAAGAAGTGAGACCAGCGAAGTTATCGACAACTCGTCCCAAACCCAACGTTTCACAGCCCACCATGCGACATCTCCTCCTGCTCTCTTTGTTCCTCTGCGGCTTCGCTCATGCCGCCACCACGCCGAACATCGTCCTTATCTTCATCGACGACATGGGCTATGCGGACATCGGCCCGTTCGGTAACAAAGAGGTGCGCACGCCGCATCTGGATAAGTTTGCGACCGAGGGCATGAAGTTTACGAGTTTTTATGCGACGCCGGTTTGCTCCATGTCTCGCGCTTGCCTGATGACAGGCTGCTACAACACTCGCGTCTCCATTCCTGGTGTGCTTTTTCCGCGAGATACCATCGGCTTGCACTCCGACGAGGTCACGCTGGCCGAGATCGTGAAACAGAAGGGCTACGCGACCTGCGCCATCGGCAAATGGCATCTCGGGCACTACCCAGAGTTCATGCCAACGCGTCAGGGCTTTGATCATTACTTCGGACTGCCCTACAGCAACGACATGCAAGCCGGACGCAAAGAGATGCCGCCGCTGCCGCTCTATGATGACGAGAAGGTCATCGAGACACAGCCTGATCAATCCCAACTCACTCGCCGCTACACGGAACAAGCCGTGAAGTTCATCCGCGAGCACAAGGAAGCGCCGTTTTTTATCTATCTGCCTCACACAATGATCCACGGGCCTCTGGCTGCTTCGGAGGCCTTCATAGGCAAGAGCAAAATGGGCCTGATTGGCGATGCTATCGAGGAGATTGACTGGTCCGTTGGTCAGATCATGACCACGCTTCAGGAACTCAAGCTCGATGACAACACGCTCGTCATCTTCACCTCTGACAATGGCCCCGCAGGTCGCGCGGCACCACCTTTGCGTGGCAACAAAGGCACCAACTTCGAAGGCGGCGTGCGCGAGCCCTGCATCATGCGCTGGCCCGGCAAGATCCCCGCTGGCACGATATGCAATCAGATCGCCGGCAACATCGACATCCTGCCCACCTTTGCCAAACTCGTCGGCATCGAGCCAGCGAAGGACCGCATCCTCGATGGGCGTGACATCACCCCGCTCATGTTCAATGCCAATGCTGGCCCCGTGCGTGACACGCATCTCTACATCGGCGGTAACAATGCCGCAGCCATTCGCCAAGGTGATTGGAAGCTCTTCCTCAAAGGCGACGCTGCCGACAAGAAAGCCAAGAAAGCGGCTGGCAAAACCAAGCCCCCCAAAGGCGGCCCCGTGCCCAGTCTTTACAACCTCGCGACCGACCCCGGCGAAACCCAAGACGTCGCCGCCGCCAATCCCGAAATCGTCGCCCGTCTCAAGCAAGAACTGCTCAGCCGTGAGGCAGAGATCCAGGTGAACAAACGGCCAGCGGGGAAACATGCCGAAGGGGCGAAGTAGTCACCGAACAAGCACAGAGATCTCATCATCCACACGAATCGAGCCGCTCTTTGCTATGCGTTCCCGCTAGATCGTCGATCCATGCGCCAACATGCACTTCTGTCTTCCTTACGCTTAGCGAGTATGAAAGTGGACCGAACGCAGCGGATGCAAAAGTGGCTGGATTGACAAGGGGGTGATGCTGCTCTTTTTGGTCCATCATCTTCCATTCTTACAGCATCAGCTTGCCTCCAATGCCGCAACCAATTCTCTCCATGTTTCGCTGTTTAACTCTTATTCTGGCAGTTGGATCACCGCTTTTCGTGGCTGCCAAGGAGCCTGAGATCGACCTCGACAAGTTTAAGCTTACCTTTAGCGATGAGTTCGATGGCAACCAACTCGACACCAAGAAATGGCAAGCGCCGGAGATGCCGCGACAAGGGAGTTGTTGATGGGTGAAGTCACTGGCCACGGTAAGCGAGGGTGCGCTGCATCTTGGCATTCTTCTGAGTGATGATCCCGTGCTGCGCTACGACTGCGCGGCCGTGCGGACGCGGAAGGACTATGATCCGAAGCAGACGATGTTTGCGCAGCGTTACGGCTACTTTGAGGCGCGTGCGAAGCTGCCGAAGAACATGAAGTCGGACTACTGGGCCGCGTTTTGGATGATGTGCGGTAACGTGAACAGTGCGGACACCCGCGAAGGCATCGAGGCGGACATCTTGGAGAGTTTCCAACAGTCCAACGTGCCGCGATATGGCATGAACTTCCACTGGGACGGTTACGGCGCGAAGCACAACGCCACTGGCATCAAACTCGCACCGACTCCTGAGTTGGCCGATGGCGAGTTCCACCGATTCGGCATGTATTGGGACGAGCACTACTACGTGGCCTTCTTTGACGGTCGGGAAGTGGGTCGCACGAATTTGATCGGACTCGGCAGCAAAGACAACGGCAAGACAATCTCTCAAGGTCCGTGCCAAAAGCACGGCTACTTGAAGTTGAGTTGTGAGGCCGCAGCGTGGGCAGGAGCCACCAACGAATGGGAAAAGGACCCGACGAAGGAAGATGAGTTCGTGGTCGATTATGTGCGCGTTTATGAAGGCACGCTGCCTGCGCCGGTGGAGGCGACCATTCCCGTGCAGATTCAAATTGATTTAGCGAAACCGACTGGTCCGCTCAAACCCATCTGGCGCTTCTTCGGGGCGGATGAGCCCAACTACGCTTACATGAAGCACGGCAGCGAGCTGCTCGGTGAACTCGGTGAATTGAAGAAGGACGAGGTGTTTTTCCGCACGCATAGTTTGCTCAGCACTGGCAAGGGCGAGCACGGATTGAAATGGGGCTCAACCAACGCCTACACGGAAGATGCCGCAGGAAATCCAGTCTATGAGTGGACCATCGTGGACCGCATCTTTGACACCTATCGCGAGAAAGGTGTGCGGCCTTATGTGCAGATCGGCTTCATGCCGCAGGCGCTTTCGACGAAGCCGGAGCCGTATCGGCATCACTTCCCCAATGCGAGATACGAGGATCTGTTTGGGGGCTGGGCGTATCCGCCGAAGGACTACGCGAAGTGGGAAGAGCTTGTGTATCAATGGGCGAAGCATTGTGTCGAAAAGTATGGCGAGAAGGAAGTGCTGCATTGGTATTGGCAGACCTGGAATGAGTCGAACGTCGACTATTGGAAAGGAACTCGTGAGGGCTTCTTCAAGCTGCACGACCACGCCATCCGTGCGGTGCGCCGCGCCATACCTGGAGCGAAGGTCGGTGGTCCTGATCTCGCTCAAGGCAAGGGCGGCGACTTTTTGGAAGCCTTTCTCAACCACTGCCTCAAGGGCACCAACCTGGCCAGCGGCGAGAAAGGCACGCCGCTCGATTTTATTTCCTTCCATGCCAAAGGCAACCCGAAGCAAGTCGATGGACACGTGCGCATGGGGATCTCCAGCCAGCTCAATGACATCGACGGTGCCTTCGGCGTGGTCGCAAAGCATCCTGAACTCAAGCACACACCCATCGTCATCGGCGAGTCCGATCCCGAAGGTTGCGCCGCATGCAAAGGTGACAACCTCGCCTATCGAAACGGCACCATGTATTCCAGCTACACCGTCGCTAGCTTCCCTCGCAAACTCGACCTCGCTGAGAAGCATGGCGTCAATCTGGAAGGCGCACTCACGTGGGCGTTTGAGTTTGAGGACCAGCCTTACTTCGCTGGTTTTCGCACGCTCGCCACCAATGGCATCGACAAGCCCGTGCTCAATACCTTCCGCATGTTCTCACGCATGAGCGGAGATCGACTCCGGGTGGAGAGCGATGCCGCCGTTTCCCTCGAAGACATGCTCAAAACAGGCGTCCGCGATAAGCCCGACATTTCCGCCCTCGCCGCGCGCGAAGGCAAGCGCATCACCATCCTAGCATGGCATTACCACGACGATGATCTCTCTGGACCCGAAGCGAGTATCACGGTTCAACTCACGAACACTCCCGAAGGCAATCCCAAGCTCACCCGTACGCTCATCGATGAAGGTCACTCGAACTCCTTCATCGTCTGGCAAGTCCTCGGCTCTCCTCAAAAGCCCACCGCCGATCAGATTCGCCTGCTGGAAGAAGCTAGTCAGCTAGAGAAAGCCACGGACAAGACTGAGCTGAAGTCTGAGAACGGAAACACCGAGATCAGCTTCAAGCTCGCACGTCAGGGCGTAACACTCGTGGAGTTGGAGTGGCCTTAGATGCTTCTCCTTTGCTGCCCTGATTTAATCTTGCGCGCACTGCGTTTGGTGGGCACTCTCCGCGCCCCGCTTTGAGGCGGAATGTTATGGCTGACACTGCAAAAACCTCCATCGGCATCGACTTCGGTGGCACCTCCGTGAAACTCGGCGTGTGCCGGGGCGATGAACTCCTCGTCATCGACGAGCCCATCCCCACCGTCCAGTTCCACGGCCCGGCCGCGCTCATTGGCGAGATGGCTGCTCGTGTCGCGAAGCTACAACAGAAATACCCGGACATCTGCGCCATCGGCGTCGGCGTTCCCGGTCTCGTTGATTTCGACCATGGCTTCGTGCATGAGCTGACGAACGTTCCCGGCTGGAAGCATGTCCCGCTCAAGGCGATCCTCAGCGAAAAAACCGGCCTCCCGGTGCTCGTCGAAAATGATGCGAACGCGATGGCCTACGCCGAGTTTCGCTACGGTGCCGCACGTGGTTTGAAAAACGTCATCGGTCTCACCATGGGCACTGGCATCGGCGGTGGGCTCGTATTGGATGGCAAAATGTTTCGCGGCAGCGGCTTTGCGGCGGGCGAGATCGGCCAGATGAGCATTCATTTCGACGGCAAGCCCGGCCACTACGGCAATCTCGGTGCGTTGGAGAAATACACCGGAAATCAGCAGATCGCCGAGCACGCCGTATTGCGCTACGCCGAGGCCGGGATCGATAAAGACATCGCGGACTGCACACCCAAGAAGATCGCGGATGCCGCGCAGGCAGGCGATGACATCGCGCGTCAAATCTGGGGCGAAGTAGCCGACTGGCTCGGTACCGCCATCGCCAGCATCGCGTGGTTGCTCAATCCCGAAGCCTTCGTCATCGGTGGTGGCGTTGCGCAGGCCGGTGATCTGATCTTTGCACCGCTCAAACGCAAAGTGCAGAGCATGCTCAGCACGGTGGTTTGGGAACGCCTGCAAATTATGCCAGCCCGCTTTAGCAATGAGGCTGGCATCATTGGCAATGCCGCGCTGGCGGCGGACGCGGTCGTATGACCGCATAAATGTCAGGATTGACCTTTACTGGTCGTTTCTGGTATTACCATACCATGAAACGCATCTTGCTTATCACCCTGTTGTGCGGCTTTGCCCTGAGTGCTTGGTCGTTGCCGGTAAATAACGGCTTTTTTATCGCCGGCCAGAATGATGAAGGCACAACCCTCGAAGAATGGTTTCGTGTCGAATCCCAGTGGTCAGCGGCGGCGAAATTGCCTGGAACTTGGGCGGCGGTGCAGGGCAGTCCCAACGCTCAGCAAACGGAAACAACTGGCGCTGTTTTTGGCGTCGTTGCTTCACGGGCATTGGTGGAGCGCAATGCGGACGGTGCCATCACGGCGGTGATCGCACAGTTTGATCCGGCCAAACAGAACGGTGGCGCTGCAGCGCTTGCCAAGCGTCTCACCACCAGCATTGGCGTATTCCAAGGCAACACCACATGGACCACGCAAGGCATTGATAAAGTCAATGTCGGCAAAGAACTCATCATCACGCTGCATCAGCAGGCCAGCATGGTCAGCGTGACGCTCACGCGGTCGAAAGCATGATCTCGCGACGGCTGGCGCTGTGCTGGTTGCTGCTCTGCGCCAGCGTGCGTGGAGATGAAAAACTTTTTGCCGATGCCACGCGCTGGTCGAGTCCGGAGTTTGCTGCGTTGTTTCCGGCGCCAGTGGTCGAAACCGCTGGTATCTCGCGCGTGTCTGCCGCCAGCCGTGGTGCTGTGTTTGATATTCAGCCGATGGCCGTCAGCGCACGCTTGGTGAATGGCAGCGTGCATTCGATCAGCGCCGTCATCCTCGATGCCGGGAGTTTTTTTGGCTTCAACAACTCGAATCTACCCAAGGATGAAACCTTTGAAGTAGGAAAGCTGCGTTTCGACAAGGAGTTCAGCGAGCGCAAAGAAGCCGTGCTCGATGGCTTGAAAAAACTCGGCGCTGATGCCGGCAAAGACCTCGTTCTTGGCAAACGCAGCGGCCTGGAGATGAAGACGCAGATTTTCAAACTGCCGAAGGGTGCTGCACGGCTCATGAGCTACGAGCATCAGCTCCTGCTGCTCGATTTTTTCCGCAGTGAAGCCGATGCGCGCACGCTACTTGTCACTTTGCCGGTCACCGCCGCGAAAGCAGCCGCGAACAACCCTGAACGGCGTCTGCCTGTGGTGCCGATGGTGCCGCAGGGGAACCGTGGTTACTGCGGTGTCGCCACGTTGGCGATGGTGGGCAGCCTGCTGGGCTTGCAGCCGGGCGCAGAGGAGTATGCGGCGCTCAGTGGCTTCCAATACGGCGTCGAAATCAAATCCGACATCCGCGAACTCTTTGGCAATGTGGCGCAGGAGGCTGGCGTGAAGGCGCAGCGTTCGCCGAAGTTTGAATCGGCGAAGATGAAGCAGAGCATTGATCAAGGTATGCCAGTTGTCGTGTTTCGCTGGTGGGCGGAGGAGCGTGATTACATTCACTCCGCTTACTCCGCACGCATTGCGCGTGGTGAGAAGGCCGAACTGCCTGTTGCCAGCATGGAAGATCGCAAAACCTGGCCGAAGCGAGGTGCTCCCGCGCATTCGTCCATCGTGAACGGCTATCGCGCCGACAAACGCGAAGCCATCTTCACCGAAAGCTGGGGCGAACAGGCCCGCAACCGCCGCATGCACCTCGAGGAGATGGAAGCCACCTCCTACTACGCGGTTTATTTCAGCCGGTGATTACTTCTTCTTTGGTTTCGGCTCCCAATCGTTCGCCTTGATGATGGCTTCGAGTTCCTGCTTCGCAGCGAGATCTTCTGGCAGGAACTTGAACTGGGTGAGGTAGCGTAGCGCTTTGGTGACGTGCAGGATCTCACCTTTCTGTGCTTCGATCTTGTCGGCAGGCACGGCTTTCATAGCGGCGGCGAAATCTTTGACGGCGGTGAGTGCAAACTCCTGCGCGTCGGCATTGGCCTCATAGCAGATGGATTCAAACAGGCGCAGCATCTTGGCGTTGCCTTCGAGCTTGGCGGCGTCTTCGCGGATGTTCTTGGCGATCTCGGCACGCTTCGCGGCGGTGGCGGCTTCACTCATGTGGCTGGCTTCGCCGCCTTCGATGGCTCGCTTCGGCAGCGGGCGATACCAGATGTTGCGATAGCGCACGGGATTGCCGTGATCCTGCAGCTTGAGCGGGCCTTGATCTGGAAATGCGCGTGGCTTGGAGCGCCGCATGTGCCCGCCACCGCCTTCAAGCGGTGTGTGGTCCTGCGTGAGCACACCATTCACGAAAACGGTGATGTAGCCGGGATCGAGTTCGACACCGTCTTTGAAAATGGGGCGGCGGAAGATGATGTCGTAGGTCTGCCATTCGCCGGGAGCACGCAGCGGGTTCGCCAGCGGCGGATTGATGCCGTAGATGGATGAAGCCATGCCATCGGGGTAGCTGGGATTGTTGTAATTGTCGAGCACCTGCACCTCGACCTGACCCATGAGGAACACACCGCTGTTACCACGCCCTTGACTGTTGCCCTCGACCTTGCTCGGAGCACTCCATTCAAGGTGAAGTTGGCAGTCAGAAAATTCTTCTTTCGTGCGCACGTAACCGCTGCCCGGCACGCATTGCAGCACGCCGTCTTTGACTTCCCACTTCGTCGGCTCCGCAGGGTTTTTGTCTGCCTGCCATTTCTCGATCTCCTCGGGCTTCCCACCAAAGAGAATGATCGCGTCCGAAGGCGGCATGCCCGGCTTCTCCTGCGAACTGAACGTCCCCGGCTCCACACGCATCGGCTGCGCTCGGTTCATGTCATGAATCGCCCACGGATGCGTGGCGTCGGGTGGATCGCCGTAGAAAGCGCCGTCCGCAAAGGCGGCGGTGGTGAGTAAAGAGAGAGCGAGGGTGTGAAGCGTGGGTCGGTTCATGGTGGACGAGAGATACGCAGAGTGTTGATGCGAGCAATGTGTCATTCGTGCTTTCACCGCACCCAAACTTCTCTTTCACTCGCATCCATCTCAGCCTCCCACGCCTTTAATTCCGTTTTGAGGTCTTGGAGGATGTCGGGGTGCTGGTAGCCGAGGTCGGTGTGTTCGCTGATGTCGGTTTCGAGGTTGAAGAGGAGGTCCATGGTGTTGCCGTCGTTGATGTATTTCCATTTCCCGTGACGGATGGCGTGTTGCTGACGGTTGGAGCGGTCGATGCGCCAGAAGAAGCTGCGCTCAATGGGTTTGGCATCGGCGGCGAGAAGCGGGAGGAGATTGATGCCATCGAGGGGCTTGGGTGCGGGTGTCGTGACTCCGGCGGCAGCGAGGAAGGTTGTATGAAGGTCCATCGTGATGGCCATTTGCGAGGTGACTTTGCCTTTGGGCAGTTTGGCTGGCCAGCGCATGAGGCAGGGCACGCGAATGCCGCCTTCCCAGACGGTGGCCTTGTGATGGAAGAGCGGCAGGTTGCGGCTGTAACGTTCGCCGCCGTTGTCGCTGGAAAAAACGACGAGCGTGTTGTCGGTGAGGCCGTGTTTCTCCAATTCGGCGAGCATCTGGCCAACGCCGAGGTCGATGCGCTCGACCATCGCTTTGTAAATGGCGCGGCTGCCGTGGTGCATGCTTTCCTTCGTGACCATCGGTGTCTCGGGAGCATCCGGCGGCTGGAAGGGGCCGTGTACAGCAAGGTGCGGCACGTAAAGGAAGAACGGCGCAGCTTTGTGATCACGAATGAATTTCACGGCGCGTTCGTTGACGAGGTCGGTGAAGTAGCCGTCGCGTTTCACGGGCTTAAGACCATCCCGCAACGCGTAAGTGCCGTCATAGTAGGCGTGCTTGTAATAATCGGCGTGGCCGAGGAGTTCGCCGAAGTACTCGTCGAAGCCGCGTTTGGTGGGATTGAACTCGTCTTTGAAGCCGAGATGCCATTTGCCGAAGGCACCCGTGGCATAACCAGCGGCCTTGAGTCGGTCAGCGATGGTGGTTTCGGTCAACGGTAGGCCGAGCGCATGGATGTCGGGTTCGTTGACCCACTGGCCGTTTACACGGCGTGACTGTTCCGCGGTATAACCGAAGGCGTATTCAAGTCCGCAACGCTGTTGCCAACGTCCGGTCATGAAGCCGGTGCGCGCAGGTGTGCAAACAGGTGCGTTTGAGTAGAAATCGGTGAACTTTACCCCTTCGGAGGCGAGGCGGTCGATGTTCGGCGTGGAGATGTCTGTGCAGCCCATGCAGCCGAGATCGCCATAGCCGAAGTCATCGGCGAGGATGAAGACGATGTTGGGTGGTGCCGCACCCTCCTTCGCCAAGGCTACGGCGGGCAAGAAGAGCGAAGGGCAGAGGGCGAAGAGAAAGAGAAGCAGCGAGCGCATGAGGATGGGAACGTGATTCGTTGCCTAGGCTTGCATCCCACTCAGCGGACGCAGTTCCGCGAAATCACCAGCCGGCCAAACCGCTGTCGTGCGTGGCGCGTCCAACGCATACCCGTGTCCCACTCGCAGCGGCAGCGTGACGGCACAAAAAAGACCGCGCATGCAAGGGCTACACCTTGACCATCAGCAGCCGCACCTTGCGCCCGAGTGCCTTTGCAGCACGGGAAAGGGTGCCAAGCGTGACGCTGGGATTCTCAGGATCGAGCAGGCGGTCAAGCTGGGCGCGTGAGGTGGACATGCGGCGGGCCAGGGCGACTTTCGAGACGCTGCCCTTCTGCATGAGATCGGCAATCTTAAGCGCGATGGCACGCTTCACGGCGACGGCCTCGACTTCTTCGAGGATGCCCTCCTCCGCGAGGAAGCTGTCGAAGCTGCTGCCGCGATGGGGGTTCTTAACCTTGGCTGTTTTGGATGTAGGCATGTTTGCGTTTCAGGGCGAGCGCCCTGTCCTCCGAGGGTGTGCGTTGGGTCTTTTTGATGAAGCTATGCAGAAGGAGGATTTCCTCCTGATGGACGATGAAAAGGGTGCGGGCGATGCGTGTGGGCAAACGTGTGCGCACCTCCCAGAGGCCATCACCGAGGCTGTCCACCAGCGGCATGCCAAGCGGCCAGCGGTATTGCACGGTCTTGATGTCCTCGCCGATGGTGCGGCGCTCGTCTGCGGGCAAGTCCTTCAACCAGTCCCGCACGGGTTCATTGCCGGATGCGGAGCGGTAGAAGATGACGTTCAGCGGGCGGGGTGCGGGCACGGGCAGAAAGGCTTGCTTGGCTGGAGTGTATTATTTGTGGTGCATTTGCCAAGTGATGATTGCTGGAAGTGATGCCCGCCGCCGGTGGCCGGGCCGCCCTTTTCATTTTTGCCAGCTAGGATGCAGCGTGAGGAATCATGAGATCAACGGCAGGGAACCACCGAAGGAGAACACTACTGGACGAAAAGCTGTAGAGCATTTCGGTGTGGGCATTGTCTAGGCGAACCACTACGACCCCAAAGTAAGTCCGTGAATCCTCTGACCGGGACTGCTGGAATGGGTTTGGAGCCGGGGAATTTCTACCCTTTGGCCGGGTTCTCGACTTGCTATGGCGCATGGTTTGGTCGCTACAGATGCACAGCGGTGCACAGCCAGAAAATTAAGTGCTGATTTTCTAAACCCTCCATGACGCTGGAAGCCTTGATTTACAAGGCGTGGTGCCCGGGACAGGACTCGAACCTGCACTGATTTCTCAACCAGATCCTAAGTCTGGCGCGTCTACCAATTCCGCCACCCGGGCGAGGGGCTGTTGCGTGCCATGATTCCGTGCGGCAGCCAACGGCGCAAATGATTTATCGGGTGCGAAGCAGTCGAGAGGCGATCCAACCAGTCAATAACACGGTGAACAATGGAGCGAGGCCGATTTTAAGATTGGCACCAATCCAAGGCAGCCAGCCATTCGAGTAGGAGGTGAGGGCGCTAAAGTATTTCAGGCCGAAGACCCAGCCACCATGCAGGCCGATGCCAGCCCACAAGGCTCCGGTTTGCATCCGCACCTGAGCGAGCACCCAGCCGACGGCGAACAGCGTGGCGAATTCAGCGAGCAGGAACTGCACGTCACCAAAGCCGACGGCGATTTGTTTGAGGACGTGAAAACCACTGCTCCAAGTGACGGCGGCATCGTCGATCTGCCAGCCTTCCGGGGGCTTGAGGAAATGCACGAGGGCAAAGACAAATGTTCCGGCGATCAAGGCAGTGCGCGTGGACATGGTGCGCAAAAGCAGGCCGAGGAGCAGCCCGCGGAAGAAAAACTCTTCAACGATGCCTGCGCCAAGCGCTGCGGTGATGGGTTCCCCGAATTTGAACCAGCGCGGCTGTGGATGCAGTTGATACGCGCCGATTTTGAAGAAAACGAAGCCGAGTACGAGCAGCAGGCCACTGGCAAGTGCGAAGCCGAGCGCCCATTGTTTGATGCCAGCGCTGAGCGGCTTCCATGTCGGCAGCAGCGAGCGATCCAGCTTCACCCAGCGCAGAAACGGCCAAATGAGCACGATGGCGCAAACGAGCACGGCGCGGTTGAAGTAGCGGGTGAAATGCGCGCGCTCGATTTCGGAGCGCAGCCACTGGGCCATGCCGATGTCTTGCCACGAAGGCGTAGATAACCAGCCGTATGCTGCTTTGCCGAGGTGAAACAGCGGCACGGCCAGCAAGGCACCGCCGAGCATGACGACGAGAAGGTAGAGCAGAAGTTTGGGCAGGGCAGAGGAACTACCGGGGCTGGCGGCTTGCATGGAGGCGATACTAGCGCATCCTGGGCGCTCTCAATGACCAAAAACCAAATCCACGAATGGCACGAGCGTCTGGAAGACGGCCGCAAGCAGTACATCCGCGCGTACTGGGATTCCCGTGAGTGGCTCTTTCGGATCGCTCATCCCGACGGCGAGTCGTGGACGCCGGTGGACAGACCGGAACCGGAGCGCTGGCTGGAGCTGCGTGATTTGTTGTTCCGCAAGTATCAGCGCAAGAAGTTGCCGTGGAAGTATGTGGAGCAACTCGATAAAAAGCTCGAAGGCATGGGCCTCAAGCCAGATGGCACCAAGACGAGTGACGAATAAAGCGTTCCCGCAGTTTATTGGGCAGCGGCGTTGGCTTTGATCTCGGCAGTGACGCCGCCGCCGTAGGCAGCGCCAAAGCGCATGCCGACGTGCACGTCGGGAAAAGAATAGCGACGGTCGGCGCGTGCGCTCAGTCTGCGAGATGCGAATCCAAGCACGGCGGCGATGGCGGCAGCAACTCCAAGCGCCGTGACCAAGATCAGTGCGTAACGTTTTTCACCACGCTGAATCCAGAGTGATTGTTTGAGCCGCACACTCTCCATGACACGGAGTCGATCGATCCAACAGCGTGTGGCAAGGGCCAGGCGCTCATCGAGAGTGAGCTTGGTATCAATCAGAATGCGCCGCGTCTCCTGCATGATTTCGACGAGTTCGGTGGACGGGTAACGTTCCCAGAACTCAGGGGCGAATGACATGGAGCTGCTGTTGCTGGCACGCTCAAAGGCCATGAGCACGGCAGGACGCAGTCCGCTCCATTCGCGGCGGGTGGTTTGAGCCTGTCGCCGGACGGTGACACCTGCTGGCGTGAAACTGGATGCGGTAATCCACGCATCACATTTCAAATCTTCGCGGAATAGCTTCAACTCTTGCGCGATCTGGCGGTGTGTTTCGTCAGTGAGCGCCCGGGTTTCATCCTGGATGCCGTCAACGGGTGGTGTGGTCTGCGCAAACACCCATCCGGCCATGAGCAGCCAGCCAGCCAATGCTGGAACAAGCGGGTTAGGTCTGGAGTGGTTCATCGATCGCATTCGCTCCTTACTCTGTGTCATTCCCGCGCTGACGGCAACCTTCAGGAGAAACTGTCTCCACTCAAACTCGGAAACCAAAGATAAAAGAGGCATCGTTTGGCTTCTAGAGATTGATCCAGCTTAGATGGCGCTCTGGAGGCCTGCTGAATCCGACACAATCTTTGCTGAGATTCGGATGAAAAACCTGCGTTTCAGCGCACACGCCATGAAACGCCTTCCCTCTGTTTTTCTCTGCGCCCTCTGTGCTTTCGCTCAGGCTGCGGATAAACCCAACATCATCCTCATCTACACTGACGACCACGGTCATGCTGATCTCGGCATCCATGGCGTGATGAAGGACATCAAGACGCCGAATCTCGATGCACTGGCCCGCAGTGGCGTGGTCGCGACGCATGGTTACAGCACCGCGCCGCAGTGCGTGCCATCGCGCGGCGGATTGATGACGGGCAAGTTCCAGGGTCGCTTCGACCTCGATAACAACGGCTCTGCGCTGGACGGCTTTAACAAGGAGACCACCATCGCCACGCGATTGCAGAGCGCGGGCTATGTGACTGCGCAATTCGGCAAGTGGCACCTCGGACCGCAGAACGAGATCACGCGGCATGGCTTCAAACATGTGTATTCGCAGCACGGTGGGCAGAAGTTTGCCGCGAACATCACGCTCGATGGCAAAGATCGCCCGATGAGTGATCTCGCACCCGAGGCATATCATCTGGATGGCTGCTCCAAGGCGGCTGCGTCGATCATTGAGCGCTACAAGGACCAGCCTTTCTTCCTCTACGTCGCCTATCGCGGCCCGCACACGCCGCTGGATGCGCCAAAGAGTTACATGGATCGCTTTCCTGGCGATATGCCGGAACGACGACGCGCCGCGCTGGCCATGCTCTCGGCCATCGACGACGGTGTGGGGCTCATCACGAGCACGTTGAAAAAGCACAACCTCACCGAGAGGACGCTCATCTTCTTCATCGGCGACAACGGTGCCCCGCTGAAGATCCACAAGATCGACTCACCCCTCAATGGCGATGCCGGAGGTTGGGACGGCAGCCTCAACAATCCGCTCAACGGCGAAAAAGGCATGCTGGCCGAAGGCGGCATGTCCACGCCTTTCCTCATCGCTTGGCCAGGCACGATCCCCGCCGGTCAGGTTTATGAGCATCCCGTCAGCGCCCTCGATGTCGCTGCGACGGCTGCCGCGATCACGAACCTGCAATTGAAGTCCGGCGATCTCGATGGTGTGAATCTTCTCCCACACCTCACGGGTGAAAACAAAGCCGCACCACATGATGCGCTCTACTGGCGCTGGAGCGCCCAAAGCGCCATCCGCGAAGGAAACTGGAAACTCCTGCGTGGTGGCGAGCGCGAATACCTCTACGACCTCGCCACCGACCGCGAAGAGAAGCACAATCTCGCCACGCAACATCCCGAGATCACCACGCGACTCCGCAGCAAGCTCAAATCATGGGCCGACGGCCTCACACCACCCGGCATGGCGCTCGGCCCCATGGCCTCGACTTGGAACGACTACTTCGACCACTACCTCGAAGGTAAAACCATCGCAAACACGTTCAGCAAGGCACCCAAAGTAGAAGCTGATGCCGGCTTCCAAGGGTGGTTGGCACGCAATGGCACTCTCAACGTAAAGGATGGGGTCCTGCAACTCACCGCCGACAAAAGCAAACAATCGCCCTTCATCACCCGTAGCCAACTCAAGCTCAAAGGCCCACTCACTGCCACATTTAGCATCAAGTCAGACACTGCCGGCGCAGGCGGCATCGCCTGGCGTATGGATGGCAATAAAGACTTCCTCCCCGCGAATCGAGTCGCTTTCAAAGTTAGCGCTGAGAGCGATTGGCAGATACTTGACGTCGAGCTTCCTCCAAGCGGCAAGATTATTCACCTGCGCCTGCATTTCCCTGGCGGCAGTACTCAGATTCAAAAGATCGAACTCAAAGATGCGGCAGACAAAACCGTGCTTAGCCTCAAACCCTGATGCAAATGGATTTTGCGACTGACATTTCGGGTCGCCATTGATTTCCGACAAAGGGTTTACGGATTATTGCGATTGTGTTGCTGTGATGCAGGGTGATTCAGATGAAGAACAAACCATTGATCTTCACCGACCGGCTGCTCGCATGGCTAGTTTTGGTGATCTGCACGATTCGCCTCGGGGGCTTTGCCGCAGCCGGTGAGGTGATGCTTCCTGGCATTGTAGCGAGCACACTCGATCAAGAGCTGAAAGGGCAAGTCTTGATCGAAGAGATGAACTGCGTGGCGTGCCATTCGAGCACCGCAGCGTTTGCAGTGCAGTCGAAGAAAGCACCACGGCTAGCAGCAGTCGGTTCGCGGGTGAATCCGGCTTACATTGAGGCGTTCATTGCTGATCCGCATGGTGTGAAGCCGAGCACGACGATGCCGGATGTGATGCCAGCGGCGGACAAAGGGCGAATAGCGACTGAGATCACGCATTTTTTGCTATCGCTGAAGAAGAGCGACTTCGAGTTGCAGCCGCCTGATGCCGTTGCGGCGAGTTTGGGTGAAAAACTGTTCCATTCGCGTGGCTGCGCGGCTTGTCATTCGCCACGCGATGCAAAAGGTGTCGAGACGATGAAGCAGACTTCGGTGCCACTCGGTGCGTTGGAGAAGAAATACAGTTTCAAGAGTTTGGTGACCTTTTTGCGGCAGCCTCATGCGAGCAGGCCATCAGGAAGGATGCCGGACATGCGATTGCAGGGACGCGATCTGGACTGCATCGCGCACTACCTGCTGCGTGACACACGCGTGCCTGGCAACCTCAGCTACACGATGTATCGCGGCCAAGTTTGGCAAGGAATCGACAGCGATGAAGTGGAACCGGAGAAGGCGGACTATGTGAAGGATTTTTCGTTGTCGCACTTCGGCAAGGTGCATCACCACGCGGCGATCCAATACGAGGGCTGGCTGAACATCGCCAATGCGGGACGCTACACGTTTTATCTCACCATGAATGGCGGCTCGCTGCGCCTGGATGGCAAAGAAGTCATCAACGAGGAGCCCAAAGACCGGCGTGGCGTGAAAAAGTTGCAAGGCACTGCGGAACTCGCAGCGGGTTGGCGGAAGATTGAGCTGGTCTATGTTCATACCGGTCGTGAGCCATCGCTCTCTTTTGAGATGGAAGGTCCGCAGTTCACACGGCAGACGATTCCTTCGTCAATGCTATCGGTTTCAGATAAACCCATTCCAGCCTTTGAATCGCCCAAGGTGAATGCCGATCTCGCCGCACGTGGCCGCGAGCATTTCTCGAAACTCGGCTGCGCGAAGTGCCATGACGATGTCGGTGTGCAATCCGCATCCTCCGTTGCCTTTGCGAAGCTGAATGTCACTCGCGGATGCCTGAGCGATGCAGCCGGTGCTTGGCCGCGTTTTGATCTGAGTGCCGAGCAGCGTGCTTTGATCGCCAAAGCACTTCCAAAGATAGAAACAAAGCAACTCACGGATAAGGAGCGTCTGCACAAGACCCTCGCTACATTCAACTGCATCGCTTGTCATGAACGCAGCGGCTTGGGAGGCATCGCAGCGGATCGCAACGCTCTCTTTACCGGCACCGCACCAGCGCTGGGCGATCAGGGACGCTTGCCACCACCACTGACCGATGTGGGAGCCAAGCTCACGCCGGGATGGATCAGTGCTGTGCTCTTAAATGGTCAACGTCAGCGCAATTACCTCGATGCGGCGATGCCGCAGTTCGGTGAGGCAAATGTGGGGCACTTGGTGGAGCTTTTTGGCAAGGTCGATCACCTCGAAGATGTCACGTTCCCCAAAATCGGAAACGTTCAGGAGTCGAAGAACGCAGGCTACGAGATGATCGGCACCACGGGCTTCAGTTGCATCGCGTGTCATGATTTCAATGGCCAAAAATCAGCCGCAGGCGCGCTCGATATCGTGCACACGACTGAGCGTCTTCAAAAGAGCTGGTTCCATCTCTACCTGCGTCAGCCGCAGCGCTTTCATCCAACGGTGATCATGCCCACTTACTGGCCGGGCGGTCAATCCATCCGCCCGAACATCCTCGGTGGCGACTCGGCTCAGCAGATTGAGGCCTTGTGGACCTATCTCGAAGGCGGCACACAGGCCAAGAAGCCGCTCGGGCTTGCGCGCACGTCAAATGAGCTCCGCGTGACCGACGTGGCGGAGATGTGTCGCGGCCGCGGCACGGCGGGCTTTCGTGGCATCGGTGTTGGTTACCCTGCGCGACTGAATCTCGCCTTTGATTCCGAGGAGATGGCGCTGCGCATGCTTTGGAAGAATGACTTCGCTAACGTCGATCTCGGCTCCTTCCGCGCGAAAGGCGACAGTCGCATCGAGTTCCCCGCCGGCATTCCGTTTCATCATTTGAAATCCATGGACGACGAATGGCCATCCAAAGGCAAAACCAACTACACTTTCCCGCAGGATCACGGTTATCAGTATCGCGGCTATCACCTTGATGCCCTTCGCCGACCAACGTTTCGCTATCAATACGGCAACATCGCGGTGGAGGAGTTCTTCGAAGACGTTCGTGACAAAGACGGCAAAGCTTATTTCAAACGCAGCTTCCAGTTTGAAGCACTGGAGACGCAGAAGCCGTTCTACTTCCGCGCGGCCTGCGGTGAAAAAATCAGCACGAATTCGAATCGAATCTTCAAGATCGATCAACTGCAACTCCGCCTCACCAGCGACCACAAAGGCATCGCCCGTGAAGGCGAAGTCTTGATTCCCCTCACGCTGCCAAAGGGCCGCTCCACTCTCACTCTCGAATACCAATGGTAGGTCTCGTCAGTGAGCATCGTGGACGACCACCGCTCACAGGAGATGTCTAGATTCGCGAATGTGGCTCTCTACCGCCGCAGCGCATTGATCAGTTCATCCACTTTGTTGATGAGATCCTGCATCTGACTCTGGTTGTAGCTGCTGTCAGCACCTTGGCCGAGTGTGCCGACGCCGTTGCTGTTGTTGCTGGTTTGAGCCAAAGCGTTGGCAATGGCGTTGTTAAGATCGTTGATCATCGCTCGCTGCTGGATGTCGGCATTGAGCGAGGTGAGTTGGCTGCGCATCTCTGCCGATGAGTTCGGCGAGTTGTTCGCGGGTTTGGTGGGATCAAACATAAGACTTGGAGAAGAGGAGATTTGGAGACTGGGAGAGGTGAGGTAGTCTGGTGGCCTTATGAAGATCACCCGACATACCGAGCTAGAAGTGTTTCAGCGGTCCTTTGAGGCGGCGATGAAGTTGTTTGAGCTGTCGAAGAAGTTTCCGCGTGAGGAGATGTATTCGCTCACAGACCAAGGGCGGCGCTCATCACGTTCGGTGGCCGCCAACATCACCGAGGCATGGCGAAAGCGTCGGTATGAGGCTGCTTTCATTGCCAAGCTCAGCGATGCCGAGACGGAAGCGGCGGAAACGCAAACCTGGCTGCGTTTCGCCCACCGCTGCGGATACCTTGCGGAAGACCATTGGCTGGCAATAGAAGATGAGTATGAGCAGATCATTCGGATGTTGGTTTCGATGATGGCAAATTCAGAGAAGTGGATTCTTTGAAGAAGACGAGGACTCTCCCAGTCTCCCCCTCTCCTCTTCTCCCAGTCTTGGTCGCCTACGGCGACACCGTGACCTTCACCACATCGGTCCAGTCGCCGTTGGGGGTGCCTTTGTCCCAGAAGCGCATGCGGTATTCGCGCACTTCGGGGGTGCCTGCGACGAGCAGCGGACGCTCGTCGATGTAGGGGCTTTCGGTGTCGATGGCGAGGAACTCCCAGGCTCCGGTGCCACGGCGGCCTTCGATATAGACACCCATATGATTGTATTTGTAGAAGGTGTGCTTCACGCATTGGCAACCCGTGCCTTGCAGCATCTCGGTGATGAATTTTGGCACGGCCTTCTCGGTCGCTTCGGAGCCGACGATGCCGAGGTCGGTGGCGATGGCATCGGTCATGGCGGAGGAGAGCTTCATCTTGGCGATGAGAGCAAAGATGCGGTTTAGCGTGCCCGGCAGCGCCGCCGTGACACCGGCGGGCAGCGCGGGCGCGGTGAAGGTCGGTAGCACCATTGCCACGGTGCCCGCACCGGTGAGCACGTCATCGACGGCGTCGGTGGTTGATGGCGAGAAGTTGCGCACGGCGCTGAGCCAGGTGCCGAGGACGTAGTTGGCGTATTTCGCGTCGTTGACGCTGGCGGTGATGTCGCCCGCGACGACGCCGAGCGTGGCCCCATAGATGGGGAGTTTGATGCCGTAGTTGTCGAGCCAGTTCACTTGGTCGCCGATACGGCTTGGGTAGTAGTTGGTACGTTTCATTTTAGTGCTGTTGTTGAGTTTGGGTTGAGGTGAAAAATAGTCGGACGGCTGGTCCCAAAGGCCGCTGTCCCAGTTGGATTGATCCCAGTTCATGCGGGCAGAGTTCTTGGTTCTGAGTTCCTGGTTCTTGGTTGGCGGGCGGGCGTAGGCGCACTTGCCAAAGTGCGAGTCTGGGGCCTTCGCGTTCTGGCGAACGCGCCTACATCAGCGGCGGGGTGAGCACTCGCTGTGGCGGGGTGATCACTGGCACAGCCGGGGTGCGCCATGCTTGCGGCGGGGTCTTCCATGAATGGGCCTGGGTGTTCACTCCGGGAAATGGGGAGCAGCCCCGAGCGGCGGATGGGCCACCCCGCGTCGGTGATGAAGCACCCTGACAGGCGGACCGGCGTCCATGAGCGGGCCGTGGAGCACCCCGCGCCGCCAATGGGCCACCCCGAGCGGCGGAGCAGCCACCCCGCCGCGTTCATGGAGCACCCCGGACGAAATGGGGCGGCTGTTTGGAGGCTCAGGACCGCCCTTTTGCCCAGGAACACCGTCCCTGAAGCCGGGAACGGCATCCGTGGCAGGGATAGGCGGGCTGTTGGAGTGAAAAGAAGCTTCATCGCGGACATCGGGTGTGATGGCCGAGATAGGAGCACAGACCCCGCCCCTGCCGTTAGTCAATCATCGTTGACGGGTCTTGCCGTAGCTTCGATTGGCAATCGAAGTTTCGGGGAGGGATTCGATTGCCAATCGAATCTACTCCTCAAGTCGATCAATAAACTGCTTTAACGTCATGCCGATGCCGTGGCTAATCTGCGCCACCACGACGAAGGCCGGATTGGCATCCCCGCGCTCCACGCGGCCAATGTATTCGCGCGAGATGCCGCTCGTCCCCGCCAGCCCATATTTGCTCAGCCCCGCTGCTTCAAGAAGCTCCTGCAGCTTCCGAGGCAGCCGCTCGCGGATGCGCTCGGCGTAGTCGTGGGCGTCGTGGTTGTCCGGTGTGCTGGGCATGGCCGCTCACGCCATTATTCCTCGCGCCACCTTGCAGGTTGTGTCGAAGCCGATGCCGTTATGTTTGAGCTTCGTGAAATCGAGGCCGCACATCCAGAGGATCGTCGCGTGCAGGTCGCGGACGTGAATGGGCTTATCGACGGCGGTGAATCCCTGCTCGTCAGTCGCGCCATACGCGAAGCCGGGCCGCACGCCGCCGCCGGCCATCCACCAGGTGAAGGCGCTGCCGTTGTGGTTCATGTGGCCGGGACCGCCGCGGCCCATTTCGCCACCCCACACGACGAGCGTGCTGTCGAGCAGACCTCGTTGCTTCAGATCGGTGATGAGTCCGGCGAGCGGTTGATCGCATGCGAGCGCGAGGTTCGGTATGACGCCGCGCACTTGCGTGGGTGTGTGCGTGTCCCAGTCGCCGCTGCCGCCTTCGAGGTTTGGCACACTCATGCTGGGCACGACGATGAAACGGACGCCGCGCTCGACGAGTCGGCGCGCGAGCAGGAGCTTGGTGCCGGTGCTGCGCGTAGGCAATGCGTCGAGGCCGTAGAGCTTGCGGATAGCGGGATGGGCGGCCTCTTTGGCAACATCGAAAGCCTCGGGCGCGGCGGTCTGCATGCGATGCGCGGCGAGGAATGATTCGGTGCGCGAGTCCAGTTCGGCCACGTGCGGATGCCTTGCGCTGAAGCCGGCATTGAGCGCGCTGAGTTCCGCAAGCCAACGTGTCTGCTCGGTTTCGGCCATTGGACTGGTGAGGTTCGCAATCGGTCGTTGCAGATCGTTGACGACTTGCGCCTGAAGCGATGGAGGAAGTCCGCCCGCACCCGTGGAGCGCGCGCCGCCGTGCACTTCACCATCGGAGACCGCCCATTTGTCGCCCTCCGCGCGACCCGTGAGCAGGACGTGGCCGGGCAGGCTGGGATTGCCGCTGCCGAGGCCGTGCAGCATCCACGCACCAAGGCTCGCGCCGAGTTTGCTCGCGGCGGTGAAGATGTGAATGCCACCCTCGTTGTGCGTGGCGAGCGCGCCGTAGCCGGAGCGGATGAGGCAGAGGTCATCGGCCACCTTTTGCAGATTCGGAAACACATCGCCGATCTCCAGTCCGGACTGGCCGCACTTTTTGAATCCGAACGGATACAACGCGGGATCGGCCACGCTGCGTGGCTTGTCGAACGTATGCGCCTGCGCGGGTCCACCTTTGCAGTAGTAGAAGATGATGCTCTTCACTTTGCCTGGGTGATGCAGCGGCAGTGATTTGGCGGCGACGATCTTGTCATCGGCCCAAAGCGATCCCGTGGCGACGATGCCGGGCGCAGCGGCGATGCGGGTGAGGAAGTGGCGGCGGGTGATCATGGCGTGTTATTCGATGTAGAGGATTTCATTTCCGCACAGCAGTAGCGTGATGAACTCGCGGACTTCGTCCCGGGCTTGCGTCGTGCCGGTTTGCTTCCGGCGTCGGTCGAGGAAACCTTGCGCGGAGTCGCGCTCGGCGTCTGTGGGCGGACGTTGGAGAAGGGTTTCGTAAACGATCGCCAGCACGTCGGGCAATGCAGTCTTATCGTCGAGTCGCAGGCGATTGGTGAGCTTTCCGGCGAGGTCGCGGGCTGTTTGGGGCTGATTCATCAAGAAGAGCGCTTGCGTAGCGGAGATGGAGGCCACGCGGCGGTCGATCACGTCGTAAACGGTGGGTTTGTCGAAGTAGGGCGCGTAGTCGGCACCATCCAAATTGCCAGTGGAGGCGAAAGGTTGCCCGGTGCGAAGTCGCGACATCGTGTTGAGGATGGGTTCGTATTCGAGACGGCGCACCGACTGGCGGGCGAAGAGGCGATTGTCTGGATCTTTGGCGATGTCCTGCTCCGTTGTTACTGCGGACTGCCGGTAGGCGCGGCTCAGCACGATCTCGCGGATCATTTTCTTCATCGACCAACCCTTGGCCACGAAGTGTGCGGCGAGGCCGTCGATGAGCTCCGGCAGTTCGGGCTGCTCACCGAGTCGGCCGAGTTCCTTCGGCGTGCGGCAGAGGGCTTCGCCAAAGAGATGCTGCCAGGCACGATTGACCGCTGCGCGGGCTACGAGCGCCGCCTGTGTGGAATCGGGCGTGGTGAGCCACTCGGCGAGTTGCAGGCGGCCGCTGCCTTCGAGTTCGCGCTTCGATTCACCAAAAAACTGCGGTGTGGCGCGTGGCACGAGTTGGTCGGGATACAGCACGTCTCCACGCAACAGTAGCCGCGCATCACCGACGAAGTAGGGATGCATCCAGACGCGGTTGTGATCGTTGGAATTGAACTCAAGACCAGCGGCTTTGGCCTTGTCATCCAGCGGCTGCAAATCCTCGGCGCGACGCAATCCGCCATCGACGCGAACATAGAGATGCGTGTCCTTTGGCGCGGTCCACGGTTGCGCGGGGTTCGAGACGAGTTCAGCGGTGATCTCGTTGATGCGGGCATCGGCCTTCGCCAGTTCAGCGACCTCGGGATCGGTCTTCGCGAAGCCACCAAAGCGCGAGCGCTCAATCCAGCGCTGGCGTTCTTCCTCCCAGTAAACCAGATGCTCCTCCAACTCGCGGACGAGTTCGGTTTCATGCAGCGAGGTGGCGCGTTTGATCAGTCCTAGCTGCGTCTTGTGTCCCCCGATGAAGTGGTTCAATTGCCCCAATGTCCTGAAGTCGTATTTCGGTGGCTGGTGATTCTTCAGCCTTGCCTCAAGCTCCCTGAGGGTAGTCCGAAGATCCGCCGCGAGCGAGGCGGTCTTGTTTTTCTCCGCGTCGGCGAGTTCCGCGCGCACCACGGCGATCTCGAGTTCGCGCAAACGCTTGTCTTTCGGCGTGAGGATGGGAATGCGCGACTCCTGCCACCGCTTCACGCGACCTCCGCCGCCAACGTTGAGCTTGATGCTGGTCTTGCGGATGAAGCCGTTGAGTCGCGCCTGCTCCGCGATGAGCGCGCGATGCTTCGCCGCTGCGGCCTCGGCTTCGACGCGCGACTTCGCATTCACCGGCACGGGCGCATACCAACTGCTCTGGAAGAAGCCGAGCAACGAGTAGTAATCGCGCTGCGAGATGGGATCGAACTTGTGATCGTGACAGCGCGCGCACTCCAGGCTGATGCCCATGAGCGAGCGCCCCATGAACTCCACTCCCTCGTCGAGCTTGTCCATCAGCACGAAGGTCTGGGTGGCGATGTCTTCAAAAGTGCGCTGTCCGTTCAAGGGCACCGCAGCGGCGAGCGCCTGATCCACCGAGTAATCCGCGCCGTCGAAGGCCTTCATCTTGTCGCCCGCGAGATGAATCCGCGCGAACCAATCCCATGGACGATCCTCGTTAAAACACTGCGCCACCCACGCCGCATAGCGCTCAGTGTCGAGTCCAGGGCCGCGATTGCTTTGCGCGTTTGCTCCGTTGCGCGTGTAGTCCAGCCAGTGCCGTCCCCAACGCCAGCCGAACTGCGGTGAGTCGAGCAGTCGCGTCACGACTTTCTCGAAGGCATCGGGCGAGGTGTCTTTCACAAAGACCGCGATCTCATCCAATGTGGGCGGGTAGCCGATCAAATCATACGTGACACGTCGCAGCAGCCGATGACGATCCGCATCCGGCGCAGGCGTGAGGCCGAGTTTCTCGTGATGAGGCTTCAGCGTCGCGTCGATGCTCCAGTTCGCAGGCACAGCTTTCGGCAACGGACGAAACGCCCAGTGATCCCGATCCGCATCGCTGATGGTGAATTGCTTCGCCCGCGCCAGCACCTTCTCCTGCGCGGGCCAGGGCAAGCCTTTGGCGATCCATTGCTCAAAGGCTGCGATCTGCGCGTCGCTAAGTTTGTCGCCACGTCGAGGCATCTTCAGTTCGCCTTCGTGACGGATGGCGTTGATCAGCAAACTCGCTTCCGGTTTGCCCGCCACAGCCGCAGGCCCTCGCTGACCGCCGCTGATGATGCCCTGCCGCGACGTGAGTCGCAGCCCGTGCTCTGGCTCATCGCCTGCGTGGCATTTGAAACAACGCTCAGCCAGCACCGGACGGATCTCGCGCTCGAAGAACGCCACGTCGTCGCTCGCAAAAGTCGGCGAGTCATCATGCGCGCCCTCTGTGATCCATCGCCGCAGAAGTTCGATTTCCGCCGCCGGCAATTTCTCGCCCTTCTTCGGCATCTCCGGTTTCTTCGCGCCCGTAAGCACCTGAATGAGCGGGCTCTCATCGGGCTTCAACGGAACGATCGCCGGCCCAAGGTCATCGCCCCCGCGCAGCATCGTCGCGATACGCGTGAGATCGAGCCCGCCTCGTTGTTCTTCCGGGTAATGGCACTTGTTGCAGCGCTTTTCCAAAAGTGGCATCACCTCGCGCTCGAAGCTCACGGGCGCGGCAAAGGCGAGCCGTGCAAAAACACAAAGTAAGATACCGATAATAAGCTTCATGGCAGGGGTTCGTTGATCACACCGGACAGGCGCACATCATCGAGATAGTGCGCCGCGCGGTTCGCAGGTTTTCCATCCATCGTCGCCGCCCACATTGAGATCACCAGGATGCGACTGCCTGGCGGCACATCGATCATGAGCGTGATTGTCTGCCAACCATCCGTTCCCGCAGGCACCGAAACGCCGCGCGCCGCATACGCGAGCGCATGCTCGTCGATCTCGCCCCACATTTCCTTCATCCATCGCTCCTCGACCTTTTCCGGTCCGTCCGCAAACGCGGCAGCCCGCAACACATAACGATCCTTCTTGCCAAGAACGGACGGATGAAAGGAGGCGCGAAGCTCGATTTGTCGAGTCGTCGAACCGAAGGCCTTCTGCTGATTTTGCAGATCCACGATGCAATGCGTCCGGCTGGAGAGGTCCGTCTTCACCGGGTCCAATTTCAACATGCGCGCGCCGTCCTTCGGATTCACCCCTGCCTCGATCGAAACGACCTTCGCCTCATCACCACCCCATTGCCCCATCTGTTTCGGAAACCCGCTCTGCCAACGGAAGCCATCACCTTCAAAACTCTCACGCAGCAAAGACCAACTCCGCCCATTGCCCGCATACGCCCACACCACCGACGTGCAGAACATCCCAAACACAATGCCCGCCGCCGCCGCCGTGAGCGGACGCCAGGAAAGCCAGTGCCCGCCGCGTCTTGTCCATGACACCATCGGCACAGTGAGCAGCTCGCGCATCACCTCCGCTGACGCGGCCTCTGCCTCCAGTGCCACATCCAGCTCGGTGTGGCGGAGGTAGAGGTCCGCTAGGGCGTCGTCCACTTTCAGCGCCGCTTCGAGGCGGCGCGTCTCTTCCTCCGACGTTTGTTCAGCGATGTAGTGCTGAATGAGATCGTTCCAGTCGGTGTTCATAGTGCTTCCTCCGTTGCCAGGGTGCGCTCCACGCAGTCCAGCAGGGCGAGCCGGATGCGGTGGAGCAGTTTGTAGAGTGACATCGGCGTCTGACCGCGCCGTGCCGCAAGATCATCCATGCGCGTGCCTTTCTTGTAGGCGCTGAGCACCAGCTCACGCTGCACCGCAGGCATCTTTTGCAGGCAGCCCTCCAGCGCCTCCCGGCGTGGCATAACGCCCTGTTCGTGGAGGGCAGCCCTGTCCGCGAGACGGTTCACCAGATCCTCATCAAAGACATGGCGGTCACGCTTCCGGTCGCGCAGCACCGCCAGCGCCTTGTTTCGTGCGATGCCTGATGCCCAGGCGCGGAAATCACGGGCCGGATCGAAATCGCCGAACTTCTGCCACAGCACGATGATCGTCTCCTGCAGCGCCTCTTTGGCATCCTCGCGGGATGGCAGCATGGCCCGCAGCAAAGTGTGCAATGCCGCCTCATGCTCCGCAAAGAGGCGGAGGAACTGGTCATGGTGCTGGTCGTCGAGGTTTGGCATGGGGGTATATCTTCCTATTTCCAGGAACGGCGCTCATTTGCCGAAAATAGTTTTGCGATAGACTAAAATGCTGTGGCCAAGGCTGATGAACAGTCGAATGCGGCTTGCACGACCGCAGCGGCATCACCAGTGGCGCGGTACCGATTTGCATAGCGCGAACCACTTCGGCGGGCATGATTCGCTTGGCAGTACTCCACCTGCTACCTACTTCATGAAGCTGATCCTCCCATTCTTCACACTTGCCATGTCCCTCGCTGATGCCGCTCCGCCGACTGAAACGAAACCCGTCACCGATGAGTATCACGGTGTGAAGGTGGTGGATGAGTATCGCTGGCTGGAGGAGTCGGGGTCGCCAGCGGTGAAGGCTTGGACGGCGGCGCAGAACGAATACTCGCGTGCTTGGCTCGATGCGCGGCCGGATCGTGCTGGCATCGAGGCGAAACTCACGGCGCTGTATGCGAAGGACACGCCTTCGCACAGCGGCATCGTGTCGCGACCGGGGCGCTTGTTTGCGCTGAAATTTCAGCCGCCGAAGCAGCAGCGGTTGCTTGTAACGTTGACTTCGGCTGACGATCTGGCGTCAGAGAAGGTCGTCCTCGATCCGAATGAGATTGAACCCAAGGGGCAGGTGGCGATGGATTGGTTTGTGCCTTCACCAGATGGCAAGATGATCGCGGTGTGTCTGTCCAAGAACGGCAGTGAGGACGGCACACTGCATTTTTACCGCACCGATAACGGCGAGCATTTGTCGGATCGCATTGCGCGTGTGCAATACCCCACGGGCGGGGGGAGTGCGGCGTGGACGCCGGATAGCAGTGCTGTTTTCTACACTCGCTATCCGCACCAAGGTGAGAAGCCTGAGGCTGACTTGAACTTCTTCCAGCAGATCTATTACCATAAGCTCGGCACGCCCACGAGCAGCGACGAATACTCCGCTGGTCGTGACTTCCCACGCATCGCTGAGATCGAGCTGCACACCTCGGACGATGGACGGTGGTTGCTTGCGAGCGTGGCCAATGGCGATGGCGGCGAGTTTGCTCATTATGTCCGCGAGACCAAGAACGGAGCGGCGTGGCGACAGATCACGCGCCACGAGGATGGCGTCAAAGAAGTCACGTTCAGCCACGATGGGGCGAATTTGTATCTACGCTCCGTCAAAGACGCGCCGCGTGGAAAGGTGCTGCGTTTTGCCATCGAAGACACTTTGGCTGATGCTCAGGTGATCGTGCCGGAAGGCGATGCGGTGATTGAAAGCATCACTCCTACAGGGAGGTTTCTCTTTTTGTCGGACATGATCGGCGGCCCTTCGCGCATCCGGCAGTTTGATCAGCAGGGGAAGAACGAACGCGAGGTGCCATTGCCCGAAGCATCAGGTGTTGGAGGGCTCATTGTGGCAGGAGATCGCATTCTTTTCCGTCAAACGAGCTTCGTCGCACCGGCTGCATGGATGCTTTGCGATCCTGGCGATATGAGCGTGAAGAAGACCGCGCTTTTCAACACCTCGCCCGTCGATTTCAGCGACATCGAGGCCGTGCGCGAGTTCGCGATCAGCAAGGACGGCACCAAGGTGCCAGTCAACATCCTGCGGCGCAAAGGCACGAAGCTCGATGGCAGCAATCCGACGCTGCTCTACGCCTACGGCGGCTATGGGCACAGCATGAGGCCGACTTTCAACTTCGAGCATCGCCTGTGGTTTGATCGCGGTGGCATCTACGTCGTCGCGAACATTCGAGGTGGTGGTGAGTATGGCGAGGAGTGGCATCTCGCGGGCAATCTGACGAAGAAGCAAAACGTGTTCGATGATTTCGCTGCCTGTGCCGAGCACCTCATCAAGCAAGGCTACACGCGCTCCGAAAAGCTCGCCGTCGAAGGCGGCAGCAATGGCGGACTGCTCATGGGGGCCTTCCTCACGCAGCATCCGGCTCTCGCACGCGCTGTCGTGGCCCATGTCGGTCTCTACGACATGCTGCGTGTCGAACTCGATCCCAACGGCGCCTTCAATGTCACCGAGTTCGGCACTGTGAAAGTTCCCGCGCAGTTCCGTGCGCTGCATGCCTACTCGCCGTTTCACAATGCCAAAGACGGCACGGCGTATCCCGCCGTGTTCTTCCTCGCCGGTGAAACGGATGGCCGCGTGAACCCAGCCCACTCCCGACGCATGACCGCTCGCCTCCAAGCTGCCACCAGCTTGGCCAACCCGATCCTTGCTCGCTTCAGTTCCGCTTCTGGCCACGGCATGGGCACCGCGCTCTCCGAGAAGATCGCGCAGAAAGCCGACGTGCTCGCTTTCCTCTTCGATCAACTCGGGATGTCCGCCAAGTAATCACCATGCCAGCTCATCGCATCATCATCGCCCTCGCCGCGCTCGCACTTTCCCCTATTCTTCACGCCGAGGAACTTGGCGAGATGTGGGGCACCGCTGCGGAGGAGGCGAAGTATTATCCCATCGTGAATGTGCCGATTCCGCCGACGGTGCCGATGCGACCGGGCGGTTTTGAGATTTTGCCAGATGGACGCTTGGCGGTGGGCACGAGGCGCGGAGACATCTACTTCATCAAAGGTGCGTTCGATTCGCCGACGGTTCCGGAGTATCATTTGTTCGCCAGCGGGCAGGATGAGATCTTTTCGCTCGCTTGGAAGGACGGCGCGATGACGACAACGTCCTTTGGTGAAGTCACACGCATCTCGGATGCTGATGGCGATGGTGTCGCGGATCGCTATGACACGCTAACGAACAACTGGGGCTATGCCGAAGGACACGAGTTCGCTTTTGCATCGAAGCATGATCCCGAGGGCAACATCTGGGTGGCGCTCGGGCTCAGTGGTTCGTATGAATCGCACAATCTGTTTCGCGGTTGGGCGGTGAAGGTCACACCGGATGGCAAGATGATCCCGGTGTGCAGTGGATTGCGCAGTCCGGGCGGAGTGGGAGCGAATGCACAGGGTGCGATGTTTGCCATCGAGAGCCAGGGGCCATGGAACGGCTGCTGCTCATTGAAGCATCTCAAGCCGGGCGGTTTCCTCGGACATCCAGCGAGTTACAACTGGTATCCCTTCGTTCCCAACATGAAGGAACCCGTGAAGCCGAACAGCGACTCACGCATTCACATCGAAAGGAAGCGTGTGAAGGAGCTCGTGCCGCCTGCGGTGTGCTTTCCGTATATCAAGATGGGCCGCTCCATCTCCGGCTTCAGGCTGAATCAAACGGGCGGCAAGTTTGGCCCGTTCGAGAACCAGATTTTTATCGGCGACTACACGCTGAGTCTGATCATGCGTGCCACCACGGAGGAGATCAACGGTGTGTGGCAGGGTGCGTGTTATCCGTTTCGTGAAGGACTCGCCACGGGCATCATGAACGTGGAGTTCTCGCCGAAGGGACAACTTATCGCCGGTGGCTTCACCACGAACGCCCAGTGGCCAGTACGCGGCACGGAACCCTTTGCCATTCAGCGCATCGACTGGAACGGCGTGACGCCATTTGAGATCAAGGAGATCAACATCAAGAAGGACGGATTCCTCATCACCTTCACCAAACCCGTCGATCCACAAATCGCTGGGAACACGGAAAGCTATGCCATTACGACTTACACGCACATCTACCACGCCGGTTACGGCAGCCCCGAGGTGGATCAAACGACGTCGCATGTGATGAAGGCTGCGCCCGCAGCGGATGGGCTTTCAGTGTTGGTCCAACTGGAGAAGTTCGAGGAAGGCCACATCCATGACTTTGATCTCGCCAAGATGAAATCCAAGACCGGCGAGCCGCTTCTGCACACCAAGGCTTACTACACGGTGAATGAAATCCCTTTGAACTAATCTGCCATGCTCAAGAACCTCATCCTCATCGTTTGCACCATCATCGCGCTGCCAGTTCTGGCGCATCCCGTCCCTGATAGCCCGCAATGGCTAACGTATTCCGGTGCCGAAGGCCCAGGCAAAGGCAAGCACATCGTGCTCATCACGGCCGACCAAGAATACCGCAGTGAACAGTCTATGCCCATGATGGCGAAGATCTTGAGCGCGCGTCATGGCTTCGATTGCACCGTGCTCTTCGGCGTGAATGAAAAGGGCGAGGTGGATCCCACGATGCCGGTTTATCCCGAGAAGGGAAAGGAGAGCGAGTTCAAACAGCATCACATTCCAGGGCTCGAGCACCTCGCATCCGCTGACCTCGTCATCTTTTTCACGCGATTGCTCACGCTGCCAATGAACGAGCGCGAACTCATCGTGAAGTATATCGATTCCGGCAAACCCTTCATCGCTCTACGCACCGCCAACCACGGCTTCCACGCGCCGCTGCCCTACAAGATCAACGCCAAACAAGTCAACTGGGGCACGGATGTGCTTGGCGGAGCCTTCATGGGGCATCATGGCCGCTGGCACGCCGATTCGACACGCGGCAATATCGTCGAAGAGCAAAAAAGCCATCCCATCCTCAGTGGTGTGAGCGACATCTGGGGAAACTCAGACGTCTATCGGACCTACAAGGAGGGAACCAGCATCCCCGCCGATTGCACCGCCCTCGTTTGGGGGCAGCCACTCATGGGCCGCAAGCACGACGATCCACCGAACACCAAACTCGAGCCTCTACCGGTAGCGTGGATCAAGACGTGGCAGACGAGCGAAGGAAAAAGTGCCCGCGTGTTTCATTCCACGATGGGCAGCGGCACCGATCTCGAAAGTGCAGGCCTGCGTCGAATGATCATCAACGCCGCTTATTGGGGAATGGGCATGGAATCAGCCATCACACCCACAAGCAGCGTGGACATCATTGGTGGCTACAAACCACTCGAAAGCGGCTTCAACTACAAAGAACTCGGCGTAGTGCCGCAGCCGGTGTCAGCTTTCAAGTAGCCAATTTATTTCGCCGCCGCAGCAGCCGTGACAAAGGGTTTCAAAGCGGCAGCGAGCAGTTTGTAGCCCTCGGCATTGAAGTGAAGCATGTCCTCGACAAACAACTCGGGGCGCACTTTGCCTTCTTTGTCGAGGCTGAGCGTGCGGGTGTCGATATACGTGATGCCAGTCTGTTCCTTCGCCCAAGCGACGATCATGTCGTTGAGCTTGTTGCCTTCATCGATCTGTTTGAGACGTTTGATCGTCGGGCTGAGGCCGATGTAATAGATCGGGATGTTTGGGAGACGCTCGCGCATTTTCGCCACGAAGGTTTTGAAGTCGTTGAAGACATCTTCGGCAGGCCAGCCCGCATTGATGTCATTGCCGCCAGCCCGCAGGAAAATAGCCTTCGGCGCATACGGAAAGATCATGCGATCGGCATAAAAAGTAGTGTCCTTGATCTGATTGCCGCCGAAACCGCGATTCAGCACCGGCATGCCCGCAAAATCCTCCGCGAGTGTCTTCCAGCGCACGATGGTCGAGGAGCCAACAAATAGAATACTACCCTTCGCTGGCGGCGACTCCTTGTCGGCAGCTTCGAAGGTCGAGATGTTCTTCTCCCACTTCTTATAATCATGCGTCGTGGGCTTCGGTTTCGGCCAGACATCCGGCACCGCAGGTTTTTTCGGCTCCGCATGGAGTGCAACAGGCAACGTTAGGAAAACAACGGCAAGGATACGAAGGGCAGTGGAGCGAATCATGGTAGGCGGTTGAAACGTCGGGCCACTACGCGTATTTCAAAGAGCTTTGCTTGTTGTGAGAAACGACATTCTGCGGAATCCGACACAGTATTTGCTGAGATGTCGGTGTAAGCGCTGCGTTTCACCCACTGCACCATGAAGTCCTTCGCCATCATCCTCTTCTCACTCGGCTCCTCGCTCTTTGCCGCAGCACAACCAAACGTGATCGTCATCCTCGCTGATGATCTCGGCTGGAGTGACACGACGCTGTATGGCAATACAGCGTATTACCAGACGCCGAATGTCGCACAGCTCGCGCAGCGTGGCATGACCTTCACTCGGGCGTATTCGGCCAGTCCATTATGCTCGCCGACGCGGTCGGCTTTGCTGACGGGTCAAAGTCCGGCACGCACAGGCATCACGGTGCCGAACTGCCATGTGCCGCAGGTGGTGTTGCAAGCGACGACGGGCAAAAAGGCACCGCCAGATCAAAAGGCTATCATGCCTGATCCGGTCACGCGTTTGAAGACGGAGTATCGAACCATCGCCGAGACGATGAAGGACGCAGGTTATGCCACGGCGCATTTTGGAAAGTGGCACCTTGGCCCAGAGCCGTATTCGCCGCTGCAGCAGGGTTTTGATGTCGATCTCCCGCATACGCCGGGCCCAGGGCCAGCGGGCACGTATGTGGCACCGTGGAAGTTTCCGAACTTCAAAGAGAAGTCGCCCGGCGAGCACATCGAGGACCGCATGGCAGCGGAGGCAGTGGCGTGGATGGAGCAGCAGAAGGACAAGCCTTTCTACATGAACTACTGGATGTTCAGCGTGCATGCGCCCTTCGATGCAAAGAAGGCGAACATTGAAAAGCATCGCGGCCGCATTGATCCGAAAGATGCGCAACGTAGCCCGACCTACGCGGCTATGATTCAGAGCATGGACGAAGCCATAGGCACGCTCCTCGATGCGCTGGATCGTCTGAAACTCGCGGACAACACGATCATCATCTTCACGGCCGATAATGGCGGAAACATGTACAACGAGGTCGATGGCACAACGCCAACGAGCAACCGCCCACTGCGCGGTGGTAAGGCGACGATGTTTGAAGGCGGCACGCGAGTCCCCGGAGTCATCGTCTGGCCCGGAGTCGCCGCCGCAGGCAGTCGCAGTGACGCGATCATCCAAAGCGAGGATTACTATCCCACGCTGCTCGCAGGTCTCGCTTTGAAACCCGCCGAAGGCCAAAGATTCGATGGCACGAGCATCCTTCCCGCACTGAAAGGCGATGCGCTTGCCGACAAAGCTGTCTTCCAATATTTCCCGCACAATCCTGGCGTGCCGGATTGGCTTCTGCCTGCTGTTTCCGTGCATCGCGGTGATTGGAAGCTCATCCGCATCTTCCACGGCGGTGAGAAAGGCGCGCATCGCCACCTGCTTTTCAATCTGCGCGATGATCTCGGCGAAAAGAACAACCTCGCCACACAGAAGCCGGAACTTGTAAGTGAACTCGACGCCATGATCGAAAAATTCCTCGCCGACACAAAGGCCGTCGTGCCTGTGCCGAACCCCACGTTTGATCTGTCGAAGTATCATCCCGAACTCGAAGGCAAGCAGCAACCGAAGGCCAAAGCCAAAGCGCCTGCGAAAGGCAAGGACGATGGCGATCCTGCGCTGCAAGGTTGGAAGGCTCGTGACTGCAAGGCATCCGTGAAAGACGGCATCCTACGCATCACCAACATCGGCGACGCGTGCTTTCTCGGCTTCTCCGCCGCCAAACACAGCGGTCCGACTACCGTGAAGTTTCGCATCAAAGCCAAAGCCGGCACCAGTCATTTCGATTGGCTTGCCAATGGGACTGAAGGCAAAGCCCACCGCGCCGATTTCACCCTCAAAAGTGGCGACTGGGAAGAAATGGTCATCGAACTCCCCGCTCAAGGTCCGCTCGGCATTGTGCGGCTTTATTTGCCCATGCAGGAGTCAGCAATTGAGATCGACTGGATCGAACTCATTTCCAAGAGCGGTGGTAAGCCGACACGTACGGCATTCTGATTAATTAGCCGAAAAAGCAGAGGATTCGGTGCGTTCCCAACGTGCATGACATCGAAAATCACTCGTCGCACTAGTTTTAAACTCATCACTGCTGGAACACTCGCAGGCATCGCGGGCCGGCAGGCGTCTGTTGCTGCCGCTGAATCGGTAGCGACGGATTGGGCTAAAACACATGATCGGGTGTTTCTCGGTGGCGAGTTTTGGGCGAACCCGATGGAAGACTGGCGCGTGAGTGAAGGTGGTGCGGAGTGCCTGAATGCTGGTGCAGGCCGCAGTGTGCATTCGCTGACACATCAGATTGCCAAGAAAGGTGCTTTCACGATGTCGGTCACGCTCACTCGGCTGGAGGTGAAAAACATGGATGGCGGCGCGGGCTTCCGGATTGGCATCCGCAGTGAGCTCAATGAACACCGCAGCAATTGTTTTGTGCTCAAAGGCTTCGACGCGGCTTGGAAGGGCGATCAGCTCCTGCTCGGCACCCAAACTACGGCGCTCCCAGATGGGTCTAAGCTCGAGAAAATCCGCCTCACGCTCAAAGGCACTCCTGAAGGTGAAAAGTGCTCGCTGACACTCACTGCGACGAATCCTGAAAGCGGCCAAGAACTCGCCGCGCTCACTGAGTCCGTCTCGGCTGAAGTGCTGCTCGGCAATGTCTCGCTAGCGAACAATTTTAATGCCGGAGCGGCTGGCGCTGCCAAGAAAAAAGGCAAGGGCAAGGAAGCTGCCAATGTGGGGGGTGGCCGCTATCGTTTTCACAATTGGACGCTCGAAGGTGATGCTTTCGCAGTCTCACCCCAGCAAAAGTTTGGCCCCATTTTGTGGTCAATGTATTCGCTGAGTGACTCGCGCAATGCGGAAGGCTTCGTCATGAAAATCAGCGCTCTCACCGGTCCCATGGGCGTGCAGGACAATCAAGAAGTCGAGCTACACGTCCAACAAAACGGAGCTTGGAAATCGCTCGGCACGGCCAAGCTCGATCCTGATGCCTGGGTGGCCACTTTCCGTGTTCCGAACTGGGACGCGAAGACGGCCACTCCCTACAAGCTCGTGTATCGCGAGAAACACAAAGATGGCAGTGAAACACCGAACGAGTGGACCGGCACCATCAAGGCCAATCCTGAAGGCCGCCCCTTGCGCATGGCCGCTCTCACTTGCCAAAACGACTACGGCTTCCCCTACGCGCCGGTGGCTGAAAATCTGGTGAAGCTCGATCCTGATCTCGTCTTCTTTTCAGGCGATCAGATTTATGAGAACCACGGCGGCTTCGGTCTCATCCGTGAACCTGCTGAGCTGGCGATCCTCAATTACCTGCGCAAATTTTATCAGCACGGCTGGGCTTTCCGCGAAGTGATGCGCAATGCGCCAACGCTTTGTCTGCCTGATGATCATGACGTTTTCCAAGGCAACATCTGGGGCGAGGGCGGCAAGAAAATGGACGTCGGTGACAGCGGTGCTTCCTCCAAAGGTGGCTACATCGAACCTGCGCGCATGGTGAATGCCGTGCACAAAACCAATGTCGCGCATCACCCCGACGCCTTTGATCCGAAGCCGCTCTTGCAGGACATCAGCGTCTATTTTGGCGACATGGTTTATGGCGGTGTCAGCTTTGCCATCATCGCGGATCGTCAGTGGAAAAGTGGACCCGAGCACGTCGAGACGGGCAGTGGCCGTGCTGATCACGTTCACGATATCAACTTTGACACCATCGCCCTCGATAAACCCGGTCTCGTGATGCTGGGCGAACGCCAAGAGGCCTTCCTCAAAAAATGGTCGGAAGATTGGCGTGGGCACAAGCTCAAGGCACTGCTCAGTGCAACGGTCTTCATCAATGCCGCAACCCATCACGGCAGCGAAGATGGCTATCTGAAAGCGGATCTCGACTCCGGTGGCTGGCCGCAGACACCACGCAATCGCGCGATCGACATTCTGCGGCCTTCGATGGCTCTGCACATCAATGGTGACCAGCATTTGACCACACTCGCTCAGTACGGCGTGGACAAGCAACGCGATAGCAATTGGTCTTTCTGCACGCCTGCCATCTCCGCTGGTTACCCGCGCTGGTGGCGGCCTGATGAGATGAAGATGCCGCACACCCATCGGCCCATACATGGACAGGAAAACACCGGCGAATATCTCGATGGCCTCGGCAACAAAGCCTACATCTACGCCGTCGGAAATCCTCAAGTCGGCAAAGCCCCGAATCGCTATGACAAAGCTCACGAAAAGGCCAGCGGCTTCGGCTTCATCACCTTCGACACGGACAAGAAGACTTACTTCATCGAGTCCTTCCGCTTCCTCATCGACGCCACCGACGGCAAACCGACCAATCAATTCCCCGGCTGGCCCGTGACCATCCATCAAAAGGAAAATCGCGGTGAAAACATCCTCGGATGAGTGCAGCGCATGATTCTGGCCTGCAATGATCGTTTGTGGCCATTCCGCAACCTGCTGTAAGCCGCGCGTGTTGCTTTCGTTACCCACAGCGCATGAAACGCGCCCACTCCTTGTTACTGCTGCTGATCTCGATCTTCAGCCTTCAATCACACGCCATCGGGGCGGAGCAACGTCCCAATGTCGTCCTCATCATGGCGGACGATCAGGGCTGGGGCGACACGGGTTACAATGGTCATCCCGAACTCAAGACGCCAAATCTTGATTCACTGGCGAAGAGTGGCGTGAGGCTAAATCGCTTCTACACCGCGCACTTCAATTGCTCGCCAACAAGGGCCAGCATCATGACCGGACGGCATCCGCATCGCATGGGCACCTTCAATCCAGGATCGCCGATCCGTGCTCAGGAACTCACGGTGGCCAAGGTTTTGCAGACAGCGGGCTATGCGACGGGGCATTTCGGCAAATGGCATCTCAACGGCAAAAATGGCGACAAAAACACCACCACGATGCCAGGTCGCGCCATTCTCGCAGATGATCCACTCTCGCCTGGCAAGCTCGGCTTTGATGAATGGGTCTCGGCGGACAATTTCTTCGACCTCGATCCTGTTTTGGGTCGCAATGGAGTGCCGGAGAAATTCACCGGCGATAGCTCCGATGTCACCACCGACGAGGCTTTGAAGTTCATCAAGAAGCAAGCCACCGCAGGCAAACCATTCCTCACCGTGGTGTGGTTTGGCTCGCCGCATGTGCCACACATCGCACAGCCAGCGGATAAAGCGCTCTACAGTAAATTGTCGGAGGCTGAACAAAACTACTTTGGCGAAATCACGGCTGTGGATCGCAGTGTCGGCAGACTGCGCGCTGCTTTGCGGGAGCTGAACGTGGCCGATAACACCCTGCTCTGGTATAACAGCGACAACGGCGGCCATGAAGGCCCGAAGTCCACCGGCAACCTGCGTGGTCAAAAAGGCCAGCTCTGGGAAGGCGGCGTGCGCGTGCCGGGCATCGTCGAATGGCCTGCCCGCATCGCCAAACCTTTCATCAGCGATGCACCGTGCTCCACGCTCGACATTTTTCCCACCGTGCTCGAAGCCACCGGTGCCGTCGCCCAAAATCAAATCCAGCCGATGGATGGCATCAGCCTCATGCCGCTGCTGGATCACAAGACCGAGAGCCGCAGCAAAGCGATTCCCTTTTGGAGCAATGCCCGTGAGCACAACAGCCACGCAGCGCTGCTCGACTGGCCCTACAAACTGCACCTCAACCCCATCGGAACGAAGGGCAAGAAAGCGGATCCTAATGCTGCAGCCTTGCTCTACGACGTGTCCAAAGATCCAGCAGAAACCACCGACCTAGCCGCTCAAGAACCCGAACGCGTGGCCAAGATGACCGCCGCGCTCGAAACCTGGAAAACCTCCGTCGAGAAAAGTCTCAGCGGTGCCGATTACGGCTCCCAGGGTGCCGGAATCCTCCCAGTGAAGAAGAAAAAGAAACAACCATGAAACGCAGCCTCACACTTTTCGCTCTTGCGGCACTTTCTCTCAGCCACTCAAGCGCAGCAGACGCCAAACCCAACATCGTCTATTTCTTGGTCGATGACTTGGGCTATGCCGACTGCGGCTTCAATGGTGGCAAAGACATTCGCACGCCGAACATCGACAAGTTGGCCAAGGAAGGTGCCGTGTTGAAATCTTACTACGTGCAGCCTGTGTGTTCACCCACACGCTCGGCGCTGATGACAGGTCGTTATGCCATCCACACCGGCGTTTATAATGTCGTCAGACCCGGCGCACCGTGGGGCCTGCCTTTGGCCGAGCGCTTGCTGCCTCAGGCACTGAAGGAAGTCGGCTACACCACCGCCATCTGTGGCAAATGGCACCTCGGTGAGTTTCAATCCGACTACACGCCCACGCATCGTGGCTTCGATCATCAGTATGGTCATTACTTTGGCGCGCTGGATTACTTCAAGCACGACCGCGATGGCAAAATGGATTGGTATCGCGATGACAAGCCGCTCGTCGAAGAAGGCTACACGACCCATCTCGTGTCGAAGGAGGCATGTCGCATTGTCCGCGAACAAGCCGCCGATAAGCCGCTGTTTCTCTACGTTCCCTTCAACGGCATCCATTCTCCTCATCAAGTGCCCGACAGCTACACGGAACCCTACAAGGCTTTGCCAAAGCTCCGCCAAACCATCGCTGGCATGTTATCAGCCGTCGATGAAGCCATCGGCCAAATCACCGCTGCGCTTGATGAAAAAGGCCTGCGCCAAAACACACTCATCATTTTCTCCAGTGACAACGGTGGCCCTGGCCCAGGAACCGCGACCATAAACACGCCGCTGCGTGCTGGCAAAGCCACCATCTACGAAGGCGGCATCCGCGTCGCTTCCTTTGCCACATGGCCCGGCAAAATCCCCGCAGGCATCAACATTGATGAACCCATGCACGCCGTGGATTGGTTTCCGACCTTGGTGAAACTCACCGGTGCCCCCGCTGAACAAAAACTCGCACCCGACGGCCTCGACATCTGGCCCGTACTCACCCAAGGAGCAAAATCACCCCACGAAGCCCTGCTCCTTCCCGGCATGGCCCCCGACAAAATGGCGCTGCGCATGGGCGACTGGAAACTCCTGCTCAATCCCTCCGACAAAGACGCCGAAGAAGCCAAAGCCAGCGAAAAATCCTCCGGCAAAATGGAGCTCTACAACCTCGCCTCTGACATCGCCGAAAAGAACAACCTCGCCACCACTCAGCCCGAGAAATTAGCCGAAATGCGCACCCGCCTCGATGCCCTCATCAAGGACGCAGTGCCAGCCGGAGGAACCACCGAAGGCACTCCAGCGAAGAAAGCCAAAAAGGGCAAAGGGAAGAAGTGAAGTCTTCCTGGCTTCAATAATGAGGCAAACTTTTTTGTTACACTCAGCCCATCTGGCGGAAATACTCGTCAGATATGCTCAGTGAACTCGATCAAGAGCGCTTCATGCGACTTTGGACTTCCGCTCAACCGGCGGTGGCAAATTTTGTCCATGCGCTGGTGCGGGACTTTGGCGCTGCGCGGGATGTGTTGCAGGAGACGGCACTGGTGATTTTTCGGCGGTTTGAGGAGTATGATGGCGAGCGACCTTTTGTGGCCTGGGCGCTGGGGATCGCTCGGTTTCAGGTGATGGGACTTCAGCGGGATGCGGCGCGGAGTTTGGTGGTGTTTGATGACGAGTTGCTGGAGAAGTTCACGGACTCATGGGCAGAGCTGGCTCCCATTGTGTCGGATCGCAGCGTGGCGCTGGAATCCTGCATTGAGCGACTTGCGGGCCATGCGCGGCGACTGGTGCAGTTGCGTTATTTTGAAGATCTCAATGCCGAACAGATCGCCCATCGACTCGGTGGTAACGGCGCATCCGTGCGCGTGACCTTGCAGCGCATCCGCGAGCAACTGCGCACCTGCATCACTCAACAAGTTCAACTCGAAGGAGGACTATCATGAAGGATTCCGAACAACTCATCGCCGACTATCTCGACAACGCCCTGAGCGCTGCGGATGAAGCGGAACTCAATGCTTGGCTCAAGGCTGATGCGGCCAACATGCAACGCTTCACCGAGGCGGTGATGTTTGAGCAGCAAATTCGAACCGCCGCTCAGGCCAAAGCGCAGCAACAAGCAGCGAGTGGATTTGATCAAAAGGCAGCGCCTACAAAATCACGCTGGCTTGCATGGCGTCCGCTCACCGCTGCGGCAGCAGGAATCATGTTCGGCATGTTCTGCACGTCGGTGGTGTTTGGATTCGTGGTGCAGCAGCAAATCAAAACGCAGACCTTGTTCAGCGAGGGCTTTGAACAGACGGACATGCCTCTGGATCGCGGTGTGCCTAGGCGGATGGAAGTTTGGGCGGGTGATCTTCAGGCTATCGACGGCACACAAGGCGACGTGCAGCCACTTGAAGGTCGGCGCATGGTGATGCTGCCGCCGGTGGAGAAGCGACAGTTCAGCTATGCTTTCCGGTTTATGGATATGGCAAAACTTCCGCCGATAGGAGCCACAGGAACTCGTCAGATCGAAGTCACTGCTCAGTTTTATGGTGCGGCAGAAGGTGTGCAGAATCGCTTTCAGATTCGTCTCGCGGCTTTTGCCGAGGATGCCATTGGAGCGCGTGAAATATGGGTCAGGGGCAACTTGGATGAGCAGTCTCTCCTGCATGTGGCAAAGACAGTGAAAGTGCCAAAGGCTGCCCATGGCTGGACGACGGTGCGCTCGATAATCGATGTGCCTGCTGGGGCGAAGGTCGTGCTTGTCTCCCTCGCGGCGGGTGGCGCAGAAAACGAAGAGCCTAAAGTCGCGCATTATCTGGATGATGTGCAAGTCCGTCTCATCACCCACGAAGCACCGCTGCCGTAAATATCCACCCGACCTCCACTCTCCATGAAACACCACCTACTACTCTCAGCTCTGCTGCTCTCAGCACTGGCATCACTTCAAGCTGCCGACTCGCCCAAACCGAACGTCGTCTATCTCTTCGCTGATGACCTCGGCTGGAGCGACATCAGCGCGCATCCGGGTGGCACGATCAAGACACCAAATATCGACAAACTCTTCAAGCAGGGGCTCGAACTGAAGAACTTCATGGGCTGGTGCGTGTGCTCGCCGACTCGTGCGATGCTGCTCACGGGGCGGCATCCGTTTCGTGTCGGCACGGGACCGGAGACGGGCGGTGAATTGGAGAAGGCGGAGACGACTATCGCAGAGGGCTTCAAGGCGAACGGTTATCGCACCGGTGTCTTTGGCAAATGGCACAACGGCGATGATCCTGACACACCGGAGTATCGTGTAGGGTTTGCAGAGGCGTTCAAGTCGATGCCGAACAAGCAAGTCAAAGGCGGTCTCGGCGCGAATGAGCACGGCTTTGATGAAGCGTGGGTTTATTACGGCGGCGGTGCGGACTACTTCACGCGGCGCACCGTGAGTGGTCGCGGCCCGGTGAGTTGGTGGCACAATCGTGAGTTCCGTGCGGAGGACAAAGGCTACACGGAGGACTTCATCGTGCAGCACGCGATGGATTTCATCCGGGACAACAAAGAGAAGCCGTTTTTCTGCTACGTGCCGTTTCACCTCGTGCATGCGCCTTTGCAGGCGAAGGAATCCGACCTCAAAGACGTGGACCCGAAGGTCACCGATGAAACGAAGCGCGTTTACGCCGCGATGGTGCAGGCTTTAGACAAGAACGTTGGTGCCATCCTTGCCGAACTCGATAAGAACGGCCTGCGCGACAACACGATCGTCGTTTTCACCAGCGACAACGGCGCGACGAAGGACGGCAGCAACCTGCCATTTCGCGGAGGCAAGCATTCCGTGTATGAAGGCGGCACGCATCTGCCCACCGCCATTCATTGGCCGAATGGCAAAGTCGCTGGAGGTGCATGGGATGGGCTCTGCGGCGCGCTCGATATGTTCCCCACGCTGATGGCGATGGCTGACTTAAAGATGCCTGAGACTCGTCCGCTCGACGGCAAGAATATCTGGCCCGCACTGCGCGACAACACCGCCAGCCCCGTCGAGAGCTACTACTGGTCCTGGCACAACGAAGACGCCATCCGCACCGCCGACTGGCGCATGCATCGATTCTTCGATCACAATGAACTCTACAACATCCGCACCGACATCGGTGAAACCACGGACGTTGCCGCTGCCAATCCGGAAGTCGTTCAATCACTCGTCGCCAAGATGAATGCGTGGGCGAATTCGCTCGGTGCTGCTCTCACGCATCAGCCCGTTCCCATGAAGCTGGATGCCAAGCCAGGACCTGAGGGCGAAGTGCTCGAAGTCACCGTCACGGTGAACGATGGCACCAAGCCGAAAGACCAACTCGTGGTGCCCATCGCCAGCGTCGAGGGCAACCAGTTCGCCACCGACTACATCGAGTATGACATCGCCATCGCACCCGAGAGCCTGCGCCGTGGTTTCTTCTACTCGCCGTTCAAAGGCAACGATGGCAAGGCCATCACGCTCAACTTCAAGCGCGGTGAAGGCATTGACCAGTTCGGTCGCGAACAATCCACCGCACCCGAAGTGCAAGGCAAGCCCGGCACCTGGGAGCATCGCGTCATCGGCCTGTGCAGCAGCGCCCCAGGCTCGCTGCCGCGCCACGGCCTCGTCTTCAAAGGCGGCAAACCGGGCACCTACAAAGTCTATCTCGACAACCTCCGCCTCCGCCACGCCGACGGCAGCACCACACCGATCTGGATGAACGGGAAAGACACACGGGCAAAGAAAATCGCGGACACTGAGCTCTTCAAAGCGGTCCAAGTCCGAACTGTGCCAGTTTCAGAAATTCGTCCGTGATCATCAAAGCATGAGAAAATGGCAAAGGAATGGGGGCAAGGGAATGAAAACCAATTCTGACTTTTGAATCCATTCCCTTGCCAACTAGACCTTCTCCCATGCCCATATACTCTGACTTAAAGCTCAGCTCCGTGAGTGACGTCGATTTTGAAGCCATCGACGAAGCCGTGATGCGCTGCGCCTATGCCACTCAGAACAAGTTTGGTCGTCTTTTCGATGAACGAGTCTATGAAAACGACCTTGCAGCCCGCCTGCGTGCCGAAGGTTTTGAAGTTCACACACAAGTTCCAATCAAGGTCTCACATGGCGGCTTTGAAAAGATCTATTATCTCGACCTCGTCGTGAACCAGATGCTCTATGAACTGAAAGCTGTATCAGCTCTATTTGACGAGCACAAAGCCCAATCCTTGCACTACGCCATGCTTCAGGACATTCGACGCGTGAAGCTCCTCAATTTTGGTGAACCCAAGGTTCGAGGCCTCCTGCTACGAAACGCTATTTTGGCTCCATCCCGCCATCAACCCGTGCTGCGCAACTCCGGCTGGCGTGTCCTCACTCCTCAGTGTGATCGCCTCTTTTCTCACCTACGTGCCGTCATCAAGGACTGGGGCACGCACCTCTCTAGTCAACTTTACAACGAAGCCCTCATTCATCACTTCGGAGGCGAAACCCAATGCCTTCAACGCCTCGATGTCAAAGTGGATGGAGCAAAACTCGGAACCCATCCCGTGCAAATGCATAGCCCTGACCTCGCCTTCACCGTCACAGCTCTCACACGCAACCAACCATTCCTTCGTAACCACCTCAACACCCTACTAGCCCATACCGACCTTCACGCCATCCAATGGATCAACCTCAATCACTCTCGAATCGAGATCACGACTCTGGAGAAAGATGGCAACGAATTGGGTGCAAGAGAATGAAAACCGTTCTGACTTCTGAATCCATTCCTTTGCCCCCATTCCCTTGCCAATCACCACCCACTTTTCACACCAACCCACCATGAACCCAATCCCCCTCCTGCTCAGTCTTTGCTCGATGCTTCTATTTGTCGCGCACGCTTACGCGCAGCAGAAGCCCAACATTGTCTTCCTCCTCGCTGACGATCTCGGTGGCAGCGATTTGCATTGCTACGGGCATCCGTATTCACTTACGCCGAACATTGACTCTCTCGCAAAGGATGGCACGCGCTTCACACAGTTTTACGCGATGGGGGCGACTTGCTGTCCGACTCGCACAGCGCTGATGACTTCCAAATTTGCTGCCTCTTATGCGACTTATCCTGCCAACGGCGGTTTTGGAGATCACGTCACCATCACGGAGCTGTTGAAGAAACAAGGCTATGCCACCGGGCACTTCGGCAAATGGCACATCGGGCCAGAATCGAAGCCGGGCACCTATGGCATCGACGCCATCGACGGTGGCGATGAAGAGGGCGGAAAGAAAAAGAAAGTCGCCGATGAACGTGGCCGCGATGCCCACATCTATGACGACGCGATCAAGTTCATCGAGAAAAACAAGAGCGGTCCGTTCTATATCAACGTGTGGGGCCACATCTCGCATAATCCCGTGAACCCCATCGACTCGTTGGTGAAACGCTGGAGCGACCTCAAGGTCAAAGACGCTGATTTCCCGGAGCAGATGCGCATGAAGATCGACGAAGTGCGCAAAGCTGGTGGCGATGTGGACGACGCCATGCGCCGCTATCTCGCCGATGTCGAGTCACTCGACGACAGCGTGGGCATGATCCTCAAACGTCTCGACGAACTTGGCCTCCGTGAGAACACCATCGTTGTCTTCAGCACCGACCAAGGTGCCGACATGACCAAGGCGTCCCAAGGCGGCCTGCGTTTCAATCAAATGGGCTTCAATGGAGCACTGCGTGGCGGCAAACACACGCACTGGGAAGGCGGTGTGCGCTGTCCCTGGATCGTGCGCTGGCCCAGCCACGTGCCCGCAGGCCGCGTGGATGAGCAATCCGTCATTAGCGGCGTGGACTGGCTGCCCACACTCTGCGCCATCGCTGGTGTGAAGATCAACTCAGCCGACTTCGAAGGCGAGGACGCGTCTGCCGCTTGGCTCGGCAAAGCGCCGCATGTGCGCACCAAGCCTCTCTTTTGGAAAACCAGCTCAACCGGCAGCGAGGCCTACATCCGTGAAGGCCCATGGAAGCTGCGCTATCCCACACGCAAAAATGGTGGCGAACTCGAACTCTACGACATCCTCGCCGATGCCGCCGAGTCGAAGAACCTCGCCGACAAAAACTCCGACATCGTGAAGAAGCTCTCTGCCAAAGTGGAAGCATGGATCGCCAAACTACCAACCGAATACGAGAAGACCAAGGACAAGGATGAATAGAACGCCACTTGAGTCGCTCGCGAGCGCCCCTAGTCTCCTTGCATCATGATGAACTCTCACCACCGCGTTCGAATACTGGCTGCGCACGCTGCTCTCCTCGTCACAACAGTCGTATCGGCATTCGCCGCCGAGCCCACACGCATTCTTATCGTCGTCGGGCCGACTAATCATCCGCCAGGCACGCATGAGGTCGCTGCGGGCGGTCGCTTGATCCAGTATTGCCTCGAAAACATCACCAACTTACCCAACGTGAAGGCCGATATCGTCTATGCATGGCCCGACAAGGCCTTGCGCGATGCCGCCTCCACCGTGGTCTTTACGGGCGACACCTTTCCCGCGAATCGGTTGCCCAAGGCTGCGCAAAACCTCGCCGATCTCGAAGCGATGATGCAGCACGGTTGCGGCATCGTGTGCGTGCATTATGCGACGGGTTTGCTCGGCGATGATGTGCAGCCCGATGGCGATCATCCACTACTGCGCTGGATGGGTGGCTACTTTGCCAATCGCTCCTGCAAGCATCATGAATCCTTCGCGAAGATTTTTCCCAAAGCCACCATCACACCCGCCGCGCCGCAGCATCCCGTGTGGCGCGGGTGCAGTGAGTTCACGCTGAACGACGAGCCTTACACACACAATTACTTCGGCCCCGACGCCAACAAACCCGCATCAAACGTCACCGTGCTCGCCACCTCCATGCTGCCACCCGATGCGCCGAAAGCGGAGGCCGTCTCGTGGTGCGTGGAGCGCCCCGATAAAGGTCGTGGCTTCGCCGTCGTGATGCCGCACTTCTTCAAGAACTGGGTGATCGAAGACCTCCGCCGCTACATCCTCAATGGCATTATCTGGACCGCCAAACTCGATGTTCCAACCGACGGCGTGAAGACCACACTGCCCGAGCTCACGACCTTTGCCCCACTCGCTCTAGAGCCCCAACCGCGAGCACCCAAGGCAAAGGCAGCGCCGGGGACAAGCTCACCAGTGACGAATTGATGTGGAAACCCTGAACGAGGATCACCGCACTCCATGAAATCACTCAGTCAGTAAATGGCAAAGGAATGGGGGCAAGGGAATGAAAACCAAGACTCAGTTCAAATCCATTCCTTTGCCAATCATCACTGCTTTCTCACCCCAGATCATCATGAGAGCCTTCACCATCTTTCTCGCCCTCTGCACCCTTCTATTGCAGATCGGAACCGCCTCTGCTCAGCAAAAGCCCAATGTCATCGTAATCCTCGTTGATGACATGGGCTGGGGCGATCCGCAGTGCTTCAATCCGCAGTCGAAGATCGCGACTCCGAACATCGACAAGCTGGCGGCGGAGGGGATGAAGTTCACGAATGCTCATGCGGGGGCGTCCATCTGTGTGCCGAGCCGGTATAGCCTGCTCACGGGGCGGATGCCTTATCGCAATTGGAGCACGACAGGGGTGAAGGGCGTGAGGAAGCAGAGCAAGAACGGCCGTGAGATGATGCACTTCCCACAGCCACAATTGCAAGCGGAGCCGGGGAGATTGAACCTCGCCACGCTGATGAAGCGGCAGGGCTATGCGACGGCTTGCGTGGGCAAGTGGCATCAGGGCATGTCATCGAAGGCCGAGGCGGATGGCACGCTGAAGATGACGCCGGTGGACTTTGGCTTCGATTACTACTTCGGTTTCGATGCGCCAGAACAGGCACCGTATGCGTTCATCGAGAACAAGCGCTTCGTCGTCGCGCCGACGGAGACGATTGAGGATCATCCGGGCGAAGGCGTGACGAATCCCGAGACGCAAGGCGCGCATTGGCGCAAAGGTTTGGCGGCACCGGGATGGAAATTCGAGGGCTACCTTTCCACCATCGCAGGCAAGGCGGATGCGTGGCTGACGAAACAGTCGGCGAGCGGTGGAAAGGAACCGTTCTTCCTCTACTACGCCATCCCCGCGCCTCATGCGCCGTGGGCTACGGCCAGCGAGTTCAAGGGCAAGAGCGGCGCGGGTCAATACGGCGACTATGTGATGAACGTGGACGCCATGATCGGCCAGGTGCTGGCGACCTTGGACAAGCTGAAGCTGAAGGACAATACGCTCATCGTCTTCTCCAGCGACAACGGCCCGGTCTGGTATGCGCAGGACATCGAAAAGTTCGGCCACCGCGCCGCCGGTCCGTGGAATGGGATGAAAGGCGCGCTCACCGATGCCGGACATCGCATGCCCTTCATCGCGAGTTGGCCGGGCAAGATCCCAGCGGGCAGTTCGTGCGGCGAGTTGATTTGCTTCACCGACATGATGGCTACCATCGCCTCGCTGCTCGGCGAAAAACTCCCGAACGATGCCGGCGAGGACAGCTTCAACATCTCACCGCTGCTGCGCGGCGAGAAACCCGCGCAACCCATTCGCAACGGCATGGTGCACGTGAACTACGGCTCCTACACGCTCGCGATCCGCGACGGCGATTGGAAGCTCATCCTGCCATCAGGAGTCTATGCCGTGCAGGACGGCACCGTCACACCGGATCACATCGTCGAGACCAAAGCCAAAGGCCCCAACGACAAGTTTCAGCTCTACAACCTCCGCACCGATCCCGGCGAGGCCACGAATGTCTTTACGCAAGAGCCGGACAAAGCGCAGGAACTCTTCGCCGCGCTGAAGGCGGACATCGCCCGCGGGTGGAGTCGCTGAAACCCCAAAGCCTTCTGGTATCCCATCATCCATGAGACACTTCTTGATCCTCACCGCTCTGCTGTTGGCACCGCTGGCCGCGCTGCATGGCGCAGACACGCCGACCAAGCCGAACGCTCAGGCTCCGTCGGCTTTGCTGGATCTGCCCTATGTCGATGGAGGAAAGGCTTCTCAGTGCCTTGACCTGTTTATTCCCACCGCACTTTCAAAGCCCCCGCCTCTGCTTGTCTGGATACACGGAGGTGGTTGGCGCGAGGGCGACAAGCGAGGGCATCCAATGCGTGCCTTTGCGGAGCATGGGTTCGTCATCGCGAGCATCAACTACCGACTCACCGGAGAGGCCGTGTTTCCAGCTCAGATCGATGATGTGCGAGCCGCCCTGAAGTGGTTGCGAGCCCATGCCATAGAGTATGGCTACGAGAGCAATCGCATCGGCATCATAGGTCACTCGGCAGGCGGACATCTCAGCGCCCTGCTCGGCGTCTCATCACTGGGTGATCAAGCGGTGCAGGCTGTGTGCGTGCTTTCAGGGCCGTGTGACATGCAAGCAATGGTCAAAGCTGCAATCGACCCCAAACGCCGAACCGCGATGGAATCCCTCTTTGGGACACCCTTGAAGGACAAGACCGCACTCATCCGCAGCGCGAGCCCGATCATGCAGATCACCCGCGAATCGCCACCTTTCCTCATCCTCCACGGAGAACAAGACGAGGTGGTCCCCGCAGCTCTAGCGCAGAGATTCCATGAGGCTCTTTCCATCCAGCCCATGCATCCATCACGCCTCATCGTGCTTCCAAACACCAGCCACGACATTTTTCGCAACCCGCAGTGGGCCAGCGAAGCCATCCAATTCTTTGAAGCGAACTTGAAACCCGTTCTACCGAGGTAGTGACTCGAACGAATCCTTTGCCATGAAACACATCCTCACATTCGGCATCGCCTTGCTACTCGCGCAGTTGGCCGCGCTGCAAGCCGCTGACGTGAACCAGGCTGGAGTGCCTGCATCACGTCCCAACATCATCGTCATCCTCGCCGACGACCTCGGCTACGAATGCATCGGGGCCAACGGCGGAAAGTCCTATCAGACCCCGTATCTGGATGGACTCGCGCGAACGGGTGTGCGCTTCGAGCAGTGCTACGCGCAGCCGAATTGCACCCCGACGCGCGTGCAGATGATGACCGGCATGTCGAACGTGCGGAACTATGTGAGCTTCGGCTCGCTGGAAAAATCGCAGACGACTTTCGGCCATTTGTTCCGCGATGCCGGCTACGCCACCTGCATCGCCGGCAAGTGGCAGCTCGGTTCCAAGGACGCTTCATTGGCCAAGCACTTCGGCTTCGATGAGCACTGCCTGTGGTCGTTGCTCGGACGCGGAGAGCGCTACGCCGACCCCAGCCTCTCGGTGAATGGAGAGTTCAAAACCTTCGCCGGAAAATACGGGCCGGACGTGTGCCAGGAGTTCGTCGTCGATTTCATCCGCCGCAATCACAGCAAGCCGTTCCTGGTCTATTACCCGATGATCCTCACGCACGGACACTACGAGGCGACACCGGACAGCAAGGACTACGGTCAGCCGGGCGCGAGCGCGAAGGCGGCCAATCAGCAACACTTCGCCGACATGGTGGCCTACATGGACAAGCAGGTCGGCAGCTTGACGAAAGAACTCGAATCCCTCGGCCTGCGCGACAACACGCTCATCCTCTTCACCGGCGACAATGGCACGGGCCGCGGCGCGACCTCGACGCTGGAGGACGGAAGCGAACAGGACGGGGAAAAAGGCAGCACCACCCGCGGCGGCATGCATGTGCCGCTCATCGCGAGCTGGCCCGGCAAAATGAAGCCCGGCACCGTCTGCCCCGATCTCGTGGACACGACCGATTTCCTCCCCACGATCTGCGAAGCGGCGGGCGTTGCCGTCCCGAAAACGCTGACCTTGGATGGTCGCAGTTTCCTCCCGCAAGTGCGCGGCGAGAAGGGCCAGCCGCGCGATTGGATCTACAGCTACTGGGTGCCGCTGCGCGCATCGCAGACCAAGAATGTCGGCAATCGCGGCGCGGTGGAGCAGGCCTTTGATCAGCACTTCAAGCTCTACAGCACCGGCAAGTTTTTTGACCTCGACCACGACGTGGAGGAGAATTCGCCGCAGCGAGCTGCAGACTTGCAGGGCGAGGCCGCCGCCGCCGCGCGCAAACTCCAATTGGCGCAGGAGCTATTCAAAGACGCCCGGCCCGTGAGCCTGAGTCCGCCGGTTGTGCCCGGTGAAAAGAAGAAAAGGAAGAACAAGTGAGCGTGAGCTCACGAAGCCCTTGATATAAGAAACTTGAGTCTCCAACGTTAGCCTCTCACTTTAACCACTTCCCATGAAAACCACTGCCTTCGCCGCCACTCTTGGCATTCTAATCAGTTTCACGGCCAACATCCATGCAGCTGAAGCCTTTGATCTCAGCCACTGGAAGCTCACTTTACCGGTCGGCGAATCAGGCTCCGCTGAAGGTCACCCGATGGAAGTCCAGGCGGCGAAATTGAGCGGTGGATACACGCACGCCGAGTATTTCTACAAGGGCGCAGAGGGCCAACTCGTCTTCTGGTGTCCGGTCACAGGCACTAAGACCGAAAACACGGAGTTCCCGCGCAGCGAACTGCGCGAGGTGATCAATCCGGACGATGACAACGTATGCTGGCCCGCTCCCGGAACGCACATTCTCCAGGCACGCTGCCGTGTGATCGAGGTGCCCAGTTCGCAGAAGGTGATCATCGGCCAGATCCATGGCTACTCCGGCAAAGCCAAGCCGCTGATCAAACTCCAGTTCTTCAAAGGTCGAGTCGAAGCGCTGGACAAAGAAAACGCATCAAAGGGCAAGGACCTCAAGCTGACCTTCCCAGATGTGGGCATGGACAAAGATTTCGACTATGAGATCAAGCTGCAAGATGGACTGCTCAGCATCACGATCAATGGCTCCACACAATCCGTGAACGTCTTTGAAAAAGATCCCGAGTGGGCCAAGCAAACACTCTTCTTCAAAGTCGGAGCCTACACCCAAGACAACGAAGGCCCCGCCACCGAAGGAGCCCGCGTTTCATTCTCCAGCTTCAAGGTGAGCCACACCGTAGGCACCACGCCGACTAGCAAGTGATGCTGTACTGCTGAAAGAGGTCGATTCATGATGCACCGCTGAGACTGAGAGCGCGCAGAGGATTGATTCAGCGGTGTTTCTCAGCGTTCTCCAAAACTTGTCGGCGATAAGGCCAAGGTGAACCTCTTTGAACTCACCGAGATAGGCAACCCCTTGTAAGCCGGGATCAGCGCCTCGGCATGGCCACGACCGAAGGCACCGAGTCCGTGAATAAAAAGAAGAAGAATAAAAAAGAGAAGGCAGAATAGGCACTTTATGAAACGACTCCTTCTTCTCCCTGCGCTCATTCTCGCCAACTGCACGAACCAACCCGGAAGCACTCCGGGTAGTTTGCCGCCGAGTTCGTGGGGCATGCCGCAGATCATCAATGTGTCGGCTTATGATCCGAAGGAGCGGCAACGTGAAGGTCGTGGTTTCTCGGAGCATGATGTGTCTGCCCTGCGAGCGAATGGAGCTAGTGCGTTGATTGCGCGTGCTGGCAAAGGGGGGAATCTGGATGAGAAGTGCGCGAGCTTTCTGGCCTCGGCGGATCGGGCGGGCATGTTGCCTGGCGTGTACTATCGTGTGCAGCGGCATGTTGATGCCGTGGCGCAGGCGGATCAGTTAGTGAATCGAGCGCTGGCATTGGCGCGCGGTCGCGCTTGGAATGCGCCGTCGTTGCTGCTGTGCGGTGATTTTGATGGTGATCTGACGCTTTCGGCGATTTTGCGTTTCATGGATCGTGTGGAATCACGCACGGGCATCGTTCCCGTCGCGTATCTGGAGAATAGCACTCAACTCAAGCAGACACTCAGCAATGCCGATGCGGCAACGAAGGCCAAACTGCGTCGCATGCCGTATTGGTTGGCTTTGTATTCGCATGATAGCGGCGCGGGGCCAGTCTATCCAGCGCCAGGAAATCCACGTGGGTTGGTGAGTCAATACAGCGTCTGGTCAAATTGGACGATGTGGCAATACGGCGGTGTGGATTGGCAACATGGTCGCTCACGACCGAAGGTTTATAACCACGGGTCGTATCGCTTCAGTCCCTACTTCGGCAATCTCGACCGCCCCACTGAGCGGAATGTCTTCAATGGCTCACAGGCAGGCTTGCAGACGTTCTGGCAACAACATGGCCTGCCGCTTCGTTGAGAAGCGGTATATGAAATCGACAGCGGCGCTCACACTCCTTTTAATATCGGCCTCGTTTGCTGCCGATGTGCCCAAACTCGCTGGAACCTCGGGCAAAGTAGGCACGGATGAGCAGCCGAAGCTTGTGCATCGGCTAGAGATCACGAAGCCGGGTGTGTATGAGAACTTCCGCGTCGATGCGCAGGGCAAAGGCGGCAACATCGTCAAAATCACCGCAGACGATGTCACTTTGAGGAACTGCGAGATCTTTAATAGCACGGGAAATGGTGTCGGCGTGTTTGGCACGCGTGTGGTGATCGAGAACTGCCGCATTCATCATCTGTTGAATGGCACCTTTGAAAAACAGGATGACGCTCATGGCATCACTGGCCACTGGGGCGATGTCATCATTCGGAATTGCGACATTTCACATGTTTCAGGCGACTGCATTCAGTTTGATCCAGATCGTGCTTCGCGTGGCAGTGTTGCCATCGAGCACTGTCATCTTTGGGCGGGTCCGCTCACTGAGGATGCACCTGGATTCAAAGCGGGACAGAATCCAGGTGAGAACACTTTTGATTCCAAGACGAAGCCTGATGGTGAGCGTTGCAAGCTCATCATTCGCCACTGTTACATGCATGGTTGGAATCAACCGAGTCAGATCACGACTCGCGCCGCGCTCAATTTGAAGGAGCACATTGATGCGGAGATCACAAACTGTGTCTTCGAGGACAACGAGGTCGCGATCCGAGCACGAGGGCCGGGTGGACGCGGCAATGCGCATGTAACCATCAAGGATTGCACGATCTATAACACGCAAGTTGGGGTAAGAGCAGAAGACAAGATCGAACAACTCAATATCAGCGGCATGGGTTGGGGTCCGGGTGTGAAGTCACGCATTGAGCGACACAACGGCAAGGAGCTTCCAGGCTTCGAAAATACGGGTGAGCACGATGCAGTGCCCATCAGCGAGCTTATCACGAAACCAGCACCGTGATTTCGGTCACGCCGTCATTTCAGCGGCCACTTGCTTCAGCGCATCTACCAAGGCACGCGTCGAAGTCGAGGCGCGGCCTTTTTGCCAGAGGACAATAAAGTCCCAAGTGGCTTTCGCGTCGTTGATCGGCACAAAGGTCACACCAAGATGTGATGACTTGAGAAAGTACTCAGGCAGTAGTGTCACCGCAGACTCTGACACAACCTCGGAGAGAACATTCGTGATGCCGTCCACGATCAAGGCAAAGCGTGGCTTGAAGCCTGCCGTTTTGCATAGCGCGGTCATCCAGCGATTGCGGCCGGGGACCTGATCTTCGTCCACGCCGATGAAGTCGCGCCCCTTGAGATCTTTGAGTGCGATGTTCTTTTTAGTGGCCAACGGATCACTGTTGGAAACAGCCACACAGACGCGCAACGAACGCAGTTTGGCACTGTGAAACTCTTTGGCAGCGACGACGCCTTCTTGTCCGATGAGAGCGATGTCGAGTTCGCCTGCGGTTAAGCCATCGATCTGCTCGCGTGGTGACATGTCATGCAGTTTGAGCTTCAAATCAGGCTGCGTTTTGCGAAGTCGAGCCAATGCGGGCGTGAGAACCGATTGCGCTGCCGAGGCAAGATAGCCAATGCGTAGCTCGCTGCGTTCACCGCGTGCCTGACGTCGCAGCTCTGCCATCGCACTGTCGTAGTTCTCGACGAGTGGCATCATGGACTTCACCAAGGCATGGCCGAGGCCGGTGGGCTTCACTCCGCTTGATTCTCGCTCCAGCAGCTTGCCACCGATCTCATTTTCCAAGGCTTGCATCTGCCGACTCAGCGCCGGCTGCGTGATGCGCAATCTCACGGCGGCACGGTTCACACTGCCTTCTTCAATGACGGTGAGTAGGGCTCGGATGCGATCGATCATGTTTCATAGGCTATGCACGAACGGCATAGCGGCAACTCGGAACTGGCATTACCCGACGAACACAACTGAACGGAGGATGGTGTCGCATGAAAGCACTCAACCTCACCACCCGCCCTCCTCGTAGTCCCCGCGTCCGCCTCGGTGGATACACCATTCTACCACGTCTGCTCGACAAAGCCCGCGCCGTCATCGCTGGCACTGCGGGCGACTACAAATACAACAACCCGAACGACGGACACTTCTTCCGCTTCACGGGCATCACACCCGAAGCCCTCATGGAGCAGGTGAAGACCGGCGCAGGTGATTGGGATATGCTGCTTTGGGTCAGTGCGAATGAGCCGCTCAAGCGTACGACACTGGAGATCAGCCAGTGGTCGGATTGGACCGAAACCGTGTCATTCAACGATGTCGAAATGCGCGAGTGGTTCACCGAGCAAATCAAACGCCTTAACCCCGCACGCGAAGACCTGCGCGGCACCTTCGACTACCTCGATCCCGATGACTACGTCAGCTTCGGCGGCGTTGCATGATTCAACACCTTTTCCCCGAAAACCAAAACAAACACAAAACACAACACACCCATGAAAACAGCCATCCTCATCATCAGTGATCCCAAAGCAGGCGAAGAAGCACTCGCACGAGTCTTCAACGGTCTCGCCGTTGCCGCTGAAGGCAAACAAGCAGGCGACGAAGTTGAAGTCAGCTTCATCGGCACCGGCACACGCTGGCCTGCGGAGCTCTCCAAGGTCACCAGTCCTGTCAACGGCCTCTACAACGCCGTTCGCGATCTCGTCGTCGGTGCCTCATGCGCCTGCGCCGCCGTTTTCGGTGCCACCGAAAGCGTGAAGGCCTGCGGCATCGAAGAAAAGAAAGACAATGCCCTCAGCGGCACTCCTGGCTTGCTGAGTCTGCGTCGTTACCAGACGGAAGGCTGGCAAATTCTGATCTTCTAAGTCAACATCACCGGCCCTGGTGGCACCATGCTGCCAGAGGCAAAACCTCTCAACTTTATGGCACACAAGTTCCTCGACCTCGCCTTCACGCCACGCGTGCTCGGCGCACAGCAGCGCTACTACGGACGGTCGCAGGTGCTGCCTCCGGCTTTAGGTGATGATCCGCTCGGGCCGGATGAAACGGCCTTCATCGAAGCACGCGACAGTTTTTACATGAGCAGTGTGAGCGAAACTGGCTGGCCCTACATGCAGCATCGCGGTGGGCCGGTTGGTTTTTGCAAAGTGACGGGTCCTAACGAAATCATGTTCGCCGATTACAAAGGCAATCGACAGATGCTCACCACGGGCAACGTGGCCAGCAATGATCGTGTCTGCCTATTCATGATGGACTATCCGCATCGTGAGCGGCTCAAGCTCTTGGGTCATGTCGAGGTGCTGGATGCTCGCAATCATCCTGATCTCGTTCAGCAAATCACCACGCCTGAGTTGGCTAAAATCACCGAACGCCTCTTTCGCATTCGCATTGTCTCCTTTGACTGGAACTGTCCAAAATACATCACCCCACGCTTTACCGCTGCTGAAGTGAACGAAGCCGTCGCTCCACTGAAAGCCCGCATTGCTGAACTCGAAACTCAACTCAAACTGCAAGCACCATGAACCCACGCCCGCCTCTGCCTCCATTCACTGAAGAAACCGCCGCAAAGAAGGTACAAGCTGCCGAAGACGCATGGAACAGCCGCGATCCTGCACGTGTAGCAATGGCCTACACCGAGGACACTGAGTGGCGTAATCGCGATGAGTTTCTCAATGGCCGCGAGGAGGTGAAAGCATTCCTTACGCGCAAGTGGTCAAAGGAGACCGACTACCGCTTGAAGAAGACACTCTGGGCCTTCACCGGCAATCGCATTGCCGTGCGCTTCGAGTACGAATGGCATGACGAAGCGGGCCAATGGTGGCGCAGTCATGGTAACGAGAACTGGGAGTTCGATGAGAACGGTTACATGACGCGCCGCTTTGCCAGCATCAATGATCAGAAGATCACCGAGGCTGAGCGCAAGTTTCGCTGGGAGCGTGCCTGAGAAGGCGGCGAATCTCATCGCTTGGGTTTGAGGCGTGGTCTTGATTCCTAACGCGTGAAGCGACATCATGCGCGCCATGATTCGTTTTCTCATTCCCAGTGTCTTTAGGCGGCCACCCGTATCCACTGGCGTGACTCCGGCGCCGCGCACGTTGCCGCCGGACTCCGACGGCTCGCTCACGAGCATGGCCAAAGGTGTAAATGATGTGCTGAACTACTACATTCAAGTCACGGACACGAAGGCCAGCATCTTTATTGCGGGTAGCGTGGCCGCGGCGTCGTTTCTGCTGATGAAGTTCCCGGATGGGCTGGGCGCACGCGTCCTCTATTCGGCATCAGCGACCAGCCTCGGTGTGGCACTCGTTCTAGCTACGCTCGTTGTGCTGCCACGACTTCCTGCCCGTAGCGGCATCGGCAGTGTTTTCTGGGGTGACATCGCAGGCTGCTCAGGTCCTTGCGAATATCGAGATCGCTTCGGTTCGACGGCATCAGGTGGGCTGCTGGACGAGGAATACTGTGTCCTCAATTTCTACACGGCGCGCATTCTCGAAAAGAAGATCCGCATCCTGCGAGTTTCCATTCTTTGTTTCCTCACTGGGGTGCTCACCGCGCTTCCGCATCATCTATTGAACGCCTAATCACCTTCTCGTCATGTCCACCGTCACACGTCTCTATCTCATCCGTCACGGAGCCACCGTCCTCACCGCTGAAGACCGCTTTGCCGGTGCCACGAACGTCGCGCTTTCCGATGAAGGCCGCAGGCAGGCCAACGCTTTGGCTGCACGGCTCAAGTCGGTCAAACTGAGCGCGATTTACGCTTCACCCATGGACCGAACCATGGAGACGGCCTCCATTTTAGCTGCTCCGCATCAGCTTCAGATTCAACCACGTGATGGATTGCGCGAAATCTCGCATGGGCGATGGGAAGGCATGACGAGAGCTGAAGTGCTCGCGTCATATCCAGATGAAGTCGCTGCCTGGGACGAAGATCCCTACACCTTCGCTCCCGCCGGAGGCGAATCCGGCCTTGCCGTGACCGCACGTGCTCTGCCGCCACTCATGGACATCTACGCGGCCCATCGCGGTGAGCATGTGGCCATCGTCTCCCATAAAGCGACGATTCGATTGGTGATCAGTTCGATGCTTGGTTTTGATCCACGTCGCTATCGGGACAACCTCGATCAGTTACCTTGTGCTCTGAACATCGTGGACGTGCGTGGTCCCACCTGCTTTCGACTGACACTCTTCAACGACACTTCGCATTACATCCTCAACGAAAGCGAGGTGCCACCCGTGCCACAGAAGCGCCTGTCGGGTCATTGGTAAAAAATAGCGGCTTACAATCATGTCCAAGATATCGTCGGCGATAACTGTAGCTACTAACCACCATGATACGACTCGCCGCTCTCCTCCTCACATTCAGTTCAATCGCCCATGGGGCAACGGAAGCGGACGTCATCATCTATGGAGCCACGCCAGGTGGTTTTTGCGCTGCTATCGCGGCAGCTCGTGAAGGTGCCTCGGTCATCTTGCTGGAGCCGACGGCGCACGTCGGCGGCGTGAATACAGGCGGGCTTTGCTTCTCCGATTCCAATCAAACGGTGCGCAGCACGGTGATGGGTCTCTTTGATGAATGGCACAGCCGCATCGAGGCGGACTATGTGAAGCGCGGCGTGACGCTTCCCTACAAGGTTAGCGAAAAAGATCACACGCACTGGACCTACGAGCCACATGTCGCGGCAAAGATCACCCAGGCTATGCTTGATGAAGCCGGCGTGAAGGTGCTGACGAAGCAGGTGCTCAAATCGGTGACGAAAGTAAGCACACGCATCTCGAAGCTCATCACAAGCAGCGATGAGTTTGAGGCGAAGATGTTCATCGACGGCACTTACGAAGGTGATTTGATGGCCGCTGCGGGTGTGAGCTGGACGATTGGTCGCGAGGGGCGGAAGGAGTTCGGTGAGTCGCTTGCTGGGAAGCAGTATCCCAAGAAAAAGTTGGGAATATCGGGTCTAGGAGCTGATGGGAAAATGTTGCCACTGATCACCACAACCGACGCCGGCCCTCAAGAGGAAGGCGACAAGAACGTCATGGTTTACAGCTTCCGTCTTTGCGTGACCAAAGATCCAGCTAACCGCGTGCCGTTTCCGCAGCCCGCGAACTATGATCCAGCACGATTCGAAGTCGTGAGGCGTTACTTCGCTCAGGAGAAGCGGCCTACTCCGCTATGGGATCTCTACCCGTTACCAGGGAATAAGCTCGATGCGAACAACGGCATTGGAAAACAGTTCTCGATGGGGCTCGTCGGTGCCTGCAATGGTTGGAGCGAGGCTGATGAGGCTGGTCGAGCAAAGATCTGGGAAGCGCACAAGCAATATACACTGGAGCTGCATCACTTCCTCTGCACTGACCCAGCGGTCCCAGCCGCGATTCGTGCTGAATTAACACAGATCGGCCTCTGCCGCGATGAGTTCCCCGACTACGATCATTGGTCGCCACAGCTCTATGTGCGTGAAGGCCGCCGCATGATCGGCGAATACGTCGTTTCGCAAAAGGACATCATGGTACAGCCGCAGAAAGACGATGCCATTGTTGTATCGTCTTTTCCCATCGACTCGCACGACTGTCAGCGCGTTGGCACCGCAAAGTTTGTCATCAATGAAGGCACGATCATGCCGGAGCGCATGGACGGACGCAAACATGGTTACCCGTATCACATCCCGTATCGTGCCATCACGCCTAAATCTGCTGAATGCACGAATCTGCTCGTGCCCATCGCTCTTTCTTGCACCCATGTCGGCATATCCTCTATCCGCGTGGAGCCCACCTGGATGATCCTTGGCCAAAGTGCAGGCATCGCTGCGGCTTTGAGTGCCAAACAAAACCTAGCCGTGCAAAAGCTGCCTTATGCTACGCTGCGTGAGCGATTGCTCGCACAGAAGCAAGTGCTGAATCTCCCTGAACTGTCTCCAGTAAAGACCGAGACCCAAGGGGCCAAAGGCATCGATCCTAAAACGCTCCAGGGCCTCATTCTCGATGACGCGGACGCCAAGCTCGAAGGTGAATGGAAATACTCTTCAAGCTTCAAGCCTTACATCAACAAAGGCTATGTTCACGACGACAAGCGAGGCGACGGCCACTCCACCGCCACCTTTCGTTTTAGCGTACCCAAGTCCGGCAAATACGATCTCCGCATCGCTTACTCAGCCCACGATACACGCGCCAAGAAAGTGCCAATCACCATCGAAAGTGGCAGTGAGAAGACCACGCTGACATTTGATCAAACCCAACCGCTCTCCGCTGATAATGCTTTTCGTAGCGCTGGTGTGATCCAACTCTCTGCCGATGGCGAAATCAAGATCATCATCAGCAACACAGGCACCGAAGGCTTTGTCATTCTCGATGCCTTGCAACTCATCCATCTTGCTGAGTGATCTTCAGCAAGCATCACGTTGTTGCGTGATTGCACGGAGCATTCACCTTATCGAAATGAACAAGATCAACATTGCCGAAGTCCCCACAGAGCATCGTCTTTCGCCAAAGGGACGTTATGAACTTCATCGCCAGCACATCTCGCTGGCGCTTGGTGGGATCAAAGACAAAGGGCCCTGGGGAGGTGGTCATCCCTTTGACATTGAACTGACCCAACTGCCGCCAGGGAAAGCAAACTTCCCCATGTACTCGCACGCAGCACAGACCGAGTTTTACATCATCCTTTCCGGCAGCGCGATCTTGCGTGGCGATCATGACAGCGAGCTGCGTATCGTCGCAGGAGATCATCTCATCTGCCATCCAAGTGATGCCCATCAGATTGATAACGACGGCACTGAACCACTCGTCTTTTACGTCATCACCGATCATCACCCCGCCGATGTCGGCACCTACACGCGAACTGGCAAACGCTGGCTAAGCCCTGAGCGCCGAGTGGTCGCTGTTGAAGATGCCGATTACTACGAGGGTGAAGAGTGATCGTATTCCAAACAAATACGGCCACTGCATGGCAGTCAGGTCGAGATCGATGTCGGGCTCTGCCGCGCGGTGAAAGGCGATGTCACACCTGCGGGCGAGAAGTTCTGCGACTTTGTGCGTCAGTCGGTCCGCAAAGCGGCTTGCTGAGACGGCGCTAGGAAACTCAGCGTCTTTTGTGCATCGCTACGGATCCACGCATTCACCTTCGTCGCCTGCGCCGCCGAAAGCGTGAGCTTTTCTGCTACTGTGCCGCCGAGTTGCTTCTTTTGATCACTCGCCGGAGCTGCCTGATAACCGGAAATCGTGCCGATCGACAAACGAGATGCCTTGGCCATCTCCAGATCTGCCGCAGGCACCCAGACCGCGTTGGCGCACTTCATCTTTTCTGCTGCCGCGATCAATTGAGGCAACGAAACGACCGCTGGATCATAGCGCACCTTCGTCACCTCACGTCCGGCCATAAAACCAGCCTCCGTCGTGATCACACCGTCGATTTTCCCCAACTCCATTTCGCCCGTCCAAAAACAATACATCGCAAACACCGCCTGCTTTATTCCAGCGGAATGCTCGCTCGCCAGCACCGACAAATACGCCGGCACAGGCCGTTTCGCCTTCATCAAAGTCGCGATCATCCGCTGGGCGATGCCGCCCGTGTCCCAGACCTGATCACGCCGTGGAATGATGTCTTTACCTTCCGCATTCAAAAACCGCACAACTTGATAGTTCCAAGCAGGCTCACCGAATCGCTGCAGCACCTCCGCATCCTTACCGCCCTTATTGTTATGAATCAGCAGCGGCGTAAACTCAGAATCAATCGCCTCCACCAGCAAAGGATTCGACAGCACGTCCCGCCCAAACTGCTGACAGCCCGCACAGCCCGGAATCTCCTGAAACAAAGCCAACACCGGCTTCCCCGATTTCGCACTCAAAGCCAGCGCCACCTCCAAATCACGTCCCCACTTCACCTTCCCTGCCTCAATCGGCTGAGCAGTGCCCGCGAGGCATGCTGACAACGAAAATGAGATTATAAAGAGAGCAAGAATACGAGTCATGCTGATGGGAGAAGACAGAATCGGATCTATTCCCTAATAAATGGCAAAAACGACACCACATTGACTTGTATAACTTGAGTCTCCTTATTGTTTCCACCAAACACACCAACATGATGACTCTTCTCCTGATCCTTTCATCATTCGGTATTCTGGTTTCGTCATTTTCAGCGCAACCGAACGTGATCATCATCCTCGCAGATGACCTCGGTTATGGCGACCTCGCTTGCTACGGCAGCGCGAAGATCCAATCACCGCATTTGGATCAGATGGCGGCGCAGGGGGCAAAACTGACGCACTTCAATTGTCCGGCGTCTTTTTGTGCGCCGACGCGTGCTTCGCTGATGACGGGGCGCTATCCTTTCCGCTGCGGCATGACGCAGAATCCCGCACCTGATGGCGGACCCGCGGCGGATGCATTAGCACTGCCGAAATCGGAGGTCACGCTCGCGCAGATCATGAAATCGGCCGGTTATGCCACGGGCATGGTTGGAAAATGGCATCTGGGTCACAAAGCGGGCTCGCTCCCAACTGAACGCGGCTTTGATGAATACTACGGCATCCCTTACTCGAACGACATGCGGCCTGTGCAGGTGCTGGAAGGCACACAAGTCGTCGAATACCCCGTCGTGCAGGCCACGCTGACACGGCGCTACACGGAGCGCGCGTTGGGATTCATCGAGCGCAACAAGCTGAGGCCATTCTTCCTCTACTTTGCTCAAGCAATGCCGCATAAGCCGCTCGCGGCCTCCGATTCCTTCTACAAAAAAAGCGGCGCAGGTCTCTATGGCGATGCGGTGATGGAACTCGACTGGAGTGTCGGCCAAGTGCTGGCGAAAATCAAAGAACTCGGCCTCGATGAGAACACGCTCATCATATTCAGCAGCGACAACGGCGCGACCTTCGGCGGCAGCACCGGTGGACTGAGAGGGATGAAGGGCAGCACGTATGAAGGAGGTTATCGCGTGCCCATGATCGCCCGCTGGCCTGGACACATCCCCGCGGGTCATGTGAGCGCGCAACCAGCAGTGATGATGGACTTGTTCACGACCACGCTAAAGGCCGCCAACATCGCTCCGCCAAAAGATGTCATGATCGATGGCCGCGACATCATGCCTCTGTTAACCAGCGATGCTCAAAGTCCACACGAAGGAATCTTTGGCCATAAGCAATCAAAGCTCGCCACCATTCGTGACGCGCGCTGGAAGCTGCATGTGCTCGCGCCGGGCATCGGTTTGGCCAGTGTCTTTAAGCCAGACGAGAAATACGTGGATCCACGCGGCCCCGATGGCGTGACGATTCTCGCACCCTATGAGCAAGCGCAGCCTAGCGAACATCCCGGCACACAAACCGGCGACGCACCGAAAGCGATGCAGCTGTTCAATCTCCAAAACGATCCCAATGAGCAACACGACGTCGCCGCTGCTCACCCGGATGTCGTGAAGCGTCTTCAAGCTGCCTTTGATGCGGTGAACAAAGACGTTCCCGTTATTGAGGAAGTGAAGCGTGCGCCGCTTAAGTAATCACTCGGCATCCCGCTTCACAAAACGTCGGCGGTGCCAGATCAGCCACAACAAAGCCAACACGCCCCAAGTCCACGCCGCGTAGATGTGATGGGAAACAGTCGTGGTGGGCACCCAGGCGGGTGTGGCACGTGTCGTGGCTGTCAGCACGGCTAGGAAGACCAAAAACCGCACCCATTTGCTCTTCTTGAAAAAACCATCCAGATCGCCGCTGTGGCCAAAAAGCACGCGACTGGCGACGATGAGGATCAACAGGCCAAATCCGCCGATGTAGAGCAAATGCTCGATGGAAACGTGCTGTGCATAAAAAAACGGGGAAAGCGAAATGCCGAGCAAACCGAGGCCCAAAGCCCAAAACAAGCCTGTGGTGAGTGATCCGGCTTGCTGAGTTTTCCAACTCACTTCGACAAGCAGATAACTCGCCGCGACGATGCCTCGCACCGCATAGCCAAGTGTGACTTGGCCGTAGGCTTCGAGGAAAAAACTGCACACCAGCAGCATGGCGGCGGTGACGGCTCGGATGAGCTTTGTTTTGGACTGCGCAGCGGTTTTAGGCTCGCCAAATTCACCACCGAGCATGCGCGGGAAGACAAACGAGCCGATGCCGAGCGCCGGCGGCAAAAGCAGGCCTTGGTAGAGCAGTAAGTTCGCCAATCGGAAGCGTTCAGGATTACTCGGCATCATCTGCAAAGCCGCACCCGCGATGCCACAGACCAAACCCGTGAGCGCGAGCAGCATCTGCGGCGGCGGGGCTTCCTTGCGGAACTTCACCACACGAATCACGAGGCACAGTAACAGTGAAGAGAGCAGCGCGATGAAGAAACCATCGCCCCAGACGTGTTGCAGCCGCAGATGACTCACCGCACTGGCTTGATGCAACGCGAAGAGCCAGAGCAGCTCCAGTGGCGTGAGTTTCGGTGCTGTGGCCATGCGCGGTCCTGCGGTGCCGAGAAAGCCGACAACGAATGCGCCGCCGAAGGCTTCGATCATCAGACGTGCGTGAACGAAGTTCGGGTAAAAGCCGAGCTTTTGCGCATAAAACAGCGGCCACAATGAAACGCCGATGACGCTCCACACCGCCCCGCTGGCGAAGAACACGCGATACGGCTCCTCTGCGAGCCAGCGCAGGCCATCTTTGCAAGGAGCACTGCTCTTGTGCTTCTTGTGTTTGCAGGCGGGGAACTGGTTCATTGGTCGCATAAGCTTTCTAGCTTGTCTAGATAGTGCGGCGTTATGCACAGGCTAGAAAGCCTATGCTACGGTGGCGGGGAACTCTCTACATATTGTGCGGGCTTGTGCGCCGCAGTTGATCGCGCAAGCGGTGAGGATGTCTGCACAAGATCGGAGCATTGATGCATCGTCGATGAAACTTATAGATAGACCCAACCCAACCATGAAACTCATCCTCTCCTCCCTAGCTACGATCAGCGTCGTCATGACCCTGCTTGTGAATGCCGCCCTCGCTGCCGATCCGGCGGCTGTCGCCACTGAAACCGCAGCCAACACCATTTGTCCTATCAGTGGCAAGCCGGTGAACCCAGCCATCACAACGGAATACGAAGGCCGGAAGTGGGCCTTCGCTGTGGAAGCCTGCAAAACGAAGTGGATGAAGGCACGCGAGGACAGCCTCTATCAAAAACTCGGCGGCAAAGCTGCCATCGATGCCGCCGTGGAAGCCTTCTACGTCAAAGTGCTGGCTGATGACCGCGTGAAGCACTTTTTTGACAACGTGAGCATGGACAAGCAGCGCCGGAAGCAGAAGGAGTTCCTCTCGGCTGCGTTTGGCGGTCCGTTGCCTTGGACGGGCAAAGACATGCGCAAAGCACACGAAGGCATGGGCCTCACGGAGGCTCATTTCAATGCCATCGCTGAAAATCTCGTCAACACGCTGAAGGATCTCAAAATCCCGCAGGAACTCATCGACCAAGTCGTCGCTGTCGCTCTCACGACGAAGGACGACGTGCTCGGTAAGCCGAAGAAATAAGCGACCAAGCAACTTTCAGCTTCAATTCGACCTCATGGCGGCGTTTGATCACCCGCCATGAGGTTTTCTCTTTTTACAGCCGCTCTTCTTTTCACCGCATCACTCCACGCCGAGCAAGTCGGTCCATGGAATCTCGATGCACTCAAAAACAACATACCCGCGATGAAGTGGCTGCGTCAGGATCAGCCGATTCACTCGCTGACCTATGCGGGCGAGAAGTACCAAGGCCACGACACCGATGTCTTCGCCTTTTATGCATCGCCTATCACACTGGGCAACGAAGTGAAGCCGGGCACCAAGTTCCCCGGCGTGGTGCTCATTCATGGTGGCGGTGGCACCGCATTCGCTGAGTGGGTGCAACTGTGGGCCAAGCGCGGCTACGCTGCGAACGCGATGGATTTGAACGGCTCGCGGCCTCCTGATGCAGAGTTTGATGCCAAAGGCGTGGCCATCGGCAATGGACACAAAGGCACTCGCACACGCCTTCCGAATGGCGGACCGCCGCACGGTCATCCCGAAAAGTTTGACTGCATCAACGCGCCTGACACGAGCGACGACTGGCCTTTTCACGCTGCCGCGAGTGTCATGCGTGCGCACACTTTGTTGCGCAGCTTTCCAGAGGTCGATGCCGAGCACACGGCCGTCACGGGCATCAGTTGGGGCGGCTACACGACCTGCCTCGTCGCTTCGCTCGATGATCGCTTCAAAGCCGCCGTGCCGGTTTACGGCTGCGGTTTCCTCCACGAGGGCGAATCGGTGCAGAAGCCCAGCATCGACAAGCTGGACCCTGAGCACCGCGCTTTGTGGGTGAAAGAATACGATCCCGGCAGCCTGCTGCCACGCTGCCACGTGCCCATCTTATTTGTGAACGGCACGAACGACGTCCACTACGTGCTCGATAGCTACATGAAGAGCTACAACGCCGTGCCCGGCGAGAAGTACATGCGCATCCAAGTCAACATGCCGCACGGCCATCCACCCGGCTGGGCACCGCAGGAGATCGGTCTCTTCATCGACTCGAAATGCCGAGGCGGCAAAGCGTTGCCCATTCTCGGCCAGCCGCACATCGTTGGTGACACAGTGCGATTCAACCTGAACTCCAGGCCTCCCATCAAACTGAAAAGCGCCTCGTTGCACTACACCAAGGACAGCGGCCTGCGCTCCAAACGCGAATGGGTCACGGTTCCGGCTTCCATCTTCGACATCACCCCATCCACCAACGACATCGTCTATATCTACAAGATCACTGCCCCGAAGCCGCCCTCCGAAGCGAACACGTGGTATCTCAGCGTCACCGACGATCGCGATGCGATGGTGAGCACGGAAGTCGTTCTGGCACCCTGATCATTTCTTCTCCAGTGGCATTAGCTCGATCTTCCGAAACCACACCGGTTGCCCTTCGGCTTGAAGGGCGATGTGGCCGTAACTGAGCATCACATTGCCGCCAGCATCGACGATGTCGCTGGCAGGAGCGATTTTACAGGCCGGATCAAGTTGTGGGCGCTGATAGCGCAGGACTTCGATGCCATTGATGCGGTGGATGATCTCGTCATAGCCACGCACCTCGACTTCAGCGCGCACCCACTCTTCTGCGGGAAAAGTTGGAGCGCTGGATTTGACGATGTGTTTGGTGATCAACTGCCCACCCATCTCCACATGCGTGCCGGGAGTGCAGAGATTGGCCGTGGAGCGCGGTCCTTTGCCTTCATCGGCCAGAAATTGCATCTCAAGACTCGCGGGAAAGCCTTGATCAAAACGCATACTCTGTGGTGGCTGCGTATGAAGCATCACGCCGCTGTTGAGGTTCACATACTTCGGAGCATCGGCCATCATCTTGCCGGTGAAACGATACTCCAGACGTAGGATGTAGTGCGAGTAGGCGAGGTTGGTGAAGAGATGCCCATACTGCTCAGCAAACTTGTCATAGCCATCGTAGCTGACTTTGAGGATGCCGTCTTCGACTTGGAAGGTATTCGCGAAGTTCTCGCCTAGCGGATGTTTGGCGATCTTGATCGTCCAGCCAGAAAGGTTCTTGCCATTGAAAATCGAAATCCACTTTGCTTCTTCGGCGGAGACGGCAGCGGCAATGAGCCAAATGAGTACGGCGAGAAATTGCGACGTCTTGAACATAGATCTCATCTTGCGTCACTTGGCTGTTGATTCCAAGCCGAAGATTCCAGTGCCTTTCGAATAGAAGCGTGCGTGCAATTAGCCGTCCATGCCTGCGTTTACAGCGGCGATGAAATTTATTCTCTCTCTGCTCCTCAGCGCCTTCGGTGGTTTAACAGTCGCCGCTGAAAAGCTCAACATCGTCGTATTCATCTCCGATGATCACAGCCAGCTCGACTCCCAGGCCTATGGCTCCAAGGAAGTGCGCACGCCAAATATGGCCAAGCTCGCGGAGGATGGCCTGAAGTTCACCCACGCGTTTGTCGCCTCGCCATCTTGTGGTCCGAGCCGCACGGCGTTGCTGACGGGTCTTTGGTCTGCTCGAAACGGAGCCGAAGCCAATCACAAAGCCAAACGGCCCGAGGTTCCATCGTTGCCGACCGTGCTACGCAGCATTGGCTATGAAGTCGTTGTTATCGGCAAAGTAGCGCACAGCGACTGGGCCAAGTTTTACGACATCGATACAGTCATCGGTCCACCCGTGGGCATCTCCGACTCCGCAGGCGTGGCGAAATTTCTCAGCGAACGCACCTCGAAGAAACCGCTCTGTCTATTCATCGGCACACGGCATCCTCATGTGCCGTGGAGTGAAGAAAGCACGTATGACTCAGCGAAGGTAAAAATTCCCGCTAGCCATGTGGACACTACCGTCACACGCGAAGAACGGGCGAAATACCTCACAGACATCACCAAGTCCGACACGCTTCTCGGTGAAGTCCGCGCTCTCTCCCGCGAAAAAATCACTGGCGACACGCTCTTCATCTACACCGCCGATCACGGTGGCCAGTGGCCCTTTGGCAAATGGAACCTCTACGACGCTGGCATCCGCATCCCGCTCATCATCGCCTGGCCCGGCACGCTGAAACCCGCCACCATGAGCGATGCGCTGGTCTGTTGGCCCGATTTGCTGCCCACCTTCATCGAACTCGGCGGCGGGAAAGTGCCGGAAGGCATCGACGGCAAATCCTTCGCCGGAATCCTGCGCGGCACCACCACCACGCATCTCGATCGGATCTTCGCCACCCACAGCGGCGATGGCGACTTCAACGTCTATCCCATCCGCTCCGTCCGCACCCGTGACTGGAAATACATCCGCAATCTCCATCCCGAATTCCAGCATCACAGCCACATCTCGCGCTCCACCGGCCCCAGTGGCCTCGCGTATTGGAAAACCTGGCTCGCCGCCGCCGAGAATGATCCCGCTGCCGCAGCCACCGTGAAGCGCTACACCACACGCCCCGCTGAAGAACTCTACGACCTCTCCACTGATCCCAATGAACTCCACAACCTCGCCGCCGACCCGAAACAAGCCGAGCGACTTGCCACGATGCGCAGCGACCTCGACGCCTGGATGAAGCAGCAAGGCGATACCCAAACCGTCTTTGGCAAGCCGCTTCTTCAAGGTGAACCCGTCACGCTAATCGACAAACAAGCCAAGAAGGCCTCGAAATGAAACCCATCCTCCATCTGCTCTCCCTGTGTCTTCTGTGCCTTCCTTGGTTTGCTCAAGCCGCTGAAACCCGACCAAATTTTCTCATCATCATCGCCGATGACCTCTGCTGGCGCGATCTCGGTTACGAAGGCAGTCCCGACGTCAAAACGCCGAACCTCGATAAGCTGCGCAGTGAGTCCATGCACTTGAAGGGCATGTTAATCCTGCGACGAGCTGCTCGCCCACACGGCATGCGCTTTACACTGGCCTCTATCCGATCCGCAGCGGGGCGTATCCGAATCACACTCGCGTCTATGATGGAACTAAGAGCCTGTTCACACATTTGAAGGCTGCTGGCTATCGTGTGGCCTTGCAAAACAAAACTCACGTCGGCCCAGATGCCTCGTTTCCCTACGAGCACATTGCTGGTGCTGATGACCTCACCGAGACGACCTCTTTCATCACGCGCGATGCCGCACAGCCTTGGTTCATGGTCTTCGCCTCCAATGATCCCCACAGCCCCTGGAGTCGCGGGCCCAAGTATGATCCCGCCAAGATCACCGTGCCGCCTTATCTTCATGACAATGCCATCACGCGTGACGCCCTCGCCAAATACTTCGGCGAGATCAGTCATCTTGATGAACAAGTCGGGGCGCTGATGAAGATGCTTGCTGACACCAAGCAGTCTGAGAGCACCGTCGTGCTATTCGTCAGCGAGCAGGGCAGCAGTTTTCCTTTTGGCGGAAAATGGAGCGTCTATGACAATGGCATCCATTCCTCAGCCATCCTGCGTTGGCCGGGCAAAGTGAAGCCGGGTAGCAGCACTGCCGCACTCATGCAATACGTCGATGTCACGCCCACCTTCCTCGCTGCGGCAGGCATCGACCCCACGAAGATCGACGTCGGCTGCCCTGATGCCCATGGGGCTACCGGCTTCGATGGCCGCAGCTTTCTCCCCGTGCTCCTCGGCGAGACGGATACCCTCCGCGATTATATTTTCGCCCAGCACACCACCATCGGCACCTATCCCATGCGGGCGGTGCGCGACACACGCTACAAGCTCATCCGCAATCTCGCCCCCGAACTCACCTACACCATCGGCGGTATTCACAAAGGCCAGCCCATTGAGTCTTGGCAAGCCGATGCAAAAAACGACCCCGCACTCGCGGCTCGTGTCGCGCAACTTTTTAATCGACCCAGTGAAGAGCTTTACGACCTTCAAACCGACCCATACGAGATGAAAAATATCGCCGCTGATCCCGCGCTGGTTGACATCAAAGCCAAGCTTCAAAAAGAACTTGATACCTGGATGGTCCAGCAAAAGGACAAAGGACTAGAGACCGAAAAACTTGCCAACACCCGCCAGGGCAAAAGCGACGAAGGCGAACCCAAAGCGCCGAAGAAAGGCAAAGGGAAGGGCAAGAAGAAGGCTGAGTAGCACCATTTCACACACACTTTGAAATCATCCGCCAACTCTCACGTTACCACGCCCATGAAGCTCTTTCTTCTTCTCGCCACATTCGCTGTCGCCACTGCCGGAAACCTTTTCGCAGCCGATAGTGCCAAGCCCAACGTCCTCTTCATCGCCGTGGACGATCTCAATCATTGGATTGGTCATTTCGGACGCAACAAGCAGACGAAAACGCCAAACATCGATCGCCTTGCCGCGATGGGTGTCTCTTTCACCAATGCGCAATGCGCAGCTCCTGTGTGCAATCCTTCACGCTCGGCTTTGCTCAGCGGTAAGCGCCCTGGCACGACAGGGATCTACGACAACAACAACCCTTTTGAAAAGGTGCTAAAGCCTGACGTTTCGCTCGTCATGCAGTTCAAGAACGCAGGCTATGACACACTTGGTACTGGCAAGCTCTGGCATGGCGGACTTGGCTGGCCAGAGCAATGGACGACCATTCAACCAGAAACAAAATCCAAAGGCAAAGTCGATGATCGCAGCATCGGCGGCATCGCTTTCGGACCTATCGTAGAAGGCGGAGATGAGGCCGTTTCAGACACAGGCATCGCGGATTTCGGCATTTCCGAACTCGGCAAGACGCATGAGAAACCTTTTTTCCTCACACTCGGTTTTCATAAGCCGCACATGCCGTGGAACGTGCCGCAGAAATACTATGATATGCATCCGCTGGCCGACATCCAACTGCCTCCCACTAAAGAAGGCGATCTCTCCGACATTCCACCCGCAGGCGTGAAAATGGCCAAGCCAACGGGTGATCACGCCGCTGTGCTTGCTTCAGGTCGCTGGAAAGAAGCCGTGCAGGCCTACCTCGCTGCTATCTCGTATCTAGACGGCCAAGTCGGCCGTGTGCTCGATGCGTATGATAAGTCACCGCACAAAGAAAACACCATCATCGTCTTTTGGGGAGATCATGGCTGGCATCTCGGTGAGAAAGAACACTGGCGGAAGTTTGCGCTCTGGGAGGAAGCCGCACGCGCACCCTTCATCTGGGTCGTTCCCGGCGTCACCAAGCCCGGCGGTATCTGCAAAAGCCCCGTCGATTTCATGAGCGTCTATCCCACTCTTTGCGACCTCACCGCTTTGCCAAAACCAGCTTGGCTTGAAGGCGACAACATCAAGCCCCTGCTCGCTGATTCAGCCGCAGCGTGGACAGGAGTTGGCATCACCACCTTCGGCCAAAACAACCACGCCGTCCGCACCGACCGCTGGCGCTATATTCGCTACGCCGATGGTGGTGAAGAACTCTACGATCACAGCAACGACGAATACGAGTGGACCAATCTCGCCACCAAACCCGAGCGCGCCGCCCTCAAAGCCGAACTCGCCAAACACTTTCCCACCATTAATCTCCCTCCTTCCTCCCAAGGCAAAATGAGCGACAGCGAAGGTGATCCAAGCGGCAAATCCGACCCCAAGAAGGAAAAACGCAAAGCCAAGAAGGCTGCAGCGGCGGCGGCGAAGTAAGTTGATGATACTCATCTCGCATATGCCTATTGGATAGCTACATGAGGACTCGTCGCGAAATCAGGCCAAGCCTCCTGCGTTTTGAAGTCTCATGGTCAGACTAATCATCCTTCTCGCTCTTTGCTCATGCCTTGCGGAATCCCCAGCTTTGGCACAGCCGAACTTCTTCATGGTCTTTATCGACGACATGGGTTGGGGGATTTTTCGTGCTTCGGCAACAAGGACGCTAAAACGCCCAACATCGACCGCATGGCCGCCGAGGGCATTCGCTTCGAGCAGTTTCATGTCAACTCGCCCATCTGCTCACCTTCACGTTGTGCGATGACCACGGGACAGTATCCTCAGCGCTGGCGCATTCATTCTTACCTCAACAACCGCGCTGACAATGCCCGACGCGGTTGTGCGCAGTGGCTTGATCCGAAAGCGCCCACGCTCGCGCGCGTTCTTCAGCAAAACGGCTACGCCACGGGGCACTTCGGCAAATGGCATCTCGGTGGCCAACGCGATGTCGATGACGCCCCACCGATCACGGCGTATGGCTTTGACGAATCGCTCACCAACTTCGAAGGCATGGGCCCGAAGCTCCTGCCTCTCACGATGAAGCCCGGAGATAAAGAGCCCGGAAAAATCTGGGGCGATGCCGAGCGCCTTGGCAAGCCCGTGACCTGGATGCAGCGCTCGAAGATCACGAGCGGCTTCATCAATGCCGCGATTCCGTTCATCGACAAAGCCACAGCCGCCAAGAAGCCCTTCTTCGTCAATCTCTGGCCTGATGACGTCCACGGCCCTTGGTGGCCGCCGACCGATAAATGGGCTGATGGCAAACGCGGACTCTATCTCGCCGTCTTGGAAGAAATGGACCGCCAATTCGGCCAACTCTTCGGTCACATCCGCTCCAATCCCGAACTTCGCGACAACACACTCCTGCTCATTTGCTCCGACAACGGGCCCGAACCCGGCGCAGGCAGTGCAGGACCCTTTCGCGGCAGCAAAACGACGCTTTACGAAGGCGGCACACGATCACCACTCATCGCCTGGGGTCCCGGTTTGATCGACAAGTCCAAAACAGGCACCGTGAACACGACATCCATCTTCGCTGCCTTCGATCTTGCTCCCTCGCTGCTCTCTATCGCCAAGATCGAAGCCAAAGACATCGCCTTTGACGGCGAAAACATCGCGCCCGCTCTTCTCGGCCAAAACGATGTCTCCCGCACTGCCCCCATCTTCTGGCGTCGGCCGCCGGACCGCAAAACAGCCTCGCCAGCACTCCCCGAGCGCCTCCCCGATCTGGCGATGCGTGAAGGCAACTGGAAGTTCCTCTGCGACTACGACGGCTCCAAGCCCCAACTCTACGACCTCGCCAAAGATCGCGCAGAAACCACGAATCTCGCTGCACAGCACACCGAACGTGTCGCAGCCATGAGTAAAGCCTTACTCGCTTGGCATCAATCCATGCCACCCGACAACGGCCCTGCGCTTGGAGCACAAGAGGCGAAGCCAAAGGACAAGAAGAAGCCCTGAATGAATCGCCACAACATCTCGTTCCCACACGCCATGAAGCACCTGCTCATCTTCCTTTCTCTCTCTACCGCGCTCTTTGCCGCGGATAAGCCGAACATCATCTACATCCTCGCCGATGACATGGGCTTCTCGGATGTCGGTTGTTATGGCGGCGAGATCGAGACGCCGAATCTCGATGCACTCGCATCAGGCGGGCTGCGTTTCACGCAATTTTACAACACCGCCCGCTGCTGCCCCACTCGTGCGGCTTTGCTCACGGGGCTGTATTCGCATCAGGCGGGCATTGGGCACATGATGGAGGATCGGAAGCTCGAAGGCTACACGGGTAACCTGAACAAAAACTGCGTCACCATCGCCGAAGCGCTCAAGCCTGCGGGCTACAAGAGTTACGTCGTCGGCAAGTGGCATGTCACGAATGTCACCAAGCCGAAGAGCGATGCCGAAAAGTTCAACTGGCCGCTCCAGCGCGGCTTTGATCGCTTCTACGGCACGATTCATGGTGCGGGCAGCTTCTTTGATCCAAACACGCTCACCCGCGACAACCAATACATCTCGCCCTTCGCCGATCCTGAGTATCCGGCGGACGATTACTACTACACCGACGCCATCAGCGACCACGCCTCTCGCTTCATTCGCGAGCATGACAAAGCGAAGCCGTTCTTCCTTTACGTCGCCTACACCGCCGCTCATTGGCCGATGCATGCGAAGACCCAGGACATCGCGAAATACAAAGGCCGTTACGCCGCCGGTTACGAAGCGGTGCGGAAGGCACGCTATGAAAAAATGCTCAAGGAAGGCGTTATCACCAAGACCAACTCGACGCCTTGGCCGTTGCCTTCCGACTTGGGCGAAACAGAGTTCTGGGAATGGGACCAGCGAAACATGGAAGTCTTCGCCGCCATGGTGGACAGCATGGACCAAGGCATTGGTCGCATCGTGAAGGCACTCAAAGAGTCTGGGCAGTATGACAATACGCTCATCTGCTTTTTCCAAGACAACGGCGGCTGCGCTGAGAACATGGGCCGCGTCGGCAAAGGCCCGCCGCGAGCCGATACGGCCTCGCTACCGCCTTTGGGCAAGGATTACCTCCAGCCCGACATGATCCCAAAGCAAACGCGCGATGGCTTCCCCATGCGCCAAGGCAAGGGCGTCATGGCTGGCGCTGGCGACACCTACATCGGTTACGGTGAGGCTTGGGCCGCGGTATCGAACACGCCCTTTCGCAAATACAAGCACTGGACCCACGAAGGCGGCATCAGCACACCGCTTATTGCGCATTGGCCAGCAGGGATCACACGCAAAGGCCAACTCGAAAGCACGCCAGGTCATCTCATCGACCTCATGGCCACCGCAGTCGATCTCTCCAAGACGACCTATCCCGCAAATGTGAAGCCCATGGAAGGCCGCAGCCTCGCACCGCTCTTCACGGGCGGCAAAATCGAGCGCGAAGCCATCTACTGGGAGCATGAAGGCAACCGCGCCGTGCGCATGGGCGACTGGAAACTCGTCGCCGAGCACGCGAAGCCTTGGGAACTCTACAACATCGCCCAAGACCGCTCCGAGCAGCATAATCTCAGCCAGCAAGAGCCTGAGCGCGTGAAGCAGATGACCGCCATGTATGATGCGTATGCCAAACGCGCCAACGTCGAGCCTTGGGAGAAAGTGATCCCGAAAGAGCAGCCCAAGGCAGGAAAGAAGGGCAAAAAGAAAGCAGAACAGTAATCGAAGTGCCATGTCAGGAATCGATTCTGCGATTCGTTGCCTGTTTTGATGCCTCTCGATCACGAAACCATCCTCAGACACCTCTTTGCAGCCCGCCAGCGGCTGAGCGCGGCGGCGTTCCTCATTGTGCGTGATGCACATGCGGCGGAGGACATTTTTCAAAATGTGGCGCTGAAGTCGGTCACGAAGACGGTGTCGTTTGATCACGAAGGTGCGTTGCTCTCGTGGGCCACGGTTTCGGCGAGGCGGGAGGCCATCGACTGGCTGCGGAAGCGGAAGTCGGAGACGCTGGGCTTGGAGCCGGATGTGCTCGATTTGTTGGATCGTGAGTGGCAAACAAAAACCTCGGCACCGGAAGGTGCGCGCATGGAGGCGCTGCGGGAATGTCTGGATGGAGTGCCTGCAAGCTCACGTCGATTGCTGGAGCTTCGCTACTTTGAAGGCCGCCCATGCCAGGAGGTGGCGGAAACCGTCGGTGCTGGAGTGGAGGCGGTTTATCAGCGGCTCTCACGACTGCATCGGCAGCTCAAGCAATGCGTCGAACAACGACTCTCTCCCTCATGAACGACGATCTTCTCATCCAGCGCCTCCTTGATGGCACCTTGACTTCGGCGGAGCATGCCGAGGTCAATCAACGACTCCGCGACGATGCGGCTCTTCGCGAGCATTTGCGTGATGTTGCTGAGCAGGCGGTGGCCATGGGTGACATGGCGCGCCAACGTGAAACAGACACTCCTGTTCGCTCTCCTCATTCAGCAGGCAAGAGTGCCCGCTACTCCTCATGGCTGGCTCTCGCTGCCTCACTAACGGTGCTAGCGGCCAGTGCATGGCTGTTCCTCGGCTCGCGTGAGTCGCCAGTGCTCACGTTGGTCGATGCCTCGGGCTCGATTGCTTGGAGTCACGGTGGCGAGTGGCGCACGGAGGTCAGCATCGGCGAAAGCATGTCCGCAGGCACGCTTGAAACCGTCGGTGAGTCCGCGACGGCGCAGCTTCAGTTCCGCGATGGCTCGCTCATCAATCTCACCGGCGAATCTGAACTTTCCTTTTCAGAAGATGGCCAAAAACTCCTCGTGCTGCGCAAAGGATCGCTCTCTGCACAGGTGAAGCCGCAACCGAAAGGCAAGCCGATGCTGGTGCGCACACCAAGCGCTGAAGCGGAGGTCGTTGGCACAGTGTTCGATCTCTCCACACGTTCAGATGACACGCTGCTCAAGGTCAATGAAGGCCTCGTGAAGTTGAAGCGCCTCTCGGATGGCAGCGCGATTGATGTGCCAGCCAAAAGCAGCGCGCTCGCCTCGCTCGACAGCAGCTTGAAACTCAATTCATCGACCACGCCAGCGCCGCTTTCAGCCTGGAGCTTTGATTTCACCAGCACGGTGCCACCGCGTGACTGGCGCGGCGTCTGGCATGATACCGCTGAAGGTGGCCGCATGGTGTCGAGCCCATACATCGCGTCACGCCGACCAGCGGAAAACATGATCACGCACTTCGGTGTCTCCGTGCGCACCGGCATGCTCAATCCACCGCTGACACTCACCGCGACGGACACCAGCATTGTTCGCTATCGGCTCAAACAGGATCAGCCATCACCTTTGCAGCTCATGCTACTCACCAGTGTGCCGAAAAAAGGTTATTACGGTGGCAATTTTGAATGCGTCATCGCTGCGGATGAGTTGAAGCCCGATGCCGATGGCTGGTGCGACATCGAGATTCCTGTCTCTCGTTTCAGGCCCGTGGATCAACGTCAGCAAATCCGCGAGCGCCATCCATCGCCTGTGGGAAACATCCTCACCTGCATGTTGCTCTCATCGTTTCAAAAAGACACGAAGCTCACCGTGGCCCGCTTTGAATTGAAATCCACGCCCTAGCCCATGAGCAAGTTCGCAGCCGTGAAACAGACACTCATGTCTGTTCTTCAGAAAGCTCAGCAAGGAGTGTTTGGCTCACATCGAGTCACAAAACTCACGGAAGGCTTTCACTTCTTCCTCAGTCGCCACACCAGCGACGATGTGTCCCGCGAGGCTGCGGACAACGAACGCTTGCTCCGCAGCCAGGTTCAACTTCCGAATCACCAGTGCGATAATCGAAGCAAGGGTGTTCCCGTTATAAAAGCAGAACGGAGCCATGCGATGGCAACGACGGCAAAGATCAACCGCAGCATCCAGTCGCATCGGCACAGCATGGGATGCTTCCCAAAGCGCTTTGGTTGGTTCAAAGCCTTCAGAGGTGGGCTTGTGCAGAGCGTTCTTCGCTTGGCAGAGCACGGCATTTTGTGCCGTCACCATTTCCCACGTGAAGTCCTTGAGCCATGCATGAGACGCAGCCATAGCTCACTTGGATTTGTTCTGCTTCTTCGCGTCTTTGATTCGCTTCAGCTCATCAACTCCTGTTGGTTTCAGGAAGCCTTTGCCAGTTTTGGCATACACGGGCTCCGCCGCAAATCGATCTTGAATCGCCAAACCCTCCGCCATCAACTCGAGGAAGACGGGGTCGTTGAGCAGTTTCGGATCAATGGCCTGATTCATGGCTTCACTTTACCAAGCATGCGTGGATTCTGCAATACTCTCTTCTTCATCCTGCTCTTGGCCTCAAGCCTTCAAGCATCCCCAGCACTCTTTGAGCAGCACTGCTTCAAATGCCACGATGCCACGCAGACGGAGGGGGATCTCGATTTGGAAGCCTTTATTTCGAAGACGAGGGATCTGCCCTCGGTCCCGACCTTGGATGACATCATCATGCTTGTCAGCGAAGGCGACATGCCCCCGAAGAAAGCGAAGAAGAAACCGACAGATGAAGAGCGAAAGGCCATCATCGCCTGGGCGCAAAGCCAGATCGATGTGATGGCGCAGGCAAGCATGGATGACCCCGGCGTGGTGGTGATGCCGCGGCTGACGCGGAACGAGTATCGCAATGTCATCCGCGATTTGAGCGGCGGCGTGGTGACGAAGGCGGGCGAGTATTTGCCTAATGAAGGCGGTGCGGGGGAGGGCTTCGCGAATGTGGGTGAGGCGCAGACGATGGGCGCGGCGCAGTTTGAGAAATACATTGAGGCGGCGAAGGGCGCGCTGCACTGCCTGCGGGTGTCGGCGCATGATGGTCTCGTGTGGAGCGCGGTGCCGCGCGAGTCGGTGGATGAGCCGAAGGCCGCCATCAAGGAAGCGACCGACGACATCATCGCGTGGTATATCGGACAGCAGCAGAAGTGGGGCGCACTGCATCGCGCGGAACTGGAGAAGCAATTCGGCTCGGCCCACGCGCTCTATCTCGAAGCCGCGTGGCGGTCAGCGCATGGCAAGGCGGCGCTCACGCAAAGGCTCGCGCCGGACGCGTTGGAAAAATGGACGCGCATTTTGAACGACGCCGAGACGAAGTCGCCGTTCGCGGATTGGGCCAAGGCATGGCGCGCGATTCCGGCGAACGTGAGTGATGCAAAGCTGCGCGCGACTTGTGTTGCCATCACCACGGACAAGCTCGGCGCGGCGCTGGCGGAGAACAAAGGCGACTTCGCGCCGCCATACGAAACCAGTTTCCGCGAGGCGAAAGAGGAAGTGCTCGCGGCGGCGCGCGACGAAGGCCGCTGGCCCTTCCGCATCGACATCGGCGATGCGAAGGAACTTTTTCTCATCCTCACTGACGCGGGCGATGGTGCCGCCGGCGAGTTTGGGCTGTGGCACAAGGGACGGATTATTTTCAAGGACGGCACCGCGAAGCCTTGGCAGGACGCGGTGAAAATCGTCGGTGCCAACAGCGGGCGCGATTTTCCGTGGGGACTCGATGGCGCGAATGCACCGAAGCTCGAAGCGGACGCGGTGGGCATGAGGCCGCCGGGTGCGCTGAAGTTTTCCGTGCCGGAGAATGCCGTCGTGTTCGAGGTGGACTTCACGCTCGACAAGAACCGCACCAAGGTCGCGAGCGTGCAGGCGCTCGTGCTCAAGGAAAAGCCGGCGTCGCAGAGTTTCGTGCCGGGGCGTTTCGTTTTCGGCGGCCGCGATGTGGTCGCGAAGACCGCGCAGGACAAGACGAAGACCGACCCGAACAAGGAGCGCAACAATCTGCTCCGCAAACGCAACGTCGCCGAGGCGAACGAGACGAAGCTCGGCCTCAATGCCGAACGTAATCTCTTCGCCGACTGGACGCGCACGAGCGTCGAAGCCATCGGCGGTCCGTGGCCCGACCAGACGGCGGAGAAAGCCGAACCGAACGCACCGTATTTCTACACCGTCGCTGAGGTGCGGAGGAACGCGACGCCCGAAGACCTCGCGCAATTGCACCTGATGGAAGAGCGTCTCGTCGCGCTCGCGCAACCTCCTGCGGTAAGTGCGCTCGAAGCGAAGGCGTGTGGATTGCTGGACGCGTTCGCCGAAAAGGCATGGCGCCGACAACTGAACGGAGACGACCAATCGAAGCTCATGCGGCTATATCGCGATGCCGCCGCGCAGGGTGTGAGCTTCGACAGCGCGATGAAAGTGCCGCTGCTCGCGGTGCTGGTGTCGTCGGATTTTTTGTATCGCGGCTCGCAGATGGAGGCCGAAAAAAGCGAAAAGACGCGAAAAGAGACGGAGTCCAAAACAGCTCTTTCGTCTTCTTCCGTTTCTTTCGGCTCCAAACCGCTTTCCTCACACGACCTCGCCTCGCGCCTCTCCTTTTTTCTCTGGGCCAGCACCCCCGATGACGAACTGCTCCGCCTCGCCGCCGCAGACAAATTGCGCGAGCCCGCCGTGCTCACCGCGCAGGCGAAGCGCATGCTCAACAACCCGCGCGCCGCGTCGCTCGCGACGGATTTCGCCACGCAGCTCTGGGGCTTCGGCGACTTCGAATCGTTCACCGGCCCCGATGAAAAGCGCTTCGCCGAATTCACGCCCGCGCTGCGTCAGGCGATGTTCGACGAAGTCACAACCTTCCTCACCGACCTCATCCGCAACGACCGTCCGCTCACCGCGCTGCTCGACGCCGACTACACCTTCGCGAACGCGGAAACGGCGAAGCACTACGGACTGAAGTGGGAAGACAATCAAATGCGGGGACAAGGAGACGAGGAGAGCGCGCCACTCTCCCCATCTCCTCTTCTCCAAGTCTCATTGTCTGGCGCGCAGCGCGGCGGCCTGCCGACGATGGCGCTCTTCCTCACCAAGACCTCGCTGCCGTTGCGCACGAGTCCCGTGCAGCGCGGCGTGTGGGTCGTCGAGCAATTCCTCGGTCGCAAGATTCCCGCGCCGCCGCCGAATGTGGGCAAAATTTCCGAAGACGAGAAATCCGCCGACGGCCTGGCCATCCGCGACCAGCTCGCGAAGCATCGCGCCGATGCGAACTGCGCCGCGTGCCATGCTCGCTTCGACGCGATGGGCGTTTCCCTGGAAAACTTCGACCCCATCGGCCGCTGGCGCACCGCCGACCGCAGCGGGGACGCGATTGTGAGCACCGACACCCTGCACGACGGCACCGAGTTGAACGGAATCACCGGCCTCAAAAAGTATCTGCGCGACCATCAGGACGAAGTCTTCCGTCACTTCACGCGCAAGCTCCTCGGCTACGCCCTCGGCCGCGCCGTGCTCCCCGGCGACCGCGCCCTGCTCGACCGCATGAACACCTCGCTCGCGCAAGACGGCCACAAGTTTTCCTCCCTCGTCGAAGCCATCGTCACCAGTCCGCAATTCACCAAACGCCGAGCGCTATGAAAACATCACTGCTACCCAAGGACGTAAAAGTCGGCGGCATCTCGTCGGAACTCCGGGAAGCGATGGGTTTGAGCAACTTCCACCCTGGTTCCTGAGCGGTATCAGCTGGGAATTCGTCGGCATTTGCGTCATTCATCTTACCATGGGCGACGCCGGACGACCCACCACAGATGAACGGTGCCAATCTCCACCTTGCCTCCGCCTTTCTGGTGCCATACACTCCAACCATGAAGACTCTGAGCATCCCATACCCCGAATCGCTCCTCGGTTCCTTGCACGTTTCCGAAGGCGAGTTTGCGCGCGAAGCACGCATGGCGATGGCGGTGAAGCTCTTTGACACAGGCAGACTCAGTTCCGGCCAAGCCGCCGACCTCGCCGACATGCCCCGAGTGCATTTTCTCTATGAACTCGGACGCTGGGGCGTCTCCGCCTTGCAGACGAGTGAGGACGAGTTGGAGAGTGACCTGAACGTCGCCCGCACCCTGCATGACCGTCATCAACACTAGCCCCGCCATTCATCTCCACGCCGTTTTGCCTGGAGGGCTGGGTTCGCTGGCAGGATTGATTGGGGAAGTCATCGTCCCCTGGGAAGTCGGCCAGGAACTCGCCGCCGGTCATGCCAAAGATGCGACTTGGCAGGAAATCCAATCCCTTCCAGGCATCCACCATCGCTCCCATCGTATGGTCATCCATCCCCTGCTTTCAGCGCAGATCGACATGGGCGAGGCTGCGGTCATCCAGACCGCGTTGGATGAAGCGCACGATGCTGTCATCCTCGACGACCTCAAAGCTCGGCGAATCGCCCAAACCCTTGGCCTACAAGTGACGGGCACGCTTGGCATCCTCCTTCAAGCCAAGCAATCGGGCCTGCTGCCATCCGTGAGTGCCGCCATCGCCGCTCTGGAGAAACGCGGCATGTGGATCGCCCCAGCCTTGGCTGCTAAGGCGGTTCACCTCGCGGGTGAGTGATCATAGGTTCCGTTCAGAAATGAAGCACTTGCAGGAACTCTCGGAAGCGATGGGTTTGAGCAACGTCCACTCTGGAGCGTGAGCGTGGTAGCAAACGGGAATCCATCGGCAGGATCAAAGAGCTGGCAGCAGCAGTAGCAGCGTATCGAAGCGAGCGCTTCAACGATCAACGTGCGATGTTATGCTTTCGTTGGATCTTGTGCCTTTCGCTGGCCACGGATCACATCGGGCCAGACGCTGTAGGCCCCAAGGATCCTAAAGGACACGCAAGCTGTATCTATCGGATCAATGGGCTACTGAATGCCATTGGGCAGGCGTTAGCAATGTGTCAGCCAATGATGTGAGATCGGAATCATCGAGAAACACTATCATGCCTGCGGAAAATTCGGCGAGAGTCTTTCCCATCCTTTCGCGTTCTAGCTCGAACTTGGATCGAATTGCATCCAGATCGATCTTCATAATCTCAGCGGACGAATTTCGCTGCCATGTCTCGATCTTGGTGCGCCTCTTTGTCCATTCCGCTTTCATTTCGCTCCTCCAGATGGTTTTGTGAGGTCAGGTCGATTTTTTCTTGTGAAACGCAGTTCTATGCGTCTGCGGGTGGGCACATCCTCGTTCTTGGCACCCTGAACCACATTGTCGTTGGGTGAAATGAGTTGGGCTCCAGAGTATGCGCGGCAAACCAGCGCCTTTAATCGAGGACTATCAGACTTCGCGAACGCATTGGTCAAGAATGAAGCAACTGACAGTGCCCTAGCCAATCCGAGGTCAGCGTTTGATCCCGCCTCGAGTTTCGCGACAACGCTTGGCGAGGAAGGCCCCAGCTCGAATCCGACCAACATGGTGTCGAGGTTTGATGATCCAGATTTTGGAGTTCCATCGGTGTGCCCGACGATCTCCATCACTTCAATTGGATACTCGTCAACGATTGCTCGAATCTTGGGAACGATGTCTTGCTCTAGTCGATCTCCAAACCCCGCAGGAAGATCGCCATGACCAGGAGCGAAAGCGTAGCCTGACGCTTCCTCCAATGGAAAAACTAGTGGTTTGTCTGGGCGCCGTTTGAGTTCATCTTCCAGCTCCTTGATGTGCTTCTTGAAGCCTTCTAGGTCAGTGGTTAAAACCAACTCCTTACCGTCCACGTCTTTCATCACCACCTCGCCCTTTTTTAGTTCAACGCGCTTTTCCCAGACGGCTTTCTTCACCAACATTTCATCTGGATGAACCTCAATTCGTCGTTCCCAATCGGCCTTTGGAACAAAAGTCTTATTGGGATCCAGTTCAACGCGCTTTTCCCAGTCGGCTTTCTTCACCAACATTTCATCTGGATGAACCTCAATTCGTCGTTCCCAATCGGCCTTTGGAACAAAAGTCTTATTGGTATCCAGTTCAGGTCGCTCATCCCATTTTTTCCTCTCGACAGCAATTTGCCCCGGTTGAATCCGGGGGGGGCAATAACGAGTCCAGCACTGCGCGCATCCCAGCATCCGCCGCCCAAAGGATCAGAACCAAAAGCAACACCGCCAAGACCAAGTCCGTCAGCGCAGGCCAGAATGATGTCTCGTCTTGGTGTTTTCGGAACATGGTCAGACGTGGTGAACGATTACCGCTTCCAAAGTTGATACCACTTCTTCTTCCGTCTGATGCTCGGAGACGACGTTGTGGATGGTGAAGCAATACCGATCTGGCTCATCTCTTTGCGGAGCGCATCAATAGAATTCTGCAAACTGCGAACCCCATCATGCAAATCACCAGTTCGCTGGCCTGCAATGGTTGCGCTGTTCACCAACGGACCAAGTTCATTCGGCAACTTGGCGGCGAGAGCCTCCGCGATCATGGATGGCATTTGGGTCAGCAGTTCGTTGACCGCCTGCCGCTGTGTTCCCGCCACCGTTTTAACTTCAGTTGAGAAGCTACGGAACTCATTCGTGAGGCTGCTTACCTCTGACTGCCACTGCTTTGTGAGCGCAGTCAGCACATCGCCGTGATTCGTAACTGCTTGCGCAGTTGCCGGAAGGCTTGCAGTGGCGGTTTGGAGGCTTCGCGCAAGGCTGGTCGATTCTTCGGCGTTCTGTATCGCACTTTTCGCCAGAACTGCAGTCTCTTGGTGAAGACGAACTAGATCAGCGTTTTGAGTGACCGCAAGCTCCTGCATCTTTGCCACGGCGACCAACAAATTCTCATAGCGCTTCTCAGCAGGACTGCTTGCGTCATAGAGCTGCTCCATGGCCTTTAAGAACGGGCCATTAGACGCAACACTCTTGTCAAAACGGTCAGCGGCAGTTCCAAGAGATTTTGCGACACTTTCCATGCGTTGCGCGATTGGGAAAAGTGCCACCCCAAGCTCCGCCATGACTTTTGAGACTCCTTTTGCCGATGTCTCAATGGTTGATACAGCGGAACTGCCAGCCGCGCCAATATGCTCGGCAGAAGTTTGGAAGGCATTGGACAATTGGCTGCATCCTTCGCTGGCTGCTGTGCCGAACCTATCAAGCGATTCCTTGGCGGCTTCTGATCCTGTTGCGACGGCTTCGGCACCACATTGCGCTGCGTTGGCAAATGCGTTCGCTGCGCCTTCTAGTTTCGATGCTGCATCAGTGGCCGCAGAGGACACCTCCTGATGACGCAGCGTCCAAGGAATTAAGGCGCTGCTTGCCAATGCAACAAAATCGCGCCCAGCCTTGTTATGTGCAGGATCAAGAAAGGCGAATCTGATGGCCTGGAGCAAGAGTGTCGAGATCACACCAAAGATGCTGGGCCAAAAAGCATTTGCGAGCGCCGGTTGGAGTTGGCGAAAGCTCGCCTGATACTTCAAAATGCTCGATGTCGCGCTTGGATCGAATGAATCGAAAATTCCATTCGCAGGGATCGCTGCGTGCAGCGAGAACAGTGTGCCAGCAATGCCGCAGAGGAGAACTACTGAGATCGCATATCTTCTCACGCCACTGAGGAAGCGAACATGTGCTTGATCCGGTTCAATGAGATCAACTGAAGCCTCTGGCGAATGATCCGTGGCCAAGATGCGATTGAGCGCTGGCCCTAGAGGGTGACTCTGCGTCAAGACCGTGTTGAGCCAGTCCCTCATGTTGTCAGGGTCCGTTGTCAGCAACTCCTTACCAAGATGGGCGATGGTCTTGGTCTGTGCCCACCAAAAGCCGATCTCAAGAAGCAAGCCAATCAGCGCAAGGACGGTGAGAACGACAACGACGATGATGAAGAATGTGCCCATTGTTTGGTCCTTTGTTGATCACACTTCGTCAACCACTGGTTCGATGAATGCCCGCCCATTCGGGAAATCAAAATGTTTCACACCCTCAAATTGGAATGCAAACCCACGAGCACATTGCTTGGCAACGCCGGACGTGAGGTGAACAGTCCAAGTGTGTTCACTGAGGTTCTTGAGTGTCATACCGCGCTCTGCTTCCTTTAATTCTGCCATCGGGCGTTGAAATTGGAATTCGGCATTCTCGAGATGGTGCTCATAAAGTTTGCGCCCGTGTGCAGCGAGCATCTTTCGCCCGTTAGAGAATCGCAAACGCCAGCGTTTGGCCGGGTTCTTCGCGCCACAGAACAGGCATGAAAAATCACGGTCTGATATAAAATAGCGCTGTCGACAACGAGAACACTCGGCCATGCATTCAAGCGCCTTCCATATCTCTTGCGCCCAGGCTGCGGCAGTCGGGCGTTTGCCTGGATCAGTTAAGCCGTCTGTGAACGCGACAATGAACAAGTCACGCAACCCTTTTGGCAGAGACGCAAACGGCAAGCCTCCCTGACACCGGTTCCGATTGTTGGTCGGATGCTCTGTGAAGATGGCATTTTTGCCCAAAAGTGCCTCTTCGTCATTCCTGTAATTTAGATCAGGCCGAAACTCGTGGTATTTCTCGCCGACAAACGGATGGCGAAACATTAGCAAATAAAACAGCAGCGTTGCGAGGCTGTGAAGATCCGTTTCAGGTCGTGGGGTTGGATTCGCGGCCGTGATTAATTCTGGTGCACGAAAGCCTGGTGTTCCAGCGACCTTCGCAGGAAGATAACTATCGCCACATGCGAGGTTGTCACAATCGATCAGGCTGACGCGCCCGTCACTCGGTTCGAAGAAAACGTTTGGTAACGACAGGTCGCAGTGAGTCATCCCATAACGATGAATCACCCGAAGTGCGCGACAGAGGTGAAAGCCAGAGAGCAGAAAGTGGTGATACTTTTCGTTTCGTTGTAGCACTGAACGCAAGGCGTTACTAATGAACGCTTGCGGCTGATTATCGGGCTTCTCAAGCAAGGACCGATCATCGAGGGGCTTGCCTTTAGCAATTTCCATCAGGACGCCAAACTCCCCACCCGAAGCATGAATTGCGCTCGGATAACAGACGAGCGATTGCGGCAACGATTCGGCGATCTGTTGCGAGATTTCGATGACCTTTTTTAGACGGTCCCGCTGCTTGATTAAGTCGCCTCCAGTTGGAGGATTCTTGAACAATTTCAAAGCCATTGATTGGCCGTCAGTCACTCGTGTCACCTTCCAGACCACAGCTTGGCCGCCAGTTCCGAGTTCGGCATCAAATCGATACTCATGGCCGTCAGCAGCAGTGAATCTGGAGTTTGGCGTTGGCATGTCTCTAGGGATTCAGGAACACAGCAACGAGGGTCTTGTCATCATCGGAGAACTTGCGGTCTTCCCAGTAGCGGCAGAATGCCTCGGCGTATTCCGTCAGCGACGCTGGATCGTCCAATCGTTGCTTCAACTCCGGCCACACGCTGCCGAAATAAATCCCGGCGTCGCCAATGCTTTCACTTAGCCCGTCCGTCATCAGGCAAAAGCCTTCAAGGGTGTCATCCAAAACGAAATCAGCGTCGGACTGGTCAAAACTTCGTTGCCATTGATCATTCGTCAGAGGTCTAACCTCGTTTGAAAATCCCTCCCGGTTGATCTTCGTTAGCAGGCGCGCCGCTGTTCCGCCTACTGCCACACCGTAAATGGCACCATCGCCTACACTCGCCGCCCAATAACCTCGCGTGCCCAGGCTGAGGGCCAGAGCGGTCGTTGCATATTCAACTACTTCATTGCTCTCGATCACTGCGGTTGCTTCCGTTTCTGCATTGAGGTCACCGTTGCGGTGGCGGGCGTCGTTGGTGCAAAGCTTTATGAACTCAGATCTGCCCCTAGCGAAGCAATCCGACAATCGCTCAACATCAGTTGCTGCATCGCTGAGCGTCTTGCCAAGGGCCTGACAGGCAAACTCAGCTCCCTTCCGCGATCTTGTGCGTGTGCTCACACCGTCAGCCACTACCAAAGTTAATTGGTCGGCATCGGCGAAGTCCGATGACAAATAAGCGTAAGCAAAATCCTGGCACTCAGAGCCCATTTCCACATGCGCCTTGCCCTTCCAACAGAACATCACAACCGCCACGCGCCGTCCGGCGACACTGTAATGCAGAATGACTGGAGTCTGGCTGAATCGGCTTAAATCGGCGGTCATTTCCATGGAAGCTTCAGTTGATGACCTGGGTTCCAATTACCTGACTCATTGGGCGTGCTTCGGATATTTCGACCGTCAAGGTTTTGAGGTCCTTCAAGAAGCTGCTGATCGTGGTTTGATCTTTCAGCCTCACGATTTGGGACTTCTCTGCGTCGTGGCGAAACTCGCCAAGCACGGTCCCGTTGATTTGTTCCTCTGAGCCAGCTCCAGCGATGACACGATAGCCCGCCGCTCGGCCAGATGGCCTTTTCCCGATGAGTGGGTGCTTGTTCATCAGTTCCAATTGAGCTTTCCACGCAGCATCCTCACAGTTCGGATTGCCGTCTGTGATGAGGACAAACAAAGGCTCTTTGCCCCCTTTGAACTGAATGTCCTTGCGCTTAACAAGAGCGAGCACTTCTGCGAGACCTTTGTCGAGGTTCGTGCGCGGAGCGCCTGCTGTGATTTGCGGGGCGCTTACCGTTTCGATGACTTGATGCTCAATGATTGTCTGAGCGGTGTCGCTAAAGGTGATCACCGACAAGAATACTGAATCGCGGGTGTCTTCGCTGCGTTGCAGTTCCTCGATGTATTCCTTGATACCCTGGTTTGCTTGCGAGATGCCCACTGGCTCCATGCTTGTGGACACATCCACCAACAGGATAACAGGCATGGATTTGCGCGACGTAGCGCCCGACGGGATTTCGATAGTGAGTGCCATAGTATGATAACGTGGGCTGAGTTTGGTATTAGATTGAACGCACAAGTGGAAACAGGGAAATGCCACCACCCCGCATCTTGAAGCACTTCTTCGCCCCTGTCACAATTTATACCTTCGTAAGCCAACTTCCCCCGAAAAAAACCATTGCCAAAACGGCGGGGCCTCCTGAAAAACTGGACCCATGTCGGTGTCCTTTTATGGTCGGCGGCCCAAGATTTTGGGACCTCGATGGCGATGGACTGTCAGGTTTCCTCGTCGCCGGACGTCACTCTCACGCTGCGGTCCATGACCGTCAGCGACCCACGTTCAACGACAACCAAGCACCATGAACCAAAACACCTCATCCATCACCCGCCGCGCCTTCCTGCGCGGAGCCGGAGCCACGCTTGCGCTGCCTTGGCTGCCATCATTCGCATGGGCACAAGGCGGTAAAGCTGCTGAGAATGCGAAGGCACCTGTCCGCTACGGCTGCATGCTTTTCGCCAATGGCGTGAATCCGCACGAGTGGTGGGCGAAGGGTGAGGGCGACGCGATGGAGCTTTCGAGCACGTTGCAGCCGCTCGCGGCGTTCAAGCGCGACATCACGGTGCTGCGCGAGCTGCACGTCTTCAACAACACCAGCGGGCCGCACTGGCCGCTGTTTTCGAATTACCTGAGCGGCGCGCAATTCAAGGAGACGCTGATTCCCGAGGGCGGCGAGTCCATTGACCAGGTCATCGCGCGGCACACGGGTAAGGAGACGTCCGTGCCGAGTCTCGTGCTCGCGGTGGAGCCGGCGGAGAGCGGGCTGCGCGGCGGCGTGCCGAGCGTTTATTACGGCACCGTTTCGTGGTCGTCGAAGAACACGCCCATCGCGCCCGAAGTCTATCCGCGCGCGGTGTTCGACCGGCTCTTCGACACCAGCGGATTGCTGCGTGACAAGAGCGTGCTCGACGCCGTGCTCGCGCAATCGAAGGACACGCGCTGCGGCCTCGGCGCGCAGGACCAGCAGAAGCTCGATGAATTCATGACCAGCGTGCGCGACCTCGAACAGCGCATCGAACGCGCGACGAAAGAGGAGCGCCTCGAAGGCTGGCGTCCCACTTTGGCGAAGCCAAACATGGAACGCCCGGCCGCCGAGCTGCCGCAGGACGTGCGCGCGCACATGCGCATGATGCTCGACCTCATCCTGCTCGCCTGGCGCATGGACAAGACCCGCGTCGCCACACTCATCTTCAACCGCGACGTGTCGCACATGAAGTTCGGCTTCCTCGACGGCGTGCTCAACGAGCAGCTCCACACCATTTCGCATCACAAGGAGGACCCGAAGAAGCTCGCGTCGTATCAGCGCATCAATCAGTTCCACGTCGAGCAGCTCGCCTACCTCATGGCGCAAATGAAGCAGGTGGACGAAGGCAACGGCACCACATTGCTCGACAACGTGATGCTGCAATTCGGCAGCAACATGTTCAACGGCGACAGCCACGACGGCCGCAATCTCCCGATGATTCTCGCCGGCCACGGCGGCGGCACCATCGCCGGCGGACGCTGCATCGACACTGGCTCACTCCCCGCCGAGCGCCAGCGCGCGTGCAATCTCTACCTCGCCCTCGCGCAGCGCATGGGCGTGAAGCTGGATAAATTCGGCGACAGCGTGGAGGCGCTGCAGGGGCTCGCATGAGAACTCTCCTCGCACTCGCGTTCATCGCCCTCGCCTCACTCGGCTTCGCGGAGGAACCACAAGCCATCCCGCTCTGGCCTGACAAGCCGCCGCAATTTCTCGCCGATGCGCCTACGGAGACATTTGAGAACGGAACGTTTCATGGCGTGACGATTCCGAGCGTCACGGTCTTTTCGCTACCGGCGGACAAGCGCAACGGCATGGCCATCATCGTCTGTGCGGGCGGCGGCTACGGCGGGCTCGCTTGGAAAATTCACGTCGAGTATGCGGCGCAGGTTTTCAATCCGATGGGCGTCACCGTCATCGGGCTGAAATATCGCCTGCGTCCGCCGCACAAACTGGACAACGTCGGTATCCAGGCGCTCACGCTGCTGGATGCGAAACGCGCCGTGCGCCTCGTCCGGCATCGCGCTAGCGAGTGGGGCATCGACCCGCGCAAAGTCGGCGTCGTGGGCTACTCGGCTGGTGCCAATCTCGCGATGAATCTTGCCGCGAACTTCGATGAAGGCGACGCCGCTTCGCCCGACCCCATCGAGCGTCTCAGCAGCCGCCCGGACTTTGCCGTCGGCCTCGGCACCTGGCATTGGCGGAAGCCGGAGAACCCCTTCGTTTTCAAAAAGAACGCCCCGCCCGTCTATCTCGTCCACGCCGTCACCGACAAGCCCGTCGAGATTGCGAGCAACATCGTCGCCGATTTGAAAGAGCTCGGCGTGCCAGCACGGCTCGACATGTTCGAGGAAGGCGGCCATGGCGTCGGCAATCTCATCCCCACGCGAGTGCAGCACAACTTCCCCGGCGCCCAATGGCCGAAGCTGCTTCTGGATTGGCTGAAAACCCTGAAAGACCCCTCATGAGTTTGAAAAACGCATTTCGAATCTGCATCTCGCTGCTCTTTGCGATGTCGTCTGCATTCGCGCAGGACCCGGCGGCGAAGCAGGCCTATGAGCAGACGGTGCTCCCGTATCTCCGGCAGCATTGCTTCGAGTGTCACGACGCGAAGAAGGCGAAGGCGGGGCTGCGGCTGGACACGCTGGGCACGAATTTTCTCGCGGGCAAGACGGCGGACACGTGGCACGAGGCCATCAATAAAATCAACATCGGCGACATGCCGCCGGAGGAGGTCAAGCGGCGGCCTGACCCGAAGCAATCCTTTGCCGTGGTGGAGTGGGTGGGCCGGGAGCTGAAGAATGCGGAGAAGATGGCGCGCATGGCGGGTGGCAAGATTCTCTCGCGGCGGCTCAATCGCAGCGAATACCTGAACACCGTCCGCGACCTGTTGCAGCTCGATGAAAAATGGGTGCAGGCGCTGAAGGATGAACTGCCGAGTGATGGAAAGGCCGAGGGCTTCGACCGGCTCGGCTCGGCGCTGCTGTTCGACGAGACGCAGCTCGCGGCTTACGTCAACACGGCGGGCAAGCTTGTGCAGAAGGCGATAGTGGACAAGGAAGTCGCGCCGGTCGGAAAGACAAGTTCCCTGGAACCCGGGAAAAGCTGGAAGCCGCGGATAGATAAGGTCGAAGTCATTCAGTATCAGAAAGACACCCTGATTGCCCCTGGGCCTGGCACCAGCGAGAAGACGGAGGTAGGTGGCGTCTTGTATTTTCAGATGCCGAAATATGGGAATCTGTCGGTCGGTTTGCTCCGTGAAGATTCTGTGCCGCAGGACGGTTACTACCGGATTCGCGTGAAGGCGGGTGCATACGCCGGTGACTCGGGACGGCCGGTGAGGATGCTCTTCACTTACATGCAGGGCACGCAGTTGGAGGTTAATGCCGAAGTCGAAATCACGGCGCCCATCGACAAGCCGGAGTATGCCGAAGTGATTGTGTTTCTCCGCAAGCCGGCGGAGCCGAAGTCCTATCCAAACGGAATTCATACACGGTGGACGGGCTTGACTGACCTTGTCATTTCGCAGCCTGAATTGGACAAGCTCACCAATCTTCGCATCCAGCGCGCCATCAAAGTGGAAAGGCTCATTGAGGCAAAAGCACCGGCTGCTGACATTGCCGCAGCCAAGGCGGAGGTTGAGAAAGCCATTGCGGCTGCGCGCGCCTACTCACAGCAGCCGGATGCGGTCGCGAACATTTACAATCCCAAATACGACCGCACGAAAACGCCGCGCCTGCATTTGTTGTCGCTGGAGTTTGAGGGGCCGATTGAAAAGGAGTGGCCGCCGAAAAGCCACGTCGCGCTTTTTCCTGGCGGCATGAAGGATGACCCGGCGCAGGTGCGGGAGATGTTCGCGCGCCTGTTGCCCCGCGCCTATCGGCGGCCTGCGGCGGCGGGTGAAGTGGAGCAGTTCGTCGCTCTGACCGCGCAAGCGAAGCAGAAGTTCAAGCTCACCCACGTCGAGGCGGTCCGCTACGGCGTGCAGACGCTGCTTAGTTCGCCGGAATTCCTCCTGCTCTTCGAGCCTTCGGCTCCGAATGCGCCGAAGCGCGGGCTGGGCGATTTCGAACTGGCGACGCGGCTGTCGTATTTTCTCTGGAGCACGATGCCGGACGACGAACTGCTGCGCGTGGCTGTGGCGGGAAAGCTGCGCGACCCGGCGGTGCGGCAGGCGCAGGTGAAGCGCATGCTCGCGCACCCGCTGGCGCGGCAGTTCGCGGAGAACTTCGCGGGGCAATGGCTGGGCGTGCGCGAGTTTGAATCCGTGATGCCGGCGAAGGACTACAAGGATTACGATGCGGCGCTGCGGGAGGCGAATCACGAGGAGCCGATTGCGTTTTTCGAGGAGGTGCTGCGCAAGGATTTGCCGGTGCTGAATTTCATCGCCAGCGACTTCACGATGGCGAACGAGCGCCTCGCGAAATTCTATGGCATCCCGAATGTCACCGGTGCGGAATTTCGCCGAGTGGCCTTGCAGCCGGAGCAGCATCGGGGTGGCGTGCTCACGATGGCGGGTCTGCTGACCTATCTCGCTGATGGAACGCGCACGCTGCCGGTGCGGCGCGGTGCGTGGATACTGGAGCAGATACTCAACGACCCGCCCGCGCCACCGCCGCCGAATGCGGGCGAGATTCAGCCGAACGTGAAAGGGAAGAATCTCACCATACGCCAGCGCTTGGAAATGCACCGCAACGAACCGACGTGCGCCTCCTGCCACGCGAAAATCGACCCGTTTGGCCTCGCACTGGAAAACTACGACGCCATCGGCGCGTGGCGCACGCAACAGAATGGCGAGGGCTTCCGCGGTGGCGGCGCGCCGGCCATCGAAGCGGCGGGCAAGCTGCCGAGCGGTCGCGAGTTCAAGACTCCGGCCGAGTTCAAGCAGGCGTTGCTGGCCGAGAAGGACCGCTTTGCCCGCGCCCTCACGCAGAAGGTGCTCACCTATGCACTCGGCCGGCCTGTGGGCTATACCGACACGGCCACCGTGGAGCAAATCACCACCCAACTCGCGGCGAATCAATATCGCATGCATTCACTCATCCAGGCGGTGGTGGCCTCGGAACCATTTTTGACGAAATGAACACGCAACACACAAGCAACGGAGCGCTGAAGTCGTGGAGTCATGAACTCCAACACTCCACCGCTCCGTCACTCCATACCCGCCCACACCTATGAACATCCAAACTCACCGCTGGCAGATTTCCCGTCGCACCTTCCTCCGCGGAACGGGTGCTTTCATCGCGCTGCCGTGGCTGGAAGTCATGAGCCCGAATTCACGCGCCGCCACCACCGCCGGCAGCATGGCGGCGGGCGAGATTCCGAAACGCGCCGTGTTCACCTTTTGGGGACTCGGCTTGAACGGGCGCGACTACACGCCCACGGACAACGGGCTCAACTACACGATGACGCCGATTCTCAAGCCGCTGGAGTCGCATCGAAAAGACTTCACCGTCATCACCGGCTTGAAGCTCACGCACTCCGGCGGGCATGGCGGAGACCGCACCTTCCTCACCGGCAACGCCACGCACAAGGCCGATGCCAAGCTGCACATCTCCGTGGACCAGCAACTCGTCGAGGCGCTGCGGCTCGGCGACATCACGCGCTACTCATCGCTCGTGCTCGGCATCCAGCGCGGCACGGGCTTCGGCGGCGCGCAGGACAACACGCTCTCGTGGACGCGCAATGGCACTCCACTTCCTGCCGAGAACCGGCCCGACGTGCTCTTCGACCGTCTCTTTCGCCGGGAGAACGAGGCCGAACTCGCCGCGCGCGAGCAAGGCAACGCGCGCCAGGGCAGCATCCTCGACACCGTGCGCGAATCCGCCAAGCGCCTGCAGGCGCGCGTGGGAGCGCAGGACAGCCAGAAGCTCGACGAGTATTTCAATTCCATCCGCGACATGGAAAAACGCATGGAGACCGAGGCCGCGTGGCTGCACAAAGAAAAGCCGACGGTGGATTGGAAGGGCGCGGTGCCGAAAATCGAGCCGCAGCAGAGCAAGACCTTCGACTACCGCGCCTATCAGCGCCTCATGTTCGACATCATCGCGCTCGCGTTGCAGACCGACAGCACGCGCGTCATCAGCTACATGGCGAAGAAAGACCTGAGCGACGGCACCGGCACCTACGGCCATCTTGGCAGTCCCTACGACTACCACACGCTCACCCATCACGCCGAAGACCCCGAGCGTCTCGGGTGGCTGACCAAGGTGGACATCTGGACGATGGAGGACTGGGCCTACTTCATCGCGAAACTCAAGAGCATCAAAGAAGGCAACGGCACGCTGCTCGACCACACCTTGCTCGCGCGCAGCAGCAGCGGCGGCACCGCCAACGCGCACAACAACACCATGCTCCCCGCGATGCTCTGCGGCGGCACGGCGCTCGGCGTGAAGCATCAAGGCCACCTCACCGAGATGGACAAATCGCTCGGCAATCTCTGGGCGACGATGGTCTCGCTCATGGGCATGAAAGTCCCGCCCGGCTTCATGGGCGGCGAGTCCGACGGCATCGTGAAAGCGCTCGTCTGAATCACCTATGAAAGCGAAAGCCCCCGGAGCCCTCCTGTGCACAGCCGCGACCTTGCTCGCGTTCACCTTCGCTGCTTTTGCCGCGCCGCCTCCGCAGACTCCCGAGGAAAAGGCGGCGGCCGAAAAGGCACACGCCGAAAGTATGGCGGCGGCGGAAAAAATCCGCTCGGCTATCCCGCTCGGCGGCAACTTCCATCCAAGTCCCGAAGAAGGAATCTTCGTCGCATCGGGACATGGAATGAATGTCGTCGTCTCGCGCGACGATGGGAAAACGTGGCAGCAGGTCTTCACCGGCGGCCTCGGCGGCGACCACGGCCACTGGGCGGTGTATGACACGGTCGCTTACACGAAGGGCGTCTTCGCCGTCGGAGCCGGCTGGGGCGCACCAGGCACCATCATCGCCTCGGACGACGGCCAGAACTGGCGCCACCTCACTGCGGGAAGCAATGCGAAAAAAGGGAGCCTGCCTTACGACATGCCATGGATGATGCAACTCATCGGCGTGGATGGTGCATTCGTCATGCCGCTCGATGCGACGACGGACTTCGGCAAGACGTGGTTCCATACCTCGTCCTATGGCGTTAGTGATGCCGACGGCAAGAAGGGGAGTGTGGACATTCCCCACGCCGTGCTTGCCAGCGGCGAGCACGCTGGCCACAAGCGCGTCATCGTCATCGGCGACAAAGGCCCCGGTGCCTATAGTGATGACCTCGGGAAGACCTGGGTGTCGATGAAGGTGAAGGCCGAACCGTGGGAGGAAGGACATCAAAAAGGTATCATCGCGAAAGGCAACGTCTTCATCATCATGAAGGGAAATGGAAAGACGGTGCTGCGCTCCACGGATGGCGGGATGACCTGGCAATCGCACCCGCTGGGCGTGGAACGCCCGGCCGGGCGCTCCTACGCACTCTCCATCGTGAAAGACGAATTCTGGGTGACCGGCAAAAACTCCAAGGCGAGCAAAGACGGCATCACCTGGCGCGACCTGCCCGCCTCAACCCCGCAAGGCCGAACCAGCGTTTCAGACAAAGGCACACTCATCAATGTGCTCGACTCACGCCCGACCATCCTCCGCAGCACCGATGGCGAGAAGTGGGACGTGGTTCACACCTTCCAAATGGCGAAAGGATACGGGGCTGGGAGCAGACTGAGCGGCGTGGCCTTCGGAAAAGTGCGCGCGGTGCGGTGATGGATTTTTGCACGTCGTCACCATGATTTGAAACCACAGCCCCTCACACTCCACTAACCCATGAAAACCCTCATCACCATCCTCCTCCTTTCCACGTTCGGTCTCGCGCAGGCAGCCGACCTCACCGTTGACGTTTCGTTTCCGAATGCGTCGGCGACCAAGGTCGCGGTGGATCAACAGGCGCGCACCATCCAGTTCTCGCCCATCGGCTGGGCGTGGTGGCGGTTCAAGGTCACGGGCATCACGCCCGGTGAAACGATTCGGCTGCACACCAAAGGTCCGGCGAACAAAGACGCGGCAGACCTCAAGGCGGTGTTCAGCACGGACAAAGGCAAGACTTGGCGGGTTACTCCGGCGGCGACGCAACTGGGCGCGCAAGTCGTCGGAGCCAATGTCGAGTATGCCGTGACGGTGGATGCCGACGAAGCCGAGTTCGCCTACTTCGTGCCCTACACTACGGAGATGGCACGCGCCGCGGTCGAAGAGTCCGTGATACAGATTCCCGGCGCGAAGGCCGAGACGCTGGGAAAATCGAAGGAGGGCAAGGAGGTTCACGCCGTGCGAATCAAGGACACTGGTGTGCCCGATGCGGAGCGTGTGGGCATTTGGATTCAGGCCCGGCAGCACGCGTGGGAACTGAGCGGGAGTTGGACGGTGCAGGGCCTGCTCGGCTGGCTCGCCACGGACGAAGCCGCGCCATTGCGCCGACGCGCGGAGATCGTGGTCGTCCCGGTATTCGATGTGGATGGCGTGGACGCGGGGCTCACGATGCAACCGGTGAATCCGAACCGGCTCTGGGTGGACGACCGCCCTGTCATTTACAACAAGACCGGCAATGGCGGTCGCGGCACGCTCGAATCCTACGCCGAGGGACCGGCCGATGCGCCGCTCAAACCAGGCTTCATCCGCGTGCAAAAACCGCATGAGCCGTTCCCGCAAATTTCGCAGGCCATGAAATTGATCCGCGATCTCGACAAGCGCGGGCGCGGCCTAGCCGTGTTCCTCGATTTGCACAACTATGCTTATCGCGGCACGGACGCGATGCAGTTTTGGAAAGTCGCGCAGAGAGCCGATCTGTCCGAGGCGCACCGGGCGATGTTCAGCCGTTTCGAGCAGGCGATGCAATCCGTGGACTCCACACCGCTCCGAGTGCGCATGGTTACTCACGAAGCCTATGCCGGCCTGGGCAAGGACAGCACCGCACCGATCATGGCCGGTCGTTGGGTGATGGCCAGTTGCAAGGCTCCCGTCGCGCTCACGCAGGAGTCCGCCATGCAGCAGGCTGACCTGCCGTTGCAGGATCCTCCGCAAGCCGAGCACCTGCGGCGAGGCGCTCTGCTGGGCCGGGTCATCAGCAAGTATTTGGAACCATGAAACGCCTCCTCGTTCTGGCATTCTTTTTCATCGCTTCGCTCAACGCCGCGGAGCCGTTGCGCATTCTGTGCATCGGCGATTCCATCACGCAGGGCGGGAAAAAGGATCGCGATGAATGGACGTACCGCCTGCCGCTTCAGGAAATACTGCGCGAGGCGGGCGTGAGCTTCGACTTCATCGGCTCTCGTCAGCAAGGCCTGCAAGCCGAGGCGAAGTGGCCCGCGGTGAAAGGCCAGTCTTTTGACCCCGACCACGAAGGCTACTACGGCGCGAAGACGGCGAGCGTTCGCGACAAGCTCAAACTCACGTTGCCCGCGCTCGCCGTGCCGGACATCGCGCTCATTCATCTCGGCACCAATGACCAGAAAAGCGACGACCACGTCGCGACCATCGTGAAGCCGCTGGAGGACATCGTGGCGATGCTGCGTGCGAAGAATCCGAAAGTCCGCGTGTTCATCGGCCACCTCAGTTTCAACGGCGGTGCCGCGCTGGAGATTCGACCGCTCGTCGAGGACATGGCGCACCGGCTCAGCACTGCCGATTCGCCTGTCCTCACCGTGCATCACTATCGCGACTGGAAAGAGAACCCGAAGACCGAAGGCAGCGACACCTTCGACTGGGCGCATCCGAATCCCCAAGGCCAGCGCAAGATGGCCGCTGCGTGGTTTGCCGCGATGAAGCCGCTTTTGCCCACTACAAAAAACAAATCCCAGCAGAACCCATGAACCGCCGCATTTTTGTCCTCCTAACCGTCGCCGCCACACTCGCGCTTTCCACTTCGTCGCTTCGCGCTGACGAGGCTGCCGTGATCGCAAAATTGGAAAAAGCCAACGGCGGCAAGCCGCTGACGATGAAACGCAATGCCGATGGCAGCGCGAAGGAAATCAGCATGAACATGCCCGACCTCACCAATGAGGATCTGGCGTTGTTCAATCAACTGACCAAGCTGGAGCGACTGACCATCTCCCACGCTGGTTACGTGAAAGGCAAAGAGGCCAAGGACCGCACCTTCGCCGGAGTCGCCGCGCTGAAGGCGCATCCGTCGCTGAAGTATTTCTCCGCCGGTGGTGCCGTCGGCAAAGAGTATCTGGCCGCGCTCGCCCAGTTGACGAACATCCCCGAGCTTTACATCCAGACCACGCACAGTGTGGACGCGGACTTCGCGCCCGTCGGCACGATGAAACACCTGACCTATCTCGGCATCCGCGTGCGCAACGACCGCATGAGTAAGTTGACCGATCGGCTATTCGATCAACTGACCGGGCTCGAAAAGCTGGAGCGTTTCCTCCTCAGCGAAATGACCTTCACCGACTCCGGCTCATTCGTGAAGTTCATCACTACACGACCGAAGCTGAAGGAGTTGGAAATCAAATCCAGCCCGACGCTGCCGGAGTCGGCATTGAACGCCATCCGCAAGGCGAAGCCGGGGCTGAAAATCATCATCACTGCGGGCAAGGAAAAGTAGGCCGGTTGAATGAATCCACGGACCATGAAAACAATCCTCATCCTTCTTTGCCTCGCCACCTCCGCGTTCGCCGATCCGCTGGGTGGGATCACTATCTCCAAGAACAAACAGAACCAGACCGTCGCCACATGGAAAGGCAGCCCGAAAGGCAAAGCGGGTGAAGCGCGGCCTCTCGACGAGCACGTCGCCGCACTCGCGCAGCATCCTGAGGTCGAGGTGATCGAGTTCGACGGGCAGATGGGTGGCCCGGGCGGACTCACGGGCAGTGGCTTTGCAGCGTTGACCGGTCTGCCCAAGCTCGTCGAGATCCGGCTCAATGGCATCAATGCCGCCAACATGAACGCGCCCGGTGGCGCGGTGCCATTCGGGAGTCAGGGCTTCACTGCGCTGGCTCGGATGAAGAACCTCCGCACCCTCTCCATCCAGCATGCCAATGTCGCCGTGGGCGATATCGCGATGCTTTTGCGCACGAGCACGAGCCTCGAAGAACTCAACACTGGCACCAAGTTCTGCGATGAACTCCTCGCCGCTGCGGCCGAGGCGCCGAAGCTGAAGAAGTTCGTCTTCGGCCATTGGGACAATGTGCCCAAAGACGCGCCGCTTACACTGAACGGCTACGGCAAGCTGGCGCAGATGAAGCACCTCGAAATCCTCAGCACTGGCATTCGGCATCCCAAGGATGTGCCTTGGAGTCAGCTCACACCGATCCTCGGCAGCATTCCTAAACTGCGCGAACTCACGCTGATTGCCGCGGAAGACGAAGCCAAGCGCAAGAGGGGCGACCCTGGTCCGGTGCCGTTCACTGCCGCCGACCTAGCCGCGCTGACGAAAGCAACGACCCTCACGGACCTCGGCATCTGGCACGCCACACTCGCACCTGGTTCGCTCGCGGGGCTGAAGAATTGCCGCTCACTCAAGAGCCTCACCCTGCGTGGCACGCGCTTCGATGAAGCGGACCTTGCCACGCTCAAGCAGGCCATCCCTGGTCTGAAAGTGCAAATCGTCGGAGAACCCAAACAGCGCTAACAGGAAACACCGTCCAAACGAACCTCACCGTCATGAGAACGACCTGCCAGTCACAACGAATCGCCCTGATGAAAGCCTCCGTTCTTCTGCTCTGCCTGTCGCTGCCAGCCATTGTCGCATCCGCAGCGTCTCCGATCACACCTCCGGCTGCCGCTGTGCCGGTGCTGCCATCGCAGACGACGGCGTTCATGAAGCAGTATTGCTTCAACTGCCATGGGGAGAAAAAGAAGATGGGCGGATTGAGGCTGGATAATGTGGAACTCGAAATCTCCGGTCGCACAGGCAATGCCAGCGTGTGGCAGGAGGTAATGGACAAGCTGAACCTTGGCGAGATGCCGCCGAGTGATGAAAAGGGCATCCCGTTGCCGGATGCGAAATCGGCCACGGCGGTCGCGGCAACGATTGCGCAGACCTTGCGTGACTTTGATCGCTCGGCCCATGCCACGGGCGGACGCGGCGTGCTGCGGCGGCTGAATCGCGATGAGTATGCCAACACAGTGGCGGACCTATTGGCTCTGGACCGTCTCACGCTCGCTTCGTTGGTGGCGGATTTACCGGGGGAGGGAATGGTCGAGGGATTCAATAACATCGGCAGCGGGCTGATGGTGGATGTGAGCCTGATGGAGGAATACCTGCGCGTGGCTCCGCAAATCGCGAAGCTCGCCGTGGTGAGTGGCACGCCGCCGACGCCGACAAGGAAGGAGCGCTACGAGTTGAAGAATCATCCCGCGCCGAAGGAGGACTTGGAATTGTCTCACACGAAACCCGTCACGATCACGCCCGAGTTTATCGCGGAGCAATTGAAGGTCGGGAACATCGGGCATTATCCGCGGGGAGGTAACGTGCCTCGATTTGTGCCGAACAACAATGGCACCGTCACTTTGCTCTACGCCGCGAAGTCGGCAGGCAGCGGGCCTCGAGGGTTGAATATGCCCGGCACGTCGGTGATTGCCGTCGAGGGCGATTACATCGTGCGATTGCGCGCGGGCGCATTTCCCGGCGAGGGCGAGTGGAAGCGCCCTGTGAAAGTGACGCTTGAGCAGGGCAAGCGGAACCTCGCTGGGATTGATGTGAGCTTTGACATCACGGCATCGGAGAATGCGCCGCAGGTTTATGAAGAGCGTGTGCATTTGAAGCCCCTGCCTCGCGAGGGAAAAGAGAAGGCGAACGATAGCCTGGGGTTCATCTGGAATGGCGTGCCGGTGGTGAAATCCACGCCGGAGTGGGACCGCTTGTATAGCATCACGCACAGCAAGACCAACACAGCCGAAGAAAGGCGGGCCGCACACATTGAAACGATCAAGCTCAACCAGCCGAACCGCATTTACGATCCGACGATCGACCTGAAGAAGACGCCGCGGCTCGTGGTGGATTGGTTTGAAATCGAAGGTCCGATTCAGGAGGAGTGGCCGCCGAAGAGCTGGAAGACGGTCTTCTTCAAAGGCGAGCCGAAGGGCAAGGACACCGCCTATCTCAAGGACATCTTCACGCGCCTCTGCTCGCGGGCTTACCGGCGTCCCGTCTATCCGGAGGATGTGGAGCCGCCCGTGAAGCTGGCGACGGCTGCGCTCACCAAGGGTGCGTCGTTTGAAGACGCCGTGAAGCGCGGCATCGAGTCCATCCTCTGCTCGCCGAATTTCATTTTCCTGCGCGAGACCTCGGCCGATGCGACCGCCGCCGCCCCCGGCAATGCACGCCTTCCGGTGAGTGACTTCGAGCTGGCCGCGCGGCTCTCCTATTTCCTGTGGAGCACGATGCCCGACGACGAACTCCTGCGCCTCGCGAACGAGGGCAAGCTGCGCCAGCCGGCAGTGCGCATCGCGCAAGTCGAGCGCATGCTCAAGGACGCGCGGTCGGCCGAGTTTGTGCAGAACTTCACGCGGCAGTGGCTCACGCTCGGCAACGTCGGCGCGATCCAGCCGGACAACCGCATCTACAAGGAATACCACGACCAGAAGATCGAGAAGTGGTCGGTGAAGGAAACCTACGCGTTCTTCGACCACATGCTGCGGCAGAACCTGAGCATCATGAACTTCCTGGACTCCGACTTCGCGATGCTCAATGAGCCAATGGCGAAGTTTTACGGCATCGCGGGAGTGAGCGGCGATGCATTCCGCCCGGTGAAGCTCACGCCTGGCTCGCAGCGTGGCGGTGTGGTCAGCCAGTCGGCGATATTGGTGCAAGGCAGCGATGGCGTGCGCACGAAGCCCGTTTCGCGTGGCAAATGGATCCTGGTCAGCCTTCTCAACGACCCGCCGAATCCGCCGCCGGCCAATGCCGGTGAGGTCCAGCCAAACTCCGCCGGAGCTAAGCTCACCGTCCGCGAGCGCCTCGACAAACACCGCACCGTGGCCACCTGCGCCTCGTGCCATACGAAGATCGATCCCTTTGGCTTCGGCCTTGAGAACTACAACGCCGTCGGTGCGTGGCGCGACCGGCAGGACGGCGAGAACTTTGGCAAGAACGGGCCGCCGATCGATGCGAGCGGCAAACTCGACAAGATTGCGTTCAAGGACGCCGTCACGTTCCGCCGGGCGCTCGTGCAGCAGAAGGACAAGTTTGCGAAAGGCTTCACCGAGAAAATGCTGACCTATGCGCTCGGTCGCACGTTGGAACACAGCGACCGCGAGACCGTCCTGCAAATCACCGCGGCGCTCGGCAAGGAAGACTACAAGCTCGCCAACCTCGTCCAGCGCATCGCTGGCAGTGAACTTTTTCTCACCAAGTAAATCCCAACCGCAAAGACTCCGCACCCGATGAACATCCAAACTCACAAATGGCAAATGTCCCGCCGCGCCGTGCTGCGCGGTCTCGGCACCACGCTCGCGCTGCCCTGGCTGGAGGCCATGAGCCCGCTGGCCAGGTCCATCGCCAGCGCGGGCGATGCCGCACCGGGGGAAATCCCCGCACGTCTCGGATTCCTGCACTACAACCTCGGCATGCAGCGGCTGAGCTTTTTCCCAAACGAGACGGGGCTCAAAGCGGAACTGTCGCCCATCCTCAAACCACTGGAGCCATCGCGCGGACTTTTCACCGTCTTCTCCGGCACTTACACCGAGGAGGTGATGGGCGGGCACGGCGGCGAGGTCAGCTTCCTCACCGGCGTGAATCCGAAGAAAGGCGGCGGCTTTAAGAACACCATCTCCTACGACCAGATCGCCGCCGAAAGCATCGGACAGGCGACCCGCTATCCGTCGCTGACGATGGGGCAGAGCAAAGGCACCGGCTTCGGCTCCAATCTGATCAACACGCTGTCGTGGAATCGCGCCGGTGTTCCCATTGCCTCCGAAAGCCGTCCGCAGGTGTTGTTCGACAAACTCTTCCGTCCCGAGTCCGCCGAGGACACGTCCCGCCGCATTGCCGAACAAGCCAGCCAGCGCAGTCTGCTCGACGCGGTGCGTGCGGATGCGACACGCATGGCCGGACTCATCGGTAAAAACGATCGCGAGAAACTCGACGAATACCTCGGCTCCATCCGCGACATGGAGCTGCGCCTCGAACGCCTGGACCAATGGTCCAAGACCCCCCGCCCCAAAGTAAACGCGCCGGAATTTTCCAACCTCGGCAAGACCGCCTACGAACTCAACGATGCCGTGCAGGGGAAGGTTCCCTTTCGCGACTACTCGCGTCTCATGTGGGACCTCATCGCCCTCGCGTGGCAGACGGACAGCACGCGCATCGTCGCGTATCAGGTCAGGCGCAACAGCGTTCCGGCGGAATTGAAAAGCCCGATCAAAGACCTCCACACGCTCACGCACGACGGCGATGATCTGGTGAAGCTGGAATGGTGGTGGAAGACCGACGAACTCTACATGAGGGAGTTCAACTACTTCCTGCAAAAGCTGGCCTCCATCAAGGAAGGCAGCCGCACGATGCTCGACCACTCGCTCGTCGGCTACAGCAGCGAAATGAACGGCACTCACTCGCGTCACGAACTGCCCTCCGTGTTAGCTGGCGGTGCCGCATTCGGCATCAAACATCAGACCCACGTGAAGTGCCCGAAGGAGACGCTCGTCGGCAATCTCTGGGAGACGATGATGGTGAAAGCAAAGGTGCCGCTGAAAGGCCACATCAACAACAGCTCCGGCCTGCTTCCGGAAGTGGTGTGAGTCGGTAGCCAATCATACGAATCTCCCCCGATGAAATCCCATATCCTTTTAGCATCTTTGTGTTGCGCTCTGCTCGCATCCGTCCGCGCAGCAGACGTGGTCTTCCAAAAGGACATCGCCTATGTCGATGGGAAGGACCGTGATCCCGAGGGCTTTCACACGCTGGACATCTGCGCACCAGTCGGAGCCAAGGACGCGCCGGTGCTCGTCTTCATCCACGGCGGAGCGTTCACCCGCACGCCGGGCAAGGCCGTGAACCAAGGTCGCGGCGGGCCGCACAATCAAGGACTGGCCGCGCAGGGCATCGTTGTCGTCAGCATCAGCTATCGCCTCGCTCCGGCGCATCAGTGGCCCGTTTACATGGAGGACACCGTGAAGGCCATCGCGTGGGTGAAGGCGAACATCATCCGCTACGGCGGCAGCGCGCAGAAGATCTTCGTCTGCGGCCACAGCGCAGGGGCTCAACTCGCCGCGCTCACCGTCACCAACGACCGTTACCTCAAAAGCGTGGGCCTGAGCATGGCGGACATTCGCGGTGTCATCCCCGTCAGCGGCAGCTATGTCCAAAACTGCGCAGGCTTCAAAGACGGAACCGTCTATGGTGGCGACGAAGCCCGCGCCCGCGATGCCACGCCCGGCTTCCATGTTCACGCCGGTGCGCCGCCTTTCCTGCTCATCAGCGGCGACATCGAACCGCTGGAGCCCTTCACCACCAAGTCCTCGCTCGCCTTGCTGGAGAAGCTGAAAGCCGCCGGAATCGACGCCGCCCATCTCCAGGTCAAAGGACGCGACCACAGCACCATCATCACCAAGTTTGCCACCGCCGGCGACCCCGCAGGCGAAGCCGTGGTGAAGTTCATCCACACGCACGCACCATGAGCACAGCACAACATCGAATCATCCCTCGCCTCAGTGCAAGGAAAGCGCTCGGCCTCTGTGCGGCGCTGCTCGTCGCGATGTCGCCCGCCTTCGCACAGAACTCGAAGAAGCCGAACAAAATCTCCGACGCTGAACGGCAGGAACTCGTCGATGGCCTCGCGAAATTGCAGCGTGAAGTCGTCGCTGCGGAGAATGCCGTCGCTCGCGATGCGAAGCTCGTAGCGTTGCTGCCCGACGTGCAGGTGTGCGCGAAGGCGCTCGATTGGGGACTGAACTTCGACGCGGCGATGGATGCGAAGATGCTCGGCACGGCGCGAGAGGTTTTGAAGGTCGGACTCGAACGTGCGCAGCAGTTGCAGCAAGGCCGTGCGCCGTGGCTCGCGCAGACGGGCAAGGTCATTCGCGGCTTCCGCTCGCGGCTCGACGACAGCGTGCAGCCGTATGTCATTAACGTGCCCGCTTCGTGGCGGGGGCCGCAGGACGAGGTGAAGGGCGAGCGCCGACCGTATCCGCTTTTCATCGAGTGTCCGCACGCGGGGCTCGTCACGGAACTCGCGGTCATCAACGCCGGTTTGCATGAGGGCAACGGCTTCGCCGATGACGAGTCGCTGCACCTCCGCGCCTACGCGCGTGGCTACAATGCGGCAAAGTTCGCGGGCGAGGTGAACATTTTCGAGCAGCTCGCGCACGCGCAGTCGCAGTATCCCGTGGATGACCGGCGCATCGTGCTGCACGGCTTTTCGATGGGCGGTTCGTGCTCGTGGCATCTCGCCGCGCATCATCCCGACCGCTGGGTCGCCGCATCGCCGGGCGCGGGCTTCGCGGACACGGAGCATTACGTGAAAATTTGGGAGTGGGAAAAGCAACCGCCGCCGTGGCAGTTCACGCTCTTCCATTACTACAACGCAACCGACGTGGCGGGAAACATCGCGATGGTGCCGACCTTCAGCTACGTCGGCGAAAAGGACGGCCATCGCTTTTCACACGACGCCATGGCCGCCGCGTGCGCGCGCGATGGCGTGCCGCTGCGCCGCGTGCTCGGCGTGAACACCGGCCACAACTACGAGAAGACCGCGCGCGCCGAAATCGAAGCGTGGATGCGCCCCATCGTCGCCGCCGGTCGTCCGCAGTCGCACGACGAAGTGCGCTACTCAACCTACGGCCTGCGCTACGACCGCTGCGAGTGGGTGCGCCTCGACCTGCTCGATGAACATTGGAAGCGCGCTGACATCCATGCGCGCATCGAGTCGCCGGATTTCATCCGCATCAACACCGCGAACGTCAGCGCCTTCACGCTCGACTGCGCAGGCACCGAACTCCCGCTCGCAAAAGACAAACCCGTGCGCCTGAGCATCGACGGCCAGTATCTCGAAGCGCCCGCCGTCGCCGCGCCGTGGCGTGTGAGCCTTCACAAGACCTTCAAGTCCTGGCCAAAGGAAAACGGCAAGGCGCGCCAGCCAACCGAAGTCTGGGAACTCGGCGCACCACCCAGCGAAGGCCTGCACAAAATCCACGGCCTCACTGGCCCCGTGGACGATGCCTTCATGGAGCGCTTCCTCTTCGTGCGCCCAACCGGCAAAGCGATGAACGAAAAACTCGGTGCTTGGGTCGTCGCCGAACTCGACCACGCGCAGCAAATGTGGCGCAAAATCAACCGCAGCGAAGTGCTCATCAAAGACGACCGCGACGTCACCGACGCCGACATCGCGACATGCAACCTCATCCTCTGGGGCGACCCGCAGAGCAACGCCCTCATCGCCCGCGTGCTGCCAAAACTCCCGCTCACCTGGACCGCCGACAAGCTCACTCTCGCCGGCAAGGACTGCGCCGCCGAGACGCACGCGCCCATCGTCATCTATCCCAACCCGCTGAATCCGCAGCGCTACATCGTGTTGAACTCCGGCGTCACGCAACGCGAAGCGCACATCGCCACCAGCGCCCTCACAACACCGAAGCTCCCCGACTTCGCTCTCATCAACCTCGACACACCGCCCGACGGTGAAGCCCCCGGTGCCGTCATCCACGCCGGCTTCTTCGACGAATCGTGGCAGCCGAAACCCACGAAGAACCCATGAAATTGCAGGTGTGTGATACTCTTTGGAGATAGCCCCTGTTCTCAACACCCATGCTTTCCAAGCCCTCATCTCCCATCAGCTTCGATGACTTTCTAAAAGTCGAACTCCGAATTGGCCGAATTGTAGAAGCCCGAGTTTTTCCTGAAGCGCGGAAGCCAGCTTATGTGCTGGGTGTCGATTTTGGATCTGAAATAGGCATCAAGAAATCGAGTGCTCAGATCACCGATTTGTATCAGCCATCTGACCTTCTGGGTAAGCTGGTCGTTGCTGTGGTGAATTTCGCGCCGAAACAAATCGGTCCTATCATGTCGGAATGCCTTGTCACTGGCTTTCACACGCAAGGCAGCAAGGTTGTTTTGTGCGTGCCGGATGGCGATGTCCCGCTTGGAACGCGATTGCTCTAAAGTCAGTTTTATTGATGCGCGTTCGTTGCTGAATGACCACACCATGACTTCATTTTCTGTTCACCCAACAAGGCTTCTGTTCGCTCTGGTTTGCCTCATCTCAGTGATATATCCGCAAAGCGATGCGGCGGAACAAAAGCCCAACGTCCTCTTCATCATCGCCGATGACCTCACAAAGACGCTGCCGTGCTACGGCTACTCGCTCGCGCAGACGCCGAATGTGGAGCGGCTTGCGGCGCGGGCGGTGCGGTTTGACCGCGCGTATTGCCAGTATCCGGTGTGCAGTCCGTCGCGAACGTCGTTCATGAGCGGACGCCGGCCCGAGCACACGGGGATGTATGGCAATAGTGGCTCGTCGCGCACACCGCTGCTGAAGGACGCGGTTTTCATGCCGCAGCATTTTTCGGCGAACGGCTACTTCACCGCGCGGCTGGGCAAGGTGTTTCACATCGGCAGCGATGTGCCGGAGTGCTGGGACGTGACTGAGGAAGGTTCGCCGGGGACGAAGATTGTGTATCAACCGCAGGAGGTGGAGAAGCTCGGACTCACGTCGTTTGTCACCGCGTCGCACCGGCTCAAGGGCGGCGGTGGCGAAGGCGCGAGTTACACGATTCTGAATGGCGGCAAGGACCAGCTCATCGATGTGCGCAATGGCCAACGCGCAGTTGAACTGCTCGACCAAGGCGCGAAGCAGAATGCGCAGGGCAAGCCGTTCTTCCTCGCCGTCGGGTTTCGTCGCCCGCATTTGCCGCATGTCGCGCCGTTTGAATTCTTCGACCGGTATCCCGCCGAGAAAATGCCGCTGCCAGAAAAGGGCGGGCCGAAAATCTCCGGCATCAAGAGCGACGTGAACGCGGAGGATTCGCGAGAGGCGCTGCGCGGCTACCTCGCGTGCGTGAGCTTCATGGACGAGCAACTCGGCCGCGTGCTCGATGCGATGGACGCGCAGAAGCTCTGGGACAACACCGTCGTCGTGCTGCTCGGCGACCACGGCTTCCTGCTCGGCTCGCGCGGCGGTTGGTGGGGCAAAGGCGTGCTCTACAACGAAGCCGCCAGCACCACGCTGCTCGTCGCCGCACCCGGCAAAGCAAAGGGCGTCGGCTGCGCGCGCGTCGTGGAGTTCCTCGATTTCTATCCGACGCTCGCCGAACTCTGCGGCCTGCCTGCGCCGACCGGTGTCGAAGGAAAGAGCTTCGTTCCATTGCTCACGAAACCCGACGCGCCCTGGGACCACGTCGCCTACACGATGGTCGCAAAAGGCGACAAGCCCGCCGGTCTCGCGGTGAGCGGCGAGCGCTTCCGCTATCTCGAAAACGCCGATGGCAGCGTGGAGCTGTTCGATGTGCAGGCCGACCCGCGCGAGTGGAAGAATCTCGCCAGCGACTCCGCGCATGCCGCCGACCTCGCGGCGATGAAGAAGCTCGCCGACGACTACAAAGCAAAGTTCCGCAGCACGCCATGAAATATCTTTTCATCAAGCCACTCCCGCTCTCATCCTGAGTCTATCCATGAAAACGCTTCTTCTTCTCAGTGCCTTCTGTTCGGTCTGCGCTCGTGCCGCCGAACCTGCGCGCATCAATGGCTTCATCGTCGCGGGTCATGCGTGGACGTGGGGCAAAGGCACTGTGTTTGAGGCCATCGACGCGACCAAGGCGGCTGGCTGCGAGACGCTGGAAGTCTTCCTCATGGGACAGAAACTCAGCGCGGAGTCTGGCGACCTTGTGCTGGATGAAAACCTGCCGGACGATGCGCTGGCGAAGCTGAAGGCGAAAAGCGCGAGCAGCGGCGTGAAGATCATCAATGCCTACATCGGCCAGAAGCAATGGACGCGCATCGGGCAGGATGAGGCGGCGTTGCGGCGGTTCTTTGAGTTCGGCAGGAAGCTGGGCGTCACCGGCTTCACTGGCGAACCCGCACCCGCACAGTGGGACATGGTGGAGCGGCTGGTGCAGGAGTTCGGCGTCACGTTCAGCATTCACAATCACGCGAAGGGCTTCGAGGCGGACTACTTCGGCGGGCCATATCCGTATTTCGATCCGTCAAAGACCGCCGCGCTGCTCAATGAGCAAAAGCGCGATGCGCGGGTCGGCCTCTGCCTCGACACCGGCCATGTGGCGCGCAGTGGGCTGGATGTCACCGCTGTCACGAAGGCCTGCGCGGGCCGCATCATCAGCGCGCATCTCAAGGACGTGGCGCGGGTGAAGCTCAACGACGTGCGCTATGGCACCGGCATGGTGGACGTGGCCGCGGTGCTCGCTGAATTGCGCCGCCAAAAGATCGCCGGACACATCGCGCTGGAATACGAGAGCTTTGACTCGCCCACTTTCGCGGAGGACATCCGTTCGCTGGTGGACTTCATCCGCGATCATCACGTCGCAGAATCGAATCCTAAAAAGCCCGCCGCCGTCGTCGTCACGGCACACCCGGATGATTTGGAGTGTGGCGTCAGCGGGATGCTGTTGAGGTTGAAGGACCAGTTTGCGATTCATCTATTTGTCGCCAGCAAAGGCGAGCGCGGGTTGCGTCCGGCGGAATTGGAAAAGGACCAGCCGACGCCGCCCAGCGCCCTCACCGCGCGCATCCGCGAGGGCGAAGCGCGCGCGGCGGCAGAGCTGCTCGGGGCGGGCATCACGTTTCTCGCCAAGATTGACGGCGAAATTTATCCAGATGCCGAGGGCTGCACCTTGCTCGCCGAGCATCTGACAAGGCTCAAGCCCGCTGCAGTTTTCACCATGTGGGGACAAGACGTGCCGGACCACGCCTCCGCTGGGCACATGACCCTCCGGGCGCTCTGGGACACCAAGCTGATGTGGAGCACCGACCTGTTTTTCATGTCCGCCGGCGATGACCAGACGCGGCTCTACCCGCCCGATCTGCTGGTGCCGATGATCGCCGCTGAGCACGGGCAAAAGCTCGCGGTCATGCGCTGCCACGCTTGCCAGAACTCTGGTGACCATCTCGCGAATTTTGTCATCCGCAAAGACACGCGGCAGGGCGCGATGTTGGGCGCACCCTTCGCCGAAGCGCTCAAGCCCTGGCACAGCGTGGCTGAAATGGAAAAGAAGAACCGGCCTGTTTATCGCCGCCTCGTCGAACTCGGGATGAAGCCCACCCCGGAGCGCTGACCGCCATTTCTCGGCCCCATGCACACCCCTTCAATCCGCACCCCGCTTGTCATCGCTGAATAGCTTACTGAAGTTGCCAAGCTTCACCGCACAGCCATGATCGCCTCAAGCGTCATTGCTGGCGCGGCTGCAATAAGCATTAGCATGTCTCGATCAACCGGCCCTCGATCATCTTATTGAGGATTTCCTCCGCTAGTTGGTGGGCATCATCAAGCAACTGCTCTCCGAACGCATAAGTTGTCTTCCAGGCTATGCCTGCCGCAATCAGGAAACCCACAAACGGAATCCATTTCGACGCCTGCTTGACAGTAGCTCGTTTGGCGAGTTGCCGGATGAGCATGGCAATTCCGTCAGCGGCAATGTATCTGAGTGTGAATTGGGCGACCTTGCCCGTGAGAACGGCCCACGCTTTGGGATCAAGCAGTGCCTTGATGAAGTCCAATTGATCCTTCTCAAATCCGTAGATGTGGCTGATTTTCTTCCCCATCTCCATGAGAATGGCAATGTCAGCAGCTATGTCTACGCCGGGGATGGGGTTGAAGCCGTTAGCCGCCGCTAGGGCGGCGTGAAGCTTTACGACCTCCTCGGCGACCCGCTTTTTTTCTTCGAGGGCGCTCCTGCTGAGGGTAGCCATGTCTGCCGCGAACCGGTCCTTTTTTACGCCTGATAGGACCTCGAGAATGTCGTTCAGCAGATCGGGTAAATCATAGCTCTGAGGATGCCAGGCAGAGGTAAGATAAACTCGCTCCGGCGGGTTGGGCGCGAGATTTTCTCGGATGTTCGCCATTATGACTGACCGTGTATCAACCTCTGACAAACCATTGTCACGTTGAGCGGCATTGATGGCTTCATCCAGCCGGTTGCGGAGAACAAAGCAGTGTTTCTTTGCCTTCGTCAGTTCACGGTAGAGAAACAGATCGTTCTCAGTGAATCGCCCCGCAGTAACGATCAAAAAAACATCATACGACAGCAACTCCATGTCATGAATGTAAGTTGCCTGCGGGCGTCGTGGAGTGCCACAGCCAGGCAAGTCAACAAACGTCAGCCCCCCGTGATGGTATTCCTTCTTGTCGAATGTAGTCTCCGTTGGACCCGTCATAGCAACGCGCTTTCCCACAATTGCATTGATGAGCGACGATTTTCCGCTGCCAGAATTTCCAATAATAGCGCAGCGCACTTTTGCCTCATCGAACTCGCGCACTTTTTTTCGCAGTAGTTCAGCGGCTTCTTCAAACAAATTCTTGTCCATGTTGATTGTAGTTGGTGTTGAGGTCATTTGCCGACAATCAAGCCGACAGCGACGGCGAACAATCCCGAGGCCAGAACTGCTGCGGCAATGAGCATCGTTCTCGATAGGCGGTTGATTGCATCGTCGGTGAGCGATTTGCATTTGGCCTCCATATCGCCGACCAAAGCTTCACGGTGCTCCTTCAAGATTTCGCTGCTTTCAGTGATCAGAGTCCGTAACGGACTCACCAATGGGTTTTCGAGGTTAAACATGGTGCTGAGTTTTGAGTTATCCTTTACACGCCATCAGTGCGCCTCCACCGCCGATGGCTGTGCCTGCCGCAGCAATCGTTGCTGTGCCAGCGGCGATGCCACCGCCGCCGACGGCAAGCGCTCCGCCGCCTGCGGCTGCAAGCGAGGCGTTGGTTAGCGCAGCACCACTGAGTCCGGCTATGGCTGATCCGGTTGATGCAGAGCCGAGCAGCCCCAGGCCTCCAAGCATAGACGCAATCGCGGGCGCGGCCAAAAATGCACCAGTGCCGCAAGCGGCAGCAGCACCGAGTCCGATGAGTATTTTCGTTGTCGTTGTCATTTCGTTTTGTTGGTTGGTTCAGGTTCGGGTTTGAGCTTTTGAAAAAAGGAAAGGGCTGCGGCAACTCCAATACCGGTCACTGCACCGCCAAGTGCACCAACCCACGAAAAAGGAGCGCTTGCGGCCAGAAGGGAAAGCAATGGTCTGGAGATCAATCCCGCCGTGGCCGCTCTCGCCACCACGCCTGCAACACCAGTCTCCATCATTGCTGTGCGGATTTCTTCGGTAGTGAGGTTGGTGCTCTTGTGATTCTTTACCACTTCCTGGAAGCAATTGAGGAGTCTCTTGATCTCTTCGGGAATCTTGCCCCCATCCGGTTCCTTCATATAGCGATACCAAGTCACTGTGGGAATGGCGAGTGCTTTGGCTAGGTCGGCTTTTGTTAAGCCCAAGTCTTTCTCGCAAAGATTTTTGATGTCGGCAGGTTTCATTATACGCTATCGCGTCAATGTGTCGATTGAGTTGTCAAATGATAAGTCAAAAGAACACAGCCGAAATGCTTCTGCGTGTGACTGAGAGATCTGCAGGGCGCGGGAAGACCTGTTCGCCGTGGCGGAGACGCATCGCGGGCATGGTATCGGGCGGCGGTTGGTAGAGCGCACGACCGCGCAGCTCGCGGGTGTGCGGTTGTGGAAAGCCACGATCATGGTCTATGCCACGACCGGCAATGCAAAATACTTATGTCGGCATCTCGGCCGGAAGGTTCGCGATGACTTGCAGCCCATGCAGGTCACCCTCTGAAGCAACTCGAGCCGAAGCCATTTTCAGTCAGCTTCTGCGCCATTCATCCGTTTCTCCTGCCTCATGCGCCATCCTCTCTGCTACTTCGCCCTGCTCGTCTCAAACCTCTGTGCTGCGGAAAATTTTCCGCCAATGCGCCTGCCTGACCTCTCGCACAAAGGCGCTAACATTCAACGCACCATGCGCCTGCTGGCCGAAAGCACGCCTGAGCATCGCAACAGCGTGCGCATTCTGTTTTACGGCCAGAGCATCACCGCGCAGAACTGGACCAAGCTCGTCGCCGCTGATCTGCGTGCCCGCTTTCCTCATGCGGACCTCGTCATCGAAAATCGCGCGCTCGGCGGCTTCGCTTCGCAAAACCTCGTGAACTGCGTGGAGTCGGACGTGGTGTCGTTTCAGCCGGACTTGCTCATCTTCCACGTCTTCGGCGCACATGACAAATACGAGGACATCCTGCGCATCGTGCGCCAGCGCACCACGGCGGAGATTTTGCAGCAAAACGATCACCTCAGCGCGAAGGATGACATCGACGAGGACACCGACCCCGCGAAAGCCACGCCCAAACTCTGGAGTGGCTTCATGAACTTCAACTGGCTGCCCAAGCTGTCCGCGAAATACGGCACCGAGTTCTGCGATCAGCGCAGCATCTGGAAGCAATACCTGCGCGACAACGGACTGACGCCGCAGGCCCTGCTGAAGGACGGTGTGCATCTCAACGAACGAGGCGACTTTCTCATGGCGGAGATCGTGAAGGCGCATCTCCGCTTTGATCCAAAGCTCGGCCCATCGCCTGCTGAGGGCTGGGTGAAGACGCTGCAAGTCGGCAAAGATGTCGCGTGGAAAGATGGCAAGCTGCGGATCGAGTTCGACGGCACGGGCGTCGAGGTCAGCGTCGGTGACTCACGCGACAGCCTGCCGCTCAAGTTTCTCGTAGATGGCAAGAAGCCTTCCGAGTTCCCGGAGCTTTACGCCTTCACCCGCGCGGTGCCGAAACCCGGTGGCGCGTGGCCCGCCATCGCACCGCTGCACGCGGAGAAGTCGCTGCTCCTAGAGCATTGGTCCATGCAGGTGCATCGTGCCGACGCGGAGGGAAAACGCTTCACCTTTAGCCTGTGCGGCTCGAAAACCGGCCCCGATGGTGAGGGCAGCAGCGATCAGCGCTTCGTCTCACCATCCGGTCGCGTCGTCATCGAGCCTGCGAACTGGAACGTGGCCTACGCGCTCAGCCTCGCGCAGGTGAAGCCCGTGCCGGAGCAGTTCACGGTGAACTGGAGCAGCGTGCCACGCTTCACGGATGGGCTGACCTTCGCCACGATTCAGCCCAATGACCAACTGCCCGCCCAGCCTGAGCACGACAGCATCGTCACCATCGCGAACGGCCTGCCGCCAGGCAAGCACACGCTGGAGATCATCGGCGCTGCCACCGCGCCGATCAAAGCCATCCTAGTCCACACCCCGCTGCCCACGTCCCAGCCGTAAAGCACCGTTTGGCTCCACTGTCAGGCATCGGCAGCTTCGTTCGTTTCTCACCCCACAACCATGAAACACATCCTCACTCTCCTCGCCCTCACCACCACCCTCGCCCTCGCAGCACCTGCCAAGCCCGCCCCCGTCATCCTCGGCCCCGCGCTCACCGCTCTCGGCGCAAAGTTTGAAGCCAACTGGCAGTTCAAAGAGCCCGCCTTGATCCTCAAAACGGACGCGTCGCTCTCCGAAGAGGCGTGGAAGGAAATCACCACGCTCACGCCGCAGCGAGTCTCCGCCGGAGGCAAAGGCATTGATGATGCCGCGTTGATTCGCTTCTCCAAACTGCCGCTTGAGCAATTCTCCACCGACGGCTCAACCATTACCGATGAGGGCACCGCCGCCTTCGCGCAGATGAAGCAGCTCATCAAAGTGAGCATCAGCCACAACATGCAGCTCAAGACCGTGCCCGGCCTCGCCGCACATCCCACGCTGCAAATCGTGAACATCGGCGGCACCAGTGTGGGCGATGGCGCATTGCCCGGCCTCGCCAGCATCAAGACCCTGCGCGAACTGAGCCTGCATCATTGCTTAGGCGTCACCGATGCTGGCGTGGTCGCCCTGGCAAAACATCCCGCGCTGGAAAAGCTCACCCTCGATCCGCAGTTCCGCCCCATCATCACCGATGCCGCCATCGCGCCGCTCGCGACGATCCCCAATCTGAAAGACCTCTCGATCAACGAAACCGTGCTCAGCTACGCAGGCGTGAGCCAGCTCAAAGCCGCGAAATCCCTGACCAAGCTCACCCTTCAAAAGAACGGCATTCCCACCGCCGAAGTGGACAAGCTCAAGGCCGAGCTGCCCAAGGTCGAGATCAAATACGAGCCCGCCGAAGCTACTTCCATAGCGAAGTGGACAGCCGCAAAGGAGAAGGCCGCGAAACACTAAGACTCGTCCAAAGCGATGAAAAGCATCTATCTCGTCAGCCTGTTCACGCTCATCTTCAGTGTCCTCGCCTTTGCCGAGGATACGCCCATCATCCTGCTCTTCGCAGGCAGCAGCAGCACCTATTTTAACGACATGCCGCGCGAGGTAGCGAAGGTCGTCGATGGCAAAATGGCTAATCACGTCGGCACGGCGGTGCTTCCTGAAATCGTCGGCCGCAGCGGCAGCGACATCCGCGTTTACATGGAGCCAGGCTTCAACAAATACGAATACGGTGTGAAGCCGGGGCAGTCGTTCCTCGACAAGATTCGCGAAGAAAAGCCGCCTTTCGTCGTGCTGCAAACGGTGTGCCGCTTCATCATGGGCGATGATGATCCGACGGGCACTGGCAACGCACACGCCGATGCGGTGAAGAAGTATTGTGAAGCCATCCGCGCGGTGGGCGGCGAGCCGGTCTTTAACGAAATGGGCTGGGGCAAAACGGAACGCGAGGCGGAAGGCCGCCAGCGTCTCTTCGACCTCGCGGTGAAGAACAGGATTCGCCTCTTCGTGCCCTGCTCGACGGCGTGGGCGCGTGTCTATCACCAGCGGCCTGACCTTGCGCTGCAACATCCGAAAGACAGCTCGCATCCTGGCGACGCGGGCCACTTCCTGAACCTCGCATGCTTCTACGCCGTGCTCGCGCAGCAGAATCCTGTCGGCAAGCTGCCGCGCACGTTTCCGGTCTGGCCACATGGTTTGCCAAAGGCACAAACCGATGCCGAGAAAAGCGTTGAGGCCGACAAGATGGCGAAGTTCAAACCCGACATGTATCAGGCGAAGATGCCGAGGTGGATGCATCGCGGAATGGCCGAACAACTCACCGCCACGCTTGATGAAGCGACGGCGAGTTATCTCGAATCAGTCGCGTGGGAGGTATCGCAGGACATGAAGGGCAAACTCAATGCGGCCATCAAGCCATGACCTGATGAACCTCCCCATCAAACAAACCATCGACCGCATCCCCGGCGGCATGATGCTGGTGCCATTGTTGCTCGGAGCGCTCATCGCCAATCTCGCGCCGGGCACGCCGAAGTTCTTTGGTTCGTTCACTGGCGCGTTGTTTGGCGGTGCATTGCCGATCCTCGCGGTCTTTTATGTTTGCATGGGTTCCACAATCACCTTCAGCGCGGCACCTTACATCCTGCGCAAGGGCGGCGTGCTGCTCGGGACGAAGATTCTCTGCGGGGTGCTCGTGGGAATCATCGCTGGTCACTGGTTCGGCGAATTGCCGGTGGCAGGAGGTGTGTTTGCGGGCTTGTCCACGCTCGCACTCGTCGCGGCGATGAATGACACCAACGGCGGACTCTACATGGCTTTGATGACGCAATATGGGCGTCCACAAGATGCAGCGGCCTATTCGGTGATGTGTCTGGAAAGCGGACCTTTTCTCACGATGCTCACGCTGGGTGTGGCTGGCCTATCGACCTTTCCTTGGCCGGTGATGCTGGGAGCGATACTGCCGCTGCTCATCGGCATGGTCTTGGGCAATCTCGATCCGGCCATGCGCGAGTTCCTTGGCAGTGGTGCGAAGGTCATGATTCCGTTCTTTGCCTTCGCTTTGGGAACAACCTTGGATCTCAGCAACGTCTGGCACACGGGCTTGCTCGGACTGGGTCTCGGCCTTTTTGTCACCTTCGTCAGTGGCAGCCTGCTCTTCATCGCAGACCGACTCAGCGGTGGCAATGGTGTGGCGGGCCTCGCTGCTTCTTCCACGGCTGGAAACGCCGCCGCCGTACCAGCACTCGTCGCTTCGGTGAATCCAGCCTATGCAGCGGCTGCGGCACAGGCCACTTTGCTTGTCTCCGCGAGCGTCGTGGTCACAGCCATGGCCACACCTTTGCTCACCGCTTGGTGGGCAGGGCGTGTGATTGACCCCCCTGCCGATCCACCCTCCTTAAACTCGCGCAAATGAATCTCCTCATCACTGGCGGTCTCGGTGGCATGGGTAGCGAACTCGTTCAGGCGCTCGCCGCCGATTCTCATGCCCGCGTCATCAGCGTCAGCCGTCGCGCCTTGCCGGTTGATCGTCATTTACCATCGAATGTGATGCATGAATCCGGTCCCGTGCTCGATGAGGCATTTCTCCATGACGTAATGCACAGACACGCCATCACGCACGTCATCCACGCGGCTGGCGCACGCACCCGTGAGTGCGAGAGTCGCCCGGAAATCGCGTTTGAGGCAAACGTGCTCGCCACGGATCGCGTCCTGTGCGCCGCCAGCACCGCAGGCACCGTGAGGCGATTCATTCATCTCAGCTCGGCCGCCGTCTATGGTGGCAAAGAGCACGCCATCACAGAAAACGAGCCGCTTTCTCCCGTCGGCTACTACGCCATCACCAAGGCAGCCTCTGAACTGGCCGTGCGTTACCGCCTGAGCGGAACATCCATGCAGGCCGTGATCCTTCGTCCCGGCTTCATCATTGGGAAACAAACCTCCGGCTCGCTGAGCGACTTTCTTCGGCTCGCCGCGCAGGGTCAAAACGCCACGCTGCACCATCCCGACCACTTTCATCTGCATTGGGCACCTGATCTCGCTCGCGCCATCATCCACCTGCTGCACGCGAACTTGCCCGACCAAGTCAACGTCTATCACCCGCCGGGACGCGACTGCTCGCTGCACGAGCTTGCTCACCTCATGCCAGAGCAACGAAAAGCCATCCAGGCTCATCACAACACGACTCTCCCACAACGTCTCGACGGATCCAAATATCGCCGCGAGCTTCCAACATTCGAACTCACCGGTTGGCCCGAGATCATGTACCAACTCCAAAACTCCACCCATCCAACACTCCCCTCTCTTTGATGTCCAAACCACTCATCGCCGTCACTATGGGTGACCCCGCTGGCATCGGCCCAGAAATCTGCCTGCATCTGCTGAACAACGCTGAGATGCGGGAGGTGTGCGTGCCGATCATCTTTGGTGATGCCGACGTGCTGCGCCAAGTTGCCGAAAAACTCGCGCTGCCATTCACCGCGCCGATTTTGACGGCGGCTGAATGGAAGAGCCAATGCCGCGAAATGAACACACCTGCCGTGCTCGATTTGCAGTGCATCGGCGCGGATGATTTCACGCCTGGAAAGGTGGATGCGCATTGTGGCAATGCAGCCTTTCGTTACGTTATCGCCAGCATTGAGGCAGGACTCACCGGTGAGGTTGATGCTGTCTCCACTGCGCCGCTCAACAAAGAAGCCATGCATGCCGCCGGACACAAGTTCCCGGGCCACACCGAGATCTTTGCTCAGCGCATGCAGGCGGATCGCTCCTGCATGATGCTCACGTCGGATGAACTCACGTGCAGCTTTGTCACGGTGCATGTCGGTCTTTGTGACGTGCCTGGTTTGATCAATGTTCAGCGCGTGGTGGATGTCATAGAGCTAACAACCGATGCCATGCGTCGAATCCGTGAACGCGAGCCGAAGATCGTCGTTTGCGGCCTGAATCCTCATGCGGGCGAGAACGGCCTTTTTGGTCAGCGAGAGGAGGAACGCTTCATCATTCCTGCCATCGAAGCCGCACGTGCCTCAGGCATCAACATCGAAGGACCGCTGCCCCCGGACACCGCTTTCCTCGCGTGGCGGCGCAAGCAAACCGACGCATTCATCTGCATGTATCATGATCAGGGCCACATTCCGCTGAAGGCGCTCGCCTTTGACTCCGCTATCAATACCACGCTCGGTCTGCCCGTCATCCGCACCAGCGTCGATCACGGCACCGCCTTTGACATCGCCTGGCAGGGCAAGGCCAACCCCAACAGTCTCTTTGAAGCCGTGCGATTGGCGGCGAAGATGTCCGCGAAATGATCGCCATCATTGCCGACGACTTCTCCGGTGCCGCTGAACTTGCGGGCATCGCAGCGGCTCGTGGTTTCAAGGCGCAGGTTCAGACTCAATTTGATCCGGCGAGTGATGCGGAGGTCATCGCTGTGGACACGGACACGCGTTTGAAGTCCGAAAGCGAAGCCGTGCAAGTCGTCGGCGTAGTCATTCGGCAGATCCTCGCTGCCAAGCCCACATGGATCTACAAAAAGACCGACTCAGTGCTGCGCGGTCACGTTCGCGCCGAGATCGAGGCCATCCTCGATACCACAGGCCAGCGCGAGTGCCTCTTCATCCCCGCGAACCCTTCCAAAGGTCGCTTCATCGATGGCGGACGCTATTTCGTAAACGGCGTGCCGCTGAATGAGACCGTCTTCGCGCACGATCCCGATTATCCATGTAACACCGCTTTCGTGCGCGAGTTGATCGGCGAATCTGAGAGGATTCGAGTGCCGAATGCAGTCACCATGGATGATCTGATCCATCCCATCGATGCCGGGACACTCGCCGCAGGTGCGGTCGATTATTTTGCCCGTAGCATTGCCTTTCTAGGCGGTGGACATCGTGAAGTCACAAGTTATCCGACACAGGCTAAAACTCCCATGCTACTGCTCTGCGGCAGTCTCGCTGCGTGGGACAGCGGTCGTGCTGACGAGATGAAAACTCGCGGATTCGTTGTGCACACCCTCGACCAACCCATCTCGCCCTCGATCTGGCAGCAAACACAGAAACTCATGCTCGCCATCGGTCATCCACAAAGCGCGGAAGCAGCCGCATTGACCGAAACGCTCATCAAAATGGCGCTTCCTCTCATCGCAGCGCAAAACGAACTCCGTATCGGCCTCGAAGGCGGTGCCACGGCGATGGCATTCATTCGGCGCATGGGCTGGACACGCTTCGAGGTCATCCCAGAGGGCCACACTGGCGTTGGCACCCTGCTCCCGCCGGGTGGGCCCATTTTGTGCGTGAAGCCGGGCAGCTACCCGTGGCCAGAAGGTTGTTTTGAATGTCAGGATTGAGCCCGCCGCCACGTCACTGATACAGCGCATGATCCGCCCACTGCTCGCTTTCATTCTCATCACGACTGCTGCCTCCGCAAAGGACTTTCGCAGTTTCCTCGACGCGCATTGCCTCGACTGCCACGACAGCGATGCGAAGAAGGGCGACCTCGACCTCTCGCTGTTCATCAATGAAGACGCTGTGATGAAGGATCGTGAGATTTGGCGCAGCGTTTATGAGAAGATCGAATCGCATCAGATGCCGCCACCCAAGCAGAAGTCGCAGCCGACCGAGGTGCAGCGTGAGGAGTTGATGACGTGGATCATGGACATCGCCGCGCGGCCTGATCCCGCGCTGGGTGCGCGTGATCCTGGCAAGCCAGTGCTACGGCGACTGACGCGGTTGGAATACAACAATGCGGTGCGCGATCTGTTCGGCCTGGACGTCGATGTGTTCATGTTTCCTGAGAGGTTGCCCATCAGCGACAAGAGCTACTTCCAGCCCAGCACGGGCAAGATGTCGGATTCGGTGAAGGTGCCGCTGCGCGAGTATGGCGCGAAGTATCCCGTGCTCTGTCGGCAACTGGGTCTGCCCGGTGACAACCGCGCCGAACATGGCTATCGCAATCGCGGTGATGCGATGGATTTCTCGCCGCTGCTGCTGGAGAAATACCTCTCTGCTGCCAATGAGATTGTGAATGCGCCGGACTTACCTCTTCAAAGCGAAGTCGCTGCCGAGTTGTTCGGCATTCCACCGACTCAGCGCAAGGCCTTGGCGAATGCCAAGCAGGGCAAGACACCGCCGCAGCAAGGTGATCTGACCTTCACCGCTGCGGGCTTGTTCGCTACGAATGCGAAGGCTTGGAAGAAAGCCGAAGGCAGCGCTGACAACGTGCCGCAGAGGTTCTTCGATGATCTGCGTGAAGGCTACGCTAACAGCATCAGCGGCGTGTTCGATGCGTGTGATACCGTGCAGGGCTTGACCACGGTCCCCGGCAAAGGCGGTCTCTTGCGCCTGCGCTATGCTGGCGGGGCGAAGACGCTAACGATCAATCCCAACGCGGATCTTTGGCTCGCGGGTTTCAGCACGGTGGTGGCAACATCGGGCAGGAAAGTCTTCACCAATCAGATCAAAGGCAGCAAGCGCTTCGAGCTGACATTCAAAGTCGAAGACGGTGATCAAGACGAAGGCATCACGCGACTCGGTGTCTTTGTCCTCGGTCGCAAAGCGCAGTCCGGCACAGTGATGCTGACCGCGAAATACACCGACGACACCGACATCAGCCTCACCGCCGAAATCGCAGAAGGTGCTGCTGGCACCACGCTCTTCACCTTTGCCTCCGTGCCAGGCGAGTCGGTCAAATCGCTCGCAGTGGATGGCTCGAAGTTCAGCGGTGACTACGTGGTGCTCGATGACTTTGGTTTCATCACTAACGGCAGACCTGTGAAACAGACACTCCTTTCTGTCCCATCTGAAAAACAGGTGCAGCCTGAGAAGAAAGGCGAACAGACAAGAGTGTATGTCTCACGGCTTGCACGCGAACGACTCGCGACGTTCGTCGAACGCGCTTTCCGTCGCGCAGTGACAGATGAGGAGGTGAATCAATACTCCGCGCTGTTTGAAGAAGGCCGAAAGCAATCAAAGAGCGAAGAGGAAGCCATGAAGAGCGCGGTCGCAGCTGTTTTGGCATCGCCAGCGTTTCTTTATGTCGAAGCCAACGGCGTTACTGGCTCCGAAAAGGTCGTGGCACTCGAAGATGCGGAATTGGCGACACGACTCGCGCTCTTCCTTTGGTGCTCGACACCGGATGACGAACTGCTGCAACTCGCGAAGTCCGGCAAGCTGCATGACTCCGCCGTTTTGGAAGCGCAGACACGCCGCCTGTTGCGCCATCCGAAATCTTGCGAACTCAGCGAGTCCTTCGCCACGCAATGGCTGCGATTGGATCAACTTTACACCTCGAAACCTGACAGCGACTTGTTCAAAGCCTTCTACTCGGGACCACAGGGCAAGAGCACGCTCCACGGCACGATGCTCACCGAGGCGTTGCTCTTGTTTGAGACCGTTCACGTGGAGGATCGTGGCATTCTCGACTTCATTACCGCCGATTACACCTGGCTCAACGGCAGCCTCGGAAAACTCTACGGTCTCGATGCCACACCGGACCAGACTGAACCCGCACATGACACGACGCGTGAGGTGAAAAAGGAGGTCACGGGTGGCTGGAAGCGCGTGAGTCTGACCGATGCGCGCCGCGGTGGCTTCATGACCATGGCCGCACCGATGACTATCACCTCGCTGCCCTTCCGCACCAGTCCCGTAAAGCGCGGCGCGTGGCTTTTGGAAACCGTTTTCAATCGCCCGCCGACAGAACCCAAGGTCGCCTTCGCCATCGAGAACGACACCAAGGAAGCCGCGCAACAGATGAGCATTCGGCAGAAGTTCGAAGCGCATCGCAGCAAAGCCGCATGCTACTCCTGCCACATTCGCCTTGATCCACCGGGCTTCGCCTTGGAGCGCTTCAGCCCCATCGGCCAATGGCGCGAAACCGACGGCACTCAGCCTGTCGATGCGCGCGCCGAGTGGAATGCCCAGCCCTTCGATGGCCCTGCCGAATACAAAGCCATCCTCGCCAAGAACCCGCACGAGTTCACGCGCGGCTTCATCGAGCACCTGCTCAGTTACGCCCTCAGTCGTTCGCTTCATGTGTATGACATGCCAGTGGTCGCGCAGATCGAGGATGCGGCAAAAGCAGATGGCTGGAAATTCAGCCGCGTGATCGTCGAGATCGCGAAGTCGTATCCATTCACCCATGTCCGCCAATAGCGATGCTCACGTCACAAGCCATCACTAAACTCGCGGAAAGCCCGCACCTCTTCCTCAGTCGCTACACCAGCCACGATGTGACCAGCAAGACTGCGGATGACGAAGGCTTGATCAGCAGGGATGTCGATCTTCCGAATCACAAGTGTCATCACAGAGGCGAATGTATTGCCATTGTAGAAGCAGAAAGGCGCCATGCGATGGCAACGGCGGCAAAGGTCAGCTGCTTTGTGCAGAAGCATCTCAGTCTGGTGAAGAGACACCCAAAGCTCCTTCGTCGCATCGTGACCGTCGGAGGTTGGCTTATGCAGCGCATTTTTCGCTGCACACAAAACGGCATTCTGAGCGGCGATCATGTCCCAAGTAAAACTCGCCAGCCAGGGCCTCATTGCAGGCATAGGTTAGTTCTTCTTGGTCCGTTTCTTGGCGGCCTTGATCTTTTGAAGTTCCTCCACGCCCGCACTCTTCAGGAAGCCCTTACCCGTCTTTGCATAGATAGGTTCAGCCGCGAAACGATCTTGGATAGCCAAGCCTTCGATCATCAATTCGCGGAAAAGAGGGTCGTTCAGCAGCTTGGGATCGATCTTCGTGCTCATAGTCTATTTATAACCTATCGCATCATCTCCCGCAACCCTCACCTCCACGCATGAACCGCCGTCACTTCCTCCGCGCCGCTGGCATCACGCTGGGCCTTCCGCATCTCGAAAGCTTAACCAAAGCTGCGCCTTCTTCACCTCAACGTTTTGCCTTTATCTACACGCCCAACGGTTACTGCCAGAAGGCATTACTGCCGGAGAAGATGGCGCCAGGCTTGAGTCCGCTGCAACTCACGCCAACCCTCGAACCTCTCGCGAAGGTCAAAGACGACATCACGCTCATCAGTGGGCTTGATCGTCAATTTGTCCCTGGCACTGGAGTCCATGCGCAGTGCGGTTCATGCTGGCTCACCTCATCCGCGCCGCAGGAGACGCTCGATGGCGGATTTCCCACGAACACGACGCTTGATCAACTCATTGCGAAACAACTCGGCCAAGACACCGCGCTGCCATCGCTGGAACTCAGCGCCAATGATTTTGCCGACAACAAAGAGACAAAATACTTCGAGTGCATTTCTTGGTATGGCCCCGGCTATGCCGCAAACACCGAGAAAAATCCACGTGCCGTCTTTCAGCGCCTTTTTGGCCAAGGGCAGGGCGGTCCCTCGAAGAGCATTCTCGATACCATCCTCGCCGATGCCAAGAGTCTGCAAAAGCGACTCGGCAGCGATGATCAAGCCAAGCTCAACGAATACCTCGACAGCGTGCGCGCCACCGAGCAGCGCATTCAGCGTTCTGAAGCCGCAGCGAAGCGCATCGGCAAACCACCGCTCCCAGAACCGAAAGGCATCCCCGAGAAGCGCGGCGACTACCTGCGCCTGATGGCGGATCTGTTTGTGCATGCCTTTCAAAACGATCTCACACGCGTGGCCACGCTCATGATTGACCCCGAGCGCTGGGACAGCCCGCGCATGTATCACGACGTCTTCGACAAGCCGCAGAATCACCACGTCCTCACGCACACGAAGGGTGATAAAGCCAAAGCCAAACTCGCGCAAATCGATCGCTTCCACATGGAGTTCTACGCACACGTTGTCGAGCGCCTCAAAGCCACTCAACTCCTCGACAGCACCACGCTGGTCATGGGCAGCGGCATCAGCGATGGCGACCAGCATAACTACGCCGACCTCGAAGTCCTCATCGCCGGCGGCAATTGGAAGCGCGGTCACTTCCACTACGAAGGCAAACGCCCGCTCGCTGATCTCTGGCTCACAATGGCGAAGAGTGCAGGCGTGAAACAGGAACGCTTTGCAGACAGCACCGGAACCCTTAAAGAACTCGCATGAGATTCATTGCGCTATTGCTCTTCACTCAGTCTGCCCTCGCGGAGATGCCGCCAAGGGTCGTTCTTGAGCGTTATTGCGTGAGTTGCCATGATGCAGATGCGAAGAAGGGCGATCTCGATCTCGAATCGATGCTAGGCGATGACATCGCCAAACATGCGGAGACATGGGAGGTCGTGGTAAAACAACTCACCGCCCGCCACATGCCGCCCATCGGCAAAAAACGGCCTGATGATGCGGGCTATGCGGAGATGGTGAACAAGTTGACGACCGATTTGGATAAACAGCCACCCAATCCGGGCCATGCCCCGACCTTGCGCCGCCTCACGCGTGTGGAGTATCAGAATGCCGTGCGTGATCTGCTGGCGGTCGATTTTGATGCCAAGGCCGCTTTCCCCAACGACGAGATTAGCCATGGCTTTGACAACATCACTGTCGGCGATTTGTCACCCGCGTTGTTGGATCGCTACATGACCGCAGCGCAGAAGATTGCACGTCAAGCGGTTGGCACGTCGGAGAAGCCAGAGATCACGACGGTTCGAGTGAGGTCGGACATCACGCAGGAGTATCATGTGCCCGGTCTGCCGCTCGGCACTCGCGGTGGCGTGCTGATTCCGCAGGTTTTGTCGCGTGAGGGCGACTACGATGTTCAAATCCGCCTGCAGCGTGATCGCAACGAGCAGGTCGAGGGCATGCGCGGCGAGCATCAGTTGCAAATCCTGCTCAATCGCGAGGTAAAGAGCGAGTTCACGATCAAGCCAGCGAAGGACAAGAACTACGAGAAGATCGACGCACATCTCAAGGCGCGGCTGCACATCCCCGCAGGCCAACATGATGTTGGCGTGACCTTCCTGCCCAAAGGATCGCCGGTGCTGGAGAGGTTGCGACAGCCGTATAAGGCCAGCTTCAATCTGCATCGGCATCCGCGTCTATCGCCCGCCGTATATCAGGTGACCATCACGGGGCCCTATGATGCAAAGGGGGCTGGTGACACGCCGAGTCGTCGCTTGCTCTTCGGCAATGGTTCCACCGATGCCAAGGCGGTGCTCACGCCGATGCTGCGCCGCGCATGGCGTCGTCAGGTGACGGATGAGGACCTCGCCAGAGTGCTGCCTTTCGTGAAGGAGGCGAAGGACTTTGAATCGGGCATCGAATCTGCTCTAGCGGCCATTTTGGTGAGCCGTGAGTTTCTCTTCCGCACCGAGACCCGGTTCGATGATGCCGCGCTGGCGTCGCGCTTGTCGTTCTTCCTTTGGAGCAGCATTCCCGACGATGAACTGCTCTCGCAAAGCCCTCTCGATGTCGATGCTCAAGCCCGGCGTATGCTGCGCGATTCACGAGCGAAGGCGCTAGTGTCGAACTTTGCTGATCAATGGCTGTATTTACGCAATCTCGAAGCCATCACACCCGATGCTCGCTTGTTTCCCGACTTCGACCACAACCTGCGTGAGTCTCTCCGCACGGAGACGAGCCTGCTCTTTGAAGATATGGTCAAAAACGACCGCAGCGTGCTCGAACTGCTGCGCACGGACCGCACTTGGCTGAACGAACGCCTCGCCGCGCACTACGGCATCCCGCACATCTTTGGAGATCGCTTCCGCGAGGTGAAGGTGCAGCCTGAATGGCAGCGCGGTGGTCTTTTGCGCAACGGCAGCATCTTGACGGTGACCTCGTATGCCACGCGCACCTCGCCCGTGATTCGTGGGCACTGGATATTGAAGAACCTGCTGGCCTCTGAGCCTCCGCCTCCACCGCCGAATGTGCCTGCGCTTGATGGCGTCATCTCCGAGTCATTGCCCATCCGTGAGCGCCTCGCCAAACATCGCGAGATGGCCGCCTGCGCCAGTTGCCACAATCTCATGGACCCCGTCGGCTTCGCCTTGGAAAACTACGACGCCATCGGCCGCTGGCACGCCGAGGCCGATTCACGCGGCGGTTTCGCTGATGGCAGCGAGTTTGAGGGTGTGGCAGGTCTCGAAGACGTGTTGCTCAAGCGCCCCGAACTCTTCGTCAGCGCCCTCACCGAAAAACTCATGACCTATGCCCTTGGGCGTGGCTTGGAGCACAGCGATGCACCTGCTGTGCGGAGGGTCGTTCGCTTAACTAAGGGGAAAGACTGGAAGTTTTCTGAGATCATCGCGGGTATCGTGACCAGTTCTGCTTTCGCAAACAATCGATGAGATTCTTTGCTGGGCGCACATCACGCTTTGAGACGCAGTATCCCACGCTGCATGGCCATGGTGACGGCGCGAGTGCGGTCGGGAGCGTCGAGTTTAGCGAGGGCGTTGGCCATGTGGATCTTGACGGTGCCTTCGGCGATGCCTAGGTGCTCGCCGATCTGTTTGTTCGATAGGCCTTGGGCGGCTTGTTCGAGCACTTCGATCTCTCGCGGAGAGAGCGAACCATGCATACGACGCTGGAAGATCATGCGCTGGCCTTCTTCGGTGAAGCAGGTCCGACCAATGGCGAGATTGCGTATGGCGGCGATGAGGGTGCTACAATCTGCGCTCTTGGGCAGGTAGCCCTTTACTCCGGCATCGACGGCGCGGTTCAGGGACTGATCGGTGTGGTCGATCGAGAAGATGAGCACCTTCGCGGAGCTTTTTTGCATGAGGATTTGCTGCGCGGCTTCGATACCATTTAGTCCAGGCATTTGGCCGTCGAGGATGATGATGTCGGGTTGGTGTTCAGCTGCGAGTTGCACGGCTTCACATCCATTGGCGGCTTCGGCAATGACTCGCAGATCAGGCTCGCTGTTCACGGCAGCAGCGATGCCGATGCGGGCAAAGAAATGGTCGTCGGCGAGCAGGACGGTGATCATGTGTGGCGGGTACGAAGGATGATGCGGGTGCCTTTGCCCGCGGCGCTGGTGATCTCGAGCAGGGAGTTAAGTTTCACGGCGCGTTCATTCATGCCGCGCAGGCCGAGACGTGGTGTGGATTTGAGCAGGGAGATGTCAAATCCAGCTCCATCGTCTTCAATGCTCAAAAGGCCGTCTTCGAGCTTCACGCAGATGTTTTGTGCCTTGGCGTGCTTTAGAGCATTGTTCACTGCTTCTTGAGTGATGCGGAAAAGATGCAGTTCAAGCTCCGCTGGTTGCCGTGGCAGGGCGTGGGAGGTTTGCAGGGCTAATGTGATCTCAGGATTGCTTGCTTGCTGTTCGGCAAGCCAGTGTCGCAGGGCAGTTTCGACGCCGTTCTCGGCGAGTTGGCCTTCTCGCAGATCGTGAATGCTGCGGCGTACTTCTTGTTGGCAGTGACGGAGCATTTCCTTCGCCTGCGAGAGAGTCGCGTCCTCGGGTGCGGACTTCTTGGCGACATCGACTAGCAATGCCACGCCGACGAGTTGTTGTTCCAGTGAGTCATGAAATTCGCGGGAGATGCGGCGGCGCTCTTCACTGATGGCACGGGCACGTTCCGCCGTGGCGAAGAGCTGTGACTGCCGTCGCACCTGCCAGCGCAGTAGCATGATCCATGCACTGCCGAACAAACTGATGCCAGTGAGAAGGGTGGCTGTGAAGCCGATGTGTTCTTCATTCCACCAGGGTGCCGTTTTTAGCAGCGTTATGTCGCGACTGTCACGCAGCAAGAGAGTGAAGTCAGCGCCGTCTTTCGAGCGACCGGAGCTGCGTGTACAAATGCCGGTGAGCTGCACGAGCGAACCTGGAGCCAGCGCGATGCCTACGTCCGGCTGCGCCCACCATGCGGCACCAGCACGGCCATTGACGTCGATGTGAAGTCTCGCTTGCTTGCCACGCATGACCATGCTGGTGAGCGTGCCTTGCACGCGAATGAGTTCGTCCGCCACGCTGTCACCGAGGAGGTTTTCCGCAGTGGCGGGCAGCGGCGCTGGTGGTGAGTCAGCGCCAGTCTGTCGGATGATGCCGTCTTGCAATTGCAGCCTACCTCCTTCACGAGCAGGCCAGCAGGCGATGGATACATGCGCGCCTGCTTTAAAGAGAGATCGCTGCCGTGTACTCACCCGCACGCTGCCTTCACGAGTGCGCAGGTATAGGTCCTGTCCGGGCTGCGACCACAGCACGCTGCCCTCCACATGCAGACGATCATTGGACCGGGTCTGCCGTGTGTGCATCATGGCCTCCGCCGCGCTGAGGGATGCCTGGCGAAAGATGGCGTTGAGATTTTTTGAGTCATCTACGAGTGCGGCAGCTTTCGGTAGCAGTAGCACGCCATCGGCAGCTTCTGGTAAAGAAGCATCCAGCCAGCCGATGAGCACGCCACGCAACTGCACCACATGGTCGATCATCGCCTCATACGGCGTGGGATCATCGTTGTCGGCGAAGATGGCAGTGACAAAGCCGCGTGCACTGCTGATCTCCAGCACCACACGGCTCACCGCGCCGATCTTGCGTCGCTCCACGGCACGCAGGGCACCATGCGCCAGAATACTGAGGCCATTCACTCGTAGGTCAGCAGCAAGCTCGAGCTGCAGGGGTCGCTTGGGCACAGGGCCAATGGGTTCGGCGGCGTCAAATTCGATCATCGCCGCGGTAGTGCCAGCCTCATCTCCAGCGAGCAACCGTACACTGCCGCGCTGGGTGACCACGCCGCTCACTCGGATCACATCGCCCAGCTTCACCGATTGCGCAGGTGGCACGAAGCCGATGCTTTCGCGCTCGTTTTGCACAAAACCCAGTCGCATGTCCGCATCCACAAACGTGACCTCACCCGTGAACGACTCCGCCAACACGCCGCTGACGGTATGCAGACAAAGAATGAGCAGGAATGCGGCGCGGATCATGCAGGCGTGTAAACAAGGTGAAGCAGAGCAATTGATCACATCCTGCCCCAGACTCCGGCACTGCGGCAATGCCGAAACCTATCTCTTTCGGTCTAGGTTGGCGCAGTGGTGGCGGGTCTAGCTTCAGCTAGGATGAGAGGTCATGACTTCGTTTCGCTCCTGCCTGCTCTTTTGCCTTTCACCTATGCTAGCCACTGCGGCGGCGGAAAGCATCGACTTTGAAAAGCAAATCTTGCCCGTGCTGGAGCACAAGTGCTTCGACTGCCACAGCTCGCGTGCCAAGAGCATCAAGGGCGACGTTCGGCTTGATCAGGCTGCGGCGATCCGTGCGCTGTCGAAGGCCAAGACAGACGAGATGCTTCGTCGCACGGCCTTGCCCGCATCAGACGAAGACGTGATGCCACCTGCAAAGGAGCACTCGCCGCTGAGCAAGATTCAGCGCGAGATGCTGACGGACTGGATCGTTCAAGGCCGCAGCACGGGCACCTGGACGGCGTTTGATCATGCCAAGAAGGTGACAAAGCTCGCAGTGGCTTCGACGGAGGCAGCGAGTGTGATCGCAGCGGCGGCGAAGATCGATCAACTGCTAGAAAACAAGCTGCGCACGGCAAATCCTCCGCCAGTGGTGCCCGCGCCGCTCGCCGATGATCTGTGGCTGCGACGTGTGTCGATGGATCTGATCGGTCGCGGTCCCACGGCGACAGAAGCGGCGGCATTCTTGAATTCAAAGCATCCGGATAAGCGGGCGAAGCTGATCGACTCACTGCTCGCCACCGAAGGTCATGTGAGCAGCGCTTTCAACTACTGGGCGGATGCTTTGCGGCTACGCACCGTGAATGACAACGGACGCGGTGCCTTCACCACGAAGAACGATCCCTTCTCCAACTGGCTGCGTGATGCCCTGCGCGGCAACAAACGTTACGATGCGCTGGTGCGCGAGATGCTCACCAGCGAAGGCACAGAAGTGTCTGCGCCCGCCATCGGCTTCTATTTGCGTGATACTGGCAATCCCAATGCCTGCACGGAAAATCAGGCCGCGTTGTTTCTCGGCGAGCAGATCAGTTGCGCGGCCTGCCATGACCATCCGTATGATCAGTGGACGCGGAAGGACTATTATTCCTTCGCCGCCTACACCACTGGCATCTCTGACCGCAAGCTCTCCGGCAAGATGAAGAAGGGCAAAGCCGGCGCCTCCGGCTATCGCTACCTTTCCGAACAAGACGCGAAGACGATCGAGCAAGTCAAAGCGCCCTTCAATCGCTACTGGGACCTGTCTCGCAGTGGCAAACTCGATAGCGTGCCGATGGAGGAAATCTTCAAGCCGCTCGAAGTCCTGCCTGCTGGTCTGCGCGAGCGCATGATGAAGACCGTCTCACTGGATCGCGTGCGCAACTGGACCACGATGATCTCCAGCGCACGTGGACTGGTGGGGGATAACAAAGTCTTCCTGCCCACTGATCAGTTCGTCTATCGCCTGCCGCGTGATTACCAATACGCGGATGCCAAAGGTGGCGACACCGTGACGCCCGCCGTGCTCTTTGGCACCTCACCTGCCTATGAGAAACCAAGCCAACTCCCGTTCGTGTATGCATACTGGCTGACCTCACCGCAGAACCCACGCTTCGCTCTCGTGCTGTCGAATCGGCTTTGGAAAAAGACCTTCGGCTGGCCGCTGTGCGGACCTGTCGCGGATGTTGTCGATGCCGCGAAGTCGCCCTGCCCAGAACTCACGAGTTATGTCGAGGCCCTTGTCATCGCCTGTGGCTATGATTTGAGACAAATCCAGCGCATCCTGCTGAGCACACGCGCCTACGCGCGCGGAGCCATCGCTGAGGAGACGGCGGATCATTTGCCGCGACTCTTCGCCGCACCGCTGCTGCGCCGACTCACGGGCGAGCAGGTGTGGGACAGCCTCGTCGCGCTCGTCGATGACACCGTGGACGAGAAGCTCACGAGTGAAGCCGCTGACACCAGCTTTCAGTCCGCCGTCTATAATGCCAAGAGCATCGAGGACTTCTTCAACTACATGCTCGACCGCTGGGTGAAGTTTGATGGCAAGCCACCGCGCTCCGCTGGCATCTATGAAGGCATGGACGACATCAAGTCCAAGCTCGGTGAGATCAATCCCGCCGGCCTCATCCGCGCCAGTGAGATGTCATCCCCCGCGCCAGATGGACACTTCCTCGGCCAGTTTGGTCAAAGCAATCGCCTCGCCATCGGCAATGCCTGGACACTGCCCACGCTGCCTCAAGCTCTCACGCTGATGAACGGTCCCATCTTCGAGCACCTCACCAAAAGCGACTCATCCTTCAGCCGTGCTCTCGCGGCGCAAAGCAGCGCCGAAGCCAAGAAACGCCACGTCTTCCAGCTCCTCATCGGACGCCAGCCCAGCGCCAAAGAACAAACCCTCATCGCCACGCACACACCCGAACAAATCGCCTGGAGCCTCATCAATTCCAAGCAGTTCCTCTTTCTCCGCTGAAACCAAAAAACACTGCAAAGAACCACCGCGACTGGATGACATCAGAGACAAACTCATAGCTCTGCGTCCGTCCAATCTCTGCGGTTCAAACAATCCCCATGAAAACCAACGACCTCTCACGCCGCGCCTTTGTCACTCGCCTCGCCAGCACCTGCCTCGGCGTCACCGTCGCGCCAGCCTTTGCCGCACCTGCGGCCAAAGCCAAAGCCCAGCGAGTCATCTACCTCTATCTTCAGGGCGCGATGTCGCATTTGGACACCTTTGACCTCAAGCCCGACAACAAAGAAGTCCAAGGCCCCACCACCGCCATCAAGACCAGCGCCGATGGCGTCATCATTACGGACAAGCTGCCTCAGCTCGCGAAGCACATGCATCACATGGCACTCATCCGCAGCATGAACCACAAGACCGCCGTGCATGAGATCGGCCAGTATCTGGTTCACACCGGCTTCAAAAAACAAAACGGCATCGTGCATCCAACCTTGGGTGCTTGGAATGCACGACTCGGCACGCACACCAATCCCAGCCTGCCGCCCTACATTTACCTCGGTGGCTTTGCCCAGCATCCAGGCTGCGGCTTCCTTGATGCGCGTTACGGCCCCGTGCCACTGGGCTCTGCGGAGCAAGGTCTTCCCAACAGCCACCTGCCCGCAAGCCGCACTCAAAAAGAACTCACGAGCGGACTCGATCTCACCGCCTCGCTCGATGCCGAGTTTTCGAGTGCCTACAACCTGCGCGACATCAAAGCCTACACCGACCTCTACACCGACGCCGTGCGCCTCATGTCCAGCAAAGACCTCGACGCCTTCGACATCTCCAAAGAACCCGCCGCCGCTCATGAAAACTATGGCAACACTAAAGTCGGCAAAGGTCTGCTGCTCGCGCGTCGCCTCATCGAGCGCGGAGCCAGCTACGTCGAGATCGAGCACGGCAACTGGGACACACATTTAAAGAACCACGAAGGCGTCGCCCGACTCTGCGGCGAACTCGATCCCGCGCTCGCATCCTTGCTCAACGACCTCCAACAACGCGGCCTTCTCGACAGCACCCTTGTCGTGCTCGCCAGCGAGTTTGGCCGCACGCCCGTGCTCGACGAAACAGGCGGGCGCGATCACCACAGCCTCGCCTTCACCTGCGCCCTCGCCGGTGCTGGCATCAAGGGCGGCCAGGCCTACGGCAAGAGCGACGAACGCGCCCACGAAGTCGCCGAAGATCCCGTCAGCCCCCTCGACTTCAACGCCACCATCGCCCACTGCCTCGGCCTGCCGCAGGATAAATTCCTCGCTCCGTTCCCCGGTGGCCAGGAGTTTGGTCCCTTCGGCAAGAAGACCGGAGAGAAGGGTAAGGTGATCAGCGCAATTCTGTGAACTGCGAAATAGCGACACGACGATACGCGTGCAGGAGCATGGCGTGATGAATTTCGACACGCTATTGTTTTATCGACCACAAGTTTGACTGGCGTGTCAGTTTCCGCCCGCGAGATTCGTTTCACCACTGCATGAGCACCTTCACCACACGCAAGTCGCTCTCCCGCCGCACACTATTGCGCGGCGTTGGTGCCACGTTGTCGCTGCCTTTCTTGGACGCGATGGTGCCTGCCGCCACGGCTGCCGCTCGCTCGGTTCAGCCAGCAAAGCGTATCAGTTATATCTACATCCCGATGGGCTGCGATCAGTCGCGCTGGACGCCTGGGAGCAAGGACTCGCTCGATAAGCTTTCGCCCATTCTGCAGTCGCTGGAGTCGCTGAAGCAGCACTGCACGGTCATTTCGAATCTCGAACTCGAACCCGCCTATCCCGGCACACATGCCACATCGAACGCCTCCTTCCTCAGCGCTGCGAGAGTGAAGCACACCGAGAGCAGCGACTACTACAACGGCACCACCGCTGATCAGATCGCCGCGAAGGCCATCGGTCAGCAGACGCAGCTTCCGTCACTGGAACTCGCGATGGATTTGATGCAAGTCGTCGGCCAGTGCGACAACGGTTTCGCCTGCGTTTATCAGAACAACCTCTCGTGGTCATCGCCCACCACCCCGCTGCCCGCTGAAGCGCACCCGCGACTCGTCTTTGAGCAACTTTTCGGTGATGGCGGCAGCAAAGCTGATCGTGCAGCCGCATTGAAGCGCCGCGCCAGCTTGCTCGACTTTGTCAAAGACGACATGACTCGCCTAGCGAAGCAACTCGGCCCGCAGGACCGTGACCGCGTGAATCATTACCTCGACAGCATCCGCGAGGTCGAGCGCCGCATCGAAAAAGCCGCGGCCGCCGTTGCCGACAACGAGTTGCCCGATCTCTCACGCCCCACGGGAGTGCCTGCCAGCTATGCCGAGCACGCACGGCTCATGTTTGACCTGCAACTCCTCGCCATGCAGGGCGATGTCACCCGCGTGATCACCTTCCAACTCGCCCGCGAGACCAGCAATCGCACCTACCCCGAGATCGGCATCAGCGACCCGCATCACCCGCTCAGCCATCACGGCAACGATCCCGCGAAAATCGAGCGCCTGTCGAAGATCAACGCCTTCCACGTCAGCCTCTTCGCCGAATACGTCGCCAAGCTCGCCGCAACGAAAGAGGGCGATAGCACACTGCTCGACAACAGCCTCCTCCTCTACGGCAGCGGCATGGGCAATCCCAATGTCCACGACCACACCAACCTCCCTGCTATCGTCGTCGGTGGAGCCAATGCCGGCGTGAAAGGCAATCGCCACTTCCGCAATGAGAAGACCGTTCCTTTGGCCAACCTGCATCTCACGCTGCTTGATAAAGCGGGCGTGAAGCTGGACAAGTTTGGCGACAGCAGTGGATTGATTGGTGTTCTGTGAACTGCGGGTTACTTCATCAACACGATCTCAATTCCAAATCCTGCGCGGGATGCCAGAACGGCAAGCGGCAAAGGGATGACTAGGTTTTTAATAGCTGTGTCGAAGAATACAGAAAAATGGAGGGTGAATTCAGTGCTTGTTTTCCCAATCTCAACGAGATCGTCCTCAATAGGTGCCAGTCGTGCGAGAACGGATGAAATGTGATCCTCCCAACTTTCAGAGAATTCTGGATTGAGTTCCATGACCCAGAGTCCTTCGACTTCTTCAATGCGATCAAAATGATCAGTGGAACAGGCGGACCGTCTTACGCAGCGAAGAAGGCTGTTGGATGGTACCGTATTCTGTTTGTTCATCGGAAGAACTACGAACGAATCAAAACCCGCACCTTCAGCTTCGGTATGATTTTCGACATGAATTCAAAGTGTTTGTCAAAGGTGATAACTTCCGCGCCATAGGCAACGGCTACAGCGGCAATCAACAAATCAAGAGGTGGCACGATCAACCCGCCATCCTGGCAAGTCTGGCCGTATTGCTCTGCGGTTTGCCACATGAGAGCTGGAGTCCGGAGCATTTGCACGGCACTGAGAAGAGTATCTGCCTTCTGGCGATCAGCTCTGCGTTCACCGCGCATCACCTCAAAGCGGATGGGCTCACAAAGCATGGCATTCCTGGATGCCAGATACGGTCCGATGAGTTGCTTGATTGGTTGCGGCGTTTTCGCCCGCATGAAGTCGATCCAGAGAACTGAATCCGGCAGAATCATGATGCAACGGCCCAAGCTTGCTTCTTTTCTGTGCCTGTGGTTCCCACGGTGCTCCACTCGCCAGTCATGAACTTGTCCAGCACCTCACGGCGGCGTGAAAGTTGCAGACTTCTCGACAAGAACTTCAACACCGCGGCATCTCGGCGTTTTTCCCCGGAGATCCGCATGACGTCTTTCAGGTCTTTCGCATTGATATCGAGGGTTACTTTCATGTGTGAATTTTACCTCATCTGAATAGCTAGGCAAGTCAGGAGATGGCCGATGTCAGTTTTGGCAGCCAAGTGACGTTGACGAATACCTCGCTCATGCTTTGCCGTTTTGCCGCCATTCTTATCTTTTCTGCCGCCTACTCGTTGGCGTATGACTTGCCCACCGACGTCGAAAAGCAGCAGTGGTCTTCTGTTTCTGAGCAGATCAATGCCAAAGCCGATCTCAACACTGCGCAGGCCGATGGCACCACGGCACTGCATTGGGCGGCTTATCATGACAGGGTGGACATCGTCACTCAACTGCTAGCGGCGGGCGCTAAAGCAGATGCCGCGAATCGCTACGGCATCACGCCTTTGTTGCTTGCCTGCCAAAACGGCAGCGAGGAGATCGTCCGGTCGCTCTTGAATGCGGGAGCAAATGCAAACGTGAAGCAGCGTGGTGGAGAGACAGCGCTGATGATTGCCTCGCGCACAGGCAAACCTGGCGCGGTGAAGGCTTTACTCGAAAAAAACGCGAAGGTAGATGCAGAGGATCGCGAAGACCAGACCGCGCTCATGTGGGCCGCAACGGAAGGACACGCGGAGGTGATCGAGTTGCTCGTTCAAAAAGGTGCCGACGTGAAACGCCGGCTCAAATCCGGCTTCACAGCCTTTCTTTTTGCCGCACGCGAAGGGAAAGCCGCTGCGGTGACTATGTTGCTCAAGCACGGCGCGGATAAGAAGGACGCCATTGTTACCGAACATAAAATAGGAGGCCGTGACGCTCCGAATGGCACCAGCGCGGTGCTTTTGGCGATGGAGAACGGCCACTTCGAGCTGGCGATGGAGATCATCAAAGCGGGCGCTGATCCGAACGACATCCGCAGTGGCTTTACCGCTCTCCACGCGCTCACCTGGGTGCGCAAACCGCCGCACGGCGATGACGAATCCGGCCAGCCACCGCCAGACACGCATGGCAAGCTCAGCAGTCTCGACTTCATCCGCGAGATCGTGAAAGCAGGCGCAAATCCAAACGCATTGCTCGGCTCCGATGCCAAAGCGAAGGGCTTTGGCGCAATCAGCTTCAACAAAGCCACGCCCTTTCTCCTCGCCTGCCGCAATGCCGATCTGCCGATGATGAAACTTCTCGTCGAACTCGGCGCTGACCCGATGCGTCCCAATGCCGACGGCTCCACACCGCTCATGGCCGCTGCCGGACTCGGTTGTTACGCGCCCGATGAGGAAGCCGGCACGGAGGATGAATGCGTCGCTGCGTGCGACTATTTGATCAGCCTCGGAGCCGACGTCAATGCCGTGGACAAGAAGAATCAAACCGCCATGCACGGCGCGGCCTACAAGAGCCTGCCGAAGGTCGCCAAGCTCCTCGTCTCGAAAGGCGCGAAGATCGATGTGTGGAATCAAAAGAACGACAAAGGCTGGACCCCGCTGCTCATCGCGCAGGGCTTTCGCCCTGGTAACTTCAAGCCCAGCGTCCCGACCATTGAAGCGATTAGCGAGATTATGCGGTCAAACGGCGTGGCGCCGCCACCAGCACCGGATCGTGATTCAGGGCCGAAGAAAAAGGGCTACAATCAGCAGTAATTCGGAAGCGACGGTTAAATCATCGCAATCTGGGTCGCTTCCCGCCGTTTCATCGTCGCATGAAGTCCCTGCTCATCCTCTTATCGTCATTCATCATCGCCGCTTCGTCCTTTGCGGCGAAGCCGAACATCCTATTCCTGCTCAGCGACGATCATAGTTACCCGTTCCTGAGTGCTTACGGCGATACCAACGTCAAAACGCCAACTCTCGACCAGCTCGCGGCCGAGGGCATGAAGTTTCATCGCTTCTTCACCGGGGCACCGCAGTGCGTGCCTTCACGAGCCACCTTGATGACGGGGCGATCACCCGTAGCCGCTCGCATGACGCGATTCTCCGCGCCGCTGCCGCGTGATGAGATCACCCTGCCGGAATTGCTGCGTGATAAAGGTGGTTACTTCACCGGCATCTGTGGACGCAGCTTTCATCTCGATGGCTCTGGCAAAGGCGGGCCAGAAATCGCCCGCGTGTTTGAAGAGCATGAGTTAAAAACCTTCATCGACCGTGTGGACTCGCTGAACAATTGCCCCGACCCCGAAGTGGCCGGACAAGTCGCTGCGTTTCTCGACAAGAAGCCTGCCGACAAGCCTTTCTTCATGTGGGCGAATTTTAGCGACCCGCATCACGCTTGGAATGCACCCGCTGAATTTCGTCCTGATCCCGCCTCGCTGAAAGTGCCTGCGCATTGGCCCGACCTGCCCGGTGTGCGTGAGCAACTCGCCGATTACTGCGCGGAGGTGAATCGCGTGGACCGCACCGTCGCGAGTGTGCTCGCCGAGCTGCAAAAGCGCGGTCTCATGGACAGCACCATCATCGTCTTCTGCGGTGACAACGGCATGGCTTTCCCGCATGGCAAAGGTTCGCTCTACGACCCTGGCTCGAACGTGCCCTTCCTCGTCCGCTGGCCCGGCGTCGTGAAGCCCGGCGGCGATTCGCGTGCCCTCATCAGCGCCGAAGACCTCGCGCCGACGCTGCTCGCTGCCGCAGGACTCGAAGCCGGTGCCAAAATGAGCGGCGTGAGCTTCCTGCCCCTGCTCAAAGGTGAAACGCACACGCTGAGGAAGTATCTCTTCGTCGAGCGTGGCCCGCACGGCTCCGCACCGGTGCAGGCCGACATGACCAATGCCGGTTACGACCTCGCCCGCGCTGTGCGCAGCGATCGCTTCAAGTTCATCTACAACTGCACGCCTTGGATTCCCTATTCGCCTGTCGATTCCGCCGGTGGAGCTGCATGGAAGCAAATGCAGGAAGCCAATGCTGCCGGAAAACTCCCAGCTGGCATGGTGAAAACCTACTTCACCTCGCCGCGCCCGGTTTATGAACTCTACGACCTTGATGCCGACCCCGCTGAACTGAACAACCTCAGCGGCCAACCCGAACTCGCCGCCACCGAACGCGAACTCCGCGCCGCCCTCGCTGAAAAAATGATCCTCGACTGGGACTACCTCCCACTGCCCGATCTGATGGAAGGCAACGCCAGTGAAGGCGGCGGCAACAAGGGCAAAGGCAAAGGGAAGAAGAAGTAGCCGTGCCCTAAGAACCCGCCACTGTGTTCGCTCATGTCGGACATCGTCCTAGCCACGCTTAACGCGAAGTACATCCACGCCTCCTTCGGGCTCCGCTATCTCATGGCGAACCTCGGCGAGCTGCGGGATCGCGCTTGTATGGCGGAGTTTGTCATCAATCAGCAGCCGCTGGAGATCGTGGAGGCCATCTTGGCTCACGAGCCACGTATTGTTGGATTTGGAGTCTATATCTGGAATGTCGAGCAAACGACGGAAGTCGTGGCCTTGCTCAAACGCATCCGTCCGGAGCTGATCGTCATCCTCGGTGGGCCGGAGGTGTCGTATGAGACGGAGGGGCAGGAAATCGTCGCGCTAGCCGATCATGTGATCACGGGTGAGGCGGATGTGAAGTTCGCGGAAGTGTGTCGTGGGATTTTGAGTGGTGATTCGTCTCCAGAAAAGGTCATTGCTGCTGAATTGCCCGCGCTGAACCATTTGGCGTCGCCCTATGACCTCTATACAGACGAAGACCTCAAGAATCGTGTCATCTACGTCGAGGCCTCGCGCGGGTGTCCGTTCACTTGCGAGTTCTGTTTGTCGTCGCTCGACATCCCGGTGCGGGCTTTTGCGACGGATGTCTTTTTGGCCTCGATGCAGCGGCTTTTGGATCGTGGGGTGAAGCAATTCAAGTTTGTGGACCGCACCTTCAATCTGCACTTGCCGACGAGCATGGGCATTCTGCAATTCTTCTTGGATCGCTGGCGCGACGGGCTGTTTTTGCACTTCGAGATGGTGCCTGATCGTCTGCCTGAACAACTGCGCGGCCTCATCAAGAAGTTCCCCCCTGGAGCGGTGCAGTTCGAGGTCGGCATCCAGACCTTTGATGATGCCACGTCTAAAAACATCAGCCGTAGGCAGAATCTCGATCGCTTGGAGGACAACTTCCGTTTCCTTCGTGAGGAAACAGGCGTTCACATCCATGCGGATCTCATTGTCGGTCTGCCGGGCGAAGGAATCGAGAGCTTCGGTCGCGGCTTTGACCGGCTGGTGCGGCTGAATCCTCAAGAGATTCAAGTTGGCATCCTCAAGCGCCTGCGCGGCACACCCATCGTGCGGCATGATGATGAATACCGCATGATCTATGCGCCGCACCCGCCCTATGAGATCCTTTCGACGCGGGATATTCCTTTCGCCGACATGCAGCGCATGCGCCGCTTCGCGCGGTATTGGGACATCGTGGCGAACAGCGGCAACTTTACGGGCACGCTGAAGCTTTTGTGGCGCGATGGAGCGTCGCCATTTGTCGAGTTCATGCGCTTCAGCGATTGGCTGCACACGACTCTGCGGCGCACGCATTTGATCGCGCTCAATGTCATTGCGCAGAGTCTTTTCGATTTCCTCATTCAGGAGAATGCCGTGGATCGCGAACTCGCGGCCAGCACGTTGGAAGCTGACTGGCACCGCACGCCGAGTCGTGAGGCGCTGAATCTTCGAGGTAAATCTTCAGCTGCCGAGGCACCCGCAGCCACTCGTGCGGCCCGTAGGCAATCTAAACACATGCAGTCCAAAGAAAACGACAAGGCAATGGTGTGAGGCAGTTGAAGCCGCAGTTTTTTAGCAACTCACCTCGAACGGAACACCTCACTCATCAAGCACTCGACCATCAGCGTCTTCATACCTAGGCCTTGCTTCTTCACCTTGTCTTGGAGTGCATCGATCACGAGGTCATCGTTGAGCTCCATGGTGCGGCCGGTGGTGTAGGTGAGAAGTTGGCGGATGAGATGGCGAGTGAAGTGGTCTTCGCGGGTGGTGAGGATGATGTTTTTGAAGCTGGCGAAGTCGGTGTAAGTTTCACCAGAGGTGAATTCGCCGGTGGTGTCGATCTCGGCTGGTTTGGTTTTTTTGTTCGCGGCGGGGTATTTATTGCGCCAGCGACCGACGGGATCGTAGGCTTCGAGGCTGAAGCCGAGCGGGTCGATCTTGCGGTGGCACTCGGCGCAGGCAGCGTCAGCGCGGTGCTTGGCGAGGCGGTCGCGGATGGTGGTGGCACCGCTGACATCGGGATCAATGGCGGGCACGACATCCGGCGGCGGTGGCGGCGGGATGCCGAGGATGTTTTCGCTGACCCACACACCGCGAGTCACGGGTGAGGTCTCGACACCATTGGCACTCACCGTGAGCACGGCGGCCATGCCGAGCAGGCCTCCGCGATGTGTGTTGCCTTTGAGGCTGACCTTTTGAAAGCCATCGGCGAGGTGCAGTTTATCCTTCTCCGGCAGGTCGTAGAGCTTGGCGAGTTTCTTGTCCACGAAGGTGTGCTCGCAATCGATGAACTGGGCGACTGAGCCGTTGTTCTTGAGAAGATCGCGGAAGAAGACGCGCGCTTCGGCTTTCATCGAAGTGGGGAGATCCTCCGCGTAGTAGGCGAGGTTCGCATCGCGCGGCGGAGGCATGCCGCCGAGGTCGCGGAGGTTGAGCCAACTGTCGAGAAAACCGTTCACGAAGCCGCTGATGCGTTCATTGGTGAGCAGGCGTTCGATTTGTTTTTTTAACTCGGCATCTTGTGTGAGTTTGCCGGACTTCGCAGCGGCGACCAGCGCTTCATCCGGCGGTGTGGCCCAGAGGGCAAAGGAGAGGCGTGTGGCGAGGTCGTAGGGCTTGAGAGCTTTCGCGGACTCGTCGGTGATCTCGCTCAGGTAGAGGAAGCTCGGCGAGCAAAGGATGAGTTTTACCGCATCCAACGCGGCCTGTCGTGGCGCGGCTTTTTCGGCGAGGCGTTTGTCATAAAGCGCACGGATGGGCTGGCGGTCTGCATCGGTGAGCGGACGGCGATAGGCTTTCTCCGCGAAGGCATTGAGTTGATCGAGCGAACGATTCGCCTTGAAGCCCTCTTTGCCGAACACGGCTATTTCCTCGGCGCTGCCGCTTTTTTCCGACACGGGACCGTGGATCTTGATGTCACTGATGCGGATGTGCGGGAGCTTGCCTTCTTGTAGCAGGAACGTGCGGCTGACATCGGAGGATTTCGTCTTCCCTTTGAAGTCGTCTTTGTAGCGCTTGTTGATGGTGATGACCGATGCGCGGGATTCATACGGTCCATTCGGGAAGATGAAGCGCGGTGTTTGACCTGCTTCGAGCCAAACGCGGAATTTCTGCCAAGTGGGTTTGTCATCCGGCAAGATGGCGCTGGCGAGCAGTGGCTCGATGGGCTGTGGATAATGGATGTGGCCTTTCGTGATGTCGCCGGGCACAAGACCGAGAATGAAGGGCTCGGAGAAATCGATGCCGAAGATTTTGGGATCGTAGTGCGTGTCTCGATGCATGGCCTGCGCTTCGACTTCGATGTCGTAGAGGCCTGATACGGGAACGCCTTGGAGGAAATCTTCGATGTGCCCGTAACTGCCCTGTCGGGTGTCGGTGTTGGGCTGCTCGTAGATGTTGAGGTAGCGGTAGTTGAACGCGGACTTGTGCGGGCCTTGCAGTTCCTCGTATTGCACGAAGTGGCCGTTGAAGCGCCAATCCTTTGGCTCCATCGCCGGTTTGCCAAGGCGCGTCTCGACGAGACGATTCGCGGATTGGAAATACTGATCGACGAGGAAGCCTGAGGTCACGAGCGATTTGCCAATCGTGTCCATGTGCTCGCTCGTTTTCTCTTTGGGAAAATCCGCCGTGAGGCCCAGCGTATCCACGCGGCGGCCAAACAGCACGGCGAGCGTGTTTTCATACTCGCGGCTGGAAAGGCGGCGCATGACGGTGCGACTGCCGGTGCTCTGAAATTTGGCATGAGCCGCCACGGTGCCATCACGCAGCGCTCGGATCATCGCGAGACGTTCGTCGTCCTTCGGTTGATCGGCCTTCTTTGGCGGCATTTCCTTCAGCGTGAGCTGGTCGATGATATCGCGTGCCTCGATGAGATCTGGAACAGACTTCAAAGGTAGCGCAAACTTCTCAAACGAGCGATCTCCCTTCTGCACGTCCGCGTCGTGGCACTCCATGCAGTATTTGCCGAGGAACCGCTGCACGACCTTCGGGGATTCGTCGTCGGCTAGAACTGGGCCCGCCAGAAAATGAACCAGAGAGGCACTGAGCACACAGAGGATTCTCTGTTTAGCTCCCTGTGTGCCCAGCGCCGATTTGGTTAAAAAGGAAACTGACATCACGCAAACCGTCCCGTGCTGCTACCAAAGGAGTCCGTCTCCACACCCATCTTCTGCGCGATATCGACGAAGAGATTGCACAGCGGCACTTTGTTGATGCCTTCACGCGGCACTTCGCGGAATTCGCCATGCTTGTAGCCGCCACCGGCGAGGAGGATGGGCAGGTCGGAATTCTTGTGCGAGTTGCCGTCGCCCATGCCACTGCCGAAAAGCACCGTCGTTGAGTCGAGCAGCGTGCGCTCGCCGTCGTTCATCTTGGCGAGGCGGGCCACGAACTTGCCGTAGTGCTCGATCTGATATTTTTCCAGCGTGATGAGGCTGGCGATGGACTCGGGGTCGTTGCCGTGATGCGAGAGGCCGTGCCAATCCTTTTTGATGCCGAGATGCTGCGGCATGAAATCGCCGCCGATCTCCAGCGTGGCGATGCGCGTGCTGTCCGACTGCAAGGCGAGCGCGATCATCTCATACAGCAACGGCAGGTCCTCCACGGCATTTCGATTCGCAGGCTTGTCGAACGGCGCTTTCGGCTTCGGCTGGTTCGTCCAGCGCTGGCGCAATTCCAGACGCTTCTCCACATCGCGGACCGAGGTCAGGTATTCGTCGAGCTTGTCCTTGTCCTCCTTGTTCACTTGCTTCGAGAGACGATTCGCCTCGTCCAAAACGGAATCGAGGATTGAAGCCTGCACCTGATTTTCCTGCGCCCGACGAGCCTGACGCTCCTTCGAGTCGGTGACGAAGAGCTTCTCAAACAACTCGGCGGGATTCGTCACCGGTGGCACACGCACGCCTGACTTCGTCCAAGCGATCTGACAACCACCATGAATGCCGCCTTCAGAACCGACCGTGAGCGATGGGAAGCGCGTCTCAAAGCCCACCTCGTCCGCGAGATACTGATCAATGGTCACATTGCCATCCGGCCGATTTTGCGCCTCAGAGTTCAGCACACCAGAAAGGAACGAATGCACGGCAAAGTGGCCGCCCTTCACGCCATGATCGAGTCCACGCAAAACCGTCATTTTATCGCGAATGTCCCACAGCGGCTCCAGCAGCGTCGTCTTTTCGTAGTTGCGGCCCAGGGTCGTGGGGAAGAGGCTCTTTGTCTGGTAGCCGAGCAGATTCCCAATTGCTACAAAGCGCTTGGCACCCATGCCCGCTCCCTTTGCCGCCTGCACCGAGCCACCGACAGCACCTTTGGCCATGAGCGAGGACATACCCGGCAACGCCAGTGTGGTGCCGAGGGATGAGATGAGAAAGCGACGACGATTCATGAGGAGATTTGTGGGGGCAGAGAAACAACGATTAAAAAGTCGAAATTGTTGCAGCAAGTAACAGGCCATGGCCGCCCCAGATACTCCTACACAGCAATTAGCCGCAACATTCGGCCTGATCGCCCTGTTTTCAGGCTCCGCCGATCATGAAACACCTGCTGCTGTTCACTTTTTGTCCTGCGCTGAACCCACGCCACCACCATGTTGAAGTAAGTCCACCTAGACCTAGTCTCCTCGCCAGTTCATCCACCCCAGCCACTACCACCATGAAGCTTGTTCTCAGCCTCCTCCTTCTCGTCCCCAGCCTGCTCTTTGCGGAATTGAGCGTGCCGCACTTTTTCAGCGACCACATGATTCTTCAGCGCGATCGAGCTGCCGCCATCTGGGGCAAGGCAAATGCGGGCGCGGATGTCAGCGTGGCATTCAAAGGCAAGTCGGCATCGGCGAAAGCTGGCGCGATTGGAAAGTGGCGTGTGCAGATCGAAACTGGCACGGCAGATGCCAAGGGTGCGGTGCTAACGATTTCAGCGGGCGCAGACAGATTGGAGATCAAAGACGTGCTTGTGGGTGAAGTGTGGTTCGCTTCAGGCCAATCCAACATGTATTTCACGATGGATCGCCCCACAGAATATGCGGCGCTCATTGCGGAGTCGAATCATCCCGCGCTTCGCATGTTTAACGCACCGCTCGTCACATCGGCAGAGAACCAAGATGACATCGAAGGCGTGTGGACACTAACATCGCCTCAGACCGTGCCCGGCTTCTCCGCAGTCGCGTTCTTTTTCGCTCGGAAGCTCCACCTCGAGCTCGGCATTCCCGTTGGCGTCATCAAATCCGCCTGGGGTGGCAAGCCGGTGGAGACATTTACCAGTCGCGAGGCGCTGAATACGCTGCCCGGCACGAAAACACTCGTTGATGCGATGCTCAAAGAAGAAGCTACTTATGATCAAGCCAAGGCGCAGGCGGCTTTCGATGCAAAGTTGGCGCAGTTGCAAAACACCATGGCCGCAGCGAAGGGTAAATCAGCCGAAGAACGCAAGCGCCTGCCCAAGAAACCCGATGCACCAAAGCGCCCGCTGCTCACCGAAGGCAAGCCCGGCGTGCTTTTCGCCGCGATGATCCATCCTTTCGTGGGCTACACCATGCGTGGGGCGATCTGGTATCAAGGTGAAGGCAACGCGAAGTCCGGAGCTGTGCCTTATGATCAAACTCTGCCGCTCATGATCAACGACTGGCGCAAGCGCTGGGCGGATGAGTTCAGCTTTTACTACATGCAGCTCGCCAACTACCACTCTCCATCCACCGCGCCTGGAACACCTGATGCTTGGGCGCTGTTACAAGACCGTATGCGTCTGGTGCTAGGCACGACGCCGAAGACCGGCATGGCGATCATCAACGATGTCGGCGATGCCAATGACATTCATCCGAAGAACAAGAAAGATCCGGGTGAACGCCTCGCCCGCTGGGCCTTAGCAAAGGATTACGGCAAAGCGTTGATCTACTCCGGCCCACTCTTCAAATCGAGCACGGTGAAGGACGGCGCGATTCGTGTGACTTTTGATCAAAGCGGCACGGGCATGAAATCACGCGATGGCGGTGCTTTGAAGCGCTTCGAGATCGCTGGCGCCGACAAAGTCTGGCATTGGGCTGAGGCGAAAATCGACGGCACCGATAGCGTGCTCGTCAGCAGCGCCGAAGTGAAAGCTCCCGTCGCAGTGCGCTATGCCTGGGCCGCGAATCCGGAAGGTGCAAATCTCATCAACAGCGAAGGTTTGCCCGCCTCCGTTTTTCGCACAGACAACTGGGACGATGTGGAGGTCAAAGTGGACACCTCAACTCTCAAAGCCGCTGAAGAGCGTCGCGTTCTGGGTGAAGAAATCCGCGCTCTAGCCGCCGAACGCGCAAAACTTGACCGCAAGAGTCCCGAGTATCAGGCGCTGACCAAAAAACATCTAGAGCTCATGGCAAAATTCAAAGAAGGAGCGCCGAAGAAGTAGCCATGCGCCCTTTGCTTGCCCTCATGCTGCTCAGTCACGCTTCGGCGGCTGATCTTTCCGTCGCGGCGTATGCTTCGATTCAGGCCGCGTTGGATGCGAATCCGAACCGAATGATCTTTGTCCCAGCCGGAGATTACTCAATCGCTGAGAAGATTCGCATTCGTGGTGAACGCAGCGGTCTGTTTGGGCCTGGACGCATCATTCAGCAGAGCGCCGATCAGCCGATCATCGAGATCGAGAACGCGACTCGCGCGGAGATTCGAGATCTGACACTCACACGTCCAGAAGGGAAGATGGAGACGGACAAAGAAGGCATTTTAGCGATCAAATGCCGCGATCTTATCATCGAGAATGTGCGCGTGATCGACAATCGCACACGTTCCGGTGCTATCATGCTCCGCGAGAGTAAGAACAGCCGTGTAAGCCGCTGCGTAGTGCGGAATTATATGCGCGTGACGATTGATGACCGCACGGCGAGCAAGGATTGGGGCTATGCCTTCAATTGCACCGACGGCACGGGCATCAGCGTGAGTTACAGCACTGGCACGTTGATTGAAGGCAATCGAATCATTGAAGAGAACCTCATCCCCACGCCCGAGATCAAGGCAAAGCACAAGCTCGGCGACTATGTGAAAAAGAATCCAGAGAAAGGCGCGATCATGAGCCAGCAGGCATGGGATGCGAACTACACCGACAACTGGCAGCAAGGCTCCGGCCTCATTGTTACTGCGCCAGAAGTGAGTGATCTCACTCGCATTCTCGGCAATCACATCGAAAACGCCGCGCAAGGTATCGATCTGCACTCGGATCACGTCATCGTGGCGAACAATATCATCGTGAATTCCTTCATGGGCATGAAAGCCATGCACGGATCGCGCAATGTGATCATTACCGGCAATCAGTTTGTTAAGAACTGCCTCTGGGCCATCGGCTTGATGCCTGGTGCCGCAGCGAATGCGGGAAACTTCGATGGCGGATCGATCATCGCCAACAACATCATCTCCGACTTCGGTTATGGCGCTGCTCATTGGATTTGGGGCGATGAACGCTCACCCTTTAAGTTCGACACCGGCCAGCAGCCTGACGATCCACCGCTTACCGATGTCATCGTGCAGGGGAATATCGTTCACAGCATCGGCAAACCACGCTACAAATATGCCGTCATCATCGGCGGTGGTCCGAACACGCCACGCGGCATGCATTTTTCGAACAACCTGCTCCACCCTGGCACGCAGGGCATTTCAAACACTGAACTCCCGCCATGAAACAACTATTCATCTTTCTCTTCAGCATTACTTCAGCATGGGCGGCAACAGCGCCAAACATCCTCTTCGCCATCGCCGATGACTGGGGCCCGCATGCGAGCGCTTATGGCACACCATGGGTGAAGACGCCCAACTTTGACCGCGTCGCGAAAGAAGGCCTGCTATTCAATCACGCCTACACGCCCAATGCCAAGTGCGCTCCATCACGTGCCTGCATCCTCACGGGCCGCAATTCATGGCAGCTCAAAGAAGCCGCCAATCACATCTGCTACTTCCCGGCGGAGTTCAAAGGCTGGGGCGAGGCCTTGGCGGAAAAAGGCTGGAATGTCGGCCACACGACGAAAGGCTGGGGGCCTGGCATCGCACTCGATGTGAATGGCAAGCCACGCCAGATGACCGGCGTGGCCTACAACAAGCGCAAAACCACGCCACCGACGCCGGATATTCTCAACACCGACTATGCTGCGAACTTCGATGACTTCCTCAATGCTGCGCCCGCTGAGAAACCCTGGTGCTTCTGGTATGGCAGCGTGGAGCCGCATCGCAGTTATGAATTCGGCAGCGGCGTGAAGAAGGGCGGCAAAAAGCTCACGGACATCGATCATGTGCCCGCCTACTGGCCCGACAACGATGTAATCCGGAACGACATGCTCGACTACGCCTTCGAGGTCGAGCATTTCGACGCGCATCTCGGCCGCATGCTCGAGGATCTAGAAAAACGTGGCCTGCTCGACAATACGCTTGTCATCGTCACCGCTGATCACGGCATGCCGTTCCCGCGCAGCAAAGGCAACGCCAACGTGCAAGCCAATCATGTGCCGCTCGCGATGATGTGGAAGAAAGGCATCACGAACCCTGGCCGCGTCATGAATGATTTTGTGAGCTTCATTGATCTCGCACCCACCTTGATCGAAGTCGCTGGTTATAAATGGAGCGAAACTGGAATGGCCGAATCTCCTGGTCGCAGTTTGACCGATATTTTTGCCAATATGCCAGTCCACACGCGTGATCATGTGCTCATCGGCAAAGAGCGCACCGACATTGGTCGTCCGAATGACTGGGGTTATCCCATCCGTGCCATCGTGAAGCACGACAGCGTCTTCATTGAAAACTTCGAGCCCACACGCTGGCCCGGCGGCAATCCTGAGACCGGTTACATGGATTGCGATGCGGGAGCGACGAAGAGTTTCATCATCGACGCGCATCGCAAGAACCCGACCGATCGCTTCTGGCAGCTTTGCTTCGGTCTGCGTCCTGCGACGGAATTTTACGACCTCAAAGCCGATCCCGACTTCGTGAAGAATATTTCCACGGATCCGCGAGCTGTTGCCATGCGCGATCAATTACATGCCGAGCTCAAGCAGCAGGGCGATCCACGTATGGACGGCAAAGGCGACATCTTCGATAAGTATGAGCATGCTTCAAAAGGCAACGTGGGCTTCTACGAAAAGTTCATGCGCGGCGAACCCGTGAAGGCCGGTTGGATCAATCAAAGTGACATCGAACCAACAAAACCACTGCCATGATTACAAAACGCACGCCACCCAAAGCGCCTGACATGATCAGGCTCTTGCCGCTCTTGCTCCTGCCCGCCATAATGACACGTGCAGCGGATATCTCCTGGATCGAGGATGCCGTTATCCAGCAGGCCCGAAAAGCGGTCGTTAAAATTCTGATGCCGCCACGCTCGCATTTAAAAGACGTCGCAGTCACCGGTGGTGTCTTGCTTGATGTCGCCCAGAGAACAAGCACCGGTTTTTTTGCCACCCCCGACGGACTGGTGATCCTCTCAGCAGCTGGACTCGAAGGCACAAACAAGATTTCACTGGTCCTGCATGATGGGCGTCAGGTGGAAGACGCGAGTCTTCTAGCGGTTGACCCCTTGAACGATTTGGCAGTGCTTCGCACAGGCGTCGCTGCTCCACACTTTCTCGTCGGCGCAGCCCAACAACCTGACCCCAGGCACTGCATGTGCCGCCTTGGCTGAAGGCGGACAAGCCGTTGCTGACGGCGTCCTGCTGGCTTTTCGTGGCACCGAGGATTGGACCTCTACACGGATCTTGAATATGTGGAGTGTTGCTTTGAATCCAAAGATCACCGGCCTCACAGGCGCTCCGATCATCGACAAGGGAGGCAATCTTATAGCCATGTGTGACTTGATGAAGTTCAGCGAAGGTAGAACTTCGCAGAAGTTTGTCTTCGCTTTCCCAAATCAGCTTATCACGGCAGTGTTGGAGAATGCTCGGAAAGCCGTACACACCATCCCATTTCCAAAACCCGGTGACATCACTGGCTTCGGCTACCCTCGGTCTATCCGGTATTGGGAAGGCATGGTGGCTCTGAACAAAAAGGAATACTTGGCGGCTGAGGAGGCCTTTCAGGCGGCTTTGGAAGAGCAACCAGACCACCCGCTCATTCTCCAGCAATTGGCCAGCAGCCAGAACTTCAAAGGGGACCGCATCACTGCAATACTCACCACGCGTCGGCTCTTGCGACTTTACCCAACGAATATGCAGGCCGTCATCAATCTAGGCAAGTGGCTTGCCCAAGAGCCTGCCGGTCTTGAAAGCTCTATCGATTATTTCCGCAAACTTGCCAAGCAATACTCCGAGTCAGGTAAAGTGGCTGGAATCCTAGGCGTCTACCTAACCAAATCGGGCCGGGTCGAAGAGGCACTTCCAGCCTTGAAACAATGGACTGAACTGGAGCCAGACCACATGGAAGCATGGCGCATTTATGCTGACACCCTTCTTAAAGCCCGAAAGTTTTCCGAATCCACCACAGCCCAAGAGCGATTCAATGAACTTGAGTCCCTGTTTTTAAGCTACGCTACTTCAGTCCCAAGCACCCAAGATGATCAATCTTTCGCAGGGTGGCTTGACCGGCTCCGACCCGCTGCGATGACTTCATCGAGCTTCGTGATCATCTCTTTGAGTTTTCCCGGGTTCTGAGCGCTCACGTCGTTTGTTTCACCGGAGTCATCGGGCAGATGATACAAGCGATGGAAGCCACCGGAGTCGGCGCGTGGCTTGCGAGTCACCGTGGCTTCTGATTTTCCCTTCGACTTCATCCGCACGAGTTTCCAGTCGCCCATGCGCAGGCCGAAGTTGGCGCCGCTGTTGTCTTGCTGGAGCAAATGATCGCGGCCTTTGGCATCGGATTCACCGAGAAGGGCCGGGAGGACGTTCATGCTGTCGAGGCAGACGCTTTCAGCCAATGGCGCGCCTGTGAGTGCGGCGACGCTGGCGGCGATGTCAATCGTGCAGACGACTTGTTCGGATACGCCGGGTTTGATGCGGCCTGACCAGCGTGTGATGAAGGGCGTGCGCGTGCCACCTTCCAGCACACTGTATTTGCCGCCGCTGAATGGGCCAGCGGGCTCGTGCGTGCCGAGTTTTTCCACCGCGCCGTCTTTATAGCCGTCATCGAGCACGGGACCGTTGTCGGAGCAGAGCACGATGAGTGTGTTCTCGGCCAGCTTGAGGCGGTCGAGTGTCTTCATGATTTCACCGACGCACCAGTCGAACTCCACGATCGCATCACCACGAAAGCCGAGCGGCGTTTGGCCTTGGAAACGCTCATGCGGCATGCGCGGCACATGAATGTCATGGCTGGCAAAGTAGAGGAAGAACGGACTATCTTTGTGCGCTTCGATCCACTTGTTGGACTCGTTGATCCATGCGTCACCCAGGTCTTCATCGCGGAAGCGTGCGGCATTGCCACCGGTGTAGAAACCGATGCGGCTGATGCCGTTGTGGATCGTCTGATTGTGTCCGTGGCTCCAATCCATCTTCAGCGTGCTGCGATGCGTGATGCCGGTGGGATGATTTACATCAGGAGCCTTATCGCCCACCCAAAGCGGGTCTTTGGGGTCGAGATTCAGCACGCGGTGATCATGCACATACACCTGCGGCACGCGGTCATTCGTCGTTGGCAGGAGGTGGCAGTGATCAAAACCGATTTCGAGCGGCCCGGGCTTCAATTCGCCATTCCAGTCGGGTTTTGGATCGCCAAGGCCGAGATGCCATTTGCCGATCACCGCCGTGGCATATCCCGCTTTCTTCAAGATCGACGCGATGGTCTCGGTGCCAGGCCGAATGATCGCCGGACCATTCGGCGGAGCGATACCGGTGTTCTTTTGCCGAAAGGCATACGTTCCTGTCAGCAGTGAAAAACGTGTCGGTGTGCATGTGGAGGCCGAGCAGTAGCCGCTGGTGAAGCGCTGACCTTCGGCGGCCAGTTTGTCGATGTTCGGTGTCTTCACCGCCTTCGCGCCGTAGCAGCCGACATCGCCGTAGCCTAGGTCATCCGCCATGATGACGATGATGTTCGGCTTCTCTGCCAAGAGCAGGGATGAGAAGACGGAAAGGAAGAGCAGCAAAGAGCAAAGTCGAGTCATGCGCACAAGACGGGCGATTTGCGGCTGCATTTCAAGGAAGTTTGTTGCCACAGCCACGTTCTCACACGCCATGCGCATTCTTTCGCTTCTCCTCGTGTCAATCTTCGCCGTTCAGCATTCGGCATTTTCGGCCCAGCCGAACTTCCTTCTCGTCATGGTCGATGACATGGGCTTCTCCGATCTCGGCTGCTACGGAAGCGAGATCGATACGCCGAACATGGACAAACTTGCGGCGGGTGGCGTGCGCTTCACGCAGTTCTACAACACCGCGAAGTGTCACTCATCACGCGTGAGCCTTCTGAGTGGCCGTTGGTGCAAGCAAGCCGGTGACACCGCCTTGAGCCGTGCCGTCATCCTCCCTGAGGTGCTCGCGCCTGCAGGTTACTTCACCGCCATGACCGGCAAATGGCATCTCGACAAAGAACCCACCGACTTCGGCTTCCAGCGCTACTTCGGTCATCTCTCCGGTGCGACGAACTACTTTCTCGGCGACAAGACCTTCCGCCTCAATGGCGAGAATTTCGACGTTCCCGAGAAAGGCTTCTACACCACCATCGCAAATGTGGATCGTGCCATCGAGTTCATCGGCGAAGCGCGCGCTGCGAAGAAGCCGTGGTTTCAATACATCGCCTTCAATGCCCCGCATGCGCCGCTCCAACCATTGGAGCAGGACTTCAAAAAATACCTCGGACGCTACGATGTTGGCTGGGACACGATTCGCTCTGCGCGAGTCGCGAAGCAGAAGCAAATCGGTCTGTTGCCTGCCAACACCGCTGAATCGCCGCGCCCAGAGCACATTCCTGAATGGTCGAAACTCAGCGACGATCAACGCACCGGCGAAATTCGTCTCATGACCGCTTATGCGGGTCTCATCGACCGCATCGACCAGGAAATGGGTCGTCTCATCATCAATCTCGAAAAAGCAGGCGAACTCGACAACACCGTCATCCTCTTCGTTTCCGACAATGGCGCGTGTCCCTTCGGTCGCGGCGGTGCCACGCCCAACACCGAGCCCTACGATCCCAAAACGCATTGGGGAGACAGCACCGGCTGGGCCTGGGCGCGAAACTCGCCCTTCCGGTTCTACAAGCAGAACCAGTTCGAAGGCGGCATCTCATCGCCCGCCATCTTGCATTGGCCCGCCGGATTGAAACAGAAGCCCGGCAGCGTCGTCAGCAATCCCGCGCATCTCGTCGATGTGCTGCCTACCTTTGCCGAACTCGCCGACGCGAAAGTGCCGACGACTTTCTCCGGTCGCGAACCCACGCCACTCGCCGGCATCTCGCTCGCACCGATCATTGCTGGTGGCGAAATCAAAGAACGTCCTCCGATTCATCTACTCTTCTCCAGCGATCGCGGCCTGCGCAATGGTGAGTGGAAGCTCGTCAGCTTCCAAAGCCAGCCTTGGGAACTCTACCACATGCCCGATGACCGTACCGAGCTCCATGACGTCGCCGCAGATCATCCCGACATCGTCGCCCGCATGGTCAAGCAATGGCATGACATGACCGCGAACGTCCTTCTCGCCACCGGCAAAGAAACCAAGCCCGTCGCTACCGAAGCCACGCCGAAACTCAATCCCGCCTGGTCGCAATACAACGACGAAGCCTCCGAAAAACCGAAGAAGAGGGGCAAAGGCAAAAAGAAAGCAGCCCAACTTCAATGACATCTTTCAAGCTTAGCCGAATCGACCTCCACTACTTCAAACCATGAAGCTCTTTTTCATTCCTCTCCTCTTCGTCAGCTCACTCCACGCCGACTTCATCACGCCGCTTTTCTCCGATGACTTCAATCGCGATGAAGCCACGCCCGGCAAAGAAGACATCGGCAATGGCTGGACCAGCAACAGTGCTTGGCGTGCGAAGGGCCATCAACAGGTCGATCTCAAGGACGGCGTCATGCACGTCACGAAGCACGCGGAGGCCGATCACGGCGTCGCCATCTTCCACGCGGCGGAGTTTCAAGACGGTCTCGTCGAGTTGAAGTTCAAACTCGGTGAAGGCGACGATCTCGGCGTCGATTTCGTCGATCGCGAGTTGAAGACCGTGCACGCCGGGCACCTTTGCATGGCCCGGGTAACGAACAAGAACCTCACGATCATGGATTCGAAGACCGGCGGCATGGATCTCAAGATTCAAGAGCGTCGCAAAGCCGGTGACAAATCACCTGAACTCGCTGCACTGCTCAAATCGAAGACAAAATCCCCCAAGCTCGATCTCAAGGCCGAAGACTGGCACACGATGCACATCAAGATCGTCGCCGATCAAATGTCCGTCCGCATCGACGGACAGGAAATCGGCTCCTTCAGCAGCGAAGGCATCGCGCATCCCACCAAACGCATGATCACGCTCGCCGTAAACAAATCCGCGCAGGTGGATGACGTGAAGGTGTCGAAACTGAAGTGAGCATGCGACTCGCTTGCTCCATCTTCTTGCTCGCAACAGCAGCTCTCGCCCAGCCGCAGCATGAAGTCGTGACCAACTGGCCGCAGTTGCCCGAGGGGCATCAACTCGGTCTTTGCGCCGGTGTTGGCGTCGATGCGCAGAACCGTGTCTTCATCTTCCATCGCAGTGGGCGGACGTGGTCGAATCCGTTTCCGACGGAAGCGATTGTTGCTCCGACGGTGAGTTTGTTGGATGGCGCGAGTGGCAAGCTGCTTAGCGCTTGGGGTGAGAACCGCTTCATCATGCCGCACGGGCTCACGGTCGATCATGAGGGCAATCTCTGGCTCACCGATGTGGGACTGCATCAGGTCTTCAAATGCACGCCGGAGGGCAAGGTGCTGCTCACGCTCGGTGAGGCGAGTGTGCCTGGCAATGATCACGCGCACTTCAATCTGCCCACTGATGTCGCGGTGCTGCGTGATGGCTCGTTTTATGTCAGCGACGGTTACAAGAACACACGCGTGATAAAATTCAGCGCTGCGGGCCAGTTTGAGTTCGAGTGGGGCACGAAAGGGAAGGGGAATGGCGAGTTCAATTTGCCGCATGGCATCGCGATTGATGCGCTAGGCCGGGTGATCGTCTGTGATCGCGAAAACGAACGGTTACAGGTCTTTGATGCCAAAGGCGGCTTTCTTCATGAATGGAAAGGCCCACAGATCGGTAAGCCCTACGGCATCGAAATCGACGCTAATGGCCGCATCTTTGTCATCGATGGCGGTTCGCCTTCGCTGAAGCCGGCGGAACGCGGCAAGGCGGTTGAACTCGATGCGCAAGGGCAGGTGATCGACACCTTTGGTTCGTTTGGCAGCGGTGCGGGGCAGTTTCAGCTCGGCCACGATATTGCGGTGGGGCCGGATGGTGCGGTGTATGTCGCGGAGGGCACGGGTGCGCGGGTGCAGAAGTTTGTGCGCAAGAAATGAGGCTGCGTGCAGTTTCCACGCGTCCCATGCGCAACTTTCTTTTCCTGCTCTTCAGTTCGTCGCTTCTTGCCGCGAAACCGAATGTCCTGCTCATCATGGCCGATGACCTTCGCGACTTTGGCGGTGCTTTCACGAAGGATGTGGTCAAGACGCCGAACTTGGATCGCCTTCGAGCACACGGCACTACTTTTGAAAAAGCCTACGTGCAGTATCCCGTGTGCAATCCGAGCCGCAGCAGCATGATGACCGGCCTGCGTGCCGAGCAGACTGGCATCACCGGCAATGACACGAAGTTCCGCGAAAAACTGCCGGACATCATCACGCTGCCGCAACTTTGCAAAGAGGCTGGATGGCAGTCGCATGCGTTTGGAAAGCTCTACCACCTCGGCGGAGGCAAAAACGTCGAAGCGAAGCAGGCGTGGATGGACGCAGGCAAGTCCTGGCACACCGCGCAGGCTTTTGAGGCTACCAAGACTGGCAAGAAGATGATCGAAGGCCGCAACGTGACCAGCGGCGAGCTGAACTGGTGCCAATGGGGAGCCGCCGACGGCACCGATGAGGATCAACCTGATGGCCAAATCGCCGCTGCCACCGTGGCGATGATCGAGAAGCAAGGCGAGACGCCGTGGTTCATCGGCTGCGGCTTCATGAAGCCACACGATCCCTTCATCGCGCCAAAGAAATACTTCGATCTCTATCCGCTGGAGTCTGTGAAGCCGTGGCACGATCCTGCGGAGATGGAAGCCGTGCGAAAGGATGCTGTAGGTTTCGGCGGATACGGCGAGGCTTTCGCGAAGTTCACCGACAAGGAATGGCGAGGGCTGTTCCGCGCTTATTGCGCTGGCACCAGCTTCATGGATGCACAACTCGGTCGCGTGCTTGATGCGCTCGATAAAAACAACCTCTGGGACAAGACCCTCGTCATCTTCGTCGGCGATCACGGTTACCACACGGGCGAGCGGAGTTGGTGGAACAAGAACACGCTGTTTGAGCGCAGTTGCCGCGCACCTCTCATCATCGCCGCACCTGGAATGAAGGGCGGTCAAACAACTCGCTCACTCGTTGAGTTCGTCGATCTGTATCCCACCATCGCCGAGTTCTGCGGCCTCTCGATGCCACATGCGGCTGCTGGCGTCAGTTTGAAGTCTGTTTTACAAAACCCCTCGGTAAGTGTGAAGGACGCCGCCTTCACCCTCGTCACGCGTGGGCCTAAACTTTATGCTCAAAGCATCCGCACCTCACGCTGGCGCTTCAATCTCTGGAGCGACGGCCAGACCGAACTCTACGATCACGTCGCCGATCCCGAAGAACTGCATAACGTCTCTGCCAAGCACACTGATGTGGTGAGTGAACTCACGGTGAAGATCAAAACGCTGCCGCCGCTCAAGCCGTGATAACATGGCAGATCGGGTATGATGCCAGCGTATCTTGAGAATGACCAACCGCCGCCAATTCATCGCCTCTGCCGCTCTCGCTGTTCCTTTGATTGCTTGTGGCGCTGCTCCTGGAGCAAAGATTCTCGAAACAAAGATCATTTCGCAGCAGCCCGAGTATTACCACGGCTGGCCGACGGTGGTGCGGCGTGCGAATGGCGAGCTGTGGCTGTCGTGGTCAGGCGGGCGTGAGTCGCATGTATGCCCCTTCGGGCAGGTGCATGCGATGACCTCGCGCGACAATGGTGCGACGTGGTCTTTTCCGCGCGTGCTGCTCGATACCGCCACGGATGACCGCGACTCCGGCGTGCTCGAAACGGCAAATGGCACACTGCTTGTTACTACCTTCACTTCATTGGCTTATGAGGATCATCTCGCGAAGGCCACGGCATTTGCTGAGCACACGGACAAGGGCTGGACGACCAAAGGCATGCCGCCAGAGCAGATCGCCAAATGGAAAGCGGCGCAGTCACGACTCAGTGACGCAGAGCGCAAAGCGGAACTCGGTGAATGGGTCATCCGTTCGACCGATGGCGGTAAGTCTTGGTCGAATCGAATCCCAACCATGGTGAATAGCCCTCATGGCCCGATTCAACTCAAAGATGGTCGGCTGCTTTACGCAGGGAAACAGCTTTGGACCGCGGACAGGAAGATCGGAGTCGCCGAATCCAAAGACGACGGCCTCACATGGCAGTGGCTCGCGGAGATCCCCACGCGCAAGGGCGATAAAAATGCCCATCACGAGTTACACGCAGTTGAAGCCGTCGATGGCACGCTGATCGTGCAAATTCGGAATCACAACGAAGTGAACAAAGGCGAGACATTGCAGACGGAATCCAAGGATGGCGGCAAGACGTGGAGCGAACCGCATTCCATCGGTGTGTGGGGCCTTCCGTCGCATCTACTACGTCTGCGAGATGGCCGTCTGCTCATGACCTACGGCCACCGTCGCAAGCCATACGGCAATCAAGTTCGTCTCAGCAGCGACAACGGCAAAACGTGGGGCGAGGCGATGATTCTCTCCGGCGACGGCATCGGCGGCGATCTCGGTTACCCCAGCACTGTGGAGCTACCGGACGGCACGCTGCTCACAGTTTGGTATGAGACCATGAAAGAGTCTAAACTAGCCGTGCTTCGTCAAGCGACGTGGCGGCTGGAGTGAGGCATCATTTGCGCCGAGGATTTTCTTCGATGTAAGCCGCAAGTGCGCGACCCAAGCCTGCACCGACCTTGCCGTACCCTTCGACTGACATCAGCGAGCTGTTCCAGCCGGTTTCGAGCGTCACAGAGATCGTGGAATCGCCGGTATTCGCACGCACCCAGCCGCTGCTCATACGTCCACGTTCTTCCTCGCTCGTCACATAGGTGGCAAAGCGATAATTCGACTGCGCTTTGAGCGGCTCGATGATGCTTGCGGCGGCGAGGTCGATCCAGCGTTGGTAGTTCCGCTGCTGGATGCCCGTCATGCGCTCAAAAGCGAAAGGACCGAAGAAAAAGATCGGATCATCTGCGCCGGGGTTATGCAGATCAATGAAGACATCGAGGCCATGTTTCGCGTGAATATCATGGATCATGCGTTGCGCAGCGGCGACCTCGGGATAGATCGACTTCGCGTCCCAATCGCGATTGTGATCACGCGGCAGCGCTTCTTTTCCACCTGCGCCGATGGCGGCGTTGTCCACGTCCATGATGGGAATGTAATGCAGGCAGGTTTTGGCGCGCAACGTCTTCGCTTCATCGCTGGCATACCAAGTGATGAATCCACGCCCGACCTGACTGCCGCCCGCCTCCCATGCGTGCTGGCGGGAGCCGATCCACGCCTGGTGCGGCGCGTTTTCATCACCAATGCGAATTCCATGCACCGAACGGCCTTCACGCGTCTTTGCCAGTTCGAAGCGTTTCGCTTCTGGTAGCCTCGCAGCGATGTCCTCGAGCAGTTTATCCGCATCACTCGGCACAAACGGCGGCCCCCAGGCCAGTGACATCTGCGCAGCCTCAGCCTTGATCATGTAGCTCATCACCTTGTCCGCACTGAGCGTGCCTTGGGCGGATGGCTTCCATGTTTTACCGCCCACGCTGATCCACGCCTGCTTCGGCTGGCACCATGCCGCCGCGAGGACGGTCTTGTCACAAAACGGCTTTGTCTGCGCTTGCACTTCGAGCGTGAATTCTTCGCCTGCTGTGAGCCCGTCGAGCTTGAAGAACCACCAGCACGGCCAGCCGCGTTCTTCACGCAGCGCGGGCATGATGCGCAGCGTACGCGTGGCTTGATCGAGCTTCACGACCTCGGCGTTGCCACCCTCGAAGTCAGTGAGCACACGCCACTCGGCGTGAGCATGCAGGGTCATGAAGAGAAGAAGGAGCAGCCGTTGAATCATCTACACTCAACGTCACGTTCTGGCTTCATGAAGCATCTCGGCCTCGTTTTTTCTGTTCTCGCCTCCACATGTCTTGCTGACTCCAATTGGCCGCAATTTCGAGGCGAAGGCGGATTAGGCATCGGAAGCGGTAAGCCGCCGGTGGAGTTCTCAGCGGAGAAGAACCTGAAGTGGCAGGTTGAGGTGCCGTTTGGTCATTCGTCACCGTGCATTTGGAATGATAAGATCGCGCTCACTGGTCTCGCCGATGGCAAGCTGATCACGTTTTGTCTGAATCGTGCCGATGGACGCGAGCTGTGGCGTGCGATAGCACCGGCGGAGAAAATTGAAGCAGCACATCGCATCGGCAGTCCGGCGGCACCGACATGCTGCACGGATGGGGAGCGATTGATTGCGTACTTCGGCAGCTATGGCGTGCTGGCGTATGATTGGAACGGCAAAGAGCTGTGGAAGAAGCCGCTGCCTGTGCCGGTGGTGGAGTTTGGCACCAGCGCTTCGCCGATCATCGCGGATGGCAAGGTAATCATCGTCGCGGATCAAGATGTCGGCAGCTACATGATCGCGCTGGATGTCAAAACAGGCGCGGAAGCATGGCGTGTGGACCGCAGCGAGTTCCGTCGCGGCTTTTCGACGCCGTTCATCTGGAAACACGATGGCATCGAAGAGCTGATCGTAAGCGGCTCACTCTGGACGCGCAGTTATGATACCAAGGATGGGAAACAACGTTGGTCCGCCAGCGGCATGTCACGCGTGGCAAACACGAGTCCGGTCGCGGCAGGTGATGTGCTGTTGCTTTGTGGATGGAATGTGGGCGGTGACGAGGATGACCGCGTGGAGATGGAGCCGCATGCGAGCTTTCTCGCCGCGCAGGATGCGGACAATGACGGCCTGCTCGCCGAATCGGAGTTCCCGGACGGCCCGGTGCGCAGCCGGTTCACCATCGTGGATGCCGACAAGGACGGCAAGGTCACCAAGGCCGAGTATGAAGTCATGCGCGGCATGTTTGCGACCGCAGTGAACCAGCTCTTCGCCATCAAGCCCGGTGGCAGCGGCGACATCACCGCCACGCATGTCGTTTGGAGTCAGACGAAGCACCTGCCGTATGTGTTTACACCCGTGATCGCGAACGGTCGCGTTTTCACTGTGAAAGGCGGTGGACTGGCCTCGGCCTACGACGTGAAAAGTGGCAGCCCGGTGTTTCAAGCCGAGCGTCTCGAATCCGCCTCGGGCGAGTACTACGCGTCCGCAGTAACCGTTGACGACCGGGTGTATGTTGTGTCACAACGTGGCGTTGTCTCGGTGCTCGATGCGGCGAGTGACAAGCTCCACGTTCTCGCCCGCAACGACCTCAAAGCGCCCGTCTTCGCCTCGCCCGCCATCGTCGATGGCGTGATTTATCTGCGCACCGACAAACTGCTCTACGCCTTCGGCGAGTGATCGAAAATGCTGCTGTTCGCTCGAATCAAGAGCCAAAAAACTGCTGCGATGATGTAGAGCGCGCCGAAGCCACCGAGCACCGCGTTCCAGCCTCCGGCATTGGCAAGCAGCCATGGTACAGCGATGGGGAAAGCCGCAGCGCCCAAATTGCCAAACATGTTTGCCGTCGCGCTCACGGTGGCGACGTGCGGACCGCCGAGAGACATCACCGTCGCTCCCAAACAAGGATTCGCCGTCGCCGCACAGAACATGCCCGCGCTGATGACCAACACCGCCATAACTGGCTGAGCGACGAACCATGCACTGAAGATCAATCCCGCGCAGAGCAGCAGCGCGATGGCACTCAACCCCTGACGCGCGAGACGCTGATTACTGGTCCAGCGCAGCACCGCATCTGATAACACACCGCCAAACATGCAGCCCGTCACATCCGCAAGCAGCGGTAGCGTCGTGAGCCAACCGGAGCCGAGGATCGTCACGCCGCGTGCTTCCTGCAGGTAGGTGGCAAACCAACTCGCAAAGAAGATGTAACCCGCCGCCCGACAAAACTGCTGAGCGCAAAGGCACCACATCGCCGGACTCGTGATGAGCACGTCCCATGGCACCGCTCCCGGTTCATTCGTCACATCAGTCCCATGCTGTCCAATGAACTCGCGTTCCGCGTCATTCACCGCCGGATGTTCCGAAGGCCGATTCCGATACCACACCGCAAACCACACCGCCCACAACACGCCTGGCACCGCATACCACACGAACATCCAGCGCCAGCCGACGCTCACGACGAGCCACGCCGTCAGCGGAGCCGCAACGATGCTGCCCACCGACATGAAGCCGCTGAACGCCCCCGAAGCCGAAGCCTGCGCCGTGCGCGGAAACCAACGCGACATCACCGTCGTGCCCACCGGCACCAGTCCCGCCTGCGCCACACCCATGAAAGCCCGCGATCCGATCATCACCGCCAGATTTCCCAGCGCCAGCCCCGCCGTCGCCAACGACCACAGCACACCATACAACGACAGCGCCCAGCGCGAACCCATCCGCTGCGCCAGCATCGCCGCCGGGATCTGACACAGCGCATACGGCCAAAAGAACGCGCTCATCAGCATCCCCGACTGCTCTTTGGAAATACCCAGCTCCGCACGAATCGTGCTCTCCGCTGGGCCCACACCATTGCGCACAAAATACGCCAGCGCCGCGCCCGCACAGATGCCAGCGAGGACGATGAAACGGGTGTTGCTGGCTTTCATGAATGGAAGATCACCAGTCCGTCACCGCGCCGTCGGGGCTGAATTCGCGCAGGACGATCTCCTGCTGGAAGGGATGCTTCTTCACCTCGGCTTCGTTGATGGTGATGCCGAGGCCGGGCTTGGTGTTCGGGCGGACGATGCGGCCCTGTTTTTCGATGGTGAAGCCTTCCTCCACCACGTCCTGCCGCCACGGCACGTCATTGTGTACAGTTTCGCAGATGATGTAGCTCGGCTGGCTGAAACCGAACTCCAGCGACGCGGCGGTGCTGACGGGCCCCTGCGGATTGTGCGGGGCCAAGGCAATGCGATGAGCCTCAGCGAGCGCGGCGATGCGTTTCGCGGCGCTGAGGCCGCCGCAGTGCGTGATGTCGAGCTGGCAGATCTCGACCGCCCGCTTCTCAAACATGTCTTTGAAGGCCTCCAAGTTCGTCACGCGCTCGCCACTGGCCACGGGCGTGGTGAGAGCGGCGTTGATCTTCGCCAGGCCATCGACAGCCTCCGGCCAGCAGGGCTCCTCGAAGAAGTAGAGGCCGAAATCATCGAGCGCTTTGCCAAATTTAAGCCCCATGGCTGGCGAGGGCCGCGCATGGCAGTCCACCATGATGTCGATGTCCGGCCCCACGGCATCGCGCATCGCGGCGACGGCCGCTGCGGCGGCACGGACGGGTTTCATGCCCTCGATGGGCATCGTGCTCGGCACGGCCATGCTTTTAAAGGCCGTGTAGCCATCCGCCACGGCCTGCTGCGCCAGTTCGGCGAAGCGTTTCGCGTTGTCGGCAGGCGTTTGATAGAAGTCCTCCATCTTACCACCGCCGAGATGGCAGTAGGTGCGCACCCAATCACGCACCGGACCGCCAAACACCTTCGAGAGCGGCATGTTCGCCACCTTGCCCACGATGTCCCACAGCGCGAGGTCGATGCCCGCGATGGCGGTGGCCCGGACGATGCCGTGCCCATGCCAGAAGTGCTGCCGATACATCATCTGCCACAAATACTCCACCCGCGTCGGGTCCTCGCCGATGAGCAGATGCGACATGTCTTCAATAGCCCCCACGATGCTCCGCGTGTGCCACTCCAGCGTCGCCTCCCCCCAGCCGATGAGGCCGGGCTGGTCGGTGACGACTTTGACAAAGACCCAGTTTCGCATCCGGGCATGGCAGACGAGCGTTTCGATGGCGGTGATTTTCATGGAGTAGGAAGACAGGTTTAGATCCGCTGATAAGACGCTCATTTAACGCTGATCAATCCATTAGCGTCATGTCGGCGTCTCATTAGCGGTTTAAATCATATTCAAAACCACGGCAGCGTGGTGATCAGCGTATGGAATTGCATGGGATACGCACGGCGGTAGAAAACACAGATGTCTGCACACTTGGGGACGACTTTTATGCAAGTTGGGTTTGGAATGGTCGGACATTTTAAAAGCCAAAGCGACGCTTCCCCACTTCTTCCAGGCCGCCACTGCCTGCCTGCGTTATCACTTTCTCTTCCCCACGCCATCGACAGCGTCAAGCACATCCATCGAATCCGATTTGATCTGAACCATGTCCCTTCTGGGCCGTCTTCTATACGTTTTGACTCCCATTGACATCAAATGCAGCAACAAGGTATGGTCTGGGCATGACTCTCAAACCCCCGTAAAAGATCTAGCGCGTATTCTGGTCTTCCATTCCACGCAGAAAGTATTTCTGAAAATACGAGTTAAAAATCTGAAGGTTGATCTCTTCGTCGGCAGTCAAGTTTTCGAAGTTCCGCTCTCTGAACCTTCTAAAACGCGCTCCAGAGTTAATCTCCATGACGATGGCCATGTCTTCAGGATCAATTGTTTGAAAATCGAACACACGCATTCCCACGGGCCGCACTTGCTCAAGCTCGTCTGCAGCATCGGGATCCAACCGACATTTTGCCACAAGCTGGGCCTCGTATGAGGCAAACGCGTCAAGAATTGCCTGTTTAGGATATGGCAAGAGCCGAGCGTCTAAAATCGGCTGGGTTAACTGCCCACGTATTTGCGCAAATGTGTATACGATATCGCGTGCTGTCGCGTGCATGGCTGGCTTTTTGTTTGAATGTTAGGTGTACTGCATCCCCAAAATAGAGGCTATTCGCTTGCTAGCAATTTAATGGTTCGAGCTTTGATTATGGGAAGGTTGTATTTGAACTGCCTGTGATCGCGATGGGGCTATTGAAGGCTCGGAAATCAAGTTAGTCACAGCAGGAGCTGCCTCTTTTGGGAATGCAGTAGTGGTCGGTTTCATCGTCACAGCAGTTGCTGTTGGCGACGCGAGCCGCTGTTCAATTGCAGTCAATCTCTGATCGAATTGAGCACGCTGTGAAAGCCCCGCAAAATAGGAAGATGCTGCGCTCACTATCGCCACAGTTACTGACAACATTACGGCCACATAAGCTAAGCGCTGGCGTTCGCGATGTTGGCGCTCACTTGCAAGTAAAGAGGTTCGCTTCTCCTCCACCTCACGCTCAGCCAGTATTTCTTGAATAGCTACCCTTTGTGGACAGCCATCTTTCCAATTATTCAATTCTTCACGAAGATAACCAACAGAGCATGATTCATACCTCTGCTTTTCGGTTTTTATGGCGTGTTTTTCAGCAGGTTCCATCAGTAATTATTTGTGAGTTCTTTCCATGCTGCAAGGTCGATTAAGATCAGTCGAGCAAAAATCGACGGAGAGACCCACTTCCAATGAACCACCCCTTCGCATACGAACATGAAAAAGGAAGCCGCTCATGCTTTGTTCTCCTTGGCTTGAGCCGCAGCCTTGAAGTCGTGGAAGGGCTTGTCCCAGTCGATACGGGGAAAAGCTGCCTTCACCGATTCCAGAAAATCAGGCCGATTAAGTGTCTCGAAGGTCACATCCTTGTAGCGATCCTCCAGGGTCATCTTGTGGATCAGTCCCTTGGCATCAGGGAACACAGAGGATAGCTTCTCCTCGATCCATTGCTTGATGTCATCATCTGCTACACTCAGGAGTGAACCAACCAGTGCGTCCGGCGGATTCGAGCGGGCCAGCGGAAGGTAATAGTCAACCACCTGCTTTTTCGATTCATCGAGTTTTGCTTGGAGTTCCGCTTCGACTTTCTTTTGATGGGACTCCAGCTTGGAGCGTAAAGCAGCGAGACGTGCGAGCAGTGTCGGCTTGGCAGCTTTCAGGACGATGCGTCCATGGTCCTTGCCCAGGGACGGTGTGAAGTTCTTGCGGATTTCGTTCAACTCGTCTTCGAGTGCCTTCGATGAAAGCGAGCTTCCTTTTTCAATGAGGTCAAAAGTGGTCTTGAGCTTTCCTTCCAGATCCTTTGAGGCACCGATGTTCAGGAGTTCTTTGGGAATTCGCACCCGATGGCGCTGCACAGCTGCACCAGTGAGGGAAAGTTCCACATATTGTAGGTAAGGCTCGAAAACACGCACCTGTTGCACAACGTCGAAGTTTACTGGCGGCGCGATTTCTATGGCCTGTTTCACCTGAGCAAACTGAGCTTCTCCTAAAAACAACTCACCAACTTCCAACGGGATGGATTCCAGCCTTGCAGCCTCTTCTGGCGTGGCGGCGGCGATTGCTTCCTGCCGGGCAGTTGGGGAGAGACGTAGCAGGACTTCATGAACTTGGGTCTGTGTCAGGCGAATGGCGTTGGGCGTTTCATCGCTGTGAGGCTCTGTTTCCAGGTAGAGAGCTGTTGGTGTAAATACCCAGCCTTCGTCGTCCACAATCAGGACCGCGCTGCGAAAACCAGGGGAATGAGTGGGTTCGATTTCCGCAGTTCGTAAAGTTTCCACAGCGGAAAGACTGCCGTAGCCCATGCGCAGCGTTCGCTCATCGAAATCCAAGCTCACCGCGATCGCGACTCCAGGATGTGAAGACTTCAATTCTACTAGCGCGGCTGCCACTTCATTCTGAATTCCCGGAGCAGCGTAGCAGACAAGCCTGCGGGCACGACTCAAGTGCGAAGAGATTCGTTTCGATGAGAGTGAACTGAACAGATGGGCATCCATACATTGTCTTGCCACTCAGGCTGCCGAATGGGAAAAAGCAATGGGTAGAATTTTCTGTCATGACAGACTCACTCTGCCGCGCTGGTGACACTTGATGAAAGGAGACAATCTCAAGTATTCACCACGATCCGCTCCGCAATCCCCTCAATCAACTGCTCCAAACTCCCCGCCGCGACGACGGCGATGCTTTCTTGGTAGATGCCGGTGTCGTAAAGCTCGCGGGGCGGCAGATAGGAGGCACCCCAGTCGGTGGCGATGGTGGCGATGAGGATGATTTTGTCGGGGAAGCGGCGGCGGAGTTCGGTTTGGAGGAGGCTGTAGCTTTCGCCTTGGACGCCGAGCCAGATGGCATCGCCGAGGTGCCATAGGACGACTTGGAGTGGGTGGGTATCGCCGGGTGGGAGCTGGCGGAGGCGATGAAGCAGGCGGGTTTTGCGTTCGGCCATGGCGCGGCAATCGGCGGCGTGGGGTTCATCGCCAGCGGCGCGGGCGTCGGCTTCGTCGGCCTTGAATTGATCGAGCTCGGCCTGGGTTTGCTCGGCGGTGGGTTGACCGGGGCGATAGCGCAGCGGCTCGTGCCAGCGTTGGAGATTCCAGGTGACTTTTTCGGCAAGGTCGATGCTTTGATGCTTCCACGAGCCGAGCGTGGCACCGGAGACAACGGGGCCAGCATACACAAAGGTCGTCCCGGCGGCGGGAAGGGCGGTGAGGGCCGACAAAGCGGCGTAGCCGAGTTCGCGGCCGTTTCGATCCGCCACGGCGGTGTCACCGACGAAGCCTTCGCGCGGGCCGAGCTCGCCACTGGCGCCTTGCAGGAACAAACACGGTGCGCCGCTGTCGCGTTCGACGAGCTCACGCATCGCGCCGATGTAGTCGGGACTGATGAGAGTGTTTTCCCACGCGAGCGTGGTGGGATGGCAGGCGTAGTTCACGATGCTGGCGAGCATCTTGCCCTCATCATCGGTCACGCGGGCGACGATGACGGTGTCGTCGGCAGGCACTCCGGGATTGTGACCGCACACGAACTGCTTTCCGTCCCAAAAATCGCGATGCGTGGCCAGCGAGCACCTGCCACGGCCATAAACGATGCCCGCAGGCTGAAGCGAAGCGATGGCGTCGCGGATCAAAGCGCCCGCTTTCTCGCCGAGTGAGTGCAAATACGGCGGAATGAGATCGCCACCGGGCAACGAGGCACGATCCAGCCCCATCAAGCCCGCGCCATGCGTGTGCGAGAAGACGACGAGGATCTCCTCCTTCGCCACGCCACCGATCTCCGCTGCTTGAGCGACGAGCTGCGCATGCTCGGTGGCTCCCATGACGCAATGATCGAGCGCGAGCAGGATCTGCCGCTCGCTGCCTTCCATCGGTGCAAAGACGGTCGCGGTGGCCCGCAGCGGACGATGAATGCCCGTAGCCCGCTCATGCTTCGCCGCGCCCCACATGCGGTGGTAGATGTCCGCGGGCGGTGTGATGTCGCACCACTTCAAAGCAAAACGGCAGCGGCATTGCGGTGTGGGGTCTTCGGTGAGTGATGGTGTTCTCATGTCATCTGCGCAACCCGAGCAGCTTCAAACTATCGCGGTGGATCATCGCTTCGATCTGATTCACATCGAGGCGTGGCAGCTTGGTGCCTTCGAGCATGTCGTTAAGCTTGCGAATACCGTCGATGCTTGCGTTGACGGTTGTGAAGGGGAAATCCGTGCCGAAGAGCAGCTTGTGCCACACGCCATATTCTTGGGCGAGCATGAGCGAGTTGTAGAGCTGCCACGGGCGGTAGTGGAGCGCGCTGACATCGGCGAAGACGTTTTCGTGCTTCCGGATCGTCACAAGACACTCTCCCTCATACGGGTGCCCGAGGTGCGCGAGGATGATTTTCAGGCCCGGATGCTTCAGCGCCACTGGCTCAATCAAACGCGGCAGTGTGAAGGCCAACGGTGCTTGCGCGATGAATGTGGTGCCCATGTGCAGCAGTGCCGGCAGGCCGTTCTTCTCTGCATACTGCCACAGCGGATCTAGTTTTGGGTCATCGGGACTGAAGCCCGCATACATCGGCAGTAGCTTGATGCCGCGCAGGCCGAGTTCCTCGTGACCGGCCCTCATTTCGCGTTCCCAGCCGTCCTGAGTTGGATCCACGGACAAGAAGCCGATCAAACGCGATGGATCCTTCGACACATAGTCCGCCACCGTCTTGTCATCGATCCACAGGCCACTGAGCCTGGCTTTGCCGCCGAAGACGATCGTGCAGGTGTCCTTGGGAGCCGTAGCTCGATAAGCTTCATACGTCGCGCTCATGTCCACCGCCACTCCAGGCCGTGCACGACCGGCTTGATGGATGAAATCGTCCGAGAAGTCAGAGGGAAAATTCCAAGCGTGAGAATGGACGTCGATGATCATGGCTTCAAATCAATGCGCTGCTGCAATCATGCGATCAAATTGGCGCTCGATTTCGCGAGTCGTTTCCGCGTCGAGTTTAAAGCCAACGGGGCCACGCACGAGAGTATTTTTGAAAATGCCCTGTCGCACGAGCAGATGCTTTTCGACGGCGAGGAAGCCATCCAGACTTGTTTGCATCGAGACGAGTGCGGCAAGCGGCCCGTGAATGCGATCCGTCTTTTCGGCGTCGCCTGCTTCCAATGCCTTCCACAGCGGCACCAGCCCGCGAATCAGATCTGCGCCGGGCATGGTGCCGACGACACCGCGCTTGAAGGAATCAACGAGCGCGATGCCACCAGTGCCTTCAAAGACGCGAGCGCGACCTTGAGTGGCATCACGCAGTTCGGAGAGTTTGGGGCCAATTGGGGAGGCCTCGGGCTTATACTGCACACGCTCTGGCCCAAACTCATCGAGAAGCTTCGCCTGCATTGCGATAGGCATCGGTTTGCCCACATAGCCGCTCGCATCCTGCACGATGACAGGAATTTGGATCGCATGAATGATGCGTGTGTAATACGAGAGCAGTTCACCCTCACCAATGCCGATAGAAACGGGCGGAATCGCCATCACGGCATCCGCGCCAATGCTTTCTGCGTGCTTCGCATATCGTTCAGCCACTTTGGAGGACTCCGCGCCAACGCTGATCACGACCACCCCACGGTCTTTGCCGAATTTGCACGCGGCAGTGGCGAGTTGCTCACGCTCCTCGCTGTCGAGTCGCAACGTTTCGGAAACCATCGCCATCACGATGCCGTGAGCGCCGCATTCGTAGAGCCAGGCGATCTCGCGTTCGAGGGTGTCGAGGTCGAGGGTTTCATCATCGTGCCAGGGAGTTTGAAAAACGGGCAATACGCCAGCGAGTTGGTGTTGAGTAGTCATGTTGAAGTTCACCAAAGAAGTTTGCCGCCATCAATCACCAACACACTTCCCGTCATGTAGCTGCTCGCATCGCTGGCGAGGTAGAGCGCGAGCGGGCCGATCTCCTCAGGACTGCCCCAGCGGCCCATGGGGATGCTGTCGGCGACTTCGCCTTCAAACTCGGGCTTCTCGCCGATCCAGCGTTTGTTCGCGTCGGTCAAAAACGGCCCTGGGGCGATGGCGTTCACGGTGATGCCATGCACGGCCCAATCGGCGGCCACAGCCTTGGTGAACATGGTCAGCGCCCCTTTCGAGGTTTCGTAGCTGCGGCCACGCATCGCTTTGCCTGGCCAGAGGGCGTTGATGGAGGAGATGTTGATGATGCGGCCCCACTTTCGCGGAATCATCGCGCCGCCGATGCGTTTCGTGAGGATGAAGGCCTGCGTGAGATTCAGATCGAGAATGCGCTGCCAGTCTTCGAGTGCGAGATCCTCCGTGGGCGTGTTGATGCGGCGGCCGCCGACGTTGTTGATGAGGATGTCGATGGGAGAGTGGTAACGCAGCACGATGTCGCACAAGCGCTCAGCTTCTTCGGGCTTCGAGAGATCGGCTTGAATCGAGGTGACGTGCATATCCTCGCTGCAGAGGTCTTCGCAGGCTTTGTGAAGATGCTCGGCGTTCGAACCGGCAATAACGACTTCAGCACCGGCTTCACCCAGTGCTCTGGCCATTTCCAAACCGAGTCCGCGCGAACCGCCCGTGATTAAAGCACGGCGTCCGGTGAGGTTGAAGCGGTCGAGAATAGGCATGAAAACAGATCGGCGCGATGAAGGGAGTCTTTCAAGCGCGGCGTATCCGTTTCATGTTCACACGCCTGTTTTTTTGCCTGCTCTTTCTTTCGATTCATGCTCACGCCAGTGACTTCCGCGTTGGAGCAGCGAAGGTGGATATCACGCCGAAGGATGGGACGCCGCTTGGTGGCTTCTATCGCTTCCGTGGCTCTGCGGGTGTGCTTGATCCTCTTTATGCAAAGACCATCGTCGTCGAAAAAGACGGCGTGCATGCGGTGATGGTGGTGCTGGATCTCTCCGGAACGGTGCGGCCGGTGGTGGCGGCGGCGCGGAAGGCCATTCAGGAACAATGCGGCATTGAGGGTGATCACGTCATGATCTCCGGCACGCACACGCACTCCGGCCCGCAGCAGCCTCGCGGATCGCTCATGGATGACATCACGAAGGTGAATTCACCTCCTGGCTTGGCCTACATCAACGCCTTGCCCGCTCTCATCGCGCAATCGGTCAAAGAGGCGAAGGCGAAGCTCGTACCCGTCACGGCATCCGCAGCGGTTGGAAAAGCGGAAGGCATCAGCTTCAACCGCCGCATCCTTCGTGAGGGTCAGCAGCAGGCGATTTGGCAGCCGCAGAAGCTCACGCCGAAGGATCGGCCTGCTGGCCCAGTCGATCCCGAGGTCGGTGTGCTTTTGTTTGAAGCCGCAGGCAAGCCGGTCGCTAGTTTCCTCAACTTCGCCATGCATCCGACCTCTGTCGGTGGTGGCGTGAAAATTTCGGCCGATTATCCCGGCGTCTTCACCAAGCTCGTGAGCGAGCGCCACAACGCCGACATGATCTCCGTCTTCGCCAGCGGCTGCTGCGGCAATATCAATCATGGTGACTACATCACCGGTAAACGCCGTACGACGCTGGAACTCGGCACTGCGCTCGCGGATGCCACGGATGCCGCATGGCCAACTTTGCAGCAGCTCAAGACCTTCCAGCCCCGCATCCGCTCCCAGCAGGTCACGCTGAAGAGACGCACTTATACCGAAGAACAAATCGCGAAGGCCAAAGACATGGCGGCCAACATGTTCACGAAGGAATTTGGCACCGTACCGATGGCGGAGACGGTTTGTATTCTAGAAACCATCGCAAAGCAAAACGAGCCACTCCTCGCCGAAGTGCAAGTCATCGCCTTCAGCCATGAACTCGCCATCGTGTCGCTACCCGGCGAGATCTTCGTCGAACTCGGCCTCGCGCTCAAAAAAGCCTCACCCTTCAAGCGCACGCTCATCGCTGAGCTGGCGAATGGCAGCATCGGCTACGTGCCAAATCGAGAAGCCTACCCGCTGGGCAACTACGAGATCGTCAGCGCACGTGGTGAAGCAGGCAGCGGCGAGAAGCTAGTCGAAGTCGCTTTGAAACTGCTTGGCGAGATCAAAGCGGGGCAGTAATCGCGAGCCGGCATCAAAGCCATGCTGAAACGGTATTTGGGTTATGGGTGGCCGTGGTAACTTGATTTATAATGAATAGTTCTCACGACGTCCTCATCATCGGTGGCGGTCCATCCGGCACTGGCACGGCTGCCATCCTCGCGGAATACGGGCATAAGGTGCTGGTTTTGGAGCGTGAGAAGTTTCCGCGCTATCACATCGGCGAGTCGTTGATTCCATTCACGTTTGGGCCGCTGGAGAGGCTGGGGCTGATCCCAAAGATGCGGAAGTCGCACTTCGTCAAAAAGTACAGCGTCTGCTTTGTGCAGCCGGATGGGAAGCGCTCGCAGCCGTTCTATTTCTTCAATCGCTATGATCGTGAAACCATCGCGCAGAGCTGGCAGGTGCTACGCTCGGAGTTTGATCAGATGCTGGCGGAGCATGCGCGTGAGCGTGGTGCGGAGGTGCGTGAGGAAACGACGGTGACGCAATTGCTCAAGAACGACAGCGGACGTGTTATTGGTGTCGAGGTGAAGAATAAAGATGGCAGCATGGAGCATCTCTTTGCGAAGCTCGTCATCGACGCCTCGGGCAAAGAGGCTTTTGCTTCCAATCGACTCGGCTGGCGCATTGGCGACCCGTATCTCAACAAGGTGGCGGTGTGGACGTATTACAAAGGATCGAAGCGCGGAGAAGGCATCGACGAAGGCGCGACGACGGTGGCCTTTGTGCCGCAGAAGGGCTGGTTCTGGCACATCCCGCAGCACGATGACATGGTCAGCGTCGGAGTGGTGGCTGAAGGCAAATACCTGAGCCGCGACGGCGTCAAAGATCCTGAAACGATGTTTCAGCGTGAGATCGGGGAGAACAAGTGGATCGAAGAACGACTCTCCACTGGCACCTGCACGGGCGAATACTGGATCACCAGCGAGTACTCGCGGCATTCGAAGTATGGCGCTTCACCGGGCTTGTTGCTGGTGGGAGACGCGTTTGCCTTCCTCGACCCCGTTTTCAGCAGTGGCGTGATGCTGGCACTGAAAAGCGCCGTGCTGGCCGGTGAAGCGGTGCATCAGGCTCTTGTCGATGATGACGTGTCACCGCAGCGCTTCACGGAATACGCCGCGCTGGTCCGCGAAGGCATCGAGAACATGCGCAAGCTCGTCTATGCCTTCTACGAGCCGAATTTTTCCTTCAAAGACGTCATCATGAAGTACCCCAAAGCCGGCGACGCCATCACCGACTGCCTCTCCGGCGATCTGAACAAAGACTACACGCAACTCTGGGACCGCATCCGCGAGTTTGTCCCGCTGCCAGATGATCTGCCTTACGGCGTGCCTTTGGCGGCGTGAGACGGCGAAGGCCAGTTCCTGATGTTATTGGAGAAGAAACAGTGGGTAATATGAACGGCATGTCGCAGCGCAGGGTGAACCTGAATAATTTATCTTCTAGGTTCATTAAAATGTACCATTAAAGCATCAAGCGAGAACGTCCTTCACCACCTTTGCGGGCTCCACGCCGGTTAGTTTGAAGTCGAGGCCCTGAGATCGGAAGGTGAAGCGTTCGTGGTCGATGCCGAGTTGGTGCATGACCGTGGCGTGTAGATCGCGGACGTGGACGGGCTTTTCGGCGACGTTGTAGCTGAAGTCGTCCGTCGCTCCATATGTCGTGCCGTGTTTCACACCGCCACCGGCCATCCACATCGTGAAGCAGCGAGGGTGATGATCACGTCCAGCTTCGGGGCTGTCCCATTTGCCTTGGCCGGCGACACCGCGGCCGAATTCGCCGCCCCAAATCACGAGCGTTTCATCCAACATGCCGCGTTGTTTAAAATCTTTGATCAATGCGGCGCTCGGTTGATCGGTATCGCGACAACGAGCACTGCACCAGCTCGGCAAACGGCTGTGATGATCCCAATCGGGATGGAAGAGCTGAATGAAGCGCACGCCGCGCTCAGCTAGCCGTCGTGCGAGGATGCAGTTCGCCGCGTAGCTGCCAGCGCGTCGCGAATCCGGGCCATACATGTTGAAAACATGATCCGGCTCATCACTGAGATCAGTCAGCTCCGGCACACTGGCCTGCATGCGATAGGCCATCTCGTATTGGCTGATGCGTGTGGTGATTTCGGGATCGTGTGTTTGCTCGAAGCGCATTTGATTCAGCTCCGCCAGTCCATCAAGCATGCCGCGGCGCAGATGACGCGGTAGCCCCTCGGGATCGCTCAGATACAAAACGGGGTCCTTCGAGTTGCGCAGCTTCACTCCTTGATAACGCGAAGGTAAAAAGCCGCTGCCCCAGTAGTGATCGTAGAGTGGCTGATCACTCGGGCGCTGCATCTTTGAGATGAGCACGAGGTAGTCCGGCAGGTTGCGGTTCATGCTACCGAGGCCGTAGCTGATCCACGCACCCATGCTCGGACGACCGGGAAGCTGGTGACCGGTCAAAAACTGCGTCATCGCTGGTGCGTGGTTAATTTGATCCGTCGTCATCGACTTGATGAAGCACAAATCATCCGCCACCTCGCCGAGATGCGGCAACCACTCGCCAATGGTCGCGCCGCTTTGTCCATGGCGTGAAAATTTCGTGATGCCTGGCAGGATGAGCTGCTTTTGGCCGGAGGTCATCGTCGTGAGCCGTTGACCATTGCGCACCGACTCAGGCAACTCTTTGCCCGCCCATTGCATGAGCCCCGGTTTGTGATCAAACAACTCCAACTGCGACGGCCCACCGGATTGCGTGAGGAAGATCACACGCTTCGCTTTCGCGGCAAAATGCGGCAACTGAGGCAGCCCAACGGATTCCTGCTGGCCCATCGCATGCAGCGCCATCGCGCCGACGGAGACGCCGGTGCATTGGCCGAGGAAGTAGCGGCGGGTGGTCTGCAGGGATGGGTGATTCATGGAGTCTAATGGATGTTTCATTCAAACCATCCGCTCAGCGGAGAGGCACGCTCCACAGATGATTGCCGGAGGTGATGAAGAGAGTTTTGCCATCCTTGCCGCCGAAAGCGCAGTTGCGGGCTTCGTCGGGGGCGGTGGGGATGAAGTCGATGAGATGTCCGCTGGGCGAAAGGATGTAGCAGCCGGCTTTGAAGCGGTTGGTTTCCCATTCGGTCACTTTGTTCGTGCCTGCGGCGACGTAGATGCGGCCTGCGGCATCCATTTTCATGCCATCGGGACCACGCCCGTCTTTCCTATCGAAGATGACCTTCCGGCTGCCTGACTTCACATCGCCGTTCTTGTCGAGCTCGTAGCGCAGCAGCTTCCGCGAGCCGCCGTGGTTGTTGTTATTGTTGTCGGCGATGAAGAGATACTTGTCGTCGGGTGTGATCAGAATGCCGTTGGGACGCTCCGCGCCATCGCAACGGATTCGGGTGACTTTCCCAACGGCGTCGATGCGATAAACGCCTTCATAGCCAAGCTCCATGCTTTCACGAGGGCCATAACGCGGATCGGTGAAGTAAATCCGCCCTTTCGAGTCCATGCAGAGGTCATTCGGCGTGTTGAAGCGCTTCCCTTCGAAGCGATCGGCGAGCACGGTGATGCGGCGGTCTTTCTCCGTGCGCGTGACACGCCGCAGACCCGACTCACAAGCAACGAGGCGGCCTTCGCGATTAAAGAGCAGTCCATTCGAGGCATTGTGACGAAACACCGTCGTGTGGCCTTTCGGGTCCATGCGGTTGATGTGCTTGCCGTCTGTGAAGTAGAGTGAGCCGTCCTTCCACGCGGGGCCTTCGCCGGCACCGATGAGGCCGTGATCTTTGGGCACGGCACCAGGCACGATGGGCGACCGCATGGTGGAACAGGAGGCCAGAGTGAGGCCGAGCAGGAGACTGGAGAATAGCTTCATGGTCATGATTTCAATTCAACGTGGCAAGCCGGCGATGTCGGTCCGCACTTGATACAAATTTTTGCCTGCGGTGATGTAGAGCGTCTTCATGTCGGGTCCGCCGAAAGCGTTGTTGGTGATGGTGTCCTCGACGATGGGGATGAACTTGATGCGTTTTCCCTGCGGCGAGATGACATGCACGCCGCATTTCGTATCGAGCGTCTCAACGCTGCCACGCAGGTTATTCAGACCGGCGGAAGCCCACAGATTTCCCTCCACGTCGATGCTCATGCCGTCGGCACTGCGTCCCGGCGAGAAGTCATAATGCACGCGCATGTTCGACACCGTGCCGTCCTCTGCCAGATCGTAGGCGCGGATGAGTCGTGCGCCTCCTGCGGCCTTGTTTGCCTCCACGAGATAGAGCGTGTGGTCGTCCGGTGAGATCTGGATGCCGTTCGGATTCTGCACGGCGGGAGCGGCGAGGATGCGCGAGATTTTTCCTGGCGCGTCGATGCGATACACCGCGGCTCCATCCAGCTCAGTGAAATAAAGTCGGCCTTTGGAGTCGATGGTCACATCATTTGGACCCGTGAGTGGCTTGCTCTCGAAACTGTCTGCCAGCACCTCAATCTTGCCAGTTTTTAGATCGGTGCGAGTCACACGCGGGATACCGCTGACTTTCACGCCGGGCCGCTCAAACGTGGCACCCTCGCAGGCGACGAGTCGGCCCTCCGCATCGAAGAGCAGGCCATTGGCCACATTGCTGTTCTCGCGGAAGACGCTCAATTTGCCATCCGTGCCGAGGTGCATGATCCGCTGGTTCACGATCTCGGTGAAATACACGCTTCCATCTGGAGCGGCGGCAGGCCCCTCGGTGAATGTGAGCGTCGCTGCGAGCTGAACGTCCTGCGCAGCGGCTAGAGAGGCCCATGCGAGTGAAAGGGTAAGTGTGAGGTGTTTCATGATGGCTTTGGTCATAGCGATTACTCGTGAGTGATGGCTTCGTCGAGATTGAGCACCAAACTGGCTACCAGTGTGTGCGCAGCGAGTTCAGGTGTCGATTTGAGCTTTGCCGCATCGGCTGGATGATCGCGATAGTGACTCAAAGAACGGTCGAGTTCGCGTTGAAGCACGGAAAGCTCGCGAGGCGTAGCCTGGCGGGTCAAAACGGCCTGATAGAGGATTTGTAGGCGATCTTTGGGAGAAGCGAGCATCTGCTTGGCGAGAGCTTGTGCGGCTTCCATCATGGTTTGGTCGTTCAAGAGCGTGAGAGCTTGCAGCGGTGTGTTCGTGCGTGTCATCGACACTTCACACACGCGACGCTGTGCACTGTCGAAGAGGAAGGTCGGCGCGATGCTGCGACGCCAGAAGGCATAGAGTGTGCGACGATGCTGAGCGGCTCCTTGGCTCGGTTCATAGGTGAAGCGGCCCATGAAAATCTCTTCCCAGACGCCTTCAGGCTGATGTGGGCGCACAGGTGGGCCACCGAGTGCGGGATTGAGGAGGCCTGCGGATTTCAAGGCGGCATCACGAAGCATCCAGGCAGGTAAACGGAAACGCGGGCCGCGAGAGAGTAGAAGATTCGAGGGATCGGTCTGATCGGATCGATCTGAACTCTGCTGATACGTCTCACTCGTCACGATGGTCTTGATGAGGCGCTTCACATCCCAGCCGCTCTCCATAAAATCCACTGACAGCCAGTCGAGCAGCTCAGGATGCGTCGGACGCTGACCTTGAAGACCAAAATCATCTGGTGTGCGCACGAGGCCAGCACCGAAAAACATCTGCCAGAGGTTGTTGACGAACACACGTGCGGTGAGCGGGTTCTCCTTTGACGTGAGCCACTTCGCGAGGCCCATGCGATCGCGCGTGAGGCTGGCAGGCCACGGTGCGATGGCAGCGGGCACGTCACGCTTCACCACATCGCCTTTTTTATCCCACACACCGCGAATCAACACACACGTGTCGCGTGGCTCTTTGCGCTCAGCGAGAACCATGACGTTGAGTTTGCCTGCGGCAGCGGTGACTTCTTTGAGCTGCGCGGTGGCGAGATCGAGCGATGCCTTGGCGGTTTGATAGGGTGCGTGGTCTTCGAGAAACTGCGCCATAAGCCGATCTCGCTCGATTTGACCTTTAGCGAGTTGTTCGAGAGGTGAAGGAGCAAGCTCACGCACGGCAGGCCCAGGTTGATCGGATGCGGAAAGACGAAACTTCGCGATGTTGGCATCGCCATTGGTGGAACGGTGGCGCAGTTCGAAAATGAGCTCTTCATCGCTTTCGAGCACGAGAGGTTTGGCGAGAGCATAAAGCGCGGTGTGGGCCTGATCTTTGGGGAAGCCTTTGGTCGTCCAGCCGTTGCGTGGATCATCGTCGAGCGTGCCTTTCACGTCGCCATACTCGCGCGCTTTGCCTTCGACCTTGGTATCCGCCACGGCACCGTTCACAAGGATGTCGCGGATCTGAGAGCTGCCTTTGCGACGCACTTGAACCTTGATGTCGGTGAGGATGAACTCGCCGGTCTCGCCGCGTGAAAGCACGCCGTCTTGCGGAAACACTTCGAGCTTCAAACCGGTGATGCGCGGCAGTTTGATCGGCGCGATGAGGCGATAGTCGTCCTGCTTCGGATTCGGGCCGCTGGAGCTGATGATGGCGTCAGTATCCTGAGAGAGCTTGGTGCCTTCCTGAGACTCCAAAAGACCACGAACGACATGCCATGCTTTGAAATCAGCCTTCACGTCGTTTTGACGATCTCCGAGCCATTTCGTGAAGGGTTTCTCGGCTTCCTGCCGCGCCTTGGTTTCGGTGGGCTTACGCTGATCGACGAGCTGTTGCGCCTCTACGACGGCACGCTTGGCATGAGGTGATTGGTAGCTCAGATAGGGCTTCGCATTCGTGCCAGCCGCACCGTCTTCGTCTATGCTGTTGAAGAAGGCATTCAGACTGTAGTAGTCCGAGTGTGTGATGGGATCGAACTTATGCGAGTGGCACTGCGTGCAGCCGAGCGTGAGGCCGAGCCAGACCGTGCCCATCGTGTTCACGCGGTCGATGACGTAGTCGATGCGGGACTCTTCTTTGTCGCGACCGCCTTCGCCATTGGTCATGTGGTTTCGGTGAAAGCACGTCGCGATTTTTTGCTCCGGCGCCGCATTCGGCAGCAAATCACCCGCGAACTGCTCCAGCGTGAACTGGTCGAAAGGCTTGTTCGCATTGAAGGACTCGACGACGTAATCGCGCCAAGCCCAATTGGTGCGCGTGGCATCGGATTGGAAGCCGTCCGTGTCCGAATAACGCGCAGCATCGAGCCACCACATGGCCATGCGCTCGCCAAAGTGAGGCGAGGCCAAAAGGCTATCCACGGTTTGCTCCGATGACGGCGGTAGTCCTTTGAGATCAAAGGACAGTCGGCGCTTCAGCGTGTGCGCTGGAGCAGGTTTGGACAGCGTGAGGCCTTTTTGTGCGAGCTTGGCTTTGACGAAGAAATCCACCGGATTCCCTTCCGCAGCCACTTTGACTGGCTTCTCAAAGGACCAATGCTTGCCCCACTTCGCACCTTCAGCGATCCAGCGCTTCAGCGTGTCGATCTGCTCGCTGCTCAACTTCGGTTTATACGACTTCGGCGGCGGCATGATCTCCTCAGGATCGTCGGAGATGATGCGAGCGATGAGATCGCCCGATTTAATGACCTCACGCGCTCCTTCTTGCGTATCGAGCCGCAGATCGGCTTTGCGGTGACCTTCATCCTGACCATGGCAGGCAAGGCAGTTGTCCGAAAGCAGCGGTAACACCTCACGGCTAAAGCTGACCGGCTCTGCATGAGCAGCGGTGGCAATGAAGAGTGGCAGCAGGGTTTTAAACATCTGACGAAGCATGGCGAAAGAAACGCCGCTGAACATGCAAGGTGCATGCATAGGCTTTGGACAATCCTGATATTTTCGCGCCATGAGGGCTTGTTTTAGCAGGCAAAGGCGTCGCGGGAGACGTAACCTAAAGCACATGAGTGAATCGTTTTCCAAATTCCGCAGCGGCCTCGCGCTGGTTGGCTTCATCGTTATCACCTTCTGCGCACCGCTATTGAGCATCGGATCGATGCCGGGCGCGTGGTATGCGGCACTGCAGACACCGTCGTGGAATCCTCCACCGTGGTTGTTTGTCCCGGCGTGGACGCTGCTTTACACACTCATGGCGATCGCCGCATGGCTGGTGTGGAAGCGCGTTGGTTTTTCACGGCCGCTTGTACTGTACTTTGTGCAATTGGCGCTCAACGCTGCGTGGACACCGATCTTTTTCGGGGCGCATCAGCTTGGCTTCGCGTTGATCGAGATCGTCGTTATGTGGATCGCGATTTTGCTGACGCTGCTGAGTTTTCGGCGTGTTAACACAACGGCCGGATGGCTGTTCGTGCCGTATCTCGCCTGGGTGTCGTTTGCGACTGTTCTTAATTTCACACTCTGGCGTTTGAATCCTGCATGAATCAAAAAAATTGGCTTATCACTGGTTGTTCCACTGGCTTTGGCCGTGCCATTGCGGAGGCGGCGATGACTGCGGGACAGAAGGTCATCGCCACAGCACGTGATGTGAGAAGCATTGCGGATCTGGAGAAGGCTGGATGCTGCGAAGTCATGACGTTGGACATCACCGATGCAGCGAATGTGCGCGAAGTTATCGCGGCTGCGGGAACATTGGATGTGATCGTTAACAACGCGGGTTATGGCTTGATCGGCGCTGTTGAAGAATGCAGCGATGAGCAGATCCGCCGCAACATGGAGACGAATTTCTTCGGCCCGCTGAATGTGATCCGCGCTGCGTTGCCGGGGCTGCGGGCGCAGAAGAGTGGCCACATCGTGAACGTCAGCGGGGCGGCGGCGATCTCGAACTACGCGGGCTTTGGCATCTACGGTGCTGCGAAGGCGGCACTGGAACTCATGAGCGAGAGTTTGCGACTAGAACTGGCCGCGTTGGGCATCCAGGTGACGCTGGTGCAGCCTGGTCCATTCAGAACGGATTTCATTGCGCGTGGTTTGGAGAAAGCTGCGAGTGAGATTGCGGATTACCAAGCGACTGCTGGCAAGTTTGGACGCTTTCTTGAATCGATGAACGGCAAGCAACCGGGTGATCCGGCCAAGGCGGCGGAGGCGATTGTGAAGATGGTGCTGGATGGCGAAGCACCACTGCATTTGCCGCTAGGGAAGTATGTGGTGAAGAAGTTCCGCGACAAAGCAGCGGCGCTGACACGTGAGGCGGAGAAATGGGAGGCGGTCGCAAGTGCGACGGATTTCTGATCATGGCTGTCCACACCCTGCACACGAAGCAGATCTGAGCTTGTGCCGAAAAGGTGGACACGAAAACCAACCTGAACTAGGAACCGTGTCCCATGAACCGAACGATAGAACCTACTGAGAACCGAGTGCGCCCTGCGCAGTATGACGCCGCCTTCAGAGAACAGGCGGTCAGCCTGCAGGAAGAAGGCACGCGTAGTATCACTGCGCTGGCCCGCGAGCTTGGCATAAGCCACAAA